>NZ_SORC01000002.1:0-780401 GCF_004366535.1 Paraburkholderia sp. BL6665CI2N2
GAGCTGGTTCGCAAGCTGACGGCGCAGCATGGCATTCGAGCCCGCCACAAAGCGCAAGTAAATTGCGACGACGAACTCGAACCATCAATGGCGTGGTTCCGGCGCCGTGCTGACGCCGGCGTAATTATGCATAGAGACCGGGGCAGCTATTACGTGATCATCGCCGCAGCAGGACATGATACGGTTTCGTCGTCCATATCGGTCGCGATGTGGGCGTTGAACCGCTTCCCTGAGCTATTGCCGCGACTACAGGCGGATCGTTCGCTGATTCCGCAGTTTCGATGAAACCCTTCGCTACGCATCGCCGGTGCGTCATTTCATGCGCACAGCGACTGCCGACACCAACGTCCGGGGTCGGACAATCCGCAAGGGCGATTGGCTGATGCTCCGCTATGGCTCGGCAAATCGTGACGAGCAAGTCTCCCCTGAGCCGTTCGCATTCAATTTCGACCGCAAACCGAACCGGCATCTCGCTTTCAGCGTCGGCGCCCACGTGTGCCTGGGTCAGCATCTCCGGTACCGGCAAGCGGATGCGGCGCATCGGTATCGTCGCGCTCGCACGCCGTCTGGCGATCGCCCTGTGGCGTTATCTCGAGTACGGCGAGATCCCCGTTGGCGCGATACTCAAGCCGCGCGACGTCAACACCGTGAGGGCCTGAATGATTGAATGACGTCGGATGCAGCAACAGCATCTAAAGGTCAACGCGCCCGAAACACGCTCGGGCTACCCACTGCGGGAGGCCGTTTCCCTAGATGGGGCGCCGTCGGTAACAGGGTAGCTCCAGCGCTTCGCGCACGCGGCATGAGGTGACCGGCCTGTCAGGTCGGCACGGATAGAAGGTCGACCCGGCACTGACCGGCCAACAGATACCCTGACCTGAATGACATTGACATGCCAGGCTGCAACAAGGCTTACGCGATGAGCGTCGGTACCGTCCTTCACGCACCGGTCTTTAGCGCCAGCCTGCGTCTGGTCATGGTAAGTGATCGCGCAGGCTGGCGGTAGAGACCGAACAAGGAGGCTTACATCGCATAACAGAATGTTGATCGTGAACCGGGCTTGACTTTCAGTTCCCCATAGAAGAGCGTGTTAGGAACTTTGAGCGCGACCTGGTATCCTAGAGGAATGAAAAAGGCAGACCGCAAAGGGTATCCAACTGATGTGTCGGACGAAGAATGGAGTTTCGCGGCACCGTATCTGACGTTGATGGACGTCGAGGCGCCCCAGCGCAAATACGAGCTGCGCGACATGTTTGACGCATTGCGCTGGATGGCTCGTGCCGGCGCGCCGTGGAGGATGCTGCCCAATGATTTTCCACCGTGGGAACTGGTGTATCAGCAAACTCAACGTTGGTTGCAGGCCGGCTGCTTCGAGAGCATGGTGAGCGACCTGCGCTCGCTGATACGCCTGGCCCTAGCCGTCGGGGACAGCCCAGTGCGGTCATTCTCGATGGGCGCACGATACAGTCGACCTGCGAGAGCGGCCCGCGTGCGGGCTATGACGGTTATAAGCGCAAACGCCGCAGCAAGGTACACATTGCGGTGGACATAATGCGACAGTTGCTGGCGGTACACGTGACACCAGCCAATGAACAGGAAGGCGCGGAGGTAGCAGAGCTTGCGCGCCAGGTCCAGCACGGTAACGAGGCCGCACGGTTTAAGGTGGTCCTTAGGCGCGACAAGGGATACACCGGAGTAAAGATAGTCCAGCGCAGGCAAGCACTGGGACCGAAGACATTGAACTGGCAGGTGATCAAACGGGGGTGTCCGGAATTTTTGTGTAAACGGGTTGATGGTTTAATCCCGGCACCAGCCCGCCTCTTCGAACTGGATCGTGAAGCGGTTCAGTGCGGCCTTCCAGTCGCGGATCGGCATCGTCCACTTCTTGCTGATGTTGTTCAGGGCAGGTAAAACAGCTGGTGACGGCCTCATCGGGTCGGGAACGAAGCTGCGGGTCTTGATCACCTTGCGCAGGGCTCATGTTGATCGATTCTATGGCATTCGTGGTGTAAATCACCTTCCTGATCTCCGGTGGGTAATCGAAGAAACGGAATTCACAAACACGTGCCCAGTTGCCGTCGCCAGGCTCTGTCCGATGGACGGATAGTTACCTTGTCCCACCTGCCTCGAAGGGCGCCCAAGCATCCTGGTTCGGCCAGTTCGAGGGGTCGATGAAGTGTAAATCGTCTTCAGGTCGGCGCGACTTCCTGCTGCATTTTCCACGGCACGAAGTTCAGACTGTTGCGCACCATATGCACGATGCACAGTTGCACCGGCCGCTTTTGGGTAGACCGCTCGATGGCTTCAGGAAGCCTTTTAAGCCCGTCGACGCAGGCGATAAAGATGTCCTGCACGCCGCGGCGTCCTTCAGCTCAGTGACCACCCTGCAGCCAGAACTTGGCCCCCCCGGTCTGGGCGATCCACAGGCCCAGGACCTTCTTGTGGCCGGCCATGTTCACGCCGATGGCCCAGGTACACCGCCTTGGTCCGCACCGCGCCGCTGTCGCGCGCTTTGACGTGAATGCGTCCGAGATAGACAATCGGGATAAAGCACGTCGAGCGCACGGGCCCTGCCCAGACCTTCACCTCATCACTGACGGCGTCGGTGACCGCCGAGACCAGCGTCGGCGAGACACCTCCGTTGCCGTACATTTTCTTCCAGGTGCCCCCTGGATCTCGCGCACGCTCAGGCCACCGCGCATACAGCGAAATGATCTTTGTCATCGAAGCCCGTCAGCGCGTTCTGATGGCGCTCCACCAGCTTCGGCTCGAAACGCCCCCTGACGGTCGCGCGGGATATTGAGCGGCAACTCGCCAAACTCCCCCTGCAGCGTCTTGGCGCTATGGCCATTACGGGTGTTGCCCGTGGCATTGGTCACCGTTTCGCTTTTGCATGGCCCAGGTGTTCGGACATCTCCGTCTCTAACGCACCGCTCCACCAGCATCTTGGTAAGCTGCTTGAGCAGGCCGTTCTGCCTATCAGGTCTTTCCGGCTTCTGGTAATTCGCCAGCAGGCCTGTCTGCCAGCTTGACAGAGTTCAGCATCGGGTTTCTCTCTTTTATTGCGTTTCGCTACGGTCATTATGCTCCTTTGCTGGCAGTCTCCTGCCCAAATGACCGTTTACACAAAACTTTTTACACCCTCGATCAACTCGAGAGACGAAAAAAAGTCTTTTGTACTGCTGCCCCCGGCGATGGGTGGTCGAGTGCCAGCTTTGGCTGGCTCAACCGCTTCCGCCGTCTCGCACGTGACTATGAGCGGCTACCCGAAACTCTCGCCGGGCTTCATTTCGTCGTTCTTCCCAATGCTCATGCTCGTCCATGCCGTGCCAGTACTTCAAAGTTCCTAACACGCTCTAACGTGAAACAACCCGCGAAGTGTGATTTCGACAGGATGAACTTTGAGTCAACTCGCGGACATCAGGCATGAAGTCGCCCCTTGCAGAGACTACTGATCGCTCTGTCAATTGCCCTCACATCATATAAGGCCATGCCGAATTGATGGTGCAACTCCACACGTGTCGCTGAGGTCAATTAGCGCGCCGAACCTGAGGGCAGCCTGTCTCTGTAATGTCGACCTGACGAAGCTGCGCACGCATGGAGTGGGAGCACACCGGACGCGTGATGCGATTTGCTCCAGCGTATAACCAGCTCTTTCTACTTTACTCCCCGTACACCATTTCCGACTTTAGCTCTGCGCCAGCGGTGTTGATCAAACGGAAAAATGAAGTAGTCGCGCACGTTTGAGCGGTTCGGGCTGGTCGCGGAGGCCAACTTCCGGCATCATCCTTTTTCGGCCAGTAACTCGTGCGAAATAGTGTCCCAGATGGTCGTAAAGAACCCATAGTTTCGTGCCGAAGATGCAGTTCCCAATCGCCTTCGTCGTTGGCAACGTTACGTTCTCGCCGCCCGCAAACCCGTCTTGCGCCTGCGGCATCACCATCACTCGTGGGCGCACCGCCGCCACCTGCGGGCGGTATGCGAGCGTCATGATCGCATAGAGCAGCGAGCCGCCGAAAGGCGGCCGTGTGGCCGCAGTGCGCGCGAGGCCGGGTCAATGTTCAAACTCAGTGCAGTCCGGCGGGTGGAGGCCCCTCAAGAGCGTCGTGTTGCGACAGATCGCGGCGAGAATCCCGGCCCATTGAGGGTTGCAACCGAGCAGCAGAATCTCGGGGCGGTACTTGTTTGACCAGAGTCGCGTCAGCCACTTCGTGAACGGTTTGTGGCGATATGCCGAGCGACACAGGGTCGTGAATCACAATAACGGCTTTGTCCCGCGCCGAAACTGAACGCCTCACTGGCAAACTGCTCAAGCGTGCTCGTCGGTAACCAAGCCGAGCAACGGCCACAGCGACACGACTGCCGACTTTGGTCGGCGGGCTTTGCCGCGCCTCACCGAGCAGCTCCCCACGAACACGCTATGCACGTGGCCGTGGTCGTGCTCGAGAAAGAACCTCAGAACACCCTGGTAGGCTTTCAGATGTTCGGGCAGATCGAGGTTACGACCGCGGCCCGTTTGACCGGCGCGGACGGCTTCTATTTCAGAGGCAGCGGGCCGAGTTTCATGAGGCCCTCTTCATCCAACAGGTCCGCCTCCAATGTCGGATGGCGAGCAAATATCTTGTGCACGAGTTTCAGCGACACGTCGCGCAGACTGGACGCGTCCAATTCGAGCATCTCGGCCTTTTCGTCGCGCGGCGTCGGCGCGAACACTTTGCTGACCACGGTAGGTGAACCTTTCAGCCCGATCTTGCTCACGTCCCTCAATGCCGGCCTGCTCGCGATTCCATTTGCGCACCGGGAATCCCAGCCGCGTGGGATCATCGCGGGCAGTGTCGCGAAGCGCAGCTCGTTCGTATTCTCGAGCATCGTCACGAGACAGGGCAGTGCGGTTTTTCAATACTTGCACACCGCCTTCGGCGCGGCGCTCGACTACGATCGTGCGCGCGTCGAGGTCAGTCTCGACGATCCGGGATACATACGTGAGCAACTGGACGCCCAATCGCATCGCGATAGCGGGGCCGACCTGGGCAGTGTCGCCATCGATGGTCTGCTTGCCGGCGAAGATGATGTCCACTGCCTGTGCATTTGCAATCCCCCATGTCTGAATCAGCGTACCGACCACCGAGAAATGCCTCTCTCGACAGGAGACCCCGTTTTGTCGGACAGGCCCCATGACTTCAGTAAAGAGCGCTTCCACGACTTCATGCTCCAGCAACCGGTCGCGGTTCTTCGAGAACACCGAGTGGTCCCACGCGTCGTCCTCGATCGCCAGTCCGACGAACCAGCGGAACAGCAGGTTGTAGCGCATCTGTTCCATCACCATGCGTTCGCTACGCACGAGTAGAACACCTGCAGCAGCAACGCCCTCAGCAGCTTCTCGGGTGCAATCGAAGCCCGGCCGGTGTCGGCATAGATGACGTTAAACAGCCCGTTGAGCCGTCTCAACGCGTCATTCACCAGCAGCCGGACCGGTCGCAGCGAGTGATCCGCCGGACGAAATCCTCCAGCTTGACCGTCGTAAACAGGGGTTCCTGCATCTCATCCATTCCGCGCATTGCATCCACTGCCAAAGTTAATGAACGCGATATCCATAACGGCTGTCCCTCAAACCCCGCTTACACGGGACGTTGTGCCAAGCGAGCATCTACAGTCGGAGCACAATTTGCGGGATGTTGACCGGCACAATGTCGGGTTATGGCGGTGCATCGTCCGATTGTTCGTGTCGCGAATGTCCCGTTCCGGACAATGCGGCCGCGCTGGAGGCGGCTCGATCGGTTCCATCCGCTGGCGGACAGAATGTCGCACATGTTCGCTTGACGCACACTCGCGATAATCAGTTAAACAAAAAAATTTGGACATGAAACGTGGAGCGCGTGACTTTTGTTGTAACAGCGACGCATAGGGCGTGGTTGTCGGGCTTGGGGGCCGACGCACGACAACAGAACTTATCGGATATCGCGGGACTCGCGCATTAGCGGAGCTCGAGTGAGTGGCATGGATCTCGCTATTGCGTATTGCGCCGCCACTTTTGGTTGCAGGGAGATATCATGCAAGACTGCGCGAACGCCAGCACGCCGCCCTCGACTGCCTATATCGGCGTTCGGCAGGCACTGCCCTTGGTGTCGACCGTAGACGCATCTGTCCGGGGCGGCGGCTGTGATTCATACGGCGGCACAGGCAAATCGAGCTGCGGTCCGTCCGACGCGCCCGAGAGCATGTCGGCAGAAGTATGGGAAAAGATCAGTAATCACCCAGGTTATTCGGAAGAAGCGCATCGCGATTATGCGCGCATGCACGTAGCGGTGGCACCCGCCTGCAAAATCCAATGCAACTACTGGAGCCGCAAGTATGACTGTTCGAACGAGTCGCGGCCAGGCGTCGTGTCGGAGAAACGGGCGCCGGAGCAGCCGTGAAAAAGGTGACGACCGTCGCGGCCCGGATTCCGCAGTTGACCGTGCTCGGCATTGCGGGTCCCGGGGACTCGCTAGCCAATCCGAAGAAAACGTTCGACACGTTCCGTATGCTTCGCGAGCGCGCTCCGGACGTTAAGCTATGCCTGTCAACGAATGGTATCGCGTTGCCGGACTTTGTCGACGAGATCTGCAAAAACAGCATTGTTTGCGTGACAATCACCATCAACATGGTCGATCCCGTCGTCGGCGAAAAGATCTATCCGTGGATTTTCTGGGACCACCGACGAATCACGGGCAAGGAGGCCGCGCGCTTCCTTCACGCGCGGCACATGGAGGGGCTGGAGATACTGACTGCGCGTGGTGTACTGACGAAGATCAACTCGGTGTTGATCCCGGGCATCAACGACGAACTCCTGATCGAGGTAAATCGCGAGGTAAAGAGGCGAGGCGCGTTCCTGCACAACATCATGCCGATGATCTCAGACCCAGAGCATGGCACGTATTTCGGCCTGCACGGCCAGCGCGGCCCCACTGCGCGCGAGCTGAAGGCCGGGCATGACGCCTGCAAGGGCGGCGCGAACTTGACGCGCCATTGCCGGCAGTGCCGTGCGGATGATCGCCCGCTCCCGATCAGCAACGACGGTACGTACACCGGTAAGGCCATGGGTGAGCTGCTCTTGAGCAAAGGCGACGTGGGCTACGTCACCGGAATCGACACGTTCCTGCAGCGGTTCTACATCTATGCGGTTCACTTTGTCGAACGCGATCATTGCGTCGGCATGCGCGCGAAGGAACTATGTACGCTCGACCACCGTTCGCAAGACGTGCTCGCGCGGTTGGGTGAGCGCGCTCCATGGAGAATGCGCGTGGTGCCACTGCACGACGTTTGCAACGACGGTGGCTATCCCGGACGGGGCGAATGCGAGCGTCTTGTGAGGGCCGGCGCGCTCGGCGGGATCGCCAATGTGGGGCGTGTGATCGAGACCGGGCGAACCGGTGTACCTCGTCGAGTTTGATGGGCAGGCGTCGGCTGCACTGAGGACGAAATTGATGCTGCCGCGCTGCGACCATTGCTCGAGAAAGACGAGTTCTGCCTATGAAAGTCCATGTGTTCGTCGCTGGACGTTCGTCGCCCGGCGGGCCGGCGCCTTTTGCTCGCGCCGCTAGTTCGAAGCGATGCACGTACCTGCGGCGCAAATTTTTGCAACCAACCCAGGAGGTCTCAACGTGAAACTCATAATTCGAAAGGACAGAAAAGGCATTCTCGGCGCCTACGTGACGAAGAAGGATCTGGATGAGCCGATCGTCTGCATCGCTCAGGCGCAGACGTGGAGCGGGCTCATTATGCTCTCAATCGGCTGGCGGTTCCAGGTGCCAGAGATGGCTGCCGACACTACGCTTCCGGTCACTGTAGAAGCGTGGCGCGTGGCGGGCGGGCACGACTGACATGGCGCTCACAGCAAATCAGATTTGTGTGATAGCCCAGTTGATTCTCAACGAACCGACGCTGCTGGATGCCGCGGCAAGTTGGCGAAAGCGCTATCCCGACGTGCGTGTCATGCGGATCGGCGCGGTCGAACTGCGCAATGAAAAGCCGGTTCTCGAGTTTCGTGGCCGCCGCGTCTATCTCGCGACGTCGACAGGGTTTTGCGTGTCTGTGACGGCACAGGCAAGTGAGGCCGATATGCTCATCGTGGCCGAGGAGGAAGCCTGCGATGGCGACTGACCAAATCACACTTAGCGAGCCAGCCTGCGGGGCGCGAGAGAGCGAACTCGTCCATGCAGTACTGCAATGTTCGCCTTGGAGCGATGGACCAATGCTCGATTCGTTTGAGGCTGCCTTGCCGGCTGGAGCGACCGCGCCCACGCGGTGGCCGTGGCGACGGCACGTTCGGCACCTGGATTGTGCTGCGTGCGCTCGGCATCGGCCCGGGCGACGAAGTTATCTGCGCGTCGCACACGTGGCATCAGGTCGCGCACGCGATCACCCTAACAGACACGGCACCGGTGTTTGCCGATATTGATTACTGGAGCGGCTGCCTCGACGTGGCAAAGGTACAGCGGAAGATCGGTAAGCGCACGCGCGCAATTCTCGCTGGCAATGCCAACGGGCATTCGGCGGCCTGGGGACCGTTGCGCGAGCTTGCCGCCGCCCTCGTTGATTGCGAACATTGAGAAATAATTCGTTGCAGGCGGCTTCGAATTTCCTTCCCACATCAACAGCCCTACCGGAAGGATTACGTCAGTGTTAGGCCAGCATGGTTTCATCGGTCTGCTAAAGGGGTTCTCGATTCAAGGGATGGAACGTCAAAAGTTGCGGCGGCATTCGAGTGTAATGACAAATCGGGCGGGACCCGGGATTCACGAAACCTGCTTTTATGTCTGAGTTTCACAAGCTCGCGATTTGAATGAGGCGTGAGTCAGCGGATTTCATAGGGGCCGGCAGCGAAGCGGAAGCTGCAAAGAGGCGGATGTACAGCTGCAGCCCATCCTATTCGTCAAGACCTCGAACATCTGGCGCAAACGGGGGCGTTCATGTAGACATAAAAGAGAATCGAAGATTAATTGATTCGACATGACATGACATCGACACCGCGCTAGTCCGCGAGCGCCTCTCGCACTTCGTCGAGGGCTGCCGGATGCGCTTCAAGCAGCCTTTCGAGCGGCGCGACTGCACGCTTGACGCGACTGCGCGCACTGGCCGGGAGCGCTTCGCACGCATCTTCAATACTGCCGGGATGATGCTCACCGAGAAAGCCGATGACAACGGCAGCCTGCTGCAGATCCTTGAGAGACTTCGTGTTGTCGTTCGTGCGCAACTGGGAGACGAGCAGCTTGTGTACGGCAAACCGGTTGGCGTCTGGCACGCGTACCGGCACTGCACCGTGGCGCGAGAGCAGCACGCCGTTCTGCGAGGTTCCAAGGACGTAGGCAAGGTAGGGGAGGCCGGCGGCGTGCGCCTTAAGTTCGGGTACTGGCCGGATTGTAAAATTCTCGTCGGCCGACGGCACAAGCAGGTCAACATGAAAACGCGACGCTCCCGCCTCCTTGAAGGACGTTGCTGGCGCCGATCGGTCGAGCCCTGGCACCTCGACAAACCGGATGCCCGTCTGCTTGAGGATTTCGAGAAGTCCGCCGGCCGGAATATCGGAGAGCGCGAGCTGCTCGCGTCGCGCGATGTCGATGTCCTCGGTGTGATAGCTTGCCGCGCGGATGCCGAGCCGGTTCAGGATCACGCCGTACGCGTGGGAGCCGACCAGCGTGCCGCCCGCGGCAAACACGCCGTGGTTGAACAGTGCGCCAACGGTCGCATAGGTCTTCGCATCGGCTACGCCGAAGTTGAGCTTGGCGAGTTCGCGCACGGTCTTGATCACAGCCTTGACCTCGTCGATACGGTTCTGCACCGATTGTTTGAGCGTGTCCGCCTCTGGCGAGCCGACAGGCCCCGCGAGATACGCCTGCCGCTGCCGGCCGTCGCCATCGAGATACTGACGCGCGTAGTACTCAGCCTCGCCTTTGCGGTGCTGGACGATGGTCCCGGGTGCACCGATGAAAACCTTATCCTGTATCTGCGCGACGCGTTCGAGGTCGGCGTACATCGCATGTAGCGCAGTCTCGTGAAGGGTGTAGAGGGATCCAGTTGCAGAGATGACCATGGTTATCTCAGTAGTTTTTTATAAATTACTGAGAATAATACTCCATACCAGGCAAGCCGGTATCAGTAGTTTTTCGGAAACTACTGATACCGGCTCAGCCCGTCCGACACGACTCCTTTCAAACCGGAGCAATCTTCGGATACGGTATTTGACATAATTAGGTATGTCCCTGTTTTTGGTTCCCTGCTTGGGTTTGGACAAGGGCGTGCACTGGCAAACTTGAGAGAGTATGATGTAGCACAGATGTGACACATGAGAGGCCTCTATGTCTACCACCACGCTCCGCCTTCCGCCGGAACTCCGCGATCGGATCTCCAGACTAGCTGAAGAATCGGGGACTACAGCCCACAGCTTCATGCTGGAGGCGATTGCGGAGAGGGTCACCAGCGAAGAACTGCGTCGCGAATTTCTCACTGAGGGTAACGACCGCCTCGCAAACATGCTGGAGAACGGCCTCGGAATTGAGTGGGCCGACATGCGTGATTACATAGGCCAGCGGGCCGCAGGGCACGATCCGGGAACACCGAAGGTCAAGCGATGGCGCGAATAGTTCTGGCGCCTGAAGTTCGCGATGATTTTGAGCGGATCTTTGACTTCCTGTTTGAACACAACGCGGCGAGCGCCGCAAAACACATTGACGATATCGTTCGCGCGCTAGACATCCTTCAGACGAGTCCTCAGATTGGACGGCCTGTTAGTGGCCCCGATGCGATGCGCGAGCTGGTCATTTCGAATGGCGCGCATGGCTATCTTGCGCTGTATCGTTTTGTGGCTGAGCTGGACGTTGTGCTGGTGGTCGCTATTCGCAGCCAGAAGGAGTTGCGATATCGGCGTCACGCCAACTGAACGGCAGTGACAGCTTTGGCGCCGGCTAGATACGTTAGATGTGACTGCCCGGGTCAGCCGGTAAGGGACCGCGTCAATTTGACATAAGATAAATGATCGCATTATATTTCGTATTCCTACATATTGTAGATTGAAGTGGTGCCAGCCTCGGAGCTCCTGACAGGTAGCGCGTCTGCATGGAAGCGACTGACGCGATGGAGCGGGCAACGAAGGATCTTTTTCGTGTACGGAAGTCAAGCGGGAGTGACCTCATCGATCGCGTCGATCATGGATGTCCTGTCGCTTTCCCGGTCACGCGGCGGAAGACGCTTGACGCCAGTCGTGCGCTGCTCGTCCCCGAAGCCCGGCAGGCGCTCCCAGTCTCTGTCAAAATAGCAGCATTGGTTCCACCAGTTCCCGTGCACACCATTGCGGGTTCGTCGGGCTGCATGTTGCCGCCAACAGCGACGTACATTGCCGAAGACGGCAACCGGAATCTATCCTCCCGGCGATCGCGGGAAGAACCGTTACGGCAGGCACGACATGGCACACGAGCGTTGCGAACAATGCGGCAACCAGACGCCACCCTGGGACACCATACACTGCGGATCTGGCGATAGCCGCTATGAGTTGCTCTGCACTCTGTGCTTCAATGCCAGGATTGCCGAGTCCACTGGATTCACCGATTTCGAGAACGTCCGCCTTGACCCCATCCGGATGATCGACTGCCACGGGGAGCCGCACCAGTTCCATTTCCGGCTTCGGCTTTTGGGCAACCGGATGGCACTGGATGCGTTTGAGCTTCGGGGAGAGCTTCGCGCGGGCTACCGGTTCCAGTTGATCGGCGAAGCTGACGAAGATGTGTTCGTGTTGCTCGGGCGCCTCGTTGAGAAGGTGCGTCGCGCGCTGTCGGTCAGGCACATCGATTTGCATGAGCGCCGGATCATTGACAGTACGGTGCGCGGGCATATCGAATGGGATGAGACGCAGGCGGGGCGCTTGCCACTCGTGGTGATCGACGGCAAGGAGGTCTCATGGGAGGATCTTGGGCAAATGCTCATGAGCATGGAAGGATGGCAGTTCCGGCTCGATATCGCTGACCCGAGCGAAGAGCTTTGAGTCGCGTTGCAGACGCGGCGAAACGGGCGACAAACCCTATCCCCGGACCGGTTTGCCGACCTGCCATGTACAACCTGCTGGGTGCAGCCATGGTCGCAGTCAAGCACGATGATCTTTCTTTGGCCTTTGACTTCGTCAGCTACGCGGCGCCGACGGAGCATAACGCGTATGTCTCGCTCGATACAGGCAAGATCTATTGGACTTCTGATTCCAGCGACGCGCTCGACGAGGAGATTCCTGACGACCTTGAAACTTCCGATCGCTACCTTGCGATACCGCACAGGAACGAGCTCGATCTCGGAAGACGTCTCGCCTTGCGCTTTGTCGCACAGGAGTTGCCTGCGCGTTATGACCAGGTCGAAGGACTATTCCGGCGGCAAGGAGCTTATGCGCGTTTCAAGGATTTGCTGGACCGTGAGGGCGTTCTCGAGCGCTGGTATTCGTTTGAAACCGATGCTGTCGAAAGCGCGCTGAGGCAATGGTGTGCCGAAAACGGGCTTAAGCTTCTTGAGATGTGACGGATGCTGCTGGCTCTCGCAACGCCAGGTGTGCTGCTTCCGGTGATCAAACGCGGACGCGTGCTCGCACTGCTCGGTGAGCGCACGCCCATCCGGGAACAGGAAACCATCGGCTCGATCCTGATGGAAGATGCCGCGCTAGCGCCGCCGGTCGACGCAATCCTGTGCCGGAAGAATGTCACGGCGATCTGGGCAGTTCGCCGCGGCACTCGAGGCGGGACATCGACCTGCGATCCGGATGAGTCCGGCCGAGATTCTCGCATACGCTGACGGCGCGGACCGCTTGCTGGCCGGCCAGCGGGCATTCCGCCCGGCGGCGGAGCGATGCGCAGGCGTTTGCGCGCAGCGCATTTGGTCAGGACCTGCTGCCGGTTGTGCGCATCGTCGACGAACTCGGTACTGGCTATCTGCAAGCCTTGGCGCCGCGCCCGGCGACGGCAGGCGCCGCAGACTATGGGATCTCAACCGTACACCGTGCCAAGGGGCTCGAATGGAAGCGGGTCAAGGTGGCGAACGATTTTCGCCTGCGCGGTGCCGACGGCCGCCCGATGCCGGACGAGGATGAGCTTCGGCTGCTTTACGTGGCCGTGACTCGCGCGCAGCATGCACTCGATATCTCCGCATTGCGCGACGAGCGCACCGGCTTTTTAGTCTCCTGCACCAGGCCTGGCCGGCATAACAGATGAAATCCAGCGTCGACCCAGTTCCGGCACCGCGGCGATGTTCACGCAGACCACGCCCACCTGCCGCCCGCGGCACGCGACAGAAACTGGGGCTCACATGGACGTCCGGAACCGGGGTAGAACGGCATTACAGGGCTGGATGCCCATGAATTCAAGGAGATCTAATACGATGGCAGCACCGAGTTTTGTCTATACGATCTCCTGTGTCGCGAAGATGCTCCGAGAGCCGGTGGATTGGCTGGACGAACTGGCGACTCTGAACCTGGAGCCAGAGGACGGGTGTCTCGGGATCATCGACGATCTGGACGTCCCCGCCGAGCAGTTGGTCTCCGTAACCGCCTTCACGGATGCTGGAATCGAGGCACTCAAGGAGCTGGTTGCTGAAGCAAAGCGGCAGTCTGGCGGGACGGGCAGCGCAGGTAGATAGGCGCGGATCAGGACCACGCATGCACGCCCTGGCAGACCAGGGCGTCATCGCCGTCCCCACGATCGGGCAATCGTCCAGTCATCCGGGCTGATCACTGCCGCTGTGCATCGGGCAAATCGGGCCGGAGTTCCGCCTCGATCTGATCGATTGATGGCAGACCGCTTTCCAGCGATTCAGGCACATGGCGCAAAAGCTGATATTCGGCAACGCCCATTGGGTTGGCCACGCCGCGCAGCGCATATTCCGCCACGAGCCGGTTCTTTTCCTTGCACAGCAGCAGGCCAATTGTCGGCTGGTCCTCGCCCGCCTTGACCTGCGCGTCGATCGCGGACAGGTAGAAGTTCAACTGGCCTGCATATTCGGGCTTGAACGGTGTTGTTTTCAGTTCGACGACGACGTAGCAACGCAGCTTGAGATGGTAGAAAAGCAGATCGACAAAAAACTCGTCGCCGCCTACCTCCAGCCGGTACTGGCGTCCCACGAATGCGAAGCCGGCGCCCAGTTCGAGCAGGAAGCGGGTGATGTGTTGGGTGAGCGCGCGCTCGATGTCGCGCTCCTGGGCGTTCTCGGCCAGACCGAGGAAGTCAAGGATATACGGATCCTTAAGCGCGTCGCGCGCGAGATCGGACTGCGGTGGCGGCAACCGGTCGGCGAAATTCGTGACTGCGTTGCCGGCACGCCCATGGGCGGCCGTCTCGATCTGCATGGTCAGCACGCTGCGCGACCAGCCGTGCTCGAGCGACTTTTCCGCATACCACAACCGTTGGGCGTCGTCGTTGAGCTTGTCCAGCAGTGTCACGACGTGCGACCACGGTAATTGTGCAACGGGCTGTTGCACAAATTCCGGCTGCGGGAAGGCTTGTGCCAGCGCGCGCATGTACTTGAGGTTGCGAGGCGAGAATCCGCGCATGTCGGGAAACGCTGCCTTGAGGTCGCGCGCGAGCCGGTCGACAACGCCGGCCCCCCAGCCTTGTCGCTGCTGCCTGTCGAGAATGTCGCGGCCAATCTGCCAGTACAGTGTGACCAGTTCGCGATTCGCGCTGGCCACGGCGCGCTGCCGCGCGCGCTCGACGCGCTGCTTGAGTTCGGCAAACCAGTGGTGATAATCCTCAGCCCATGCGGGCGTACCCAGATCTTTGTTCATGCGCTTTGGTAGTCGGGGCACCGGTTGTCGCGCCCGGAAGGAAATTATCGTGGGGGAACCGGCAGTCGACAAGCGGAGCCAGCGTGGAGTCGCCGCGATGATACCATCGCACCCCGTTAAAATTGTTGATAATTTATCTTATGTCAAATCGAACAGCTGCTGAACGGCGAAGACAACCCGCAAAAGCCCGATTTCACGCGCATCAGGACCGCCCTGCCTGACTGCGCCACATTGCTTTCCGCTTATGACCGGCAACCAATCAATACACTTGCGATCCACCGAGCTTGTGCATCATAATGCACATGGTATGCAACATGGAGCCACACATGGGTAAAGCACTCGAAGTTCGACCGCGTAAATCCACCAACGTCACCTTGCCGCCCGAGGTGCTGGAGCGGGCCAAGCAGCTGGGTATTAATCTTTCGCGGGCGAGCGAGCGCGGCGTGCGCGAAGAAATCCAGGAGGCGGAGGCGCGCCGATGGGCGGATGATAACGCCGAGTTGGTCGCCGCTTACACTGTGATGGTCGATCGCGACGGGCTTCCGCTCGCGAAATACAGGACGTTTTAATGGCCCGGTTTGATCTCTACACGAATCCCGACATTGAGACGCGCAAACTTGCACCTTACCTGCTCGACGTGCAAAGCACCCATGTCGGCATTCTGCCGACGCGCATCGTGATTCCTCTACGACCTGTCCGACATCTCGCCTTCTCCGGCAAACCATCCGACCTGCTTCCCGTTTTCGAAATCAACGGCGAAGAATGTTTGCTTGATACGCCTGGCATGAGCGCGGTTCCCCTGGCCGCTCTCGGCAAGTGCATCGGTTCCCTTTCAGATCGACGTGAGGCCATCCTCGCGGCGCTCGACCGGATCTTCGGCGCATACTGAGCGATAACAGGACGGTTTCGTTCGAACGACACAACCCCCATATCAGCAAATCAGGCTCAAACCTCTAAACATTTATCTCGCTGTTGCGCTTCGCCCTTGAAACCGCCCGGGAAACCGCGATTAAAGATGCGATGCAATTCGACAAGCATCAGGAAAGGCT
This sequence comes from Paraburkholderia sp. BL6665CI2N2, assembly GCF_004366535.1. Classification (NCBI taxonomy): domain Bacteria; kingdom Pseudomonadati; phylum Pseudomonadota; class Betaproteobacteria; order Burkholderiales; family Burkholderiaceae; genus Paraburkholderia; species Paraburkholderia sp. BL6665CI2N2. The sequence continues at coordinate 15,838 of NZ_SORC01000002.1, forward strand.
CAGGCAGAGTGGCGCAACGATGCGTCCTGGTCCGCCGAGCCTATTGGCGAAGGTATTGGCCGTGGTGATAGGCGCTGCGCTACTCGTCGTGGGGTTCGCTGCGGGGTGAAAGTTTCCCCTCCCCGCCAAACACTCAGGCTGCGGGGTGCCGCACTCGGTGGGGGCCCGGAAATGCCCGTTGGAAATTTCCGAACCCCGAACAACCGTTTTGCGTCAGGTAAACGTTTGGCTAAAGTGCTGGTGAAATTCGACAGCCCCTGCTCAACCCACGATCCCCAAATAGAAAATCGCAGATCACATCCGCCCGCCGGACCCGCTCGGGACATAGCCGCGATCCAGGTCGCGATCCAGACAGCCCCCTTGATCTCCCTAAAGCCGCGCCAGGTTTGACTCCCGCCCGGTTGGGCGACGTTGCCGCCCTTACGGCCGATCACGCGACATTAAGCGTCGAGGCGCCCCTATCCCGGCAATAACCCGACGGCCCTGTAACTGCTGATCAAGGTATCGAACAACGCGATGTCTGCCCTGCCGCGCGCCATCAGTTGAGCGCCGGCAACCGCTGCGTAAATCGCGCACGCGCGCTCCCGCGTCCCCTCGGCGGCGACGACGCCCGTTGCCTCGAGAGACTTGCGAAGCCAGGCCACGTTGACGTCCGCGAAGGCCTGCACTTCTTTTTTCACGACTTCGGGCAAATCGTCATACTCCGCGGCCATAAAGCTGCTCAGGCACATGCGGTTGTCGCACTCCAGCGACTTGCGGAACGTCTCCGGGTATCGACGCAAACCGACAAGCGGATCGCCCGATGCCGCGGAGAGCGCTTCCAGAGCCGCAGCCGCGTCCTGGTGGTAGCGTCGCGCGACCGCCGCCGCCAAGTCGGCCTTGCTCGCGAAATGATGGTAGATGCTGGCACCCTTGATGCCCACGTCCTGTGCGAGCTCACGAATATTCAGCCCGCCATAGCCGTGCGCCTGCGCCATTCTCGTGGCGGCAGCAAGAATCCGATCCCCCGAGCCAGTGACGGTTTCATTAGTCAAAACAGCCCTCCGATGAAAAAAGTGTTGACTGCACTCATTGTACCGCCTAGAGTTTTAGCTAACAAACGTTAGGTAGATTTTTATCCCCGGCCACGCAGCTCACCTGCTGGCGTTTTTTTAACCCAAGTTGTCTACCTATCGTTCGGTAGGCCAAATCAATCAAACCCTAGCCGTATTGCGCCCCGCCAAAGGAAAGCATGAACTCCGAACTCTTTCACCTTGACGCCACCCGTCTGGCTGAACTCATTCGCACACGTGAAGTCTCGCCGGTCGAAGTCGTGCAGGTACACCTTGATCGCATCCACGCCGTCGATCCGAAAGTCAACGCCATCGTCACAGTCGCAGACGGTGCGCTGCAAGCCGCCAAGGCTGCCGAAGCGGCTGTGCTTTCAGGTCAGGCGTTGGGGCCGCTGCACGGCGTGCCCTTCACCGCAAAGGATTCGATTGACACGGCGGGCGTGGCGACCCAGCGCGGCTCGCCCATCTTCAAAGGACGCGTTCCTGACGCCGACGCGACCAGCGTTGCACGGTTGAAAAACGCAGGCGGCATCCTCCTCGCAAAAACGAACTTGCCCGAGTTCTCGTACTGGATCGAGAGCGACAACCTGCTCAGCGGTCGATCGAATAATCCGTGGGATCTTGAGCGCACTCCGGGCGGCTCCAGCGGCGGCGAATCGGCGGCCATCGCAGCGGGTATGTCGCCGCTCGGGCTCGGCACCGATCTGGCGATTTCCGTACGGGGACCCGCTGCGCAGACAGGCATCGTTTCGCTCAAGGCGACTCACGGACGTGTGCCGATGACAGGAATCTGGCCGCGCGCCCCGCGCCGCTTCTGGCACGTTGGTCCGATGGCTCGCAGCATCCGCGACCTCGCTCTCGCGTTTTCGCAACTGTCGGGTCCTGATGGCCGCGACGCTTTTGCGAGCAGCACAGTCCCGTTCGATGCGGGGGTGGGCCGCTCGCCGGACCGTCCGCTGCGAGTCGGCTGGATGGTCGAACCCGGCTTCGGACCCGTCGATCCCGAAGTCGCAGCCACGGTGCAGGCAGCGGCGGAAGCGCTCAAAGGCTTGGGCATTCTGGCGGAGCCCGTACGCATTCCTGCCCTCGAGCGTGACTTCGCTCTCGATGTCTTCAACCGCCTGCACGTCATGGAAATGAAGCCGGCATTTGCGGAAGCGACCGCAGGGCGCGGTGAGGACGAACTCTACAAGATGGCCAGGACGATGCTCGCGCTGCCCGATACCTCGATGAAGGACTATATCGACGCTGAACAGGCCGCCGAGCGTCTGCGTGACGGATACGCCGAATACTTCCGGAAATACGACGCGTTGATTACGCATGTGCTGCCGATCCCGGCTCACAAGCACGGCGTGGATACGTTCACGATCAACGGCCGCACAGTGGATGCGACCTATCTCCAGGGCGCAACCGTGCCGCTGAACGTCACGGGCTTGCCCGGTATCTCCATGCGATTCGGCACAAGCAAAGGGGGCCTGCCTATCAACGTGCAGATCGTCGGCAGCTGGCAGGCTGAGTCGACCATTCTTCACCTGGCGTCACTGCTCGAATCGGTCAGCCCTGTGCGCGACCGGCATCCGAACATCTGGGTGGCTGGCGATTCGTTGGTCCGTCAAGAGAAAAGCGCCACGGGATGACGGTCTCCCTGGCGCTTCCTCCCGGAGGGAGAACCCCACTCTTTGACCCTTTGCCACGCAGTCGTAAATAAATCGAAAAGAGTTATAGACGACTGGTCTACTATGCTCTATGGTTTGATCCATGGCTACCGCAAACGCACACGAATCGGCCGATGTTCGCGAGAACATCATTGCCGTAGGGCAACGGATCATCAGCGCGAAAGGTTTCTCAGCCGTGGGGCTGAACGAGATCCTTTCCGCCGCGGGTGTGCCGAAGGGTTCGTTCTACCACTACTTCGTTTCGAAAGACGCCTTCGGCGTGGCGTTGCTGGAAAGTTATTTTGAAGAGTACCTCGCCGATCTCGACAACACGCTCGCCGCGCCGAACCTGACGATGGCGCAGCGCCTGATGAACTACTGGCAAATCTGGCAACAGAGCCAGTCGTTCTCGGACTGTCAGGGCAAGTGTCTCGCGGTCAAGCTGGGCGCTGAAGTCGCGGATATGTCCGAGGCGATGCGCGCCACGCTGAACCGCGGCACCTCAGGCATCATCATGCGGCTGGCGCGCGCGATCCAGGCCGGTGTTGACGAAGGGTCGCTTGCGGTGAACGAGGACCCGTCGACGGTGGCGCAAAGTCTGTACGAGCTGTGGCTGGGCGCAAGTGTGATGGTCAAGATCGTGCGCAATCTGCAACCGTTCGAGAACGCAATGGCGACGACACGGCACCTGCTTGATCTGAATCCATGACGCATAAGTAGCACGCAGGCGGCACTTCCCTGGAAGTGCCTTTATTAGCGGTTTTTACTAGACGACTGGTCTACTATTTCTGGAACTTCACTTCACTCATTGGAGAACGACATGAAAGTATTAATGGTTTTGACCTCTCACGATCAATTGGGCAACAGTGGCCGCAAGACCGGCTTCTGGCTGGAAGAACTGGCCGCGCCATACTACACGTTCAAGGACGCAGGCGCCGAGATCGTGCTGGCCTCGCCGCAAGGCGGTCAGCCGCCGCTCGACCCCAAGAGCAACGAGCCGGCCAATCAGACCGACAAGACGCATCGCTTTGAAAAAGACGCAGCGGCCAAGGCGCAACTCGCGACGACGGTGCGTCTGGATAGCGTCTCGCAGGCCGACTTCGACACGGTGCTTTACCCTGGCGGTCATGGCCCGCTGTGGGATCTTGCCGAAGACGCGAATTCGATCGCGCTGATCCAGTCGTTCCTCGCTGCAGGCAAGCCCGTTGCGCTGGTATGTCATGCACCGGGCGTGCTGCGCCACGTCACCACGCCGGGCGGCAAGGCGCTGGTCGAAGGCAAGAAGGTCACGGGCTTCACGAATTCGGAAGAAGCCGCGGTCGGCCTGACCGGGATCGTGCCGTTCCTCGTCGAGGACGAACTCAAGGCCAAGGGCGGCATCTATTCGAAGGCCGACGACTGGGCGCCGTACGTAGTCACCGACGGCCTTCTGATCACCGGACAAAACCCAGCTTCGTCCTCTTCCGCTGCCGCCGCTTTGATGAAGCACCCGGCGCTCGCCGCGCAATAAAAACCGCATATCTGCCGACGCGCATTGCCGTCCGGCAGGCGCGCGGCGTTTCCACCAGAGAGCCAGTTAGCTGATCGCGCACGAAAACGCGCAGCCGGCTCGGTCTAGCCCGTCGCAACGGGCGACTCAGGTCATTCGGGAGCGAAAAGAACATGGAATACGCTTCACTTTTCACGCCGCTCAAGCTGGGACGGCACACCTTGCGCAGCCGTATCGTGCTGTCGCCGCTGACGCGCCAGAGAGGCGCCCAGCCCGGCGACATACCCACCGCATCGAGCGCGATCTATTACCGCCAGCCCGCCGGCGCAGGATTCATGATTAGCGAGGGCACGCAGATCGAACCGCGCGGTCAGGGCTACGCGTGGACACCCGGTATCTACAGCGACGAACAGATCGAAGGCTGGCGTCGCGTGACAGACGCGGTACATGCTGAAGGCGGCGCCATCTTCGCGCAGTTGTGGCATGTCGGCCGCGTGTCGCATACCGCGTTGCAGCCGGGAGGCGCGGCGCCGGTTGCGCCGTCGTCGATCGCGGCACAGAAGGTAAAGGCGTCCATCGAAACGGGCCCCGGCAGCGGCACGCTGGTCGAGCCATCGGTGCCACGCGAGCTGAGCGTCGCCTAAATCGGCGAGTTGGTCGGCCTTTACACAAAGGCTGCGCAGAACGCGCTACGTGCGGGCTTCGATGGCGTCGAGATTCACGCGGCCAATGGCTACCTCGTGAATCGGTTCATCTCGGCGCACACGTAACCTGACGCAGGCCAGGTTACCAGGTTTCGCCACGGAGTTGTGGGTAATAGCAAGTGGGACGAGTCGCTTACCTTCCACTCGCTAGTGGTATAAGTAGTCCTCACCATGCGGGGCATTGTCCAACGCACTTTTCTTCTTGCGACAGAACCCTTCAGTTCCTCTGCTTCGCTGAAACTTCGGCTTGCTGGACGGACCCGGCGGCGGCACGTGCGGCACGCAATGCGGCAACCTTGCGCGCGGCGTCGACGGCCAGCTCTGGGTACCCTGCTTCGGAGAACTCGTAACCAACGGCCTGATAGTCGGCAAGTTCTGATTTCACCTCGGCGCGCGTCAGTTCGGACGCTTGAGCCATCGATGGAGCCGCGCCCATCACACCCAGTAAGCCGGTACACAACACAATCCAAGCAATCTTCATGGTAATTCTCCAGAATGACCTAACCGGAACGGTTAACTGAACTCTAGCGATCACCGCGTGCGGGAAAAACCCCCGCGCGAGGAAGACATTCTTGCCGCTTGCATGGAGAATCTGCGGGCGCTCTCGCTCGCCTATCGCTAACACAAGTCATGAAGCGGATCGTGAACTCGAAGCGCTTCCGTGGCCGCGCCCATCCGCTTCGTCAACACGCTGACTTGCGATGCCAGGAATGCCGCTGTAGATGTTTCACCGTGCGCCCAACGGTGCGGAATGCCATTAGCAGATGGCTGTCGACAACTTGCAACGTCTGCGACGCAGCCGTCAAATCGGCTTTGATCAAGTTGATGACCGTGCCGGTAAAATGGCGGGATGAAGAAGAGCAAATCACCTTACTATGGTTTTCCGTTTGCCGGCGTCGGTCATCTGCTGCGCAGTACGGTGGTACCACCGGTTCAACCTGAGCCTGCGGGACATCCTGGAACTACTATTCGAGCGCAAGGGCGGCAGCGAGCCGGCCGCGCAGTAATGAGGTCGGGGCACGGGGTGTTGCAAAGTACAACGCCCCATGCGCAAATGTAGTGATGGCGTACCAACGCTAAAGCCTGTCCGGTCTGCGATAGCACGCGAAACCTGAGATGTAACGAGGTTGAGTTTTTGTGCTGCCGCGGTGAAGCTGCTGTGTGAGCGACCATTGACGCAGAGCCTGCCCTTTGCGCCGCTTCGTTCTCCGGCGGCACCTATCCGTCGGCCTGGTCGGGGAGCAAAACCTGCTTCGCCCAATGCCCGAACTAATATTAACCAGGGCGACAGCGGCTAAAAGCATAAGGACCGGTCACCTGGCCCTTATTGCAGACTCTTATCTGGACTCGAATTCTTGCCTTCTACGGCTGCCGTTTAACAACGGGCGATAATTATCCAGGCAATTTCATCGAGACGTGCGCGGGGGCTGGGTCCGGTGTATTTAATAACCCGTTTATCCCGTCTATAACACGGCAGGCTTCAACGAGTGCTTTTTCCTTGTCTATATCGTGTCCGCCAACAATACGGGACATGTCGGAAGTGGACAGTTCCTTCTCCTGATGCAGGTCGACAATATTCAGTGTGCTCATTTCTTTCACCTACTGGAAGTAGTTTGGCAAGAATGTCTGGGCTGTATCGAGCGATTTAATTTGCGCTCGCCCGATGAAAAAGCATGTTTTGCGCCAAGCTCGTCTCGAGGTGCTCGTCAACGTGTAACCAAATGTTTATACAAGTCTTTTTTCAAGCCTACGCTCTTTACCGGTGATTTTAAGTGTGTGTATGAGGACTGTATCCCAACACACGGATACCCCGTGTTGGTTGTTTGAAAACACATCGTTGTCATGCGGCGGCATTGGAGGAGTCAACGCGAGCAGGCGAGACGCACCGACTTCCCTGAAGCCGCCCGTCTACCGTCGTCACGCGTTCGCCAAGCCCCGATCGAGTGCCGCCGCGACGAACTGCACGTTGGGTTCGACGATCAGGTCGGCGTGGCCTGGACAGCGTCAAGCAGGAAGTCCGGTTTACCGACAAACATCTTGGCCGGTCGGTCGAGATGTTTGTCGCTGTCAGTTGGACATGGTTGTCGCTCCGTTCGGATTGTCAGCGGGCAATTGACGGCGCCGCTCCTTCTGTTTGTCGCTGGCTTTGCGGCGTCGATAGCTTTCAACGTTCAGTTCGAAGATCGTCGAGTGACGCACAAGCCGGTCAATGGCCGCCACTGTCATGCCCGGGTCGGGGAAGACGTCATTCCAGCCTGAGAACGGCTGGTTGGCCTTTATCAGAAGAATTTTCCGCTCGTACCTCCCGGCGATCAGCTCGAACAGCACGCTGGTTTCGGCCTGGACGGTCGCGTTGCGCAACTTCAGCATGTCGGTAGCCAAAGGCGAGTTCGTCGCAGTGGCGGGGCCGACAGGTTGTGGCAAATCGACCACCCTCAGCATGATCACCGGACTGCTCAAGCCGACCAGCCATGACGCGAAGAAAGCAACGCGTTCATGTTCATGGCGGCCTGTTAGAACGTATGCCAGTCAGCGTCGGCCGTCGCGGCATTTCATGTGCAGGCGCTGCAGGGTTCGGCAGCGCTGCGCTTTTTGCGACTGACACGGAACGCGCGCGAACATACGCGCCCGTGCGACATCATCTGGTTCGATGCGGAACGTCGTTGGGAAAAGGATACGGTGCGTGGGGGCCCGGCCATTCAGGTGCGGGAGGTCCGGTGAACGCATCGCATCCCGCAAAGCCGGCCACGAACATGCAGGTTAGCAAACCAACCCCAAGCCGCCACAACGTCGCTCGAGCGCCCATCTGACACCTCCCGCACACCCGCCCGCTCCACTGGTTGGACCGGTAACCAGGGCTCGGGTTGCACCGCGATGACCCTGTTTGTATCGAACCGAAAGTGTTCGACGACGTTTGCTCAGGTGGTCGCTAGTTCTGACGCCACCCGATCCTGCCTGCGAAGTTCCTCGTCGTGCTGCTGGCGCGATGCATGCAGCCGGAACACGGCAACCGCGTCGTCAAGAGCGCCCGCCTGATCTTCGAGCGACGCCGCCGCCGCAGCCTGCTCGACCAGCGCGGCATTCTGCTGGGTCGCATTGTCCATCTGCGTGACTGCGCGGTTGATCTGTTCGATCCCACGCGACTGCTCTTCGGAAGCTACGCTGATTTCGCTCACGATACGGGTTACATTGCGCGCAGCGCTGACGATTTCCGCCATCGTGGCGCCAGCGCGGGTCGCGAGTTCGGCCCCGTTCCGGACCTTTGCGACCGACCCACTGATGAGTTCCCGGATCTCTTTCGCCGCGGCCGCCGAGCGTTGCGCCAGGACGCGCACTTCGCCTGCCACCACCGCAAATCCGCGCCCTTCCTCGCCAGCACGTGCAGCTTCAACGGCGGCATTCAGCGCGAGTATGTTGGTCTGGAAAGCGATACCTTCTATTGCGCCAATAATGTCAACGATCCGGTTCGATCCTGACGACATGTCCGCGATCACGTCGATGACCTGATCGACAACGTCGCCGCTGCGCGCCGCGATCTCCGACGCACTTTCGGCTAGCGCCCTGGCTTCTCGCGCATGGTCGGCATTCTGGCTGACTGCCGCCGTCAATTCCACCATGCTCTAAGCCGTTTCCTGCAGCGTCGCCGCCTGCTGTTCTGTACGCGTCGACAGGTCGGCGTTTCCGCTTGCAATCTCGCGCACGCCGTGTGCGATCGCTGCCGTTCCGTGACGAACCTGACTGACCGCAGCCACAAGACTTTCCTGCATGTGGGTCAGCGCGCCCATCAGGCGGCCCATTTCGTTGGCGCGCACACTCGCGATCTGCTCCGTGAGATCACCTGCGGCGATGCGCTCGAAGTGCTGGATCGCCACGTTGATCGGCCGCACGATAGAGGCTGTCACCATGAAGCGCGCGAACACCCCGAGCGCGAGCGCGGCAAATCCGATCGCCCCAAACACCCAGCACAGCAGATGAAAACGCTCCTGGGCCAGTGCGAAGCGTGCCTTCTGCTGTTGCACCTGAACGTTCTCCAAGGCAAGCTGGGCGCCTTTATAGTCGCTGAACACCGCCTCAGGCGCCTGACGCTCGGTGGTGCGGAACGTAATGAAATCGTTCTGGTCGAGCGCCGCCACTTCGGGGGCCAGCACCTGTTTCATCAGCTGCTCACGTCTGGCGCGCAGGGCGTCAGCCAGGCCTTTCTCCACGCTGTCCGACGGCGGCTGCATCAGGTAGGCCGCCAGTTCGCGATCACTGTCTGCCAGCCCGGCGTGTACGCGGGCTAGTACCGCGTCGGTGGGTTTTCCCTGTGCGACGAGCGTTTCGTAGGCGCCAAGATCGACCCGTACCTGCAAAATCGCTTCGCCGCTCGCGGTGAGGTGGCGCAAAGCAACCGTCTCTTCGCTGTACATCTTTTCCAGCGCCGCGTTGGCCGTCTTAAGACCCGCGACGGACGCGGCGATTACGAACACCAATGCGGCCGTATAGCCGGCGACCGTCACCGTAAGGGCGGTGCGGATGGTGGTATTTCTGAACATGGTAGTCGTCCTCGACCCGCGGAACAGAAAAAAGCGGCGAACGGATATATCCGTCGCCGCAAAGAGGAGCACATTTCGTCGATGAATCAGCCGAGAGGCACGGCTTCGGGGATCAGAAGCGGGTGCGCACGCCGGTCGTCAGTTCAAGCTGGTTGGTCGCGCCAAACGTACTGCCGACCGTATAGCCACCATGGAGCCGCATATAGTCGCCGGCCAGATACACTTCGGTGCGCTTGGACAGGTGATAGAACACCGAACCGTACAGCGTTTCCTTGAAGCCGTTATGGAGGCCGGACGCCGGATCAAACGCGCCAATGTTCGCGTTCGGGATATCACCGTCGCCGTTGTACGCGGCGTTCTTCACGCGCATCTGCTGATAGCCGAGCTGGTAGTCGAGCGGGCCCTTCGGCGACAGCTTGAGCGACACGGTCCACGCGTTATCCTGACGCTGACCGAGCGCGCCCTGATTGCCGAGGTACCGGAAATAGCCTGCATTGGCGCGCAGAATGCCGAAGTTATAGTTGCCACCCACCGACCACGTCTGGTTGGTAAAGCCAACGCGATTTACGTGACTGTAGAAGCCCGATACGTCAAACACACTACCGTTATACCCGAGTGCTGCCTGGTAGTTGGCGTTGGAGCCGAAACTCGTCGAATTGCCGAACGCATAACCTGCGCTCGCGAAGATCCCATTGCTAAAGAGCTTCTTCCAGGCGACACCGTTGTTGTAACGCGTGCCCGTCGCGCTGGCCGCATAGAAAATCATCTGCTTGAAGTTGTTCGAGTTCGTCCAGCCGCCCTCTTCCGTGGTCAGCCGCGCGCTCCCATAGGGGTCGCCGTAGATCGTAGCGGCATCGCGCGCGATGGTGTTCTGGAAGCCTGCCGTGATCTTGCCGAACGTGTCGTTCTCGATACCGACCCACGCATCGCGGTCGAAGATCTGGCCCGGGTCTTCCATCTGGCCGTTGGCAACCACAAATTCGCTCTCGAGCCGGAAGATGATCTTCGTGCCGCCCCCGATGTCCTCCGCGCCCTTGAGACCCCAGCGGCTGCCGCTGAACCACGGTTCACCGTCGTTGCCCATGCCGACCACGTGATTGCCGTTCGCGTCCGCGTGCGTCCGGTAGGTAGGAAAGCTCAGGTCCATCAGTCCGTAAAGCTGGACACTCGACTGCGCGTGCGCGGCTGTCGCTCCAAGCGCACCGGCCGCGATAGCCAGCGTAAGATACTTTTTCTTCAAGATCGTCTCCTCTGATTACTGCGTTGAAAGTCTGATTTTTTGCCTGCGGCTGCTCTAGCCCGTACCGTCCCGGTACGTCAATCTGACGTGATGCACGCTATCCTAGTTACCCCAATCCTTCACGCTCCTTTCGCGTGTCATTTGTACAACTAAGTGAATATACCGATATACCCAACGACACGCCGATGCCCATTATTCGGGATCCTTTTGCCGCAGGATGTAACCTAGGCCTCGCAGCGTCATGATCTGCGCGCTGGACCCCGCGAGATGTTTGCGCAGGCGGTGAATATAGATGTCGATGGCGTCCGCACTCGGCTCATCGTCCAGACTGAACACACTTTCCATCAGCATGGTCTTCGAGACCGTTTTGCCCTGCCGCAACATCAGCGTTTCCAGGACGGTGTGCTCGCGACGCCGCAAAGGCAGGGGTGCGTCGTGGTGACGGAACTCCCGCGTATCGGACAGGTACTGGAGATCGCCGCAGGTCAGACATGACGACATGCCACCTGACTGCCGGCGGATCAGCGCCTTGATACGGGCGACCAGCTCGCGTGAGTCGAACGGCTTGACAACATAGTCGTCGGCCCCCGCACTGAAACAGTCAACCTTGTCCCCGGTCGAACCATGCGCCGTCAGCATCAACACCGGCACGGTGTCGCCGCGGCGGCGCAGTCGTGCCAGTACTTCCCTGCCGTCCATTCGTGGCAGCCGGAGATCAAGCAGCACCGCGTCATAGCGTTGCGTCGTGAGCACCCCGTCCGCGCGTTCACCGTCCGGGACACAGTCGACCGCGAAGTTCTCCAGGCGTAACAGATTGACGATCCAGTGCGCAAGCTCCATGTTGTCTTCCACCAGTAGCAACTTCATTGCGTCTTCCTCAATCACGCCAACTCAGCAGGCGGACCGTGACGACGAGGCCGACATGCTCCGCGTCCCGCATCAATGCGACCGTTCCACCGTGCGAGTGCGCAATTTCGCGCACAATCGACAGGCCCAAACCCGTTCCCCCGGCATCAGTCGCCCAGCGATAGAAACGTTCGAACACGTGGGCACGCGCCTCGGCCGGAATGCCGGGACCGTTATCGATCACCTGCAGCACAACTTCATCGTCTTCCGCCCGGCACGTTGCGGTGACCCTTCCACCCTCCTGTGTGTAGCGGATCGCGTTATCCACCAGATTTGTCGCGAGCGCCGTCAACCCGCTCCGGTGAACCCCGCGCCAAGATCGATCTGGCGCCGCTGTGCAGCCACCACGAGTTCTTCCAGTGCGCACGACACCACAGCGGCCAGGTCCACCCTGACTCGCGTGCCGCCAGGCGGTGACGACTCGGCCTGCGCGAGTAGTAACAACTGGTTGGTCATTTCGATCATCTTCGCACTGCTGGGACGTATGCCCGCCAGCGCATCTGTCAGCAGCGGCCCGCAATGCCCGCACGGCCGGGCGCACTCGATCTGTGCTCCCAACAGCGCGAGGGGCGTGCGCAACTGGTGCGCGGCGTCCGCAATGAATTTTCGCTGAGTGGTCGCATGCAGTTTCAGGCGCGCGATACACTGGTTCATCGCGTCGAAGACGGGACGCAGTTCGGAAGGGAGGCGCTCGATCCGGACAGGTTCGAGTTGCAACGCGTCGCGATCGGCGACGTCATCCTTCAGCCTGATGAGCGGCCGCAACTCAAAGGTCAACCCAAGCAGCGCAAGTGCAACCACGAGCGCCAGCATCAACCCCTCGCGGACCAGCTGGGGACGCCACAAGGCCTGCAGCATGGCCCGGCACGATGCCTGCGCCTTGCCTACGACAACTGTGACCGGCTCAGTTGCGCCCGAGTCGTATAGCTCCCGCTCATAGGCGACCGCACGGATGGGCTGTCCATCAAGCGCCGTATCGTAAAACACGGGGCGTGGCGTTGCATGCGCAGGCAGAGCCAGGTCGGGATTGCCGCCGAGCAGGCCCGCACGACCCTTGACCACCCTGTAGAACACCTGGTCCTGGTAGGGGGACTCGAACATCTCGAGCGCTGCGGGCGGAATCCTGGCAATCAGCACGCCATCGTCCCAATTCACGTCCTCGCCGATCATGCGGGCAGAGGCGAGCAATGCATTGTCCTGCAGAAGCCCGGCGGTCTCACGCGCCGCGTCGTATGACGTCAGGCCGGTGACGAGTACAAATACTGCGACCGGCACCAGCAGCCACCCCAGCAGGCGTGCACGCAGACTATGCATCATGTGAACTCTCCCGGACATGTTCCGCGGCTGCCCCCGACTTCGATCAGCACTGCCCGTTTCGTTATCCCCGCTGATTGCAAATGCCACCTCCCGCCTTCTGCGTCAGAATGCAGCAGGTCTCCATTTCAGCAGGCGCTTTTCCAGCGTGGTAAGCAGATAGTCTGCCGTAAGCGCGACCACTGCGAGCACGATCATCGCTGCAAAAACCCCACTGGCATTAAATGCGCCCTGCGCAGTCGAGATCAGTAGGCCAATGCCCTGTTTCGAGCCGAGAAACTCGCCAACCACCGCGCCAACCAGGGCGAAGCCGAAGCTCACATGCAGGCTGGCGAGAATCCACGACAGTGCCGACGGGATCACGACCGATGTAGTCAACTGGCGTTTCGACGCGCCGAGGATCTGCGCATTCGCAATCATGTAACGGTCAGCTTCCCGCACGCCCTGGAAGGCATTACCGAACACGACGAAAAAGACCATCACGACAGCCAGCGCCACTTTCGACGCCATGCCCAGGCCCAGCGCGATCACGAACACGGAACCAAGCACAACCCGCGGAATTGAATTCGCGATCTGGATGTAGAGGCTGAATACATCGGAGAGCAGCTTGTTGCGACCCAGTACAACCCCACAGACGATGCCGCCAGCCGAACCGATCAGAAACCCAAGGAATGTTTCTTCAAGCGTGACCCAGACCTGCACCAGCAGCGGTCCTTGTGACGTGCCGTTCGCGAACCAGTCGACGATCTGGTCGAAGATCAGCGATGGCATCGAGAAGAAGAATGGATCGATCCATTTCGTCCGCCCGCCGATCTCCCATCCGCCGAGCACGACCACCAGGACCAACACACGCAAGCCGATGATCAGCGCGTGCCGTTGGCGCAGCCGTCGCTGTGCAATTCGCTCAACAGCGGCCAGCGAGGCAGCGTCGATGCCTGCTTCCGCGATGTTTTCAGAGGTGCTCATGATTGTCTTTTGAACCAGAGTTTGTGTCATGCGATGCGTACTTCTTCACGCAGGTCGTGCCAGATATCGCGCGAAATCTCGATGAAGCGCGGGTCGTAGCGAACTTCCGACGTGACGCGCGGCCTCGGCAGATCGATCTCATAGACTTTCTTCAGCGTCGCGGGTCGCGCACTCAGCACGAACACCCGGTCGGCCAGCGCAATGGCTTCTTCGAGATCGTGCGTGACGAACACCACCGAGCCCGCATTGGCTGACCACAACTGCAGCAGTTCATCCTGCATCAGCGTGCGGGTCTGCATGTCGAGCGCGGAGAACGGCTCGTCCATCAGCAGGATTTCCGGCTTGTTGATGAAAGTCTGCGCGAGCGCGACGCGCTTGCGCATGCCGCCCGACAGTTGATGCGGATAGTGCTTGCCGAACTTCTCGAGCCCGACGCGGCGCAGCCATTCGGTCGCCTCGTCGTGCGCGGCCGACTTTGAGCGGCCACGATACAGTGGGCCGGCCGCGACGTTATCGAGCACTGAGCGCCATGGGAACACCGCATCGGCCTGAAACACGAAACCGATGCGGGGATCGATGCCGTCAACCGGGGCGCCCATCACACGCACTTCCCCTGTGGTCGGCTTGAGCAGTCCGGTGATCATGCTGAGCGTGGTCGATTTGCCACAACCGGTCGGCCCCACCACTGCGACGAACTCGCCTTTGGCTACCGACATGCTGAAGTTGCGCAACGCGACCGTCGCCTTGCCATCGGGGCTGATAAAGCGACACGACACCGAGCGAAATTCGATGACCGGCGCGTTCTGGGAAACAACGTGGTTCATTCAGGACATCCATGGAAATAAGCGGCGCCGCAAGGGCGGCACCGCGAGCACAACGGAGTCGGACCGCGCCGGCTGCATAAACGCTCTCAGCGCACCAGCGGCCTATTTGGCGCTGACAAACTCGTTGGTGTAGGTTTTGCCCAGTTCAACATGCTTGCCTTTGACCGACGGATTGAACGCCGCGAGCACCTTGAGCACGGTCTCCGGACCATCAGCCGGCATCTTCCCGTCGACCGTGTACATCGGCAGCGACGCCTTCAGGGCGCTCACGTAAAGCGGCTTGTCTTTCTGATAGTCGCCGGGCATCTTCGCCGCGATTTCCTCGGCGCTATGCGTGTGAATGAACTGCATCGTGCGAACAAATGCATGAGCGAGCTTCGTGGCCTCCGGCTTGTGCGAATCAGCCCATGCTGCCTGCACGTAGAGACTCGACGCGGGATACGTACCGCCTAGCGCCGCCTTCGTGCCCTCGACCGAGCGCATGTCGACGAGCACCTTCGCCTCGCCCGATTTGAGCAATGCGGATATCGTGGGCTCCGTCGTCATGCCAGCGTCGATACGGTTCTGTTTGATTGCAGCGATGAAACTGGCGTCGGCACCTACCGGCAGCATCGTGTATTCGGTCGACTGGATCCCGTGCTGTCCGGCGAGGTATTGCGTCAGGAAGCTGGTCGACGAACCGAGGCCCGTCACGCCCAGCGTCTTGCCCTTGACGTCGGCCATGGATTTGATCGTGTCGGCCGCTTTGGTCGATACCATTTCGACCTCGCCCGGCACCTGGCCGAACACGACGATCGCCTTGACGTCCTTGCCCTTGGTCTGCAGATCGATCGTGTGGTCGTAGAAACCCACAACAGCCTGGACGGCGCCGGCCAGCAGTTCGTTTTCTGCGTCGACGCCAGCAGGCTGCGACAGCAGTTCAACGTCGAGTCCCTCGTCCTTGAAGTAGCCAAGCTGTTCAGTCAGGCGCGCGGGCAGGTAAATCAGCTTGGTGATGCCCCCGACCATGATTGTGATCTTCCCGCTATCGGCGGCCGTCGCGTGCTGCGAGGCAAGACCAAACAGCAGGCAGCAAGCGCCAGCAATGTGACGAAACCCAGTGGTTTTCGGTTGCATCGATAGTCTCCGTTATTGTCGGCCGCGAAGTGCTGCCTGTCTGGATCGATGGCGCGATTATGGGCGCATGAATCCTTCTCCCGGCTTTCACCGCAACGTCTTTCGTTTAGGGGATTTCCATGACAAGGGCGTTACTACCTGCGCTGGCACATCGGCATTGCAATCAGCAGGACGGGCCCATTGTCTGGACTCGCGGAGAATCTGCTTTTTTCCCGCTTGTTAGTCCGGGTGGCCCGAGGGGTACTTTCTCATGAAGCCAAAACAGGAACGGTGCCGAGGGCTTTATCGGACGCGGTGGACGACCTGCGTCAGAAATTGCTGCATTGCGAGTCCGGATTTCCTGAATGAACATCCGGTTGCGGGTGAAGATTGTTCTCGGCTGCAGACGATAGATCCGCCGGTTGCCCGATTTCATTATGGAAAACCCCCATCACAAGTCACCATGGGTGAAAGCGTCCAGAAGGTTCCGTTCTCCTAGAATCGCATCATCGATGGAGCGACCCCCTCATGCTTCCGTCTCCGAGCATCGGTCCAATCGCGGGATGCCTTTCGACATCGGCATTTCCTCGTAGCCAGCGCGGTGCTGGCCGTGCCGACCGAACCCAAAGCGCGAACCTGCTACCTGACGACGCGCATGCCGCGATTACTGCAACATGTCTAGTGATGGCATTGAACATTATCTGATCCGCGGCGTGACATCGCAGCACACGCTGTTCCGGCCGGGCGACTGGGCCGAGCGCCTGCGCGGCGTCATTACGCTGTTCGTGGGTGAACGCTGCCCCGGCAACCATATCGCCAGCACACCGCTCGCGATGCCCGTTGTGGAGCAGGACGTCAAATGCCTGCGCGTCGCGCGCGAATTGGGACGTATCTGTCCCGACGCATTTGATTTTGTAATGCGGTTCGCCAGTGACAACGACCTGACGGTCGACGTCTGCGGCCTGCTGGACGAAGAGCCCGGGCGGGATCCGGAACGGGCGGGGGACATCAGTAAGGAATACCAATTGTGAGACGAATGGGATGGCGTTTCCAACTGTCTCTACCGGTGCTCCAGAGTCAAGCTGAAGATGCGATGACAGGGAGAAGGTTGATGGAAACACTCACTGAAGTGCGTTACGCATACGCCTGTGCAGCATGCGGATACCGTGCCTCCATGT
The DNA here is from genome assembly GCF_004366535.1 of Paraburkholderia sp. BL6665CI2N2. Taxonomy (NCBI): domain Bacteria; kingdom Pseudomonadati; phylum Pseudomonadota; class Betaproteobacteria; order Burkholderiales; family Burkholderiaceae; genus Paraburkholderia; species Paraburkholderia sp. BL6665CI2N2. The sequence continues at coordinate 32,796 of NZ_SORC01000002.1, forward strand.
ATCGCCCGGACGCGTCACATGCCGGAGCACTGGCCATTTGCGCACGGTGCGACGGACAGGTGTGGCTCCGCGTTGATGACGCAACCGGCCGGCGCCAGATTTCGGCGGGTTCGTCCGTCGCCCTGGAGAGTTGCAACAGCAGGACCTGAAGGTTGGACACAAGCAGGTGCTGTGGCGCACTGCGCAGAAAACGGTTACACGCTGGATGAAGGACGGCGAGCGTCGACTCTTCCCCGGCAACCACATACGGACCTGAAGTATGTTCCCATGATCCATGTTCTGATTGCCAACCCCCATCCGGTGGTGCGCGCGGGCCTTGATCACATCATCGGGAATGCGGCTGGGCTCGTCGTGTCCACGCAGGCGACGCACGGTGCAGTGGTACTCGAGTTGCTGCCCACGCGCCATTTTGACCTGCTGCTGCTCGATATGTCGATGCCGGATATCAACGGCGTCGAGTTGACCCGCCGCATACGCGTCAAATGGCCAGCAATCCCGATCCTGGCCTTCGGCGAGTACAACGCATCAATTGCCTCGCGGGCGCTGCGCGCCGGTGCAACAGGCTATATCGCGAAGGACACCGCCCCGGAGACTCTGCTCACGGCAATACGCACGCTCGCGAGCGGCGGCAACTTCGTTGAGCCCCGACTCGTTGACGCACTGGTGTTCGGCCCCAAATCCACCGACGCACCGCCGCACGAACTGATATCCGGTCGGGAATTTCAGGTGCTGCAGATGCTCGCGGGCGGCAAACGCATCACCGAGATTGCCGAAACGCTCGCACTCAGCGGAAAAACTGTCAGCACGCACAAGACGCGAATGATGCAGAAGCTCTGTATCGCGAACAATTCGGAGTTGATCCGCTATTCGATTCGGCACGGCGTGGCGACGCGATAGACCACTATGCACGCTTCGCAGGTCGATGTGCAGTTGGATACAGCGGATGTGGCCCGGTGTACGCCAGTCCGCCCGATACTCGTCCGGATCCTTTCCGGCCTGTAGTTTGAAAAACTGTTGTCGCCCGTGGCGCGTTGATGACTGAGGTACGGAACGCGAACGCTATATCGTCCGAGCGTGTTCAGGGTCCCCCACCAAACTTGCCCCGAAAACGCACTCTGTTTCGATCTTGACCTCGCAATGCCCTGGGACCTTCGGCGCACCAGAGAGCTCTGTATTTCGTACGGCATCTGCCGCACACCGAAAAGTTAAAACGCGACTTCGCGAAGTCGAAGTGGCGGTCGACCTCCTCGGCACTGCAGGATGAGGACCGAGCCTGGTTCGTCGACGGGCGGCGGCATCGCTGCAGGAACAAATCTGGCGCTGCACGACTGTCAGTTGCGCAATCGGATTGAAAGACCGAAAAGCGGCGACTGAACGGCTCGAACGCTTCCGTACCCGCTGCCCAATGAACCTCGCGTTTGACGCGTGAAAACTCGCAGCCGACTTGCCAAGTGAGGCGGAGGTCCGACGAAGTGGACAGATATTAGCATTACTCACAAATAGCGCTGTCAAAGCCACTTCAAAATGTCGTAGCGACAGCAATACTCCTACAGATTTTCCGTCGCCACGGACTAGTCTATGTCAAGCGCTCGCGCGGCTAGGACTCGAGTCGGCCTCAATGGGTCTGACCGGCCCCAAGCCGCCGCTGGGAGACAGGCCAGCGTACCGTCCCGTTTCCGAGCGCAGCGGTCATACGTGCACAGATTTCGCGACCCGTTCTCAAGCGGGTGCATCGGTTGATCGGACCGGGGAGGTCGTCGACACGACGGAGAAGGCGATCGCACATTCCACGGTTCACCGTTTCCGGTATGGCTCACGGAACATGCAAGTGATCACCTGCGCGCCCATGACACGAGCCGTCCGGGCGTCGCTGCTATCGTACGATGAGTCGCGCTTCCACAAAGTAAACGGTTCATAAAGCGACTCTCTCCCCGTCGCGCAACGCAAGGCGTTCGCGGGAAACAAGAGGAAAACATGGCGAAGATCGTGCCGATGAAGCGCGGATCAGACGCTTGCCCTTGTCGAATCGGTTATTTGCCTGCACCGGTGGACGGAACGCAAGTCAGCACCAGAATTCCCCCGCTGTTATTCGCGGCAGATCTGACCGTTGCTTGATGAGACTCTCCCGGCCCGCAAGACCATTCGGCAATGAAATCGGCTTTGCAAGCCTTTCGAGTACGAGAGGCCGCCGGCAAGAAAACCGGATAGCGGCAGGTGTCGACGGCGTTACAATGTAGAGCCAACGCGCGAGTTGAATTTCCATGATGAGTGCCACAATTCGCGCCATAGGTGCCAGATTTGATTCGTATAGGGTCAGCCAACGTGTTTATGCTCGCTCCGAAAAGGCCAGCAAGCGAAAGAACTGTGCAGATTGCTCGGGTGATGATTGCCTCCCGGAGTCACGGTTGCCCAGCGAAGACGGGCCGCTAGCTGAGCGCTCGCCGACGACGACCTGCGTGCCGCCAGAAGCACGTCGCCGACCGCTACATTCAAGTCTAAGTTAAAAATGGATTTCACACTGCGGCGGCATCGCTGTTCGCCCGAAGACAATCTTTTGTTGAGACTTTTCCCGTGGGATTACGCTCTCCCTCGTCGTCAAGGCCGTGACATTGTTAGTGGGGGCCGGCGTGTTGCTGAATGTACAGGATGAGGCGCACATTGATCTCGCTCGTCCGTCATCGAACAGGCTGAACGCCGCCATTTGCGAGCAAGCGCTCCAGCATGGGCAGGTACAATTTTTGGTCAGTCCAGTGTCCGGATCGGGCGTTTTGATTCCGCGTCTGCCACAGCTCTTCCTGTTGGCGAGGCGACGGCACTTGAGGGAACCAGCACACTGGGCCGAATTCGCCGAGGCTGCTTTGCGCGCGAGTCCCGCGACAGCTCACGTCGCGGAGGAGGTTTCCGGCAGCCCACTTGACACCAGCGGCGATATGATTGCGAAAGCGAATCGTTTTGCTGAAATACATCTACCGATATTGCAGGCGTTAGGAATCGCCTGAAGCTCCCCACCCTTCTTGCAACAAGCATATGAAGGGTGGGAAGGCGATGGCCGTATGGACTTACAGCGCCACGAACAGAACACCGTGCGGATCTTGCAGCGCAGAGGCACTTCCGATGCCTGCAACTACAGGCGTCAAATGGCCGGTCTTGACGTCCAGCTGCATAACTTGTCCTTGCCCCGCGCTGTACGCATCGCCCTGCTTGAACGGCGCATCTACGCGGTAGGTCGTGTTGCTGGCATCCGTGAAGAGCATGAATGTCGTTCCCTTCGGTCCCGGCGCCGGAACCCAGCGGGTATCGTCAACCGGATAGGTCGGCCCGTCCTTGTCGTTGTAGAGCGTCAGCGACAGGATGCTAACGCTCTGGCTCGCTCCTGGGTTATGGATGAAGACCAGTTTCCCGTCAGCCTGGCTGTCCAGTACCAGATCGCCCGCTGCGTCGATCGCTTCTGAGTCAGGGTCGGTCAGATTAAACGTGATGGGCTGGTTGAACGTCGGATTTGCGGCCCCGCCAACTGATGGCGTCATGTCGATCATTGAGGCGTTGCCGGCGAGGACGGGTGCAACGTCAAACGTCGTGCCATTCGGATTCAACGTAAGCGAGACGACAGTTGGCGCTGCGCCCGGCGTGATCGGATTGGAGGCGCTCACGTACACGACTCCGTTCATGAGTTGCATGTCGTCGAAACCGCCTCCATGCGCGGTCGGATTGACCGTCGCCTGATAGGTCTTCTGAGCCCCAGTCGCGAGATCGATAATGGTCAGTTCAGGATTTGCGTCTTCGTTCGACATCGCCCACAGCGTGTTCGTATCGGTGCGCGCCATTAACCCATCGACGTGCCCGGGAACTGCGTAGGTTTTGAGTACGTTGCCGCTCAAGTCGTACTGGACGACCGTGTTGGTAAGTCCTGGAACCGATCCGTCCTTGACGTCCCCCGCCATTTGATAGCCAATGAAGATCGTATTGTTGTATTGGACAATCGAGTCCGGCTTTGAGTCCGCCGATGGCGCCGTGGCAAATACCGACAAAGAAAAACCTGCAGCAGTCGCCGTATTAGGGACCTGCGTAGTATTTGCGGGAGCCAGCCCCGGCGTTGCCGTGACATTGTCACTGCTACCGCCGCACGCGGACAGTACCACTGCGACAGAGATTGCCGACAGAAAAATCTTCATCTTCATATTGGTGTCCTAATGAATGGAAATTTTCGGCTTGAAAGTCAGGCGACAGTGACCGCACAACGAAATGACTCCACCTCAAGCAGCAGGGTTAGTCAAAGCGGCTACCACAATCACGCGTCAATCGTATGTCGCGATTGTGTCCGCGTAATGAAGTGAAATATGTTTGGCCGAAGATAGAAGCCGAGTCGTTCACTGCCTGACAGTCGAACGGGCGGCCCCGTAGAGATAGTGCGGCGCAGTCAGCTATCCGCAATGGTAGTAATGCTACTGAAATATTAACTGCCGATTCTGCGACTGAAAGTAAGATGCGGACTGCACTCCGAATGTTGCGGGAGCGCCGACCCATGTCCGCTACACGAACGCACAGGGAAGCCATGCCGACGGCAATGAGCAGTTAGCTTTCGTCGCGGGCCATTAGCGCAATCAAAAACTTTCAGATCATCTCGCGCCTGTCCTTATGGCAACCTTAAGGGAGCCAGAATTAATAAAAGAATCTCGCCGGACCTATAAAAACGGTCTCGATGACTCGCGGGTCATCGGCCGCCCGAGCCAGCAAGACCGGGTGCGCAGCGGTTGACACAAACGCTTCATACCGCACCCATCCGATGCAGGCAAGACCCGCCGCCGAGTCCGCGCGGCGGGTCGTTCGAACTGAACCTCCAGGCGCGTGTTTAAGCCGCCTTGGCAGAGGCCTCCCTGGCGAGCAGGCGTTGCGCCTGCTGATCGCCCTTTCCAGCTTCCTGCGCGGTTTGCACCGAGGTTTCGCTGGCTTCCGCCATCAATGCACGCGCGGCATTGCTGATATTGACGGTATACGACGACGTCGACGTGCTGGTGCTCGATCCCGTAGCCGACGAAGCGGTTGTGCTGGTACGCGATGCCGGCGTCGCCGACGCAGAACCCGAGTTCGATGTGACGGACGAAGCCGACGCCTGTACCGCACTTTGACCGACTGCCTGAATGGACATCTCAATCTCCCGATAGAAAAACATTTGTACTGCGTTCGGTTAACGGCCTTAGTATGTAAGGCTTGAGAAGTATATTTTTTGCCCTTTTGGCAAGCGCTTAAGCATCTCTTAAGATTGGCTCGAAAGCTCGATCTGCAGGGCGGTTGAATCCGGGAAGCAAACGGTGATGCGCGAATCTTTTGGCAGAACAGGTTTGCAGGGTGAGTGCACCGTGCAACTGGAAAACAGCTAACGCGCCTTTCCCGTGGTCGCGGCCGTTCATTCGGCCATTGCGTCCGTCAATATACGTTGGCAGCCAAACCTTCTTAAGAAAACAGATATTATTGCTTGGCTCGACTATGCGTGGCGCTATCTGACCCATTCTAGGCCCGATAACGATCCGGGTCTTCCCATAGGGCTTTCAACACGATGCTTGAGCGTTGAGCGGCGAAGTCAGAATTTAATATTGCCAATCGTTACGGGGTCGACTGTGCGACGGTAAACATGGTTGTGAGGAGGCAGTCCGCGCATGAAAGCATTAAGAGTTCTCCATAGCGAGTCATCTCGGGGTTGGGGCGGACAGGAAGTCCGTACCCTCAAGGAGATGATCGCGCTGCGTGCGCTGGGTCACGACGTACAGCTCGTTTGTCCTGAGGACGCCACGATCGGGATCCGTTTAAAAGCCGAAGGCTTTACGGTGCATCACGCGCGCATGCGCGGCGGCGCAGACGTGCTCTCCATGCGGACAATCCGGCTACTTCTTGACCGGGGTCACTTTGATGTGCTGAATACGCATAGCGGTCATGACAGCCTGATCGCAGGCATGGCGGGGCGTCTTGCGGGGACGCCACTCATTGTCCGGACGCGGCATCTGGCGCTGCCCATTACGTCGCTTGCGACATACAACTGGATCCCGCATTGCGTCGTCGCGGTCAGTCATTACGTGCGCAACTATCTGATTTCCGCCGGGATGCAGGAAAGCCGGGTCGAGACGATATATGACGGCATCGTTAAGCCGGAGCCACTTGCCCATTCGACGCTGCGCGACGAACTCGGACTTGACCCTGAGACAGTCATCGCTGGAATCGTGGCGATGCTGCGCGGGAACAAGGGCCACCAGGACTTGATCGCGGCGGTAAAACCATTGATGAGCGACCGACCACATCTGCATCTCGTCATCGCTGGCGAGGGCGGAGAGTTCGACAAACTCAGGTCGATTATTGGCGGTCTCGGGTTATCCCATCGCATTCATTTGCTGGGCTTTCGCAAGGACATCAACAACGTGTTGCGCGGTTGCGATCTGTTCGTGCTGCCGACCCACCAGGAGGCGCTCGGTCAGGCGTTCATCGAAGCAATGGCGATGGGTCTGCCAGTGATCGGCACACATGTGGACGGTGTGCCCGAGTTGATCGACTCAGGCGTGAACGGCTTACTGGTGCCACCACACGACATCGAGGCACTGCGCGGCGCTCTCACACGCCTGATCGACGACGCTCCGTTGCGCGCGCGCTTCGGACTGGCCGGGCGCATCAAAACTGACAGCAATTTCACGGTAGAGACTATGGCGAGCGAGACTGTCGATTTATATCGACGTGGCATCAGTCTTAGGCGTCGGACATACCGTCGGTGGCGGTCTCCGGCATGAACCGTAACGCCAGAGCGAGCCCGTGCTCATATGCCATCCTGTAAGCACGTCGGCGGGCATGCTTGCGGCGGCGTCGGATTAACCTATCCTGCAACTTTCGAACGGACGAAGCATATTATCTATGCGGACATTGCTAGCGGAAAACGACGATCTGGCCGGAAGCTGTATTGGCGCAGGGCTGCGGCAAGCAGGGTTTTTAGTCGACTGGGCGCACAATGGACGCGAAGCCTATCTGGCTGCAACGACCACCGCTTATACATTGATGATTCTGGATCTGGATGTGCCTAAGCACTCAGGCATGGATCTGCTATGGCGGCTTCGCTCATCAGGTCAACAAGTTCCGATTATAGCGCTCACGGCGAGGAGTGCTGTGGCCGATCGAGTTTGCACTTTGGAGGCGGGCGCGGACGATTGCATCAGCAAGCCATTTGAGCTCATTGAACTAGTTGCTCGGTCTCGGGCGCTGGTGCGTCGCTCGCAGTGTCGTGGCGTCAACACGATCCGTCACGGTAATTTGACGATCAACCCTGTAGAGCAACGGGTATTGCTGGACGGCGTGCACATTCCATTATCCTCTCGCGAACTGGCGGTACTGATTCAACTCGTCTCAAATCCGGGGATCCCGCAGTCGCGCTCCAAGCTCGAGGAAGTCCTGTATGGCTGGCAACAAGCGGTTGAGAGCAACGCGATAGAAGTTCACATTTGTAGTCTGCGCAGGAAGCTGGGGTCGACGTTGATTCGGACCGTGCGAGGCATCGGCTACGTTTCGGAAAGCAATTGACGCCAGCGTCAGCCGCGGAGTTGCCCTTCACCGCAGTGAGGTCGGTCGGAATCCGTGGACGCCAACGGTTAAGCAGCGATTTTACTCAAGTGAAATCGCTGCGTGAAAGCGGCCCGCGACAGATAATCCAAACGCTCCTGTGTGCGCTGCCGGTTATAAAAGATCTCGATGTATTCCGTGATTTCTTTCTGGGCCTGATTGCGGGTCGCGAACTTGTGACGATAGACGAGTTCATTTTTCAGTGAGCCCTAGTGTTCTATCCCAGAAATAACTTTGCATAGCCGAGCTACTTTCCGAAGGATGGAATCTGCGGTTGCCGTCCAGACGAACGGACGTTTGTGCTGGTTGTACTGCTCTACATAGCGGTCGATGCTGAGAGCCGGATGGCCTGCTGCGTGATCAGTCCAAACCAGCGCTCTACCTGATTGATCCAGCTCGAGTGCGTTGGAGTGAAGTGCATGTGATAGCGCGAGTGCCTTGCGAGCCACGCCTTGACTTTCGGGTGCTTGTGCGTTGCATAGTTATCGACGATGAGATGAACCTCAAGTTCTTCCGGAACTGCCTGATTAACGTGATTCAGGAAAGCCAGAAATTCCTGATGTCGATGATGTGACTTGCATTGCGTGATGACTTCGCCGGTCGCCGCATTGAGCGCAGCAAACAAGGTTGTTGTGCCATGCCGTATGTAGTCGTGCGTAACGCCCTCCAGGTAGCCCAGACCCATGGGCAACACAGGCTGCGTACGCTCGAGCGCCTGGCACTGGGTCTTCTCATCGACACACAGCACCAAGGCGTTGGTCGGCGGGTTCAGATACAGCCCGACAATATCGCGGACCTTTTCGACGAAGTATGGATCCGTAGAAAGCTTAAAGCTCTTCGATCGATGAGGCTGCACACCGAATAGCGACAGATATCGCGCCACCGAGCTCTTCGAGATACCCGTTTGCGCAGCAGCAGAACGCACGCTCCAGTGCGCAGCCTCATCTGGCTTCTCGTGGAGCACCTTCGCAAGGAGTTCCGCCACGGCCTCATCGTCATGCTCGCGCGGTCGCCCCGGCCGCGCTTCGTCATGCAGACCTGCCAGCCCCTGCGCGACAAACCGCTTTTTCAACTGCGTGATCGCCGGCGGCGTCACTTCGCAAAGCAACGCAATTTCATTTGTGGTTTGGCCGTCGGCGACCATCAAGACAATCTTTGCCCTACGGACCAGAGAGTGAGGTAGCGAGCGCGACCGACTCATCGACAGCAATTGCTCCCGCTCCAGTTCCGAGACCACGACCTCGATTCCCTTGCGTCCCATGATCGTCTCCGCTCAACATCACTCGATCATAGGACAACATAGTTATTTGCAAAGTTATTTCTGGGACAGAACACTAGAATGATTCGATGGGTGCGTTGTCGACGTGCTGTCGGGTCCCATAAGGGATGGCTGTCGCCTAAGGTCAATGGCGGCACTGTGATGCCTTGTTGACCCTGCGGCGGCGACCATCCGCTGGACGTGAGAAACTTGCCGGCAACTAGAACCAGGCACGGTCTGGACACAAGCGCGGTAGCCGAGACGAACCTACCTGCGACTGGCGCAAACTGCCGGGCTGCACACCGCGCGGTGCGATGGCGACACAGCTGGGAATGACTGATGCGGACGAGGCTGTGGCGGCCCCGGATGCGTGCAGCAGCTATTTGAACAAAAATATTAGACATTTCACCCTAGCTGCCTCCTCGCGCGAAGATAAAAAATTTTCAATGGTGCGCGAACGATATGGAAGTCGAAGAGTGCGCCCGAGGGCGCTGCCAATTCACACGGCAATACAGATGGACTGCCTGATTCCTTCGGTTAACAAAACGGTAATCTGGGGGTCAGTGAGCGGACAGCTGGTATCAGGAGAATAGGAAACGTGGCTCAAGCCACCCGCTCCTCACTCACCGGAGATTCACCATGAAACTGCTTACCGCTTTTGCTGTCACCGTACTCGGTCTGTCGTTCGGCGCCAATGCTTTCGCCCAGACGTCCCCACATGAGCTGACGCGCGCCGAAGTGCAGTCGCAACTCGTCGAGGCCGAAGCAGAGGGCCTCGTGCCGGCACCAAAAAGCGATTACCCGCCGTCGGCACAAGCTGTTGCACGCAATCGCGAGATCTACGCAATCCAGCGCCGTACTGATGGCGCACGCTTCACGAAACGTGCCAACCCGGTAGACGTCAGTTCGGAATCGACGTCGAACTGATTGGTAAACCATGCGAATGCGGTGCTCTATCTCATCGGACGGAACGCCGTCCGATGGTCAAAACCGGAAGCGCTCAGAACGTGTGCCGGATACCGACACGTGCGAGAGCCTGATTCGCGCTCGAGGAGGGTGCATCAGCACCAGTGATGTATGCGGTATTCAGCGGCGCCGCAACCGGACCGCCACCCGAGGCGTGCAGATACATGCCTTGCGCGTACACGTCCGTACGAGTCGACAGGGTGTAGTCCACCATCAGGCCGAACTGGTGGTACTTCGGCTTCGAGTCTCCCGCATTGCTGTTGAAGTGGGCGATCGTGTAGTTGTACATTGCGCCGACATAGGCAGCCTTCGTGAACTGGTATTTGGCGTTGACCTCGAAGTTGTCGAACTTCAGACTGCTGGCGGCATTTGCGAAGCTGCCCACATAAACCGAACCCGTTGCGTTGTTGAGCGTTGTGTGGCTGTACACGGCACCAAGCGTCGTCGGTCCCATCCTGTAGTTGAGCCCCGCGCCCCACACTTGCTGTCGCCCAGCGAAGAAGTCAGTGTCGTCGGTTGAAAGCGAACCTCCCGCCGTACCACCCGGATTGTTGATCTGCATATAGGCAGCCGCCACTGTTACCGCTGCCCCCACGTATTGCGCGCCGAAGCTGTACGAGCGATTGTTCGCGAAGCCTCCCGCCTGATTGCTAAAACCGTATAGGCCACCAAACGTGATGCCGCCGTAGGTGTTGCTCGTATACTTCACGCTATTGTTCAGGCGGAATGAATTGTCAGTATTGTCGTTATCGTACGGATGCGAGAGCATGTAGCCGGCCCAGCTACCATTTGCCGTGAGCGGCGCCAGATAGTCGACCACAGAATCGTACTGGCGACCCATCGTCAATGTCCCCAACTGTTGCGAACTCAGGCCGACATACGCCTGACGCCCGAACATCCGGCCGCTCTGGTCCAGCTTTCCGGAATTGACGTCGAACCCATTCTCCAACTGGAAGATCGCCTTGGTGCCACTGCCCAGATCGTCCGCCCCCTTCAGGCCCCATCGGCTGCCTTGCGCAAAGCCGCTTTGCATTTGAACGTTCGAGTGCCCGCCAGTATTGCTGGTGTAATTCACGCCTTCATCGATCAGCCCGTACAGGGTGACGCTGCTTTGCGCCACCGCAGCGACCGGCGCCAGGGTACAGCCGAGTGCCCCGTTGACAAGCGAAGCAATCAGAATCTTTTTCATGAACGTGGTTCCGTGTGTGTGAGTAGACCTTGCCGGCGCGTCGTCGGAATCGCGACATGGGGAGGCGCCCGGCGTCAGGTGTTCGCACTTTAGGACCTACAAAATCCGCGCGCTCAGCAATTCAGTATTGCTCGTTTGCTGTGGCGTGTTGTCGACGCACAAGTCGTTCTTCAGCTTGCTTACCGCAGGTCTCTGACGATAGTGTTCCACCACGAAATCAACAAAGCTGCGCAGGGCGATGGCCATGTGCCGCTGACCTGAATACAGGAGCCAGACAGTACGTTCGTCTCCACATAGCGGCGAATCGTCGAGCAGCTCCAGCAAGCTGCCGTTGGCAAGTTCATCGCGTACAAACGAACGTGATAGACGGGCTATTCCGAGTCCCGCCTGCACTGCGCGCTTGACGACCTGCGGGCTCTGCACGTTCATGATCGGGTCGACCACGATGCGCTGCGTGCCATGAGCGTCCCGAAATTCCCAGTACCGGCTCGGCGCATCCGACGCAACGAGCACGCCATGCAGGGCAAGATCGGCCGGCGTGCGCGGCGCCGGACACCGCGCTAAATAGTGTGGGCTGGCGACAATGATGTCGCGTGTTTGTGCGAGCGGTCGGCAGACCAGTGACGAGTCCCGTAAGCGACGTTCCGAACTGAAGCAGACGTCGAACTCGTTAGCCACGACATCGTTCATCGTGTCGAATACGGTCAGCTCAAAACGTATGCGAGGTTCCAGGGCGCGATAAGAAGCCAGCACCTCCGGAAGATCCGTCGTCGCGTAAAGCGACGACGCAGCGATCCTCAGCGAACGGGGTGGCTGTTCAGCTGCAAACGCAATGCATTCATCCATGGCATCGAGTTGCCTGAGCAACTCGATGCAGCGCTCGCGATATAGCCGTCCTGTGTCCGTCAACGATACACGCCTTGTCGTGCGGTTGACCAACCGTACGCCCAGGTGCTCCTCAAGCGTGGCGAGACTACGCGTAACGACCGAATTGGAGATACCCAATTGCTTCGCGGCTTCGGCGAAATTCAGACACGCCGCAACTCTGGTGAAGATTCGTATCGATGCCAACAGGTTCATCGTGTTCTCCGGCACACGCCACGTAAAGGATCCCCGGAGCAACGCGGCGGTACGAAGGCAACGGAAGCCATGGTTGCGTGCCCGCCAGCAGGACCTCGTGCTGCTCTAAGAGCGTGGCTCATCGCAGTGCTTGCCCTGACAATTTGAAATTAGTTGCCAACATAGCTGGCCACGGGTTCCCTGAAGCCGTCCAACAGGCTACAGCACCGTTATGGATCCGGCAGGCCTGACAAAGGTTCTTTTAAGGTTTGATTCTGAGTACGGTTGTTCACAATGTGAATGTGCATCTGACAGCATAGGAATCCAGGATTGACCACTTTTCAGCCCTCAGCACGTTTCGGTGCGGCCCGACAAGCGAAACCACTGGCCGGCACCACCCTCTGTGATTCCACGCGGACGGACACCTTCTCGAAGAACAGACGCTCGCCGGCCGTGAACTGCCCCGCCAGATCCAAGCGTCGAGGCCGGCGCTCATGGATGAGGTGAACTGTTTAGCAGCACGCCACATGGGCAAGTACGGCTCGCATGGTCAGTACGTCGACCGAACCCGCTGGCTTGGACGCTCGTGAGCGAGACGACGCCAACCGCCGTGCAAGCTGCTCGATCGATTCCACAAGAAGAATTCGCATGATTGGTCCTCTACCGGAATGAACAGGGGGAGAACAGGCGGGAATAGAAGTGCATGAGAGGGGTGTCCATTTCTTCGACGCTTCCTAAACTCGCAGACATTGTGGGCGACCAATGCGTACCGAGATGCTGACGGCAAGATTACTTTTTTGTCATCTACGAAGTTCCGGATGCAGATTGCCAATAGCACAAAACAAATAGATCGACGTACTTTGAAGCGCTTGAACAACACATGTTGCACACGACCAACGAACGTTGTTCGTCGGCAATTGTCTCGAGATCAGAACCTGCTGCCTCTGCACGCGTATCCGTTTATGGCATTTGCGTCTCCACGATAAGCCAAAAAACAGCAATTCTGAATTGGTGAAGCGCGGCCGCCTTATGACCATTGCGACGCTTACCATGGGTGGGCCCGATTTCACGGAAATCGAGACTGTCGTTATCTGGGTAAATCTTTGTCTGTTGCGCCAAAGGGTTCAAACAGGGATGGCATGACAACTGTTTGGCTTCCGCGGCCCGTCCGAAACGATTCGGCCGACTCATTCGCAATCGCGTTCCTGACATCACCACTGTCGCCCAACCCCAGACGATAACTTTTCCCGCCTCGGGGAACTTGATTGAAAAATAAGTCTTTGGTTTTACTCAGTGCGTTGTGTTTTGCGGCGGAAGCCGCCCATGCACAAAGCAGCGTCACGCTGTATGGTCTGATCGACGCCGGTTCACCCATACCAACAGTCACCACGGAGACGACTTTCCGGGCAACGAGCGGCGATACCAACGGCAGCCGCTGCGGGTGATCGTCATCGATGTGTTCGTCAATGGACTCGATCTTGCAGAACTCGGTCTCAATGGTACTAGCCAGTGAAATGGGTCGCCGCCCTACAATCCGCGTGTGATCCCGAACATTTATTTCTACGGGTACGTCAACGGCATATCTCTCCGGCAACCTATGGATATGCGGAGTTCCGATTCGTAATCCGACCGCACAATTCCGGTTATTGCACCGGCCACTTGTGAAGGACATTCGAAGCGGCGCCCAGTCGATTTCATTTCGGTAATCTACTCGTCACTATGTAGTCGCGGCCTCGGGGCTAGGATGGACTTTTTCCTTCCACGTCCCTCACCTGACCACCAACCCAAGCAGACCACCATCCGTCTACTTGCTCTTGCTTGCTGTTGCGTTGCCTCCACCGCCATTGCCAAAATTCCATTGAACGCACCGTTGACGGTTCTCTCGACCACGCCGCTGCCACAAGTCACCGGAGGTGACTTCGATCACTTCGCGGCGGATCTATCCCGGGCTCGTCTATACGTGCCAGCCGAAAAATACCGATCCATCGAAGTTTTCCAACTGCCGAACGGCGAGCATCTTGCAAGCGTGAAGACAGTTGCAAAGTCTCCTCACAAGATACTGCTGGCGAACGGTGGCAAGAAACTGCTCATCGCTGATGCGGGCGATTCGAACGTCAGGGTTGTCGACACTACAAGTTTCAGGGTCGACAAAGTTATCCCGCTCGAGCCCGAGCCGGATTCTGGCGTAGCAGATAGAAAAAGCGGCATCTTCTATGTCGGCAACGGAGGGGCGCAATCACGTCGTGACAGTGCGTACATCAGCATGATCTCGCTTGCCAATGACGCTGTCGTCGGAAGGATCGACGTTCCTGCGGGACAACTGAAAGCCATGGTCATCGACCACGCTACGCAGCGTCTGTTCGTGAACATGCGCGACAAAAATGAAGTCGGCGTGATTGATCTCAACACGCGCAAGCTGACGAATATATGGCATGTCCCCGGGCCTGGGCGAAATTCGGCGATGGCGTTCGACCCGAAGTCGGGCCGCCTGTTCATTGGATCGCGCAACCCTGGCAAGCTGTTTGTCCTGGACGCGAGTGACGGATCTGTCATTCAGACTCTCGGCATCGTCAACATCTCTGACGACATGACTTTCGATCCGCAGCATCGCCGCCTGTACGTAACCGGTGCCGCAGGCCTGGATGTCGTCAAGGAGGCCGGTCCGGACAATTACGTGATCGAGCAACACGTCGATACCCTTGGCGGCAAGACTTCAATCTATATTCCGTCGCTAAACCGGTTCTATGTCGTTCACACGAAAGGCCCGCAGGCAGCGGAGGCCGGACTCCAGGTGATGAGCGTCCGCTGAGCCGGGTCGAGGGAAGAAAAGACAGGGCACGCAGGCGCAGTTTCTATTGCGCCGGCGCTTTCGCACCAGCGCGTGTCGGACAAGTCGCGCTCCCACCTTCAATCAGGCTCTCGTAACCGATCTAATCTGCCTGTGTGAAATCAAAGGATTGTTCGACGACTTGTTCGCCGCCATTGACCTTGCATTGATACTGACCCATCGCGCGTCGCGACGGGCGCGGCAGCAACCGACGTCCGAACGCCTCATCGTCCCGGCGACGCGACGCGCCATTGACGTATCGTCGCCGGGTGTTGCCACACGGAGAGAACAGCGGTCGATACGCCCCCTTTGGCGCGAACCGGCTCGTAGTCGGACGTGGGGAACTCAGTTCCCATAAATCGAATTATTGAATTCCCACTGACGGTTTTCCATTAAGACGAACAACACTGCGAAACGCGAGGCCGTACAACGCGCCCGCAAGCGTCCGCGCGCGAAGCGCCGCAGGAGATTGAGGTATCGACGAAGGGATTGTCCGCGTCAGATCACGCCCTTACGACCCAAGTCATCGCACGGCCGGTGGATCGGCGTCGGTCGGGATGCCGGCCAAGTGCCGGAACAGTGCCAGCGCCCGGTTCGCCGTAGAGGCCTCGTGCCCGCTCGCCATGAAACTGCTGGCTTGCTGGTCGATACGCACAAGAATGTACAGGCCCCATACGTCGTTGGTCTGGCGCTGTGCGAACACCACCGTCTGCAGCGCAGCCGGCTGAAACAGCATCAGTCCGAACGCTCGGACCGGCGACACGTTTTCCTCGGCCAGCGCCACCCGGTGCGGACTATGCTCCAGCACCCGCACCCGGTACACCAAAGGTCCGGAGCGGCTGTCGTCCACCCAGTAGTAATAGGTTCCACCGGCTTGCAGTTCGGATGGGCGGAAATCCCCCCGCCGCTCCCCGCCCTCGGCGGACAGCGCTGCGGCATCCAGGAACAAGGGACGCCACTTCTTGTCCGTCGTGGACCAATAGCGCACGGTGCGCAGGGTGGAGACCGCCCCGGCACGTCCCAACAGCGTCTCGGGACCGTCGCCGACGCGGACCAACCCAGCGACCGCAACGACAACCCGTGAGCGGGACGCGGCAGGCCATCCGGTGCACGCGGACGGGCGCCACACGCCCGTATCGAGCTCCCCGGCGCGCAGGATCGTCATCGCAGGTTGCGCGCCCAGCGACGCGTAGGCCGGCACCGGCGGTGTTCCGCACGGCGGCGTTGGTAATGGGGTTGCCGCGGCGAAGCCAGCGGCAACCAACAGCGGCGCGCAGCGGGCGGCTGCCTTCAGGCAATACGTACCGCGAGGACGCGAGACGTTCATCCGGGCTTGCCTCCCAGCAGGGGCTCGGCCAGGAACTGGACGACGTAGATCTCTGCGGCGCCGATGTGGACTATCATAGCCCGACGTAGTAGCGCATCAAGGGTCGTGGCCATCTGACGGACAGGAACAGTCGATCCGAGAAGGGCGATCGGCATCGGTCAGTTGATCGTTGTGAGCCACTCGGTTTTGCCGCCGGCTCAACGCGTCCCGAAAGCCTGTCCATTACCGGCGCCGAAGCGGAGCAGAAAGTGAGGCGCGGTTTCATGATAGGAGTCTAGTCGAATAAGGAGTGTGTTGAGTCAGAAAGTTATCGCAACGACACAGCTGCCGAGCGCATTTCCTACGTCATCGCAACCAGTTCGTAAACCAGGATCAACAGAGCGCCATGAACGTCCGTCGACCCGCAACGGACGGCTGAACACGAGTCGGCTAACCGGCAGCTTCAAGGGCCATAACAGCCACTTGCGGCCGCACCTTCACATGCACACCACTCGTCCGATTGACAGCCCGGGCCAAAACCGCTTCGCAAAGCCAACTGTAAAACCGTGCGGGAGAATCCGGACGAACAAGGGTGTCTGCCGTGTCGTGCTCAGGTGTCCGGCCGCCGCGCCGGGCGCCCAGCCAGCGAGAACGTCAGTCTGCCAAATGTGCCTGGCTTTTCACGCGTGCAATCGAATCGTAGAGCGACAACAATTCCAGTCCCCATACCCACGGGTCACGCCGACCATAGTTGACGATGAACGGCGTCACGAAACTCGCCTGAAGGGTGACCTCGCCACTTGGAAAACTCCGTCCGCCGCTGAACCATTGGTTAGGCCCCTGGCCAGCATTGGGCCGCTGGCGACCGAATGCGTACCTCATGCCTTGTGCAGCGACCGCCGATATCGCGGTAGCGTCGGCCGTTTGCCAGAAGGTATGGCCCAGTTCGTTGTCGTTCCCCAGCCACAGAGATCCGCCCACCGTCGTGGCGATCACGGCATATTCGAGTCCGAACTGAACGTTGCGGTTCCATATGCCGCTCTGATCCAGAGCGACCTTGCGGTCGATCCCGCCGGCATATGCGCCCAAAAAAGCCAACGCCGTCGTCGCGGCGGCACCGTACCGTCTTGCTCCTACCGTCATTCCAGGAGTGGACAATCTCATATGGACCTCACGCGACAGATTCGGATTTACCGGTCAGTCCTTGACGCATTCGAACAAGAGAGGAACTGCCAAAAAACATTCCAAGCTGCCAAGCGCAACGCACATGCCCGGACGATAGACCACAGCTCGAATCGTCGGAACCGGCCTGGCGGCGTAGCTCCACCGTGGCGGAGAATCGGTTCTGATATGCGTGGCCGGATCGCCCTTGTGCACCAATGGAAGGTCCAACGGGACGGCATCAGGCGAACTGCATACGCACTAACTTGCTCGTTGCCGCGCTTGAGCACCGTTGCCATGTATTCCGTCGCAAAGTCGACGAATGCCTTCACCTGGGCCGGCATGTGAACGTACGCAGATAGCCGAACCTCGCCCCACGTCCAACGGACGCGGAGGAGCAGCTAAGCGTTTCCTAAGGTTCGCGGAGCATGGTATCGGTAGTTCGGTGCATGCGAACCAGTGGTTCCTTCAGGAAGAGTCGCCCTGCACGGATGTGAAGCAGGGAGGGATCGTGATACCGCATCTGACCTGTCAGCGCTTACTCCAGAGTTCGGCCATTGTGCTGGCGTTCGCCGCCTCGCCGTGCACGCTGGAAGCCGCCGCAAGCGTCTTGGCGACAACCGAGCAGGCTGCCACGCCCGAAAAGAGCCCGCCGGGCGACATTCCGGACACGCAAGTCTTCGTAACCTACCAGTCTCCGGCAGGCTTTTCCCTCAAAGTGCCCGAAGGTTGGGCGCGCACGGAACGCCGCGACGGGACGCGCTTTGCCGATAAGTACAACGTCGTCGAGATCAGTGTTGCACCTGCTGCGAGCGCGCCGACGGTATCGTCCGTTACTGCGCGCGAAGCCGCCGAACTCGCCAGGACCGGTCATGCAATCAGGATCGGTGCCATCAAAAGCGTACGGCTGCGCAGCGGCGCAGCCGTGCTGATTACCTACACGTCGAATTCCGAACCGAACCCGGTCACCAACAAGCAACTTCGTCTTGAGCATCACCGGTATTTAATCTATCGCGGCGGCACACTCGCTACGCTCGACCTCTCCGCACCGCTTGGAGCCGACAATGCCGATCAATGGAACCTCATGGCCCACTCGTTCCAATGGCGCTGATCTGCCTCAGCTTGAAGCGTTCGAACTCTACCGGTTTTATCACAGCGGAGACGACGAGACCGCTGCGCTCAGGGGCGTCTCACTGCAACTGTGCGCAGGCGAATTCGTCGCGTTGCTGGGACCCTCCGGCAGCGGCAAGTCAACGCTCCTCGCGTGTCTTGCGGGACTGGAGGAGCCGGACGGCGGCCATGTCGATGTGATGGGCCGACGCGTGTCGCACAGGCCCGAAGCCGTGCGTGCGGCCTTGCGGGCCCGCCACATCGGCTTGCTGATGCAGTCGGCCAACTTGTTCGAGCACCTCACCGTCGAGGGCAACATGACGTTGCAGATGTCGCTCGCTGGCACAAAAGATCGTGTCAAGCTCGATGCGCTGCTTGATGTGACAGGCCTGGCCGCGCGACGCCGCGCGTATCCGTCGCAGTTGTCCGGCGGCGAAGCGGCGCGTGCCGGGCTCGCGGTGGCGCTCTCGGCCGGGCATGAGGTGCTCCTTGCGGACGAGCCCACCGCCGAAGTCGATGCGGCAACCGAAACCGTGATCGTGAGTCATCTGGTCGAGCGCTGTCACGGCAACGGCGACGTGGCGCTGATCGCGACGCACAGCGATGCGCTGGCTGCGCGGGCCGACCGCGTGCTTGTCATCCGCGATGGGAGGCTCGTCGATGCGTGACCTGCTCATCGAAGCCCAATCACTCAACCGCACCTACCGGCACGGCGAGACGCAAGTCGTGGCGCTCGCCACGGCCAGCTTCGTCCTTAATCGAGGTGATCGCATCGCGCTGGCGGGCCGTTCGGGGAGTGGCAAGACGACCTTGCTGCACCTGATGGCAGCGCTCGATACGCCGACGAGCGGCACGATCGATTGGCCCGCGCTCGGTGCGCGCGAGACGCTGCTGCCCGGCAAGATCTCCTTGGTGTTCCAGACGCCGAGCCTGCTTGAGCCGCTGACGGTGAGCGAGAACGTTGCGTTGCCGCTCCTGATGTCCGATGCGGCCGATCCCGGCGATCGCGCAAGCGATATAGAGGGCGCTGCGGCCGCTGCGCTTGCCAGGTTCGGTCTCGAGGCGTTTGCGCAGAAATTGCCAGAGGAACTCTCGGGCGGGCAGATGCAGCGCGTGGCGATGGCGCGCGCTACGGTCGGACGACCGCTCGTCATTCTCGCCGACGAGCCCACGGGCCAGCTCGATCAGGCCACCGGCCAGGCCTTGCTCGATGCACTCATCGCGCATCTCGCCAACACGCCGACGGCGCTCGTCATCGCCACTCATGATCCGGCTGTTTCAGCACGGATGAACGCGGTCTGGCGCATGGAGCGCGGCGTGCTCACCGAAGCCGGGCCGACATCGAGACAGCCATGATCGGCCTTTGGCTTATCGGACTTGTGAGGCAACGCAGGGGCCGGCTCGCGGGCATGGCGGCTGGCGTCGCGGTGACGGTCGCGCTGGTCGCATCGCTTGGCGCTTTCATCGCGCAAAGCACCGCTTCGATGACACAGCGCGCCAGCGCCAGCCTGCCCGTGGATTGGCAGGTGCAACCAGAACCAGCGACGACAGGCGCGTTTTCAGTCCACGAAGCGGCAGCAGCCGTCGCAAAGGCCGCGCGGGTCACGAAACAGCAAGCTGTCGGTTATGCCGATGTCGATGGCTTCGAAGCGACCACAGGAGAAACCGTACAGACGACCGGACAGGGCAAAGTGCTCGGTCTTGAAAGCACGTACTTCCAGGACTTTCCGGCTCAGTTCCGGCTGCTGCTGGGTAATCTGGATGGCGCTCTGATTGCTCAGCAGACCGCCGCGAACCTGCATGTGACCATCGGCGATACGGTGAATATTCATGGTCCAGGCGTGGCTGCGCCCAATGTGCGGATTGCCGGCATCGTCGATTTGCCGAACGCCGATGCGATGTTTCAGGCGATCGGCGTCGCGCCGGTCGCAGCGCCGCAAGCGCCTCCGGACAACGTGCTTCTGCTTCCGATGGACGCATGGCAACGCCTGTTCGGCGCAGAGGCGGCAGCCGGAGCGCGCCGGTCGCACATCCAGCTTCACGTCGGACTCGCGCATGACGGTTTGCCGGGCGATCCCGAAGCCGCCTTTGCTCAGGTGCAGGGCGCTGCAAGGAACCTCGAGACGCGCATTGCGGGCAATGCGCTCGTTGCCGATAACCTTGCCGCGCGGCTCGACGGTGTGCGCAGCGACGCGCTTTACGCAAAGGTGCTGTTTCTGTTTCTGGGCGCACCCGGCGCGCTTCTCGGCGCGTTCCTGACGATCGGAGTCGTTGCGGCAGGCTCCGGACGGCGACGCCGAGATCAGGCACTCCTGCGAATCCGTGGCGCATCGCGCGCCCAGATCATGAAGCTGGCGGCGGTCGAAGCGATGTGCGTTGGCGTCGGCGGTACGCTTGTTGGGTTGGTCCTTGCCGCGTTGTTGTCGCGTCTGTTTCTCGGCGCTGGCTATTTTGGGGCTTCGTCGATGCGCTGGGTCGCCTGCGCGGCCATAGCGGGCGTCGCACTGGCGAATGCGGCGATTCTCGTGGCAGCATGGATCAGTGCAAGCACGACGCCGGTCACGAGCGCCCGCCGGATGACGGATTCCGCGCGTCCGCGCCTCTGGCAACGGGCCTACCTCGATCTCGTCCTGCTCGCACTGTCGGCCATCATCTTCTGGCGGACCTGGAGCACCGGGTACCAGGTCGTGCTGGCTCCCGAAGGCACGCCGTCATCGTCGATCGATTACGTCGCCTTTCTCGCGCCCGTCCTGGCTTGGGCAGGATGCGGCCTGCTGACCATCAGGCTCGGTCTCGAGGGATTGCGGCGCGGGCGCGGCGCGCTCGCCATCTGGCTTCGTCCGCTTGCGCATTCGCTTGCCGGCGTGGCCGCGGCGGCGATGAGCCGGCAGCGCAATCGAATGACGCAGGGCATCGCGCTTATCGCGTTGGCGTTCGCGTTCGCGACGTCCACGGCCGTGTTCAACGCAACCTACAACGCCCAGGCGCGCGTGGACGCGGAACTCACGAACGGCGCAGACGTGACGGCGACCGGGACTTCGCAGGCGCCCGCGTCAGCCAGATTCGCCGAACTTGCTGCGTTGCCCGGAGTCAGCGCCGCCCAGCAGATGCAGCACCGTTTCGCCTACGTGGGCACGGACCTGCAAGACCTGTATGGCATCGACGCCCGCCACATCGGACAAGCGACGCGCATGGCCGACGCCTATTTCGAAGGCGGCAATGCGCAAAGATCGCTCAACTTGCTCGCACAATATCCGAACGGCATCCTCGTGTCCGAAGAGACCGTGAAGGACTATCAACTGCACCCGGGAGACGAGATCAACCTTCGCCTTCAGAACGCAAGCGACCATCAATATCGTGTGGTGCCGTTTCGTTTTGTTGGCGTCGTGCGCGAATTTCCGACCGCGCCGCGCGACTCATTCCTCGTCGCGAATGCCGGCTACATCGCGCGGCAAACCGGCACGAGCGCGGCGGAAATCGTGTTGCTGAAGACAACCGCGCCGCCTGAGCAGGTGGCCGTGGCCGCGCGCGCCACGGTTGCGCCGTTTGGGGCAGTCAAGGTCACCGACATCGGGCAGGCGCAGCGCGTGATCAATTCGAGCCTGACGGCCGTCGATTTGCGCGGGCTCACGCAACTCGAACTCGGGGCAGCGGCGTTGATGGTCGCCGGCGCAACCGGACTCATCATTGCGCTGGGTTTCCTCGATCGGCGGCGCACGTTTGCGATTCTGACCGCGCTCGGTGCCAAGCCGCGTCAGCTTGGTGCGTTCTTGTGGAGCGAGGCGCTCGTGCTCCTGTTGGGCGGGGCGGCCATCGGAACGCTGACGGGCTTTGCATTGGCGTGGATGCTGGTCAAGCTGCTGACCGGTGTGTTCGATCCTCCGCCCGAGCGCCTCACTGTGCCTTGGGTCTTTCTGGCTTTCGTCGCCGGCGTGGCGACGCTGTCGGTAGTGATTGCGGTGATCGCGGCTTTTCGCGAGACGCGCGAGTCTGCTGTCCAGCGCATGCGTGAGTTGTGATACCGGCGAGCATGCATGCTCGACGGCTCACGCCCGCACGGCGCTGCCTCGATCCGCGTTGCCTTGTAGCGTTTGACACGAGAGAGGGATAGCACGTTCGCCCCCAAAACAATTGGTAGCCTCAGCAAGAGGTATCGGAAGCGCTCGCAGCGCCCGCGCTACGGCTTCCTCTATTATCGGCCAAGACGTAGCGGCTTCTACGACGCCCGATAAGTGACGGCGAACTGGAGACGATTTCGACGCAGCTCGCCGAGCCATCGACCGCGACCTGGATCGCAGTAGGCATCGTCATTTTTCCGGAAGCACGCCAAGTGAGCTGGCATCATTTACCGCCGGGTGGAAAGCGAAGAGCGCGTCTGCCAGTCAGCCAGCGCCGTGTCGAACGCACCGACCTCTATCTTCGCGAACCAACCCGCGCAGTGCGAGGCGCAACATGTCGTCGGTATCCCCGAGGGGCGAAGGAATACGCCTGGAGACCGCACGACCGGTATATGTGCAGGTCGCGAATGGCGACCGCGGGGTCGTGAACGAGCGTTCAATCTTCTCGTCAGCGGCCAATCTCTCCAATTGAGACCGACATGCATGACCGGAAGCTGAATTACTGCTGCCAGGGGCGGATTCAACCGGTCGATGCAATAGTTCCATGGAACCGTTCAGCCGGCGTTTCGTAATCAGGGTCTTCCTTGGACGTTCGTTCAGTCTTCGAGCCACGGCATTGAGTTTGGCCTGTGAGTAGACCGACAGATCGATGCCTTTCGGGAAGTATTGTCTTAACAGGCCATTGGTGTTTTCATTCGAGCCACGTTGCCAGGGGTGTTTCGGATCGCAGAAATACACGGCAATGTCGGTGGCGATGGTGAACTGCTTGTGGTTCGCCATCTCTGATCCCCGATCCCAGGTAAGCGAATTATACAATTCCTTCGGCAGCTTTCCAGCATGTCTGATGAGCGCGTTGACTACTGTTTCGCTGTCCTTGCTGGCGATCTTGACCAGCATCACATAGCGCGTCTGACGCTCTACAAGCGTTGCAATCTGGCTACCGCCACTGCCACACAGGAGATCGCCTTCCCAGTGTCCCGGCACCGCGCGATCTTCCACGGTGGCGGGGCGTTCACTGATTGACACCGCTTCGCGGATCCTGCCGTGATCGTCCGTTTTCTGCGTGTGATGGCGCGAGTGACGCATGGCCCGGGTGCGCCGTAGATGCTCCAGCAGCTCTTTCTTCAATGCACCCCGTGCCTGAATGAAAAGACTGCGGTAGATGGTCTCGTGTGACACGTGGTAGTCCTCGTGCCCCGCCAGCCTCGTTTGAGCCATCCAGCAATCTGCTGGGGCGACCACTGCAACTGGAGCTTGTCGGCCACGATATGGGCCAGCATCCGGTGTACGACCAGTTTGCAGACTTTGGGGCGCAGCAACCGATCCCATGCCAGCTGGTCGGTGTGGCTGGCCCGATAGCCGCCCTGTCCACTGTTGCGCTTGATCTCGCCACAGACCGTGGACGGTGACCGCGACAGCAGCCGGGCGATTGACTGAATCGAAGCGCCCGCAACGAGACCTCGCGAAATCTCCTCGCGTTCGGCAAGCGTGAGCGCCAGCCTGGATCGCTGGCGGGGTGCCGGCTGGATTCCTCCAGTTTGCGCCAGAATTCCCTGTACTGACGAGTGATTGCGGTCAAATAGCTGGGCGATGTGCTGCAACGACTCGCCTTTACGCCAGCGTTCCCACATCAATGCCTTCTGGCTTTCGCTGTAATGGATCCGGCGCCTCCGTTTCATTTGCAACACTCCCGCCGCTTATGCGACGTTCATTGTGTTGCATCGACCGGTTGAATCCGCCGGGAGAACCCGACGTTCAAATGTCCGCGCAACCGCCCTCTGCCTGACGGCGATCGGCAGCACGCGACCCCACTCCGGACTCTAAACCCGACGCCACCTCAATCGACAGCGATTTGGCGTGCAGCGGTCGTTTATTCCTTCGAGTCGCACGGCGCGTCAACGTGAGAGCCGGCATTGCTGTTCAGGCCCGTTGCATACTGAATTCCGTTAGTGCGTTTGCCAGAATGTCCACGGCTTGCTCGGTAACGGCGTTGTATAGAGACGCACGCAACCCGCCAATTGAACGGTGCCCCTCTAGTCCAACGATACCCTGTTCACGAGCCGCCGCGATAAACGCATCGCCGAGCCGAGAATCACCAAATTTAAAAGCCACGTTCATTTGTGAGCGCCAGCGACGGTCCGCGTGGACGGTCACGACCCCCTCCAAAGCGTCCAGCGTGTCATACAGCCGCCGCGCCTTTCTCTCATTGATGCTTTGCATCGCATGCAGACCGCCAACATCGAAGCGCAGCCAGCGCGTAATCAACGTCAGCACATAGATCGCGAATACGGGCGGCGTGGTGTAGTTGGAACTGTGCGAGACGTGGGTGCGAAAATCGAGGATCGCCGGCAAGCCGTCGGGGATCCGTTCAAGCAGCGAACGCTTGATTACCGCTACCGTTACCCCAGCCGGACCTAGGTTTTTCTGGGCGTGGGCATAAATCATCGAGTATGCGTCTGGCCGAATGGGCTTCGACAGAAAATCGGACGACATGTCCGCAATCAGCGGTACCCGCGTCGCCTCTTCGCAAACCGGAAATTGCAAACCTTCCACGGTCTCGTTCGACACGTAGTGCAGATAGGCGGCCGAGCCGGAGATGTCCAGCTTATCGAGGGCGGGCAACTGCCGGTAGCCTGTCGCGTGGCCGTCCCACGCAACTTTCCTCTCAGTCACCTTGGCCGCCTCCGAGGTCGCCCGACCGCTCCAGTAACCGGACGTCACATATTCGGGCGGGGCGATTCCTTTCGCGGCAAAATTCATCGGGATCATCGCGAACTGCAGACTACTGCCGCCCTGCTGAAAGGTAATGGCGTAGTCGTCGGATATACCGAGCAGAGCGCGCAGATTCTGTTCCGCTTCGTCCAGTATGGAGCGAAACCAGTCCGAGCGATGACTCATGCCGAGTACGGAGATGCGGGTTTCCGGTAACGCGGTAATCGCTATGCGCGTCTGTTCCAGCACGGTTTCAGGGAGCGCTCCGGGACCACCGGAAAAATTCAATGCATTGGACTTCACTATGCCTCCGAGGCCGGCCGTTGGATTTTGTCTGCGTTCGCAGCCGCGCCGCGCAGCATTTCATGAAAGGCGTCAGCAACCCGGCGAATTTGCGGAACCTTATAAGGAAAGATGCTCTGGTCGTCCAAGTCATGCACAACCATGCCCGTCGCGATCTCGAATATGAGCAGCAGGCCATCGCTCGTTTCAGCGCAATCGAATCCTACGTAATCAAGACCGGTCAATTCCGCGACGTTGCGAAACGCCTCGCGGTGACGCACAGCAAAATCGGTGTCAAAGCTCGCCATCAGGTGCGATTCTTCCTCTCGCCGGTCGGGATGCATCGACATTTCCGCGTAAGGGTAGTGAACAATCCATTCCTTCGAAATGCCCATATGGCACACGAATGGCGTTCCCTCGATCATCACGATCCGGTATTTGCGAAACAGACCGTCGGCGCTGCTGTAGTCGATAAAAGGCGCCATGTAATATTCCACGGCGTCAGACTCAGCCATGTAGCGCGCGAGTTCCTGGGCGTCAGACACTTGTGCCAGCCCTTGTCCGGCGTGCGAGCCTATCGGCCGTATGATGAGCGGATATTTTGCGCCGAGTAGTACCTCGGACAACTGCAACGCTCCCGAAGCCGCTTCGTTGACCCGCTCACGGGAAAGGCGCACCGTGCGGGCCATACAGATACCGGGGGCAGCGCCCAGCAGAGCATAGGCTGTGTCACGCATTGTCTTCGCAATGTGTTCGGACCGGTTTAGTACGCGGCAACCCGTCCCGCTCGTCAGCGACGCGATTTGGGCAAGAACGCCTGCGGTCTCATCCGACGCGCATGCCGCAACGAAGATAACGTCGTGCTCGGGCAACTCGGCATTCCCCCGCGGCCGCGCGTCGACATACAGGACCTCTATCTGCAGGTCGGCGTTCTCAAGCAGGCACTCAAAAGGCGTGTTCGCCATCAGATCGCCCGGAGCCTGGAGCACCAGCACCTTCAAAGGAGTCTTGATCGTCTGGGCGCTCTGTAACCGATAATGTCTGGTCATCTGAAGCGCTTGCTGCTGGACGGCGAGAGCGGCCGCCTTCTGGTATTTCAATTGCAACACTAGCGACAAATCGAGCAGAGCGTACGGGTCGTCATGGCGCTTTACGTGCTCGAGCAGGCTTTCCCCCAGCGGCGTCAGATCGCTCCCAGCCGTTGCCGCCCGGAGCAGCGCAGCCAGTCCCAGTGGCTGATGCATCGATGGAAGACCGGCATCACCCGTTAATTCAGTTCGAACAGTATTCATGAATGGCGCGTTTCAGTGGAGTGATACCGGGGCGAAAGAATGCGCTCGCCGGAAATACATTTACGTGAAGTTCACTCACGTCATTGACGGTGGGTGTCGGTCGGGATGTGGGTACAAGGCCATCAAGCGACGGTA
This sequence comes from Paraburkholderia sp. BL6665CI2N2, assembly GCF_004366535.1. Taxonomy (NCBI): domain Bacteria; kingdom Pseudomonadati; phylum Pseudomonadota; class Betaproteobacteria; order Burkholderiales; family Burkholderiaceae; genus Paraburkholderia; species Paraburkholderia sp. BL6665CI2N2. Next base: position 59,801 of record NZ_SORC01000002.1, read on the forward strand.
TGCTGCTGCTCGACTGCACTGCCCGTCGTACGCCAATCAGCGAGCCAATGCGACAGACGGTCAAACCACAGGTGCACGACCGGGGTCGTGAACAACGTCAGCATTTGCGAAACAATCAGTCCGCCTACAATCGCTATGCCGAGCGGCACGCGCAATTCGGCACCGGCGCCGTGCCCTAGCGCAAGCGGCAGTGCGCCGAACAGCGCGGCGAGCGTCGTCATCATGATCGGACGGAAGCGCAGCACACAGGCCTGCCGGATCGCATCGCGCGGCGACAAACCTTGCTCGCGCTCGGCCACCAACGCGAAGTCGATCATCATGATCGCGTTCTTCTTGACGATGCCAATCAGCAAGATGATGCCGATCATTCCCATGATCGACAGATCCTGACCACACAGCATCAACGCAAGCAAGGCGCCCACGCCCGCCGAGGGCAGCGTCGAAATGATGGTGAGCGGGTGAATCGCGCTTTCGTACAGGATGCCGAGAATCAGATACACCACCACAAGCGCCGCGGCGATCAGATACGGCTCACTCGCGAGCGACGCCTGGAACGCCTGCGCAGTGCCCTGAAACGAGCCCGTCAAACTATCTGGCTTGCCCGCCGCGACTTCGGCCTGGCGAATCGCCGCCACCGCGTTGCCAAGCGACTGACCCGCCGCCAGATTGAACGAGATCGTCACGGCCGGGAACAATCCCTGGTGATTCACCGAGATCGGCGACACGTTGTTTTCGATCCTGGCAAGCGTATCGAGCGGCACGAGTTCGTTCGTGAGCGGCGAGCGCACGTAGAGATGCGCCAGTGCATCCGTCGTCAATTGAAAGCGCGGATCGACTTCTTCGACGACGTGGTACTGATTCAGCTCCGTGAACAGCGTCGCAATCTGCCGCTGGCCGAATGCGTCGTAAAGCGTGTCGTCGATGGCTTGCGCCGTGATGCCGAAACGCGAAGCGGTGCTGCGATCGATCACGAGTGTCGCGCTGGTAGCGGCGGCCTGCTGGTCGGACGTGACGTCGGCCAGTTGCGGCAGCTTCGACAGGCGATCGGTCAGTACGCCCGCCCAGTGATTCAACTCGTTGATGTCAGGGTCCTGCAACGTGTACTGATACTGCGCGGCGCTGATACGGCCGCCCACCTGAATATCCTGCCGGACCTGCATCGACAACGAGATGCCCATGACCTTCGCCAACTGCGGCTTTAAACGATTGAGCACCTGCGCAGCACTGTCCTTGCGCTGAGCGAACGGTTTCAGGTTGATCATGACGCGCCCCTGGCTCACGGTCGGGTTAGGACCCATCCAGTAGTAAACGTTGTCGACGGCGGGGTCGGCCTCGATGATATGGCCCACCTGCTGCATCTTCTGCGACATCGAGCGGGGCGAAATGTCCGGCGCGGCTTGGGCGACGCCCATGATCAGACCGGAGTCCTCCTGCGGGAAAAATCCCTTGGGGATCGCGACGAACAACGCGCCGGTCGCGAGGATCGTCGCCACCGTGACAGCCAGCATCAGCTTCTGGCGGTCCAGCACCCAATCGAGGCCGCGCTCGTAGCGCCGCTCTACTGCGCTAAAGACGGCTTCAAGCCAGGCTTCGAGCCTGCGCATCCGGCCGCCACCACCCGGCTCGGGCAAACGGATCAGCCAGCCACAAAGCATCGGCGTAACGGTCAGCGATACCAGCGCCGACATCACTATCGCGGCGCTCACCGTCATTGCGAATTCGCGGAACAGCCGCCCGACGATGCCGCCCATCAACAGGATCGGGATGAACACGGCGATCAGCGAGATGGTCATCGAAATGATCGTGAAGCGCACTTCCATTGCGCCAAGCAAGGCGGCCTTCATTCTCGGCACGCCCTCTTCGATATGCCGCATGACGTTTTCGATCACGACGATTGCATCGTCCACCACGAAGCCTACCGCGATGGTCAAGCCCATCAGCGATAGATTGTCGAGGCTATAGCCGAGCAGATACATGACGCCGAACGTCGCGACCAGCGACAGCGGAATCGTCAGGCTCGGAATGATGGTCGCCCATACGTTGCGCAGGAACGAGAAGATCACCATGACGACGAGCGCGATCGTCAGCATCAGCGTGAACTGCACGTCGTGCACCGACGCATTGATGGTTTGCGTGCGATCGCCCACCACATGCAGATGCGCGGCCGCGGGCAGCATCGCTTCGAGCGCGGGCAGCTTCGCCTTGATGTTGGCGATCGTCTGCACGACGTTATAGCCGGGCTGCTTGTGAACATCGAGGATGATCGCGCGTTCGTGCTGAAGCCATGCGGCCTGCTGGTTGTCCTCGGCGGCGTTCAGCACGGTGCCGAGATCGGACACGCGAATCGGCGCGCCGTTCTTGTACGCGACCACCAGATCGCGATACTGCGAGGCGGTCGTGATCTGGTCGGTCGCGTTGAAGATCACCGAGCGGTCCGGGCCGTTCAGGCTGCCTTTCGGTGCGTTGACCGTCTGCACGCCGACGATCGAACGCACGTCTTCCAGCGTCAGGCCGCGCGCGGTGAGCTTGTCCGGATCGAGCTGAATACGCACGGCGGGACGCTGCTGCCCGTGGAAATCAACCAGACCGACGCCGGGCATCTGCGAGATCTGTTGCGCGAGATAGTCTTCGGCGTAGCTGTCGAGCTGCGTGAGCGTCAGCGAGGGCGACGTCAGCGCCAGTGACAGCAACGTGAAGTCAGCCGGGTTGACCTTCTGATAGGTCGGCGGGTTCGGCAAGTTCTTCGGCAACGTGCCGCCGGCTGCATTGATCGCTGTCTGCACATCCTGCGCCGCGCCATCGATGTTGCGCGACAGATCGAATTGCACGGCAATGCTGGTATTGCCGAGCGAGCTCGACGACGTCATCTGCGTCACGCCCGCAATCAGCGAAAGTTGCCGCTCCAGTGGTGTCGCCACCGAGGTCGCCATGGTTTCCGCGCTCGCGCCGGGCAACTTGGCGACAACCTGGATGGTCGGAAAATCGACCTGCGGCAGCGGCGCGACCGGCAGCAGGAAATACGCCACCGCGCCGACCAGCAGCACTGCGATCGCCAGAAAACTGGTCGCGATGCGCCGCTTGATGAACAATTCCATGAGGCTCATGACGGATTGTCCTCATTAGTCTGGCTGCCTGCCAGATTCGCGTTGGGCGGCGCTTCGGCACTGGCGGGAACCGTGGTCGCCGTCACATGCACGCCCGGGTTCAAGCGGCTTTGGCCATCGAACACGACGAGATCCGCGGGCGCGATGCCGCTGCGTATCTCCGTCATGCCATCGACGGTCACCCCGCTTTGCACCGGGCGCATCTGCGCCGTGCCGTTCGCGGCGATCACATAGAGCTGCGTGCCGTTCTGCGAGTTCACCACCGCGCGGCTCGGCACCGCGAGCCGCTGCGTATCGGTGCGCACCAGCACGCGCGCATTCACCAGCTCGCCGGGCCACAGCTTGCGGTCCTGGTTGGTGAACGAAGCCTTGAGCCTGATCTGGCCGGTCGTAGGATCGACTGTGCTGTCGATGAACACCAGCGTGCCGTCGGCGAGCGGCGTGCTGCCGGAACGCGTGGTGACATTCACCGCCAGCGGCGCTTTCGCCTGATTCGCGAGCAGTTCGGGCAGCACGTCCTGCGGCACGGAGAACAGCACGGTGATCGGCTCCATCTGCGTGACGGTGACGATGCCGGTGGTGTCGGCCGGATGGACGATCGCGCCGATATCGGCCTCGCGCGCGCCGACGCGTCCGGTGAACGGCGCGCTCAACGTGGTGAAGCTCAATTGCAGCCGGTCGCTCTGCACCAGCGCGGCGTCCGCAGCGACGGTCGCGGAGAGCGCGTCCACTTGCGCCTTCGCGGTATCCACCGCCTGAGTCGTCGCCGCGCCGATGCCGACCAGTTGCGAGTAACGCGCGAGATCGAGGCGCGCGTTATTGAGCGATGCCTGGTCTTTGCGCTGCGCCGCTTCCGCCTGGTGCAACTGGGCGGTGAGCGGCCCCTGATCGAGTTGTGCGAGCAACTGGCCGGCTTTCACGTCCTGTCCTTCGGTGAATGCGACGCGCTGCAATTGCCCGTCGACACGTACTTTGACGTCCACGGTATTGAGCGCCTGAACCGTACCCACAGCGGCGACCCGAATCGGGAAGTTGCGGCTCACGGGATGACCAGCATTGACCGGCACGGCGGTCGCCGCCTTGACGGCCGGGTGGCGCGGCCAGAACCACACCGCCAACAGTGCGACAAGGACGGCGAACGCCAGGATGAGCGGCGCGCGGCCGCGTCCGCGGGGCGCCTCGTGGTTCCGAAGGTCTGCAGATTTCATGAGCGGGATGACGTAGAGGTGGAGGCGGTGCTGCTATCACTATCGTCGGTCACGCCGAAGCCGCCGCCGAACGCGCGAAACAGGCTCACGGACGCTTGGAGGCGCGCGAGCCGCGCCTGCACCAGCGTGTCTTCGGACTGATACAGCGTGCGTTGCGCGTCGAGCACGGTCAGAAAGTCGACGGTGCCGAGCTTGTACTGGGCTTGCGCGAGCGTGGCGGCTTTGCGGGCGGCGTCGGCGGCGTCCTGATCAGCGGCTTCCGCGAGCTGCTGCTGTTGCGCCGCCGTGAGCGAGTCCTCCACGTCCTGGAGCGCGGTTATGACGGCTTGCCGGTAATCCGCGACGCCCTTCGCTTCGGCCGCCTGGCTCGCGTGCAACTGGCCACGCAGCGCGCCGCCGTCGAAGATTGGCGCCGCCAGCGAGGTGGCGAGACTGGCGAACGGGCTCGACAGGAAATGCGACAGCGACTTGCTGCTCAGCCCGCCGTCCGCGGTCAGTACGATGTTCGGCAGAAAGGCCGCGCGCGCCGCGCCGACACTCTGATTCGCCGACTGCAGCTGCGCTTCCTTCGAACGGATGTCGGGGCGCGTTTCCAGCAGGCTCGCGGGCAGATTCGGGCGCGGTTGGGGAATCGGGATGTCGGCGAGCGCGGCGTCGCCGACCCTGAATTGTTCAGGCGCGGTGCCCGCCAGCACCGCAAGCGCATGCATGTTGGTATCGAGCTGCTGCTGCAGCGCCGGCACGGCCGCCTGGAAGGTGGCGAGCGCGTTGCGCTGCTGCTGTACCTGCAATTCGGTCGCGACGCCCGCCTGCTGTTGCGCGAGCAGCAGTTGCAGAATGTGCGCGGCATCGTCGGAAATGGAACGCGCAATCGCGAGCCGGCGGCGCAGACTCTGCACCTGAAAATAGGTGTCGGTGACCGATGCGGTCAGCGTCAGCGCCACCGTATCGCGATCGAACCCGGAGGCGCGCGCAAGCAAGTCGGCGGCGCTGGCGTTGGCGGCGTTGAAGCCCCAGAAGTCCACCTCGTAACTGGCTTCGGCGAACAGGCTCTGGGTCTTCGTGGTCGAGCCACGTCCCTGGTGGCTGCGATAGAAGGTGGCGCCGAGCGATAACGACGGATACTGCGGCGCACCGGCTCTCTCGGCGTTGCCGCGCGCCTGTTCGACGCTCGCAATCGCGGACGCCAGCGTGAAGTTGTTGCGCAGACTGCGATCGACCAGCGCGTCGAGCGCGGGATCGTGATACTCGCGCCACCAGCCGCTTCTGACGGGCACGGTAGCGGCGAGCGACCCACCGGCCGCCCCATCGAAGGATTGCGCCAGCGGCGCGCCCGGCCGTTGCCAGGCAGGCACAAGCGAACACCCGGCCAGCAACGCGAGGCCGAGCGCACATAAGGCGGCGCGCAGGCACGATACGCGCGCAGGTGGACTGACGGCGCGCGAAAGCGGCTCCCAACGGGACAGTCCTGACATTGGAGAACGCTCCGGCAACTAGAAGTGTCGCCAGATTAGCCAGCGGGTCCTGTCGGCGCTTTCGCCCATTGATTAAAAAAATTTAATGCGGCGCAACATGCCGCGTCGGCGCGCCTGAGCCGGGGCTTACAAGGCTTTCCGCGTGTCAGGGCGCCGGGTTCAACACGTATCCCGCGCCGACCACCGTATGAATCAGCGCCCGCGGGAAATCGCGGTCCACCTTCGCCCGCAGCCGATGCATGTGCATATCGATGATATTGCCGCGCGGCTCGAAATCGTAATTCCATGCGGCCTCGAGCAGCATGCTGCGCGTCACCACCTGCCCCTCGCGGCGCAACAAACATTCGAGCAGCAGGAATTCGCGGTGCTGCAGGCGCAAATCGCGACCGCCGCGGTTTGCGGTCCGCGCCCGCGTGTCGAGTACCAGATCCGCGCATTCGAGCCGCTCGCTCATCCTGCTGCGATCGGCCCGCCGCGCGAGCGCCTCGATTCTTGCCAGCGCTTCGACGAACGCATATGGCTTCACGAGATAGTCGTCGCAACCCGCGCGAATCGCCTCCACACGTTCGTTCAGGCCGCCGACCGCCGACAGCATCAGCACCGGCGTCGTATTCCCACCGGCGCGCAACTGCTGGACGAGGACCGTGCCGGAAAGCGCCGGCAAGCGCCGATCAGTCACGATCACGTCGTAGATAGCCTCGCGCGCATAGGCGAGCCCGGTCGCGCCGTCGGCCACCGTGTCGACAATCAGACCGCTCTCGCTCAGGCCGCGCGCCAGGAATTGGCTAGCGCGCCTATCGTCTTCGATCAGCAGGATTCGCATGCGCTGCGGCTTACGTTTGATGGGCTTACATTAAAATTTTTTCATGTTGGCGCGAAACGCCTGCACGGCTTCACACGGCATACTACCCACGTCGTAGGTACGAGAGCGTAGTGTAAATCGGCCGGCCAGCGCAGGTTCGACGCTCGCTCATTTCTGGAAAAAGGCATGTTGAACATATTGGTCGTCGAGGACGACGAGCAGACTCTCGCAGAGATCGTCGAAGCGCTCACCGATCACGGCTGCCGGGTCGAAACTGCTAGCACCGGCCGCGACGGTCTGATGTTCGCGGTCGCCAACAGTTACGACGCCATCGTGCTCGATCGCATGTTGCCGGGCGGCCTCGAAGGGCTCGGCATACTGTCGGCGTTGCGCAGCGCCGGCGTGCTCACGCCGGTGCTGATCCTGAGCGCGCTGTCGGCGGTCGACGAGCGTGTGCGCGGGTTGCGCGCCGGCGGCGACGATTATCTGACCAAGCCGTTCGAGTTCATCGAACTGACCGCGCGCCTCGATGCGTTGATGCGCCGTCGCGAGGCGGCGCCCGGTGTCCAGGAGTACCTGGTCGGCCCGTTGCGTCTGGACCCGCTCAAACGCGAAGTGACCTGCGCCGGCCGCCCGGTACCGCTGCTGCCGCGCGAGTACCGGCTGCTCGAATATCTGATGCAGCACCAGGGCCAGGTGGTGAGCCGCACCATGCTGTTCGAAGCGGTATGGGACTACCGGCTCGACGAGCGGACCAACGTGATCGACGTGCACATCAGCCGTCTCAGAAAGAAGCTCGACCCGGACGGCACGGCTCCGATGATCGATACCGTGCGCGGTTCGGGGTACATGCTCCATGCGCCTGACTGAACTGCACCGCACCACCGGCTATCGCCTCGCCACGCTGTTTCTGGTGTTGTTCGGCGTGATCGCGTTGCTGCTGTTCGGTTACCTGTACCGCGAGATCACTGGCTTCGAACAGGAACGCATCGACGACTGGCTGCTTCGCGAGCATGCACAGTTGAAACGCGAAGCGCCGGATGAACTGGTCGCGCGATTCGAACATCAAAACCAGTTCGATCCGCGCCACCAGCGCCCGTTCGGCCTGTTCGAAGCCAGCGGCAGACACCTTGCCGGCGGCTATGCGGGCGGTCAGCCGGCGATCCCGGTCTTTGACCAGCCGTTTTCGATGCGACTCGTCAATCTGCCGGGCCAACCGCCTGGCCGATGCATCGCTGCGCACGTGCCCGATAGCCGCATCGCTTTGCAATGCCAGAACACCCTCGAGCTCGACCACTTCGACGACGAACTGCTGCATGCGCTGCTCTCCACCGCGATGATCACGCTCGTGATCGGCCTGATCGGGGCGACCCTGATTGGCATCTCGGCGATGCGGCGGTTCGATGCGGTGACCGCTTCGATCGAGGAGATCATCGCCGGCAATCTCAGCAGGCGCTTGCCGGTGCATGCGAAACGCGACGACATAGACCGGCTGGTGGTCGTCGTAAACGGCATGCTCGACGAAATCGAACGCCTGATGAACGAGGTCAAAGGCGTGTGCGATGCGATTGCGCACGATCTGCGCACGCCGCTCACGCGGGTGCTCGGCGGACTCGAACGTGCGCAACGGCGCGCCAGAACCGAGGCAGAGTATCGCGCGGCCATTGACGAAACCATCGTGGAAACCAGCGGCTTGCTACGCACGTTCAACGCCCTGCTGCGCATTTCGGAGATCGAAAGCGGCGTGCGGCGCGCCGGCTTCACCAGCGTCGACCTGGCCGCGGTGGCCGACGACGTGTTCGAATTCTACGAGCCGACCGCCGAAGACAGGCAGATCGGCTTCCGACTGCAGCGCACCGTGTCCGGGCCGCTGGAGATCCGGGGCGATCCGAACCTGCTGTTCGAGGCGCTTGCGAATCTGGTCGAAAACGCCATCAAGTTCGCACCGGATGGCGGAGTCGTGCATATCACGCTGTGGCACGACGCAAGAGGCACCGGCGTCACTGTCAAGGACGATGGACCAGGCATCGCACGGGCCGAGCGCGATGCCGTGCTGCGCCGCTTCTATCGTGGCGAGGCCAGCCGTCGTACACCCGGCAGCGGCCTGGGGCTCAGTCTTGTGGCCGCCGTGGCCGGCATGCACGGCATGACGCTGGCGTTCCACGATGCGGACGTCGGTTGCGAGATCAGTCTGTTCAAACCCGCGCAAAGTCAACTGGCGGATAGCCGATGATCGGTCGGTAACTGCCGGTGCATTGACCTCGCTCTTTAAGGCTCTCGCAGGCCCGGGCCTCTGCGCCGCTGGCCGTTGTTTGCCGCGCGCAAAATCTGAAGTGAAAGAGCGCTCAGATGGCGCGTTCCATACACACGCACATTCGTCATTGCGCGCCAGAGCGCCCGATACGCGTGGATCATAGGCGTGATCGCCGCGCAGCTCTGCCATAACCTGGGCCCAACATGAAATCATCATCGACGACTGTCCCGTGTCGAGCCGCAAGCGGACGACCAACGAACCTCGTCGAGTGGCTGAAACTGGCCGATCACTGCCTCATGCGGTCGGCCCCCTGCGCAGATTTTGCAGCCCGGCCAATGAGGGTTTTTCCTCCTCCTGCCTTCATTTTCATTGCCTAACATTCAGCGCGGGGTTTCCGACCGCCCCAAGGGGCCCAAGCGCTCGTCTGTGGGACTGGCAGCAGGAATCGTTCCAACGGCCGCAGTACAGCGGCACCCTAGCTCAGGTTCGGCACTGGAATCTAGGAGATGATATGACATCGAAATCGTTGAAGCGGTTGTCTGGCGCGGCCTTGGCGCTGCTGGCGTTCACTGGGTCGGCTTACGCCGAGGGAGAGTGTTCGGTCGCCAAGTTGAAGGGGACGTTCGCGTTCAGTGCGCACGGAAATCTTCTCGGCATCCTCGAACCGGTTACCGGCACACTCCATCCTCTTGCTACGCCTGCCATCATCGACGGTGTGGCTATCCAGACTTTCGATGGAGCCGGAAGCATTTCGAGAAGAACTGATTTCCTCAATACGAACGGTGCGCCGAGAGGTGGACAGACCGACTTCAATCCCAACCAGTCAGGCACCTACACGGTCAAGTCGGACTGCACGGGCACGATGCACATCAAGTATGACAGCGGGGCGGTGCTTGACGCCGAAATTGTCATCGCGGACGACAGCAGCACCATCAAGGGCATTCTGAGCAAGGAGACAGTGCCGTCTTTCAATACCACCCCGGACGGCACAACATGTATGTCCGGCTGTGCCTTGGGTGTGCAGGTGAGCCTCGACGGCAAGCGAACGGAAGGATCGAGCGAGCGGCAACGAGACAGATAGCACTTCAGCGCCGCCTCGACGCTATCCGTTTGCGGGCGAACAAGGTGTGGAATCGGTCGCAAGCTGCCGCCGCTCTCCGCGCCGCCCCAACACTTGGGGCGGATTCGCTCTGCTCCCACGCGGCGCTCAGCTAAGAGTCAGCGATTCTACTTGAAGTAGTGGACGTCTCAACTTTCAGCCCTCGACCTGGTCGAAACGAACCAACGATTGACGACGAAGGTCCGTTAACCGAATGAACGTGACGTTTGAGTATCCCTGGGATCGCCCACGCGACAGGCTGAAACTGGCCGGCACTACGCGTTCACAGAATCCGCCGGAAACTTACCGTCGAGGATTCCAAGGTCCGGTCTGTAGAAGTTCATCGAACTGGTGCAACCGGCCAAGTGCTGACGTTCGGTCTAGCACGCAGGCGGCCATCAAGTGGCCGCTCTGCCCCAACCAACGGACCTTCGTGCGCGGACCATGCCCGTCGCGTCGTCTGCCGGCACAGCCGTTCGCATCGGTTTTGTTTGCGAGTTTCGAAAGCTTGCCGGCAACGTAAAAAAGAGCGCGGCCCACGGCACTATCAATACACCGCAGACATTCCCGGTGGACGATGTTTGAAGCGTCGATGCACCCAGTAGTACTGGGCGGGGAATTTCAGTATCTGGGTCTCGAGAAACGCATTCATACAACGCGCGTCATCCGTGTCGCTCTTCGATGGGAAATCGCTGAGCGGGTCAAAGACGGTCAATCGATACCCTTTGAAATCCGGCAGTACTTCTGTGACGAAAGGCACAACCCGCGCGCCCCCCATTCGCGCAAGTCGCGAGACGGAAGTCAGAGTGCACGCAGGGACGCTGAAAAAAGGCACAAAAACAGAGTTTTCGATACCATGATCCATGTCCGCAGCAAGCATGACCGGTTTGCCCTCCCGAAGGAGTCTCACGATCTTTTTGGCGCTTGTCGAGCGTTCGACCATCTCGGCGCCGAATCGGCCGCGTTGCCGTTTGGCGAGGTCGCAAAGACGCGTGTTCGACATGCGCGTGTATAAGGAAGCGGCAGGCATTTTCAGCGAGTAAAGGATGCAACCGATTTCGATGCCCACGAAATGAAACCCCAAAAAAATAGTGGGCGGAGCATTCCTGTCTTCGAGATCAATTGCGCTTTCGATCTGGACGAGATTTCCTATCCTTTGCGCGCTACCGAACCATTGAACGCCCCGCTCGAGATAGCTGCGGATGAGATGCCGAAAGTGGTCCCTCGCAAGCTCATCGTGCTCACGTGCCGACTTTTCCGGAAAGCAGAGGCGCAGGTTGACCAGAACGATATGTTTGCGGCGGCTGGGAAGCGTATACAGTGCCGCGCCGAGCGCGCTGCCAAGCCTCGCGACCAATCGGTACGGAAGTATTGCGAGCGCGCGAAGTAAAGCTACGACGAATAAATGACCGAGCTGATCCAAGACTCGCTCCTGTGTGGCGGTCGGCTGTGCCACGGGAAAACTTCTGTCAATGCCCACTTTGCGACGAGGTTAGGCATGTTCATGCCGTACTCGGCGAAACTTGAGTTCGCTTTCGAATGAACAACGACCGCTACTGCCGATGACGCGATAGCGACACTCGATAGTGCGGACCCTTCAGCTCGACTTCAATTTCTGCGCTGTTTAATAATTTTCGCCAATTGTGCCCCGTTTGTCGCAATTGGATCAAGTTATCGAACAAGGGGACGAACGTCAACGCACGGGAGCAGCGAGACTCATCAAAATCTGGAGCAAACTCCGGTTAGCGGGCCTGCGGCGCGGATGGCCGTTCGTCCCTCAAAGCCGCCCGTAGCTGGGGGCGACGCCGACGGCGGCCCGGGTCGATGCGCGCGCGAATGGGTATGCCCAACAAGGCCAATGCGACGCTGCGGCTTCACAGGCCTCGCTGCGGCAGGAGGCATAAGGGCATCCGGCCATGACAAACGGTGACTGCGTGGGAATAAGCTTCCTTGCGTTTTCCTTTCCAGAAGAGGTTTCGAGCCATGCGGCTGTGCACGTCATGTGGACAGGTGCAGTTCCCCAACGACGGCGCTATCAAACTCCTGTGGCTCGCCTAACGCACCGTGCTTGCAAGTCCGCGCGTCGCATTCGCCTGGAAATCAGGCATGCCAGTTCGCTATCCTCTTTGACGAGCGCTACGCTCTCGCACGCGGGTAGCTCTATCAACCGCCTCCCACACGCCAGGTCGAGTTCGATCGCCGATGGTCAGTCCGGGTTCGGGCCTTCCGCCCTGTTCTCAAGAACGGCTCCGGTCTGCGCGTCAACCCCGACTTCCTGCGTGCCCTGCTTCGACGCAATATCGAAGGAATAACGCAGTCCGCTACCTCCGGCTTCCTTCTCCAGCTCTTCATCGGTGATCTTTCCGGGATGAGCCTTCAGCGCAGCGGCACGCGCCTGCTTAAGGCGGATCTTCGCTTCCTTGGCATATTGCTGACCTGTAAATGCAAAGGCGGGAATGCTGGTTGCAAGTAAGCCGACGGCGACCAGGACAATACCGAGTTACTTATTCATTTCGTACTCCAACGTTGATTGATTCATAGTCAATGATAGCGCTCCATGATTAAGGCACCCTTAGTTGCGCGGCTTTTGCACGTCCGCAGTGCGCTGCCGGTGTTCTCCGTCCGCTAAGGTTCTCATAAGTTACCTCTCCTAGAATTGAAGTTGTGATTACGGGCGTATCTCCCGAATTTATTTTTATCAGATGAGGAACTATTATGAAATCTGTTTTCCTTACCTTCGCAACGGCCATTGCGCTGAGCGCCCCGGTCATCGCCTTTGCCCAACAGGCCAACGCGCCGGTCACACGCGCACAAGTCCGCTCTGAACTCATCCAGATCGAGCATGCTGGATACAATCCCGCAAAACGCGACACGTCGGCTTACCCGGCGGACATTCAAGCGGCAGAGGCCCGCATTGCCAGCAAAAATGTCGAAAATGCCACGTCAGATTCCGGTATGGGAAAAGCGACCAGTGGCGCTTCGCAGTCCGGCAAAAAGATCGCACCGACACCCAGTTCGACGCATCTTTTCGCGCATCACTGAACAGGTGACAACGGCAGCGCACTGCCAGCAAGCCGGCCTCGCGCCAAACGCCTTTGAGGGATTCGACGCCACGATCAAATGGATTTCCTAGCTGTGAAATGACGGCAGATAAGCCGTGCCAATTTTTGAACGGGCGCTCGTCTCAACCTGACCGACCGCACGTTGGAAATCCGGCCCGCTCGCAAATTCAGGGTGTCGTTACCCGCGGTGGACGCGGCTCACAGCGGTTCTCGACGAGACCGGGACCAAGTCGGGGAAGAAACATTGCCAATGGTATGAACCGAAATACTTTTTGTCCCGATCAGTTCAGCGTTTATTAAGTTATCTGGGTCCACAATAAAGTCTCGGTCGACCACCACGACTTCTAAGGATATCTTATCATGCTTACATTTTTCCGAACTGCGCTCGCTGCGGCAGCACTTGCCGCCATAACCGCGACTGCGTCTGCCGCGCCGTCCACTACCTATACGACGACTGTTCATCTACGCGACGGAAAGCAGGCGATATGTACCGTCAACGAACCACATTCGATGCAATCAGATAGCGTGCAGACGCTCAACACAGGTGAGCGCAACGAAGCACAAATCGATGCGACCGCGAGGCTACGCAGGCACCCAGGCAACAAGAATCGCTATCCATCCCCTGCAACTGCCCCGCACGTAGATTGCACGTGAATGCTCCGCGCAAAAAATGCGGAAGAGAGGCACGTGGCATTTACCTCGCGCTTTGTCGACCTGATGACTTGCGGCACATGCTCATGACGGTTTGCGACGCCAGTTGCTTTCCGGGAGTGACACATGAAACGATTGATCATTCTGACGTCCACTGCCATTGTTCCGATGGCGGTGCAGGCCCATGCGCAGACCTCAGCGCCACCAACAAACCCGCGAGGTATGACGCTCAATGCCGCACCGCGCCCGCCTGCTACACATTCGAACGATATGGCAACGCCATCCGTCGGCCCAACTCATGCGTCCAGCAAGGTGACGCATCACCGGCGTAAAACTGGGCAGCGCCGGAAGCTGTACCGGCACCTTTGAGGACCAGAATAAGCCGCGTGTCTTGACAGCGGCTTGGGCTTGCGAAATGGATTAGCAGGTTGCGGAAATACCTCACGCGGAAGTCATCGCGACGGATAGTAGAAGCGTTGACGTGAGAAGCTCACCCGACCCAAGGAGATCATGCGCGGCGCCGACACGTTCACCGAAAGTCTGTTTTCCGTGCGCAAGCTGAACGATTTCGTTCCGGGCTCGCATCCGCTACGCTCGATTCGCATCATGGCGAATGAGGCGCTGGCGAAGATGGACCGGTTGTTTGCCGGAATGTATGAGGCTGACATCAAGGGCGGCCGGCCGAGCATCGGAGAAACTGCTGCGGGCCATGCTGCTGCAGGTGCTTTACAGCATCAGGTCCGAACGCCAGCTCATGGAGCAAATGCAATACAACCTGCTTTTTCGATGGTTTACCGGCCTGTCGATGGACGATTCGGTGTGGGTGCCGACGGTGTTCACGAAGAACCGCGAGCGTCTTATCCGTCACGATGCGGTGGTTGAATTCTTCAACGAAGTGCTGTCTATCGCGCAAAAGAAGAACTGGTTGTCGGACGAGGACTTCAGCGAGGACGGCACGCTGATCCAGGCGTGGGCGGGGCACAAGAGCTTTGTGCGCAAGGACGGTGACGACAGGGATAACGACGGTGGTAGCGGCGAGGGCGACTTTAAGGGTAGGAGGCGAAGCAACGAGACGCACGAATCCCGTACCGATCCCGATGCACGGCTTTACCGCAAAGGCAAGACGGCCAGCGAACTGCGTTACATCGGCCACTCGCTGACTGACAACCGTCACGGACTGGTGGTCAATGCCCGCGTGCGGTTGATGGCGACGCCAGCCTCCCGGTACGAGGTTGTGTCGCGCTAAGGATGCGGGAGTAAAATTCAGACGGACATTTTCCTGAAGTGAAGCGTGATATGAAGAATGCGACTGCGAGAAAAGCCCTGCCTGCCGGCGTAGCGAATGTACTCAAACGCCTGCACTATCCGCTGGACGTGATCCTGCTGTGTGTGCGGTGGTATGTGGCCTACTCGCTGAGCTTGCGAAATCTCGAGGAAATGATGGCCGAACGGGGTTTCGAGGTCGACCATTCGAGCGTGCATCGCTGGGTGATCAAACTCGTACCGTTGTTCGAGAAGGCCTTTCGCAAGCACAAACGTCCGGTCGGCAAGAGCTGGAGGATGGATGAGACCTACGTCAAGGTGGGCGGCCAGTGGAAGTACTTGTATCGCGCGGGGGACAAAGCCGGCAATACGGCGGATTTCCTGTTGCGGGCGCATCGCGACAAAGCTGCCGCGCGCCGTTACTTCGAGAAAGCCACCGATCGGAACGGGACGCTGAGACTGTGACCATGGATAAAAGCGGGGCGAATCTGGCCGCCCTCCAGGCCATCAACGCCGAGCGGGAAACGCCCATCAAGGTCCGGCAGGTCAAATATCTGAACAACTTCGTCGAGCAGGATCATCGGGCGATCAAACGACGAACCAGGCCCATGATGGGCTTCAAGGATTTCCGGTGTGCCCGCATCATCCTGTCAGGCATTGAGATGATGCATATGATCAGGAAAGGCCAGATGAACGACAGCAGCGTCCCCCGAACCGCCGCCGATCAGTTCTATTCGTTGGTAGCGTAAGGACTCCTTGTCATTGCGAAACTTTCTTGCCTTGCCAATCTTATCGCGACACAACCGTCAATGAGGAACTGGCCATTGTGAATGCCGAGCTGCAGGCGAAAGTCGAAGACGAGGCCAAGGCAAACGATGACCTTCAGAATCTCATCGCCTCAACCGGCATCGCGACGATATTTGTGGATCGGGCGATGCGCATCAAGCGCTTCACCGCGCCTGCGGTCAATATTTTCAATCTGATCGAGACCGATATCGGGCGGCCGTTGCTGGATCTCAGGCACCGCCTGAACTATCCGGAACTGGCACAGGATGCGGCTGCCGCCTTCGAAACGCTCAAGCTGACCGAACGTGAAGTCAGTACGACCGACGGGGAGTGGTTCATTGCCCGACTGTTGCCATACCGGACGCTCGAAGATCGCATTGATGGTGCGGTGCTGACGTTGATTGACATTACTGCGCGACGACGCGCCGAAGAGATGGCGCGGACCGGCGAAGAGCGATTGAAGTTTGCTGCACTCACGACGAACGACTACGCGATCGTTGTGCAGGACCTCGCCGGGATGATAGTGAGCTGGAACCGGGGTGCGCAAAGCGTATTCGGCTATGACGAAGCGGAAGCAATCGGTAAACCGATCGATCTGATCTTTTCTGCGGAAGACCGGGCGCAGGGTGCACCCGCTGGCGGAAAGACAAAAGGCCAGAAGTGCCGGCCGTGCCGAAGATGAGCGGTGGCATGTGCGCAAGGATGGCAGGCGAATCTATTGCAGTGGCGTCATGACTGCAATCGACACGGAGGGCTTCAGAGGCTACGCAAAAATTGCGCGGGATCTCACGGATCGTAAAAGCACTGAAAGCCGCCAGGCTAATCGGCTGGAACTCGAGCGGAGGGTTCGTGCGCGCGCCGTGTCGGCGAACCGCCAGAAGGATGAATTCTTTGCAGTGCTATCGCATGAGCTGAAGAACCCCCTAAACCTGATTCACGTCAAGGCGGAGATGCTGACGCGCGCACCGGAACTCCGGGAAATCCCGCTGGTCCGGGATGCGACCGATGTGATTCTCCGTTCGGTGGTCGGCCAGGCAAAAATCATTGACGATCTGCTCGATCTGTCGCGGGCGCGAACCGGCAAACTTGCGCTACATGTGTCGTCCGTCGACGTGTCGGCAATCTTGCGTACAGTGGTCGACGCGAGCGCATCTGATGCGGCCGCCAGCGGCGTGGCCATCGTGCTTTCGGGCGCGGATAACCGTGTGCAGATACAGGCGGACCCGTTCCGTCTGGAACAGGTTTTCTGGAACATTATCCGGAACGCGCTGAAGTTTACTCCAGTCGGCGGGCGAGTGGATGTGACGGTTTTCCATGAAGATGGATTTGTATGTGTACAGGTCAAAGACACAGGTCAAGGGATCGCACCTGACTTCCTCCCCCGCGTCTTCGACATGTTCAGCCAGGGTCATACTGGGCCCGCCCGGGAACACGGAGGTCTGGGGATCGGCTTGTCGCTGGTGAACCAGCTGGTGGAGATGCACGGAGGCCAGATTCAGGCGAAATCCGATGGCGTGGGACAAGGCGCAACGTTCTCCGTCAGACTGCCCGAGATCGCATCTTCGTTCCCTGCGGAACATACCCGTCCCGAGGTCGACGGGAGCACACTGAAGGATCTGCGCATACTGCTGGTTGACGATTCAGCCGACGCGCTCGACGCTTTGCGCGCGCTGCTGGAAATGGAGGGGGCGATAGTCCGCGCCGAACTCAGCGGCAAAGCAGCGCTTGCCGCAGTAGCCGAAACCCGATTTGACGTGATTTTGTCGGACATTGGCATGCCGGGGATGAGCGGCTATGAGCTCATTGCGGAACTCCGGCAATTACCTCAGACAGCTACCACGGCGGCCATTGCCCTAACCGGCTTTGGACGCGAAAAGGATGTTGTCGAAGCGCTGCAGGCCGGCTTCGACGCGCACATTGGCAAGCCTGTATCGCTAGCGGCGCTCATCGCTGCGATTGAGCGATCACGTTCAGTACGCGGCGACAGTTAGGGGCGGTTGAAACGCGTGTGAGCGCATCAGACTTGACCGCATAGAAGCGGCTAGTGGTCCGGATTGGCATTTCGAGTCGGTGGACGGCTGCAATGCCAGGCAGCGTGCGCGAGAGCAATCGGCCGCAATCCTGGCACGAGCGGCCGTTCGCCGAGGGTAGTTGACCGTCCCCTTGTGGCCGATACTGCTGAAAAAGTCGCTGACCGTCTTTTTCGCGAGGTTTGCTGGGGTCTTCTTACCCTCAACCGGAGTCCGCGAGCGGCTTGTGGGCCGATCTGAGAGGTCGTTTTATTCGCTTGGGTTGACTGAACCACCGGCTCATCCAGCCCGGCCTTCGGAAAGTGAGGCGCCTTTCAAGGCCCTGCTGATCAATGGCACGTCGCCCGGCGTTCACTTCTGGAACCCACGCAAATGATAAGTAGTGCGTATGAAATGGTGATCATTTCTTTTATGTCAAATTAAACGGGCGTCAGCCGCGGGGCATTCGCACGCCGCTACGTTGCATAGAACTGTCCGCGAAGTTTCCATAAATATGTACCCACCCCTCGTCCCTTAAAAAAACGGCTGCCCAACGATCAACGCGCCGAAAAATACGCGGCCCAACGGATTCTAACGCTCATCCGGCCTCGGTTATGTGAGAGCGCGGCTGCGCGGCGGAAATCGACGCCCCTGCGCGAATCGCGAGAGTCTTTTGAACCTGTCGCCTCAGGTGGCCATTGCTGAAGAAAATACGTCACATCTGGGTCCGGAATTCAGGATGCGTGCATGTATTGTGCATAGATTGTGCACGGAGATGGAAATGAACCCGGAATTCCCCATTACAGCCCGAACGCAGGCGCCAGTTTCGAACAGTTTATGGCATCGCTCCGCGACCCGGACAGTCCTGCGCCGGTCGTCTCGGCCCGTCGCTTCGGCGAGGCGCTGCATATCGACCTGCAGACGCTGGCGCAGCAGGCGCACGTGCATCGCAATACGCTCGGTCGTCAACCCGCGTCTGAAAGCGTCCAGCGGTTTCTGCGCGAAGCCCTCCGTGTTATCCGCGCGGCGACGGACATTTGCGGGGACGTGACTCAGGCCCTCTTCTGGTACTGGAACGAACCTTTACCTGTCTTCGACTACAGGACGGCGGAGCAACTGGTTTCCGATGGCCGGACTGACGACCTTCTTCGCTACGTTTCGTCTCTCGAAGCAGGCGCGGCAGGATGATCCTCACCGCCATTTCCCGCATCACGGCCTACCGCATGCACGCGCCAAAGTGGGCAGTCGCAGCTACGAGCGGCGCCGGCGCCGGCAAGCATGGAGGACGGGCAAACCGCATCGGACCTTCCGCCCTCTACCTTGCGCTGGATGTCGACACCGCGGTACGGGAATATCAGCAGGTCTCGCCATTGATGCCACCCGTCCACGTCAGTTACCAACTGAGCATCGACCCTGTTGTCGATTTCACCGGTAAATATTAAGGCGGCAAATGGGCTGCTGTCTGGGAAGACTTCTATTGCAACTGGCGAGGTTGCTGGTTCAATCAGCGCATCGAGCCACCGAGCTGGGTACTCGGTGACGAAGTCGTGGCTGCGGGCGCGAGAGGGATTCTGTTCAGGTCACATGTCTCGCCGCAGGGAGCGAACCTGGTGGTCTACGTGGATGAGCTTGGGTCGACAGACCGACTCGAGGTGTACGACCCGCAGCACGCGCTTCCCCGAAATCAATCGTCGTGGACGTAGAAGGCCGAACCGCAGGCGGACCACTCCCCCGATGGCAAATCAGACCGATCGCACCGATTGCGTTCCTTCGAAGGCTTGCCGGTCAACTGGGAGGGATGACTGCCTCGATTTGTGCCCGGCGCCCAGCCCCTGCAACATCGAATCGACGTTCGCCGCGCTTCGACCTGCCAGCGGTCGATCCCGCGGGGGGACGAGCGTGTAACTTGATCGTGGACCGACGTCTCTCATCGGTCCCGTTGCGGACATCCGTTTCTTCTAAAAACACCATTTCTAGCCGCGCGATCGCCGCTACCCATGCAGCGCGACCAACGCAACGACTTGGCGTCAGATCTTGGATATCATCTCGGGTTGTGTCGATCTGAGCGAATCTCATAGCGTGAGTCTGTCACGGTGGTAATGCCGGTATTACAGATCAGACGGTCAATTTCTAATTAGAGAGATGTGCGTGGGGACGATACGGCGATTGGTGCTCAGAAATTTCAAGCGCTTCAAGGCGCTGGAACTGGAAGTCGAACCTGAACTGACCATCTTGGTTGGCGGCAATGAAGCCGGCAAGAGTTCGGTGCTTCAGGCGCTGGACATAGTACTGAGCGCCAGCCGCAGTAAGGTGGAGGCCATCGGGATTGAAGCCCTATTCAACGCCGACTGCATAGCGGATTTCCTGCGTGGCAGCAGGAAGATCGCCGACCTCCCCGAGTTGCTTGTCGAGATCTACTTCGAAGGCCTGGCCGGCCACCTCGAGCTCGACGGTCGCAACAACAGCAAGGGATTGATTCCTTAGGTTCTGTTCACATTCTCACCAGCGCTCCAAAGGAGCTGGCAAGCGTCGCGAATGCGAGATAGTTGCCCGCGAGCTTGTCGTATCGAGTGGAGACGCGGCGAAAATGTTTGATGCGATTGAAAAAGCGTTCGACGATGTTCCGAGTGCGGTACAGACGCGACTATAGCGCCTCTTGGCCTTTCGATTCGAGCGCGGTGGGATGACCACCTTGGCATGTGCAGCACGGATCGTGTGCGCAAAGCATCCGAGTCGTAGCCTTTGTCTGCAATCACCGCGCCCATGCGCAGATGCTCGACCAATTCGTGCGCGCACGAAATATCGGTAACCTGTCCCTCGGTGATGATCATTCGCAGCGGACGTCCGGCTTCATCGACAGCCAGATGCAGCTTGGTCGTCAGTCCGCCACGGGAACGACCGAGCGCTTGCGGGCCGCTTTTTTCGAGCGCCGGCCGAACGCTGGTGCGCACGCACGATGGTCGAGTCGATCAGCACGCGTTTGATCTCCGATTCGTTGGCCACTGCGTGCGCTACGCGCTCCCACACGCCTTTGCGCCGCCACCGCGAGAAGCGCATGTACACCGTATGCCATCGGCCGAACTCTTTCGGCAAATCGCGCCACGGGCAGCCGGTTCGGCCGATCGAGAGAACGGCTTTGACAAACCAACGATTGTCGGTCGCCGTTCGCCCCGGATCGCCTTCCTTACCCGGCAAGACAGATTCGATTCGTGCCCATACCTCGTCGCTCAGTAACGTTCGGATCATCTTCCCGGATGTGCAAAAGACAAGATGTAAACACATTTCATCGAATGTAAACAGACCCTAGGCTGTCAAAGTTAACAGTTTCCGGCATTGCCATTTGGGAATGTAATTTCTCACAGGTCGTCAGGGCAAAGGGGTCCAAGGACACGCCCCGATGCTTAACTGTCTGCATCACAATTAGGGGCAAAAAATGAGTAGCTCGCTTTGCGTTGTTGTTCATCGTGGGTCCGAGCTGTCTACTGATTGTCGCCGAAAGCTCGGGAGATATCGACACGACGTGTTCATAAAAGAACTGGGTTGGAGCTTGCCGGACAAATGCGAAGACGCCGAATGGGATCGATATGACACGGATACAACTACCCATGTCGTACTGCAGGACCAAAAAGGGGATGTTCATGGATGCACGCGTCTGATTCCAACCCGAGGTGGCGCCTACATGCTCAGCGAGCTGTTTTCGCACCTGATGCCAGACGATATTCCACTGCCGGATTCCAACCAGGTGTGGGAGCTGTCAAGACTTGCCATATCTGTCGCGCGAGTACCGTCCGTTGACGACGGCCAAAACTACCTACAACGTACGTTACTAACGGCGTTGCTTGCCAAAGCGGCAAATCATGCGTTGCTTCATGGCGTGCAGCGCCTGATTGGCCTGACATATGTTGGCGTCGAAAGGCTTTTGCGCCGGCTGGGGGTACACATACACCGAGCCGGACCTGCGGTTGAAGTTGATGGCCGCATGGTAGTAGCGGGCTGGATCGAACTCGACGAGCAAACTATGCGGGCGCTCTCTGCTGATTCGTCCGTTTGCGGATCTCACCGAGGGTTCCGTCGCAATAAGGCGTTCGGGTATGCTGTCGATTCCGAGGCGAGCGATGGGAGCGATGAAGGAACACCTGAATGGGGCGGTGGCAAAAGTGCTCAAGCGCCTGCACTCACTACCCACTGGACGTGATGTTGCTGTG
The DNA here is from genome assembly GCF_004366535.1 of Paraburkholderia sp. BL6665CI2N2. Classification (NCBI taxonomy): domain Bacteria; kingdom Pseudomonadati; phylum Pseudomonadota; class Betaproteobacteria; order Burkholderiales; family Burkholderiaceae; genus Paraburkholderia; species Paraburkholderia sp. BL6665CI2N2. The sequence continues at coordinate 81,719 of NZ_SORC01000002.1, forward strand.
CGTGCGGTGGTATGTGGCGTATCCGTTGAGCTTGCGCCATCTTGAGGAAATGATGGCCGAGCGCGGTATCCCGGTCGATCATTCGGCCGTGCACCGCTGGGCCATCAAGCTGCTGCCGGTGCTTGAAAAGGCGTTTCGCCGATGCACGCGCACTGTGGGCAAGAGCTGGCGGATGGACGAGACCTATGTGAGGGTCCGGGGCGAATGGCGGTATCTTTACCGCGCGGTGGACAAGGCCGGCCAGACGGTTGATTTCCTGCTGCGGGCCCGTCGTGACAAGACGGCAGCCCGACGCTACTTCGAAAAATCGATCGACCAGAACGGCGAGCCCGAAACCGTGACGGTCGATAAAAGTGGGGCTAATCTGGCTGCGCTGCAGGCCCTGAATGCTGAGCGCGCCGGGCCTATCCGGGTCCGCCAGAACAAGTATCTGAACAATCTGATTGAACAGGATCATCGGGCAATCAAGCGTCGCACGGCTTATGCTGGGGTTCAAGAATTTCCGTTGCGCCCGCATTCTTTTGGGCGGCATCGAGGTCATGCATATGATCAAGAAAGGACAGATGAAAAGCGCAAGGAAAAAGCCGACCCTCTGCTGCCCAGCAGTTCTATTCGCCTGCAACGTAAGCAGTACTCGACATTGCGCTTTCGTTTATCCCGATTCCCTTGTCGACAAAACCATGGTGAGCGCGCAATCAATTAATAGGATGGTCCACCCCTCCCGTTATCGCATAATTACCGGCGGCACGTGGAACTTCCGAGGAGGTGTGCCATGAATCAGCAGCCTGCTAACTCCGCCGTAGTTCGCATGGGCATCGACATCGGCAAATCAACATTCCACGTCGTCGGGCTCGATTTTGCTGGTAAGCCCGTGTTCAGAAGCCGGTTCACGCGGGAACGTCTCATCGAATTTCTCGCCCGTACGTCACCGACAGTTGTCGGGATGGAAGCCTGTCCTGGCAGTAACTGGCTTGCCCGTAAGGCTACCCTCTCCGGGCACGATGTGCGCATAGTTCCCGCACAGTTTGTCAAACCGTTCGTCAAGTCCAACAAGACGGACCTTGTCGACGCAGAGGCGATTGCCGAAGCTATGTCCCGTCCTACCATGCGCTATGCACCGCCGAAGACAGAAGCGCAGCTCGATTTACAAGCGCTACATCGTGTACGGCAGCGATTGGTCTCCAACAAGACGTCCGTCATCAACCAGGCTCGTGCCTTTCTGCTCGAGTACGGTCTCACCATCAGTGTCGGCGCTGCATACTTTATCCGCGACATACCGTCGATTCTTTCTGACGACCAGAACGGCTTGACACCGTCCATGCGCAACTTGCTCCAGGAACTCTGGCAAGAATATCGCTCTATCGAGGCGCGCCTGCTTCAGCTTCGGCATCAAATCGAATCTATCGCCAGCGCAGACGATGCCGCGACGCGACTGACATCAGTGCCGGGCATCGGCCAACTGACGGCGACGGCCATCACCGCTTTCGCCGGCACGGGGACCCAATTCAAATCTGGTCGGCATCTGGCTGCCTGGCTTGGCCTTGTGCCGAAGGAATTCTCAACGGGCGGCAAACAGCGCCTACTCGGTATCAGCAAGCGTGGTAATCCCTATTTGCGCAAGCTGCTCGTTCACGGCGCTCGTTCCTGCGTGTTGCATCTGGACAGGATCAAAGACCACCTTGGTGTTTGGATAGGTCGAATGGAGGCAAAGGGCATGCACCGCAACAAAGTCATCGTCGCACTCGCCAACAAGTTTGCACGAATCGCCTGGGCGGTTCTTACCCGAGAAGGCGCGTTCTATCTTCGGCAACCGCAGCAGCAATAGGAGTTTCTCTCACAGTCTTCCAAGTTTGCTTGCCTGCACCTGATGACGAAACAGCGCAACGGCGTTCAGTAAACCCGGGACAAAAAAAGCGGCGTTCGGGGCCGGTCCAATTTGTTGGGAACCGGGCGCGCATATCCCATCATGGCCTTGCCGCCAAAAGCGGCTGACTCGCGAGAGGCCGGATACATTTACGCAAACTGCTTCGTTTGCCAGTGCTCGCTTGCAAAACCGGGGTGGACCATACATTTTTTGCCCGACCGTACTCCACTGCTTCGCGGAGGATTTTCACTTCCACTGTCTTCTTTCCCAGCAGTCGCTGCAGTTCACGAATCTGCTTCATGGCTTCAGCCAGGTCCGATGCCGGCACCGCCTGCTCACCGGCGCTCACTGCCGACAGGCTGCCGTCCTGATAGAGCTTGCGCCGCGCGAACACCTGATTCGCATTCACCCGATGACGACGGGCTACCCCGGAAACGGTGGCTCCGGGTTCGAAGGTTTCACGCACAATCGCCAGTTTCTCTTCAACCGAGCGGCGTCGGCGCTGCTCTGGCTGGGTCAGAACCTCGACGGGTTCCATGTTGTTAGTTGTAGGCTTAAACATAGTCGGAAGACTACCTCAAAGTTAAGCGTTACCCAGTGTCCGGTTGGCAGGGGCCGGCCCAGGTACTTCGGGATTCTCACCTGGGTGCCCTACTCACTTCCATCTTCCTGTAAAGGTTAACAGCTACCATCTTTCCTCTCGCGGGCTTGTAATCTATTCACGATCATTACTGGAGCGCGACCTATGAAAGCGCGATGATGCTATATCAACCCTATATTTGAGAAATCCAGTTATCGGACTACCCTTTGGTGCGCGGAACCCTAGTGCCTCACGGAGAGCTCAAGAGCGCCTTCCTGGTTCGATCTCTTGGTCGCTCATCAGGGTACTACCACGTGTGTCTTTTTGTTTCCAGAGATGCGAAGGGAGTTCAAATAATAATAGATCGTCTTTCCCACGTGCAACGACGCGAAAAGGCATCCTGTCCACACCGCGAATTTGAGGCCATATATGCGACCGTCTGTCGTCCGCGACGTTTCTCAAGAGTATTTTACGGCGGAGCTTTATGGGGCCCGTCCCATTCTAAGCGAATTACAAAACATAATTAGCTTCGATTACTTCTGCTACATTCTTAGAGCAAGCGTTCCTGTATCTTGTCCGAAAATAGCTATATTCTGCACGTATCCCGAGTCCTGGATCAAAAAGTACCAGCAGTCTGGTTACGCAAAAATTGACCCGATAATGCATTTTCGCGGCGAAGCAGGAGATTGCTTGCAATGGAGCAGTCAGCGTCTAGCAAGCTCGTCGGATTTTTTGACCGATGCCCGGAATCATGGACTCGAAGGTGGGGTTACATTCTCCTTTCCCGCGATCACTGGTGTCTCCGCCCTTGTGTCACTGGCCCGCCGCAGTGGCGACTTCACCGATCCAGAAGTAAAAGGCGTTCGTCTTTCCTTGTTCTCAATGGAAGCCCAACTTAGAGGAGTGTTTTATCGACTACTTTCAAATAAAAAAAGCTTTTTCCCAAATATTTCCCTGAGTGGGCGCGAGCAGGATGTTCTAAAATACACAGCTGATGGAAGAAAGGCTGAGGAAATCGCAGAACTTCTTTACGTAACGACGTCAACTGTTCATTTTCATATACAGAACGCGATAAACAAGTTGGAAGCGAAAAACAAGACGGAAGCCGCAATTAAGGCTGCGCTGTGGGGGTTAATATAGCGTTCCCGGTACCCGACCTTTCGCTTGGACATTGTTGCATAAATCGAATCGTAGGCTAACGACGGTTCTGTCGCAGCAGTAAGACGGGTGCGGATTCGCGAGAACTATATAATTAGGTTTACTTAGTCGAACCTGAACAATCCGGTGAGCCTTATGCGGCATGGCTTTGGAGCCGAAATGGTGTTGTGGGAATTGCAGAGACCTGGCATATTGGTGCGTGAATCCTGCAAATCCTGGCGAGGTGCAGATGGGTCCGAAGACGCCTGTGCCGGAACAAGACTTCTTCCGGCAACCGCTGCGAGAACAGATCAACCTTAAGCATCCGCTGGTGCGCCTGACTGATCTGATCAACTGGGAGCGGCTGGACGCATCGATGAGCGAGAGCTTCGTGTCGCACAAGGGGCGACCGGCAACGTCGCCGCGCCTGGTTGCCGGGCTGCTGTATCTGCAGCACGCGTTCGACCTGTCCGACGAAGAGGTGATCTGGCAATGGGTGGAGAACCCTTATTGGCAGGTGTTCACTGGCGAAACCTATTTGCAGACCGAGCCGCCGATCGACCCATCGAGCCTGACTCGCTGGAGGAAGCGCCTGGGCGAAGCCGGCGTTGAGGAGTTGCTGGCCGAGACGATCGAAGCGGCCAGGCGTGCCGGCGTGATCAAGGCGTCGAGCGTGAAGCGCGTGATCGTTGACACCACAGTTATGGAGAAAGCGATTGCCCATCCAACCGACTCACGATTGCTTGAGCGGTGTCGCGAACATCTGGTCAAAGCCGCAGCGCGGCACGGACTGAAGCTCAGGCAGAACTACAACCGGGAAGCACCACGGCTTGCATTGCAGATTGGCCGCTACGCTCATGCGAAACAGTTCAAGAGGATGAGAAAGTCGTTGCGCACGCTGCGCTCCCGGGTCGGGCGGGTCATGCGCGACGTAGAGCGGCAGGCCGGCCAGGTGGCCGAAGGCGGCCGAGCGGCACTGCTGGAGCTGATTGCGCGCACGAAACGCATCCTGTCGCAAAAGCCGAAGGACAAGAACAAGCTCTATGCGTTGCACGCGCCGGAAGTCGAGTGTCTGGCCAAGGGCAAGGCACGCACTCCTTACGAGTTCGGCGTGAAAGTTTCCATCACGACGACACACAAGGAAGGGCTGGTGATCGGCATGCGCTCGATGCCGGGCAATCCGTACGACGGGCACGCACTGGCTGAAGCGCTGGAACAGGCAGCGATCCTGAGTGACACGAAGCCCGAGGTGGCAATCGTGGATCGCGGCTACAAGGGTGTCGCCGTCGACGGCGTGAAAATCTACCACCCGGGTTTGCGACGCGGCATCACACGCACACTACGCGCGATGATCAGGCGGCGCAGCGCAATCGAACCAGCCATCGGCCACATGAAGGCAGACGGAAAACTTGATCGGAACTGGCTCAAAGGCGCGCTCGGCGATGCGATGCACGCGGTGCTGTGCGGCGCCGGCCACAACCTGGGGATGATCCTGAGGAAGCTGCGGCTTCTTTGCGTCTTCGTTCTCGCCGTTCTGATCAACCGCCAGGTTGCCGCCGACGTGATGGTCTGACGCCGGTGGCGCGAGAAACGATTTGTTCAGGGCCGACTACTTAGTCGACCCTGAACAAACTGCAGAGCCTTCTACAGTGAGGCTTTGAGTGCGAAATGGTGTTGTGTGAATTGCAGGGACCTGGCATATTGATGCGTGAATCCTGCAATTCCTGGTGAGGTGCAGATGGGTCCGAAGACGCCTGTAACTGAACGAGATTTCTTCCGGCATCCGCTGCGCGAACAGATCAACCTGAAGCATCCGTTGGTGCGACTGGCCGAACTCATCAACTGGGAACGGCTGGGCATGTTGATGAGCGAGAGCTTCGTGTCCAGCAAAGGTCGACCTGCGAGTTCGCCCCGCCTGATTGCCGGGTTACTGTATTTGCAGCACGCGTTCGATCTGTCTGACGAAGAGGTCGTCTGGCAATGGGTGGAGAACCCATATTGGCAGGTGTTCACGGGCGAAACGTACTTGCAGACCGAGTCGCCGATCGACCCGTCGAGCCTGACGCGCTGGCGCAAGCGGTTGGGCGAAGCCGGTGTTGAAGAGTTGCTGGCCGAGACGATCGAAGCCGCCAGACGCGCCGGCGTGATCAAAGCATCGAGCGTGAAGCGCGTGATTGTAGACACGACGGTCATGCCGAAGGCGATTGCCCATCCAACCCATTCGCGATTGCTCGAACGGTGTCGCGAACGTCTGGTGAAGGGCTGCGGCCCGCAACGGCCTGAAGCTGCGGCAGAACTGCAACCGCGACGCGCCGCGTCGGGGGTTGCAGATTCGCCGCTACGCGCACGCGAAGCAGTACAAGCGGATGAGAAAGGCATTGCGCACGCTGGGTTCGCGCGTTGGACGGGTGATGCGCGATGTGGAGCGACAGGTCACCCAGGTAGCGGAGTCAGGCCGTGTGGCCTTGCAAGAACTGGTTGACCGCACGAAGCGGATTCTCTCGCAGAAGCCGAAGGACAAAACCAAGCTCTACGCGCTGCATGCACCGGAAGCTGAATGTCTGGCCAAAGGCAACGCGCGTACGCCCAATGAGTCGGCGTGAAAGTGTCGATCACGACGACGCACAAGGAAGGACTCGTAGTTGGGATGCGCTCGATGCCGGGCAGTCCGTACGATGGTCACACGCTGGCCGAAGCGCTGGAGCAGGCGGCGATTCTGAGCGACGTGACGCTGGAAGTCGCCGTCGTAGATCGCGCGGCTACAAGGGTGTCGCCATCGACGGCGTGACGATCTACCACAGGGGTTTGCGGCGTGGCATCACGCGCGGACTACGCGGCGAAGGGCGATCGAGCCTACCATCGGTCACATGAAAACAGACGGAAAACTCGATCGCAACTGGCTCAAAGGCGCGCTCGGTGACGCGATGCAGGCAGTGCTGTGCGGCGCCGGCCATAATCTGCGGATGATCTTCAGGAAGCTGAGGCTTCTATGCGTCCTCGTCCGCATCGCCTTGCTAAGCCATCGCGTCGCCGCCGTGCAACAGCATGAGTTGGGCGGTCGACGAAACGAATTGTTCAGGGTCGACTATGTAGTTTGATGCTCGTGATTCTGACGCGCTTTTCGCGATCAATTTGCAATAATTCACCGAAGATTTTTTTGCAAAAAATTCTAATTAATCAGACCGATTAGTGCAGCTTTCACTACTGCCTGAGTTTTATTAGTAGAGTGAAGTTTTTGCAAACTGTTGTTGATATGAAAATTTACGGTGCGATCAGCTATCTTGAGGATTAGTCCAATTTCGTGCGCAGTTTTTCCTTCTGCTGTCCAGCGAAGCACTTCGCGTTCTCGAAAGGTTAATTTTTCGTTAGCTTCAGGAATGTACTTCGGTGCGAGTAGTTCGCTCATTAGCGTGTGTGCTGTCCAAGACAGGATGCTTAGACTGCCTCTTAATGCAAAAGCCTCAGCTTCAGTAACGCAACTCGTGGGCCGAGCTAAGGTCAATAACCCAATAACATTGAATGGTGCCAAGGAGGAATGTGCGACGCCGCCGGCAATGCCAAATTCTCTGGCCTCGTCCCATAACCCTTGGGCTTTAGAAAATAAGCTGTCTGACCAGACAATAACGTCAGTGCTTTGTAAGCCTGCTTGGACGGTAGGGTCTATGTTAACATAGCCCTTTTCCTTGTAGTTTGCCATCCAGCCTGCCGGATATGTATCGAGAATTAGTGTTTTTGGTTGGGAAATCGGGATGGGAAATCGAATTCCGTAACAACAATAATCAAAACCTAATTCCTTAGCCTTATCAGAAATATTTCTGAAGAGAGTAACCTCATCCACGTCGCCACAAAACTTATCCAACAGAGAGGACAAATATTGATTCATTTTGAACTCCGCTGGGGAGAATTAGTTTGACTGTTGAGAAAAAGTTTTAAAACATTTCCATTTCGGGAATTGCTGGACACGACTTCTCACAAAGCGAGCGGGCGATGAGTAGATCCATGACAGTATCGCTATCTACTGAGTAGACTATTCGCACCATGAGAGTCACCGTCGACCGAACAAGCGTTCGCCGATGGTTAATTGAGTTCTGCCTGACCAAGCTCTGCTTCCCGTCGATGTAAGGGAAGCCCCCCAACCGATCTGACATTCGCGGCGCGGAACGCTGTGCTATTGCGTGATTTCCAGATAGTCCGTAGAGCAAGCAAACCGGTAAACGGTCGTTGTAAGTTTCGCCGGTTAGGGAGTTACAACGAGACCGCGCCGATCGATGATCGCCAGAGTCTCGACCGTTCGGTTCTGTCGTCCGATCGTACGGTCTAACCTGCCCCGCCTCGAGGCGTGGCTTTATCTGCGATTCACGTAGTTGTGAGACGAGGCGCACCGATGAAATATTTTCCACCGCCGCGGCACTGACATGTCCGTCAGTGGCGATGAGGAGCAGTGCACGTTGCATAGCAGTTTGTCGCACATCCACACCTTACAATCTGAAATAAATATCGACTGCTATATGTCTGATGTTTGGTTAAAACCGGCCCAAAGTCAACTATAAAAAGCATCATTTACGACTGAAAATGGCATTCATATTTGTGAGGTTGTGTCGGAACTATTCAAATTTGGTTGATTTAAAGGTGGCTTTGGGAATTCGACAGTTCGTTGAATGGCAAAGCTCGGGCGTGAGTCGATCGCAATGGCCGGCGACAAGCAGCCAGAAGATGCCGAAAAGGAAACCGACGGACACACTCGCCGGCGTTCAATGCAAAGGTGGCACTGGCGGGGCGCTGTAGGCGAAACATCGAAAGAAGTGGAACCGGTCTGCACCGCACTTTGCTAGCATGTGTGCGTCCGCAATAGAAGCAGATTGCAAAAGAAAAGCCGTATCAGATTAAAAGCGGCTATCTTCAAGCGTTAGGCGTGGGTGCGAGCGCGGCGGGTCCGACGCCCGCAATGGTGTTTTCCGTGAGGAGCACACAAGTTGAAACGATACGAGCGGTTAGCGGCCCCGCGTTCGCCGCCGCTGTCAGAACCGAAGTGCAGGAAGTTTTTTCGGCCGAGAGCGACGGCACGTAAAGCGCGTTCGGCTGCGTTGTTGTCGATTTCCACGGCGCCGTCATCGACGTACAGCGTGAGCGCCGCCCACTGATTCAGCGCGTAGTTGATAGCTTTGGCGGTATCGCCTTTCTGCGACACCGTGCCCAATGTCGAGCGCAGCCAGATCTCGAAGGCATCGAGTAGCGGACGAGCCTGCTCCTGCCTGACACGTCTTCGTTCGTCCGGTGGCTTGCCGCGAATCGCGGCCTCAATTGCGTACAGTTCGCCGATCCGGTGTAACGCTTCAGTGTTGACCTCGTTTCTGTGCGCGACGAACAGATCGTGGAATTTGCGGCGCGCGCGTGCCATGCATGCCGCCTCACGCACATCACCACCCTCGTAGATCGCGTTGTACCGCGCGAACGCATCGCGGCCTGCAACGTTCCCCTGAAGTCCTTCAGATGGGCCTGATATTCACCAGCCCTTGTGGGACTTTATGCGAAGCAGACCGCTGGCGCGTCCTTTGAGCCAGCCGGCCGGTCATCCCGAACGTACGTCCAGTGAGGTAGGCTGAAGAAAGTGGAGATCAATGTTTCGTAGAATGAGCGAAAACGGAGATCAGATGAATCGAGTACCGAAGGGCAGCTACACGAAGGAATTCCGCGAGGAGGCGGTGAAGCTCGTTCTTGTCGATGGGCTAACCTCGGATGGTCACTTCACACTCCCCCACTTGTGGTCGCGCAAACTCCCCACCTGGCAGCAGGACAAGGTTGGTTTTTAGCTCGCTTTGGTTTTGCGCGCAAGGGTTTCAGCGGCCTCCTTCAGGCGGTAACTTCGGCCGTCGAATTCTGGCGAGTGGCAGTGATGCATGAGTCGATCGAGAATCGTGCTGCTCATCGTGTTGTCGCCGAGGTAGGCGCCCCAGTCCTGGACGATGCGGTTGGACGTGACCACGCTCGGAAGCTGGGACGATGTCGATCACAAGGACTTTGCCGGCGGACCACGTTCACTCTCATGAATCAGTACCGCTCTTCGGTGGCACCGTTTCGTTTCCCGCCGGACCAGGCTGGAGAGAATATCCGTTTCAATGCCAGCTCTTACAACTTAGGCGCATAACCTTTTCCGCTCAGCCGTCGTGAGCCTGTCACGGCGATATTTGCCATTTCGACCCTCTTGGTCACCAAAATAGGTGTCCAATGGCAGTTCAACTTCGGGCTACTCACCAAGTAATCTATAGCATATCGCCTTTGCTCATCCCTCTTTTCCCCGTTGCGACACAACCACCGGAAGCGGTCCCCGCCCACTTCGATGGTGGTCAAATGGATTCACTTGTGGCTTCACAATGTTCCTTAAACTCGGTCGCGCTCTCGTCTGTCGGATTATTTTCAACCGTTCCCAATACGCGTTTTCGATGATATCGTAACAAGTTGGAATATCAGAAATTAAACGGGGCAGCTATGGAAGCTGCGCCCCCAAATATTTTTAATACGCTTCGTCCGTTCGTAGGAATTCAAAGATATTACGCCTCTTGAGGCAGCCAGCTTCATTCTGGTGAATTGGCAGAATGTACATTGGGACAGGGGCGTCGGCGAAGCATTCAACGCACTATGATGTCAAAATGTAGCATTTTTTATAGCCTACCTGGCGCGCAAATTTGGCAATATGCAAACAGGGCCACTGAATTCGACCGTCTAATGGGCATAACGCATTTAGGAAATACGGTCATTCAGGAAACACTAAAATATTTGACCGAATACAGGTATTTCGGGGACTGGACATTATGACTTCAATTAGTTTATGCCGGCGCAACGTTATTACACGCCTAGCGACGAGCTGGTTTGCGAGTTATTGTCGACGGTAGGCCTTGCCTGATTTGAAGAGTTCGCACCACCTACGACAATGTATATCGTGTTGCGTTTTAAAAATCGATTACGCCAAAATAACACGACACATATGTGAAATTCGACGGCGGATGATAACGATCTGCAATAACACAAGGCCCCTTCATAGGACTTCCATTCTATCCTGCACAAGCCAACCTTGGATTTCTGCAACAATCCAAATTTTTCCGCTTGAATTTATACCCATCGCCACCCAAATCCATGGAAAACGATTAATCAGCGCGACGATGCTGACAATGTTGGCATTTTTTATCGACCCACATCTTGTTCAATGCGATAACCGAGCGAGTCTCTGGTCTTGACTGACGGGTCTCCCCCGCGCCCGATGGGACGTCGTTTTTCCGTTGTATGGGAGAAGGCTTGCGTAGCGATCCGTTCCAAAGTATGCTGATCGCGTAGATTGGTAATTGTGCATGATGTGCGGCACTGTTTGATTCACTAGATCGCTTTGTTCGGCATGACATTCAAGTGTGATATCAAACGGAATTTTCTGCCCAATACCGGGCCCTTAACCCTGCGAACTGGTTTTTAAACGGCAAGCCAAATCCTACTGGGTTGAATAAAATATCGCCATGTTCCTTACTCTGTGTCCTGACGGCTATATTCGCGTGCTGGAAGGCAATCTCGATGAAGTTCAACTTTTTCATTTGTGTTCGGGCAGAGATGACTCGCTTGCCGCCGAATTACGCTCGACAAACCCCAGCGTTCTGGTCGCTGGATTCACGGAGTGGTCTTTTGGTGAGCGCGGTCGACAACCGGTGATCTCGATCGCCTGGGACTGGTATTTAGAACTCGCCGATAGCATACCTAAGATCTACGGGACCGACGTGCGGAGTAATCTGATGATTGTGAGATCAAACGGGGAGGATGCTGGATTTAAGGCAACTACTCAACGATTGTTGGTGCTGGTTCAACGTAGCCAGTGGCAACGCGCCGTCTTTGCTTGCGCGTACTCGGATTGTGGTGCAAGACACTGAAAGGAGCGCTATGAACTTGGGTATCTCGGATTTTGAAAACAGGATTGAGCGATTCAAGGCCCGCGAGATATGGCATTAAACTTTCTTCGCGGCGAGACGATTGCGGACTAGCAGGCTGCGGAAATACAGGTTTTGTCGATAAGGGAATCGGGATAAACGAAAGCGCAATGTCGAGTACTGCTTACGTTGCAGGCGAATAGAACTGCTGGGCAGCAGAGGGTCGGCTTTTCCTGCGCTTTTCATCTGCCCTTTCTTGATCATATGCATGACCTCGAAGCCGTCCAAAAGAATGCGGGCGCAACGGAAATTCTTGAACCCCAGCATAAGCCGTGCGACGCTTGATTGCCCGATGATCCTGTTCAATCAGATTGTTCAGATACTTGTTCTGGCGGATCCGGATAGGCCCGGCGCGCTCAGCATTCAGGGCCTGCAGCGCAGCCAGATTAGCCCCACTCTCTCCATGAACCCTCCCGCATTCGGTGGGTTTTTACGTTAGTGAGCGACGCCGGGGAGCGGCACCAGTTCGCGCCCCAGCTCCCTGGCTAACCGCTTGAGGGCTTGCTCTTTGGTTTTGCGGACCTGTTCCTCGTAGCGCGCGAGTCCCTTTTCAACGTAGTCGTCACCTTTGACCATCACACGCCAGAACCAGGCGGCCAGCTTGCGCGCGAGCGCCTTGGTCGCCACCAGGCCACCGCGGTGTGCCGCAAGACGGCGATAGAAACCACCCAGCGCAATATCGCGGCTACGTATCAGGCTTTGCGCGATCATGCAGAACAGCCGTCCGGTCCGGTTGCGTCCGCGCTTGACGCCTTTCCTGCGTTTGCCGCTATCGTGGCTGCCCGGTGCCAGTCCTGCCCAGGCGGTGAAGTGTTTTTCCGTGGGCCAGACGCTCAGGTCGGTACCCACCTCACCGATGAGTTGCAGCACGCCGTAGGACGACAGTGCGGGCAGCTTCGTCAGATCCCGTCCGCCACACATCTGGGCCAGGATCTCGCGCAGCCTGGTGATTTCCGGGGCGTTGACGCCGGTCCGTCGGGTGGACCTGGGCAGCGGCGGTTGGGTGTCATCGTGCGGCGGCAGCACGGCGGCGATGCGTTCGTCGCAATCGGCGATGAGTTTCTGGTAGTGGTCCCAGGATTGCAATGCCTGAGCGAGCGCGAAGATGTGCTCGTCGGCCCAGGTGCCCCGCAGGGCCTCGATCACGGCCTGTTCCTTTTTGCGGCGGATCTGCACGTCGCACAGTGCCACCAGGGCCTCGGGGGAACGCTCGCCGGCCACGATCGCGCGTGCCACCGCCAGGCCACTGACGCCGGCCAGGGACGAGATGACGTCATGCAGTTTGATGTTCATGCGCTCGAGCGCCTTTTGCATCAGTTGCACACAGCTGGCGGCGGCCGCCACGTGATCGGCGCGCAGACGCAGGTAGTCCTGCAGCCGGCGGATGTCAGCCGGTGGCACGAAGCCGGCGTGCAGCAGGCCATGCATGTGCAGCGTGGCGCCCCACTGGCTGTCCGCCATGTCGGTCTTCCTGCCTGGCAGGTTGCGCGTCTGCCGGCCATTGACCATGCGCACTTCCAGACCGGCGCTTTCCAGCACCCCATACAACGGCATCCAGTACACGCCGGTCGCTTCCATCGCGACCGAATGCACGCCCTGTGCGAGCAGCCAGTCGCGCAACGCGTGCAGCTGCGAGGTCACGGTGCCGAACACTTCCGGCCTGTTGCCGCCCACTGAAACATGCATGTGTTCGCTGCCGACGTCCACGAACGCCGCTAGCGGATCGAGCATGGAAAGTTCTTGTGACATGGTGAACCTCCGCATTGGGGCATCACAATGCGCGCGGCGGCCCTGGCCCGGTCACGTCATAGGAAAAACAAATCTCTCCAGCGGGAAGCAATGCTCACCAGAATGTGCGACTGATCATGACCGGAGCCATGCTCTTATACAGGCAATCCGACAGTTGTCCGATGCACCAGAGCGGGACGCAGCTACGCTGCCAGGAACCACTACGCGTTATGTAAGGATAGGCGACCGCTGGTTCATGGTCCGTATGCGGCTTTCGACGAAAACTGGCTGCTTTTATCGACCGTCACGGTTTCGGGCTCGCCGTTCTGGTCGATCGATTTTTCGAAGTAGCGTCGGGCTGCCGTCTTGTCACGACGGGCCCGCAGCAGGAAATCAACCGTCTGGCCGGCCTTGTCCACCGCGCGGTAAAGATACCGCCATTCGCCCCGGACCCTCACATAGGTCTCGTCCATCCGCCAGCTCTTGCCCACAGTGCGCGTGCATCGGCGAAACGCCTTTTCAAGCACCGGCAGCAGCTTGATGGCCCAGCGGTGCACGGCCGAATGATCGACCGGGATACCGCGCTCGGCCATCATTTCCTCAAGATGGCGCAAGCTCAACGGATACGCCACATACCACCGCACGCACAGCAACATCACGTCCAGTGGGTAGTGAGTGCAGGCGCTTGAGCACTTTTGCCACCGCCCCATTCAGGTGTTCCTTCATCGCTCCCATCGCTCGCCTCGGAATCGACAGCATACCCGAACGCCTTATTGCGACGGAACCTCAGCGGATACCCACATGCCAGCGCCCACACATCAGAATCACTAGCGGGTAGCGCAACCGCTTGAGCACGCAGGCGACTGCCGGACTTACACTCTGCATCATCGGTCAAATCGGTTGGTCTAGTTCACTACGGCATAGCAGTCTACCTTATTGCGGCAAAACTGTCTGAAGGCCCTGTGGGACCGCTCAGAGGTTACCCTGTCGGGAGCAGATTGAGACGACCTGCCGGATGGCGAACGAGTCCCGAACTCCGGGCAGGTTGTTGATGAGGCAGGCGTAATAGGTCTGTTCACGGGGTAAGAGCATCGCGCCATTGCGGTAGAACTTATCGCAGGCGCTTCTGAGCAAGCTGGCGCTTTCGCTACTATCACTGTTTCGCAATGACTGAAGGACACATTGGTCATACGGCGTGTCGCGGCCGGAAGCGGACGCCACCAGTGGCGTGGCAAGTATCAAAGTGAGCAGCGAGAGGGTAATCCGACGCATGGCGTTCTCCGGAAATGGATGGGGCAAGTGTTGCATCAATTCAATACTTGCGATCATGATCGCGGCATCCATGAGCCGCTTGAAGCCGAGCATGGCTTTGCTCCGGGACTTCTTGTTTCTACGACCGTGCTCAAAGAGGTTGCGCTAATACTTGGGAGGACCGTACTTTCGCGTCCTTCGCTGGCGTGACGGATTCCCGCACATAACGCCGCACACAGCGTAAGATCGTCACGTGTGACGGTAACAAACACGGCTTCGTCTTTATCTCGACCAGATCGCACAACTGAGCCAGTAACGAGGGGACCCGCAAACACACAATGATCGCCTCACAGTCAGACTGACACCCTACCAATAACTCACCCGTGCTGTTTAGCTTTCCCATCATCGCTCTCTATTCGATTTGACCGGCACTTTAATGAATTCGCCATTGCTACCTGCGCCAGAGTTGCAAGGCGCATGTTGCGCACGGCGCCGTCTCCATGTACCAACGCTTATGGACTTGTGTCAATGAGACGAGTCCAGAAGATCACGGGTCAAGACTATGCCTTGCCACGGGGTTTGCTGGACAGTGGGAAGTAGACGAGGTGCAGTAGCCAATGGACCGGCATCGTCGCCCGAGAACCGTACAGCCATAGGGGTGCGTCGTATCTCATCCCTGACAATGAGAAATCCCCGTTACTACTGCCCAGATACCAATCCCAAGCCTGTGACGCGACCGTCCCGTCCCGGCCTCGATGGAATATCCACACGGTGTACGCCGCGATTCGAATTTTGATGAACTCCGAGCTTAATGCGTACTGTACGCCGCGTCGCCCTTGCCAGAGCAAAAAATGCGAAAACTGAAGCCACATCCGCTTGTCTTCTAGCAAGCGGATGTGGCCGTCTTCACACGAAGATAATAGCATGATGATCTCTGTCGCAACTCGCTGGGCCCATCCAACGAATGTCGGAAGGCTTCTTCGATAATGTTAAAAAATTGTGGGCGGCGGAAAACTTGAGGGTGTTGGTATCGGTCTGCAACGTATGCCATCAACCTTGTCTAGCGAAAACTCAGTTTTTGCAATCCCAGCGGAAACTTCATTCTTATGCCAAACATGATGCAAAGCTCTCGCCGTCGTCTGCTCCGGATTTGCGGTACATCAGTTGCAATCCTTCATTTCCTTCATTTAGCTTATCAATAAGTTGGCCTTTCAGGCTATCAAATTGGAGTGCGCTCACGGATAGACTTCTGTATAAAGGATTTTGTTCAACAGTCCCAACGGGCCGAATATGGAAGTACGACGCTGGGGATGTTTTCAATCTAAACCTGAGCCGCCGGATTTTATCTATCATTTTTGGTAGCGATTTATGACACCACTGACGAAACACTACGAAGCACCTCTGACGCCCCTGGAGCGGGTTCTGCGATCGCCGTCCATACCCGAGCCGACTAAACGGAGGTTGCGTGCGCGGTTCCGCGCGCTCGATCCACTCGATCTGTTGCGCCGCATGCGCGAAGCACAGCAGCGCGTCGCGCAATGCAGTGCATCCGGCACGGCGTCGGAAGAAACACAAACGGCTGGTCCGATTCCCCTTCCCCTCGCTGACTTCCTGGCGAGTCTTGGAACAGCATGGCACGACGGAGAGGTTCGAGCGACGCATCCCCGAAAGGCGCGCGTCGCACATACCTGGCGCAGCCGCGAAGATCCGTTCGAGCATACATGGCCGACCATACAGCAATGGCTTGAAAGCGAGCCCGGTATTACGGCCAGGAAGCTGCATGAACGTGTCGTCGCCATGGCTCCAGCGATGTATTCCGGCAGCCCAGCTGCGCACCCTGCAGCGCCGAGTGAAGGCATGGCGCTCGAACCGCGCGAGGGAACTGGTGACCAGGATACTCGGTGGTGCGGACGCTGTGAAGGCTGGCGCCGCTACGCAGCACCAGCCTTCACCGCAAAACAATCAATAGCGACAATTACGCGGGAGTAACATCATCCCGTTAGGCAACACGGGCGGCCATCGTAATTGACAATCTACACTTAGCGGTCAGAATCCGATGCAAGGCCGCGATAGTCCTCTTCATGTCCTCTTAACCGGTGGGAATACTAGCACCGCCCCTGCAATCTGACGCAGCTCGCGTCAATCATGCACCTATGTATCTCGAGTGAACTTAATGGCGTCCTGCGTCCCACTTCGTATTGCCTCCGCAGCCCGATATTTAAAAAAACTCTCCTTAAACCCCATGATGTCGCATACGCTTTCTCCCTTCTCAACATTCAGAAGCCATCTGGTCTCATTTTCTTTTGGGACATTGTGCTCCTTTTTAAGCGGCTGGACAACAATATCTCTTTCATCCTTTGATTTACTCAGCAATATTCCCGATGTCAACAGTTCCACCTTCTGCGGATTAAAAATTATTGAAAATATAGATTTCTTGTAGTAGAAACCCGTTATAGGCATATATACACTTAATTCGCTTATTTTTTCAAGTCTCGCAGGCCTGTTGCTGTTTCCAACCGCCCTGTCAGCGAATTTATAATAATATGATTTTTTGTGAATATGTTTTATCCATTGCCCCTCCACAACAGTGCCAGCTTTTGCATTCCAATACCAGTACATAATCGGTCTAACCGTAATATTGTCCGCAGTGACAGGTGTTTCGCCGCTCACGGTAACCGGCACATCTTCGTGCGATTGCGGTCTTGCTATAGCAACCGGTCGTAAGACCAAATCAGCGTCACCGGCAAGCGGTTCAGTCGCACTCTCGGTAAGAGAAGATCTCATAAGAATTTCCGGATACCTGAATCTGGTTATTGATGCGTTGACGAACTATTTTCGTCCAACCCGTTTCCTGTCTTGGGTAGCTCTTTCGGCTCGACGACTGAAGGAGTAGCCGCTGCTGTGTTTCTGGGGTGTGGATATGCATCCGCTTGTCATAGAACTAATGTCACTTGCACCGTTGGCAAATATTACAATTTGCATTCTCTGTTACGTCCAGCCCCTACACGCAAATTCACGCTCTACACGTCGGAAAAGACGTCCGTACCGGGCCCCTCATCGACAGACCAAGGCTCGTCAAGCATATCAATTTCGACTTTACAGATGTTGCCATACTGATCATATATCGCAAACTTAGGATCAAAGCTCCGAAGCTTCGCACTGCCGAAACGGCCGGCGTCTTTTTGACGGGTAATTAGTATTTGGAAGCTTCCCGCGCGTCGTGCATCGTCCGCGCCAATGGGAATCGGAATTTTTACGTAAAAAGCCCAATTTTTCCTGCCCAGCAACCTGTAACTTTTATCACCATCCTTATACACATCGCCCGCATCTCCGGGATTTATATTATAAGCATAATATGCAAATGTATAAGTACGATTTATATAATATCGCGCAAGCCAGTCCAGATCATTGTCAAAATATTGCCTTTTCAGGGACGTAAGCTCGCCATCGGTCTTTCCCGTTCCAATAAATTTGGATTTTACAAATGCCTTATCTGCGGCGGTCGGGCGGACGTAGATGCGTTTGCATGCATAGTCGAGATCCGGTTCATGCTGGACATAACCAACGCGAAAGGACTCCGCCTTCTCCCAATTCGACGATTTATACTGACAATCGCTTGCATGATAGACAATAGGCTTTTTTGACCGGAAAGAGACTTGTGAAGCCATACTCTGGTTCAGTCTCGAGGTACTTATTACCTTGCCTGAGGTCGTTTCGACCTGTATAGCAACCTGAATCGTTTTGCCGCCTGCCGGCTGGAGGGCGTAGACGTAGAAATCGAAGAACCTTAAGCCTTCCACGCCAGCTGGCTGCTCGGCAACCATACGTCGAACACCGAACCTTTCCGGTATTGCGTCGAATTCATTGGGCGAGTCAGAATAGTACCATCCATCGACCACCGCGGCATTACCTTCTGATTCTCTTGTCAGCTCACTTCCGTTGCTAAAGTCGATCAGCTTTATTCGTTTTCTGATCTCGTCGTCCTCAAGCTCACTGTGAGGAATCGGCTGCCGATTTTTATCGATCGGCAAAATGTAGACCATTACGCGTATTTTGTTTAACCCATTACTGTATATGGGACACTCGCCACCGGTGTCACTCCATGTCGGCGCTATGTAGAAGCGGGAGACACCATCCCATTCAGTCAGCGATTCTTCAGGTTTCATCTCTTTGATTCCTCTGCGATGCGACAAATTATTACAACCATTAAGAAAACTGGTTGAAGTCGAATATTGATGATTCACCGCAGCTCATTTTTGGAATTGAAACTGCGCACAACCGGTTCATTCCTACACCATTTTTGTCGGTGCAAAAGCGTAAACATAGAACGTCTGAATTTGCGGCATAAGGGAATTCATGATGCCCGGTGCACCACCCGGCTGTGGCAGGTCCCAGCTATGACCTGGCGATCCCAGAGTCCGCATACTGAATTCTTCTACAAGCGGGAGCTCTGGCACGTCCCATGACCCCGCACGCCCGGTCAACCGCATCATCCTCGGGTGCACGAAACCCGCGATACTAGCTACATCACTGAGCAACCCTGAGTAAAAACTTATGTTTGACAAGACGTTGTCTGCTGTACTGTT
Source organism: Paraburkholderia sp. BL6665CI2N2 (assembly GCF_004366535.1). Taxonomy (NCBI): domain Bacteria; kingdom Pseudomonadati; phylum Pseudomonadota; class Betaproteobacteria; order Burkholderiales; family Burkholderiaceae; genus Paraburkholderia; species Paraburkholderia sp. BL6665CI2N2. The sequence continues at coordinate 100,829 of NZ_SORC01000002.1, forward strand.
CGCCGCGTTGGTTTGGTCCAACACTCTCTTGGCTGCCACCGTGCCGTAACTAACAGTTCCTCCCAAGTAAGCTGTAGCAGTGAAACCCAGGTTGATTCTGGACGCGACGCCCATCGTCCCTATCGCGGCGCGAATACCGAGGTCTTTTATGACGGAGCGCGCGGCAGTCACAATGCCGGACACGCCGAACGCAAAACTGAGCAATCCCGCCCCGAGCGATATCCACTTTAATACCTTAAAAGCTACGGGGGAGACTTCGCTAAGTGCGGTACCGACGAGCGAGGTAACGCCCGATAAGGCGCCTGCCGCCGTTACCCCAATCGCGGTTGCCGTCGCCACTATGCCAGTGGCCGCTGCGATTGCGAGAGCCCCCGAGAAAGCGGTTAATACGAGTCCGATGCCAGCAGAGGCGATACCAATCCAACTCTGCCAACCGAGTCGACCAGATGGATCGGCATAGTTGACTGGATCGCCGCCGCAATATGCGTAATGGTTGATGTCTGCCAGTCCAAAAGGGCTGTCGCTGGGTCCGTCAGGGGACTGGAAACGCATCAAGGCCGTAGAGTATTGACGGTAACCGTTGCCGAGGTTGTAGGAGTCCTCGTCTTGTTCGACTCTCTCACCGTTATAAGCAAGAATGCTCAAGGGCGTGTCGCCGATTTTGCCCTCACCATAAGGCCCGTAGACTGGCCGTTGAGCACTGTTCCCGTCGCTGACATGCACGACCGACAGTTTTCCGTCGATACCAGCCAGCACAGTCTTCGCGCCCTGTCGTTCGGCAAGCAATCCGCGATCAATTGACCTTACATAGCTTATCTTTTCACTGCCACGAATCTCGCTTTTTAATAAATCTACGTCGTAATACAATTCGGCATCACCGGACTTGACAAGTCGGTTTAGAGCATCGTAGGCGTATTTTTTCTCCGAACTCGCTTTCAGCCTACCCAGAGCGTCATACTCGATGCTACGATTCCCCTCACTAATAAGCCGCCCTGCTTTGTCATAGAGACATTTGGTCGATTTCGGGTAGTCTGGATGGGTATGTTTGATTTCTGTCAATTGGCACGGATCGTCAGCATTGCCATATACGAATGAAATGTCATCAGTCGTTCCATCCGAAAAACGGCACCCTGCTGAGACGATATTGCCAAACGCGTCATAGGTAAAGTTTTGTTCCACCACCCGATTCGCTCCGGCGGGAGACGGCGTTTCCGTGCAGCTATAGTTTTTCAACCGACCATTGTTATCATAGACAAAAGCTTCTTTGCGTACTGTGCTTTTACTGCCAACGTCTGGGGTAGTTGTAGTCCGATTTGCCAGTCTGGAAATCGATGACCATCCCTGATCAATTGTAATGCAACCATGCTTGTTGTCATCCAACGTCCGCTTAATCTCGCGACCGGCATCGTCAAAGGTTATCTTTGTCTCCACGGCATGCTGTGTAATTGTATCGACAGTTTTCCAGCTCGTCAGCCGATTCAGTGCATCATAATTCAATGATACGTCGACTGTGTTTTCACTGACCCGTATTACCCTACCATATTGATCAAAGAACATTTTCCGCGCCGAACCACACACGTCTGTGCTACTTTGAAGTGCGCCTCTGAGCGTCCACGTATTTTGAATTTTTTTCTCGGATTGACCATCGATCTTCACTACCTCTGCCTTGAGGTACCCCGAGGCATTGTATTCGCGCGTAAGCTTGCATCCTTCTGTGATCGCGCTCTTTATAGCATTTGTAAGTGGGTTGTAGCTGAATTGCTGAGATACGTCGCCTGCTTCGACGCTTTCAATTTCGTTTGTAATTGGCGCATATCCAAATTTTCTTACCTTCCCCATCGGGTCGACGACCGTCGAGGGGCTTCTGTCCGCGTCCGAATCGAACTTGAAAGACCAGGTTCTCCCGCTTACCGTACTACTTACAAGACGTCCCAGCCCGTCAAACTCCTGTGAGCCCATCGATCTGGCAGCATCCGCACCATGCATACCCGCGCTGCCATCTACCCGGTTCATTGGCGATTTCTTAATGAAAATTTTCGTGATCAATGATTCAGCAGTAAATCCAGCATATTCCCTCGTCAATTCTGTTCCATCAGGATTGCGGATATTAACAATTCGATCAAACGCATCATAGGCGTATCGAACGGTGTTCCCTGCAGCATCCGTATCAGTTACCACACGATTCCAACCATCCCGTACCATTGTCCGGCGCCCGACCTCAGTGCCATCGTCGTTGAAAAGGGCAACGCTGACGGCATGTCCAGATCTGTTGTATGTAACGACCTTTTTGGCGGTGCTTAGGGCACCGCCTTTTGAACTGGAAACCCTTGTGAGAGTTACAGGGTCAAATTGCGAGTATTCTTCAAGTCCATTATCGGAGATTCGCTTAAACTCCGCTCCCCAGCCATCATATATTCTCTCAATCGCATGCTTCAGCGTGTCCTTCGCTTGACCGTCAGCAAGCACGTAGTCATAGCTTGTGGAACTTTTTTCTCTTCCAAATTCGTCATAGACGAATTCCGAAATCCTTGGCCAGTCAATCACAGTTGAGTTGCTAGTCGGGTCGACCGGAACTCGTTCACATGCAATTCGGCCCAAACTGTCCATCTCGCGCAAATATTTCCTGCCATCAAAGTCAGTAATCTTGATCTTAAGCGGAAGTTCCTGCGCTTCATCGATCAGGTAGTCATATTGCCGGTGGAGGGCCTGGGAATCCGCGCGTTGTCGCTCGGCAACTGGTCCACTAATCGTTTCGGTCAGGACGCGTCCTGCCTTATCGTAGGTCGTGAGTTTTTGGTTTCCGCTAGCGTCAACGTGAGAAGTCACCCGACCGGTGAATCTAGACCGCGTTTGCGTCGTCGTCAGCTTCTTTTTGTCGTGAGAGATAAAGGTATCGACGCAAAGGAGAGATTCGTCTTGCTTACTAACGCTGTATTCGTAGCGACACTTCCTTGCACCACTTTCACTTCCAAGCCATTCCTCCTCGACAGCAGTCAACCGGCCTAGATCGCCTGACTGAGTGCTGTAAGTAAACGTCTTGTTCAGCAGCGACTGGGTATCCCCGCTCAACACAAGCTCGCTGGATTTAAGGATGACATCCGGCCTGGATTTGTCTGGCGCGACGTATGCAAATCGAACGACCCGCAGTTCCTCACCGTGATTTTTTGTCAGCGGCACTTGGGTCACGGTTTTGACAAATCGCTTGAAGCCAAGCGGGTCGGGGGGACATCCGAGGCCCGAAACATCTGCTCGTTGCCCGTCTGTGGAGTAGTACTCCCACGAAATACCCGGCTCTATTGCGTCGCCGGTCGACTCGTCTTTGACCGATTTGCTGATAGGATTCGCAAATTCGTCGAACTGAGTCCATGTAATAGCGGTGACGCTGGCTCCATCGGGATTGGTCCTGGTCTCTTTCCTCAATTTCGGTAGTTGAAAGCACGCGGGCTGTTCGTCAAATGACTTACCACCGAGTGCATAATAATCCGTCTTGATCTCGAGTTTACAGCGATTCGAGACTCTCTCTTCAGCAGTCAGCAAGTGGTAGTGATTGTAGACGCGTTTGATGTTTATTCTTTCATTACTACTTTTCTGGATTTCCTCCGAATAATATACATAATCCGTCAATATTCCATACAGATTATCCTGACCGGCACTCCACGTAACCCCAGAGTGCCCGCCGAGGAAATTTGTTGAAGAGAAGGAAAAGTCGCTTTCTGACGCAACGGTTCCGTTGCCCAGCCTCCGCGTGAAGTGCGTGACAAAAGGTAGTTTTGCCAACTTTGCAGAGTCAGGAAATGCATGCCCTTCGAGTCCATAATCCGCACGTTCCTTCGTTCCACCTGGCATTGTGACTTCTGTCAACCATCTTCCCCATTCCCCCGCCTGCCCGACCTTGTCATAGCCAAATTTCCACGTAAGAGGTTGATTGGCGCCGAGAGAATAGTTTGTCAACGTGTCCAGAAGGTCATTCTGAAACGCAAGTTCGACGCGATAGCCTTCTAACTTGCCGGGAAGCACATCTGCGGTCACCTTGATGCCCGATTCGTGCCGCATGGACAAAAGCGGTTTGTCAATGCCCTTCGAGTCATATATTGTTTGAAGCAATGCCCTTTCGCGCTGACCGCCGGATTCAAATGCCCATTCGAGGTACAGAACTTGTCCGGTTGTAGATTGAAGTTCGTACGGAACCTTGATTCCCTCAGCGTTCCCCGCTCCTTTCAGTCGCTCTACGACACCGGATTTATAAGTAATGATATACTCGTTGTTATTGATTTTTTTGAAATTGAAATTATTTAATTTTTTCTGCTGGACAGTGACGCCATTGTCGTTTTCGACGACTTTATATTGTTCCCCAGAAGATAGGCAAAGTAGCGATTGGCTATTATCGTAAAGGGACAGGCCGCCTGTGAAGCCGAGACCAAATCCTGTGTCGATCGAACTTAGCGCGGAATAGCGTAAGTCGAGAGAAACATCGGGGCCGTGGCCGTCGTTGGCGTTCAACTGAGCAATAGGCAGAGTGACGCTATACAGTCCTGTGCGGGGGTCGACGCCGCCAGTAATAGTCTCAATAAAATTCGTAGCTTGTGTGAATATCTGCGTCTTTGCGATAGTCATGGTGCTCGTCCAGGTTTATCGGAATCTGCGGCTCTTCTTGCGATTGATCAAATGATCACGACATATTGGCGCCTATATCTGGCATCGATCGGATCAAACCGCGACTCGGCACTTTGAAGATAACCATATTTCGACCGGGGCGAACTGCTTCTTTTAGCAGTTCGCGAGGTCAGAGGTTGGAGTGGTCGAAAAAAGAGGCCAACATTTCCCGAATTCTGAAGTGGAAGCATGCATAAGCCGAGTCCCGATAGCCGTCTGTTACCACGCACGTATCGCCACTGAGCTTGCTCCCTGAGAACAAAACGTTTGATGAACGGTAAGCTCATGCAAGGGGAAAACATTGATGGCTCTTTTGAAAACCGAGTGGGTAACGGTCTTCAGCGGGCATGCGAATTGAAGGCGGAGAAGTCGAGTTTGCCTGCGATGAGAAACAGGACCGTTCGCATGGTTTCGAAGCGAGCGTATCCGCGCGCCTTGCGCTTGGCGGCCTGAAACAGTCCTTTGATGGCTTCGATGAAGCCGTTGGTCTGGCGGGTCTGAGTCCACGCAACAACGCCGTCGAAGTGCCGGCGAATCAACCGCGCGACGTCCTTCATCGGCTCGACCTTCGAACGCATGACGTTGGTGCACCACTGCTGCAACATCTCGGAGACGACATTGATTTGCTTGCACGACCGGACTTCCTGCTTGGCGCTATCCAGAAATCACTGTTCGAACTCGCTGAGCAATGTAATCCCACGATATGTGGCTGGTGGAACTACTACGGGGCTTTCTATCGGACAGCCATGCATGAGTTGAGTCGGTATCTCGACCGGAAGCTCGTGCGCTGGGTTCAGCGCAAGTACAAAACACTGCGACGGCGCAGATCATTGCAGTGAAGAGTGGTTGCGCAAGATGAAGAAGGCGTACCCGCGAGAGTTCGCGCACTGGCAGTATCAGGGGGGACAGGTTGGATAACGGGAGCCGTGTAAATCGAGAGGTTTACGCACGGTTCTGCGAGAGACTCGGGGCGCAATTCCCCGGGTCTACTCACCCGTACATCCGCGTCAAGGGAGAACGGCGGTATCTTTACCGGACCGTCGACAAGGACGGCATCGCCATTGACTTTCTGCTACGCACACATCGGGACAAGACTGCAGCCCGGCGGTACTTTGAGAAATCTATCGCCCAGAACGGTGTACCCGAGACAGTCACCAGCGACAAAAGCGGCGCCAATCTCGCCGCGCTCGAAGGGATCAATGCCGATCGTGAAGCGCCCATCAAGATCCGCCAGTCCAGGTATCTCAATAATCTGGTCGAACAGGACCATCGAGCAATCAAGCGACGAATGCGGCCCATGCTGGGATTCAAAACCTTTCGCTGTGCCCGCATCCTTCTGGCCGGCATTGAAATCATGCACATGGTCGTCAAAGGACAGATGAAATGTGCTCGCGGAATTCGTCCGTCCGCCGCGGATCATTCTACGACCTCGCAAGAGAAGCAGTACTTCACATATTGAACTCGATCGCCCCTTGGTCTTTACCGCGACACCCATCAGCCGACCAAAGTCAAGGCACAAATTTACTCACCGCCCGATTGCAGTGGCGATGGTATTTTTATCGCCACTGCAATCGGGCGGAATTCTTTCTGTTACCTGCCATGCTGTCTGCCGATCGTAGCCGCATCCGTTTTCTCCAAACTGGTTGCGAACCGGATCGCACCAGACACCCATCGGGATCAAGCATGCCGTGATGTCACTCACGGCTGCCCTGGCGGCCGTTGCCGCCCCAGAGAAACGTTGGTGCCAGACGAGGTCCAATGGGTTTCGCAGAACCGTGGCTGTTGCTTGCGCAACGCCAGTCAATGGTGGCTCATCGCCTGGGCGACCCGGTCATCCGCAAGCAGTCGGTGGGGCAAAGGAAAGGCCCAATCAAAACCATGGCTTTCCACCAGTCGCAGTACTGGGCTCGTTCCCCTTGCACCACCTTTTAGCCAAAGCAGCGGGTTACCTCAAATGACTTGTGCTCCCGAAGCATGTGATAGCAGGCGCGCGCCAGTTTGTGCGCCAGCGCCTTGATCGCCACAATCCCGTTTCGCGAGCGTTTCTTGCGCTCGTAAAAGCGTCTGGCTTCCGGGCACGAGCGGATCGCGAAGTTGGCCGCCTCGACAAACGCCCACGCCAGATATTTGTTGCCGTTCTTCGTATTGCCTTCGCCTTTCTTCCTGCTGTTGCTTTCACGCCGGCTGTCTACGCAGCGGCAGTACGAACTGAAATTGCCAACCTTGGTGAAACGGGAGATGGTCCCGGTTTCCAACATGATCGTGGTTGCGAGAACCGGGCCAATGCCCGGCACCGTGTTCAGCAACGCGTAATCCGGGCGCAGTTTCACCCGCTCCATGAGTCGCTTCTCGATGATCCCGATTTCCTCCTGCAAGGTTTGCATGACCGCGAGATTGGCTTGCATCGCGAGCGTCACGTCAGATGCAAAACCGAATCCATTCACCTGCATCTCATCCAGACGCTTAACCCGCTCACCTTGCATCTGCCCACCAGTATGGCGTGAGAACAGATTCTCAATCGCGAGGATCTGGGCCGTACGACACTGCACCAGTTGGATCCGCTTGCGAGAGAGGTCACGCACCGGGCGTTCTTCTGCTGGATAAATGTAGCCTTCAGGCAATAGTCCAAGACGCAGCAGTTGTGCGAGATGGGCGGCATCGGTGAAGTCACCACTGTATTTCAGTCCCTCGTACTGCCTGATTGCCGCGGGGTTGGCCAGATGCACCCGGTAGCCATCGTTCATCAACTGATCCACCAGCCAGTACCAGTTATACGTCGCTTCGATGACCACGCCCACCAGATCTTCGCGGTGCGGCGCCAGCGCCGCCCGGATCTGCACCGGATCGTTCGGCAACCGTCGCTGGTAGACAACCCGGTCAGCGTCATCGCTAACGACGACCACACTGTTGTTCGAGTGCAGGTCGATTCCACTAAACTTATTCATGCTGGCCTCCTGTGCGTCACGTCGGTGTTCGCACCCTGACTGTACGCCGGCCGTTCGATTCGAACGGAGGGAGGTCGGCTATATGATTATCAAAACCCCTCTCATTGAAGCCTTCAGTAGAACCCGACGCATTCACGGTAGGGGGGCAGACCTGATCTCCTGGGTCGGATCGCATTCAAATAAAGTCTCAAACTTGTTCTTCCATTTCTGTGTATCTGCCACGGTTCCGGAAACGTTGAAGGCCAGTGGTGGCGTCGAGAATTCAACCGTAACGTAGTCAACAGCAATACCCGGACCGAGCTCGTAATTTTTAAACAGATTAGACCATTCCAGACGAGTACCACTTTGAAACATGATTGTCGTCAACGTTGTATTCATCGAGCAACTCCAAGCACCATTTTGAGGTTCTTGGAAATATTTCTTGTAAGCAGGTCCCCACGCGTACAGTTGAACTCCGTCAACCGGAGCGAGCCAATTGTCGCGCCATACATTGAGAATATTTGTCAGCTCCGCCGAAAGCTCGTTAGCTTCTTGAAGACAATCTTTAACGCCCGAAAATTGATTTGCAAGATCTTGCGAGAGCGTTGAAACGATTTCGTGAGTTTTGTCGTAGATGGAATCGGTTGCCCCTACGGTCATACTCCCCGAGCAGTTATCCAGATAATTTGTCTTTGGGATCACGTCGCTATATTTTCCTGAATAAAGATCCCATACGTTTTTTACAAAATCAAACAAGACAACTTCGGAATATGCCCCACTCCAGACCATGCCGAAGTCGCCAGTGTATTCGGACTTGATTTCCCCGAATATCGGCGCAGTAAGCTTTTGGAGTAGCGACACTCCGGAGAGAAATGTCGCCATGACATTCGATTCATTATCGTTGAAATCGTCTTGTCTTGAATGATAAAACACGTGATCACCAGTTAATATTTGAATTGACATGATTTTTTCAGCCGAAGGAAAATGAGAACTTCGTTAGAGCATGAAAACGCATACAAAGTTAGAAAATCGTTTGCCTTACCAACAAGGCACGATTCTCATCAGCGCGTTCACGGTATTCAGCGGACAGTCTGCCGTTATGAGGTTCGCGACTCGGCGGCAGACTGCCTGCCCGTTCACTTCATCCCAACTGTCTTTATTCGACTAATCGCCGCTATCAAATTGGAGCCGTCTGAATCTGCGTGCTGACAAATTCACCAAGTCGATATTTGACGTACTCTCCAACGGTTGTCGGCCTCGGTTCGGGAATGTCTTTGACAACGTTCGGATCGACCTTTGCGTTCCATTGCGGAAGTGCGAGCCGGATCTGCGCGGAGCAAGCGCTAAATGTAAATTCCTCATAGTGGCTCTGGACGAACAAAGTTCGCCAGTCATCCTGAATTATGCTCTCGTAAGTGAGCAGATAAGCGTACTCAACAAAATTGTTCTCGTTCTTGAGAGCCGGCGTCACAGTGAATTGACATTTTTCGTCCTTGTGATATTTACTGTTCCAGAAAAAATTTCCAACGTTACTAACGCCGGTATCCTGCTCCTTAGAAGCGAGCGCCGCGGCACCGACAGCTAGCATTTCGGCAGTGCCGGGAGCTGCAACTGCTGCCAAGACCGTTTTCACGACCGCTGAGATGTCGATTTCGCCTTTCTTAGTCTGGTCTGTATAACTAGTATTGTAGTTTCCTACCAATGCAATCCAGCCACAATATTTGGCAAGAACCGAGATTACGGCGTCGTAGAAAACTGTTGTATTCCTTGTATCTGGGTCGCTGAATTTTTCGAGCGTCCAACCTAAATAACCTTTGTTTGGATCTCCAGTGCAATATCCTTGCAACACGTGCTGGATCCACAGCACTGAAGTCGAGAGCATGTCTTGTTCGTCCGACGTCAGATCGCTACTGACTGGAATCAGGTGATCGTTTACGGCTACGACAGCACCTACATCGGGGTCGCCTGAGTCCTTTGCCCTCCTAGGTAGCTCTAGAGGGCTGGATGGGACTTTAATCTTAGGGAGGTTTGCCAACGCATCATTGATTGGCCACATGAGGTCGGGAGTGGGTACGAGGCCACCGGTTCGAACATGTTCTGGAATAAAGACAGTCATTAAATGCTCCTTCGGATAATTTAAGGTACGCAGATTTTCGCGTAGCCTGAAGATTTTTCCATACTGCTACACGTCGTATTCAGACCACGCCTTCAAAAGATAGATGGATGCTGAAACCCAATCGCCATCAATTTTGACAGTTGTGACCTGCCTGATTTCTTCAGGCCATTCCAATCTTGGAGAACGGTCTCTGCGAGGGGCGTGGACTGGTTCTGTCGCAATAAGGAAAGTGCGTGGAACAATGCCCCGCATGGTGAGGACTACTTATACCGCTAACGTATATGAACGCCTCCCGTTTGCGGAGGAATTTCGCGTGCATTGACATACAGAATCGGTTGCGGCTGTATATGCGGCCTTATTGCAGCCGATACGGACGCTGCGGGCCTCTATGAAATTCGCTGACTCGCACCTCATTGAGTTCACGAGCGTGCAGCTCTGATGCATATTCAGGTTTAGCGAGTTCAGGTCCGACCTGTCGTGTCATCACATTCGAGTACCAACGCAACCTTTCGATCGTGTCATGCTGTAGACGTCTATTCGCGAGGTGCCTTCAACCGTTCAGGCGGGCTTCGCGCTCACGTGTCCCTTCTGGTAAGGCCGGTCGTGGGCCAGGACTGCCCAGATCGTACGCGCCATCTTGTTGGCCAGCGCCACAGTCACTACGTTTTGCGGCCGCCGCTTGCTGCTCTGCTCGACCCACGGGCCAGGTACTTTGGCATGATTGAGCACGCTGCGCGCGCCGTGAATGAGCAGCGTGCGCAGATACGTGTCTCCGCGCCTGCTGATGCCAAGCGGTGTCACCTTGCCTCCTGAGCCCGTTTGCTTTGGCACAAGACCGATCCAGGCCGCAAACTCGCGTCCCGATCTGAACGACTTCACATCTCCCATCGTCGCGACTGCAGCTGTTGCAGTCAGCACACCGACGCCCGGAATTTCGGTGATCGACTTGACCGCCTTGTCCTCTAACATCCACTGACGTAGCCGCCGTTCGATCACGACGATCTGCTCGTCGAGCTTCGTCAAACCGTTCCACTGCTCGCGCAACGTATCGACCAGCACAGCCGGCAGCCGATCTGAGACTCTGGCCAGCACCGCGGGTATGGCCTTGTCCAGCGCAGATCGACCTTTGCCCATCACTTCGCCATATTCCGTCAACAGTCCGCGCAAGCAGTTGATCTGCATCCTACGGAACTTCACCAGTTGTTGGCGCATCCGGTGCAGCGCCAGCACCGCCTGCTGCGGTTCGGTTTTCACTGCCACCGCCTTGCCTGGTTGCTGCACTGCCAGCCAGATCGCTCGGGCGTCCGCTGCATCGCTCTTGTTGCGGATGTTGAACGCCTTGACGAATTCGGCCGGCATCAGCTTCACCGTGTGTCCCAGCTTCGTGAGTTGCCGTGCCCAGTGTTGTGAGGGGTTCTTCTTCATCCCCCATTCTACCCAGCGCGGCCTTCAAGTTGACATTGCCCCAGCGGATAATAAAGCCGCTTCAAAACCTGGGCACCGCCTGCAGCAAGGGCCGTTCGTGGTGTCGCGGTCTTCTTCATCGTGAGCCGAAGCAAAGTTTGCGCATCTCGAACTTTAGCCCGGCATCGTTATTGCGACAGAACCAACACGTCTCGCACCAACAAAGTGACACCACCTCATAAACAACTGAAAACTATAAAAGAAGGTAGTTCACGCCGTATCGACTCTCGTTAGTCGAACCTGAACAATCCGGTGTGCCTTATGCGGCATGGCTTTGGAGCCGAAATGGTGTTGTGGGAATTGCAGAGACCTGGCATATTGGTGCGTGAATCCTGCAAATCCTGGCGAGGTGCAGATGGGTCCGAAGACGCCTGTGCCGGAACAAGACTTCTTCCGGCAACCGCTGCGAGAACAGATCAACCTTAAGCATCCGCTGGTGCGCCTGACTGATCTGATCAACTGGGAGCGGCTGGACGCATCGATGAGCGAGAGCTTCGTGTCGCACAAGGGGCGACCGGCAACGTCGCCGCGCCTGGTTGCCGGGCTGCTGTATCTGCAGCACGCGTTCGACCTGTCCGACGAAGAGGTGATCTGGCAATGGGTGGAGAACCCTTATTGGCAGGTGTTCACTGGCGAAACCTATTTGCAGACCGAGCCGCCGATCGACCCATCGAGCCTGACTCGCTGGAGGAAGCGCCTGGGCGAAGCCGGCGTTGAGGAGTTGCTGGCCGAGACGATCGAAGCGGCCAGGCGTGCCGGCGTGATCAAGGCGTCGAGCGTGAAGCGCGTGATCGTTGACACCACAGTTATGGAGAAAGCGATTGCCCATCCAACCGACTCACGATTGCTTGAGCGGTGTCGCGAACATCTGGTCAAAGCCGCAGCGCGGCACGGACTGAAGCTCAGGCAGAACTACAACCGGGAAGCACCACGGCTTGCATTGCAGATTGGCCGCTACGCTCATGCGAAACAGTTCAAGAGGATGAGAAAGTCGTTGCGCACGCTGCGCTCCCGGGTCGGGCGGGTCATGCGCGACGTAGAGCGGCAGGCCGGCCAGGTGGCCGAAGGCGGCCGAGCGGCACTGCTGGAGCTGATTGCGCGCACGAAACGCATCCTGTCGCAAAAGCCGAAGGACAAGAACAAGCTCTATGCGTTGCACGCGCCGGAAGTCGAGTGTCTGGCCAAGGGCAAGGCACGCACTCCTTACGAGTTCGGCGTGAAAGTTTCCATCACGACGACACACAAGGAAGGGCTGGTGATCGGCATGCGCTCGATGCCGGGCAATCCGTACGACGGGCACACACTGGCTGAAGCGCTGGAACAGGCAGCAATCCTGAGTGACACGAAGCCCGAGGTGGCAATCGTGGATCGCGGCTACAAGGGTGTCGCCGTCGACGGCGTGAAAATCTACCACCCGGGTTTGCGACGCGGCATCACACGCACACTACGCGCGATGATCAGGCGGCGCAGCGCAATCGAACCAGCCATCGGCCACATGAAGGCAGACGGAAAACTTGATCGGAACTGGCTCAAAGGCGCGCTCGGCGATGCGATGCACGCGGTGCTGTGCGGCGCCGGCCACAACCTGCGGATGATCCTGAGGAAGCTGCGGCTTCTTTGCGTCTTCGTTCTCGCCGTTCTGATCAACCGCCAGGTTGCCGCCGACGTGATGGTCTGACGCCGGTGGCGCGAGAAACGAATTGTTCAGGGCCGACTTCTTAGTCCTAGTTCACAAGGTAGGGGAATTCAGGGAGGATAAATGGCGGGAAATTGACCGGCCGGAGACAAAGCGACAAAACACTGGAACCGCCGCCACCTTCGATCGCCCGCCTCACTCCATTTACCATTTCTACTTGGGCTTTTCGCCGGCTAGCGGGCTGCCAGAAAAGAGCATATCACTTTCGACCGCAAATGGAGCAGCATCAGGTTCCTTTAAGGCATTCGAACCCATGATACTCATGCTAGTTATCAATAAAAAGCTGCTGACGCTAATTGAGGCATTCATGAGCAACCCACCGTTCTTATTTATGTAATACACCGAAAATTTTGACAGATCCGAGCTTGGCAAGACAGAAGGCGATGTGGCTATTGAAATTTTCTCCCCTGGCCATGTATATTCTTCTTTGAAATCGCCGACACTGTCAAAAGTTGCGCATCGAAGCTCGTTAGGTTTTCTTTTAGATTGATAAAATACCGCAAACTTTCCGCCGTCGCCACCGTCGTACGCTATGGCGCTTGGACTGTATGAGATCGAGAGATTTGAATAAAATTTAGGCGTAGCGTCGTATTGCATATTGCCGAAGTTGGAGATTCCTACGCTTGCCAACCGTTCGTGGTAGGTGTAAAAGAGCCGGGCGGATCGAGAGTCGCCGACAATGCTTGGGTAACCATCGAGACTGACAATATTTTCTTTGGTCTGCATTACCTCATCCCAAGAATTAATCTTACTCCACGATAAATAACCTAATACTGGTTGATGAAACAAATGCAAGTCACTGGCCATGTACGGAATGATGGTTTCCAGTGATGTGATTTTTAGATCGACAGTCACACTGGGATTGCTAATGCTCCTCATTATCATCACCGAATTGGTTGATTTTTTTCTTAGCAGCACATAGATCTTGTTTTCTGCACCGTCATAAACGGCGGTTGGATTGGCGCGATAAGGTGTTTGATCATCCAGCCTAAAGCCAGGGTGAAGCACTGTTACGGGATCCCCGATCCACCCACTCACAACAAGGTATGCCGCGTGACCTGAGTCACCTTTCGTTCGAAAAAATAGATAATGTTCGCTCATAAATATTTCCGATTTTTTATCTACGTGATTTGCTAGGCAAAGGTGTGGGCCGATGATTTACTCAATGAGGTTCAATGGGCGTTTATTCGCGCGGATCAGGCAGTTTTCCTGCGATAAGCAAGGGGCGGCAAGGCGACCAGATCCTAATAGCGATTCGGACTGTTTGCCTCAACAGCGAGTAGCACCGCTTGGCGTAAGTCTTTTCGGTGCTGTCGTCTTCCGTCTAACTGTTCTACCAAAAAGTACAGTCCATCGACAGGAGAAAATCGAGTGGCACGAGCACGGCTCATCATCTGCCCTTGGCCGATCATGTGTGTGACCTTAACAACACTGCGCAGGATCCGGGCACAGCGAGACGTCGTGTCCCATGCGCATTGCGGATGGTTCTGAGCATCGTCACCGGATCGGATTGGTCGGGCGGCCACCGCGAGCCTTGATAGGCTAGTCTCCACACCAGCCCGGAATCAGGCGCATGAATATACTCCGGCATCTGGTGCGAAAAATGCTCACAGTATGTAGGCACCGCCTCAGTTGGAAACAGACGCACCCGTAAACAGCTCCATCTTGGGTCTAGCAGTACAACATCTGTAGTTACATCCATGTCGTATTGATCCCATTCGGCTTCTTCGCGTTTATCAGGCTAACTCCAGCCCCATCTGTTTTCATAACAACGTTTCGTTGATATATCCCGAGTTTTCTACCACAATCAGCGGGCAAGCAAAGCAGCGAAAAGTAGCGACGCAAAGCCAGCCGCTCATTTTTTCCGTATGTCGATGCAGACAGTTAAACATAAGGAATGTCCCCGCATATTTGGTTGTGACGATCTGTAAGAAATCGTATGCCTGAAAAGCAAAGCAGGCAACTATTAGCCTTGACAGAAATAGCAACCTCGATGGTATTGTCAAGTTGTTCGGTAGGCGGACGAGCAAGGGCGATTGGAGTGAGTAATCGATCGGCTTATGCCGCCATGCGAGCGCACGAAGCCCTTTCCCAGGCCGCGAAGGCCAGGGCGCGTGGCTCGCATTTGTGCAGCGCGTTGTGGTTGTAGCGGCAGCCCATGAACAGATTCGAAACCAGTCCATGAACCGAGGCGAATCGTTGAAGCTGGCGCGCCGATTTGAAACGCCGCATACCTTCTCGCGCACCCGGGTCGGCTGATGCGAATTCTCTGCCCGTTGTTCAGCCCCTTGTGCTGCCGATGCTTGCCAGTTGGTTGTTGGGCACCCCGTAGCTGCGCAGCTTGTCCGTCACGATGACGCGAGGGCGGCCGTGGCGCTTGAGCAGCTTGCGCATCAACCGTTTGGCCGCTGCCTTGTCGCGCCGGCTCTGCGCCAGTAGATTACTGCGCCGTGCTGATCGACGGCCCGCCACGGCCAGTGCTTCCTGCCGTTGATCGTCACGACCGCTTTATCGATGTGCCACTTGTCACCGCAACCCGGCGCCGCCGACGGCTCCGCCTCGCGATCGCCAAGCCGAACTTCCTCGCCCAGCACCG
The DNA here is from genome assembly GCF_004366535.1 of Paraburkholderia sp. BL6665CI2N2. NCBI lineage: Bacteria > Pseudomonadati > Pseudomonadota > Betaproteobacteria > Burkholderiales > Burkholderiaceae > Paraburkholderia > Paraburkholderia sp. BL6665CI2N2. The sequence continues at coordinate 116,278 of NZ_SORC01000002.1, forward strand.
CACCGTTTCGTACGTGAGCTCGATGCCCCGGGCGGCCAGCATCTCCTCGACGATGCGCAGGCTCAACGGCTCAACGGAAAACGGTCGTACAGCCAGACCGCTTAGCTGATGATGTCCGGCGGAAACCAGTAGCCCTTGAAACGAAACCGGCGCCTCGGCCGATGGCAGAACGGAGATGGATGCTTTCTTCATGCTCCCAGTATATTCGCCGGCGTCTGCAGCAACCTGACAGTACCCGATGGACAAATGGGCATATGAAAACGGCGTGGAGATCGACTTCAGCCGTCCCGGCAAGCCAACCGACAATGCAGAGTGCGAATCCTTCAATGTGCGGTTCCGGCAGGAGTGCCTGAATAGCCATTGGTTCTTGTCATTTGCCGAGCCAAGGAGAAATCGACGCTTGGCGGACGTACTATAACGAGGTTCGTCCCCACTCCGCGCTGAAGTGGCAGGCACCTGCCGAATATGCGCACCAGCGCTTGCCGACGGCCAAATCGCTAATCCCCTTGAGCCGGAAATTTCTATTTCTGATCCGGACTAATTCGGGGTTCGGGTCAACAATGCGGGGGTTACGTGGCGACGCCCCGGTAGACATATTGATATTGCACTACATTTTCTCCCTCCAGTTCGACCAGGTATGACACCAGGGCTGGCCCGGCTTGGGTACGAGACCTAAATAGATTTGTAACGTGGGTCCAAATCTTATCCCCAGTTTGACGAGTGGCGGTGTAGACGCCCGTGTCACTCCCGGCTCCCTTATACGCCACTACAAACGACGATTGGTCCTCGCGAAAGGTTAGGCCGGGTCCGTCACTGCTGCGCTCCGTGTGGGTAATGCCTGTAAGAAGCAATTTGTCGGCGCTCCACATGTTGCCGTCGTAGTCGTAAGTTGTTTCCCTCAGTCTCTCGTCAGTGCCGCCGCCGCGGTGCACGCAAAGCAGCATGCGTTTCGAAGCGGCCAAGGCCGGACCAGCCGCGCTGAAATGGTTGGAGAACGGCTCGTCCGTACTCCATTCAGCATCGACATCGTCGAGTGTTACGTAATGCAGTTTGTCGTCCCTTGCGTTCTGGACATATACGCACCAAAGTTTGCCTTGAAACACGGCCAAGGCGGGGTCGTAAGCGCTGTAGTGCTTGGGGAACTTTTTGGCATCGCTCCAGCTGCTGTTTACGTTGGACCAGTACGTATAGTACAAACTGTTGTCACCGCCCGTGCCGACATAGACGCAATACAGTCGGTCTTTGAATACGGCCAGGGCCGGCCCTTCGACGGTGGTTTGGTCGGGGATCTCAATCTCACCGCTCCATGGGCGTCCCACGCCAGTCCGCTGCGGCGGCGTGATGCAGTAACACAGTTTGTTTTTACCACCGCCGCTGCGGTATACGCACCACAGCTGGTTATTAAACATGGCCAGCGCTGGCCGGTTGGGCGTTGTATATTCGAAGGGAGACGTCCCGGTTAGCGGGACTTGCGAACCCAGAACAGGCGGAAAGTCGAAAATGTAGGTGGCATAGTAAAGTGACTCAGGATATATGCTTAACATCGAATGCTCCTAAACGGCAGGTATAGGAATCACGGACGGGGGAGGATCATCTGTAGTTTTTTAGCTTGGTCTGACAGGTCCAGTTTATAGGTACGGCTCCCTTGCGGTCAGAGAGCAAAACCTATTGCAGCTCAATGCCACGTGTGATCCGGCTCGCCCATTACTGCGCGACGTTCACTCATTAAAAGTCCAAGGTTTCGAATTTACCTCGTTGGTTTCGTTACTACCTTGAAGACGGTACATGTTTAAGTCGGATTTTCAGTCGTTAGGATTGAATGGCTCCAGGTCGCTATCTATCGGAACATTATCGTCGCCGTAACCGCGCCCCATTATTAGTTTTGGTAACGTTTGTATGTTATGCACTTTGTAGTCCGGCAGGCCTATTGTTTTTTATGGATTTCTTGAGTCGCAAGAAAATTTCATGGCGGCGTCACAAAACTATCAAAAATAATAGTTGCATAGAGACTTAATCTCAGAGATAAATATTACTCGTTTTTTAATTGAAGAGAAATCGATTAAGGGAGAGGTGGTCTCGATATAAATAATTCAAGAGTTCACGCCGGGCGATAGATTTAAGGCGATAGACTAATAAAAAAGCGATTCGCGGGAATTTGTCATGAGAAGTTTTTATGAAACTTCCCCTTATTACCACTGCGACTGACGGGATGAAGGCGGATTCCGGTACGCCTCCTCCTGATTCAGGCCACCGCCGTTTACACGTCACTGCCATTGAGGAGAATTCGATGAAATATTATCCTGAACTACTCAGATTCAACCGCGCCGACAGGAGATTAACGTGGGAGGGCGAAACCATTTTCGTGGAGACATTCCCCTTCCAATACGCAAGCCCCGATCGGCCGGCCATCGCCATGTTCAATAACCAGCTCTGGTGCGTATACCGCCTCGTCTCAGGCAGTAAACTGGCCTACCGCTTCTCCTCTCCCCAGGATGTCGACGGGCAGTGGACCGGGGGCCAAGTAATCCCCGACCAGACAACCGTCGAAGGGCCGGCCCTGGCCGTATTCAAAGACCGACTGTATTGCGTCTATGTCGGCACGGGCGGTGACAACAGTTTGTACTATACGTACTGGTCTAACGTAAACAGCAGCTGGAGCGATGCCAAAAAGTTCCCCAAGCACTACAGCACTCGGGGGACCGCTCTGGCGGTTTATGACAACAAGCTCTGGTGCGTGCACACGGGGAACGGACGGGACGGGAGCTTGCGGTACACGACCAGCAGCGACGGCGAAAACTGGAGCGATGACACAAAGTTCCCCGGCCAAACGACCGCCTCCGCACCGTCATTGTTCGTGAAAGGTGACGATCTATTCTGCGTGCACCGCGGCGGCGGCGATGACGAGGTCGTTTATTGTACGTCTTGGGATCGCACCACGTGGCGTGGGAGCAGAAAGATGTTGGCTAATTCCTCCTCTATATACAGCAGCCACGCACCAGGCGTCGCCTACAGCGCCGATGACAAACGGCTGATCATGGTGCTCAAGGGTCGCCGCAGCGATACGCGGCTGTTCTATGGGGCTCTCAGGGATGGAAACGAGAATTGGTTTTTAAACGAAATATCCAAATCGTTCAGCCAAGCTGGACCGGCTGTGCTAGCAGCCCAAAGCACGACCTTTTGCTTTTACCGCGGCGCCGAGAGTTAAGACGGACCTCCGACGCGTCAGCAGACTGTGTCAAAACTCCAGGCGGGGCGATGCGGTTGTGTCGCGCCGTGCTGGATGGACCGATTTAGCGGGTTAAAGAAGCCCCGCCGGGCCTAAGTTGGGCAGCGACAAATGGAATGAACGCCCCCACCTACGAGGTGGGTGACGCCGAAGAGGCGGACCCTCACGGGCCGACGGCATCAAAAAGTGCCCAAATGGAAGATTGAACCGCCCCGGGTTTCCCGGAGACTGTTTTGCTTGAGTCATGCCACGGTGGCAGACCAAGCGAGATTTGCATAATAGGCGGCTTCTGCCTCGGCAGGTGGAATGTTGCCGATGGGGCCGAAGAGCCGACGATTGTTGAACCAGTCCACCCATTCGAGCGTCGCCATTTCGACGGCCTGCACATTGCGCCACGGTCCGAGGCGATGGATTACCTCTGCCTTGTACAAGCCGTTGATCGTTTCAGCCAGTGCGTTATCGTAGGAGTCGCCCACGCTGCCCACTGACGGCTCGATGCCAGCGTCGACCAACCGATCTGTATAGCGGATCGATACGTATTGGGCACCGCGGTCGCTGTGATGGATCAGCCCGTCCTGCTGCGCCGGCTGTCGTTCGTACAAGGCCTGCTCCAGCGCGTCCAGAACGAAGTCTGTGCGCGCCGAGTTCGACACACGCCAGCCGACAATGCGTCGGGCGAACACGTCGATGATGAACGCGACATAGACGAAGCCCTGCCAGCTCGATACATAGTCGGCCCTGAACAATTCGTTTCTCGCGCCACCGGCGTCAGACCATCACGTCGGCGGCAACCTGGCGGTTGATCAGAACGGCGAGAACGAAGACGCAAAGAAGCCGCAGCTTCCTCAGGATCATCCGCAGGTTGTGGCCGGCGCCGCACAGCACCGCGTGCATCGCATCGCCGAGCGCGCCTTTGAGCCAGTTCCGATCAAGTTTTCCGTCTGCCTTCATGTGGCCGATGGCTGGTTCGATTGCGCTGCGCCGCCTGATCATCGCGCGTAGTGTGCGTGTGATGCCGCGTCGCAAACCCGGGTGGTAGATTTTCACGCCGTCGACGGCGACACCCTTGTAGCCGCGATCCACGATTGCCACCTCGGGCTTCGTGTCACTCAGGATTGCTGCCTGTTCCAGCGCTTCAGCCAGTGTGTGCCCGTCGTACGGATTGCCCGGCATCGAGCGCATGCCGATCACCAGCCCTTCCTTGTGTGTCGTCGTGATGGAAACTTTCACGCCGAACTCGTAAGGAGTGCGTGCCTTGCCCTTGGCCAGACACTCGACTTCCGGCGCGTGCAACGCATAGAGCTTGTTCTTGTCCTTCGGCTTTTGCGACAGGATGCGTTTCGTGCGCGCAATCAGCTCCAGCAGTGCCGCTCGGCCGCCTTCGGCCACCTGGCCGGCCTGCCGCTCTACGTCGCGCATGACCCGCCCGACCCGGGAGCGCAGCGTGCGCAACGACTTTCTCATCCTCTTGAACTGTTTCGCATGAGCGTAGCGGCCAATCTGCAATGCAAGCCGTGGTGCTTCCCGGTTGTAGTTCTGCCTGAGCTTCAGTCCGTGCCGCGCTGCGGCTTTGACCAGATGTTCGCGACACCGCTCAAGCAATCGTGAGTCGGTTGGATGGGCAATCGCTTTCTCCATAACTGTGGTGTCAACGATCACGCGCTTCACGCTCGACGCCTTGATCACGCCGGCACGCCTGGCCGCTTCGATCGTCTCGGCCAGCAACTCCTCAACGCCGGCTTCGCCCAGGCGCTTCCTCCAGCGAGTCAGGCTCGATGGGTCGATCGGCGGCTCGGTCTGCAAATAGGTTTCGCCAGTGAACACCTGCCAATAAGGGTTCTCCACCCATTGCCAGATCACCTCTTCGTCGGACAGGTCGAACGCGTGCTGCAGATACAGCAGCCCGGCAACCAGGCGCGGCGACGTTGCCGGTCGCCCCTTGTGCGACACGAAGCTCTCGCTCATCGATGCGTCCAGCCGCTCCCAGTTGATCAGATCAGTCAGGCGCACCAGCGGATGCTTAAGGTTGATCTGTTCTCGCAGCGGTTGCCGGAAGAAGTCTTGTTCCGGCACAGGCGTCTTCGGACCCATCTGCACCTCGCCAGGATTTGCAGGATTCACGCACCAATATGCCAGGTCTCTGCAATTCCCACAACACCATTTCGGCTCCAAAGCCATGCCGCATAAGGCTCACCGGATTGTTCAGGTTCGACTACATAGGTAAAATCTGACACCCACAGCGCATTGGGCCGTTCGGCCGTGAATTGCCGGTTCACGAGATCCTTCGGGCACGGCGTCGAACCATCGCTCACTGTCGTGCGTACCGTCTTGCCCCGCACCACGCCGCGCAGGCCCATCAGCTTCATCAGCCGTTCGACTGTGCAGCGCGCCACGACGGTGCCTTGCCGCCTCAATTGCTTCCTGACCTTATCTGCGCCGTAGACCTGGAAGTTTTCTTCCCATACGCGTCGGATCTCATCCTTGAGCATCCTGTCGCGCCGGGCCCGCGGCGACACCAGGCCAGGATCGGCGCGGCGGGCCACGTGCTTGTAGTACGTCGACGGTGCGATCGGCAGCACCCTGCAGATCGGCTCGACCCCGTAGACGTGCCGGTGATCATCGATGAACGTGATCATCACTTCGGTCGGCGGTCGAGCTCCGCCTGTGCGAAATACGCTGACGCCTTGCGCAGGATTTCATTGACCTGCCGAAGCTCACGCACTTCCCGCTCCAGTTCCTTGATCCGATCCTGCTCCTGCGTGCTCGTGCCCGGGCGCAAACCCCGATCCCGCTCTTCCTTGCGCACCCAGCTACGCAGCGTCTCGCCCGAGCAGCCGAACTTCGCTGCGATCGACGCAATCACCTTCCATTGCGATTCGCGGTCGCCTTGATGTTCCAGCACCATTCGCACAGCCCGCTCACGAATTTCCGGCGAGTACCTTGGGGACTTCTTCTTCGTGTTTTCCATAGCTCCATTTTCTCAAGAAGTGGAGTCTCCGGAAAACCCGGGGCGGTTCACACGCGCGCTGCACGCACTTGCGGGCGCGCGAGCATGACGTTCAAGGTCGTTGCGCAGTGTTTCATGCAGGTGAATGCCCATCCAACCGATTCGCAATTGCTGGAGCGATGCCGTGAGCATCTGGTGAAGGCGGCGGCCCGTAACGGCCCGAAGTTGCGGCAAAACTAGAACCGCGAGGCGCCGCGTCTGGGGTTGCAGATTGGCCGCTACGCGCACGCGAAGCAGTACAAGCGGATGAGAAAGGCATTGCGCACGCTGCGTTCGCGCGTTGGACGGGTGATGCGCGATGTGGAGCGGCAGGTCTCGCCACCCTTCGTCACTTCTTCAGTCAAATCCCCGATCACAGTCCGAGCCAATTGCGATACAGCTGGATCTTTTCGTCGGCATCTCCGACCACGACTGAATCTTCGCACCGTCAGGTAACGTTCATTCGTGAGGCAACACGCCGGAGAAGATACTCGAAAATCACCTAGCGGGCCTCCTTCCGTAGCCGTGGAGGCGATGGGGTTAAAGTGAGCTTGAGAGCGCTTTAACCGGAAGGAGAGAGGGTAGCCGCACCCCCTCTCGGAAGCGCGACCCCTCGAAGAACTGTACGCGTGCGAGTCTCCCCGCATACAGATCGAGCACAGCATTAAGCGTCGTACCGACGCCGGTCGCACGTGCACTGCATACGACCTTCGTACGCGCCACATCATTGATTCACCTCAATACTGAGGCCAAAGGCGCTGAACCAGCAACATCTCCGGCCACCCACAAGCTGCCCTTCGTGGAATCTGAAACCTGGGCCTACGACAACTGCGCCACGCGGGAGTTTGCATCTCTCAGATCAGGGCAAATCTTGAAGACCCTTGCGGCCTGTTACAGGTCACCATTCGCTTTCTCTGCTTTTCTTACCCACTTCGTCAAGAGCTTCACTCGCGGGTCACCTGGCACTGATCCGATGTCCGAAATCTTTCGAAGGATCGGGCTTACCAGTTGTTCCCAGCGTTGCGGACGAACAAAGGACGTGGCTGAGTCAGTAGCCCACTTTTATGCTCAGCTCTTGCTAGAACAGGGCAACCTCATCGTCCCATTTTTGGGAGTCACTTCCAACAAGGGGGATGCTGTAGTCCAAACTCCCCTTAAGAAATACGTTCAGTGGATTGAATTGAATTCTGAAATTATAATTTACGGTAATGCCGGCGACGCTCACCTTTTCTGAGCGAATCAGGTGGTTTTTATCGAAGATCAGCGTCGCGCTGCCAATGTCATACTTGAAGACGCTGGTATCCGTCTGCAAGGTGTATTTCTCATCAACCTCGTCTAGCGAAAATTCAATTTTCGCAATCCCAGCGGAAATTTCATTCTTATATGGAAGTGATTTGACGTGGCGCTTAATATTTGCCTGTTCATGTTTAATTAGCTCATACGCCAAGCCTGATGCAAAGCTTTCGCTGTCGTCTGCTCCGGATTTGCGGTACATCAGTTGCAATGCTTCATCTCCTTCATTTAATTTATCAATAAGTTTGCATTTCAGGCTGTCAAATTGAAGTGTGCTCATAGCTAGATTCCTCGAAAAAAGTATAAACGATGTTGTCCACAAGTCCCAACGGTCCGAATGCCGAAGTTCGACGCTGGACTGTTTTAAATTTAAACCTGAGTCACCCGATTTTCTCTATCATTTTTAATAGTGATTTATCGCGCCACCGACCTGCCCCCGTCATAGTCCGAAGGGCATTGTCAACTTGCCGAGAGTGAGGCGGCATGACTGCAGATGGTGACGACTGTTACACAGCAGTCGACAAATTTTGGGCGAGTACGGCGAATTCGCCCAATGCGACGAACCGGGCTGCTGGTTGTTTTCGATAGAGTGAAGCGCGCAGCAAATGCGGTTTTGATAATCATATAGCCGACCTCCCTCCGTTCGAATCGAACGGCCGGCGTACAGTCAGGGTGCGAACACCGACGTGACGCACAGGAGGCCAGCATGAATAAGTTTAGTGGAATCGACCTGCACTCGAACAACAGTGTGGTCGTCGTTAGCGATGACGCTGACCGGGTTGTCTACCAGCGACGGTTGCCGAACGATCCGGTGCAGATCCGGGCGGCGCTGGCGCCGCACCGCGAAGATCTGGTGGGCGTGGTCATCGAAGCGACGTATAACTGGTACTGGCTGGTGGATCAGTTGATGAACGATGGCTATCAAAGGATATCGTGGAAGAGGTTCTTGATGAACCGTTCCCATTGAATGGGGCGTTGTTGCATAAATCCGGCTGCTGCGCGTCGAGCTAACGTTACGCGCAACAGACGGGACGGTACTGCTGATAACTTCGTGTCGGAGTGCGTAGATTCTCGCCTTTTGGGCGGGAAGATGCGCTAGGACGAACGCAAGACCAGCGAGCCGAAGGGCGTGTGCCGCGTCAGGGCCGGAATACAATGCGGGGCTGATCGAGCGACGGAACGCAAATTCGATTTACGCAACAAGGCCACTCGACGCGCGCCGACCCGATTTATACACCAACGCCTCAATCCAAGATCGTCATCCCGTTAAACATATTTAAACTCCCGCAGCTAGACCGAGTGGGATTGAATTCCTTCGTATTTTACGGGCGGATCATAAGAAATGCATACCTTCTTCCCATCGTCACTATGGTAGGCGTGTTTTACAGATTCGAATTCTATAATGGCCTTCAAGTTGTTGAATGCATCGCTAAGCTTCCCGATCTGCCTGGAGGACAGCGCGGTTATTTTATTTTCGTCGTTGCCTACGATTTCGCGGATTGTATCAATATCCGAACTAACCTTCCCCAGATTCGATTCGAAATTATCCTGAAATTGCGCAAATTGCTCCTTGGCGGATGCAACGTTATTTTTTGTAGAATTGCCGACATTAAGCCATGAGTTTACAAAGATATAGAGCCCGTATTTATTGTATTTTTCGAAAACACTATTGTATGCTTTGAACCTGCTTTTTACCTCGTCGTTCGCCTCGCGTACGTGATTCCAGTCTTCGACTGCATCTGCGCCTTTAACGTAGAGGCCGAGCGCCACCGGAACGATGGCGCCCGCTGAAGCTGGGAAGATAGCAATCGCTCCAAGCACCACCACTCCGATAACCACAACGCCGGTAAGCTTGACGAGTGTCCATCGCTCATCCGCCTCCGCGTTCGCCAAATTCTGCTCGGCCTTGGCAACCGCACTCTGGGCGTCGCTGAGTGCGGTTTTCAATTTGCCAAAGTCAACTTTGTCTGCGTCGCTTCTGCCAGCATATTTGGCATCTAGTACGTCGCAGGCAGAACTTAGCGGCGCCAAGTCAGCCTTCATGCGGTCGACCAGCGCATTGGCACTCATTATAAAATTGTTGCCGGACGATTTAAGGTCATTCTTCATGTTCTCAATGCTTTCAACTGCGATTTTCAAATTCGAAACTATGATCCCCACATCCTTATTCACATACACCGTATTGGGCTTCAATTTTTTTATCACCTCGCCCAACTTTGTGACGACAATTTCCGAAGATTTCGTATAAGAGTCCCAATGGGCATTTAACTTTACATCCAAATCGAACATGATTTCAAATAGTTTTTTCCCTTTGATCTCAAAGGTTTTTTTCTGGTCCGAAACAAATTCCAGCACTTTTTTGAAATATGGCTCGAGCTCCGGCTGATTGTTAGGCGCCTCGAATGGAGCACATTCACTCATCGAGCCAAAATATTCATAGACCGGATAGATGTAGCTTGCAACGTCCTTGTATTTTCCAGACATGATCACCTCTCAAGTGTTTCATTAATGGACTCTGATCGATTCGTTAATTCATCAACCCATATACCTTAGCATCTCACCGCTCGAAGTATTCAAGTAAAAGTAATAGTTCTGAATCTGTTGCAGTAAGGCGCTCCGCTATGATGTCCGGAACAACACGAACCACAGACAACTCAATGAATACGTGAATCCGGCGGTGGCCAGAGTGCTCAAGCGCCTGCATTCTCCGCTGGACATGATCCTGACCTGCGTGCGTTGGTACGTGGCATATCCGCTGAGCCTGCGGCACCTCGAAGCCATGATGGCTGAGTGCGGCGTTTCGGTCGATCATTCGACTTTGCACCGCTGGGCCGTCAAGCTGTTGCCGGTGCTGGAAAAAGCGTTTCGCTCGCGCAAGCGGCCGGTTGGCAAGAGCTGGCGCATGGACGAGACGTACATTCGCGTCAAGGGAGAATGGCGATATCTTTACCAGGCCGTCGACAAGGATGGCAACACCATCGACTTTCTGCTACGCGCCTATCGGGATAAGACTGCAGCCCGGCGTTACTTCGAGAAATCGATGGCGCAGAATGGCGCACCCGAGACGGTGACCATCGACAAAAGCGGCTCCAATCTCGCCGCGCTCGAAGCGAGCAACGCCAATCGAAACGCCCATCAAGATCCGCCAGTCGAAATATCTCAATAATCTGGTCGAGCAGGACCATCGGGCGATCAAGCGACGAACGCGGCCCATGCTGGGATTCAAGACTTTTCGCTGTGCCCGGATCCTTCTGGCCGGCATCGAACTCAATGGAATGAACGCCTCCCACCCGTGAGCGATGGGTTTCAGCAATGAGGTGGACCCTCACAGACCGACGGGCATCAGAGTGCCTGGGATGGAGGATCATACAGATCTTCACAGGCAAAACCGGAGGTGTCCGAAATGAACCTTACGCCAGTAGGGATTGATATTGCAAAGAGCGTTTTTCAGCTTCACTACGCGGACGCTGAGACAGGTGAAATCGTGAACAGGCCGATCAAGCGAGCCAGGTTTCTCGAACACTTTGCGAACCGGGCGCCCTGCCTGAATGAAATGAACGCGTCCCACCTGTGAATGTGCGAGCAAAGGAAGACGGATCCTCACGGGCCAACGGCATCAGAGTGCCAAAACTGGAAGATCATGGTGTTCTTCTCACGCAAACCGGAGGATCCAGCATGAACTGTACAGCTGTGGGTGTGGATATCGCCAAAAACGTGTTTCAGGTGCATTACGTAGATCAGGCTACCGGCGAGATCGTGAACAAGCCAATCAAGCGAGCGCATTTCCTCGAGCATTTCGCCAACCGCACTCCTTGTCTCATTGGGATGGAGGCGTGCAGCGGCGCACACCACTGGGCCCGGCAGCTTTTAAAGATGGGCCACGAGGTCAGGCTGATACCGGCGGAATTTGCCAAGGCGTTCAACATTCGCAAAAAAAATGATGCTGCGGACGCGAGAGCGATCTGGCTCGCCGTTCAGCAACCGGGCAAGCCGGTAGCGGTGAAGAGCGAGACGCAGCAGGCGATGTTGGCACTGCACCGGATGCGCCAACAGCTCATCAAATTTCGCACGATGCAGATCAACAATCTGCGCGGACTGTTGACGGAGTACGGCGAGGTGATGAGCCAGAGCCGAGCGGCACTCGATAAGGCGATACCAGAAGTGCTGGGACGGGTTGCCGAGCGATTGCCCGCAGTGGTAATCGATACGCTGCGCGAGCAGTGGAACGGGCTGACGAAACTCGACGAGCAGGTTGCGCAAATCGAGCGCCGGATGCGCGCGTGGAAGAAGGAAGACAAGGCCGTGAAAGCGATCAGCGAGATTCCCGGTGTCGGTCTGCTGACGGCCACGGCGGCGGTGGCCATGATGGGTGACCCGAAGGCATTCAGGTCTGGACGCGAATTCGCCGCGTGGGCCGGCCTCGTACCCAAGCAGACGGGCTCAGGTGGCAAGGTGAACTTACATGGCATATCGAAGCGCGGCGACGCGTACCTGCGCACACTGTTGATCCATGGCGCGCGAGCGGTGTCGAGGCATGCGAATCAACCTGGAACGTGGGTCGACCAAATGATCAAGCGCAGACCGAAGAATGTCGTGATCGTGCGCTCGCTTGATTGGCTTGTTCACGATCTCGCCGGTAGCCTGATCTACGTAATGCACCTGAAACACGTTTTTGGCGATATCCACACCCACAGCTGTACAGTTCATGCTGGATCCTCCGGTTTGCGTGAGAAGAACACCATGATCTTCCAGTTTTGGCACTCTGATGCCGTTGGCCCGTGAGGATCCGTCTTCCTTTGCTCGCACATTCACAGGTGGGACGCGTTCATTTCATTCAGGCACGGCGCTCGGTTTGCGAAATACTCGAGGAACTTCACCCGCTTGATCGCCTTATTGACGATTTCCCCGGTTTCTTCGTCCACGTGGTGTACCTGGAATACGTTTTTTGCGATATCGATCCCAACTGGCATAAGCTTCATCTCGGGGCCTCCGATTTGGCTGGTGTGAAGACCTGTATGATCCTCCATCTTGGGCACGTTGATGCTGCTCGCCGATAAGGGCGGCCTGCGTTATCTCTGTCTTCCTTCATCTGCATCACCTCCGGTGCAATCCAGGGTGGGAGGCGCTCATTTCATTCCGGGCAATCATGCCCAACATGACCGTTTGTAGCATCGCAGTCCTCCACCTTCTCACGTCGCAACGGCAATGCAGCACGTCACAACACGTAAGCGCGATTGAGCTTGTGCTCAACGGGGAAGTCCTTGTAGCGATAAGGGAATCGGGACAAACGAAAACACAATGTCGAATACTGCTTACGTTGCAAGCGAGTAGAACTGCTGGGCAGCAGAGGGTCGGTTTTTTCCTGCCCTTTTCAACTGCCCTTTCTTGATCCTATGCATGACCTCGATGCCGCCCAAAAGAATGCGGGCGCAACGGAAATTCTTGAATCCCAGCATAGGCCGCGTGCGCCGCTTGATTGCCCGATGATCCTGTTCAATCAGATTGTTCAGATACTTGTGTTCTGGCGGAGCCGGATAGGCGTTTCGCGCTCAGCATTCAGGGTCTGCAGCGCGGCTAGATTGGCGCCACTTTTATCGATCGTCACGGTTTCGGGCTCGCCGTTCTGGTCGATCGATTTTTCGAAGTAGCGTCGGGCTGCCGTCTTGTCACGACGGGCCCGCAGCAGGAAATCAACCGTCTGGCCGGCCTTGTCCACCGCGCGGTAAAGATACCGCCATTCGCCCCGGACCCTCACATAGGTCTCGTCCATCCGCCAGCTCTTGCCCACAGTGCGCGTGCATCGGCGAAACGCCTTTTCAAGCACCGGCAGCAGCTTGATGGCCCAGCGGTGCACGGCCGAATGATCGACCGGGATACCGCGCTCGGCCATCATTTCCTCAAGATGGCGCAAGCTCAACGGATACGCCACATACCACCGCACGCACAGCAACATCACGTCCAGTGGGTAGTGAGTGCAGGCGCTTGAGCACTTTTGCCACCGCCCCATTCAGGTGTTCCTTCATCGCTCCCATCGCTCGCCTCGGAATCGACAGCATACCCGAACGCCTTATTGCGACGGAACCTTTCTTTCCCAGATATTCGGCACTGGGAAAACTGATTTGTTGCATCGGCTAAGTTCGCTGGTCGTCCTGAGGCTATCAACGCTTCACACCGCCTCAACGTGGACAGCCTTGTCGATTAAATCAGCCGTTCCCTAGGCAATAACACCGAGTTCATCATCACCCAGCTCGATGCTTTCGACTTTAACCATGTCGTGCTTGAGCTGATCTATAATCTTTTGTTTTTCGGCTACCCATTTGTCTTTTTGCATAATCAATCCGAATCCATTCATTTTTACGTACACGTTGTTATAGTAATAGTCTAGAAACAATATATCTTGTTCGATCAGATCCTCTGATGAATAGCACATGATGTACGCGATCTGTATGTCCCCGCTTTCGTTTCTAACAGCACTAGAAATGTCGCAGAACATTCCTTCCCCAATTTTACTTGTCCTTTGCCTCCAGAAAATATTCGAAATATTGATTACACTTTGCCTGTTTTTATAGGGGAGTTTTTCGATAAAATCCCTGAAGATGGCGGTCATTACCGGATCGGTAGTTCCGAACAATTTCTTGTACGCGTCCACGGCAACAATATCCATCAGATTAATTTTACTTTTATATTTTTTGTCGATTATCGATTCGGCTGCAACGTAGTTTTTGGTTACGTGTCCTAGCTTGCTTATTATATCATTGACGATGTTGAAGTATATTAATTTTACCTGATTTTCTGGATTGTCACCGACTTTTTCTCCATAGGCGTATTCGAACCTAATGGAAGCGCGTTTTGAAATATACGCAAGAGTAAGCTGGACCATACTTCGCTCCTCCTTATCCAGGTCTTTTGCGTATACCAAACATTGATCTGCCGCGGCGATACAATAATTTTCGGCGAGCTTCACGATATGCTCCTCGTAGAACGCTGATTCTGAGTTAGCTGGGCTTATCCGATCCGCTCGAGTGCGAGCTCGTCCGAGCAGACCGGTAAGGGCGTCACTTAGACTCGTATATCTGGCGACTTTAATATTTCCGAACTCCCCAATTTTTTCTCATAATTGCGATCTTTCTTAGTGATAACGTCCACCAATAGTTTCTCCCAGCCAAGCAGCTCCCACAATTCATCGGCAAATTTGATGCCGATAGCCGCCGAATAAAATGTATTTCCTTTTCCGACTATGCTGAGTAGAAATGTCTTCCAGTCGCTATCTTTGATGTCAGATGCGCTAACAGCGTATACTGTTGCTAACATCTCTTCATTGCCCATGAGCCAGGCCGGTGCTAGGTCGAATAGGTGATTTTTATCCTCTTGCTCAGCCGATTCAAAGACATCGTTTAACAGCTTTTTGGCACTATCCGTAACGCCTTGATCGTTTGCCACGGACCCTAGGATTTGTTGGAAAGTACTGAGTACCGGACTGGTTACTGAGTTGGCTACTAGCCCGACGATGTTGGTCAAACAGTCAATGAACGGAAGGCCAACGGTTTTGGTAATAACGTTATAAATCTCAACTTCAGTGTGGAAAATAATCACTAAAGAATCGGTAAGACCTAAATCGTCCATCGCGGCGATATTAAAACGAAGCCAGTCCGGAGAGCCAGTTTTTTTTGGATTACCCAAGTCTGCAGTGCTCCAACCCGCCCTCTGGGCTAAATGTCTAGCGCGCCCCTGAATAGCGAGTTCCGTTAATTGAAGCATCTTCCTTTGAACGGGGGTAAGCTTCGTATCGCTTATAACTGCCTTATTATCGATCCGTATTATTTCCGCAGCTTTTGCTGCTGGCGGCTCTTCTTTTTTCAGAAGACGTTTGCGTAGCTCTTGATAAACTACTACATCGCGTTGCGACACTTTTCGCCGCATCTTCTCCACCTCCCTACGATATTCGGGGGAGATGTCGTTATCATCAAGGATGAAGAGATCGCTCATGGTAGTGCTCCTTTCCGGGGCTATTGAGGAGGCAGCCGTCGAATGCCGTGCATTCTTTGACCCGAGGTTCGTGCCGATTCATCATTGTTGTACTCGGCTGGAACGACCATAACATTACATAATATGAGGCTTCAAAACCTATGAAATGTATTAGCTTTATTGCAATGTCGTGTTCTGGCCATTTATAAATGTCGTGTTTAGGCTTCGGTATGCTTGCCAATTCCGCGGGGAACGACGGAGCCGGCCATGCGTCCTGCGACACTGGTAGCAGTGAACACCCACGAACTCGACCGCCTGAAGATGATCCGGGCTGTAGTGGACATGGGTCTGAATCCCGGCTGTGGTGCCGAACGGCTGGGCCTGACCGTGCGGTGGATCGAGCGGCTGGCAATCCTATACCGTGAATCAGGTGCAGCCGGCCTGGTCTCGAGCAAACGCGGCCGAGCTAGCCTAGTACTACAGCCGTAGATCTGGTTAACTGGAGGCACACATCCTCGTCTTCGGTAGTGGCACTGCTGGGCGCGGTACTGGTGTCGGCGCCGCCATGCCGACCAGGACAACACGTACGCGATAGAGTGGGCGCCGCGCCACAGGATGCGACAGAGCAGCCGGCGGATCTCCTGCACGCTGAGCGGCACCAAACCTTCAGGTGTTTTTTTTGCCGTGCACCCGCAGCGTGACGAGTACCGCATGGGCCAGCAGGGCCAGCGTGATGTGGCGATACCAGCCTTGCCATCGGCGCACCTCATACTGATCGAGTCCGCATTCGCCTTTGGTCGCCTCGAAGCCGGTCTCGATTTCCCACCTGCGGCCCGCCACGTTCACCAGGGTTTGCCGTGTGGCCTTGCTGCGCGGTGCGTATACGACGTAATACGCATGTTCGCGTTGCTCGTCCAGGCTGCGTCGCACCAGCAGGTAATGCCCGAAGCGACGCTCCTCTTCGATGATCTGCAAGCGCCACAGCGGAGTCAGCGCCCAGTCATACAGGCGCTCGCCCTTGGCGCCGGCACCCGCTGACAGGCGGCGCCATGCCCTTGCCGGCAGGGCCTCGGCGATTTGGTCTGCCCGTACGTAGTCTGGACCTTTCCACCATAGGGGTTCATTCTTCGCGATGGCCAGCACGAAAGACTGGCCGCGCGACTCGAGCCACAGCCGCAGGTGGCGGTCACCGCCGTAGACTTCATCCCCCGTGACCCAGCCGCACGGCACCCCTGCGTCCAGCGCCCGCTCAAGCATACGACTCGCAAGCTGTGGCTTCGTTGCGAACTCCACCGACCCGGGAATGCCCGCTGCCTCGCAGCGCACCCGGTCATCGGTCCACCCCTTGGGTACATACAGTTCGCGGTCGATGAACGCACTGCCGCCACGACCGGCATAGCAGAGGAACACGCCGATCTGGCTGTTCTCGATACGGCCTGCTGAACCGCCCCGGGTTTCCCGGAGACTGTTTTGCTTGAGTCATGCCACGGTGGCAGACCAAGCGAGATTTGCATAATAGGCGGCTTCTGCCTCGGCAGGTGGAATGTTGCCGATGGGGCCGAAGAGCCGACGATTGTTGAACCAGTCCACCCATTCGAGCGTCGCCATTTCGACGGCCTGCACATTGCGCCACGGTCCGAGGCGATGGATTACCTCTGCCTTGTACAAGCCGTTGATCGTTTCAGCCAGTGCGTTATCGTAGGAGTCGCCCACGCTGCCCACTGACGGCTCGATGCCAGCGTCGACCAACCGATCTGTATAGCGGATCGATACGTATTGGGCACCGCGGTCGCTGTGATGGATCAGCCCGTCCTGCTGCGCCGGCTGTCGTTCGTACAAGGCCTACTCCAGCGCGTCCAGAACGAAGTCTGTGCGCGCCGAGTTCGACACACGCCAGCCGACAATGCGTCGGGCGAACACGTCGATGATGAACGCGACATAGACGAAGCCCTGCCAGCTCGATACATAGGTAAAATCTGACACCCACAGCGCATTGGGCCGTTCGGCCGTGAATTGCCGGTTCACGAGATCCTTCGGGCACGGCGTCGAACCATCGCTCACTGTCGTGCGTACCGTCTTGCCCCGCACCACGCCGCGCAGGCCCATCAGCTTCATCAGCCGTTCGACTGTGCAGCGCGCCACGACGGTGCCTTGCCGCCTCAATTGCTTCCTGACCTTATCTGCGCCGTAGACCTGGAAGTTTTCTTCCCATACGCGTCGGATCTCATCCTTGAGCATCCTGTCGCGCCGGGCCCGCGGCGACACCAGGCCAGGATCGGCGCGGCGGGCCACGTGCTTGTAGTACGTCGACGGTGCGATCGGCAGCACCCTGCAGATCGGCTCGACCCCGTAGACGTGCCGGTGATCATCGATGAACGTGATCATCACTTCGGTCGGCGGTCGAGCTCCGCCTGTGCGAAATACGCTGACGCCTTGCGCAGGATTTCATTGACCTGCCGAAGCTCACGCACTTCCCGCTCCAGTTCCTTGATCCGATCCTGCTCCTGCGTGCTCGTGCCCGGGCGCAAACCCCGATCCCGCTCTTCCTTGCGCACCCAGCTACGCAGCGTCTCGCCCGAGCAGCCGAACTTCGCTGCGATCGACGCAATCACCTTCCATTGCGATTCGCGGTCGCCTTGATGTTCCAGCACCATTCGCACAGCCCGCTCACGAATTTCCGGCGAGTACCTTGGGGACTTCTTCTTCGTGTTTTCCATAGCTCCATTTTCTCAAGAAGTGGAGTCTCCGGAAAACCCGGGGCGGTTCACTCTGATGCCCGTCGGTCTGTGAGGGTCCACCTCATTGCTGAAACCCATCGCTCACGGGTGGGAGGCGTTCATATCATTCTTCGAGATTGCGCAAGCTCAGCGGGTAGGCCACGTACCAACGCACGCACACCAACATGATCTCAAGCGGATAGTGCAACCGCTTCAGCACCTTGGCTACCGCCGGACTGAGCGCTTTCATTGTCGTTCACATCATTCTGTAAGGTCCCCCAGCATACCAGCCGCCGCTATTGCGACGGAACCGTTGTTTCGATGGTTCTATTCTGGCCACGCGAGACAGGCGTGACTAGCGGGCTTGAACGCATTGCCACGAACACTTGGCGGCCTCATGCTGCTCCTATTTTTTTGGCCCTATTTGAGTCTATTTTTTCTTTCTCGTCATCGGCAAAGTAGAGACCGCGCGGGCGACCGTCTGGAGTCGCGATGTGTAAAAACAATGCGAGATGTTGAATGGCATCATGACGGATAGCGGTAGCTAAGGACCACCTCGCACAAGATGGTAATAGAGAGATTGGAGTCCAACATGCCAGACGAATTCATCCAGCTTGCGCCTGAATACGTGCGTGACCTAGACGCTTGGACGCGCGCTTGGTATATGGAAGCCGCCGCAACCGGCTATATCAGTTCGCCCTACCGTGCCGACGCCGCGACCGTAGAGCTTATTCGGGGCTACTTTCTCGCCGGCCTGTGCCCCGCTGACGCCGCTGAGGCTTGCTTCGGACGGAAGCACTAAGGATCTTCATTTTCGCGTGCTGATCAGGCGTAGACAAGAAGCGAGGGTAAGCATGCGAAACGCCACACTTGTTCGGGAGCATGAAGAGAAGATGGCTCGCATACAGGGTGTCCTGAGAGGTGATGAGCCTTCTATCGTTTACCAGCCGATCTACTCGCTCGCCCCCCGCCGCATGGTGGGCCTGGAGTGCTTGTCACGATTCTCGTCCACGCCGACTCGTGCGCCAAGCCAGTGGTTTGCCGATGCCGTCGAGATTGGCATGGCTGTGCCACTCGAGCTAAAGGCAATTCGCAAGGCACTTGCGGAGATGTCAGTTAGTCGGGATTTATACCTAGCGGTCAATGCGTCCCCGGAAACCATCTTGAGTGGCGAACTTGAGGCTGTGTTCGCTGACATGGAGATCGATCGCATTGTCCTGGAAATCACGGAATCCGCCTGCGTCTCCAACTACGAGATACTGATCCAGGCGCTCGAACCGCTGCGGAGCCGTTCAGTCAGGATTGCTGTGGATGATGTGGGTGCGGGCTTCGCCAACATGCAACACATCATCAATCTTCATCCTGAGTTTATCAAGCTCGATTCGAGCTTGATTCGAGGCATCGATACCGACGCCAGAAGACGCGCACTTGTGGCGGCGATGGTCTCGTTTGCCACCGAGACCGGCAGCCAGATTGTCGCGGAGGGGGTCGAGACGGCCGAAGAGTTGGACGTGTTGAAGTCGCTCGGTGTCACAAGTGCGCAAGGATATTTTCTTGCTCGCCCAGTGCGAGCCGCCATCGCGGCCCGTCTGCTCTGAAGTTCCAGTGAGGAACGCGTCGCCATTCGCACGCAGCGGCGAGAGACCACACAGAGACAAGTGCATCGCACGAATATAAAAAGAATTTTTGCAGTAAGCCAAAAGGCGCAATGCCATGAGACCCGTTCATGAATCATCATTTCGCATGACTAAGTTCGTGTTTGTCATACTTTTTCTGCTCGCCGCATTGGAACCGTCCGCGCACGCCAGCACGAGCCCGGATGTTGCAAGCGGCGACGTGGGGAACCGCATTGCGGCCTTCGCGCAAGGATTGTCTGAGATCATCACTCCGGCGCCCGTTGCGCGTCTCCAAGTCGGCACCGTTTGCACACTTCCCGCCATCATGCCGACGCCCGCAACGCTGGCGGGTCCGGTCGCTGGCCCGATAGGACAGGCAGAGGCTCGCCAACTGCGTTGCATTTCGGTGCTCGCCCCGTTGGAGATTGGCGTCGGAGAGCTTGTAAGCACAGTCGATGCGAACGTCACTCCGGAAACATCCATAGCACTAAGCCCTTCTATCGTCCCCCAGACCGGCGTGCCGTTCAGCATCCCCACGTCGGTCCCAGCGCCAGATTCTGCTGCCGTTGCAGATGCTGCCCCCTCGGGTGAAAAGTTGCATGTGTCGTCAAATTGCGGACAAGATCACGCATGTGCTGAGCGGGCTGCGCCTGTCCAGCCTAACAGAAGGTTTACCTCCGAGCCGTCGTCGGAAGCGTCCAGCTCCCTTGCTGTAGATCCTCAGGCAGTGCTTTTCGGCGCTAAGGTGTTGACCGGTCTTGCGCTTCTTGCTCTGATGGCTCTTGGATGTTGGGCGCTCTATAGGTGGCGATTTACGCCGCAAGCGAGGCTCGTTCGCGCGGCCCAAAGAGGATTGCTGCGTGGAGAATTTGGCCTTGAATATCAACCAATGATAGATCTTCGCCGAGGCAAATGCGTCGGCATCGAAGCACTGCTACGTTGGGACAACCTTGAATTTGGTCTGCGTGGGCCGATGCATTACATGAGGCGTCTCGAAAACAGCAAGGTGATTGGTCCTCTGACTCGATTCATGCTTGCCACCGCAGCCAGCGAGGTCGCAGCGTTAGGTGCCGCTAAATCGTTGTGTGTCGCGCTGAAGGTCTCCGGCGTTTACATGGCCGCCGACAACCTCGTGTCAGACGTGCAGGATTCGGCCAAGGGAATACTGCCCCGTCTGATTCTGGAGGTAACGGAAAGCGATTGCGCGGACTCCACGCCACGGGTGTTGGAATCAGTGGCAGCCTTGCGGAAACAGGGGGTTCAATTCGCGCTCGCTGGTGCCGGTTTGAGCCCGCTGAAATTCGGCTTGCTCAGGAAGTTCGATTTCGAGCTGATCAAAATGGACAGGCAGGTGCTCGCTCTTGATGGCTACGATCGCACGTCGAGCCTTGCGGCGATGACCGAAATCGCTCGCGACTTAGGCGCTTTGCTCGTGGCGGAAGGAGTGGACAGCGCAGCTCACCACGAGGCGCTCTACAAGGCGAGAACCAATCTTGGACAAGGATTTTTCTACAGTCGTGCGCTGCCCATTAGACGCCTCGCGGCATTCCTTGAAAGCGGTGGCCCGTCACGGCTTGCGGTGAGAACTCAGAGAAGGCGCGATGCAAAAGGAGGTAGTTGGCTGCACCGGCACTCGCCAACCTAGACCTCAAAATAGCAAGCTCACCGACACTAAGTTGATGTGGGCGACGGTAGAAGCCTGTTGGCAAACACTTTTAGCCATTCGATCAGTAGGAGTCGATCAGCATTGGACAATCGACCTACGATGGCCAGGATGGCCTTCGCCTGGTCATCCTCCCGATCGGAGGCCTCAGTAAGCAATTGATCAAGATTGCATTCGTAGACGTCGGCTAACTCTGCCAAACGCGCCACCGTTGGAATAGCAACGCCTCGCTCCATCCGCGAAATAGCTTCCTGCCCGATACCGAGCCTTTCGGCAACCTGCTCCTGAGTGAGATTCGCTATCGACCTACGCTTTGCGATAGCTTTCCCAAGAGATCTCGACAACGGTGTTGGGTTGTCCGTGCTCACTTTCTTCCTCCTGTCGCATACCACTTGGATGGTGGCAATACAACCTGTTGACATGAAGGGCGTTTTGAGTGGCAATACATCGTTTAAAGCTGTATTTCAGCCCAAGCAACTGCGGAAGGCGCATGGCACTTACGGGCAGACAATCGGATAACCCAATTTTATGACCCTAATTTATTGTAAAACGCATCCTTGTCGCACGGCGCTGTCGCCATTATCGATCGCCGCTGACACCTTGGGGTCAATTGGACCACCGGCAGCGCGGTGGAGGTAACAAACGATGCGTTACAAGAATCTGGCGACAGAAATCGCGGGGCTTATTCGCGCCGGACATCTTGCCCCAGGCATGCGTCTCCCGTCTGTGCGGCAAGCGACCAAGTCATATGGAGTAAGCCCGGCCACGGTTGCTCACGCGTATCACTCGTTGGAATCACAGGGACTGGTTGAGACGCGACCGCGTGCGGGGCATTTCGTATCTATGCGAGCGGGCCAGCCGTCGCCGGGATCGCAGTACGTCAGACCGAACGACGTCGCCCTCACGCCGGAGACAGACGACCTCTTATTTCACGTGCTCAGTTCGTCCGCGGCGCCGGGTATCGTGCCGCTTGCCGCCGCGTTCCCGAGTCCGGCGATGTTCCCGTCGAACCTGCTGGATCGGTCACTCGCGGCAGTTGCACGGACCATGGACATTGGGGCGGCGCCCATGGAGTTGCCTCTGGGCAACGAAGGTTTACGCCGTCAGATTGGCCGTCGCTATATGGTGGCAGGGATGGCGTTGCCGATCGATGAAGTTGTCGTGACGGGCGGAGCATTGGAAGCGCTAACGCTTTCTTTGCAGACAGTAACGTGCCCCGGCGATCTCGTCGCAATCCGGACACCTGCGTTCTATGGGGCTCTTCAGGCACTCGACAGGTTGCGGCTGAAGGCAGTCGAGATACCGATCCACCCAAGCAAAGCTCTCGACGTTTCAGTGCTTGCCGATGCACTTAAACGGCATCCAATCCGCGCATGCTGGTTCATGACGTCTTTTCAGAACCCCACCGGCGCCACCATGCCGGACGCGACCAAAGAAGCGCTGGTTGCGCTGCTAGCCGCTCACGACGTGCCGTTGATCGAAGACGATGTATACGCCGAACTGTATTTCGGGGCATCTCCCGAGCGGCCGGCTAAGGCATTTGATCGGAAGGGACTGGTGCTCCATTGCGGCTCCTTTTCAAAAAGCCTCACACCTGGCTACCGCCTCGGTTGGGTCGCGGCGGGCCGCTTCACGCAGCAGATCGCGCGAGCGAAGTGGATGACCAACATATCCACGTCCATGCCCGCACAGTTAGCGATCGCCGATTTTCTACAGGGCCGCAGCTATGATCGCCATCTGCGCCAACTCCGGCAGAACCTTGTAGCCCAACAAGGCAACATGCTGAAGGCCATTGAGAGATTCTTTCCGCCCGGAACCAAGGTTGCGCGCCCGAAGGGAGGGTATTTCCTTTGGTTGGAATTGCCAGTGCAGATCGATGCGGTGCGTCTGTTCGAGCTGTCGCTACAGCAGGGTATCAGTCTTGCGCCTGGCCCGATCTTTTCGCGGAGTCGCGGGTATCGGAATTGCATTCGCTTGAACTACGGTCACCCTTGGACACACGAGATCGAGCGAGCTGTGCAAACAGTTGGCACGCTAGCGCGTTCGCTATGCTGAGGCGTGGCTTCCTGAGCAGGAGCACGAAAGTCGATGTGCTGTTTTGCAGAAAAAATGAGGTGCGCGGAGGTACGTTCAGTAGCAGCGTTTGGGAAGTAAGAGTCGCAACACCCAATTTGGCAACCAAAGACGGCGGCGCCAGGCGGCGGCCTTGGGTGCACCGGCGTGAAGGCAGCGAAAGTTGTAGAAGTCAGCCGGTCGCGGATCGTTGGCCGGCGCCCTCGATGAGTTGCCACGGAGATTCCCGTCACCATGCGTCTCGTCCATCAGCCTTGGAGCCGTTCCTGGACCTGTCGGTCGGGCGGCGCTCGCTAGCCGCTCACCGCAGCCAGCATCGATCCCTTGCACCGCTTCGTCGCACAGTGGCACGCGTAGTCGGCGACCAGTTCGGGAGTGATCGCTTCATCGAGCGTGAGCCCATAGGCGATAAACAACTCGTCTCCGGGCAGCATGTCCCGGATCGTCTCGATAAAAACGCGCCCCCGCTCATCCTCGATCGCCTCACAGTTCGGCCTGCACGAATGGTTCAGCCAGCGGGCACTGTTGCCACCCATGCTGCCGTCAATTACGCGTCCGTCAGCAAGGCCGAAGAGAAACGTGTGACCGGGCGTTCCAGAACGCTTGTGCCTGGCAGCGGCCCGCCGCCAGGAGGTGACTTCACCGCGATATTCAAGGATCCGCGCGCCAGCGGTGATAGCCTGCAGCGCGAACACGCCCCGCCCATGAACTGAAGATTTTCTGACCGCCACACGCCGCACTTCCGCACTCCTGGTTCGTTGATGGCAGCGAGCATATCGGGCGCTGCGTGGCACCGCAACTGCACCGTGGCATTCAGAACAGGGTGGTCTGACGGGGGTCCCGCGCCGGCGGGCGGGAAACGGCAGTACGGCCAGGTCGACGGTTGCGGCCACGACTATTTCGCACCCGCTGCAGGTGGGCCAGCATCAGACAGCCCGACGTCCCATCACTGAAACGCAACGCAAACACCCCGGTTTCGCCGTGCGCGCACGGCCTGGTCGCGCAAAACGACAGACGCAGATCCCACGACTTCGCGCGCGCAATCATCTGCGTGCGGCTCATGCCGTGCCAGCAGTCAGCGATGAACGCCTTCACCGCCCCGGGCAACGACTCATGCGCGATGCCCGCGGGGAGCGTCAGCCCGGTGAGCAGATAGATATCGAGGCTTGACCGGGATTCATTAAAAATCCGCCACAACTCAGCCTAAGCGGCTGATTTAAATGCGAAATCGATGGTCGAATCTAGCGGTGGAACGGGGCGCTGGAGATCCAGT
The DNA here is from genome assembly GCF_004366535.1 of Paraburkholderia sp. BL6665CI2N2. NCBI lineage: Bacteria > Pseudomonadati > Pseudomonadota > Betaproteobacteria > Burkholderiales > Burkholderiaceae > Paraburkholderia > Paraburkholderia sp. BL6665CI2N2. The sequence goes on from NZ_SORC01000002.1 coordinate 141,090, forward strand.
AGATAGTCCCCGAACCGGTTGATGTGTTCCCGCCGGTACGGCGACAGCACCTTGAGCACCTCGGCGTCGACCGGATGCCCCTTCTCCTGCAGTTCCTTTAGCTTGCGCGACATCCACTGCACGTTGTACAGGATCACCATGTTCGCGACGAGGTGGTTGTACTTGATTACCTTGCGCTGCTCGTGCCGGACGTTTTCGGCGATGACGCCTTCACCGCCGAACATCAGCCACTGCGCGAAGTCGTTGAACTGCTCGCTCTTGTTGGTCGCAGCGTGAATCGTGCGACGCAACTCCGGGTCATCCAGATACTTCAGCAGGAACAGCGTCCGGATCACGCGCCCCAGTTCCCGAAACGCGAAGTAGAGCTTGTTCTTTGTGCTTTCAGAGCCAAGCCGGCGCAGAATCGTCGACGGCGTCATCCTGCCTGCCTTGATCGACACCGCGACGCGCATCATGTCGAGATAGTGCCGTTCGATCAGTGCCCAGTCAATTGACTGGCGGCACAAGCTGTCGATGTGCTTGTACTTGCGACGCCGGTCCGCCTTGTACATCACGAGGTCCTTGATGTTGCGTATTCGCGGCATCAGGTTGATGCCCACCACGTACGACAAACCGAAGACCGGACCGCTTTGCGCCTGCGTATCGCCATGGATCGTGTCGGGCTTGACGTCGGCGCCGTTCAGAATCAGTCCATCGAGAATGTAGACGGCTTCGTGGACGCCACACGGGATGAAGTGACTGAACAGCGCGATGTACATGTCGGACACGTGATAGTAGCCGATCCCGCCGTATCCCCCATAGCGAACGTGATACTCGGACAGCAGGTTCTGCTCGTACAGGCTCCACTTGGTGCCGTCGGCCGACGCCCGCTTGCCGCTGCCCCAGTATTTCGGCAGCGCGAACTGATTGTAAGCGTTGATCACCTTCACATTCGCCTTGTCGAGCCGCTCCTCCGTGATGTGTTTCAGGTTCAGCCAGGCGACCTGTTTGCGGCTGAGCCCTTTCACCGAGCGCGCTGTTTGGCTGGGACCCAGGTTGCAGCCGTAGCAGAACAGCGTCGTGATGAAACGCTTGCGCGGATCGTCGATCTTCGCGTCGAACCCGGACAGCGGTCCAAACAGTTTATGCAGGTCCAGCCGCTGCTCGGTTTCGGTGAGTAGATCCAGGATGCTAATCTGCGGCATCGACGCCGTGATGGCCTGGTCGATCAGCGTCCGGTTCGGCGGCTCGGGCTCCTTGCCCGGCTTGTGAATGACGAGTTCCTGATCGACGAACTCGATGCTGTCGTTTATCGGGAAATTCGCATCGGTCTCGTCGAGCGCCACGTTAAGCTTGTCCCGCAAATCCTTCGCGAAGGTCTTGCCGTCCGTGGGCAATCCCACAATCTCGCAGTAGCGCGGCAGTTCACCCCGGAATTCCTCATCAGAGACCTGATGCACCCGATAATCGTCGAAGCGATCACTACCCTCGACGTAAAGATCGCCGGCATTTAGCTCCCGCATGATCTGGCTGAATACCCCCAGCTCGAAGAACCGGCGGTGTAGCATCCGGCTATCCCGGCCGTGCGGGAACACCGCGCGTTCCCATTTTTCCGGAAGCCAGTCCTGTGGGAGGTTCGCGAGGTCGTTCTCCGTCAGCAGCAGGTATTCGCGGTGCGCGTTCCGAAAGCCTTGTAGCCACGCGAGTGCGACCAATACCGCACGGTCCTGCGAACTCGATCGCAGCGGCAGCCCGTCCAGGCACTGGAACAGCAGCGCGCGCTGGTTGCGGTACGGCACGAGCATGAATGGCAGGTCGAACTGTCCGGCATAGGCGATGTGCTCGTTACACTGCGCGAGCGCCTCGGTCGGGTCGCCGAGCGTCTCGCGGATTTTCGGCAACCGTTGGCGTTCCGATACCTCTTCATCCTGAAGGATCTGCAGGACGTCCCGAAACTGGCCGACCAGTCCTTCCAGTACGTCGGTGTGTTCGAGCTGCTATTTTTTGCAGCCGGACCTTCGCGTAGGACTCCAACTTGCGCACCACCTTAATGAAGATCTCGGCAATATCATCAAGCGCCTTCTGCAACTGCGCCTGGATGAACAGCACCGCGAGCGCATGACGCTTCGCGGTCTTGAGTGAGCGCAGTTCCGCGACGTCGAGCGCCCGCGCTTCGGTGACCAGTTGGGCCCGCTTGCCGACAGACAGGATCGCGGGTGGCGCTGGCAAGCCTTCCGCCAGTTTCCTGATCCCGTTGATATGTTTGAGGAAGCTGGCAATCGCCCGCGCGGCTGGTCGCTTCGGCTCCTGTTTCAGATCGTCCCAACCAGACTTGCCGGCCCTGACGACGAGAAGCGTGTCGATCCGTTCGATGAGTGTTGCATCGAGTGCGCCGACGATGGCCCCATAGATCGCTTCGTTGAAATCGTTGCGCGCCTGCGTGGCGATGCGCTGCAGCGTCGCCAGCGGGGGCAGCTCATACCGGCGTCGGACCAATTCCTCAATCAGCACGTTGACGAGATCGGGAAGTTCGATCTTTGTCCGAACCTCCGCCGACGCGAGTTCAGTAAGCCACGCTGTCTCGCTCGCATCGAACGCCCGGATGTCGAGCCAGCTGCGCAGCAGCTTCTGGTGACGGATGCGGGTGCCGGACACGTCGTACCGCGCGATCGCCGCTCGGGACAGCGCGCGGGCCCGCATCGCACTCCGGATGTGATCGATAATGACGGGCGGCACATCCACGAGCATCGGAAAGTAACCGAGACGCTGCAGCAGCTTCAACTGCATCATGATCAGGACCGCGCTGGCTTCCTGCCGGGATTGCCGGCGCACGAAGCGGATTTCCGCGGCGCTCGGAGTGAATGCCACTTTCAGCTCCGCCGTGCCCGGCTCAGCAGGCAGCACCGGATAAATGGTCTCGTGGACGGTGCTCATACCGGCGGCCGCCGCGTAAAAATTCGCTCGATCTGCCGGGTACGCTGGACTTCGTCGTCGTCCAGGTAGATCGAGGTGGTCGTGATCGACGCGTGACGCAGGTTGTCGCGTACGGTCGTTAGCGTTGCACCGTTGGCCAGTGCCAATGTCGCGTGCGTATGGCGCAACCAGTGTGGCGTCGCGCGCTGCAGCTTGTCGGCGAGTGCCGGGTGGTCAGCCTGGATGGCGTCGGCGGCGGTCCGGAAAAACCGGCGCAGCACCTCCCGCAGGCGCGGCGTGGTGATGCCGCCGGATTCGTCGAGGTGGCCGAGCAGCGGCATATCCGGTGACCAGCGTGCGGGGCTCACGGGCAGACCGCGCTGCATCAGGTACTGGTCCAACGCAAATCGCGCGAGCGGCGGCAGTACCACTTTGCCAGCCTTCGCGCCCTTGCCAGTGAGGTGAAGCCACCGCTCGCCGTGCGCGCCGGTTACGATGCCGCCAAGTGTGACGCTGACCAGCTCACCCGCGCGCAGACCGGTCGCGTAACCGAAATCGAGAAGAAAGCGCATACGCTGCGCGGCGGGAACAGCCCAGCCATGCGACCATTCGAGGCCATCGGCAATCGTCCGGATTAGCTCCCATTCGCTGGCCGTGAAGGCCCGCGAGATGTCCAGTTCGCCATTGCGCTGCGCGCCACGTACCCTGAGGCCGGCGAACGGATTCGCGAGCACGTAACGCTGTTCGATCAGCCAACGAAACATTGCGCTCAGAACCGACAGCGCATAGGCGATGGAATCCGGAGACAGCGTACCCGTGAACGGCCGCCACTCGGACGACGATCGCGGCCGTGCCGGTGCGATCCACCGGACACGGGGTGCAGGACGACGCAGGAACGCGCGATAAGCGGTCGCATCCTCGCTCGTGAGCGAGGACAGCGCCTTGCCGTGCTCGACAATCGCCCACAGCAACAGCCGCTCCGCTTCCCGGCGATAAGCGCGCTGCGTTTCAGCGGCCTCGTGCCGTTCGAGCCAGGCGCTGATCGCCTGATAGTCGTTATCGGCCTCGAGCACGCACATAGGCTTCGGCGCGCGGAAGGCGCCGCGCGAACCGTCGACCTCATGAGGCAGGCGGATGCTTTCCCATGGCACCACGGGTTCCGGCGTCGCCACAACGATCAGCGCGCGGGCGCGTTCGGTGAGCGCCGGGTGGGCGGCAAAGAAGGCTTCAATATGGCGTGCGCTGCGCATGCCGAGTCCGGGAATCGTGCGCCACCAGCGCTGGCGACGAGGGATGCGCACGGTCAGATCGGCTAGCGTCCGGATGCCATGCTGATGCAGCACGGGGACGACGCGAGACGGCAGCCAGGCTCCGATGGGATCGCTTACCCACGGTTGCGGGACCGCAAGCGTCGGCAGGATGTGCAGCGCCCGGGTCGCGGCCTTGCGGTGACGCGTCCGTTCGCCGGCTGCGCACTGGAATGGCTGGGCCAGATCGTCGCGATGACGGCTTAGGGCAAAAGCGACGAGTTGCCGGCGAATGCGGCCGGTCATGCCGCGCGCCGACTGCTCACCTTCGAGCGCCTGCGGGCAATAGCGCTCGACCGCCTCGCGTGAGCCAACACCCGCGTACCACGCGCGCAGCGCGGACATGGACGCGGTGCCGGGAAAGGATGGTGGCGACGGAACGTTCGGCATCCGGAGATTATAGGCAACGGGATCGCAGCGGAGCTGCCGGTCAGGTGTGGTGCGTTTCGCGAAACGAGAGTTTCATCGAAAAATGCATCCCTATCGATAATAAGGGTTAGCGATAGGGATGCATTGAAAATCCATCCTTGCACTGGCTCAGCGCCCCAATCTGCCCGGTGCCCCATCGGGGTAAAATACGGACATCCGCGTATGTTCACCGGTGTGCCTGCGTACAGGCGCTGCACAAGGTTTCGCGTCAACGACAATGATGGCTTCACAGGCCGTCGGCATCGACTCTACCGTGTACCACTGTGGGAAGTTCATGAATCCCGATCCCCAATTCGACGAAGCACTGACTGACGAAGAGCTTGATTTCCTCGAGCGCTTTCTTTCGAGCAATGCCGTTTGCGACGACGCGATGGATGTCGTCATGCTGCACGGTTTTCTGACTGCGATTATTTCTGGTCCGAACATGATCATGCCGGGCGCGATCCTTCCGTGGATTTGGGATGCCAGGCAGGCAACCCGTCAGCCCAGATTCCTGTCTCCAGGACGGGCGCGCAAGGTCACCGGATTGATCGTCCAGTACTGGAATGACATCAACAACACACTGAACGAGTGTCCCGATCTGTTTGAGCCTCCGCTGTACACAACCGAGTGGAAAGGTGAGGAGATCTTCATTTTCGACGAATGGTGCGAGGGCTATTGCAAAGGCATCGACATTGACCGGAAGGCTTGGGAACCATTGATCGAGCTACACCCCAGCTGGTTCAACGTCATTCTGTTGTACGGGACAGCCTCCGGGTACGAGGATCTGGTGCAGCGAGATTACACGGTAGAGCAACGCCGATCGTTTACAAATTTGCTCAAGGCCTCAGCACTCAATATCCATCGATACTGGTGCGAGGAACGCCGGAAATCGATGGAGCGGGACGAACGCCCGCATATGATCTCAGTGGTTTCAAGGCCGAAAGCGGCGGCAAACCGCCAGGCTGGACGTAGCGATCTGGATGAGCAAGACAAGGACGAAGACCTGTTCCTCGTCGGTTCGCTAGGTCCTTCAACAGAAGACGCGTTCAATCCCCTTGAATTATCCCCGCTCTCCACGCGTGTCACGCGCGGCGACACCTCTGTCGACGTGCACATCTACCAGTCCGAAAACGGAAGCTGCAAAGGCTGGATACTGGAAATCATCGATTCGTTCGGGACGTCCACGGTATGGGAAGAATTGTTCCCAACCGATAGCGCTGCGCTTGCCGAAGCAGTCAACGAAATTGACGAGCATGGCATTGGCTCGGTAATGGGAGACGTACCAGCGCACGTGACGAAGCACTGAGCTCACGGGAAGACCCTTGATTCTCTTTTTTATCAGTAAGTTAGGGCGGGATGTGGCGGATTTTTCGCGAATCCCGGCCGACCCTCAATATCCTTCGCGGTCTTTGTATTTGTCCTGCGCCGCGCAACGATAAATCTACCAGAAGTTGAAAAGAGCGCGATCGTCAATGCCGCAACGGTTCAGCCGTACAGGAATCCGTTGTCAACATTGGCCAAGCGATACGGTGCTCGTTAACTTCGCGCGGCCTATGTTTTGTAGACGGGTTTAAGTTTTGTGGTGTGGTTTGCCGCGACAGACGGTTGATATGACTCCGCTTGTCAAGAGGGGATCGGTTTTGGGTTTTGATCTGCCATCTGAATTTCCTGAGGGCGACGTAGCAGTAAATCTCGACGGTGGATCATGCTGATATCCGCGGGTTGGTTACCGCATTACAGAAGTCCGCCCAGCGAGCCTGCCGCTATCTAGTGCCGCAAGTCGAATCAAATCCGTTGCCTAACCGTCTCGCGGGTTGCTCGGGTGCCGGGCTACGCCGCCTTCAGGAAACTCCTGCTCGGGTGGTGAGGTTGATTTACGTGTTGCTTAAGGGTTAGGTCACGCCATGTGCACCTCAGGCCGTTCGGAGAGCGACATGGCGAGCTGGCTGATGTCCCAGATGAAACCGGCGAGTTCGCGGGCGACCGCGACCACCGCAATATTCTTCTGCTTGCCGCGCGCGACGAGCTTCCGGTAGCGCCGGCACAGGCGCATCTGCGCGTCCCAGGCGCGGTCAACGATGGGCTTGGGGATGCCTTCGTGGCGGCGCTGGATTTCGGGACTCACGCGGGCCGGGTGCTGGTAGCTCCAGGCCGCTTCCACCAGCAGCTTTCTTGCATAGCTGTTGCCGTTCTTGGTGATGCTGCCCTGACGGCGCTTGTCGCCCGACGAGTGTTCGGACGGCGTCACCCCCAGCCAGGCCATCAGCTGCCGCGGGTGGGCGAAGCGTGACAGATCCCCGAGCTCGGCGAGCATGCCCACTGCCGTGGTGAACTGCACGCCGCGCATCGTCTGCAGGCCCAGCACGGCAGGATAGAATCGCCAGTTGACGACGGCCTCGCGCAACGCGGCCTCCAGTCGGTCGCATTGCGCCAGGCGATCCTCGATCGTGCGCCGATACTCCTCGAACGCCAGTTGCTGCCAGACGCTGTCGAAAGCATAGGCGCTCAGCCAGCGCCGATGCGCAGCTCCCCAGTTGGCGCTGCCGGCATAGCGCACGCCATGCAATAGCAGAAAGGCCTTCAGCCGTTGCCGGGCACGCTTCAGATCGTCCTTGGCGCTGACCCACGCACGAGCCAGATCGCGGAATGCTTCGTCTTCCACGCTTGGCACGTACACCGCTGACAGGTCGCCAGCGCGCAGCGACCGCACCAGCTTGATCGCATCACGCCGGTCAGTCTTGATCCGATCGCCCGGCTTCTTCGGAATCAGCGACGGCGCGCACACCATGCAGTCGATTCCCTTCGCCAGGAGCTGACGGTAAAGTCCATAGCCGCACGGGCCCGCCTCGTAGACGATACGGATGTACCGCGCCTTCGATTGCAGGCGCTTACAGAGGCGATCAATATCCGTCTTCGTCGTGCCAATCTTGCCGAGCAGTTCGACCTCGCCTGTGCCCAGCGCATAGGCAACCGTGATCGAATCCTTGTGAACGTCGAGCCCTACGTACAGTGTGCTATCGTTTTCCACGCTTTGCGACACGTGTCGCCGTCTGCCGGACGTAAACCGGTTGAGGTATTGGATGGCAAAGCTCCTCCCTGTCTTGTCGCACTCCGCCGCCATTGCTATTTGCGGCAGAGCTGTGACCTGCTGTACGACCAGCAGTTGCCTACCAGGACATGCGCGATGGGTAACTGTCGGGTGTGAAGCTCTTGGGACAATGTACTTTTCGAATGACGGCTCATCTCGGTGACGAGGGGGCCGACACTGCAAGCAGCAACGCGGTGTGAAGGCTAGGCAAGTTCCGAACGCACAACGTAAGTGAATTGCCGCTCGAATCCTCGAAAAAACGGACAAGCCAAAGCTGCTGATAGGCTTGAACCAAAAGGTGAATGGCCGGTTACTTCCTTAGCGTGTGGAAGTACGTCGTCGAAGCGCCATCGGGGAACAGGCAGGTGCTAACCGGATAGGCCCACCGACGTGGGTCGGCAAGGATGGGAACGTGGTAAACCCGATTTCTCGCCTTCATTCCAGTGAACCGGTATGAAGGCAGGCAATCCGCAAGGAAAGCTGTTGGGGGAGCGGGCATGGGATTGCGGAAAAAGCGAACGGCGGCCTGTAATGGGCCGCATAAGGGTTCAAGATTTGCCCTGACCTGAAAGGGTGCCCACTTCCGCATGGTGCAGCTGTCGTATGCCATCGTCTGAGATTCGACGAGAGGAAGCCTGGAAGAGACCGGTATCACTGCGGTTCGGCGCCTCTCGCCTTGCAATACGGTGAATCAACGATGAGACGTATGCGAAGTCCATGTGTAGTCAACATGGTCGGTGTCTGGACGACACTTAACGCTGTGCTTGAGCGCAGTGCGGTGAAAGTCGCACGCTGCGTTCTTAGGGGGCGGCGACGCAGCAATGCGTTGCTGCTACCCGCCGGCCTCCGTGATGGATATCGCCGGGTGTGGCCCTGCCCACACCGTGCGGCTCTGGCAGAAATACTAACCCGCGTTTGAGTCCTCCCGGCGGGCCAGCCTCTACCTCGCGGAGTCATACTGACTAGTTGCGTATTTGAAATCAACAGTCCTCGTTATGGTGAGCTTTTCCGGGAACAAGCATATGCCGCGATCTGACGCGTGCTAAGGCACGACAGTGTGAAACACCGATGAGGATGATTTACCAGCGAGAACGCAATAGTCGTTTCTGAAGAAGCGCTTGTAGATCACGGCGCGTATCGGTGACGACGTGAATGTAGATCAACGCCTTGGAGTTCTTCGTCCTTGAATGACGTCGTTTTGTGGACGACGAGGCGTCGCGGCAGCCGTCCGCCATTACGCCCCAGGTTGAGGCTCAGGCTATCAGATCACAAACGCCGGGCGCGGCAACGCTTTCAGTTCATTTCTTCGGCATAAATCCAACGACACCCCGGTTTTGCAATGAGGACGGAATCGATCAGCGAAGCAGCAATGACATCTGCTGGATTGATATGAAACCTCTTCGGAAGAATCGGAGCCAGGAGCCGAAGCAACGTCAGAGCTGCTCGCTCTGCACGCCTTGCTTCATTTCGCTCTCCGCCAATGAGGCTGGGTTTGCAGATCGTGAGAGATCGAAACCCGATTTCCTGGATGTCCCTCTCAACCTCTCCTTTGGTCCTGTAGTACAAGCTCATGGAACTTGCAGATGCACCCATAGCAGTCACAATCGCAAACGTCTCTACGCCGGCAGCGTGCGCGGCTTTGCCGATCGCAATAGGAAGTTCGTAGTCGACATGACGGAACGCTTCCTTCGAGCCTGCTTTTGCCTGGGTCGTTCCCAACGCGCATATGACCGCGTTGGGCTGGTACGACATCAGATTCGGAACAAGCTCCTCCAGGTTTGACCCGACCAGGTTCACCAGTCTTTCACTCGGTGCCAGCGGCTTCCGTGTTGGCGCAATCACCTCGGAAAAGGCGTCGTTCGCGAGCGCGAGCTTCAATGTTCTGCTTCCCACCAATCCTGTAGCACCCAGCAGTAGCAATTTCATCTTCAGACTCCCCCATCCAGATTTTCGAACCAACGGAACCGGTAAAAAGCCGATTTGCGTATGCAAAACAGAAGGCTTACTGCCTGATTCCCTCGAAATTGATCGTCGCGTGGACATCGTCGCCAACATAGGGAATATAAGCTTTCATGCCGAAATCGGAACGCTCGATCGTCGTTGTCGCAGTAAGGCCGGCCTGATAAACGTTGTACCAGTCGTATCCTGCCCCCTTCGATTGAAGGTTGTCTTGAGACCAGCGGCTTGGCGATACCAAGCAAAGTGAAGTCGCATCTCACGCTACACGCACCCCGTTGCCATCTCCAACCAGCGCCTCCTCGACTTCGATGAGGGCCGCGCCGACGACACGCCGCTTCTCATCCCGTTCAGGGGAAAGCGCCGCTGCATGTCGCGCTCAGCCGTGCACGACGCGATCAGAAGCGTATTCAGCAACGCCGCCGCGTGGCTGCGCGTCCGCGGACCTGAGTTCACGGATCGCGCCGATGAACTGGACCGTACCTCGGGCACTGGTTGCGACATACATCGGGCTCGCACCAGGCTGACAGCGGTGTCGACCTGCGCACGGCGCGCGACAATCTCGGTCACGTGTCGCTGAACACCACGAGCCTTTACCTGCATGAGGAACAGGACAAACACCATCGCGAAACGGTGAAGCGCCACCGGATGAGCTGGGAAACGCCGCCTGCTGCGGAGCCCGGTTCCACGAAGAACGACTCATGAACCCAGCCCCGCACGGCCGGCCCCTTACGATCGCGTTGACCCGCCGGCCGACTACCGCCTGACGCCCGGATGAGCGCGACCTATCCAGGCGGGAATCAGCCATCCGCGGGAATGGGAGAACGGGACGCTCCGGCCAGGAATGCCCCGAGCTTCTGCTCCGCCGCGAGTACTTCGTGCAGCGGCGCACAGGCGAGCTGCCGGTCATAGAGAGCAAGAAGCACCTCGAAGGCGGCGATCGCCTCTTCCGGAAGCCGCCACTCGCCACACTCGTGAGCATGGGCCAGCGTCGCCTCGACTGCGTATTCGGCGATCCTGAATTACGCGGCCGGACAGTTGCCGTATCCGGCTCGCTGCAGAAACCAGCCCAGATACACCACTCGCATGAGTTCATTGACGTGGTGTCCGTTCCGTGACCACTCCGGCATGCGACCAGCGCCAGATGACTGGCGAGAGACTGTGCGTTTGCCGACGCGCGATCCATCGGCAACAGAAGCGCCCTGATCAGCGGTTTATGGCCACGGGTACTGCGGGATTTGATTCGCCTGGTCGACACAGATTCGAGGTTGCAGGGAGCGGGTGTCTGGTTGATGAGCCCCAGCTGCTTCCTGGTAGACCAAGGGTTGGAGTGTCGGGGTGGTAGAAAGCGCGAGACGGTTGGTTGCATTCGCCTGTTGTGGTCAGGATGCCAAAGGTGAGCCGTTTCAGGAGACCTAAAAGGATATCTCGGTCTGAAGCATCATCGTTTCAATCAACCTGGTCGCGACAGGCGATCAGTCGAGGCACTCACTTAACCGTCGAGTATCAAGGCAGGCCTCACGCGCCAGCGTTCGTCCGGGGCAACCCGCATAAGCGTTGGCCGCCTCCTTCGTGCTGATGCCACGTAGCCGCAACTCCTTCACGAGTCGGTCCTGCAACGTCAGATTGGCGCGCTCGACGCGTCCCTTGGCCTGACTGCTGTCCGCACAGAACGTATCCACATTGAGCTCGTACAGCGCGCGGCCAAACTGCGTCACGCCCTTGCCAGGCGTCACAGAATGGCTGTTGCAGTGAAACACGCTGGCCTTGTCGCTGTACAGCGCGACCGGCTTGCCACGCTGCTCCATGTAGCGGCGCATCGCCTCAAAGTAACAGAAGGTCGACTCAGTCGCCGTGAAGTGCAGCGCCATCAGCCGGCTGGTCGCATCGTCGATGAACACAAGCAGCGTGCAGGCCGGCGCGCGTTCCTCAAACCACCGGTGACCACTGCCATCGATATGGATCAGTTCACCCAGGCATGCGCGGCGGTTTCTCGGCTGGTGCAACTTCGGCGGCCGCAGTTTGCGTGGAATCCATAGCCCGGCTTCCCGCATCCAGCGCCGCACGGTTTCCTTCGCCAGCACCACGCCATGACATTCAGCCAGCTTCTCGCACGCCAGCGTCGGCCCGAAATCGGCGTAGCGCTCACGCACCAGCGCCATGGCCCGTGCACGCAGATCAACCGGCAGTTCGCGGTTGCTCGGTTGGCCACGCCGCGCCGAAATGAGTCCGGCCGGTCCTGCAGCCTCGTAGCGTCGCACCAGCCGGCTGACCTGACGCTCGCACAACTGCAGCCGCTCGGCCGCCAGCATGACCGTCAGCCGCCGCTGCACGACTGCTTCGATGATCTTCACACGCTCGACTTCGTGCATGCTGATCGTGATCAATCCACGTCCGTTCATGTCCGGCTCCCAGGCTGTGCTCATGCCGCAGCATGCGCCACAGCAGCCAGCCCGAAGCCGGGAACCGGACATTTCTAAGGAGCCAGAACCGGACATTACTAAAAAGCCCTGACATCCCATGCTGCGCGACGGCACGTTAGGTCAACCGAAATCCGCCCATGATGCTTGACAAAAACCTAGGGTGCCCCAAATCATGCGCTTCAATGGGTTGCCTTACCTTAACTTTCCCTCGTAGCGCCCCAAAATCCCCAATGGGCCGGATCAAATTGATTCAGCGAATCCAACACTGAATGCGCGTGCATGAAACGTTCCCGACTCATCGCAGGGTCCGGAACGGCAATCACCTGCATACCCGCCGCGCTCGCAGCAGCGACGCCGAACGGCGAGTCTTCAAATACCAGCACCTCATGCGGCGCAACCCCGAGACGCCGCGCTGCGACCAGAAAAATATCCGGCGCCGGCTTCGCAGCCCGCACCTCCCGATCGTCCGCCGTCACCACGACATTGAACAGATTGAACCAGTCCCGATGCCGGGCAGTTTTGATCTCAACATACGCGCTCGACGAACTGGTGCCGACTGCAATCGGCACGCCGCGCGCCGCAAGCTGCCGCACGAGCGCAGCAGCTCCCGGCTTGGCCGGCGCATCCGCAAAACCCGCCCGCAATAGCGGCTCGCGTTCCACGAGGAAGTCATCCGCACTCATCGGCAGCGCAAGCGCACCCACCACATACTCAGCCAGCTCGCGCGCGCCGCGACCAATCGTGTTTTGCTTGACCTCCCAGTCGAACGTCTTGCCAAAGCGGCTCGCAATCTGCTGCGTGACCGCCGTGTAGATGCCTTCGGTATCGAGCAGCAGCCCATCCATGTCGAAAATCACGGCCCGCGTGGAACCGACTCTCAGTTCATTCGCCATACGGCACCCAGATGTTCTTGACCTGGAGCGCATGACGCGCAAACTCGCCGGTCGCGAGATGGCCGCCGTCTTCCGCGAGCAGGGCGAGCTCGGGGGACCAGACCGGTTTGAGGTTGCCCGCTGACTCTGCTTCAACACTGGCCCGACCGGCTGCGTCGCCGGAGTACCAGAACGCGTCGACGTCGTTGTGGGCGGCGAGCGCCTGCACCAGTTCGCCACGCGGGCCGCTCAGCAGATTGACTACCCCGTCTGGCACGTCGCTCGTATCGAGTAGTTGATAGAACTCGGTCGCAACCAACGGATGCGTCTGCGAGACCACCGCGACGACGCGATTGCCTAGCGCCATGGCCGGAGCAATCAACGACACAAGGCCAATGAGCGGCGCATCCTCCGGACAGGCGACACCGAGCACGCCCCACGGCTCGTTCATGGCGAGCGTGACATGGTGAGTCAAGGTCGAATGCACACGGCCGTCATACTTGTCAGCCAGCGCGGCATAGCGAAACAGCCGGCTAATGCCGAGTTCCACCTCACGTGCCGCTTCGAACTCCGAAGCGCCGGTGCATTCGCGCAACAACGCCGCGAACCCGGGCTTGCGCGCCGAGAGGTTCTCCGCGAGGTAGTAGATCACCTGGGCACGCGCATGACCCGACAACCCCGACCAGCCGCTCGCCTTACGCGCGGCCTCGACGGCATTGCGCACATCCTTGCGATTGCCAAGCGGCGCAAGACCGAGCGGCGCACCGTTCGCGCCGAAGACCCGGTAGCTGTAGCCGGAGTCGGGCCGGGTTTGCTTGCCGCCTATATAAAGCTTCGCCGTTCGATCGACGTTCCCGCAGTGATCGGACAAGTCCTGCAACGGAACCGGCGTGTGCACGACGGGAACATTCGTCGCTTGCGCCCTGTTAGCGCTCCCGGATGTGGCCTCCCCTCGTTCACTACGCGGCATCAGATACTCGAGCATGCCTTCGCGACCGCCTTCACGTCCATAACCGCTTTCACGGTAACCACCAAAGCCTGCTGCGGCGTCGAACTGATTTGCGCTGTTCACCCACACGACACCCGCCTTGACGGCGGCCGCGACTTCGAGCGTACGGTTCAGATTCTCCGACCACACCGAGGCGGCGAGACCGTAGCGGGTATCGTTAGCGAGTGCAATCGCTTCGTCAGGCGTACGAAACGTGCTCGATGTCACAACCGGCCCGAAGACTTCTTCGCGCACCAGTACGGACGTGGTTTCCACATCGGTCACGAGCGTCGGAGGATAAAAGAAGCCCTTAACGCGTACCGCCATTGGCGGCTGGAAGCAGGTCGCGCCTTCCGCGACGCCACGCTGAACCAGCGCAGTAATGCGCTCAAGCTGGATGCGATCGACGACAGCGCCAATGTCAGTGGACTTGTCGAGCGGGTCGCCCACCCGCAGTGTACTCATGCGCGCGCGCAACTTCGCATGGAAGAGTTCGGCCACTCCTTCCTGCACGAGAATGCGCGAACCGGCGCAGCAGACCTGCCCCTGATTGAACCAGATCGAATCGACCACGCCTTCGACCGCCGCATCGAGGTCGGCATCTTCGAACACGATGAATGGAGATTTACCGCCGAGTTCGAGCGAGAGTTTTTTGCCAGTTCCAGCCGTAGCCCGACGAATCGCGCGGCCCACTTCGGTCGAACCGGTGAACGCGACCTTGTCGACATCCAGATGCTCGACAATCAGCGCGCCCGTCGCACCATCTCCGGTAACGACGTTGACGACGCCTGCCGGCAGGCCCACCTGCTGGCAAATCTCGGCGAATGCCAAGGCGGTGAGGGGCGTGAACTCCGCGGGCTTCAGCACGACCGTGTTGCCGGCGGCGAGCGCAGGTGCAATCTTCCACGCAAGCATCAGCAACGGGAAGTTCCATGGAATGATCTGGCCGCAAACTCCAACGGCTCCGTGATTCGGAAATTCGTCGCCGATGAGTTCGGCCCAGCCGGCATGGTGATAGAAATGACGCGCGACAAGCGGGACGTCGATATCGCGCGACTCACGAATCGGTTTGCCGTTATCAAGGCTTTCGAGCACTGCGAGAAAACGCGCATGCTTCTGAACGTGTCGGGCAATCGCATACAGCAGGCGGGCCCGCTCGTGCCCCGGAGTCGTCGACCAGCTGCGAAAGGCGCGGCGAGCGGCCTCGACCGCGGCGTTGACATCGGCCGCGCCGCCCTGCGCAACCTGCGCGAGCAGAGACTCGTCAGCCGGATTCACCACGTCGAAATGTGCGCCATCCGCCGGTGCGACAAAAGCGCCATCGATGAAGTGATCGAAGCGCCGCCCGCGCTCGTCGAGCCAGTTCATCGCGACTTCGGTGCTTTCCGGGGCGGGGCCATATTCCATGGTATCGAGAATGTCTTTGATACGTGCTTGTGAGGTTTTCATGCGTGTGTCCCGTAAGTCAGCGTGTGGCGTCACGCCATGCCGTGCCGGTGAAGAGCGGAATATTGACCCGTGACGAAGTGCTCGATCTGCCGCTCGATATCGCCGAGCAACGAGCTCGCCCCGATGCGGAACAGGTTGGGTTCGAGCCAGTCGCGCCCGAGCTCTTCTTTCATCAGAATCAGCCAGTTCACCGCGTCTTTGGCTGTGCGCAGTCCGCCGGCAGGTTTGAAGCCGACCTTGAAGCCGGTCAGCGCTTCATAGTCGCGAATGGCGCGGCACATCACGAGACTCACTGGTAGCGTTGCGTTGACGTCCTCCTTGCCGGTCGAGGTCTTGATGAAATCCGCGCCTGCCATCATCGAGACGACGCTCGCCCGATAGACGTTGCGCAGCGTCTTCAGATCACCCGTTGCCAGAATTGCTTTCAAATGTGCCTCACCGCAGGCCTCACGCATCTGCCGGACTTCGTCGTAAAGGGCATTCCAGTTCTGCAGTAACACATACTCGCGCGTAATCACGATGTCGATCTCGCGCGCGCCCTCAGCCACCGCGTAGCGGATTTCCTCAAGCCTCTGCTTGAGTGGCGTCAGGCCGGCTGGAAAGCCTGTCGCCACCGACGCGACCGTAATGCCCGAGCCCTCGAGCGCGGCAACCGCTGCTCCGACCATCGTCGGATAGACGCAAACGGCACCAGTCATCGGCGGGTGTTCTTCAAGGCCAAGCGCGCTGACGAGGTCGTCGCGTAGCGGCCGGCGTGCCTTGGCGCACAGCCGCTTGACGCGTCCCGGCGTGTCGTCGCCCGCCAGCGTCGTCAGATCGATACACGAGATCGCCTTTACGTGCCAGGCCGCCTGATAAGCCTTCTTCACAGAGCGGCGTGCCTTCAGCGAGTCGCTGCGGCGTGCCGCGGCGGGCGCGTTGACCTGGGGACCAAGTACGGCGTCAAGGGCGAGCGCCACCCCTGTATTGCGTGGTAAGTGTTCGGACATGTCGTTGGGAAGCGAAGATTGAGCGGGAAGATCGGACGGCAACGCCGGCTGCCGCCGTCTGGAGATGCGTGCACGGGCCGTCATGTGCGCCCCGCGTAGTGGTCGATCAAGCGGTTCAGCAAAATAGCCAGCACAATGATCACTCCGGTTATCGTCATTTGGTAGAACGAACCAAGTCCCACAAGGTTGAAAATATTGCGCAGGACCTGCAACAACATCACGGCGAAGGTGGTGCCGAGCATGCCGCCGCGCCCGCCAAAGAGACTCGTCCCGCCAAGCACGACGGCCGCGATGGCGTCGAGTTCGAGGCCTTGAGCAGAAGTCGGCTGGCCGATATGCAGACGCGAGGTCAGCAGCACGCCACCAAGCGCCGCGAGCAGGCCGGAGATCGCGAAGACAGCGATCGACACTGCACGTACTGGCACACCTGACAAGCGCGCCGCCTCGATATTGCCGCCGGTGGCCAGCACATACTCGCCGAATACCGTATAGCGCAGCACGAGTCCAGCGATGATGGCGATCACGAGAAAAATGATGCCCATCACCGGAAACAGCAGATCCGATCCCGGCACAATCGGGACCATCGCGGAACCGATGCTGCTGAAGCCGCCCGGCAGCCCGCCGATCGGCGAACCGTCGGAAAGCAGAAACGTCGCACCGCGAAACGAGACGAGTCCAGCCAGCGTAATGATGAAGCTGGGCACCTTGCCGTAGACCGAAATTGCACCCATGGCTGCGCCGGCGACCAGACCAGCGCCGAGTGCAAGTGGCGCCGCAAGCCAGCCGGACATGCCTCCCTGCAGCAACAACGCAACGACGATTCCTGCGAACGCCGATAGGCTGCCAACCGACAGGTCGATGTTGGCGGTCAGGATCACGAACGTCATACCGATCGCCACGATGCCCACGACCGCAGCCTGCTGGAACAGGTTCGCGATATTGCCGAAGGTCAGAAAGTCGCTCGACAGTGAGGTTGCGACCGCTACCGCGAGCAGGAAGATCAAAATGAAGTTGTAACGCATCGCCCACTCGACGAGCGGGCTGTTGATCAAGCGGCGCTTTTTGCCGCTGTCGCCGCCTTGTCTGATCAGCTCTTTCGATGTTGTATCCATAGTCAAGCCCTTCGTCCAATGATGGTCGCCTGTTGAATGTCGAGACTCGGCGTCACCGCCGGATCGAAACAGACAACGTTCTTGCCTTCGTGAATGACCCAGATGCGGTTGCAGTTCGCGTATAACTCTTCGAGTTCGCTACTTGCTACCAGCACCGCCGCCCCCTCTTCGGCGAGGCCGCGCGCGAGCCGGTAGAGATCGGCCTTGGCGCCGATATCGAGGCCACGGCTCGGCTCGTCGAGCAGCAACAGCCTTGCTCCGTCGATCACCCATTTGGCGAGTACGATCTTTTGCTGGTTACCGCCCGACAATTGCCGCACCGGCTGGGTCAGCGAGCCGAATTTCGTCTGCAACTGTTTGAGAACCGGGTGTGTCAGCGTCTTCATGCGGCGATGCGACAGCCACCGGTGACGCCGGATGTGCGCAAGCGTGGCGTTGCGGTAGATCGGCGCATCGAGCACGAGACCTTCGGTCTTGCGGTTTTCCGGGACCAGGCCAATGCCGCGGCGGATCGCGTCCATCGCATGTTTTGGACGGTACGGCTCGCCGAACAATTCGATCTCGCCGGTCGACGGCTGCACGCCGAACAAGGCCTTGAGCAGCGTGGTTCGGCCCGCGCCGTTCAGGCCGGCTAACCCAACCACCTCGCCCTGACGCACCTCCAGATCGCGGATCTCGAGTCCCGCTGGACCGTCCAGCCGTTCGACGCGCAGCGCAAGTGTGTCGCGTGGCGGCGCATGCTCGCCGCGCTCGAGCAGTTCGTGACTCTCGCCGACCACGGCCGAGACGAGCGTGCGCTCATCGACTGCCGCCACATCGAAAGTCTCGACGGTTTGGCCCGCACGCAGCACTGTGACGCGATCACCGATCTCGCGAATTTCGTTGAGCCGATGGCTCACGTAAAGGACGGAAACGCCAGCGGCCGAAATCTCGCGGATCACCTGGAAGACCTTCTCCAGTTCGGTTTCGTTTAACGCAGCGGAAGGCTCGTCCATCACAACGAGCTTGGCCGCGCCCGTCAAGGCGCGCGCGATCGCGGCGAGTTGCTGGTTGGCGATCGACAGCGTCTCCACACGCGCGGTCAGTGCAAAAGTCGCGCCGATGCGCTCGAGGGCCGCCGCGGCGAGCGCGCGACGCCGGGCACGCGAGATGATGCCGAAGCGGCGAGGCGTATGACCCAGCAGAAGGTTCTCTTCAACCGTCATCTGCGGGATCAGATCCAGTTCCTGATAGATCATCGCGATGCCGGCCCCGCTCGCATCCTGCGGCGTGCGCAGATCGACCGGCTTGCCGTCGATCTGCATGGTGCCGGTGTCCGGTCGATGCGCGCCCGCGACGATTTTCAGCAACGTGCTTTTTCCCGCACCGTTTGCACCGAGCAGGCAGTGCACTTCGCCGGGGCGCACCTGCAGAGAGGCATCGACGAGCGCAACGACATTCGGTGGAAAGCGCTTCGAAACATGACTGACATCCAGCACGTAATCATTCATCGCCATGCTCCAGCAGGAAGCGCGCCGTCGCCTCGTCGGTGGCGAGGACATTGATATAGCGTGCCCGCAGGCAAGCACGCGCCACCCGATGCTTGCTCTCACCCACACAGACGCCAATCGAAAACGCCTTGTCGCGCAAGCGCTCGGGCCTAAGGCCAATGGTCCGGCTATCGAGTTCGGGAGCGACGATCTCACCGCTCTCGTCGACGAAGCGGCCCAGAATGTCGCCGACGGCGCCACGCTTTTCGAGGTCGCGCATGATCGCCGCGTCCACGTAACCGGACTCGACGAGCACCGAGCGCTCCGACAGTTCGCCCATGCTGAAGCAGGCAACCGGCGCCTCATCCGCGATACGCAGGACGTCAGCCACGATATGGTCCTGCTCGAGCGCTTCACGCGTGCGCTCGCTGCCCAGCATTGCGGGAACCGGCAGCAGCGTCGCGTGGCCGTTGCCCGCATGCGCGAAGCGCTCGGCAACGTTATTGGTCTGCTCGGCGACGTTGCGGATATTGATCGCGCCGTTCAACAGCACCACATGTACGCCGTCGTTCCAGCGCGGCGGCAACCATTGCGCCATCTTGATCATGGTACGGCCCCATGACACGCCCACCAGTTGCGGAGGCGGCTGCAGCCCTGCGAGATAGCGTCCGGCGGCCTGCGTCACGACATTCAGTTCGACATCCTCGTCGCCGCTGGACGCGAGCACGATGGCTTCGCGCAGTCCAAAGCGGCGTTGCATTTCGGCTTCGAGATGCGGCAGGCGCGGCGAACGAGGAATAATCTCGATGCGCACGATGCCGACCTCGCGTGCTTCGCGCAGCAGCCGCGCGACCTGCCAGCGCGTGAGCCCGGTTTCCTTGGCGATATCGCCCTGGGTCCGCTCGAGGTCGTAATAGAGCTTGGCGACCTGCGCCATCAGTTGTTCGCGCTGCGGATCGGAATTCAGCCGGCTCGGCAGCGAGTCATTGGTGGAAGCGCTTGTCATGCTGCGGACCTCATGGCAGTGGCCGCTGCAATCGGCGGCCTGGAGACGATAGGACCCACCGTGTCGGTCGCCTCCCGATAGCGCTCGAGCAGAATCTGATATTGCTCGTGCGCCTGCGGGTCGGGGTCGATGCGCTCACCGCGTGTCGCGAAGCTCGCAACCGCTTCACGCAACTGCGCGCACTCGCCGACCCCGCACGCCGCCGCAGCCGCTGCGCCGATCAGGGTCAGGTTATCGTGAGCGACGACCTCGAACGGAACACCCGTTGCATCGATGGTTGCGCGCAACCATAGCGGGTTCTTCTGAAAACCTCCAGCCGCTATCACGCGCCGGACCTCGATCCCCGCTGCCCGCAAGGTATGAAACACATTGGCGGAACCCAGCGCAATCGCCTCGACCGATGCGCGATAAACGTCCTTGCGCTGATGGTTAAGCGAAAGCCCGAGAATGGCGCCGCGCAACTCCGACGAACGATAAGGCGTGCGGTTGCCCATCCAGTAGTCGAGCACCAGCAAACCTGTCTCGCCGGGCGCAAGGCGCGCGGCTTCGGCGATCAGCGCCTGGTGGCCGGCATCGTCGAGACCGAACATTTCATGCGCGAGCCAATGCAGGATCGAGCCGGCCGAGACCTGTCCGCCTTCGATCAGCCACGGCCCGTCGATCAACGCGTTCGGGTATGGGCCCCACATGCCGGGCACGTCGACCCATTCCTCGATATGCATCAACTGAACAATCGACGTGCCGCCGATAAACAGCAGATCGCCGGGGCCAGTCGCTCCTGCGCTCAACATGGCCATATGCGCGTCGATGCCGCCCTGAGCCACAACCGGTCGGCCGGCTATGCCCAGATGTTGCGCCGCTTCGGCCTTGAGCGGCCCGATGCGGCCACCTACCCGGATTACCTCGGGCGGAAGCTTGTCTGCAAGATCCGGCACGCCGAGCCGTTCATAGAGATCGAGCGGAAAGCGTTGCTCCCGGGAGTCGTAGTTCCACTTGCAGGTCGCGTTCAACTGCGACGCGACCCAGCGGCCAGTGAGCCAGTAGTTCACGAGGTCTACCGCTTCGCAGATCCGGGCCGCCTCGCGATAAACCTCAGGTTCGTTGCGAGCAAGCCAGATCGCCTTCGTCACAAGCCATTCGACCGCGTCGCCACCGGTGCTCATCATCGGATGCCGGACCGCGCGCGTGTCATTGGCTTCACGGCCGGCGCGGCAATCCATCCACAACAAGGCGGGCCGCAACGGCGTGCCGTCCTCCCGGGCCGCGACCACCGTCGACGACGTCGTGGCCACGCAGACCCCGGCGATGCGCGGATGACCTGTGCTTGCCATCAGCTCGCGGCAGGCTTCACCGAGCGCCTTCCACCATGTAAGCGGGGTCTGCTCGGCCCAGCCAAGTTGCGGGTAGACCGTCGGATAACGCGCCTCCGCGACGCGCATCAGTTTGTGCGTCGCGGCGTCGTACAGTCCGGCGCGAACACTGCCTGTGCCGAAGTCCAGCCCTAAAAGCAGGGACATCTTGTCTCCTCCTACGTAAGTTTGTTGTTTATATATTACGCAGGCAGCTTCGAAGGCCGGAAGACAACTTTGGCCGCTCCTTTTTTTTCCGCAAAATGCTGGAACATCTCAGGCAGCGCTTCGAGCGGAAGATCATGGGTAATCATGAAATCCCAGCGCAGCGCGCCGCTCGCCAGCTTGTCGATGGCGGCCGTCCATTCGTCGCCGGGGAACGGTGACGAGAACGAATTCCACGCGCCATGCAACGACACTTCCTGACGTAGGAAATGCGAGAAGCTTTTCGTCGTCAGCGAGACATCCGCGGTGGGGATGCCGATAAACACGACATGACCGCCCGGGCCGGCCAACTGGATCGCCTGGTTGATCGCGCTCGGATGGCCGGCCGCTTCGACGATGAGATGGCAACGCGGCAACGATTCGTCGGGCTGGCCGCTCAGCAGCGTGTGCGTTGCACCGGCGACGCGCGCCATTTCGAGCTTGTCCTCGGAAATATCGATCGCAACGATATGGCGAGCGCCCATCAACTTCATCCACTGAATCGCGAACAGTCCGATCGGGCCGCAGCCGACCACGGCCGCGTCCTGCCCCGCCTTGAGTTCGCCTTGCCAGAGGGCGTGGATCGCAATGGCAGCCGGGTCGACCAGCGACGCCGCAGTCGGATCCATGCCCTGCGGCACCTTCACCAGATTGGTCAGCGGCACGCTGACGAATTCCGCATAGGCGCCGTCGCGCCGGCTGCCAAAGTAATCGTAGTCGAGGCAACGCGACGGATGTCCACGCAGGCATTGGTCGCATTTAAGGCATGGAATCAGCGGCGGCACGGTCACCAGTTCGCCGATCGAGAAACCCTCGAGGCCGTCGCCGAGCGCCTCGATAAAGCCAGAGAATTCATGGCCGCAGATGAGCGGCATCACGTGCGCGCCTTTGCTCAGCATTCGCGGGATGTCAGACCCGCACACGCCACATGCAGCGACGCACACGAGTGCGTGTCCCGCCTTGACAATGGGCTTTTCAACCTCTTCGACACGGATGTCGCCCGGTCGATGCATGACTGCTGCTCGCACGATTATTTCCTTACCAAGTGAGTAAATGAAACCCGCCACGAGCTGCGACTTCCGTTCGTACAACTGACCGGTTACGCGCTCATGACCAGGCGATTCGGGCCGGCGGCTAGCCGGCCCGAGACATCAGAAGACCTTTGGACGGTATTCGCCGAACAGGCCGTCGTGTTTGATCTGTTTGACGTTGTCTTTGGTGACGGCTTCCGTGCCGGCATCGACGAACGCCGGTACTTTCCTGCCCGCCACCACCTCGCGAGCTGTCTGGATAGTGATATCGCCCAGATAACGCGGATCATTCAGCGAGGTTGAGACGTACTGGTTGCCATTCTCGGTCGCATTCAACGCTTCAGACAAACCGTCGACACCGGCCACCAGCACGTCCTTGCGATTGGCTTCCTGCAGAACCTGCATCGCGCCGAGCGCCATGTCGTCGTTATGCGCAACCACGGCCTTCAGATCAGGGTTCGCCTGCAGCAGATCCTGCATGGCAGTGACAGCATTAGCGCGGATGTATTCGCTGTAGGGGCCTTCGACGATCTTGAAGCCCGTACCTTCGACCGCTTCGTGGAAGCCTTTGCGCCGATCCATCATCACCGTGCCGCCCGCATCGCCCTGGATCTCGATGATCTTGCCGCTAGTGACGCCCTTCTTTTTCAGCGCGGCGACCAGCGCCTTGCCAGACAGCTCGCCCATCTTCACGTTGTCGCGGCCGATATAGGCGACGACGTTGCCATGCACGTTGCGATCGACGGTGATGACCGGCACGTGAGCACGCTGGGCGGCTTCGAGGGACGGTGCGATTGCATCCGGATTCACCGGATCGACGATCAGCACATTCACCTTACGAGTGAGCAGGTCCTGAATGTCGTTGTTCTGCTTGGTCACGTCGCCATTCGCGTCGAGAAAGATCAGTTCGTCGCCGTCTGCCGCGGCGGCCGCTTGAGCGCCCTCCTTGAGCTGGACATAGAACGGTGACTGAAGCGTGACCTGGCTAAAACCGATTTTCAGGCCTTTGGCATAAGTGGCCGAAGTAGCAGTGAGGGCAGCAACCGCGATAAGCGTGATTGACACGAACCTCGCGGGATGGGCAGTACCTTTAACCATTGGGTCGTCTCCGAATTTGTTGTTTGCTTCTCTCAAATCACAAATGTGATTGTATTTCACATTTGTGAGTTTAAGATAGTTGCTGACGGGGGGGTTGTCAACTGAAAGTTGTGCAACGGTCGGGCACAAATGCGCTATTCGGGGTCGACGCGCGACGGCGACACGCCGTGGTGCGCGACGGCTAGCCGGCTCCGTTGCCTTTCGCGTCAGCACGCACCAGGGTCGCTCCGGAGGGGCGTGCTTGTCCGTTTTCAAGAGATTTCGATCATGAATCAGGCCACGCGCATCAAGCCGTTGTTTCATCCGGGCAAACTGCTCGTGACGGCTGCCGCCCTTGCCGCCCTACGCGCGAGAACGGCGTCCCCGCGTAATCAGCGTCATGCTTCGTCATATCCGCTGTGACTGGGGCACTGTTTCTGACAACGACAAAGAACAGAACGACCTGTCGCTCGCCTCTGGCCTACGCCTGCTGTCGACATATCGCCTGCCCGATGACAACCGGATCATCGTGGCCACGGAATGGGATCGTCGAACACCACCATCGAAAGCCTGGATGAAGTCGCGGCCGGTAGCGAGGGCCGGCCTGCTCCGACAGGGTGTACCCGTTGTCCCCATGGCCGAATGCTACCTACGCACAGGGCGGACGGGCATGAGCCGCGACATCAAGAATGATCCCGGTTTCCGATGGGCCGACCAGCCATCACACCCGCGGCTGAAGCCGCCCTCAATGCGGCCGGCATTCACCCGATGCAACTGCTCGCACGTCACATTCACCGAGACTGGGAGGATTTATCTGTCGAGGATCTGGCAGAAAACGAGTTAGCGTTGCTGACCGATAAGCGGCTGCTGTCGAGCTATGGGCTACCCAAAGGCGGCAAGGTCTGGGTCATTACCGAGGCGGACCGCTCGGCGACGACGATCCTGCTGCCCGAAAATTACTGACACGACGGCGGCAAATGCATACGAGCAGGCTCGCGAGAATGCCTGCTCGTTTCGTCAAAGCGCGAGCCGTCAACCGAAGCAATTTTGTCAAAATCGCGCCAACAAAAGTGTAAGTCGCAACGTGCCTGAGTGAGCATTAAGCGCCCATACCCAATAAAATGGCATTGTCAAGTTGCGGGATCGGTCGCGTAAGATGGCGCGATGAAGAAATCGAAATCACTCTATCACGGTCACCGTTTCCCAGCCGGCGTCATCAGTTGCGCCGTGCGCTGGTGAAGTTGACCCAGAAAAACGGATTTTTCGAGGAGCGCTTCAGGGTTGTGGTGCAAAAATTTAGATCGGGGGCGAGCGAAGTGTGTGCCACCCCGTCGCGTCATGCCGCGAGCACGGCACTCCAGATTGCAGGCGGAGTTTGGTCTTTGATGCGCAGGCGACCGATGGCAAACTGGTTCTTGCGAATGCGATGCAGGAGTTCGACGCCGGCCAGCGTGATCGCCGCGCAGTCGAAGTTCTTGAACCCCAACATGGGGCCAATCCGCGACTTGACGCCGCGATGATCCTGCTCGATCAGATTGTTCAAATACTTCGACGAGCGGCACTTCGTGTTGCGCCACGCCGGATTTTCGCCGGGCAGTTCGCGCACTGCCCGATGTGACGCCGCGTAGCCATCGAGCGTGATGCTGGTGGGAGCCCGGCCCTGGGTTCTGAGCGCCTTGCGCAGGAAGGCTTTAGCCGCCGCCACGTCACGTTTCGGAGTGAGCCTGAAGTCGACCGTATTGCCATCGCGATCAACAGCGCGGTACAGGTAGACCCACCGCCCGCGCACCTTCACGTACGTCTCGTCGACGCGCCACGAGCGGCCGGTTTTGCGCGCATAACGGGCCCAACGCTTCTCGAATTCCGGCACGTAGCGTTGGACCCAGCGCATGATGGTCGTATGTGCGACGTGCAGTCCGCGTTCCACCATCATTTCGACGAGGTCCCGATACGAGAGCTTGTAGCGGCAATACCAGCGCACACAGAGAATGATGAGTTCGCGTTCAACGTGCCGACCTTTGAACAGTTCGTCCAGATCCCGGAGCTTCTTCGCCATCCTGCATCACCGCCGCTAAAGCCTCTACTTTAGCTCACCGCGAATTCGCACCAGAACCACGTCAGCGACGTTACGTTCCATTGCCCATTTGATCGAAGCACGTCAATCAGAGGTCGTCGCCGATCGGTACAGGCGGGTTATTTGCTGTGATTCGTTCGAGCGACCGCTGCCGGTTGAAGTGCACGTTCGCGGCGGTTAGAAGAACAGCCAGCGCTGCGCGATACTCGGCGATGCCGACTTGTAGGCGTGGCCGTTGCGGTGCTCATGATGCGCCAAGACGATACCCACCATCCAGTCGACGAACTGCAGGGAAAAACTGTCCTTACTTTCCCATGGCGTGGTCTGCAGTATCGTCTCGGCGCCACAGCCCGCGAGTTCGGTGCAGAGATACTCGTGCAGTGAATGCTTGAGTTCGATCTTCAGGGCGCGGGCGTCCAGGATAAAGCATACCGAATCGTATTCGCTCATGACCTCATGCAGCAGGAGCTTCGCCATGAAGTTGTACAGGCCGTTGGGCGAGCGTCGGAAAGCGCTGTTCGCCTTTTTCTTGCGAACAGTAATCCTGACGAAAACGAATGTCGGGACCGATTCGCGCGGATGTTCGCGAGTTCGCCGGCGAAAGCCATCTGCTCACCCCACGAGAGCTGTACGGAGAGGCCACACGCTTTGGTCGCGCAAAGATTTACGCCGCTTCTTCGTCTTCGTCGGGTGCGTTCTTTCTCCATTCGATGTCATCGGTAAGGTCCATGGGGATTGAGATGGGTTCCTCGTCTTCGTGGACACTATTCCAGTGATCAGCATCCAACGATAGTTGGACCCCGTCTCCGACCATCTGCTCGCGGCGGTTGATTAGCGACTTATGCATCTGATGCCGTGGCGCTTCGTCGATGTCAATCCACAACGTAAGCTGTACCCCTCCCTGGTTTACTGGCAGGGCGTGGTTGGCGCGATAAGACTTGCCGGTCCTCGGATCACGGCGGAACTCCTGTCGTGCGGCCTGCGTGAACTCCTTCGCCAGCATGTCGAACGGATCTTTCGGCTTAGGTAGCGGCCATCCGCGCTGGTGTGCGAATTTAGCCACCTTCTTCATATCCACTTCGTGTTCGCCGGTGGCTTCTTTGTACTGGCGAATCATGTACTGCATCTCTACGTGCTTTGTCACCGCTGCTCCCTATAAAAGACCAACTGGAGCGATGTCGCCCCAACCATCAACCATCGCGCTGGGCGCTACGATGGAGCGTATCTTTACCAAATGAGCGCGGAAACGATCGTAGCGCCCCGTACGATGCTGAAGTTGGCCGGCAATCAGGCCGGGATGCACGTTGATGGTTTTGGCGAAGCCTAGTAGGTCCCGCTCCGCGAAGAACGGAGCTTTGCGCGCAATGAACGAATCCATCTTTTTTCTGGGAACGCAAAAATCTGCTGCAGCAGCGTTCGCGATCTGTTCTTCTTCGCTGACGGTTTCTCCCGTGCCGGCTCTCTCGCCTTCGAGTTCGATATCAAGAATGATCGCGTCCTTACCGTGTCCTTGAAGGACATGTTCCAATTCGTGACGTAGCACAAACCAGAAATTGTCCAGTCGGTCATGACGCAGCGTCATGCCAATGACTGGGGAGTGCTCGTCAAGCCACATACATACGCCGTCAATCTTGGCGGCGGTGAGCGACTCAACAAGGACAAATCGAATGCCAGCCTCAGCGAGGATCTTAGGAACTTTTCGCGCTTCCTCGGCTGCCGCCAAGAGCGTTGCAAGCTTTGCAATCGCCTGCTTGCCTAGCTGGGGACTATATTTTGGGACCAGCATTTCGCCGGCAATTTCGCGCACGCGATATAGCCATGCGATCTGAACCGGCGTGGGATTTCCGTGCACTAATGTCTTCTTGGCGGCATGCGGAAGTACTTCAATCGCGTCGGGTGATTCTGCCTTGAAGAATTTAGCCAGCGCATTTTCCACTGCTTGCACGTCTCGCGAGTCGTCGGCGTCTAACCAACCTCGCTTGATCATTTCTACGACCGGCAATCCTCCAAACAACTGAGCGCGAGTGGCGCGGCCGGGATCCGGTCTCGCTGAAATTCGGGCCTTAGCCAGATCGAACGACTTTTGAAGGTGAAGAAAATTTTCTGCCGGGACCTCGAAGATCTCCTCGAGTGAAATGGCCATTGCTGCGTCGACCGGTCGTTTGTCGGAAACGAGCCGGTTGATGCTGCTGTCGTCGACGCCGAGAATCACTGCGAGCACGCGTTTTGACCAGCCCCGCACTTCAAGTAGGGCGTCAATGTACTGTCCTGGGGTTCGAAAGTCGGTTGGGTCGATTTGCATGATGTTTTCACAATACGCCAGTTTGCGCAAAAACGCAAACTGGCGTATCTGACCGAATCTCGCCGTCTCGCCCCCCGAGGTGGCGGTTTCGTTTTCCGAAGTGGAGAATCCAATGTTAACGTGCGCGGTTGGACCGCCTGCGGTGTACCGCGCCTTATCGCTAGTACCCAACTCGCCGAGGTCAAAGATCGCAACGGGGTCGTGAACCGTCGACCGCCGCCGCGAAAACACCTGCCGTTTCCGCGATCCCAATGAACTGCAGAAGCACGGCTCCGGTCGCAATCAGGTTCGATGAGCATCCTATCGCGATAACAAATTGACTATTTGGACTGCTTTTCTGCCTGAACTGGCATCGATGAAAACGCGTCACCCTTTCCACATGATGATGCGTTGCCGACTCGCGGCCTCGCCTTCAGATGACCGGATATTCTAGCGGCAGATCCAGACCTACGAGGCCCCGGTACGCCGGTCCAGTTCCGCTGTCGTGCGCTCCAGCTCCTGCACGATCATTGCCTCGTCTGGCAACACCGTCTGGTATTCCGCCGCGAGAATCTTGTTCGGCAGGTTGTCCAGCACGTAGTGTGCTTCGGCCGCACCTTTTTCGGCGCAAAGGATCAGACCGACAGGCGGATTCTCCGCCGGCTTCATCCAGTGCTCGCGCGCGTAGTTCAGGTAAAGATGCATCTGCCCGCCGTCCGCATAGCTGAAGCGACCGACCTTGAGATCGATGATGACCAGGCATCTCAAACGTCGATGGAAAAACAACAGGTCGACCCTGAACCATGTGTCGTCGGTTCTCAGGCGGCGCTGCCGGCCGACGAAAGCAAAGTCGTCGCCGAGCTCAAGCAGGAAGTCCGCCAGATGCTGGATCAGCGCCTCCTCAAGATCCGACTCCGAGTACTCGTCCTTGATGTCGAGAAACTCGAGTACGAACGGGTCGAGAATCGCCTCCTCTGGCGTGAGGAGATCACCCGGCTGGACATCGGCGGCTTTCCTGAGCAGGGCCGCCTTGTTGCGCGACAGCGCCAGCCGCTCGTAAAGCTGGCTACTGATCTGGCGGTCGAGCTGGCGCACCGACCAGCCTTCGCGCAACGCCTCGGTTTCATAGAATGAGCGAGCGGCCGCCGTCTTCACTGAAAGCAGGCGCACATAGGCGGACCACGGCAACGTAAAACGGCCGGCCAGCGTCAGGTAATCGGGTGCCGTTGTCATGGCGTCGGCGACGTCTTTCGCCGGCAGCGATTTTCCAGACGGCGTCTGGACGTTTTCGGGGGCTGCCGATTTTCCAGACAGTGTCTGGAAAATCTCCGCCGCTGGCCAGGCGACATAGAAGGCGCGCATGCTGGCCAGATTGGCCCGGCCGAATCCCCGTCCGAAACGGCGCGTCAGGTCGTCCGCGAGCCGGGCGATCAGCGCCTGTCCGTAGTCGGCGCGCGCCTGCCCGCCCTGCACGGCTCCCTATGTCAGCCTCGACAAGTTGAACCGGTCGCTCCAGTTGCTGACGGACGTGAAGCCATTCGAGCTCCGAGATTGAACCCGTACGGAAGGAGTGTCACCGGCAGTCTTAGCTGCACTTTCGCTACATTTGGTGGAATCCGTGCGGCAACGGGATTGTTAGCGGCACGCGGCTCTCGCAGGCGGAATGATGGAACTGAGTAATGCCGGGGCTGCTCTTTGGCTCACGGCGATTGAAGCAGCATAGATGCTCTTCACAGGCGTCAAACCGCGATATGGACGCCGCCGCGCGACCGGCGTGGCCTTATGTCCTGGATAGTAGCCCTGCTACGCGTGCGCCATTTCGGTCAGCCGGGTAAGACCGATCTGAATTGCGCGTTCGTCGAACAGACGGTGCTTGCGTCGTCCGGCCGATTCACCACCCGGCCACTCAGCCAGACCCGTACGGATGCTCTCCACGCTTGCCGTGCAACCCTCGCGTACCAGCAGCCAGTCCAGCGATGCAAGCAGTTCAAGACCAAACGGCGATTCGAATCCATCAATCAGCGACGCCGTTTCTTCTACCGCGCCGAGATACGGTTTCATCTCGCTGCTTTTCAGATACGCAGCCAGCACATCGCTGCGTCGGTCTTCGAACCAGATCACATCCAGTGGATCTGCATCCGCGATGCGTTTATCGCAATGCAGATAACTGCCGTCAAGGTTGTTGAGCAGGTGCTCGAGACGGTTTGCGTACGGGCCATATGTGTGGGCAATGAACTGGAGTTTCAGCGGGTTAGGTACTTCGGTGCGCTCGATCACACGCTCGAGGAACCACGCCAGCTTCTGAATCTCCAGCAGACTGCATTCCATACCGAGTACCCAGTACCGTCGCACCAGTTCCGCAATCAACGCACGCGCCGGCGTCAGCTTCTCGACGCCCTCTCGCTTCGACACATTCTGGTATTTGGCGATCGGCTCGTAGACAAGGATCTCGGTGCCAGACACCCCGCCCAGCGCTGCATCGATCTGTGCCTTCACAACCGGCCAGTCCAGACCGCCGTTGCCAGCACCGAGCGGCGGGATCGCTATCGACTGGACATGTTCGCGCTCAATGAATTGGCGGAGATCGTTCAATCCCGCAACGATCCACTCCAAACGGGATGGCGCGCGCCAGTTCTGTTTCGTCGGGAAATTGACGATCCAGCGGGGCCCCATCAACGCCATACGCTCCGTGACAAACATTTTGCCTGTCTGGACGCGACCTTCCTTGCAGGCAATCGCATATTCCCGGAAGTTCTCCGGGAACTGCTCCTTGAACATCAGGGCGATGCCTTTTCCCATTACTCCAACGGTGTTGACCGTGTTGACCAGCGCTTCGGCCGGCGCTTCGAGTAAATTGCCGTGGGTGTAAGTAATCATCAGAAGTACCATTTTGGAAGTGAACGTACCTGCACGCTCAAACGGCGTGCCGCCAGTTCCATCTCCAGCTCGCCCTTCACCTTATCGGTATAGCACACGATGGCGGTAAGCAGTTCCACCGGAAGCTTGCCGTGCACCAGCGCCTCAGCCTGATATCGCTCAATCTGCTCCGGATCGTCCGGATTGCGTTTGAAGTTTCGCGCCTGAAGCAGCGGCCAGTCAATCTGATCGAGATCATCTAGGTCGCTAAAGAAACGCGCCATCTGCGTATAGGCATGCCGATCCGTAAATAGGAACGGAACGCCAGACTCCTGCAGGGCAGGCAATCTGCTTACCAGGATACAGATATCTTCGTTGCGCTGCTTCGGCACGCCCCGGCCCGTGTAGATGTTGTACATCATCGGCGAAAACGGGGTGAAATAGAACGGCACATAGTCGCTCAGCGTCCCGCCTGGCGCGATGGGTACCGGGCGATGGGTGCGGCGGCTAATCAGGTCAGCGTTCCCGATGGCTACGAAGTTCGAGTCGCGTACCTGGCTGCTCGCGCACACGATGCCGTTATCAAGCAGCCACGGCAGGTTTTGCCGGTGCACGATGCGCCAGATGAACGCTTGCTTGGCGTTGAGATTTTCGTAATTCGCCATTGAATGCTCATGTCGCGGCGCGAATTGTTTCGCAATCTGGCGGCCCGTGCCGCCTCCCCGGCTACGGACAGTTCATCTGCCGAGCGCTGCGCGAATTTTACCAGCGCGCGGTGGATCGTCGCCCTCCATTCTGCATTTACCTGATAATCCTCACTGGCCAATCACGCTACCTTCGTCCGCCGCAAGGTCCCATCGACAAACGGGGAAAAGTTGGCCGGTCGCCCGAGGCGGCAGCCTCGGCAGCCAGATCGCCATCCGCGGAGCCGACTTACCGCGACGCAGGGCGCGGACGCCGAGTCACTCGCCCGGGCGGCCGGACAGCTTGCCGGAACAGAAAAATTTCTCAAGGCACAGAACGATGCCGTGCGGCCGCAGGCTGCGGTCGGGGTGAACGCGCTGCGCATTCGAACCGGCAGCTACGCGGGCGGATCGATCACCTCATTGCCGACATCGACCAGTACCAGCGCGCGCTCGCCAGTCGCGGCACGCCGCCTAGCTGCCGTCCTAGTCGTTCGCGGTTGCCGGACCATCCGTAGGAACGCTTCCGCAAGCCGAGGTCGCGATCGTTTCGCGCAGCGCCGCCGTCGTCGGGTGCAGCTGGCGCAACGCCTGCGGCCCTCCCCGGTCATGCCAGCAGCGCACGCGCATTCCTTTAGCACACCGGGCGACGCCAGCGCGCCGTGCAATGCATCGCCGTCGACGGTGGCGGGCTGTCCGCTGCCCCCGCCCCCGTCCGGTCGAATTGTATTTCCATTCATCGGCGCAAAACGTGAAGCCGCAGGAACCCGCGCCGTTACTTCGGCAGCCGCCGCAACCACGCCACGTTCGAGCGCCTGCATGCGCATTACCACCGCTTGGATCGTTGGCGTGCTCGGCTGCCGGCGGCCGCCAGACGGTCGGAACAAAATCGTCACATCTGATAACTGGAGTTATCACGAGTGATGATTTTGGTTGGCAGATTTCACGCGCTCCGTTACCCTTCGTTGAAGTGCCCGTCCCGCATGGGGTTGCGAGCAACCCCATGAACCCGCTTCCGGCCCGAGCGCCCCTGATGCCGTCCGATGAAGCGAAAGTAGCAGCGTTTCGGAAGTAAAAGTCGCAACAGCCACTTTGGCAAACATTTGCCCTATACCGACAGCGGCGCTCGGCGGCGGCCTTGGGCGCGCCGGCGTAAAGACAGAGAAAGCTGTCCCAGTCAGCCGGTCGCGGAACGTCGCCCACCGCCCTCGATGAGTCGCCGCGAAGCTTCCCGTCACGGTGCGTCCGGCCCAGCAGCATAGGAACCGCTGCTGGACCTGTCGGTTAGGTCGCGCTCGCTACCCGCTTACCGCAGCCAGCATCGATCCTTTACACCGCTTCGTCGCACAGTGGCAGGCATAGTCGGCGACCAGTTCAGGAGTGGTCGCTTCATCGAGCGTGAGCCCATAGGCGATAAACAACTCGTCGCCCTGTATCACGTCACGGATCGTCTCGATAAACACACGCCCCCGTTCGTCCTCGACCGCCTCGCAATTCGGCCGGCAGGAGTGGTTTAGCCAGCGGGCGCTATTGCCGCCCACGCTGCCGTCAATCACGCGGCCGTCGGTCAGGCCGAAGAGAAACGTGTGACCGGGTGTTCCCGAACGCTTGTGCCTGGCAGCGGCCCGCCGCCATGAGGTGACTTCACCGCGATATTCAAGGATCCGCTCGCGAGCGGCAATTGCCTGCAGCGCGAAAACGCCCCGCCCGTGAACTGAAGATTTTCTGACCGCCACACGCCGCACTTTCGGACCCCTGGTTCGTTGATGGCAGCGAGCATAGCGGGCGCTGGGTGGCACCGCAACAGCGCCGTTACCTTCAGAACAGACTGGTCTGACGGGGGTCCCGCGCCGGCGGCCGGGAAACGGCAGTACGGCCACGCCGACGACTGCGGCCACGAGTATTCCGCACCCGCTGCAGGTGGGCCAGCATCAGGCAGCCCGCTGTGCCATCACTGAAACGCAGCTCGAACAGCCCGGTTTCGCCATGCGCGCACCGCCCTGTCGCGCGAAACGACAGGCGCAGACCGCGCGACTTCGCACGCGCAACCATCTGCGTGCGACTCATCCGCTGCCCGCGGCGATGAACGCCTTCACCGCCGCGGGCAGCGACTCATGCGCGATGCCCATGGGGAGCGTCAGCCCGGTGAGCAGATAGATATCAGCCATGCAGCGACTTTCCAGAATGCAGTGATCTGCTGTTTATACCGCTTTTTTGCGGCGTGTTCCCGGTTTGGCCGCGACCGCAGCGCGGGACGGGCGGGTCGCACGCGGGCCGCTCCGGACCGTGGAAGGAACAGGCGCTCGATGCGCGTCCCGAGCCGCGATGAGTTCCGTCTGCAGGCGCGTGTTCTCCGCCTGAACCGCATCGAGCCGCCCCTGCAGTACGCCCGTCTGATGACGCGCGTCGCCCAGTTGCGATTGCAACGTCTCAACTGCCCGACGATGATCCGCATCCTTGCGGTCCGCGCGACGCGCGGCTTCGTCCAGTTCCTTCTGCAGCTTCGCCGCGTTACCCCGCTCGCGGTCGATCTCCAGCAGAGCGCGTTTCTCGGACGCCCTGAGCCGATCCTCGGCCCGTTCGGCCGCTTCGCGCTGCTTTTCCAGATCCCGCGAAAAGCCTTCCCTCACTTCCGCGAGTTCGCGATCGCGCCCAGCCAGCGCGTCCCTGAGTCGCGCGAGCTCCGCTTCGAGTGACTGTCGCTGCGCGTGAGCTTCAGCCTGCTCCTTTTCCAGCTCCCGGACCTCGACCTGCGCGGCCAGCAGCGCCGCGGTGCGCTGCTCGAGCGCGGTCCCGGTACGACCCAGTTCGTCGCGGGCGACGACGACCGACTGTTGCGCCTCGACGCGTTGTGCCTCGAGTTCTTCGCGCAACGCACCGAGCGCGGCCTCCGCTGACGCGCTCGCGCGCTGCCAGAGCGTGGCGACCAGTTCGCCGGCGGCCGCCCCGAGATCGGCGGGCAGGTCGGGATGGTCGATGCGCACGCGGCTTTTTTCGCGCAGTTCCGCCCAGAATTCACCGAGCACCTGGGTCGGCGTGCTCATGCTGCCCCGCTTCACCAGCTGGTACAGGCGGTTCGCGGTCGGCGTCATCCCGAAGCGGAAGAACAGCAGCGCGCAGACCTCACGGTACAGCTCGCGCGTCTTCGGAAATGCCACCTTCAGGCGGTCGATCTCGGCGGCCAGCGCCGCGTCGGGGGACAGGACGTCACTCATGAGGATTTTCGTCAGTGGATTACCTTATAGATTACTACGTAAACCGGCTAAATCATAACGCCCCCTTCTTTGAATTTTGACATTATTACTATAATGTTGAAATGATGCAGGACAATCAGTCCATCATCACGTCACGCCCCGACATCCGCGCTCGCTGCGCCTTCCCCCCATGAAAACCGCCCTGCCCGATCGAGACGCTCGAAGAACTGCCCGCCGCGCTCGATGGCCGCCACGGCACGAACCGCGCAACCGGCCACATGCAGGTCGCCGCTGATACCGACCTCGACGCAATCCGCGCATGGCTCGCCCGCTTCGTCGATACAAGGACGACGTTCGACAACTACCGCAAGGAAGCCGAACGGCTGCTGCTGTGGTCCACCCTGCAGATGGGCAAGCCGCTCTCCTCGCTCACGCACGAGGACCTGCTGTTCTACCAGCACTTTCTCGCCGATCCACAACCGGCAGCGCGGTGGACCGCCGATGGCGGACGCAAGCACCCGCGCAGCGATCCGCGCTGGCGGCCGTTCTATGGCCCCCTGTCGGAATCGAGCCAGCGGCAGGCCATGGTGATCCTCAACGTCATGTTTGCGTGGCTCGTGCAGGCGGGGTATCTGGCCGGCAATCCCCTGTCGCTCTCGCGCCAGCGCGCCCGTCGGGCCAGGCCGCGCATCGTCCGGTATCTGTCGCCCGAACTGTGGTTCGAAGTCAAAACGTTCATCCAGGGCATGCCCAGTGAGACCGGTCGCGAGCGTGAGCATCACGCACGCGTGCGCTGGCTTTTCACGCTGCTTTATCTCGGTGGTCTGCGCATTACCGAAGTGGGCAGCAACACGATGGGCCGGTTCTTCCGCCGGAGCGACGAGAACGGCAAGGATCGCTGGTGGCTCGAAGTAATGGGCAAAGGTGGCAAGGAACGGCTGGTGCCCGCCACTGCGGAAATGATGATGGAACTCGGCGCGTACCGGCGAACCCGCGGATTGCCAGCACTCCCCTCGCCAGGCGAGGACACGCCGCTCGTGCTGCCGGTCGGGCAGTCACTAAAGCCACTCACGCGCGCCGGGCTGCACCGGATTGTGAAGGACGTCTTCAGCGGCGCCGCTGAAGCGTTGCGGGCGCGTGGCGACGACCATGCGCAGCGCGCAGACCGCCTCGAGCAGGCATCGGCACACTGGCTGCGTCACAGCGCAGGCTCACATATGGCAGACCAGCAACTGGATCTGCGACTCGTGCGCAATAACCTGGGGCATGCGTCACTGACAACAACCAGTCAGTATCTGCACATGGACGATGATCGCCGGCATCGCGAGACCGATGAGAAACACCGCATTGAGTGGTGACGCGCGGCAGCCGAAGGACTAATGTCCGGCCTCGAAATCCCCGGTAGTGAGTCTGACGGGTTTGCCCGGATGCAGGCGGATTTTTCTTTCGGCGACCGCGATAATGCGACGCCGTCCGTCAGCAAATGCCTTGAGCATGCGGACCGGATCAGCGTCTCCGGGCAACCAGAATTGCGCTTCGAGCGCTTTCCGTGTGATCACGCAGGCGACCTCACCGCATTGACTGGCCAGGCGAAACGGGATTTCATGCCGGTCCGCCGCGACTCCTGGCATCAGGTCAACAGTGTCCATTTTCTCAACTCGTGAATTCAGCAGCGAACTTTTAGTCTGCTGTCGTCTGTCTTGAGTTTTACAGAGCGATCGAAGACGGCGAGCCGCAAATTTCCGCCACGTAGATAACCCGCCCTGTAGCGTTGCCCGCCTCCATGCAGGCAAGGCTTTGCGTTTGGCGAGGACGCAATGACGCCTGACGGGCAGTTGCGTCTCCCGGAGCGACCCAGGTCTTCAAGGTGAGCCTTTACGGGACGCGAGCTGCAAGCAAAAAATCAAGACTCGGTCATCTGGTTGAACCGGTCGGACTTAGTAATGCGCTTCTCTCTAGATCCGGATGGAGGACGCTGCGCCGGTTTTCGTGCGTAACGAGTGCTGAGTCGACCCCGGGCCAACTGTCGACATACCGAAATCTCAACTTATCGTAATGTGGGGCGGATATTCGTCGGCTAAGGCCACGGCCGGGTCATTCGGCCAATGCCGACATTGGCACAGCTTGAGTTCTACGTCGGCAATGTGGCGGAATGCTGGCGGGTGCGGCATCGAGCAACCCGACGGCAACTTTCCGCATCAGCGAACTCACACTCCCGACCCGGTATAGCTGCCGCTCGGATCCCATCCGCGTCGAGGACAGCTTTCAAGGCACAACGTTCGGTCAAGCAGGGCGCAAAATTCACGATGCAGTCGTGTCTCCGACAATCACGACTGAAGCGAGCTGCGCCCCTGCAAGCTGGCATTCGCGTTTTGCGGCGTTTCGTCCGCTACCTAGCCGGTTGCGGTTGTTTTCGCCGACGCGGAGATCGCGCACGGCGGCTGTTGGCCGGTAAGAGCCTGCTCGCTACAACATGATAGAACTCGACCGGTATCAGGCGGCCGATCCTGGCGGCGCGTCATGACGAGCAAGGAACGCATATTGCATCTGATGAGCGAAGAGAACGAAGCCCGAAGCAAGACTGCGATCAATGGTGGACGCCAGGGTCTGCGACGCATTTAAGACCTCCGCATGGATATCCTCGGACCGGGAACGGCGGCGAGGTCAGACTTGCTCGCGTCAGTTCTTAACCACCCAGACCACAGCCTCCGCACCCCCGACAGCGATCCAGCGGGGCCGATTGAGTGGACGGCGCGAACATTCGACGGCGCGAGGAAACAGCTGACGCACCTCCCGCGTATAA
This sequence comes from Paraburkholderia sp. BL6665CI2N2, assembly GCF_004366535.1. Lineage (NCBI taxonomy): Bacteria > Pseudomonadati > Pseudomonadota > Betaproteobacteria > Burkholderiales > Burkholderiaceae > Paraburkholderia > Paraburkholderia sp. BL6665CI2N2. Next base: position 178,604 of record NZ_SORC01000002.1, read on the forward strand.
ACCGGGAACGGCGGACCGCTTCTGCGAGTCTCGTCATACTCAATCGTAATCAGCAGCAGCAGACCTCCTGGCCTCAAGCATGCACTTAAATGCCGGGCATACCGCTGCCGGTTTTGGTGCGGTAATGCGACGAGGCCGCCGCGATCGAGTGCTGCATCGTACGTGCCGGACAAGTCAAAGAAGTCGCCCTCGAGAATTGTGACTCCTCCACCGTGCCACCGCGTAAATCTCCCATGAGTTGTCCGTTCGACGATGATGTGCCGTTCGGCGTAAAAGGCCTCACACGCGATTGGAGAGATTTCAACGCCGACCACCTCGAATCCGTGGGCGGCAAGCCAAGCCATATCAGGTGATTTTCCCGACATCGGCACCAACACCGCGCTCCGAGGAGGAACACCGAGAGTCGGCCAATGCACCGCCAGCAGGCGTCCGTGCTCTCCAGCCGAGAAAGCGCCTCCGCCGTTCACCCATTTGGTGAGCCAGTATTCAATGCCGTATGACAACTCAAACATCGCGTTTCCTTCGCAGGATAAGAGATGACTCTACCACCCAGTCCTGCCGAACGGATGTAGCGTCAGTTTGCCCAGCCGGCGTCTTCAATGGACTTTATGTTCAGGTTTGCCTAACATCAAGAGGCTGGTTCTTCGTCGTGCTCTGATCGAGTGGGAGGGTTATCAAATGCCGAATCAAAAGCAGAAACCCGATGATAATCAGCTAAAGGCTCATCCCCTTTTGAGTCGCCTGCTCGATGCGGGCGTCAATGTGCGGGCATTCCGAGGCTACATTGGACCGGACGACGGCAGCGGGCGGGTGAGACTGTTCCCGTCGCTGGGGGATCTGGCATTCTTCATTGAAGTCGACAAAAACGACATCGTTGCAGCGGCCGATGCTCCGGAATCGCTTTTACCGCATGGCGGCACTGTGATCTGGGTCAAACCTGATGCGGAAGTCGTATGCCACGGCGATCGCGTCAATGTGATCGCGGCACGCCGGCGCCGCGACAGCGGCGCCTTCGTGTCAGCCGCCAACCTCAGTGAGCCGCAGACAGCTGCGAGTCGCCTCGTTGAAGTGCGTGCGGGACGGCTGGATATCCGGTTGCGGCCGCGCGTGATGAGTTCTTGCGCATCGTGTTCGTGCTCGAGCTGCGAAACGCACCCAAGCTGCACATCGGAGTGCAACGCCGCGATGGCCATACCGTCGCTTGTGGTCAGACCGTGAACGGCCCGGAACTCACGACCGACAAGGCTGCCGACCGAGAGACGTTAGCGAGGTACGAGTCGGTACTGCGTTACGAGGCCGGCTACCTGATTGACAAGTTGGTCAAGGAGCGAATCGTCGATTCGCCCGAAGAGGGCGAGTCGTTATTCGCAGAAGTAAAGAAATTCTTGATATTGTCATATGTCGATTCGGATGTGACATGGAACATGTATTCCGTACGCATCGACGAGGCGTGGCATCAGTTTGTCCTATTTACTCGCCAGTACACAGACTTTTGTCGTCGATATTTCGGAGAATACGTGCACCATATTCCGAGCGGCCCACTTGAGCCACTTGGCCACGCGACGCGACGGCCATCGACGTTCGAGGCCTTTCGTGCCCGCTATGAATCTTTCTTCGGTAACCCACTGCCCGACGTGTGGCTAGATGGCCTGTCAATATCGTTGTCGCGCCGTGTGATCAATTACCATGCGGGCCGCGGCCTGGTGTCGGCCGAGGGCGGGATGGCTTGCCTGAAAGGCCCGGCTGGGAATGTCGATGTCCTCGTCAGCGATATCGCGCGTAATGCCTTAGAATTCGTCGCCCAGACGAGCTCGTTCTATGTGCGCGAATTACCAGGGGATCTCACCGATGACGAGAAGGTCGGCCTGATCGCCACGCTGGTAGAGCACCGCATTTTGCGCGTCGCTCCGTGATCCACGAGCAATGCCTTAACGAAACGGCACGTAACAGGCGCTACGGCGCTACCAGCACTCGGCGATTTCTTCGAGCGGAAATGCGAGGCCTACCCGCGCCCACTGCTCACTGACGCGACGGAGCGCCGGTTCGGCCCGCGCTAACCATTCGGGATGGTAATCGCGCCGGTCTTGAACATGGAATTCCTCGACTTCCACAACTCTGGATGATCCAAAGCGGTTGGCATTACCTTGGGCCTCGCGCACGAACCGTTCCGCACCGTAAGCAACGACACGGTAGTAGCGCGCGATTTTAGCTCCGTCCAATGACACGCGCACGTAATAGTCTTCCCAGTAGCGCAGGTACGCGTCGAAATAATTCATGTCTGCCAGTTCGCGTGCCGTGATCCCGGCACTCATTAAGTCTCGAGCCCACAGGTGTTCGATGTTTCCGCGCTGAACGAATCGCTGGTCGGCAGGCAGGCCGCCCGATGCTTCATACGTCGAAATGCATGCTGGAACAGGATGTCGAATCGTGATGATCCCGTCCATGTCATCGCCCAGAACGGATTGAAACAGTCCGGGTGCATATACGGCCTTCGTCGCCTTCTTGGGAACGACAATGCGCCCTTCGTGGCGGTCCGCAGCGACAAAGAACAGTTCCACCATGGCAAGGTACTCGGCCATGGAGTGCAAGCTCTCGAGCCACGTTGTGCCGGAACGGTCGAATCTCCAGGGCCCTGCTTCCGGGAAACCGTCGTGTGCAATAACCGCCGGCACGCGATTCGGAATATGACCGAGTGCACGAAACATTTCTTTGGTGAGATATTTGCCCCCGCTGCGCGGAGCACCGACGACGAGGGCGAAGCGGAATTGTTGTTGCACAGCCCGGATCGCATCGACGTCCCCGATGAGCAATGCGACAAAAAGCTCATAAGCCCGGCGAAGGAGGCTCATGCCGGTCGCACTGTCGGCAACCCGCTGTTGTAGCTGAGTCGAAGCGCTGCCCGATAACCCCCGGCCAAGTCGTTGTGGCCGCTCCTGTCCGAAGCTTGCCCAATTGGATCCGTCGAATTCCGCTCCGGATAGCCATGCGTCGACAAACCCGAGGAATTGCTCCGACGGCGGCATTTGAGTTTCGGTCAGGGTGATATGGACGCTCATGTGGCAATTTCCCTAACAGTGGTCGAGACAACTGAGCGAGGGCGACCGAACCGTGTCCAGACAGCTTTGATGTCCGTTTGCAAACCTGAGCAGACGACTGAACGTCCGACTGATTGTACGCATGAACGACGCTTCCTGGCCGAACCCGGTCCGATAGCTGAATTGAGAACCGCTTGCCGGCCCGCAGCGGATGATCGTCGCAAGTCAACCCGTTGCTGCCCGTCGATCCATTGCAAACTTTGCGACGGCATTCTTAAATGAAGACCAATTGATCGGCCTTTGCAGCCGTTCGGCGATGGGTATCAGTGCGTCGGCTCCATGTCGGTTTGCTGCCCTTCGCAAGCGGTGTCCTTACAGTAATGCATAAACCGGGCGGTCCCACCGACGTGCCGCCCGTTTCTTCAACGACTTATCGCACCACAAACCCCGCGCCGACGGCGTCTTCCCGATCGAGCATCCAGCGTGCTGTGCCGAGAATGCTGGCCGTCCCCTTCACAGTCGGACGCACGGCGCGCGTGCCGTTCAAATCGACCTCGCCGAGCAGGCAGCCTTCGAACGTGCCGCTGCCCAGCAACCCTTCGGAGAGGATTGGCTGATTCAGCTTGAGTTTGCCGCGCGCCTCGAACATCGCCATCATCGCGCTGGTGCCAGTGCCGCCCGGTGAGCGGTCCAGCTGGCCCGCGCTAAACACGTGAACGTTCTTGTAGAAAGCGCCTTCGATCGTCGGCGAGTGCCAGAACGTGATGAAGTTCAGATTGTTGATGTGCGCTTCGGTCGGATGCTGGATGCGCATCTGATCGTTGATCTGGTCGCGCACGAGCAGACCAAGGCGCGACAGTTCGCTACCGTTTTCGGGCGAGATTCGCAGCGCGCAGCTCGACAAATCGACGATGCCGAAATAGTTGCCGCCCCAGACGAGATCGGCCTTCAGATCGCCATAGCCCGGCAGATGCACGGGGATGTCCTGCGCGGCCACATAGGCCGGCACGTTCTCGAAGCGCGTCCACAGCACTTCGTCGCCCTCTGAAGCCACTTCGGCGACCACCAGGCCGGCGGTCGTTTCAAAACGGATCCGCGTGACGCCATTGTCGCCGCGCGGCACAAGTCCCAACGCCACCATCGTCATGCCGACCGCGATCGTGCCGTGGCCGCACATGTGTGAATACTCGGTGCCATCGATATAAATCAGGCCCGCGTCGAATTCCTTGCTCGACGGCGGCGTCAGGAACACGCCGAACATGTCCTTGTGCCCGCGCGGCTCGCGCATCAGCGCCTTGCGCAGCCAGTCGTAATTCGCCTCAAGGAAAGCGCGCTTTTCCAGAATCGTCGATCCCGGCGGATAGAGAATGCCGCTATGCACGATACAAAGGGGCTCCCCTTCAGTGTGGGTATAGATGACGTCGAACGCGTCCTGCTTACGCATGGTTGAAGCTCCTCGTTGGAAAGTGAGAGAGGGTTAGGTTCGGTCGGACAACATGTCCAGACCGATCGTCAAATCGAGAATCGTGATCACCACGATCGCCACAACGATGGTCGCGCCCGATACCGCGGCGATCGTCGGGTCGATCGTGTACTGCACGTAGTTGAAAAGTTTGACCGGTATCGTGTTGAGATCGGCGGTCGTGTTGAAGATCGACAGCTCGACGTTGATCCACGACGAGATGAACGCGAAGATCGATCCCGTCACGATGCCCGAGCGGATTCGCGGCAACACGACGAGGAAGAACGTCGTCCACGGATTGGCACCGAGGTCGTAAGACGCCTCTTCGAGCGCGCGTTGTTCGGGGGTCATCATCGACATCACCGAGCGCAGCACGAACGGCGAGACGATCACGGTATGGCCGATCAATAGCGAAGCAAAACTGCGCGTAAGTCCGAAGTAACCGCCGAATTGCAGCAATGCCGCGCCGAGCACGATGTGAGGCAACACAAGCGGCGCCATCAGCGCGGCCGTCAACGCGCGCTTGCCTGGAAACGGGTAACGGGCGAACGCCAGCGCCGCGGGCACGGTGAGGACAAGCGCTGCGGCCGTGGCGGCCAGCGCCAGCAGCGTGCTCGTCGAAAACGCCGCGACGTAGCTCGGGTCGGACAGCATCACCTGGTACCAGTGCAAGGTGATCCCGCGCGGCGGAAACGTGAGGAATTGCGACGCCGTCACGGAGCTGCCGAGAATGACCACGAGCGGAAGCACCAGATAGGCCAGCACGATCCAGGAGATAACGCGAATCGAGGTTCGGGCGATCATCGTGCCCTCCCCCGAATCTCGCCAATCCGGCCCGCCAGCGCGACCATGACCAGCGTGAAGACGAGCAGCACAATACTGAGCGCGCCGCCGTAGTGAAAATCGAACGTCGTGCTGTACTGCTGGAAGATCAACATCGAAAGAACCGTGACGCGACCGCCCGACAACAGCGCCGGCGTCACATACGCGCTGACCGCGAGCGTGAATACCATGATCGCGCCGGCGACCACGCCCGGCAAAGTCAACGGCCACGTGACATAACGGAAAGTTTCGAGCGGGCTAGCGCCAAGATCCGCTGACGCCTGCTCGACGGCAGGATCCACTTGTGCAAGCGCATTGCCAACCGCCAGCACGACAAACGGCAGCAGCACGTAGACCATGCCGATCAGAATGCCGAGCTCAGTGCCGAGGAAGCGCACCGGCCGCTCGATCGCGCCGGTGGCAAGGAGTGTCTGGTTGACGAGCCCATTGCGGCCCAGCAGAACCATCCAGCCGAACGAGCGAACAATGTTGCTGGTCAGCATCGGCACCACGAGCAGGATCACGCAGGTCCGTCGCCAGGCGGCCCAACGGACCACCCGCACGAGATACCAGGCAAGCGGATAGCCGAGCAGCAGGCACGTCAGCGTGCTCACGCAGGCGAGACGGAAGGTGACAAGAATGACGCCCCAGTGATACTGGTCTGCCAGCACGCGCACGTAGTTGGCCAGCGAGACGCCATGTGCTTGCGGGCTGGTGAAGCTGGCCAGCAGCACCACGGCGAGCGGGGCGAGAAAGAAGGCCGTGAAAAACGCCATCGGCGCGGCCATCATGATCAATGGCGTGACGACGGGGCGCTTCACGCCGGCTCCCCAATCAGATGCAGGTCGGACGGGTCGAAACCGAAACGCACCGGGCCTCCCGTTCGCGTTGCCCGCGCCGGCGGCCCCATCACGCGCGCAACGACATGCTCGCCGCCGACATTGGCGTGCAGCATCGTATGACTGCCGACGCTCACCACGTCGACGAGCACCCCGGACACGCAGCACAGCGACGCATCCTCGTGGCCCGCGTTGTCGAGTACGCGCAACTGCTCGGGCCGCAATACGGCGACGCCCCTTGATGGCGCATCGGCGCGCACGATACGGGTGGGCGCGCCTGGCAATGCCAGTGAAATCGCGCCACTCGCAGCAGTAAAGTCGATCAGGTTGGCGTCACCGATGAACTCGGTAACAAAGCGCGTGGCAGGCGCGCGATAGATATCCGTGCCAATGCCGATCTGTTCAATCCGTCCCGCGTTCATCACGACGATCCGGTCGGCCATTGTCATCGCCTCTTCCTGATCGTGCGTGACGAACACGAACGCGATGCCGAGCTTTGCCTGCAGGTGCTTGAGTTCGAGTTGCATGCGCTTGCGCAACTTCATGTCGAGCGCGGACAGCGGCTCGTCGAGCAGCAGCAGCTTCGGCTGATTGACCACTGCACGCGCCAGCGCCACACGCTGCTGCTGGCCGCCCGACATCTCGCGCGGATAGCGCTCGCCAAGCGACGCCAACCCGACCAGTTCAAGCGCCGCTCCGGCGCGTTCATTTGCTTCGCGACGTGACGCGCCCCGCCGCCGCGGACCGTAGGCCACGTTTTCGAGCACCGTCATATGCGGGAACAGTGCGTAGTTCTGGAATACCGTGTTCAGGGGCCGCCGGTATGGCGGCAGCCCGGTGACATCCTCGCCATCGATCACGATGCGGCCGCTATCGGGCGCCAGAAAGCCCGCGATCGACCGGAGCAACGTAGTCTTTCCGCACCCGCTCGGTCCGAGCAGCGCGATGAATTCTCCCTGGCGGATGTCCAGGTGAATCTGGTCGAGCGCCGTGTACCCGCCAAAGCGCTTACATACGGCATCGAGAGTCAGAAGGGCTTGCATCGCTGGCACCTGGTTCATTGCTTGGTGACCACCTGGCGGTTCCACGCGGCCGTGATTTCGGCGCGGCGCGCGTTGAGGACGCTCCAGTCGAACAGCTTCAGGTCGCCCACCGAGCCGTTAGCCCCCCAGGGTAGCTTGCGCGCCACGTCGGACGGCAGCTTGACGCCTGCCACAGCCGGCCCGAGATACAGCTTCGTCGCGAGGCACGTCGCCGCCTCCGGCGTCAGCGCGAAGTTAATGAACTTCTCCGCCGCCGCCTTGTTGCGAGAGCCCTTCACGAGATGCAGCCGGGCGTCAGTCGCCCATGCTCCTTCCTTCGGCACGACAAAGCCGATCGGTACGCCCTTGTGGATCAGGTCCCACGCGCCGACGTTGAAGAACGCACCAATCGTCGCCTCACCGCTTTGGAATGCGTTCGTCGCCGCGCCCGAGCTGTCGTAGAAGAGCGCGGTATCGAGCGACGCAAGCTTCGCGTAGACGGGGTCAAGATGGGCGGGGTCGACACCCCAGACCTGGGCCAGGAATACGACAAACGGGATGCCTGCGGAATTGGCCGGCGACGGCACCGTGACCGCGCCCGCATAGGCGGGATTCCAGAGGTCCTTCCAGCTCGTCGGTGGTTTGACCGATTTGGTGTTGTACGCAAGTCCCAGCGAGTAGTAGCCGGAGCCGACCGCATACGTCGTATTGCCGCTACGGTAGACGGCTTTGGCGATGACCTGCTTGAGATTCGGAATCGCCGCGCTATCGAGGTTTTCGAGCACACCGGCCTGGTAGGCCAGTTCGCTGATGCCGCCATCCAGCCACGCAACGTCGATAGTCGGTGCCGCCTTCTGCTGCTGCAACTTGGCGAGCGTCGTGGTCGAGGTGCCGAGTTCCGGCGTCACGGCGATCCCGGTTGCCTTCGTGAAGGGCTCGGCTACGCAACTGCGAAAGGCGTCGCCCCAGTTACCGCCGTACATTGCGACAGTCAGTCGCGGCGACTGCGCGGCAGCGCCCAGTGAAGCTATCGTGCAGGCCAGCGCAATGGCTGCCTTGATCGTGTTGCGAGTTCCGTGTCCCATTTCGTCCCCTGCCAGGTTTGCCTTGTTGTGACCACGCCCGTATCTTGCGCGTCGCGCGGTGTCGCCAGCTTGCAAGTCGCGGCCAATTAATTGAATAATTGCGTCATGCCGAATCCGCCCAACGCCGACGCTGAAACCCGCGGCACGCGCACCACCGCTGCCCCGCAGGAAACGGGTAAACCCGAGCTTTCCATCGGTTTCATTCTGCTCAACCAATTCACACTGGCCGCGTTCGCGGGGCTGATCGACGTGCTGCGTCTGGCCGCGGATCACGGCGGGCGTAGTCGACAAATTCACGCGCGCTGGCGCGTCATGAGCATGGACGGGTTGCCGCGCGCCTCGAGCGCCGGTGTAACACTCGAGGTCGGCGGCGGATTGCCGGACGACCCGGCGGAATTCGATTACATTGCGGTCTGCGGCGGCAACGACTATCCGAATACGTATCTGGCACCGGCGCTGGGCTACTGGCTGCGGCAGGCGAGCGCGAGCCGCGTCCGGATGCTAGGTATCTGCACCGGCACCTTCGCGCTGGCACAAGCGGGGTTGGTTGGGGCGCGTGTTGTCTGCGTGCACTGGAATGTGCTCGACGCGTTTCGCGCCCGCTTTCCGCAGACGCCTGCTGTCGTCGATCACCTGTTCGTGGATGAAGGAGACCTGATCACGTGCGCCGGTTCGACCGCGGCGATCGATCTCGGTCTATACCTGGTTGCCCGTCATTGCGGCCGGGACAAGGCGCAGCAGGTCGTGCGCCATATGATGCTGCAAGGCATGCGTCCAGCGAAATTGCCGCAGGCGCACTTCTACGCCGACCTCGCGCATATCGCCGATATCCGCGTGCGGCAAGCGGCCCATTTCATTGAGCAACGCATCGACAATCCACCCACGCTCGACGCCATTGCACGCTATGTGGGTGTCGGCAGGCGGCAACTGGAGCGCGCCTTTCATGACGCGCTCGGCCTCTCACCGATGGCATTCCTGCGCTCGCTGCGGCTCGAATATGGCTGCTGGCTGTTGCTCAATAATCCGCACAGCATCACCCAGATCGCACTCGATTGTGGCTTTGCGGACGGCGCGCATTTTTCACGGGATTTCCGCTCACGCTTTGGTGTCACGCCGCGCGAGTTTCAGCGACGGTCGGCAGAGGATGCGGCGCGGCTGTAGACGCGTCACCTGCGTGACCGTAGAGCATTGCCGCGAACGATCATAAACCGGGGCGTTCGTCCTTTTCGTGCAAATCTGGCGCTTTTCTCTGAAAATCCTTGAGTTTTCACTGGCTTGCAGGATCGGGCGTCGCGTAACGAACGCAAAAGCGAAAACCTTACTGGACGGGCTCTCCGGGAGACACCCGCCAGATTTGCACGAAAAGGACGAATACCCCCATTCTGGCGCAAATTTCACGAATCCCGGCCAACCCTCGAGTTCTTTGCGCGCCGGGAGAGTGAACAAAAAAGCCGGACTGGGCAGCGACAATTGTCTTGGCCGGCGCATTGACTCATCAGAATTGCAACTCGCGCTGACCTGTTGCCTCACGTAGTTTGCTACCCGTCGGATTGTCCGGCGGGAGCGGCACGAGGTGACGAGACAAATCAGCATGACGACACGCAAGGAGTTGGTGGAAGCATTGCAATTGCGATACGGCAGCGCGACGTTCGGTGACCGGATCAGAATTCTCGATGAGTTCGTGGCTCTGACCGGGTATCACCGCAAACACGCCATCCGTCTGCTACGGGAAGAGCCCGGCGCAACAAAGGGGACGCGCGAACGCAACCGGCTGTACGACGAGGCGGTACGCCAGGCGCTGACGGTATTGTGGGAAGCAGCCGACAGGGTTTGCGGCAAGCGACTGAAGGCGTTGATCCCGAAGCTGATTGATGCCATGGAACGGCACGGCCATCTCGACCTGGACCCGGTCGTCAAGGCCAAACTCCTTCAGGTCAGCGCGGCGACCATCGATCGCATGCTCGCCAATGCGCGTGCACACATCGATGGGCAGCGCAAACGGCGCACGGGGGTGGGCTCGGCCATCCGGCGCAGCATCCCGGTGCGGACCTTCGCCGACTGGCGCGATCCACCACCCGGCTTCTTCGAGATCGACATGGTCGAACACTGCGGCGGCTCGAAGATAGATGGCGAGTTCGTCCACACCCTCACGCTGACTGACATCGCCACCGGCTGGACAGAATGCGTGGCCATGCGAGTACGTAACCAGATGCTGGTGATTGAAGGATTTGAGAAGGCGCCGGCCGATCTGCCATTCGCGATGCTTGGTGTGGACTCGGATAATGACAGTGCATTCATGAACCAAAGCGTCCTCGATTACTGCAAGGGCCGTGGCCTTGTGCAGACCCGTTCGAGAGCCTATAAGAAGAACGATCAGGCTTGGGTCGAACAGAAGAACGGCGCCGTCGTGCGGCGACTGGTGGGTTATGGCCGGCTGAGCGGTGTCGATGCCCGGAACGCGCTGGCACAGCTGTACGCGTCATCGCGGCTTTACATTAACTTCTTCCAGCCTTCGTTCAAGCTGAAGTCCAAGACGCGTGACGGCGCACGCGTACACAAGATCTATTCAGCGCCGGCCACGCCGTGTGATCGGCTTCTGGCACATGACAGCGTTGAACCCGCTATCAAAGAGAAACTGAAGGCACAGTTCAAAGACCTCGATCCTTTGCGACTGCTGCGGGAGATGCGAATGGCTCAGCAGACATTGAGCGAGTTCGCGGCCCACGGCGTGCGTGCTGAAGCGGCGTTGGCGGGCGAATCGGACGTTGCCGTCTTCCTCGCAAGCCTCGCTTCGGCATGGAAAGAAGGTGAGGCACGTCCAACGCACCGAAAGCAACCCAAGCCAAAGCACTGGTGGAGAAGTCGGGTGGATCCGTTCGTCGACGCGTGGCCGCTAATCGAAGGGTGGCTGATTGCAGAGCCCTCTGTGCCGGCCAACGTCTTGATGGATCGGTTGGCCGAGATGTTTCCAGAGGCGTACGCAAGTCAGGCACAACTACGAACGCTGCAGCGCCGGGTCAAGGCATGGCGAGCAGAGCGCGTAAAAGAACTGATTCTGGGCGGCCTGCGAAAGTCCGCTGATGCGCCAGCCAGCCGAATTGTGAGTTGCGGAAAAGTTGAAAGTCGCCGGGGGCCGGGCGCTCCGCGCCCGGCAAACCACGAAAGAGAGAAGAGAGAAAGCGAAACGACAACAATCCCTCGGGTAACATTCCTTCGTGAGGCAACACGATCGGACGTTGTAGTTGACGTTATCCATCGCCGAATTCGGCGTGGTGCTGCCACAGAGCCCGGAGCGTCTGCGAAGAGAGATCACGATCCATCTTGATGCTTTGCCCGGTTGGGCCAGACGCTGCATCAGCGATCTGCTCGAGCACGCCGGCAATATCGAGGACCGGCTTGTCGAATACGACCGCGCGATTAGCCAAATTGCGCGCGACGACGAGCGCAGTCGACGGCTCATGCAATTGCGCGGCGTCGGCCCGACCACGGCGAGCGCACTGCTTGCTAGCCTGGGTGCCGGACATGACTTCAAAAATGGTCGTCAGGTAGGCGCATGGGTCGGATTGACGCCGGGGCAGCACAGCAGCGGCGGGAAGCAGCGGCTGGGCGGCATCACAAAGGCGGGCGACGCCTAGCTGCGCTGTCTGCTGGTGAACGGTGCGCGCGCCGTCATCGCGAATCTCGGCGAGAAGCAGGACCGCTTCAGCCGTTGGGTGCGAAGCCTCGTTGAGCGGCGCGGATATTGGCGCGCGGCCGTGGCGATCGCAGCCAAGAATGCGCGAATGGCGTGGGCGGTCCTCAAGTACGGCGACGACTTCAAGCACGAGCCAGCCGCCGCGTGAGCTCCACCGATGTGTTTATCAACCGTTCAGCAAGGAGAAGCAACGGTACCATGAGCGATTAAACGATCACTTTGCACTGCCAGCGGTGATGTGAAGCGGGTTGGACCCGCGCGAGGTTTACCTGATAAGGCTAGAGGGATTTCATTCCCGGTCAGCGAACGAGGCCCCCGCGCGCGTCTTTCATCAGGGTCCCGGCCGTCGGCCCAACATGACCGGTTGTAGTACAGCAGTCCTTCACCTTCTCACATGACGGTAAGCGGCTCGGCTGGGCCAGTTCCTCATTCGCGCGCGCAAGGCATGATAGTGCTGTCGTGGTGGAATTCGTACAGATCGGGGGGATCGTGTCCATGATCGGCGATCGTGGGCACGATTCACGCAAATTTATCCAGATCTACCCGGTTAAGGGGCTAGGCGGAGTGGCCGGCTTCAGTTTGTCGGCCACGTTCCAGGGCAGCAATTCGTCGATGCGTGAGATCTTGTGATCAGCGATATGGGTCAGGACGTGTTCCAGATAGGCGCGCGGGTTGATCCCGTTGAGCTTTGCCGACCCGATCAAGCTATACGTCGCTGCGGCTCGCTCGCCCCCGCTGTCGGAGCCGACGAACAGATAGTTTTTGCGTCCAAGCGCGACACAGCGCAGCGCATTCTCGGCAAGCACGTTACTGATCTCGAATCGACCGTCCTCGCAGTAGAACACGAGCGCCGCCCAGTGGTTCAGCGAGTAGTTGATTGCTTTTGCGAGCGCGGACTTCGTCGATAGCGTCGCGAGTTTCACCCTGATCGTCGCTTCGAGCTTCCCGAGCAACGGCTTGCTCTTTTCCTGCCTGAAGCGCAGACGCTCGTCAGGCGCCTTGCCGCGGATGTCGGCTTCGATGCTGTAGAGCTCTCCGATCATCTCGAGCAGTTGCTGGGTATCTGGAGTCGGTGTGCGCGCATGAACATCGTAGATGTACCTCCTTGCGTGATCCCAGCATGCCGCTTCGTGGATCTCGCCGCTCGCATACAGTTGATCGAAACCGCTGAAGTGTTATGCATAACACTTCGCCGGCTATGTTGCGTCCAAATTTATGTGGCGGCGATGGCTTCGAGTCAGGGCTTATCCAATCACCCCTGACTCGTGCCCGCACATAAAAAATGTCAGCGAACAACTAAAGTTGCTTCAGGAACGTCATCAGTGAAGGCAGCGTGGTCGCGTGCCTTGATGCTGCGGGCAGGCCCGAGATGTCGACGCGAGCGAGCGCCTTTGCTTTCATTTCCAGGTCGACCTCGGCATAGATGTGTGTCGTATCCAAAGAGACATGCCCTAACCAGGCTCGGATTGTGTTGATATCGACGCCGGCACGTAGCAGATGAACCGCGGTCGTGTGTCGATTATATCGCTGGGTAAATAACAGGCACTATATTCCCTTCCGGATTATGTCTTGTAATCGCGTGAGGGCGCGCTTTTCAGGTCAAACGGCCGACGCCGGAGAGAGATAATCTTGACTCCTTCCACCCGCTCCCCATGTCGGGGAAGGAGGTCATCGTGAAGTACACCGTTCATGATCAGGTCACGCTCTCTCAGGCGCCAGAAGGGCCGCTTGCAGCCCATTTGGTATCGTTTGCGGATGCGATCAGCGCCCAGGGATACAGCGCGCAGTCCATGAAGCAGCAGGTACGCATCGCCGCATGCTTTAGTCGATGGCTTAAACAGACAGGTGTCAGCGTAAAGGACATTTGCTACGACCACGCGATACAGTATTTGCGCTATCGCGCCCGGCATGTGCAACCTTACCGTGGAGATCGGGCTGCGCTCCGTCGTCTCATCGACTTTATGCGGAGTGAAGGCGTGATTCCTGTCGAGAAGACAGCAACACGTCGGGTGCCGCCGGTTGAGATCTGTGCACAGGCATACGCAGAGTACTTGCGCGACGCTCAGGCTCTCGCCGCAACAACGGTCATTAACTACGTGCCATTCATCCGCGATTTTCTCCACCATTGTTTCGGTGACGGGAGGGTCAACTTATCGTGCCTACGTGCCGTGGATGTCGTGAGCTTCGTGCAGTTCCGCGCACCACGTTTGCATTTGAAGCGAGCTAAGCTCATGACCACTGCGCTGCGCTCGTTTCTACGCTATGCGCGCTATCGCGGCGACGTTACGCTGAATCTGGCTGCCGCCGTTCCCGTCGTCGCCAACTGGTCGATGCCGTCAATTCCTCGAGCGATTTCTGCTGAGCAGACACGGCAGTTGCTGGCTAGCATCGATAGACGGACCTCGGTTGGGCGTCGTGACTACGCCATCCTGCTCTTGCTCGCGCGATTGGGGTTACGCGCTGGTGAGGTGGCTTTTCTCGAACTCGATGATATCGACTGGGGCGCGGGCCAAGTGAGCGTGCGTGGCAAGAGGGGGCAGCGTAGCGAACTACCCTTACCCGCCGACGTCGGCAAGGCGATTGCCGCATATTTGCGGTACGGGCGTCCTCATAGTGCCAGTCGCCGCGTATTTTTGCGTGCAAAGGCGCCCATCACAGGTTTTCGTGGGCAAAGTGGCGTCGGCTCCCTCGTCCGGAATTCGCTTCAGCGCGCCGGCATTGAGGCACCCACGATGGGTGCGCATCAGTTCCGCCACGGACTGGCCACCCAGATGTTGAGCCACGGGGCCTCGCTCAGCGAGATCGGCGAGGTATTGGGACATCATCATCTACAAACTACGAAGATCTATACAGCGGTAGACATCAAGGCATTGCGCACGCTTGCTTTGCCCTGGCCAGGAGATGTGCGATGAATACTCTTCGAGAAGCCGTTCAGGATTACCTCGATCTGAGGCGCAGCCTGGGATTCAAGCTGAAAGCGGCAGGCAATGCGCTACCAGATTTCGTCGCGTTTATGGAGCAGCATCGTGCTCCCTACGTTACCCAGACGTTGGCTCTCGCGTGGGCCCAACAGCCATCGGATGTCCAACCCGCGCATTGGGCTCAACGTCTGAGTTATGTACGACAGTTTGCGCGCCATCGCAGTGCCACCGATCGCCGCACCGAGATACCAGCGCCCGGCTTGTTACCGTTTCAACCGAAGCGAGCCCGACCATACCTGTACTCGACCAAAGAGATCCGCGCACTATTACGGGCAGCGCTTCAGATGCCATACCGCTATGAACGGGGTGCCCTGCTGCCGTTGACTTATCATTGCCTGTTCGGATTGCTAAGCGTATCAGGAATGCGTCTGGGTGAAGCGCGCAATCTCGAGCTACAGGACGTGGATCTGACAGCGGGAATCTTGACTGTCCGCGGAGCGAAACTAGGCAAGACGAGATTGGTTCCTTTGCATGCCTCGACCTGCGAGGTGCTCGCAAACTATATCGCACAACGCGAACGTCATTGGGCGGGGCGACCGGTATCTTCGTACCTGTTCGTTTCGAGCTGGGGCAACCGCTTGGACAGTGGCCAGATTCATCGCGCTTTCTATGCGGTTTCGCGGCAGATTGGCTTGCGCGGTGGATCAGACAGTCACGGGCCGCGTCTGCATGATATGAGACACGTTTTCGCGACGAACACACTTGTACGTTGGTACCGGTCCGATCAGGATCCCGAGCGTCGTCTACCAGTCCTGTCGGCCTACCTTGGCCATGCCCACGTTGAGGATACGCAGTGGTATTTAAGCGGCTCGCCCGAACTGATGCGTGAGGCGATGCGCCGCCTCGAACAACGCTGGGAGAACCGGCAATGACTACTTCAGCAACCTTCGCTCCGCTACTGGAACTTTTCTTCACGCAGCGCCTGATGCAGCAGCGCCAGGCGAGCCCGCACACCATCAGCTCCTATCGCGATACCTTTCGGCAACTTCTAAAGTTCGTGCAGCAACGCTTGCATAAGCCACCGTCCCGACTGAACTTCGAAGACATCGATGCGCCGTTGATTGTCGCGTTCCTCGATGAACTTGAGAAGCACCAGGGTGTCAGTGTTCGCACTCGCAATCTACGCCTCGCGGCAATTCATTCCTTCTTTCACTACGCAGCCCTCGAATCGCCGACCCATTCCGCCCAGATCCAGCGGGTCCTTGCCATTCCTAGCAAACGCTTCACGCGTACACTGGTTCACTTTCTGACGCGTCCTGAAGTCGACGCCTTGTTAGCCGCGCCGGATCAAGGCACGTGGTCCGGCCGGCGCGATCACGCCTTCCTGTTGGTCGCAGTACAGACCGGCCTTCGCCTCTCCGAGATGACCGGCCTCAATCGCGAGGACCTGATCCTTGGCGCGGGTGCTCACGTGCGGGTGATCGGGAAAGGTCGAAAGGAGCGTTGCACACCCATCGCGAAATCCACACGCGCGGTACTGAAAGCGTGGTTGCGTGAACCACAACGTGGTGACGGCACGGTCCTGTTTCCCAGCGAGCAGGGTAGACGCCTCAGCGTCCACGGTGTGCAGTACCTGCTAAACAAGCATCGCAAGACCGCGTGTGAAGTTTGCCCATCATTGAAAGAGAAGCGGGTCACCGTCCACTGTTTGAGACACACCATGGCCATGGACCTTCTGCAACAAGGCGTTCGTCGCTCGGTCATTGCGTTGTGGCTCGGGCATGAATCGGTGGAAACTACGGAGATCTATGTTGCAGCGACCCTTGCCATGAAGGAGCAGGCCCTAGAGAAGGCAACTCCGCGACACGGCAAGCCTGGACGCTTCAAGCCCACAGACGAACTCCTCGACTTTCTGAACAGTCTATAGACCCTTGAAATTATGTCGGATAGTCGCTTGGGCACATCTGCTTTTCGACGCGAAATTGTCGATCGATCGTCGAAGTTCAATCGTGCCGCCCGACATAATCCGGAAGGGAATATAGTGTCGAACCGAATGCGGACTGATACGTTTATCTTTCATCGCAGGATGTGACTTCGTCACGAGCTTGGCATATTGGGTGACGATCCGATGTATGCCGAACCGCGTCATCGGCTGATTTGTCCGTCCACGGAACACGGTGTCTTCTGCACTACGCCCGGTTACGAGTTGAGTCAAGACGGAAGACGTCGTTGGCCACAAGGGACACACACGCATCTTGTTTCCTTTGCCGAGTATGCGAACGGAGGACGGCTCGGTGAGCTGCAAGCGTCCGATGGTCAACTTCGCAGCTTCATCGGCGCGAGCCCCGCTGTTGTACAGGAACAGAAGCAATGCATAGTCGCGCGCCCCGATCGCCGTGCGACGGTCCGGCGCTGCCAGCAAAGCATTCATCTCGGACTTCTCGAGATAACCGACCAATGTCATCGCCGTTTTTTTGAATGGAATTGACCGTACCTCGCCACACCAGGACAGATGAACTGGTGAGTGCATGCCGATGAAACGGGCCAGAGAATGGAGCGCGCTGAGCCGCACATTGCGGGTGGCACCACCGCAATGCCGATCGCATTCGACGTGATCCAGAAACTGACGCACGATGGTTGGCGAAAGGTCCTCAACGGTCATCCGGTCGATCGCAAAGCCGCCGAGTTTGGCCGCAAATGGTAACAACAAAGTCAATGTGTCGCGGTAACTGGCCTGCGTGTTGGGCGAGAAGTTCCGTTCCGCCACCATATGCTCAAGCATGAAGCGCCGGATCCATGGGCCAAGCAGGTTTCTGTCATTCATGATCGTCTCCACACTGCGCGTACTGTGCGAAACGCCGGCTTGCTTCTGCGAGCAACTCCGGTGTCATGCGCAGATATCGCTGCGTCGATTTGATATCGACGTGCCCTAGGTAGGTCGCTAATTGCGGGAGCAGGCGTTGCACATCCTTGCCATCGCGATACCATGCAAGAACCCGATGTACAGCCGCGGTGTGCCTGTTATTTACCCAGCGATATAATCGACACTATATTCCCTTCCGGATTATGTCGGGCGGCACGATTGAACTTCGACGATCGATCGACAATTTCGCGTCGAAAAGCAGATGTGCCCAAGCGACTATCCGACATAATTTCAAGGGTCTATAGACTGTTCAGAAAGTCGAGGAGTTCGTCTGTGGGCTTGAAGCGTCCAGGCTTGCCGTGTCGCGGAGTTGCCTTCTCTAGGGCCTGCTCCTTCATGGCAAGGGTCGCTGCAACATAGATCTCCGTAGTTTCCACCGATTCATGCCCGAGCCACAACGCAATGACCGAGCGACGAACGCCTTGTTGCAGAAGGTCCATGGCCATGGTGTGTCTCAAACAGTGGACGGTGACCCGCTTCTCTTTCAATGATGGGCAAACTTCACACGCGGTCTTGCGATGCTTGTTTAGCAGGTACTGCACACCGTGGACGCTGAGGCGTCTACCCTGCTCGCTGGGAAACAGGACCGTGCCGTCACCACGTTGTGGTTCACGCAACCACGCTTTCAGTACCGCGCGTGTGGATTTCGCGATGGGTGTGCAACGCTCCTTTCGACCTTTCCCGATCACCCGCACGTGAGCACCCGCGCCAAGGATCAGGTCCTCGCGATTGAGGCCGGTCATCTCGGAGAGGCGAAGGCCGGTCTGTACTGCGACCAACAGGAAGGCGTGATCGCGCCGGCCGGACCACGTGCCTTGATCCGGCGCGGCTAACAAGGCGTCGACTTCAGGACGCGTCAGAAAGTGAACCAGTGTACGCGTGAAGCGTTTGCTAGGAATGGCAAGGACCCGCTGGATCTGGGCGGAATGGGTCGGCGATTCGAGGGCTGCGTAGTGAAAGAAGGAATGAATTGCCGCGAGGCGTAGATTGCGAGTGCGAACACTGACACCCTGGTGCTTCTCAAGTTCATCGAGGAACGCGACAATCAACGGCGCATCGATGTCTTCGAAGTTCAGTCGGGACGGTGGCTTATGCAAGCGTTGCTGCACGAACTTTAGAAGTTGCCGAAAGGTATCGCGATAGGAGCTGATGGTGTGCGGGCTCGCCTGGCGCTGCTGCATCAGGCGCTGCGTGAAGAAAAGTTCCAGTAGCGGAGCGAAGGTTGCTGAAGTAGTCATTGCCGGTTCTCCCAGCGTTGTTCGAGGCGGCGCATCGCCTCACGCATCAGTTCGGGCGAGCCGCTTAAATACCACTGCGTATCCTCAACGTGGGCATGGCCAAGGTAGGCCGACAGGACTGGTAGACGACGCTCGGGATCCTGATCGGACCGGTACCAACGTACAAGTGTGTTCGTCGCGAAAACGTGTCTCATATCATGCAGACGCGGCCCGTGACTGTCTGATCCACCGCGCAAGCCAATCTGCCGCGAAACCGCATAGAAAGCGCGATGAATCTGGCCACTGTCCAAGCGGTTGCCCCAGCTCGAAACGAACAGGTACGAAGATACCGGTCGCCCCGCCCAATGACGTTCGCGTTGTGCGATATAGTTTGCGAGCACCTCGCAGGTCGAGGCATGCAAAGGAACCAATCTCGTCTTGCCTAGTTTCGCTCCGCGGACAGTCAAGATTCCCGCTGTCAGATCCACGTCCTGTAGCTCGAGATTGCGCGCTTCACCCAGACGCATTCCTGATACGCTTAGCAATCCGAACAGGCAATGATAAGTCAACGGCAGCAGGGCACCCCGTTCATAGCGGTATGGCATCTGAAGCGCTGCCCGTAATAGTGCGCGGATCTCTTTGGTCGAGTACAGGTATGGTCGGGCTCGCTTCGGTTGAAACGGTAACAAGCCGGGCGCTGGTATCTCGGTGCGGCGATCGGTGGCACTGCGATGGCGCGCAAACTGTCGTACATAACTCAGACGTTGAGCCCAATGCGCGGGTTGGACATCCGATGGCTGTTGGGCCCACGCGAGAGCCAACGTCTGGGTAACGTAGGGAGCACGATGCTGCTCCATAAACGCGACGAAATCTGGTAGCGCATTGCCTGCCGCTTTCAGCTTGAATCCCAGGCTGCGCCTCAGATCGAGGTAATCCTGAACGGCTTCTCGAAGAGTATTCATCGCACATCTCCTGGCCAGGGCAAAGCAAGCGTGCGCAATGCCTTGATGTCTACCGCTGTATAGATCTTCGTAGTTTGTAGATGATGATGTCCCAATACCTCGCCGATCTCGCTGAGCGAGGCCCCGTGGCTCAACATCTGGGTGGCCAGTCCGTGGCGGAACTGATGCGCACCCATCGTGGGTGCCTCAATGCCGGCGCGCTGAAGCGAATTCCGGACGAGGGAGCCGACGCCACTTTGCCCACGAAAACCTGTGATGGGCGCCTTTGCACGCAAAAATACGCGGCGACTGGCACTATGAGGACGCCCGTACCGCAAATATGCGGCAATCGCCTTGCCGACGTCGGCGGGTAAGGGTAGTTCGCTACGCTGCCCCCTCTTGCCACGCACGCTCACTTGGCCCGCGCCCCAGTCGATATCATCGAGTTCGAGAAAAGCCACCTCACCAGCGCGTAACCCCAATCGCGCGAGCAAGAGCAGGATGGCGTAGTCACGACGCCCAACCGAGGTCCGTCTATCGATGCTAGCCAGCAACTGCCGTGTCTGCTCAGCAGAAATCGCTCGAGGAATTGACGGCATCGACCAGTTGGCGACGACGGGAACGGCGGCAGCCAGATTCAGCGTAACGTCGCCGCGATAGCGCGCATAGCGTAGAAACGAGCGCAGCGCAGTGGTCATGAGCTTAGCTCGCTTCAAATGCAAACGTGGTGCGCGGAACTGCACGAAGCTCACGACATCCACGGCACGTAGGCACGATAAGTTGACCCTCCCGTCACCGAAACAATGGTGGAGAAAATCGCGGATGAATGGCACGTAGTTAATGACCGTTGTTGCGGCGAGAGCCTGAGCGTCGCGCAAGTACTCTGCGTATGCCTGTGCACAGATCTCAACCGGCGGCACCCGACGTGTTGCTGTCTTCTCGACAGGAATCACGCCTTCACTCCGCATAAAGTCGATGAGACGACGGAGCGCAGCCCGATCTCCACGGTAAGGTTGCACATGCCGGGCGCGATAGCGCAAATACTGTATCGCGTGGTCGTAGCAAATGTCCTTTACGCTGACACCTGTCTGTTTAAGCCATCGACTAAAGCATGCGGCGATGCGTACCTGCTGCTTCATGGACTGCGCGCTGTATCCCTGGGCGCTGATCGCATCCGCAAACGATACCAAATGGGCTGCAAGCGGCCCTTCTGGCGCCTGAGAGAGCGTGACCTGATCATGAACGGTGTACTTCACGATGACCTCCTTCCCCGACATGGGGAGCGGGTGGAAGGAGTCAAGATTATCTCTCTCCGGCGTCGGCCGTTTGACCTGAAAAGCGCGCCCTCACGCGATTACAAGACATAATCCGGAAGGGAATATAGTGCCTCAAATCGTGTAGCCGCGGCGGATGCAATTCTCCCTCGGGGCACTCGATTTTAGCCAGCCGGCGCAGACGCTGAAACAGGGTAATGACTTGTGAATACGGCCACCTGTGCCCAGTGCGTGAAGTGAACAGGCATGAGTTATTGCCCTCCGGCATCGGCAGGCCCCGACGGCGCTCGATATGCACGGCCAATTCCGTCGACAGTCGCTGCCCAATCGGTACCAGACGAGTCTTGAAGAACTTCGTGTCGCGTACGGTGATGACACGGTCGATCAGGTCGGCATCCAGAATGGTCAATCGCAGCGCTTCGCCGATTCGCAAGCCGCTGCCATACAGCAGGAGAATCAATGTCCTGTACATGGATGCCTGCTGCGGACTACGGTAGTTGTACAGCAGAGATGTCGCGTCGATCAAACGGTGGAGCTCGCCGGTCGAGTACACATAGGGGGTTTGGGGCGGAGGCAGCTTCGGCACGTTTGCGGGAAGCGGACATGTCTCGCCGTATCCCCTGCTGATGGCAAACCGGTACAGGCCTGCAAGCACGTTGTATTTGAGCCGCCATGTAGCTGTGAGCGGCCCCGTTCCTTGTAGAAATTCCACGACGGCATCCGGCCGGACGTCGGCGATGCCGACATTCCCCATCTGATGGGCAAACTGCCGCAAGAGTCGGTCGGCAGCTTCAAATCGCAGGCCCAACGACCGTTGCATTGCGACGTATGCTGTCACCACGGCGATCAGTTCCATGACAGATCTCCCAGATCGAAGTCGCCGACTTCGCGTAGCGCGCGCATATCGACCTTCGCATACGTCATCGTGGCAGATGCACTATGGTGGCCGAGGTGGTCACCAATCTCCTTGAAACTTAAACCCTGATCGACCAGGCGTGCAGCACAGGCGTGGCGCAATGCGTGTGGGCCACGATGCTTCGCCTGGATTCCCAGCGCCTTGAACCTGTCATTGACCAGGCCGAATACCGCCTGCGGGCTCAACGGCCGCTGGGGCGCATGCAGTCCGAGAAATATCTCCGGTGCAGAAGTCTGTGGGCGCACGGTATCGATATACCGGGCCAATGCTTCGGCGACCGTTGGCAACAGCGGATAGACCTGTGGCTGCCGGCGTTTCAGGCGAAACACATGCAGCGTTCGCCCAGCCCAGTTCACCTGATCAAGGCGCAAAGCCACGACCTCCCCACGGCGCATGCCGTAGATCGATAAGAGCATCAGAATCGCGCGGTTTCTGATGTCAGCGGGCTTGTCGGTCCCGGCAGTTGCCAGGATCCGTTGCACGTCGCTCCATCCTGGCGCGGATGGTATGGATTCCTGCGTGTAGACACGCGGGGTGCGTAGTGCCGTAGCAAGGCGTGAGTCGCATAAACCTTGCGTGGCCGCGTAACGCAAATATATCCGAAGGGCACCCGTTACACCCTTCATCGATATCCGCCCCCAGCGTGACGCATTCTGAATGAAGTAAGCGTCGATATCATCTGGCTGCAGATCTTCGAGGCGGCGATCAGAGTCTACGCACCACTGAAGAAACTGTCTGGTCCTGCTTTGCCACTGACCGACCGTGGAAGGGGTGAACCCTCGTTCATCGCGCATCCATTCGATGTAACTGTCGAGATTGCCCTGAAACGGAAGAGCGACGGCTGGCTCACGCTACCACCCGAGGAACCGTAACCACGGTCGGGCGGCTACGATCATCCGGTATGCCATCGTGACGCCCGTATGCATCGATGCGCGTCGGCGCGCGATCTCATTCAGCACACTGATATCGACGCCTTGCGAAGCAGTCGCGGGTAGAAGGCGAGCGACCCAGATGAGCTCATTTCTTTTTATACACAGCGACCCAGGCGTTGCACCCGACTCGGCGCAGTGACGTAAATATCGCTCCCGTTCCTGCAAAAACGGCGCATCGCGATGGCGGCTACCTTCGACCTTTGCAGGGGCTGGCTTCTTGGACATGACAGACCTCCGAACGACGGTTGGAAGGTCACAAAGCGCCGAAATTTATGTCACGTCAATAGACGGGGAATGCCCCGTTTCCTCGGCGACGATCGGGCGCCGCCACATAAATTTGGACGCAACATAGCCGGCGTAAGCATCGGCCTGCAGGATGCCGCGGAATGCGGCGAGCCGGGTCTGAGGATGGACGCCTTTGCGATTCGACGAGAAGTCGAACCATACCGCAGCCGGCTCAGTCGAGCCCGAGCGATGATCGTCACGCACGTAGACCCAGAAGCGACCGGTCACCGTCTTTCCGTTGCCTGGCGCGAGCACCGCAACCGGTGTGTCATCGACGTGTACCTTGCCGGGGACCAGCACATAGCGCTGGATCGCTTCAACAAGCGGCCCGCAGAGCTCGGCGATCTGCCCGATCCAGCGGCCCATGCTGGCGCGATCCAGCGTCACGCCGTCGCGTGCCGCAATCTCCGATTGGCGGTACAGCGGTTGGTGATCGGCGAACTTCGATACCGCAATGTCGGCCAGCAGGCTCGGATGCGCGATGCTGTGCTCGATGGGCAGGCTGGGCATCGCGGGCTGTTCGATGTGGCCGCAGTCAGGACAGCACAGCTTGTGACGGATCGTGCGGATCACCTTGAACGCAGCCGCTACGCGCGCGAGCTGCTCGGAAACATCCTCGCCGAGTCGCCGCATCGTTGTCGCACACCTTGGGCAAGCCGGATTCGGTGTAAGTTCGATTTCATCGCGTGGCAAGTGCTGCGGCAGCGGCTCTCGCGTGGGCGCTCGACCGGGCGGCGCCGTCGACGTCTTGTTTCGGTGCCCTCGCGTCTCGGCAGCGCCCCGACCGGCCGTCAGGTCTTCCAGTTGCGCCTCGAGTTTGTCGATCTGCCGGGCCAGTTTCTCGGACTTGCTCCCGAAGTACATCCGCCTGAGCTTGTCGATCTGCGCCTTCAGGCGTTCGATTTCGTCGTCTCGTGCGGCGATCTCCCGCACCATGTTCTCGATCGACGCCTGCTGCTCGAGCACCAGAGCCTGGAGCTCCGCGACGGTGGTGGGAAGCGGCGCAGATTGGGACATGCGTCGCATGTTTACGAGCCTTCGATGTGGTTTACAACATCGACAGAGCAGCGGTGCGTTGCGGGTGTCGCCAGTCGATGCCTTCGAGGAGCATCGATAGCTGTGCGCTCGTCAGATGGATCTTTCCACCGTCGGCCTGGGGCCAGATAAACCGGCCTCGCTCCAATCGTTTTGCGAGCAGCCAGAGCCCATCGTCGGTCGCCCAAAGCAGCTTCACGAGATCGCCGCGGCGGCCGCGGAAGATGAATACGTTGCCACCTAGCGGATTGTCTTCGAGCGCTGTCTGCACTTTCGCGGCCAGCCCCTGGAAGCCACAGCGCATATCTGTCACGCCGGCCACGAGCCAAACGCGCGTACCTGCCGGCAGCGCGATCACTTCAGGCATTCCTGCAGGAACGCTTCAGCGCGCTCGGCAGACAGGCCGCGAATCCTCACACGCCGTTTGCCGATCTCGACCTCGATTTCACACACGGGCGCCGGCATCGGTACGCCGCTCGGCGCTTGCGACGCCACTGCCGGCTCAGGCGGCCGCGGTACCAATGCCAAGTCGATCACGTCGACGCTCAGCAGCTTCGTGGTGGGCACGCTCGGCGCAGCTTCGAGTGCAGGAATGACAAGCTTGCCTTCACGGTATTGCTTGCGCCATGCGAACACTACATTGGCGTTGATGTCGTGCCGTCGCGCAACAATCGACACCGATATGCCGGGTTCCAATGTCTCCCTAATCACCTGCTGCTTGAATTCTTGCGCATACGTGCGATGGGGATGCGTACGGCTCGCTGCGTTCGACATGGCTGACTGTCTCCATCAAGCTGAACGCGCCCATCATGCGTCGAAATATTCAGCAGTGAGAAACGGTCGTGCCGAGTCGCTTACACATGACGCCGGCAAGGCAGCATTGCAACAACAGAAAACCGCATTTGAGCTTGCACTCGATGAGGAAGCCCTTGTAGTTGCCTTAGCTTTGCCTTGCTGCGACTTCGGCGGCGCATTAAGCACGTTACCCATCTATGTGTGGAACCAGCAGCGCTGGCCTCGCGTCGCAGGAAACACTTCTTCCAATGCGGCCCGGAAGCCCATCGCACCGTCGCCAACCGCTAGCAGCGGACCAGCCTGCAGGCCTCTCGATTTCAGATCGAGCAGCAATTCCTGCCAGGACGCCTTCGACTCCCGGTACCCGTCGCCGATCGCCACGCGCTCCTTGCGCCCATCTGGCCTCACGCCGATGATCACCGGCAGGCACTGGCCGTCCGAGTTCTCGCTTCGCAGCCCCGTGTGAACCCCGTCGACCCACCAATACACGTAGTGTTTTTCGAACCGCTCCAGCAGCGCTGCCAGCTCGGCTTCGATCGCCTGCTGAATCACTTGCCGGGCTCCGTGCCGGACCAGTTCGTCCAGCCCAAGACCGACTCGCGATAGACCAACGCTTTCTTTTCCATAAACTTGTTCATGGTGGAGGGTTCGTTGTTTGCTGGTTTCCGACTTCGACAATCAGATTCTCAGCTAAAACCGCCACCGCCTTCAATCTCCCGCATGAACTCTCCCGTACACCACTTCCGACCTTAGCTCTGAAACACTCCGCTTCCAGTAGAAACCTTGACCGACTGGTGGTCATGAGGTCATGGTCAGACAGTTTAACTAGACGGTTGAAAACCGCACGCGGCCGCGGTTATCTGTGGGGAGAGCACTTCAGTGTCGATGGCGCCGCCTGTTGTATTGAGCGAGCGTCGGGGTCGGTTAGTGAAACTAACTAGCGTCCACGATTCAGGTGCGCTTTGACTTATCAGCCTGTTTGCGTTCATTGCTGTCTCCAGAGTTGCGTTGAATTCATCGCGCATGAATGTTTTGATGTGATGGCGGCGATTTAGGGAAACACTGATTTATGAGGCTCGGCTGTCATCGCTGAGATGGCCGAGAACGTTGTAGGCGGAACTCCAGGGAACGGAGCACGGCCGATGAAGCGGCAGATGAGTTTTGCGGAAGCAGAAAGCGCGGGCAAGAAGCGCGTGACCAAGCGTCAGCGTTTTTTGGCCGAAATGGAAAAGGTCGTTCCGTGGCCGCGGTTGCTGTCTGCCATTGAG
The DNA here is from genome assembly GCF_004366535.1 of Paraburkholderia sp. BL6665CI2N2. NCBI lineage: Bacteria > Pseudomonadati > Pseudomonadota > Betaproteobacteria > Burkholderiales > Burkholderiaceae > Paraburkholderia > Paraburkholderia sp. BL6665CI2N2. The sequence goes on from NZ_SORC01000002.1 coordinate 205,070, forward strand.
CCGTACTACCCGAAGGGCGAGCGAGGCCGGCCACCGGTTGGTCTTGAACGGATGCTGCGGATTTACTTCTTGCAACAGTGGTATGGGTTGTCGGATGAAGGGCTTGAGGACGCGCTGTATGACAGCATGGCAATGCGCGCCTTCGCCGGCATCGATCTGGCCGTCGAGAACGCGCCGGATGCGACCACGCTGCTGAAGTTCCGGCGTCTGCTGGTGGAACATGAACTGACGCGCAAGCTGTTCGATGAGATCGGCATCTCGCTGTGTGAGCGCGGGCTGATGATGAAGGAAGGCACGCTGGTGGACGCGACGATCATCGAAACGCCGCCGTCGACCAAGAACGCCGAGAAGAGCCGCGACCCGGAGATGCATCAGACGAAGAAGGGTAACGAGTGGCACTTTGGCATGAAGGCTCACATCGGCGTCGATGCCGATTCGGGACTGGTCCACAGCGTGGTCGGCACCTCCGCCAACGTGTCGGATGTCTCGCAAGCCCATGCGCTGCTGCACGGGCATGAAGAGGAAGCGTTCGGCGACGCAGGCTACATTGGCGTAGACAAGCGCGACGAGATGAAGGACAAGCCGGTGAAGTGGCACGTGGCGGCCAAGCGCGGAAAGATCAAGGCGATGCAAGAAGGTCCGCTGAAGGACTTGGTGATCGCGGTCGAGCGAACCAAAGCGCAGATTCGAGCGCGAGTCGAACATTCGTTTCATATCGTCAAGAACCTGTTCCATCATCGCAAGGTGCGCTACAAGGGGCTGGTCAAGAACACGGCACAACTGTTCAGCCTCTTCGCCTTGGCGAATCTGGTGATTGCGAAGAACGCCTTGCGCTCGGCCCATGGGAGCAATCCGTCATGTGCGTGAAAAATGCGGGAAGTGAAGCCAGTTCCCGGGCTAAATTCACCGAAAACGAGACTCTTTCACTTCGTCATCCAGAAAATTCCGAGGCATCTCGTCTACAACCTGCGCGATTGGCCCATTAATCAGTGTTTCCTTAGTAACTTCCAAAAGCCAGTCTTTGAACGCCGCCAGTGAAGGAGGTAAAGTCTTGTGCGGCGGGACAAATAGATAGTAGCTCCATCCAGTAGCCAACGGAGCGTCTAACAGCGCTTGCAGCGTACCGTCGCGCAACTCATCCTCAACGAGGAAGTCGGGCACAAGTGCGATGCCCATACCGGCCACTGCGGCTTGAATCAGGTGTGAGGTATGGTCATATTGCGGTCCAAGTCGCAGCTTTTTCGTCGGCAGATCGTAAGTTGAAAACCATCGATTCCAAAGCGCGGGTCGAACAGCGACCGGCAACAGGACGTGTTTAAGCGCATCCGACGGCTTGTTCAGAGGATGCTCGAGGGCCAATTTGGGGCTGATGACTGGGATCATACGCTCGTCCAAGAGGCGGTACGAGACCAAGCCTGGCCAATTTCCATCACCGACGCCGATGGCCGCATTCATTCCTGCCAACTCCAGGTCGAACTGCCCAATCCGAGAGTGAACGTGTACCAACACCTCAGGATAACTAGCGTAGAAAGTCGTAAGCCGCGGCATTAACCACTTCGCGGCGAAGGTCGGCAGACTCGCCAGATGAATCGATGCGCTTTCGTTGCGGTAAGCCATCACCTGCAATGACGCGTTGCGGATTCGCCGCAATCCGCCGCGCACTTCGCGCAGATACAGTGCGCCCGCCTCCGTAAGTTCGATCCGTCTCCCGTCACGGCGAAACAGTGAAACTTCAAGTAACTGTTCAAGGGCCTGCACATGGCGGCTTACGGCGCTTTGGGTCAGCGACAACTCGTTAGCGGCCCGTGTGAAGCTCAGGTGCTGAGCCGCAGACTCGAACGCCACGAGCCAAGACATTGAGGGAGTTAAGCGTCGCGGATTCATTTGTCGCTCCTGCGAAATTCAATCTACGAGTCGAAGCGACTCCTCGCGTTCGTAGGCCCGCGTCAAGTTCAGGCCGGCGCCTTGCGTTGGCTGAGATCGTCGCTACCAGCTCATCGGTTCCGGATTTCGCTCGGGGCGGAAAAATGGGACCTGGTCGGTCGGGTTGCAAGAAAGCGCTGTCGGAAGTGGTTGATCGGGACGGGATCGGCTTCTTTCGCTCCGTGGTTGTCCACAATTAAAAGCTCGAGTCCGTTCGGCGCCGCCGCCCTCCTCTGTACAGCCGCGGCAATCGTCCTGGCCTTTTCTGTGGCGAGGACCATGTGCCTTCGCTGATCCAACCTTCGCGATCGCTCGCACGAACATTGACGCAAACGGGTTTCACTCGCCCCCGCGGGATGCCTTCTGTTCGTCACCCCAAGCGTAAATCTACGTCGCCATCATTCATAAAATTCATGGTTGCACGGCGGATTATACGTTTGTTTTTGTCTACGTCGAACGTGAAAATGCAACTATCGAAGAGGCAGGCACGCACCGGTTGCAGTGGCCGGCGGAACCGCAAATATTGACTCCCTAATTATGTATCCTAGCACTCAACTTTTGATCGACGGCAGCTGGCGCGACGGGTCTGCCCGTAAGACTATCGATGTCTTCAACCCTGCCACGACCAAGCGAATTGGTACCGTGGCTCATGCGGAAATCGCTGATCTAGACGAGGCGTTATTCGCCGCAGAGAAGGGCTTCCGGGTGTGGCGCGCGACCCCGGCGTTCGATCGTTACAAGGTGCTGCGTCGTGCGGGCGAGATCTTGCGTGAACGCGTCGATAGGATCGCGGAGATAATGACTGTCGAGCAGGGTAAACCGCTCGGCGAAGCTCGGATCGAGACCTTGGCTTCGGCTGATCTCCTCGACTGGTTCGCCGAAGAAGCGCGCCGCAGCTACGGCCGGGTCATTCCGGCCCGCGCCACGGGCGTTCTCCAGATGGCGCTGAAGGAACCGGTCGGCCCGGTGGCTGCGTTGACGCCTTGGAACTTCCCGATTTCTCAGATAACGCGGAAGCTTGGCGCCGCTTTGGCGTCCGGCTGCTCCATCATCTGTAAGCCAGCCGAGGAAACGCCGGCTACAGCCGCGGAACTGGGTCGGGCACTAGTCGAGGCGGGCCTGCCAGCTGGTGCGCTAAACCTGGTCTATGGCACGCCGTCCGCAATTTCCGAGTATCTGATCTCGCACCCGATTATCCGCAAGGTGTCTTTCACCGGCTCCGTCCCGGTCGGCAAACATCTCGCGGCGCTTGCAGGCCAGCATATGAAGCGCGCGACGATGGAGCTCGGCGGCCACGCGCCCGCAATGGTGTTCAGTGACGCTGACATAGAGGCAGCAAGTGCAATGCTGGCGAGCGCGAAGTATCGTAATGCCGGTCAGGTTTGCGTGTCTCCCACCCGGTTCCTCGTCCACGAAAGCGTGATGGAAAACTTCGTCCAATCCTTCGTCAAACAGGTTCGAACCATAAAAGTTGGCGACGGACTGGACCCTGAAACTCGCATGGGGCCCGTGGTTAGCGAGCGGCGACGGCTGGCCATTGAGAACCTGATCGAAGACGCGAGAGAACATGGTGCCGAAATCGCGAGCGGGGGCAATCGTATTGGAAGTCAAGGCAATTATTTGGAGCCGACCGTACTGACGGGCGTGACGCCTAACATGCGGATCATGAACGAAGAACCCTTTGGACCGGTCGCCTTATTAACGCCGTTCCGCGACCTCGATGAGGTCGTGGCGGAAGCGAACCGGCTTCCCTTTGGCTTGGCAGCTTATGCGTTCTCTCGATCGGCCAAGACCGTGTCCGCCCTCTCTGACCGCGTCGAGACGGGCATGCTCACCATCAACCATCTGGGACTTGCCATGCCTGAGACGCCATTCGGCGGCGTCAAAGAAAGTGGCTATGGATCGGAGGGTGGTACAGAGGCGATGGAGCCCTACTTCGTGACGAAGTTCGTTACGCATGCCTCTCAGGCTTAGCACCACCACGCATTATTTAAGAAATTCCTTGCAACGTCGGATAAAGGCCACGAGATGTCAGAACATTCAAACTGGAATTCAACTGTTGCTCTTCGTTTAGCCGAAGCGTTTGCTCGGCATGGAGTGACGGTCACTTTTGGGCAGAGCTTGCCCAGTGCGTTTCACCTCGCGGCGCCGCATGCCGGTATCGAGCAGAAGGCTTATCGGCAAGAGAACGCAGGCGGTGCAATGGCCGATGGCTATGCCCGCATCTCGCATAAGGTTGGAGTTGTCACAGCCCAGAACGGTCCCGCCGCGACGCTTCTTGTTGCGCCCCTTGCGGAGGCCCTGAAGGTTTCAATCCCTCTGATCGCGCTCGTTCAAGAAGTACAGCGCGACGGCATGGACAAGAACGCCTTCCAAGAGCTTGACCATATCAAATTGTTCGACGGTGTCGCAAAATGGGTGCGCCGAGTCGAACGCGCCGATCGACTTGAAGACTTTGTGGACATGGCATTTACTGCTGCAACGTCTGGCCGTCCTGGGCCGGCCGTGCTGCTCGTGTCACCTGACCTGTTGCTTGAGCAGGCGCCGGCACCGTCTTCTCGCCGCGCGAACCTTGGTACGTTTCCCCTTGACCGCACGATTGCTGCGTATGACGTGGTGGAGGCGGCTGCGGATCTTATTGCGGCGGCAAAGTATCCTCTGATCGTAGCCGGCGGCGGCATTCACGTGTCGGACGCGGCCCACGAGCTCGAAGTACTGCAAGAGAGCGCGCATCTGCCGGTTGCTACCACAACTATGGGAAAAGGAAGCGTCGACGAAACGCATCCCTTGAGCTTAGGCGTCGTTGGCTACGCTATGGGGCTTGGAAGTCGCACCCACAGGTTGCGATCCATGGTCGACAAAGCCGATCTTGTTCTTCTGATTGGCAATCGCACGAATCAGAATGGAAGCGACAGCTGGAAGCTGTTTCCGAAATCGGCGCGCTTCATACACATCGACGTGGACCCAAATGAGATCGGACGTAACTATGAGGCGTTGAGACTTGTTGGCGACGCTAAGCTCACCATCTCGGCGCTAACAAAGGCGCTGGCACAACGCGATCTCACTCAGCGTAAAATCGCGCGTCCAGCAATCGAAAAAGAGATTCGCTGTGCCGTCGAAGACTGGCGTCACACTATTGAGAGCGTCTCCAGTCGTGACGGCGGCCCTGTCCGTCCGGAACGGGTCATGGCCGAAGTCGACAAGCGCCTCAAGCCGACCGACATTGCGGTTGCGGATGCCAGCTACTCATCGACTTGGGTTGCTAATTACCTCACCTCTCGTCGCGCGGGGCAACGCTTTCTCACACCACGCGGTCTCGCAGGCCTCGGCTGGGGTTTGCCACTCGCTATGGGCGCCCAGATCGCCGCTCCGGAGAGCCGGGTGGTCTGTGTCGTCGGCGATGGAGGTTTCGCCCATTCTTGGGCGGAACTCGAAACCGTTCGAAGGCTCGGACTGCCTATTACGATAATCGTGCTGAATAACGGCATCCTGGGTTTCCAGACCCACGCCGAGCAATTGAAGTATGGGGAGTATACAAACGCTTGCGATTTCGCACCTGTGGATCACGCTGGCATTGCGCGTTGTTGCGGCATACGTGCGGTGCGAGTGGAGACAGCCGAGGAAATCGGCTCAGCGTTGGATAAAAGTTTCGCAGCTGACGAGGGCATGCTTATCGAGGTGATGACTGATCCCTCAGCGAAACCGCCAGTCACATTCTTCGCTGGCCACTTTGACGAACCATTTTAAGAGAGGTCAGCTAAAAGAGCACGGATAGTGATTGCGCAAAGCCAGTTTTCCGAGCTTTAGCTATCGTCAGCCCACGCGTCGTCACCGAGTTACGATGCGTGGCAAGGACCAAAATAGATGGGCTGGATCAATGAGCAAATCGTTCAGTGCACTCAAACTCGGTAGTTGCCGACAAGCTCGAAGCGAGCAACATCGAATGGCCGAACGGCTGACGGCGGGCTCAACCTCCGCGATCAATGCGACCACGTGGGCGATCAACATGGAACTTCGCCGCCAGTTCGAATCGACCGTCGAAGCATATTTCGGCCAGGAACTAATGTCGCGCCTCACCGCCGATCATGCCGAAGCAGTGGACGTTTTTCTCAAAAAACGTGCACCGACCATTGTTGGAAGATGGCGCAGCGACCGCGTCGCGCCAACCTTTGTTAGTGTTGCTCAACGGCACGGTCTAGACGGAAATGAGAAGCGGTGCGCGCTCGGCCGCAGCGAATGGCCTCAGGCTAGGCTCTCAGCGACGGCCATACTTGTCGTTGGCCGGCTGCGTGAAAAGGCCTAAAGATCATCCCACTCGCGACGGCGCGTGGCCCGCAATGTGCCAGGCTAAATTGTCTCCGTTGATCGCGTCTGCAATCCAGGCATAGCACTGGCACGGATGGCCGAACAGCCAGCGAAGAAGTTAGCAGGCAAGCGTCGCGGCGAACGGGAACAGTACGCCGGACTTGACGACCGTGGCGTTATCGACAACGCCAATGGCCACGCCTCGAAAAGTTGACGAACCATTGAAAAGGTCGCCATGATTTACGATTACTGCGTCGTCGGCGGGGGAATTGTTGGACTCGCCACGGCCATGAAGTTGCTTGAGAAGCAGCCGGGTGCCAGCCTCGTCCTACTCGAAAAGGAGCCGTCCTTGGGAAAACACCAGACGGGGCATAATAGCGGCGTGATTCATGCTGGTATCTATTACACCCCCGGTAGTCTCAAGGCCGAGCTTTGTCGTTTGGGCTCTCAGGCGACAAAAGATTTTTGTACCGCGCATGCGATCCCGTTCGAGGTTTGCGGCAAGCTTCTCGTCGCAACGAACCAGATTGAAGTAGCACGGATGAACGCGCTGTACGAAAGATCGATCAAGAATAATATCAAGGTAGAACGACTTGGTGCGACGGACCTGCGGCGACGAGAACCGAATATCCGAGGGCTGGGCGCCCTCTTCGTCGAATCCACCGGTATCGTCGACTACACGCTGGTCTGCGAAGCGTTGGGGCGCGTGGTGCGGTCCGCAGGCGGCTTGATCGACCTGGGCGTGGAAGTTACTTCCATCCAGGAAGGTTCGGAGGGAGTCGTTGTCAACGCTGGGGACATGTGTTGGACGGCTCGACACCTGGTCGCCTGCGCCGGGCTGCAATCGGATCGCATTGCGAGGAGCGCGGGGCTGAACATCGACTACCGCATAGTGCCGTTTCGCGGCGAGTATTATCAGTTGCCGTTGGATAGAAACAAGATCGTCAAGAGCTTGATCTATCCAATCCCCGATCCGGAGTTGCCGTTTCTTGGCATCCATCTAACGCGGATGATCGATGGTCGGGTAACGGTCGGGCCGAACGCCGTGCTCGGCTTCGCGCGTGAGGGTTATCCAAAGTTTTCGTTCAGTCTGCGCGACGTGCGCGACTACCTTTCCTTCCCAGGTTTCTGGAAGGTGCTTCTCAAGAACCGTAAATCAGGCGCGACAGAGATGATCAACTCGGTATTGAAGAAAGGCTACCTGAGGGAGTGCCAGAAATATTGTCCGGACCTTAAGCTCGAGGATCTCGGGCCCTACGAAGCTGGGATCCGCGCCCAAGCCGTCATGCGCGACGGAACCTTAGTTCACGATTTCCTGTTTGTCGAGACAGACCGGATGCTCCACGTGTGCAACGCTCCGTCACCGGCCGCAACTTCGGCCATTCCAATAGGCGAGATGATCGCCGACAAATGCATCAGCAGGGCATTGGTGCATCGATAAAAGATAACGTCTCCAGCCGGAAGATGGCCAGCGGTCTTCGATAGTGTGAGCTTGCCCCCGAAAAACGAATCCTTTGCCGAGCATGTAAACTCGAGCGAGCAGAAGAACGATGACAAGCAAGGCAAAGCGAGCGCAGTACACGCTCGAGTTCATGCGGGAAGCGGTACGACTCTGATCAAGGCCGGGCAAAGCATGGCAGCAGCGGCGGCGACACCGGGTATGGTTGAGCAGACACTGTACAGCTGGGTAAAGGCTGACCGGGAAGGCAAGCTCGCGGGAGCAGGTACGAAGCCTGTGAGCCCGCAACAGGCGGGGCTGGCGCGGCTGCGTACGGAGGTAGCACGCCTGAAGAGTCTCGGTCCTATGCGACGTGCTGGAGGTCAGCCCCAGCGGATATCGTCGGCGCCGACAACGCACCGCGTAGGACAGCCCGCACCGAAACCGGGTAAGCAACGATGCACTGCTCGCACAAGTCAAGGAGTCAAGGCGATTCGCACGCAGGTTAAAGGTATGCGTCGCGCGAGGGCCGTTGAGAATTCTTTGGACAAGCGTCGGAGAACGCGGCAGGCTAAGCCTGCCGCAGGCAGAAGGGATCAACCCGATGAAGGTGGAGATGGGAGCAGATGCTTCGCGACGTTCCAGGGCAACAGTTCGTCGATGTGGTTGGCCTGGTGATCGGCAATGTGGGTAAGGACATATTCCAGGTAGGCGCGTGGGTTGATGCCATTCAACTTGCACGAGCCGATCAAGCTATACATTGCGGCGGCTCGCTCGCCGCCGCTATCAGAGCCAGCGAACATGAAATTGCGCCGGCCGAGGGCCACGCAGCGCAAAGCATTTTCGGCGAGTACGTTGCTGATTTCGACGCGGCCGTCATCACAGAACAATGTGAGCCCGTCCCAGCGGTTCAGAGAGTAGTTGATCGCTTCGACCAGCGGTGCCTTTGGCCAAAGCGTCGCAAGTTTCTCCCTCATCGACCTTTCGAGGGCTGCGAGCAATGGGGTGCTCTTTTCTTGCCTGACGCGTAGCCGCTCATCCGGCGGTTTGCCGCGGATATCAGCCTCGATTCCGTAAAACTCGCCAATCATGTCGAGCCATTGCTTCGTGGTGTCCGACGGGGCTGTCTCATGCACGTGAATACGTATCGGCGCGCATGATCCCAGCAAAATGCCAGACGAACTTTGCCGCCTTCGTGCAACTCGTTGAAGCCGGCATAGCCGTCCGCCTGAAGGATGCCTTCGAATCCGGCAAGATGGGTCTGGGGGTGAATGCCTTTGCGGTCCGGCGAGTACGCGAACCAGACAGCAGCGGGGTCGCGCGAACCTGAGCGGCGATCATCGCGCACGTAGACCCACAATCGACCGGTCTTGGTCTTTTTGTTCCCAGGCGCGAGCACCGGGATCGGCGTGTCGTCCGCGTGGAGCTTGGCAGTCGCCATTGTGTAGCGACGCAGGGCTTCAGTCAGCAGACGACAGAGTTCTTCGCATTGCCCGACCCAGCGTGCCATGGTGGCCCGATCGAGACGAACGCCGTCGCGCGCTGCGATCTCGGATTGCCGATAGAGCGGCGTGTGATTTGCATACTTGGCAACGATGATCTCGGCCAGCAAGCTCGGATGCGCGATGCTGCGCTCGATCGGCAGCCCCGGCATGGGAGGTTGCGCGATATGGCCGCAACCGGTGCAGATCCGCTTGCGACGGATAGTGCGGATGACCTTGAACATCGTCGTGACGCGCGCGAGCTGCTCAGACACATCCTCGCCGAGCAACTCCATGGAGTTGTTGCACTTCGGGAAGATGGAATCGGGCTCGAGCTCGTGCTCTTCGCGTGGCAGATGTGGCGCCAAGGCTTCCTTCGGGGATGCTGCAGATACGCCCGAGCTCGATGCACGAGCGCGCGCACGGCGAACATCGGCAACGCCGCTGCCCGCTGCTAGATCCTCGAGTTGGGTTTCGAGCCGATCGATCTGCCGCTCCAACTGCTCGGATTTACGACCGAAGTGCATGCGCCTGAGCTTGTCGATCTGCGCTTTCAGGCGTTCGATTTGCTGGTCGCGTTCGACAATCTCCCGGTCGCGTTCGACAATCTCCCGGTCGCGTTCGGCGATCTCCTGCTGCATCTTTGCGATCGATGCCTGCTGCTCGAGCACCAGGGCGTGGAGCTCGGCAACGGTTTGCGGAAGCGGCGCATGATCGGGCATGCGCCGCAGTTTACGAGCCTTCGATGCGGTTTACAACATCGACAATGCGGCCGTGCGACGGGGCTGTCGCCAATCGATGCCTTCCAGCAACATCGACAGCTGTGCCGACGTCAGAAAGATCTTGCCGCCATCCGCCTGGGGCCAAATAAACCGCCCATGCGAAAGCCGCTTCGCGAGAAGCCATAGTCCGTCATCTGTTGCCCATAGAATTTTTACGAGATCGCCGCGACGTCCCCGAAAAATGAACACGTCGCCGCCGAGCGGATTCTCTTCGAGTGCCGATTGCACCTTCGCGGCAAGAGCCGGGAAACCACTACGCATGTCGGTGACGCCTGCGGCGATCCAGATGCGAGTGCCAGCCGGCAGGCCGATCATCGGGACAGCTCCCGAATCAGCAGCCGCAGCATATCCGGCGACACGTTACCGCGAATGCGCAAGCGTGCACGGTCAAATTCGATCTCGCAGGCGTCCTCCGACACGGCTTCGCGGACCGGCATCGAAGCCTCGGCTTCCGGGACAATGCTGACTGGAAGTAACGATGCAACGTCACCATCGGGTTCCTGTCTGGCAGGCCCCGGACGCGGCGTCCCAAATGCACCCTGAAGATACTGGCGACGCCATCTGAACAGCAGGTTGGTGTTTATGTCGTTGCGACGCGCGACCAGCGATACAGACGCCCCGGGCTCGAACGTCTGTTCGACCAGCTGTCGTTTGAATTCGCGCGCAAAGTTGGGGCGCTTGCCCGGTGCCTCGCACTTGCTATCCACAATCTCGGCCACTTTGGTTCCCATCAAAACATTTGGTGGGAACCAAATTACCCCCGTTCACTGCTGCCCGGAGAACGGCCGACGTGAGACGCATACGAAGCGCGTGCGGGCCTCGATGGACAACTTTGATGCCGAGCTCCAGAAACTTCGAACTGACGATCTTGTAGATCGCCGCCCGCGTCAATGGACGTCGAGGCGAGTGCAGTCCGATAAATACCTCAGGGTAAGGTGTTGAGGGACGCACGGTGTCGATATAGCGGGCCAACGCTTCCGCCATGGACGGCAACAACGGATAAACTTGGGGTTGCCGTCGCTTGAGCCGGAATATCCGGATGACATGTTGTTGCCAGTCCACCTGGTCAAGCCGCAGTGTTGCAACCTCGGTAGCACGCATGCCATAGATGGACAACAGCATGAGGATCGCGCGAGCCCGTATATCCTGAGGTGCGTCGAAGACGGTGCACGCCAATAGCTTTTGCACGTCACTCCAATCCGGAGCATAAGGCAACGACCCTTGTGCATATATGCGCGGGCCACGTATTGCGTCGGCAAGTTGAGAATGGCACCAGCTCTGCGACGCCGCAAAGCGCAGGAAGTTCTTCAACAATGCTGCGACAGTTGCGACCGTCCGTCGGCCCCGGTGATGAGCGCAGTCATCGATAGAGTAGGTATCGATGTCGCCAGGTTGAAGAAGTTGCAATTCACGATTGCCTGCGTCGCACCAGATCAGGAAATCCCGCACACGGCATCGCCATCCGACAATGGTGGAATCAGTAAAGCCGCGCTCGTCACGCATCCATAAGCAGTACCAATCGAGCTTATCCTGAAATTTACATGGAACGGCTGGTTCATGCCACCACCCGAGAAACTGAAGCCATGGACGAGTGATGTTGATAAACCTTCGCCTAGTCGTGCCAGAATTCTCGAAAACCACTCTCCGGTCGGCAAGCGCCTCAAGACCATCCATGTCGAGGCCGTTTCCTGCATCCCCGTCAAGCAGCCGGGCGGCCCATAGCAATTCATTGCATTTGATCCGCAACGACCAATACGTGGCACCGGTATCGGAGCAGTGCTGGAGATAGCGCTCACGCTCGGCGGCAAACGGCCCGTCTTGATGGCGGCGCAAAGCCGTCGCGGATGACAGCAGTTTCTCAAACATGGCGAACCTCCGATTGATGGCTGGATCACCAGAACACTCCGATTGATATGTGACGTCAAGATTGACGAATCCTGCGTACTTACAACTCAACCGTTAAGTTGTACAACATATCTTCGACCGCAACATATTACGGGTTGTCGTTACTCACGCGTGGCCGGCTAAACGAGGCCACGACCCCCAGGTTCTCCAGGGTGGCAAGCATCGTCGCACCTTTCATCGGGCTGCCATTGACGCCCTTCTAAAGGTCAAGGGGTAATTTGAGTTTTGTGATCTGGCGGTTGCGTTGCTGGATTACGTAGTAGACCTCCCGCGCGATATAGCGCTTGAGGCAGCGGATCGCTTCAAGTTTCGAATGCCCCTCGCTGACGCGTTTGGCGACGTAGGCCTTTGTGCGAGCGTCGGTTCTCAAGCGACCGATGGCAATGATGTGCAAGGCGCTGTTGGCTGCGCGATCTCCACCTCGATTCAGGCGATGTCGCGTCACCTTACCGGAAGACGCCGGCACGGGGCTCACGCCACAAAGGGCGGCGAAGCTGGCCTCCGACTTAAGCCGGTCGCTGTTATCGCCAGCGGTCAGTAACAGTTGCGAAGCCGACTCGTAACCAATCGAATTTCGCGAGACAAGATCGGGGGCAAGTTCGTCCACGAGCCTCGCGATCATGACGTCGAGGTCGGCAATCTCGTCGTGCAACTCCAGATACCGACGTCCCAGTGACTTCAGTGCAATTCGGCAGGCAGAGGTCAGGTTCCGATAGTCCGACAGATCCGGACGCCACGCAGCCAATGTTCGGATGAGCTGCATTCGTGTCATCGCGCGTAGTGATTCACGTAATTCATCGGGCGCGCTGATGATGGTACTGTGGATCAGCTGTAAAGCGACGCGACGCGCCGAAATGGCCGTCTTCCGGCAGACTTTCAGAACGCGTAGCGATTCAATCATGCCATCGCGCGTCTTGGGCGTGACCGTACGCACGCCGGCGAAGGCAGCATGAGCAGCGTTGTAGGAGTCCAGCGTATCGTCCTTGCCACGTTTGCGCCGGTCGCTCTTATCCGGCGCGGTTACCTCCAGCACCGTTACATGGGCCTGCTGCAGGTAGCGCAGTAAGCCCGCGCCATAGCTCCCGGTGCACTCGACGCCGACCCGGACGAGCTCACCGAACGAGCACATCCAAAGCAACATCTGCTTGTAGCCGTGCCGCGTGGTTGGGAAGCATTCGCTGCCCAGAGGACGATCATGTTCGTCAACGACAGCCGCGAAATGCAGATCTTTATGCGTATCAACGCCGCCGACGATGCTGCGACGGCCAGCAGTAGCCTGTTCTTCTTTCATACAGTCTCGCTCCGGTTGCCGATGGGATATGGGCGATCTCACCGGCATCGAATACCTGGACAAGACAGTAAAGTGACAGGGCGTCGGGCCCTTCTTGAGTCACACGTATCGACGAGGTGAAACCTCGCCGTTCGGCAGTTCCAGAGGACCGACGGGTCCAGGGAAAGACATTGAGTCGATCGGAGTGTGGGTCAGGTCGCCCGGAACGCTCTACGGCACCAGACCTCGCCCGGAAGCCCCCTCTTTCGAAACGGTGACTGCCCGGAAACATCTGGTACCCGTATTCTTACTATCCGAGTGCAGCACCAGGGGACGTCCTGCCAGGCCCTCTGCCAGACTGGCACGCCGCATCAGCAACGCGGCCAGTTCTGCAGATTCGGCTTCATGCACTTCGTGACCGACAATCTTGCGGTGAACACGTCCAGCATCATGTACCAGTAGTAATACTGTCCTTTGACCGCCGCAGGTACCCAGGTGATGTCCCACGACCAGACCTGATTGGGCGCCGTCGCGCAATGACTGGTCACTATCCGGGTCGAGGGCTTGCGCGCACGACCACGATGGTGCTGCTGCGAGGCGCTGCGCAGCACGCGGTAAAAGCTCGACTCCGATGCGACATACACGCCGCGATCGGCCAGCCTCGGCACGATCTGGCTGGGCGGCAGACTGGCAAACTCCGTACTATTGGTTACCTCAAGAATCTGTTGCCGTTCAGCCTCACTCAGCTGGTTGCCCGGCGGCGGCCGTTCGGTCGTGGTACGACCATCGGCACGTACCGTGTCACCGTCACCGACCCAGCGCTGAAACGTGCGCAGGCTCACGCCCAACTCGTCGCACGCCTTCTCCAGCCGGCAGCCTGACTGCGCCGCCTCGCGTATCAACGATATACATAACAGGCGATCCGGGACGTTGATCAATCGTTCTCTTTGTCTCCCCAGATCGCCTGGACTTTTTTTCTCAGAATTAGCAGCGCCGCCGCTTCCGCTAGCGCCTTCTCCTTGCGCTGCAATTCCTTCTCGAGCTGCCGGATGCGCTGCCTGTCGTCTTTCGACTGGTGGCGCTGCTCGCGTGCCTGCTCGGTGGCATTCGCGTTGGCTGCCTGGCAGGCAGCACGCCACGCCGCGATCTGTTCGGGATAGAGTCCTTTGCGCCGGCAGTACTCGGCCAGCTCCGCTGCGTTGAGCGGGGCGGCTTCCAGCACTACTGTAAACTTGTCTTCCGAAGACCATCCCTCGGGATTCTTCCCATCGCCCGGCACGGCCAACCCTTGTCCTTTCGCCTGTCGGCGCCACGTGTACAACGTCTGTTCGGTAATCCCCGTTTCTCTGGCCAGCGCTGAGACCAACGCGTTTCCCGGCGGCATCATGCGACGCACCAGCGCTTCTTTTCTTTCTGCTGAGTAGGCTTTCATTCACCCTGATTTTACCGCCCCCGGACCATATCTATAAGATTCAGATAACACGACAAGTAGTCTGACGCCGGGGGCCGTACCACGGGTGCCAACGATAGAGAACTTCCCTTGACTCGGTGATATGGGCGTTGTGTTGACGGCTTGTACAACGCGCGCCGACTACATTCAACGCTCGATCACGTCAGCCCCATGACATTGGAGAAGAACTGGTACGCAACTCAGAGAGGCGAAGCAGCATAATTCACCCGACTATGGCATTCGTCAAACGAGGGCAAGGTCAGACAATGAACTCTGTCTCCCTGCCACATATCGCTCAAGAAAAACTTGAAGATCGTCCGCCGTTGGACGCGTCCCCCAACCGCTGGCAACATTAACGGCGGCAAGCGCCATCCATGAATCGGGCGCTGGAATTGATTCAACAACCGCAGTCCCTTCACTTATAACCAACCGTCCCGTCGACAAGTGGAAGCGAGCGGAGACCTGGAGACGGTCGACGACCACGTCCGCAAGCACGCTTCGCCTTTTCATCCCACCTCGTTTCAGGATCGTTGGCAACAACTTATGATGCCAATCTGACTTTACCAAAACCTGACCTCCTCAGAAGTCAAACGTGTGTAATCAACGATTCAACAGTGCTAACTTAGGACGTTAGGTGATAAATCAAACTCCTGCAGAATTCCTAAAGTGGCCGCGCGTAGCCCTTAGAGACGACAGCCGAATATGGGGCCTCCCTCAGACCGCGTGATCTTGCCATCTTGCCTCACCAAATCATCGGCGCAATGCAGAACCCATGGCAGGACGATAAGGCGCTGGTGGAAACACGCGCCATGAGCCATCGTCATGGCGAAAGAACGCGATGGCGAACGCGCCGGCCTCGCCCGAGGCTTCTACATAGACGTACCGAAGCAGCTTACGTCCCGACCTACTGAAGCGCGTGATGCGGACATGCCTTAACTGATTAATGCCGATCCACGATTGGACAACATTGCGCAACGAATCTTCCCGCCGAAGCATGGACATCTCCTACTGAGCGCACGACATTCGGTGGAAGTACCAAGACAATAAGCGTGCGCCCCCTGCTCAAGGTCCTGACAAAACTCGGCACGGACAATTCCTCGACGACTGGGACCGCTCCCCAATATACCTGCGTTGAAGAGCGTAAGCGAACACATCGGGGAAGATGGTCCGCGCACGCAGGATTTGCCAACTACACAGCGAGACACAGGTATTTGATTACTACGTAGTCGTCGATTCCATAACGGGAACCTTCGCGCCCCAAGCCGGATTGTTTCACGCCACCGAAGGGTGCGACCTCGTTGGAGATAAGACCGGTGTTTATGCCGACCATTCCATACTCCAATGCTTCTGCTACGCGCCATACGCGGCGAATGTCCCGACTATAGAAGTATGCTGCTAGACCATACTCTGTATCGTTGGCCATGCGGATCACATCGTCGTCGGACGAGAAAGCAAAGAGCGACGAGAGAGGGCCGAACGTTTCCTCTTTAGCAACGACCATCTCTGGAGTGACGCCTGTCATGACGGTGGGCTCAAAGAAACTGCGTCCCAAGGGATGCCGTTTGCCACCTGCAATGACAGACGCGCCCTTTGAGACCGCGTCTTCGATATGCGCCTCGACCTTCTTAACGGCATCTTCATTGATCAACGGGCCGAGAACAACTCCGCTCTCGGTACCGGGGCCAATGGAGAGCTTCGCGACGGCCGCCGCCAGCTTCGCGGCGAACTCGTCATAGACCCGATCATGGACGTAAAAGCGGTTTGTGCAAACGCACGTCTGGCCACTATTTCGGTATTTCGAAGCGACCGCACCTTCAACAGCTGCATCCAGGTCGGCGTCCTCGAACACGATGAATGGCGCATTGCCGCCAAGTTCGAGAGTCACCTTTTTAATTGTCTGGGCGCTTTGCGCCATCAAAACCCTTCCAACTTCAGTTGAACCGGTAAAGGAGAGTTTTCTGACGTAACGGTTGGACGTCATCTCCCCACCGATCAATCGTGATTTTCCCGTTACGATGCTTAGCACGCCCGGGGGAACGCCTGCTCGCTCCGCGAGCACTGCGAGGGCGAACGCCGAGTACGGCGTCGCCTCGGACGGTTTCACGACGATCGTGCACCCAGCTGCGAGAGCAGGACCAACCTTGCGCGTGATCATTGCGGCAGGGAAGTTCCACGGCGTTATTGCCACGCAAACGCCGATCGGCTCTTTGGTGACGAGAATGCGTTTGTCTTGCGCCGTGGAGGCCAATGTATCGCCAGCAATTCGTTTACCTTCCTCGCCGAACCACTCGATGAATGACGCTGCGTATAGGATTTCGCCCTTCGCTTCTGCAAGCGGCTTCCCCTGCTCGGTCGTCAGGATGAAAGCGAGATCGTCCGCATTCTCGATCATAAGTTCGAACCATCGACGCATGATCGCTGCGCGCTCCTTCGCCGTTTTCTTGCGCCACGCCGGCCATGCCGTGTTCGCTGCATCAATCGCCCGGCGCGTCTCATCCGCACCCATCCGGGGCGCCGTTCCGATCCGCTCGCCAGTCGCGGGGTTTACGACAACGAAGGTTTCGCCGCTGTCCGATTGTTGCCATTTTCCGTCGATATATGCGTCTTGGCGAAACAACGACGGATCCTTCAGTTTCGATTTGAGTGTCATTTTCATGCTCAGTTAGACCGTTGCCTTAACTACTTCTGCTCGGAAAGCCATCAAAGACTCAGTACCTCCCCCAGATCGCCACGCGTGGCGAATGCAACTGCTTCGACACGTTCCTTTCGTAGGCTCGCGCACCGCTGTTCTTGAGGTCGAACTACTGCATGAATACTGACATCCCTTCAGCCTTTTGAACCATCTCGTACGCGCGGCGGTGCGCACCCTAAGCCTAGTCAATTGACGATGTTAGGAATGCTGCGTTAACAAAATTAGCCCTTCCTGCGCGAGTGAGGCGATCAGCGTACCTCCGCGTGAATAAATTGCGCCCCGTGTTAGGCCGCGCGACGATTGGGTCGACGGGCTGTCATGCGAAAACAGAAGCCAGTCGTCAAGAGGGTCTTCGCGATGGAACCACATCGCATGGTCGAGACTCGTCAATTCGATGTCGAGGTCGAATCCGGCGCGCCCGTGGGCGAAAGTCGCTGTGTCAAGCAAAGTCACGTCCGACAGATACGCGAGTACCGCCGCCCGAGTTGCCCGGCTAGCAGGCAATGGGCCTTTGGCCCTGAACCAAATGTTCTGCCGCGGCTCGAGCTTTTCGCGGCTAGTATAGTGTTTTAGTATCACTGGCCGCATCTCGGCTGGCCGTTCACGTTCCCAGTAACGCTTTACCCCTACCGGCCCTCGACCTGCAAACTGACTGATCAGTTCCTGTTGCGTCGATAACGTTTCGGGCGGCGGCACATCGTGCGGCATGGCAATCTGGTGTTCAAGGCCTGTTTCGTCTACTTGAAAGGAGGACTCCAGAGAGAAGATTGTCTGGCCATGTTGGAGGGCGATGACGCGGCGGTTGGAGAAGCGGCGTCCGTCGCGAATCCGATCTACCTCGTAGATGACCGGCACCTCCATGTCGCCGGGCCGCAGGAAGTAGCCGTGCAACGAATGGACATGCCTGCACATTTCAACTGTCTGCTGCGCTGCAATCAGCGCTTGGGCAATGATCTGGCCGCCGAAGACACGCTGCCCTTCCTGCTTTAGATTGCAACCTAGAAAACGGTTGTCTCCAAGCTTCGCGAGTTCGAGAACAGTAAGGAGCTCTGACATCGTGGACATGTTATTGCCCTTCATGAGGCGTTATTGGATAGGTCAAGAACGGAGAAGCACATCTGGTATTTCCCGGTAGACGATGGGATCTTGGCAAAAGTCGGTTGACCGATAAGTTGCTCTGTTGCCTGCCGACTTACCCCTCGCTTCCGCCTTCCGCTCCCGAAGCTAGCGCTTTCGTCATTTGCGAAAATGCGTTCGAAACGTTGGATGGCAGGCTCAATTAAATTGCTCGGGCTGGTCCATGACGTCCTACTCATGCATCGAATCTTTTGCCTCTGGTAGGGTGTGCAGCCAACAACACGTCCAACAGTGGAAGGTGGCATTGGCCCGCCCCAAATTCGGAACGCAAGCCAGCGTTCGCGGCGCCCCCAAAATATTGCCGAGGAACGATCGAGATACTAGCCGTCTAGGAAGCACTGTGCCGTTATGCGCGACCTCGCGGGATCGCTGCGCAGGCCATCACTCGTGCCCAAGGTTGGGTCGCGGTAGGTCAAACGGTTATTTTGCCAACGCGTGCCTGACTCGGGTCTATCGCATTTTCAGACTTGATGTGGATTAACACAAACATATAATTCGCAGTCTATGCATGAACTTTGCGAATGAAGCGCGAGGACCCACTCGATCAGGTTCGTGGCCGTAGCGCTTGCGTCAATTCCAGCCGAGAAAGTTCACAAATTCCTGCACCATCGCGTGTGGCCAAGCACCTTCAGGTTGCGCGCGTCGCCGCAAGCCTCCATCCCGATGAGGGAGGCCGGGGAAGAATGCGATGACTTGGTCACGCCGCGACTGCCAACGCAATACTGCGTTCTGGCGCCCGTTCCCCCGTGAGCCTAGTTGCTGACGCGCCCTCGGTTCGAGTGCCCGAATTGCGGTAGGAATGCCCATTGCTGAGTACCCCCCGCGCAGATCCCGGCGTGCCCAATTCGGGCACCGGGCTCCTACCTTGGGTGTTTGACGGCAAATCGCTCGTTCGGCCACGGATGAAGGATTCGAGGGCGCGGGAGCCAGGCATTGGCAATCCGCGACATTCGCCCCCACGTCATGGCGTCTTTCTGACTGCGTCGCCGGAGCGTGCGCCTCCAGAGATGGGTGACGTGGTGTCGAAATGCGCCGAGTGCCCGCGAGTTGGTGGGCACCGCGTGATACGCGAAGTACCCGCGAACCACCTGCCTGAGCCATTGCCCTTGCACTGGAATCGGTTCGTGCATGCGCCTCCGGAGTTCCTCCTTGATCTGCCTGAGTTTCGCCCGCATGCGATCCCCTCGGGTCTTCCTCTGTAGCTGGAAGGCACCACGGCGAGACCGCCCGCAGATAAAGATGAAACCCAGAAAGGTGAAGGTCTCCGGTCGGTCAAGGCCGTAGCGCTTTCGTCTGCCCGCTGCATTGCGGCCAAACTCCAGCAACCTCGTCTTGTCCGGATGCAGCACAAGCGAGAACTCCTCCAACCTCGTTCGCATCGCGTCCCAGAAGCGCCGCGCGTCGGCTTCGTGCTCGAAGCCGACCACGATGTCATCCGCGTACCGCAGGATGATCACGTTGCCTTTGGCTTCCCGCCGTCGCCACCGGTTGGCCCAGAGATCGAAGACGTAGTGCAGGTACACGTTCGCGAACAGCGGTGAGGCCACTGATCCCTGGGGTGTACCGGTCTCACTGACGCTAAGCTCTCCGTCTTCCAGAACACCCGCCTTGAGCCACTTGCGCACAAGGCGGATGATGCGTTGGTCGTAAGCGATCCATCAGCGGCGCCGGTCAGAGTGAGGCCTTTGGGCGCGTGATGTATGGTAGGGGACGAGTCAGCGGAGATCGGCAGGCATCTTCCAGGGAAGCAGCGCGTCGTAGTCATCGACGGTCTTCGCGAGTGGGAGACGCTGGAACAGCCAGGTGAGATATCGATAGGGATCGGTGCCGTTGGCCTTGCAGGTCTCGACCAGCGAATACAGATTGGCGCTCGCATTTGCGCCGTCGACGGTGTCGGAGAAGAGCCAACTGCGGCGGCCGAGGACAAACGGGCGGATCGAATTTTCGCAGGGGTTGTTCGATATGGGCCAGTTGCCGTTCTCAACATAGCGTGTGAGTTTCGGCCATTGCCCGTGCAGATAGTTCAGCGCCTTGCCGAGCAGACTGTTGGGGACGACGCCGGGCGACTGCTCGATCATCAGCTTTTCGAGGACGTCGAGCACGCGCGCACTGTAGCGTCGTCGCAATCGCTGCCGTCGTTCGGCCTGCCACGTTTTACTGCGCGCTTCGGCGGCGAACAGTTTGCCGATCAGTTTGATGAAGCGGGTCGCGAGCAGACTGCGGGAGCGTGCCGCCTTCGGCACGTTGTCTTCGGCTTTGACGAAGTACCGTCTCGCGTGGGCCCAGCATCCGAGATGCACGAGCTGGTACTGTTGCGCGATGCCGTTGTACGGTTCGTAGCCGTCAGTCATCAGGGCCGTGCCCTTGCGAATGCCGGTGAACAGTTTGTCAGCGAGCTTCGTACCGCGTCCGGCCGTATAGGCGTAGCAGCGGATCGGGGTACCCGAGCCAGTCATCTGCGACCAGAGGTAACTTTTCGTTTGCGGCTTCCGGCCTTCTTCTTTCAGCACCTGGAACGTCGTCTCGTCACTGAGGATCAGATCAGACTCCAGCAGCGCGTCGCGCATCAGGTTGATCACGGGCTGCGTGGCCAGACCGACGCGAACCATGCTCGCCGCGATCGTGTTTGACGAGATGTCGCCGCCGAAGCGCCGCAACAGGCCAGCCTGACGATACAGCGGCATGCCGAACTGAAACTTGCCGGTCGCGATCCACGAGAGTGCCGACTCGGTCAGCAGCCCGCGCGCGATGATGCGCGGCGGCGCAGGCGTAACCTTGATGCCGAGATCGCAGCACGGGCAGGCATACTTGACGCGCTGATGCTGGATCACGCGCAGCTGCTCGGGGATCACGTCGAGCTGCTCGCTGGTCTCGACGCCGATCTCGACGAGCACGTGGCCGTCGTGAGCGCAGAAACGCTCGGCTTCGGGCAGCTCGTGCCGTACGACCTCGCGCGGTAAGGCAGGATCGAGTGGTTTGCGGTGGCCGCGCTTCTTGCGCGTGTGTGCACCAACCTGCGTTTCAGGGGTGTCTTCCTGCGCGGGGATAGCGTTTGCGCCTAGCGCCTCGGCTTCATTGAACAGGCCGGGCTGATCGGCATTGCGCGCTTCGCTCTTCGCGCCGAACAGCTCGCGCCGGTAAGCACGCAGCCGTTCTTCGGCAAGATCGCGTTCCGCAGTTACGACGCGCAGCGCGCCGCGAACCTCGTCATGCGCGCGCTGAAGCGAACCGTACGCCTCGCGTATCGCGAGCAGTGCGGTGAGTTCGTCGGCGGTGATGGCGACCTGGATCGGCATGCCGGTTAGACCGACATGCCGACTGCCTGTTCAGCTCACACGCAGATATTCCTGCTTCGGATGCCGCCGGATCGCGGTAATGTCGTCGCCGTCCAGAAGCGCATGCAGCAGGTCCGTCGTCAACGTCACGACCTCGGTCTTCCTCTCGGGCCAGATGAAGCGGTTAGCCTCGAGTCTTTTGATCATCAGCCAGAATCCGCTGCCATCCCAGCCCAGAATTTTTATACGATCGCGACGCCGGTTGCCGAAGATGTAAAGCGAAGAATCCATCGGGTTCAGGCGCATCGACTGTTCGACGAGAATCGACAGGCTGTTCATGCCGTAGCGGAAGTCGACAGGATCGCGATGCAGGTACACCTTCAGCCCTTCGTCGAACCGGAACACGGCAGCCTCCCCAGAATCTGAACCAGGGTCGTCAGCTCGTCGATGCTCGCGATCGCCTTGCCCAGCTCGAGCTCGACGCCGTTCGACAGTCGCACATGCAACGCGAGCGTCATCGACTGCGGTGACGATGTGGGCGATGTTGACGACGGCGCCGCGACGACCGGCACGAAAGCCGACTGCGACGACTCGATCGCTCGCAGTCCGGTGGGTACCATGTCGATCGCTACACCGTCGACAGGCATCGGGTCCCGAGCCTGTAGTCGCTGCTGGTACCGTGCAATCCATTTGCGCAACTGGTTCGGATTAACATCATGATCAATTGCCATGCGGGCGATCGACACGCCCGGCTTCAGGCACTGCTCAACCAGTTCTTCCAGTGCGCTTTCATCGTACTCGCGCCGGCCATCGCGTTTCATGCCGATTACCAGGCGACTCTTGAGGTCCTTCTTTTCGTTCATCTGAGTCAGTGTGCAGGTGTCCACGTGGACACCTAGCTTCTGACCTTCGCGGCTTTCAAGGAAGGGCGTCGTTTATGGACCGCATACCGTTGGTCGCCGATCCGGTGCTCCAGGAAACGGACTAGCCAGGTCTGGCTAACCGAGTCGAAAAAGCTCCGGATATCCGCGTCCAGAATCCAGTTCACCGGGGTGCTGGTGATGGCCGTCGCCAACGAATCCAACGCATCATGTTGACTACGCCCGGGCCGGAACCCGTACGAGAAACCCAGAAAGTCTTCCTCGTATATCGCGTTCAGCACTTCCACCACCGCACGCTGGACGATCTTGTCTTCCAGCGCGGCAATCCCCAACGGTCGACCAGCTTTACGAACTGGGAGTGGCATGAAGAACTCGTTGATCGCACCGCTCGCTGGGCGCCCCGACTGGTACCGGGTCGCGGACGATATGGTGGTCACGCACGACAAGGCTGGAAACGCTGCTTCGCTGTTTGGTGACGACGGCTGGGACGTCCGGGCATATACGACTGGAACATGCCGCAGCCATATCTATTTCAGGGGTCACACGCCTGACGGCGTGAGCCGCGCCCTTTCAGAGGCGACTACGCGCCAATGGAAGCAGGTGATGTACTTTCTGATGTATGAAGCGACCGATACGGTACCGGCGTCCAGTACGCTTAAGGCAAGTTCAGTTTGCCTGAAGGACTTCACATTCTTTGCCGCCGCGCGCCAGATCACGCTCTACGAGGGGCTGTCCAGCGTCGCCGTTGTTCTGGACTATGTGGCGCAAGCCGGGAAGGAGAGGAAGGCCCATCGTCTACATGCGATTCTGGTGAAGCTTCATCGTCTGGGTGTCGAGACCACAGGGCTGCGCGTACCGCTGGCCCAACTGCATAAGCCTCTGCTCGAACGTTTCTCGCAACGTGCTGGATACGCACAATACCCTGTTATCCCGACGCAGATCTACCAGCACTTCCTGTCGGCGTGTGAGCATGACCTCGTCCTCGCTGAGGGGATCGCTGACATCCTGTCTGGCTACCTCGCACGCGTCTATGGCGGTGAGAGTCCGGTCGTCCCAGCAGAATTAATAAGGATTGCAGTACACTTAGGGGGCAAGGACTCCCCTTACGTTGTGTCGTCGCTTGTAGCGTCGACCAGGGCGTTATGCCAGCTTGTCATCCTGTCGTTCACCGGCATGCGTGCGGCAGAAGCGGAGAACCTGCCATACGACTGCCTGCGCGAGACCCTTCTGGATGGCGTGACCCACTACACCATCGAGGGCATCACGACCAAGCTGTCAGGCGGTCGTCCCAGGCGCGCATGCTGGGTGACCAGCCCGATCGCTGCCCGCGCCATCAAGCTCGCGCAACGCCTGTCGGGCGAGGCACACCGTGCGCACGGAGCGCACGGAGCGCACGCCTACGCCGAATCGACGGATGGTTCGCACCTCCTGTTCTGCCGGATGGGTTTGAGTCTGCGTTATGGGTACGTGGCAAACCAGGCGGCGAGTAACGTGCATGACGATATCGAAGCCTTTCGTGAGCGCGTCTTCCCGACGATTACGGCCGAGGACATTGCTGAGCTGAAGCGTGTCGACATGCACCGCGCGTGGGAAGACGAGCCGAAGTACGCGGTCGGGCAACAGTGGCCGTTCACGCGGCACCAGCTTCGGAGGACGCTCGCGTTATACGCGCACCGCAGCGGACTCGTGACGCTGCCAACGCTCAAGCGTCAGCTGCAGCACATCACCGAGGAAATGGCCAGATACTACGCCCGCGGCTCCGCGTTCGCGAAGGGCTTCATCGACACCAACAGGACCCACTTCGCGAAGGAATGGGCCGAGACGCAGGGCCTGTCCGAGTACCTTGCGTACGCCGAGCAGGTACTGTTCTCTGACGAACGGCTGTTCGGCGGACACGCAGCGTGGGTGCAGAGCCGTGCCGTGCAGGCTTCGCCCGTGTCGGTTTATTCGCGTGAGCATACGGTGAGGATGTTCGGGAAGGGCGAACTGGCGTACCGCGAGACGGTGTTGGGCGGCTGCGTCAGCGTCGAACCGTGCAAGTCGACGCCGCTGGACTGGATGCGTCTGGATTGCCTTGAGTCGAACTGTCGTAACCTCGTGATCGTGCCGTCAAAGCTTCAGCGCGTGATCAAGGCGCAGCAAGCTACGGTCGGGAAGCTGCGCGCGGTCGATGAGACGAGCGTCGAATACCGTCTCGAGGCGCAGACGCTGCATCGACTGCTTGACGCGCAGGAGAAACTGATCAAACCGGAGGCGGCATGAGCGACGCCATGACCGACTACTACGCCGCCCTTGAGCGGCTGAAGAAGCGCAATGGTGCGCGTATCAACAATGACACCGTGGCGATCGAGGCAGGCCGGAAGAAAGGCAGCATCAAGAAATCGCGCCCGCGGTTCGCCGAACTGATCGCAGCGATCAACGCGGCCAACGGGGTAGCCGGGCGTCCGAAGCTCGAACTGACCGAGCGTCTGAACCGCGCGAAGGGCGACGCAAAGAATCTGCAGGCACAGCTTGACGAATCGCTGGCTCGTGAGCTCGCACTACTGCGTCAGGTGTTCAACCTGCGCAAGGAACTGGCCGCTCTGCGTGGCGGTAGCGTCCTGCCCCTGCAGCCGCGCTAGATCGGGTCGATCATCTCCGCTCGATATCAACTGCGAAACTTGCGGCGAAAGATGGACACTCTGACGGTCATTGTGTCCATTTTTTTGCTAATTTTATGGACACCCCGCAGCCTGCTGATTCCAGTATTTTCAAGGCTCCGTGTGATGTCCATTTTTTCTATCTTGCGCGTACTCCCGGTTCCCGTACAAGGAGCGTGCGTGCGTGCCAGGGTCTTCGACCACGCCGAGCCGACGGGGTGCTCGCACTAGCGCACCCCGTCGTATTGCCTTCCGCAGTGTCAACGGCGTCGGCGCTCGGGACAATTAAACTATCGCGGCTCAATGGCTGGCCCGCACGTACCCCTGTCAACGCTTCGCCGCATGTCTCGCGACATACTGCGCATGACTCGGGGACAACGTGGTTTGCTAGACCTTCGTTGTCAGAGACTTCCACTCTTTACTCCTTGCCGGTCTCCCGGCGCACTGACACTTTCATTCTGGCACTTTGATGCCGTCACCGGTGGGAACAGCCATCCGGTGCCCGGCGTGAGCCGTGACATCAACTGCTTGCCGGAAAGGTCGGTAGCGATGGATCCGAATCGCGTCGTCGTCGCCGCGAGAAGCGGTGACCTGAAGCGACGCATCGCGAATGCGTTGCAGATTCATGCGTACCTCGCGGGACTACATCGCCCCGACACCACCCGACGGTCCGTCGCCTTCGTCGCGAAACACAGGCGCCTCCAGCAAGATTCTTAGCGTCTAAACATGGCGACTCACCGCTCTCGGGTGGAGCGACACGTTGCGCTTCGAACACCACGAGCAACGGAACTGACGGGGCGAGATCCGGCGGGAGTTCATTCACAATCTGCATGCATAAGCCGAGGATTATACGTTTGTTAGGCGGAGCGACAGACGCCAGAATGCGCTTCAAGACAGCGACGACTGTCCAAGGAGGTAGCGAGATTTTTACCGATCAGGTGCCCAGGCTGCTCGTCGAACGAAACTGTTTGGGACGCTCTGGGTGGGTAAGAGTCGAATGCGTCGAGGGGATCTAAAAGCGATCCAATTGGACGCAAAAATCGCCGAGGCAAGAGCGCGATGCCGTTCGAGAACTCGGCGCAACAAAAGACAGGAGACAAGACATGCATGAAGTAGCCCGGATACTATGCCGGTACGCGATCGGTTCCACCCTAGCATGCATCGGCATTACTAAAACCGCCACCGCCGCCGACAGTGTGACGCTCTACGGCGTCGTCGACACTTTCCTCACGCACGTTAATGCGGACGGCAAGGGCGCCGCCAATCGGATGGACTCGAGCGGCCTCTATGCTAGTCGTTTCGGCCTTAAAGGGCATGAGGACCTAGGTAGCGGGTACGGGGCGAACTTCGTGCTTGAAAATGGGTTTAATGCGAACGATGGCTCAGCGGCGGACTCCAATCGTTTATTTAACCGGCAAGCATGGGTCGGTGTCGGCGGCCCGTGGGGCGAGTTGCGCTTTGGTCGTCAGAACACACCGCAGTGGGTCATGAACGGAAATTTCGATGCTTTTTCGGCGGCGACTCAGGCATCGGGTTGGAACAATATGTTTAGTCCGCCGCCGCGCGCCGATAACGCGGCCACGTACATCTCGCCGATTGTCGGTGGCTTCAAGGTCCAGGCGATGTACGCACGCGGCGCCACAGGAGGATCGGCGATTGCGGACCAAGTGGCTTCCAACCAGAACATTCATATCGGGGCCGAATACGCCAGCGGTCCACTCTACGTGGGTCTGAACTATGAAGAGGTCCGCAATGCCGCCGCCGGTAACAAGTCGAGACGCACAGCGGGCGCCGTCTCCTACAGTTTCACCGACGCTCTTAAGGCCTATCTGGCGGTAGCGAAGCAGACCGTTTCTGACCATAGCCAGGACAATTACCTTTATTCGACGTCCTTCTTGTACGCCTTCTCTCCCGCAGCTTCACTCGCGCTGGGTTACACGTTCTTTCAGGATCATGCAAGCGGTGCGGGGCATGGCAATGCGTCGGAGGCAGGCATACTCTATCGGTATAGCCTGTCGAAACGTACGGTCCTTTACGGCGCCTACTCGTATCTCAGTCAGCAGGGCAATCAGCATAGTTTCGTGCTAGGTGGTGCGGCGGTCGTCGAACCCAGCGCGCGCATTGCTTCAACGCCTGGCGGAAATATTAACGGGGCGCAGGTTGGCATCGTGCATCTTTTCTGATCCAGGTGTTCGGCCCGTGCGCGGCTATCCGATCGCGGTGCGGGTCAACAACGGCGTCGAGTGCAAATGGCACTACGTTGGCGTCGATACGGCGAGCATCATCGAAGTATGGCTCGTCCAGATCCATGCCTCCTTACACGATGTTCACCGACGATTTTCGATAATTGTACTGACGAAACGCGAACATAGGAGATTGCAATATGAGCTACCTTTTCAGCGAGATCAAGCTCGGCGGCCTCATGCTTCCGAACAGGATCGTCATACCGCCGATGTGCCAATATTCGGCCGGTTCGGACGGCTTGCCGACGCCGTGGCACCACATGCACCTAGGTACCATGGCGATCTCGGGGGCGGGTCTGGTGATCCTCGAAGGAACGGCTGTCGAAGATATTGGTCGTATAAGCCCCAATGACCTCGGACTTTATAACGACGCACAGGAAGAAGCCCTACGGGACCTGGTCGCCCGGATCCGGACCTTTTCATCGACTCCGATCGGCATTCAGATTGCTCACGCGGGCCGTAAAGCGTCAAACACGCCGTTCGACGGGCGCGAACCGGTACCGGTCGGCGCGGGGGGCTGGGTTCCAATCGCGCCCTCTCCAGTGCCGCCAAAAGACATATGGCCCACGCCGACCGAAATGACCGACGCGGATATCGCTCGCGTGGTATCAGCGTTCGCTGCTGCGGCGACGAGGGCGGATCGCGTCGGATTCGATCTGGTAGAAGTACACGCTGCCCACGGTTATCTAATCAGTTCCTTTCTTTCCAGGAGCGCTAACCATCGGACAGACGAATATGGCGGCTCCCTGGAAAACCGGATGCGACTGGGTATTCGGCTTGCCGAAGCCGTCCGAGCCGTCTGGCCGAAGCAAAAGGCTCTAGGCTTCCGCATCAACGGTACAGATTGGACCGAGGCCGGGATCAGTGTCGATGAGGCGACTGCCTTCGCTGCGGCACTCAAGAAGGTCGGCGTTGATTACGTTACAGTTTCTAGCGGCGGCAATTCACGTGATCAGAAGCTTCCAGCAATGGTGCCGGGGTATCAAGCACATCTGGCCGAAGCCGTTCGCAAGGGGGCGGGCATCACAACCATGACAGTTGGAATAATCGTGACGGCCGAACAGGCCGAAGAGACCATTGCTAGTGGCAAGTCAGACTTGGTCGGCGTGGCGCGAGCGTCGCTGGACGATCCACGCTGGGGTCACCATGCCGCCCAATCCTTGGGAAAGGAATCTGTATATCCAAAGCCTTTCTGGCGGGTGGCAGCGAAGTACTGGCCGGGTTACCAGTTCGCGCATCCGCCGGTAAAGCAAACTTGAGAAGCCGACATGCAACATTTGAATATCAGGCGGAGATAGACGATGAAACTGCTTGCTGACATTCACGAGCGCAACGCTTTCCTGGCGTCAAACTCACCTGCTGTCTTTTATGAAGGGCGTACGCAGACATTTGCCGAATACTGGAGCCGGATCAATCGCATCGCGGACGGAATATACATGACAGGTGCCAGACATCAGGACCGCGTGGCTCTGCTGTCAATGAACCGGCTTGAATATATTGAAGTCTATGGAGCCTGCGAACGGGCCGGTTTCATCATGACGACCGTGAACTTTCGGCTGTCCGCCTCAGAGATAGAGTATGTCCTAAGGGATAGCGCGCCGCACACTTTGATCTTCGAGGACCAATATACGGACATTGTCGATAGTCTGCGGCCGGGACTGAACATCCACAACTATGTCTGTCTCGGCAACACTCCCGATTGGGCCCAGCCCTACGAGGCGCTCGCCGACAGCGGGTCCCTTGACGGCCCACCGATCCGCACGCGGGCCGATGATGTCGCTGTCCTTATGTACACGAGTGGTACGACTGGGCGACCAAAGGGCGTCATGCGAACGCAGCGCGGCGAGGCACGTCAGGCAGAGACGATGTCGAACGTCTTTTCGAAGCGTGGAGATTCGCGCCAGCTGATCATGATGCCGCTGTTTCACGTCGGTG
Organism: Paraburkholderia sp. BL6665CI2N2; assembly: GCF_004366535.1. Taxonomy (NCBI): domain Bacteria; kingdom Pseudomonadati; phylum Pseudomonadota; class Betaproteobacteria; order Burkholderiales; family Burkholderiaceae; genus Paraburkholderia; species Paraburkholderia sp. BL6665CI2N2. The sequence continues at coordinate 234,426 of NZ_SORC01000002.1, forward strand.
CGCGCTGCCTGTACTATTCAACGTTTTGGTTGGCCGGGGCTGTTCATGTCCAGCGCAAGTTTGATCCAAAGCTCGTCCTCGAAACAATTCAGAACTATCGCGTCACGCACCTTCATTTGGTCCCGACGATGGTTGCCGACATTCTGAATGTTCCGGAGATCAATTCCTATGATCTATCGAGTGTCGAGCTTTTGCTCTATGCCGCTGCTCCGATGCCGGTTTCGCTTCTCAAACGCGGAATCGCGACGTTCGGGAATGTGATGGGCAACGGTTACGGGTCAACGGAAAGTAACTTCACGTTTCTGGCACCGCATCAACATCATCCGGATGGAACGCCGGAACAGATCGCGCGGCTTGGATCTGTTGGGCAATCTTTCCCTGATGTCGAGATGCGCATTCTCGACGATGAAGGAACCGACTGCCCGATCGGTACCCCTGGCGAGGTTGTGTGTCGGTCGGACAGCCTGATGGCCGGCTACTGGAACAACGGTCCTGCCACGGTCGAAGCGATGCGCGATGGTTGGTATCACACCGGTGACATGGGGTATTTGGACCATCAGGGATATCTTTTCCTGGTTGATCGCAAGAAAGACATGATCATTACTGGCGGTGAAAATGTTTACTGCCGTGAAGTTGAAACTGCTATCGAGCGGCATCCGGACGTTCACGAAGTTGCGGTGATCGGGGTGCCGGACGAAAAATGGGGTGAAAGCGTCCGCGCCGTCGTCGTATTGCGCCCGGGAGCGAGCTTGACCGAGGCAGAACTTATCGCCTTCAGCCGCCAGCAGATTGCCCACTACAAGGCGCCGAAGAGCGTAATTTTCGTCGATGAACTCCCGCGTGTGCAGACCGGCAAGATCAGCAAGGTGGCTTTGAGAGAGCAGTTTAAGCATCCGGTCGCAGGCCCGAATGCCCATTAAAGGGAACATAATGTACGATGCATACAGCAACTTAAAAGTCACACGCCACGGCCCTCTTCTGAAGATCACCCTCGATAACCCGCCGCACAACGCGATTACGAAAGCGGCCCACCGGGAGCTTGCAGAGATCTTCGTGGATATCAACCGTGATCCGGAAACCAAAGTTGTCATTCTAACCGGGGCGGGAGACCGCATCTTCTGCGCGGGAGGTGAATTCTCGGCAATGCAGGAAAGCATCGACAACCCCGCGGCCGCGGTCGTATCGATGCAGGAAGGCATCAAGCTGATGCATGCCCTGCTGGCACTGGAAAAGCCAATTATTGCGCGCATCAACGGCCATGCTATCGGCTTTGGCGCGACACTCGCACTCTTTTGCGACCTGACCTACGCGGTGGACACGGCCAAGATCGGCGACCCACATGTGCTGGTCGGGTATGCCGCAGGCGACGGGGGCGCCTTGATGTGGCCGCAGCTAATCGGATACGCACGGGCGAGAGAGTTCCTGTTCACCGGCGATTCATTGAACGGGGCCGAAGCGGCCGCAATGGGTCTCATCACCCATGCCGTTAAGGCTGAAGCATTGGATGAAACGGTCAATGGGATTGCAAGGCGGCTCGCGGATGGCGCCACCGTTGCGATCAACGCCACCAAACAAGCGATCAACATGACCTTGCGACGCCAGTTTGACGGGCTGATCGAGGCACACATTGGCCTCGAATTGATGTCGCACTTCTCCGACGACCATGTAGAGGCAGTCGCCGCCATGCTCGAAAAGCGCAGGCCGAAGTTTTCCGGGACGTAATGGCAGACCGACAATAATGGAGGAGGACAACGAACTATGTCTAAATTTGCAGCGTTTAAAAGGACAGTTGCAAGCGCGCTCATGATGCTTGCCGCGGGCGCTCCTGCCTGGGCGAAAGATAGGGTCGTGGTGTACACGGGCATCAATGAAGAGCGGCTCACTAGCGCGATAAAGCAAGAGTTTACTCGCCAGACTGGGATCGATGTCGACATGTTGATCATCCCTGCAAATGGAACTATGGTCGCTAGGGTTGAGACCGAAAAGAATCGGCCTCGAGCAGATGTGATCATGGATACAACTGTTGACTTCATGCAAAAACTGAAGTCGGAGGGATTGATCGAGCCATACAAAGCGAAAGCCGAAACCCTCCAGTTTGTGCAACGCGGCTATGCCGATAACGCCGGCTATATGCATGGTTGGTTTGCTATCGTGCCGACCATATTTTGGAACAAAGAGCAGTTTGCCTCTGATTCATCACTCAAAGGAGTTCAGCCCCCAAGCTCTTGGCAAGGTCTGTTAAACCCAGCTTTTAAGGGCAAAGTGATTGTACCCAACCCTCAGACTACGGCTATGGGAGCCGTGATGTATATCACGCAAATTTTTCGGTTGGGAGAAGCAAATGCATGGGACTACACGCGCAAGCTTAACAATAATATCGCCCAATACACCGCCTCTGCTTCGCTACCGGTAACTTTGGTAGAGCGTGGCGAAGGTACCATCGGTGTCGGTTGGTCTGCCGATGTGCTAGCCGCTACGATAGGCCGTGGTCAGAAGTTAGGCTTTGCGATTCCCCAAGACAATGCGGTTTCCGTCTGGGTTGCCGGTATCGTTAAGGGGGGGCCGAACCCCGATGCTGCGCGCAAATTTATTGATTTTCTGCAGAGCGATTATGTGCAGCAAGCGGCGCCAATGCTTGGATACCGGCTTCCGGTCAGCTCCAGTGTTCCCCCACTCGAAGGGATGCCCTCTCTCTCCTCGATTAAAACGGTGAAATACGATCTCGACTGGGCCGCACAAAATATGGATCGTATTCGCAAACAGTGGGCGAAAGAGACAAACAATTAGGAGTGCACTTCGCGAAATGGTCGTCCCGCGTCGTAAGTTTTCGTTTCAAATGTCACTTACGCCGCTGAGACGACCCCGCTAATATGGGAGTAATCCCGACATGAGGTTTAACATGAGCTTTCCCGTGACCCGCAGAGGTCGACCTGCTGTTGACCCGGCGGTGATGCTTCTTTATTTAGCAACCCTTTGTGCGCTTGCCATTTTTGTCATCTACCCGACGGTCAAGGTGCTGATCACACCGGGTTTCGACCATGTGGTCGAGGTCCTCACGAATTCACGGACGCTACAGGCGGCGCGAAATAGTCTCGTGATTACACTTCTTTCTACAACGACGGCAACGGTTCTCGGCCTTGTATTTGCATTCGCCGCAACCCGCCGGGATATCCCCTTTCGCAACGTGTTTCGCACTGTGGGCATGCTTCCGCTTTTTGCGCCGCCGTTTATGGTTGCATTTGCGTACGTGCTCGTCTTCGGACGGCAGGGATTGATCACTTATCATTTGTTTGGCCTGCACGTCAATATTTTCGGTTGGCACGGTCTTTGGCTGGCTCAGACTATCGGCATGTTTCCACTGTCCACCGCGATTATCCGCGGTGTTCTTGAGGGCATTCATCCCGGACTGGAACAGGCAGCACTCACGCTCGGAGCAAGCGAAACTGCGGCACTACGAACAGTTTTGGTTCCTCTGGCATGGCACGGCATTGTGGGAGCGATGTTGGTCGTCGCCATGACAGTACTTGCGGACTTCGGTAATGCTGTTGTTATCGCCGGGAACTATCCGGTACTGGCGACTGAAGCCTGGATCAAGATGGACGGCTTGGGTGATCTCCAAGGAGCAGCGGTGATCGTATCGATTCTGATGATCCCAGCCGTGGGCCTTTTTCTTGCGAGCCGTGCGCTGCTGGGTAATCGCGTATTCACCACGGTTACCGGCCGAGGCTCTGATGTTGATCAAATCTCAACTCCGATTCTAATTAAATGGATAGTGGTCGCGGTGTGCTCGCTTACATGCGCATTGGTTATAATTTTATATGCTGGAATAATATTGGCCGGCCTGTTTAATCAATGGGGAAGTGACTGGTCCTTGACGCTTCGCCATTGGTTTGGCGTTCTCTCATACCTAGATGAATTCCGCATCACTCTGATAGTCAGTGTTTTGGCTGGTTTAGTAACCGCTATTACTGGGCAGATTATCGCGTTTTTACATACTCGCTCGCTTTGGTTCAGAGGTGCACTTGATTTTCTGGCCGTCCTACCCGGTGCTTTGCCCGGTGTATTTGTTGGCGTTGGATTTTTGGTGGCTTTCAACGGACCTCCAATCGAGCTTGCTGGGACCATCTGGATTATGGTGATCGCACTCGGCTTCTGGCATTTGCCTCAGGCGTATCAAGCGACGAAGGGAGCGCTAGGCCAGATTCACCGAAGCATCGAAGATTCAGCGCGTGATCTAGGCGCCACCGAGTTGCGCCTTATCACGGATGTCTATATTCCGCTTCTTTCACGCAGCCTGGTGGGGTCTTTCGTCCAGTCTTTCATTCGATCAGTATCGAATGTGAGTGTCGTCGTCTTCATGATCGCTCCAGGTCAGGTACTGATCTCGGCTGAAGTACTCCGGATGATTGGTAGTTCGAACTGGAGCGCGGGGGCGGCGCTGACAACGGCGCTGTTGGCCATCACCTTTGTTTGTGTCGGATTAGTCGAAGCCATCACTCGTTGGTTTGGTGCTCCGGCCCGTGGGAGTCAGTTATGAATACATCAACACTTGAAACCACCATACAGTTAATGACTGCAAGCGCATCTAAGCAAACAAGCGCCACGCCGCATGTTCGCTTCATCGAGCTAAGTAAGTCGCTGGGAAACTTGAATGCGGTGGACCGGGTATCGCTTGATATCCCAAGGGGGCAGATTACAACCCTGCTCGGACCCTCCGGCTGCGGCAAGTCCACGACGTTGAGATTGCTGGCCGGTCTGTATCAGCCGAGCTCTGGGGATATCACCCTGGATGGTGAAAGCATCGTTCATTTGCCGCCGAACAAGCGGCGGATGACAATGGTATTCCAAGAGTACGCCTTGTTCCCGCATTTGACCGTCGCCGACAACGTCGGATACGGATTGCGTATGCGTCGCACCCCGGCAAACCAAGCGAAAGCACGCATTGGCGAAATGCTCGAACTCGTCGGGCTTTCTGCCGCAGCTGGTAAGCATCCGCATCAGCTGTCCGGCGGCCAGCAACAGCGAGTAGCGTTAGCCCGCGCACTGGCAGTCGACCCCGAGGTACTGTTGCTCGACGAACCATTGTCGAATCTCGACGCCAAATTGCGTGTCCGGTTACGCGAAGAGATCGTGCGGCTGCAGAAGGTACTCGGTAAAACGATGGTGTTCGTGACCCACGATCAAGAAGAGGCAATGTCAATCTCGCATCAAATCGCGGTAATGGGTAGCGGTCGAATTTCACAAGTTGGAGCACCCGAAGATATCTACGCGCGCCCCGCCTCCCGCTATGTTGCCGAGTTTGTCGGATTAGCGAACTTTCTTGATGCAAAAGTTATTGAGCGGGGTCTCGTCAAAGTCGGTGATGTGTCTATCTCGGTACAGACCGGAGACATCACCGGTAAAGCCACCCTGATGGTTCGACCGGAGGCGATTTCTATTGTTGAGCATACATCGCAGGTCGATGTTCCAATGCTGCGAGGACGCTTGGTAGACCGCACCTTCCTTGGCAGCATGGCCCGATATTCGGTCGAGACATCGCAAGGCCTAGTAATCGTCGATGATCACGCTCTCACCTCACGCGAACTCGTTGGCGAAGTCACGTTAGCCTTAGCGCCAGACAGGCTTCACTTATTGCCAGCGCACTGAGACCGTTTCGCGAACCATCTCAATCAGCCTGCGGCGAATATCCCGCGGGCCGGCATTTGCGAAAAAATCATTGAGGATCCGGACTATGGACGTCTCCGGCTTGATTGAAGTACTGAACTTGGAGCGGACAGGCCCGTGCAAGTTTAAGGGCAAAAGCCTCGACATGGACGCAACTAGGGTCTTCGGTGGACAGGTCGTTGCCCAAGCGATTATTGCCGCTCAACGCTGCGACGAGACTACCCGCCGTATCCATTCTCTCCACGCAAGCTTTCTGCGGCCAGGCAAACCGGCCGCGCCAATCGAGTTCGAAGCTTCAGTTTTAAGCAGTGGTCGAACGTTTTCAACCCGACAGGTCAACGCTCGACAGAACAACCGTCTATTGTTCACCATGAATGCATCGTTTCAAGCGCAGCAACCCGGCCTTGAGCACCAGTCTCGAATGCCTGCGGTCAAACGACCGGCAGAGCTTTTGAGCCGTCAAGATCAACTCGCATCAAATCCTCGAAACCTGCCGCGAAAGGTGGTGGAGTTTTGGAACCGTCCCCACCCCGTCGACGTGCGGCCACTCGGTGTTGACCATTATCTGAACCAAACAGAAAGAGCGCCACAACAAAACATATGGCTCAAAATAGTTGGCAAAGTACCGCAGCGTCCTTTGATTCAATCAGCAGTTCTCGCTTACGTTTCCGATTTGACGCTTTTGGAAGTTACAACACTGCCGCACGGCCGCACGGCCCTTGACGACGAGATTGAGACAGCAAGCCTCGATCATTCCATGTGGTTTCATCGTGACGTCGACGTCTCTCAATGGCTCCTTTGTAGCCAGGATAGCCCTTCTGCCTCCGCCAGCCTAGGCTTGGCGCGTAGCCAAATTTTTATGGAGGATGGCATCCTCGTTGCGTCGACAGCGCAGGAAGGCCTTATCCGATTGATCTGATCTACGGCTATATGAAGCGCAAGTGAACAAAAATTCCAACGGGCATGCTGCCGATTAGGCTGGCCTTACGACTACTGGATCAAGCTCGTCCGATCGGCTGAGCCGGTGAGTTTCGGAGTGTGTATATGAAGCGACTTGATGGCAAAATCACGTTGGTTACCGGTGCGGCAAGCGGTATCGGCGCCGCGACGGTACGGCTCATGGCCCGAGAGGGGGCGAGCGTCGTCATCGCGGACATTCATGACGAGACCGGTGAAGCAATCGCGCAGGAGATACATCTCGATGGCGGCAAAGCTTTCTTCGTTCATCTGGATGTGAGCCGGGAGGACGACTGGACCGCGGCGATCGAGGCGACAGTCGCTCGCTATAGCGGTCTCGACGTGCTCGTCAACAATGCCGGTGTTTATCTCGCCAAAAGCTGCGAGGAAGCAACCTATTCCGACTGGCAGAGGATCTGCTCGGTCAACCTCGCAGGCGTCTTCTTGGGCACTAAGCTTGCGCTTCCTGCCTTGCGGGAAAAAGCAAGGACCAGTTCTCAAGGCAGCGCGATCATTAACATGTCTTCGACCGTCGGCCTCAAGGGGTCATCCGTCGATCCTCTTTATTCCATGACCAAAGGTGGCATCACGACCTTTACCAAGTCCACGGCGATTGAATTTGGTAACAAGGGATACCGCATCCGGGTCAATTCCGTGCATCCCGGTCCAGTGGAAACAGAGATGGCCGCGCAGCATCGCAAGGCCGATCTCAACGATCCGGCAGCACTCGAAGCAGCTCGCCAGGCTATCGCGGCGTCGCTTCCGATTAAGAGGGTTGCGATGCCGGCCGACATTGCCACTGCGGTGGTATTTTTGGCATCGGACGACGCAGGCTTCATGACCGGGTCGAGCTTGGTCATCGACGGCGGTGCGATGGCGTAAAAGGTGTTGCGAGCGGCAAGGTTCGGCCCATACGCGAGACTTAAACACTGATCGGATAATGGCTGCGCGTACAGGCTATTCGGGGCACGCGACGGCCCCTCTTATCATCAGGCTCGATAATCCGCCGCAAATGCGAATAAGAAAGCGGCTACGGAGCTCGCAGAGATTTTCGTGGAGATCAACTGTAATCGGAAAACCAAGGTTGTCACTCCAAATAGGGCATGAGACGGCCTCTTCTGCGCGTAGAGGTGGACTGGAAAGGCGACCTTTTCCGACAGCTAAAGTAGCGTCCTACATCGTCCAATGCAAGGAAAGGCGTTGAACATAGTTGATAGCCCCCGAGCCATCGACAAAAACAGAGGAGGAAAACGAACCATGTGTAAGTTTGCAGTTCTAAAAAGCACGATTGCAGGGATGCTTATGGTGCTTGCCGTCAGCGCACCTGCCTGGGCGAAAGATAAGATCGTGGTGTACACGGGCATCAACGAGGAGCGGTTCACTAGCGCACTAAAGCAAGAATTTACTCGCCAGACCGGGATCGATGTCGACATGTTGGTCATCCCTGCAAATGGAACTATGATCGCCCGGATTGAGACCGAAAAGAATCGGCCTCGAGCAGATGTGATCGTGGATACGACAGTTGACTTCCTTCAAAAACTCAAGTCAGAAGGATTGATTGAGCCATACAAAGCGAAGACCGAAACCCCCCAGTTTGTGCAACGCGGCTATGCCGATAACGACGGCTACATGCACGGCTGGTTTGCTATCGTCCCGACCATATTTTGGAACAAAGAGCAGTTTGCATCTGATTCATCACTCAAAGGAGTTCAGCCCCCAACCTCCTGGCAAGATCTGCTGAACCCGGCGTTCAAGGGCAAAGTAATAGTACCCAACCCTCAGACTACGGCGATGGGAGCCGTAATGTACATCACGCAAATTTTCCGGCTGGGGGAAGCAAACGCATGGGAGTACGCGCGCAAGCTTAACAACAATATCGCGCAATACACAGCATCTGCTTCGCTACCGGTCGCTCTGGTAGAGCGTGGCGAAGGTACGATTGGTGTCGCATGGTCTAACAACGTGCTAGCCGCCACGATGGGCCGTGGCCAGAAGCTAGGCTATGCGATTCCCCAAGACAATGCGGTCTCCGTTTGGGTTGCCGGTATCGTTAAAGGGGGACCTAATCCTGACGCCGCGCGCAGATTTATTGATTTCCTGCAGAGCGATTATGTGCAGCAGGCGGCGCCCAGGCTTGGATATCTGCTTCCGGTCAGTTCCAGTGTCCCTCCACTCGAAGGGATGCCCGCTCTCTCATCTATTAGAACGGTGAAGTACGATCACGACTGGGCGACAAAGAATATGGACCGCGTTTGCAAACAGTGGGCGAAAGAGACAAACAATTAGGAAAGGTCTTATGTGGACGCCTCCCGGATTGCAAACAGTGTTGCGATTTTTGGCTTTCAGGTAAAGGCAGCACGCTTATGTCCGGCCCGTTTTCGCAGGTCAGTATGCTGTATTGAGCTGCTCCCCCTGCGTCACACTAGATGTCGCCTCTGATTTTCTTAATTTGAAGAACTCAGAGGTGCAGGTTGAATGCCAAACAGACGTATTCTGTCGAATTCAGGGAGCAGGCGCTGGCAAAGGTCCTGCAACGAGGCAACCGGTCCGTAGGGCGCTGTCAGGTTGATGGGTAGGCGGCGGTAGAATGAGCCCATGAAAAAAACGAAATCGCTTTATCACGGCCACCGCTTCCCTGCTATCGTGATCAGCTGCGCGGTTCGCTGGTATTTCCGGTTCAGCCTGAGCCTGCGCGACATCGAGGAGTTGCTGCTCGAGCGCGGTGTCGTGGTCACGTACGAAACAATCCGTTGCTGGTGCGACAAGTTCGGCGCTGAATTCGCCCAGTACTCCAAGGCAGTGCGGCGGAAGCCGGGCAGGACCTGGCATCTGGACGAGATGTTCGTGACGCTGCGCGGCGAGCCGTATCTATTGTGGCGTGCGGTCGACGAGCATGGCGCCGAACTCGACGTGCTGGTGCAAAAGCGACGCGACAAGACCGCGGCAAAGCGCTTCTTCCGACGGGTGCTACGTTCAAACCCTGTGCCGCGCAGGATCGTCACCGACCAGCTGCGCAGTTATCCGGCGGCGAAGGCTGAAATTCCGGAGCTCGCCCACGTAAAGCACGTTTCTGTCAAAGCGGCTGCTCGCGTGAACAACCGTGCCGAGAACAGCCACCAGCCGACCCGCAGGCGCGAACGCCAGATGTGCGGCTTTCGGGATGTGGGTCGCACGCAGGCGTTTCTCTCGTGCTTCGGCCCGATCCGGCAGCACTTCGCGTTGTCCAGACATCAGATGAACGCGGCATCTCATCGCGCCATACTCAAAGAGCGCCTTGCCACATGGCATGCCTGGACCGTCTCTTCAGCAGTCGGGAAAGTTATCTGATAAGGATAACTATGTTTGAGCCACTCAGATGGTCTACGGCCTTCAACTTGACAGAGCCGTTACCGCCACTGCCAGCTGCGTGGCTGTGCATTGAGAGATCAAGTCGATATCTGGATGCCCGGTCTCTATTGCCGAACGGCCGCTAGGCGTCTCCGTAAGAATCGAACTGAATGTCCCTTGTTGGCCCGACCGCCGCCTGATGCGAAGCGCATCGGCAACCCGAACGCCGCACGCATGCGATTGGCAGCGGGCAACCCGTTGCCGCCGGTCGCCATGTTGCGACCCGCGAGACGCGTTTCGGACTAGAGTGGCCATCCGCAGGGTGAGTTTGTTCGTGAGTTCACAGCGATCGCCAACATTCGAGCAGCTGCATGCCGGCGCTGCAAGCGCCCGACAGCGCGACGCCGCCCGTTACGGCGGTTTGCCAAATTAGCAGCTATCGGTCGACCCCCATGATAGAACAGCTTGGACGTCTCACGACGGACACGCCGCTGCAGTTCAAGCGCGCCAACCAAGCGTAAGGGGAGACGCTGCGCGCCGGCCTGTGACGGACTTCACAACTCCATCACTATGTGATCTGTCGACACCTTCCGATACCGTCTCACCGCCGGCGAGAAATCGGCGGCACGTACCGGGCTTCTAATTTCGTCGGCCGCCAGTTGGCGTCGTCGGTTGCGCTGCGCTGGATCGGCGACCGGCACCGCGGCGAGCAGACGCTTCGTGTAAGGATGCTGCGGATCGCCGAACACGGCGTCACGCGGCCCGATCTCAACGATCTCGCCGAGATACATCACGGCGACGCGATGACTGATGCGCTCGACGACGGCCATGTCGTGCGAAATGAACAGATACGCGAGGCCGATGCGCGCCTGCAGATCGAGCATCAGATTGACCACCTGCGCTTTCACAGACACGTCCAGCGCCGACACCGCTTCGTCCGCGATTATCAGCTTCGGCTCCAGCGCGAGCACGCGCGCGATGCAGATGCGTTGCCGCTGACCGCCGGAAAACTCGTGCGGATATCGATCGGCCATATCGGGCGACAGTCCGACCTGACGCAGCAGCTGCATGGCGAGCGCGTGCGCGTCCTGCCGGTTCGCGAGTCCGTTCGCCAGCAACGGTTCGGCGATGATCGCGCCGACCGTGGCGCGCGGATTGAGCGACGCGAACGGATCTTGAAAGATCATCTGGATTCCGCGCCGCTTCTCGCGCCGGCGCTCGCCCTTCAGCTTGAGCAGATCGATCCCGTCGAGCTCGACGGAACCTGCGAGCGGCTCGTTCAGGCACATCAGCGAGCGGCCCGTCGTCGATTTGCCGCATCCCGATTCGCCCACCAGCGCGAGCGTCTCACCCGGCTGCACCGCGAACGAAATGTTCTCCACCGCGTGCACGCGTCCCCTGACCTTGCCGAGCAGTCCGGAGCGGATATCGAAGCGCGTCGTCAGCGCGCTCACCTTGAGCACCGGCTGCGTGCCCGCGCGCACCGTATCGGGTGACTCGGCCGGCACGTCCGAGCGGCCGGTCTCGCGATTGACTGCCGGAAAGCGCAGCGGCGCTTTGCGTCCCGCCATCGAGCCGAGCCGCGGCACGGCGGATAGCAGCGCGCGTGTGTACGGCTTGGACGGCTCGCGGAAAATCATCTCGGTCGTGTTCGATTCGACCTCGCGGCCGTCGTACATCACCATCACCCGATCGGCGATCTCCGCAACCACGCCCATGTCGTGCGTGATGAACAGCACCGACATGCCGTCTTCTGCCTGCAGGCTCTTGATCAGATCGAGCACCTGCGCCTGTATCGTCACGTCCAGCGCGGTCGTCGGTTCATCGGCGATCAGCAGTTTCGGCTTGCACGCGAGCGCCAGCGCGATCATCACGCGCTGACGCATGCCGCCCGAGAACGCGTGCGGATAGTCGCGCACGCGCGAGGCGGCGGCCGGAATACGCACCTTGTCGAGCAGACGGACGGACTCGGCGTCTGCTGCGCTTTTCGACAGACCGCGATGCAGCACCAGCGATTCGGCGATCTGGAACCCGACCGGCAGCACCGGATTGAGCGACATCATCGGCTCCTGGAAGATCATGCCGATCTCGTTGCCGCGGATCTCGCGCATCGTTTCGAGCCCGAGCAGCTCGCGTCCGTTGAGCCTGACGCTGCCTTGGATGCGACTGGTCACGCGGCTCGTCAGCTGCATGATCGACAGCGCCGTGACGCTCTTGCCAGAGCCTGATTCGCCGACGATCGCGAGCGTTTCGCCCGGCGCCATGTCGAACGAAATCCCCTCCACGACGGAGCGCCAGACGCCGCCCACTCGAAATGAAGTCGACAGATCCGAGACCGACAATACCGGTGAAGTCATGAGCGTTCGTTCCTGTGCACAGCGATAAGACGCTGATTTCCGTGTTGCATAAAATTCGTCGCTTAAACGTTAGCGCGTGCCGATCCGCAAGCCGAACGTCTTGGGGATCGCCGCGGCGACGCGCGGGAGAAACCCCGCGCTTTTGCCAAACTCCTCGGCCTCCTCACAACCCAGAATGCCCCAGCGAACGAAGCGACCGCCGACATAGCGAAACGGCTCGGGCGGGAGCGACCTCAGCTCGCGCGTGCAGAGCGGCAGGCTGCTCCACTCGTCTTTCGTGCCGAGCACGAGCGACGCGAGACACTGGCCGCCGATGTACGTCGGATTGACGCCGTGTCCCGAATAACCGCAGCCGTAGTGGACCCGCGTACCCGACACCGTGCGGAAGACCGGTAGGCGATCGAACGACACGTCGATGCCGCCGCCCCACACGCGATCGATCGCGACATCGGCGAACGCGGGCAGCAGGCGCCGCAAGCCGCGCTCGGCGCGTCCGGCCGACGCGGCGTCCGTGGTCAGCTGCGGATTCGCCGTGTCGCCGCCGAAGCTGATCGGCCCGGAACCGGAACCCATCAGCACGCGGCCGTCGATCGTCTTGCGGAAGTAATGCACGAACATCCGCAGATCGGCGATGCCTTCGTCGCGGTTCCAGTTCATCGAGGCAAGCTTTTCCGGCGCGGGCTGCGTCATTAGCGCGTACGACGAGAACACCGTCATCAGCGGCGCGATTTCCTTGCGCTTGACCAGCTCGATGTTGGTCGCGAGCACCACTTCCTTTGCGACGATCTCACCGTTTGGACACACGACGCGGTTGGGCGTGCCGGCGTCGATCCGTGTCATCGGCGTCTTCTCGAACACCATCACGCCCGCCGCAATCGCCGCCCGGCGCAGTTCGCGCGCGAGCCGCGCGGGCTGAACGTTCGCGCCTTCGGGAAAGAACAGGCCGCCGCGAAACACCGGCGAGCGGCAATGCTCGGCGACCTGCTCGGGAGTCAGCGGCTGCACGCTTTCCGGCACGCCGAGATGGCGCGCCGTCTCGACATACGTAGTTAGCTTGGCGTCCTGCGCCGCAGCGGCGGACACGCGCACGTTGCCGCTCTCGCGCCACCACACGTCGCGCCCGGGCGCGGTGGCGAACGCTCTGATGCCGTCCTGCGCGCGCGTGCCTGCGCGGGCGACGGCCAGCGCGCCGTCGGGTCCGATGTTGGCGGCCATACCGGCGAGCGACGCCCAGTAGCCGTGAACCTTGCCGCCGTTCTTGCCGCTTGCGCCCGAGCCGCATAGCGACGCCTCGATCAGCGCGACCGATAGATGCGGCGCGCGCTCACGCAACGCGAGCGCGGTCCACAGGCCCGTGAACCCGCCGCCGACGATCGCGACATCGACCGTGAGCGGTCCGGAAAGCGGTGGCGCGTCGGGCTGGCCGCGCTCGTTGCGCAGCGCTTCGTCGAACCACCAGGAAGGATCGTGGGGCTTAGCACTCGATGGATGCATGTTGTCCGCCAAGACACGTTGAGCGAAAGGAACGGAAAGCGACGCAGCTCAGACCACCGCCTGCACCTGGATTTCCACGAGGATCTTGTCGTGGGCGAGCCGCGATTCGACGGTGGCGCGAGCCGGCGGCTGATCGTGATCGACCCAGGCTTCCCACGCCTCGTTCATCTCGGCGAATTGCGCGATGTCTTTCAGCCAGATGTTGGCGACCGCGATGCGCGTCTTGTCGGTGCCGACTTCGCGCAGATACTCGTCGATCTGCGCGAGGATGTCGACGGTCTGCGCCTTCACGTCGCCGTCTCGATTTTTTGCGGTGAGACCCGACAGAAACGCGAAGCCGTTCGCAACCAGTGCCTTGCTGAGACGTCCAGTCACTTCGTGACGCTTGATCATCGGAAAGCCTTTTATGGGTGGGTAAGTCGTGGAGATCCACGGCGAGCGTCGAATGCGTCGAGTCGTGCGCCGCGGGCTAGACGTGTGAATCGCGTATGTTGATGATCCAGAGCACCTTCGCTTCTTCCTGCCACGGATTGCTGATCTGATGCGCGATCGTGCTCTTGAACTGGAAGCTGTCGCCGTCGCGCACTTCGAGCGTTTCGTTGCCGATCGTCAGCCTCACCTTGCCCGACAGCACGTAGCCGCCCTTGTCGCCGGGACCGGTCAGCACGTCGTCGCTTTGCGCGCCGGGCGGCAGCGTCAGGATCATGAATCGCAGCTCGTCGTTGTCGGTCGGCGACAACAGCTCCTTGGTGAACTGATTGGTGCCGGACACGATGCACGGCCGATTCTCGCGCCGGCGAAGGTGCGGCGATTCGCGTGTAGCCGCCACGCCGTCGTCTTCGAGAAACGCCCACAGTGTCACCCCCAGCACCGTGCGCAGCTTCTGCAACGTGTTGATGGACGGATTGGATTGCCCGCGCTCGATCTGGCTGATCCGGCCAGCGGACACGCCGGACCTGCCCGCCAGATCCGTGATCGTGAGACCGCGCACCGACCGCAGATGCTTGAGCCGCCGGCCGATCTCAATCGATTCCGCGCGCTCGTCCTGATCCTCGGTGTCAGACTCGCCGAGTCTTGCTGTTGCCATTTTTGACGCCTGTATTCACTTTATTGAATCCGAAGCCGGACAAAAGCGCCTGCCCGATCTTCGTCACGCATCGTCCGATGACCTAGAAGCCTTTCGCCATGGTAACTCAGCACGGAGAATCACCCATTTAGGGTTTTCGATAGCCCAATCGGTCTTGACATCAATTTTTAATTTATTGAAACTGGTTTTAATCGCCTGAAGCCGACGAGCGCGTCTCCGGGCCGAGCATCGATCGCGGTCAAACCAGAGAGACGTGATGAAAAGAGTGCCGAACACCCCAGCAACGATCAGAACGGATGCCGTCTCGCTCGATCGACGCAAATTTCTCGGGCAAAGCGTAGGCGCGCTGGCCGGGTTGTCCGCGCTCTCGCTGCCAGCGTTCGCCGCCGACGCGAGCGCATCGGCGGCGGCCGCGGGCAAACGCGCGGGCATGGTGGTGGTCGGTATGTCGCAGGAACCGACCGCCTTCAATCCGCTGATGCCGGGCGTCGAATGCGACGAGGTAATCTGGACCAACGTGTTTAGCACGCTCTGGACGGCCGAACCGGACGGCTCCCTGCGCCCCGATCTCGCCGTCGATATTCCGAGCGAAGCCAACGGCGGCATCACCGACGGCGGCAAGACGTGGACCGTCAAGCTGCGCAACGACGTGCTGTGGCACGACGGCACGAAGTTCACCGCCGAGGACGTCAAATATTCGATTGAACTGATCAACGCGCCGGCCTTTCGGTCGCGCGCGCGCATCGGCCACAACCTCGTCAAGGACATCGTCGTCAAAGGACCGAACGAGATCTCGTGGCACATGGAACGCGCCTATTCGCCGTACTTCGCGCTGCTCGCCAACACTCAGATCGTGCCGAAGCATATCCTCGGCAAAGCCTCCGATCCGAACACTGCGCCGTTTAACAACGCGCCGGTCGGCACCGGCCCGTTCAGGTGGGGCACGCGCACGCCCGGCGATAACATCACGCTGGTCGCCAATGAGCGCTATCACGGCAAGGGACCGTTCCTCGAGAAGGTCGTGCTGAAGTACATTCCTGATCTCACCGCGCTCTACACGCAGTTCCGCACCGGCCAGGTGGACTTCGTCCCGGTGCCCGGCATTCCGGCGAACTACTATCAGGAAGCGTCCCACCTGCCGGGACGCAAGATCGCGCTCTCGACCAACGGCAATCTCGAAGTCGTGATGCCGAACCTCGGCAACAAGGCGTTCGCCGACAAGTCCGTGCGTCAGGCGCTGTACACGGCGCTCGACAAGCAGGGTATCATCGACGCGATCTACTACGGCGTCATGAAGCCGACCGAATCGTTCATTCCCATGGAGTCGTGGGCGTATTTTCCGGGTCTACCGAAGCAGAGCAAGAACGCCGCCGCCGCGAACAAAATGCTCGACGCGGCCGGCTGGATGAGGGGCTCGAACGGCATGCGCAGCAAGAACGGCGTGCCACTCCAGTTCGACATGTCGACCACCACTGGCAACGTGTTGCGCGAGCAGTGCCAGCAGCTGATCATGCAGGACTGGCAGGACATCGGCGTGTCGATGAAGATCAGGAACATGCCGGCCGCGATCATTTGGGGAGAGTTCTATTCGCGCTCACAGTTCCAGTCGCTGCTGGTCGGCACATCGTTCCGGACCGGCGCCGATCCCGATCCTGCCAACCGCTTCAGTTCCAGCGCGATCCCGCTCAAGGGCGGCAGCGGCGGCAACTACATGCAATGGTCGAACGCCGCCGCCGACAGGCTGATGGCCGACGGTGAAGCGACCTTCGATCAGGCCAAACGCGAGGACATCTACCGCCAGTTGCAGATCATCGTGCGCGAGGAACTGCCGATCCTGCCGCTCTTCCAATACTCGTTCATCGAGGGCATGAAAGACAATCTGCTCGGCTATCGCCCAAACGTGAACCAGCGTCAGAACTGCTGGAACATGAACGAGTGGTCGTGGAAGATGAAGAGCTAGACATCGACCCATAGAGGACCGCACCCATGCTGCCTTTTCTCGCCCGCCGCGCGATCCACTCCGTGGTGCTGCTTCTGATCGTATCGGTGATAGGCTTCGTAATCCTGCATCTCGCCCCGGGCGGCCCGCTATCGCAGTTCGCGGCCTCCGGCGATATGAGCCAGGCTGATCTGGACCGCCTGTCGGCGCAGCTCGGTCTCGATCGCCCGTTGCCGATCCAGTACGTCGAGTGGCTGTGGCGCATGCTCAAGGGCGACTGGGGCCTGTCCTATCGCGATCAGCACGCGGTCACGTCGATCATTGCCTCGCACATCGGCGCGACGCTCGAACTGATGTTCTGCTCGACCTTGCTCGCGATGTTCATCGGCGCGTGCATCGGCATTCTCGGCGCGGTGCGGCGCTATTCGCTGTTCGATTCGATCGCCACCGTGGGCGCTATGATCGCGTTGTCGATTCCGACGTTCTGGTTCGGGATCGTCGTCATCTACGTGTTCGCCGTGCATCTGAACTGGCTGCCCGCCGGCAACCGGATGACCGAAGGCGACGGCTCATTTTTCGACTACGTGCATCACCTGATCGGACCGTGCGTGGTGCTCGCGCTGGTAACGACCGCAGCGTGGAGCCGCTATATGCGCTCTTCGATGCTCGAAGTGATCAATCAGGATTACATCCGCACCGCGCGCGCCAAGGGCGTGCCCGAATATCAGATCGTCATGCGCCACGCGCTGCGCAACGCGCTCCTGCCGATGATCACCATCACCGGCCTGCACGTGCCGACGCTGCTGTCCGGCGCGCTCGTGACCGAGACGGTGTTCACCTGGCCCGGCATTGGGCGGCTCTTCTTCGATTCCATCAGCTACCGTGACTATCCGACCGTGATGGGCATCCTGATGTTTAGCGCCGTGCTCGTGCTGCTTGGCAACCTGATCGCCGATCTGCTGTATGGTTTCGCGGATCCCCGCATCGCCGGCGACCATCGATGAGCGAGACATCCACCGTGGCCACCGAACCGTCCGTCACAAACCCAAGCAAAGCCGTCGGCATGAGCCCGGCGCTGGGCCGCTTCTGCCGTCACAAACTGGCGATCTTCGGCGCCCTCTGCATCGTGCTAATGGCGCTCGCGTGCGTCGCCGGTCCGTCGCTACTCGCCTATACCGATACCTACATCGACATCCGGCATCGGCTGTTACCGCCGTTCTCGGGCGCGCACATTCTCGGCACCGATCCGCTGGGCCGCGACGTGCTCGCGCGGCTCTTGATGGCCGGCCGCATTTCGCTGTCGATCGGCTTCTTTGCGATGTCGATCAGTATGGTGATCGGCGTATGCGTGGGGCTGATCGCCGGATATTTCGGCGGCTTCGTCGGCACTGCGCTGATGCGTCTGGTCGACGGTGTGCTGTGCTTTCCGTCGATCTTCTTGCTGCTGGCGATCTCCGCGATCATCTCCCCGTCCGTTCCGTCGATCGTCTTTCTCATCGCGATCACGACATGGATGGAAGTCGCACGCGTCGTCGAAGCGCAGATTCGCTCACTGAAAACGCGCGACTTCGCGCTGGCCGCGCTGTCGATGGGCTCGTCGCACTCGCGCATCATGTTCCGCGAGCTGTTGCCGAACGCGGCCGCGCCGATCGTCGTCGCAGCGACGCTGAATGTCGCCTACGCAATCCTCGCGGAAAGCTATATCTCGTTTCTCGGCTTCGGCATCCAGCCGCCCACGCCGAGCTGGGGAAACATGCTGGACAACGCGCAGACGTATCTGACGAGCGCGCCGTGGCTCGCCATCGTTCCCGGCCTGGCGATCACGCTGGCCGTAACGAGCTTCAACTTCGTCGGGGACGGCCTGCGAGATGCGCTTGATCCTCGAAATGAGACGTAGGACCGCCCCGTTTGATCTGTGCGGAGCTGCGAGCCAAGCGCTTGCAACGCTGTAGCATTCGCCACTTCCTCGGCAGACGACAGGTACGTAAGTAAATGTGGCGGCTTCACTCTCCAGCGCTGCTAAAATCGAAGCCTTAACTCACCGCTAAGCTTCATTCGTCTTCATCAACGACGATGATTTCGACGCCCGAAGCAATGCTGATGCGGTGCATCGCAGACATGCTTGTTCGTTGGGAGAGCAACCGAACGACCGTCCGCGAACGCCCCACTTAAGAGACATACGCGTGGGCACGAAGGCAGCGTGGAATGAAAGAGTCGTCGCTCCGAGCTGCGGTTTGATTGCCGCTGCGGATCGCTTTATCCCCAGTACGGACGAACTTGTGGCTGACGTCGAGATCGACGAGGAAGTGCGGCCGGCGTCGGTGAAAGGAGATGGTGCGGTAGCGCTCAAGCTGCTGGTGTCGTGGCGTCCTGACGAGCCAGCTGAGCGTCGTCAAGCGATGGTTGCCGACTTCGTTGCACGGTGCCAAGCCGCCGGTCTGATCAGCATCATCGAACCTGTGTCGAAGAAGGCCCGTGACGTCTGGACCTAGGACACAAATAAAGGAATCGTCGCGGCTGCGCGCGAACTCGGCGCTATGGGTGCCGACCTTTATAAGGCAGAGGTACCGCGCCACGGTAAGGGCGGCGAGCGCATCGTGCGCGACGAGTGCGCCGAGATCACCAAGTTTGTGAAAGGTCCTTGGGTGGTTCTTTCCTCAGGGGTTGCTCCGGACGACTTCCCGGTCGCGGTGGAATGGGCGTGTCGAGAGGGTGCGTCTGGCTTCTTGGCAGGCCGCGCTGTCTGGCGCAACGTAATCGGTACGGCAGACATGCAACGGGAACTGGCGGGCGACGCAACGGACCGTCTGAAGCGCTTGTGCGATGTCGTCGACCGGGTCATCGGATAAGTCCGAAGCGGACCTTCTGCTGAAATTGCCTTGTCCGGTATCGCCATGACCCCTGAAGGTGACCAAATTCCGCTAAGCATCTCCGGAAAACAGGCAGTAGTCCTACTGGTCAAAAGTCAACTGGTCGACCCAAAGCTCAGTCGGTCGCATTCAGAGGCTCGCTTGCTGTTTGATTTTTCTTGCGCGACCGGTCTGTGGGCGAGCAACTTTGTCGGCGCGATGCTTTGCGATTTCCGTGCCGACGATGCGGTGCCCTCTGGCTCACCCGCGTTGACAAACGCCGTGGCACGGCAACAGTACCTTGTCCAGATTCTGGCGGTTTTTCGTCGGTTGCTGCCCTGCTCTATTTTTCCGTTTTCTGAAGCGCCTCGGTGAAGGACAAGCTGCAAGCTGGCGGAAGGCGGAACGGTTCACGGCGCAGGGCATCTGCAGCACGTAACGGCGGACTGCTCCGAGAGTCACGCTTTGCGCTCCAACGCAATGCGTCTCCGGCGCGGACGCCTTGACGTGTTTCGGCAAGGTACGTACCGGAGCCGGACGGTAATCAGCGCCAATTGGGGATTGCCGCGCTGGAAGATAAAATCGTCCAGCGCGCTGTATCGCAGTGTTGAACGCGATATGCGGGGAAACTTTCTCGGATTCTAGTTCGGGTTCCACCGACTTGCCGCCCGCGGGCGGTCAATGTCAGATATTTACCACGACACGGCCGGTGAGTTTCCCAGCGCCAAATCGTCCTGCTGTCTCAATCACGTCATCAAGCTCAATTGTCTTCGTGATCTGCGCCAGCTTTTTTCGGTCCAGTTCCTCGGCCAGTCTGCTCCACGCTTCTGCGCGCCGCTCCATTGGGCACATGACCGAATCGACGCCCACCAGACTGACGCCTCGCAGAATGAACGGAGCCATCGTTGCGGGGAAATCCATCCCCTGGGCCAAACCGCAGGCTGCAACGGAACCACCGTATCGGGTCTGCGCACACGCGTTTGCGAGCGAATGCGACCCGACGCTATCGACGACGCCCGCCCAACGCTCCTTTTGAAGCGGCTTGCCGGAACCTGAAAGCGTCTCGCGCGCGATCAGAGATGACGCACCAAGCGCCCGGAGAAATTCGCCCTCCTCCGGCTTGCCGGTCGAACCAACAACCGTATATCCCCACGAACTCAGCAACGAAATGGCGAACGTGCCTACGCCGCCGGTCGCACCAGTCACCAGAATTTCGCCGTCCTCGGGCCGCACGCCGTTTCTTTGCAGCGCCATGCAGCAGAGCATCGCCGTGTAGCCGGCGGTGCCAATTGACATGCAATCGGCGGTCGACATCGTCGAGGGTACGGATTGCAGCCAACTGCCGGGCAAGCGCGCCTTTTCGGCGAGACAGCCCCAATGCGCTTCGCCCAGCCCCCAACCATTGATGAACGCCAGATCACCTGCTATCCAGCGGGGATCGCTGGATTCGAGCACTTCTCCTGCGCCATCGATCCCCGCCACCATCGGCCATTTACGAACGACTGGGGAAAGGTTGCCGATTGCAAGGCCATCCTTATAGTTGAGCGTCGAATGCATCACGCGGAGGAGCACGTCGCCTTCGGCTAGTGAGTTGCCATCGAGCGCGCTGTCGTCGAGTGTGTCGAGCGCGGCCGAAAAGCTTCCGCTTTCGTCCTTCTGAAGATACACAGCTTTGAATGACATCAATGATTCTCCGTGATTGGCTCAGGCAGTTCAGGCGACGTTGGTGAAGACCGGCTTACGCTTTTCCAAAAACGCCTTCACACCCTCGGCCGCATCCGATTCCTTCTGGAGCATACGCGCCGTCGACCGCTCGAATTGTTCAGCTTGGGCGACGCCCGACGTTTCCGCGAGCAGGACGCCTTGCTTGATAGCGCTGACGACAGCGGGCGCATTGCCGCCGATCGCTTCTGCCAACGTCAACGCGGTCGATAGCGCCCCGCCCACGGGCACCAGACGGCTCACAAAGCCACTCCTGAAGGCGTCTTTTGCAGACAAAGGCGCGCCGGTCAACATCATTTCGAGTGCGGCGGAGCGGCCCATCAGCAATGGCAGCCTTCCGATCTGACCTCCTTCGGGCAGCATGCCCAAGCGTGCGCCGGGCGATCCGAAGGTAGCGTTCTCGCTCGCCACGCGCAAGTCACACGACATCGCCAGCATCAGCGCTGCCGCATAACAGTGCCCGTTGATCGCGGCGATCACGGGCTTCTTCATGCTCATCGGCTTGAGCACAGGACCTTCGTCCATGCCATCGGCATCCGAACTGGCTCCCGTCGATAGATCGTTGAGGTCGTGTCCGCTCGAGAACGCGAGATCGCCTGCACCGGTGACGACGACCGCGCGAATTGCCGGATCCGCGTCGGCGAGTTCAAACTGGGACAAAAGCTCTTGCGACATCAAACCTTCGAACGCGTTGCGCTTACGTTCATTGGATATGGTTACGATGCGGATTGCATTATGCGTCGTCGTGCGAATTTCGGCCATGGCTGCTCCGTTTTCGGTCATGCGGCTGGGGCCGCTATATTCGTCGGTGTGAGTCAGTGTGCTTTGCATTTGTTTGGTTCGGTGTTTTTGCGTGTCGGTCAGCGCCAGCAGCGCTCTTTCAAGTCATATGCGCCAACCCGCAAATCGGCCTTCTCTGTGCGCAATACTTTTTTCTGCACTCGCTGCGAGTCGGTCAGGGGAAGCGATTCGCGATATTCGACATACCGCGGCAACTTGAACGTTGCGAGCAGCGGCTTGCAATAGTCGATAATGCGCTGTGGCGTCACCGTTTCAGCACTCGCGCCCGGCGCCAGCTGAATGTATGCCTTCACCTCTTCTTCGTGATACGGATCAGGCACAGCGATCACCGCCGCGTCCTGAATCTCGGGCATGCTGCGAAGTACGCTTTCCACCTCGCGAGCCGAAATATTTTCGCCATTGCGCCGGACCATGTCCTTCATTCTCCCGATGATGTAGACGTAGCCGTCTTCGTCCTGCCGCGCGATGTCCCCCGTGCGGAACCACTCGCCGCAATAGGCATCCTCGGTGGCTTCCGGTTGCTTGTAATACCCTTTGAACAAGCCGCGTCCGCGCACCATCAACTCTCCAGGGACGCCGGGCGCGACCGCATGCCCGGCTTCGTTGGCAACCTTGAGTTCACGAAAAGGCGCCGCGATCCCGCAACTGCCCGAACCACTCATCCGTTCAAGTGCGTTGGCCGGCACGTAAGCCGCGCCACCGATCTCCGTCATGCCGTAGTATTCCTGGCCGCGCACGTCGAAGCGTTGTTCGAAGTCACGATGATGCGCGGGCGAAAAGGCGAAGATCGTCGCGATCTTCAGCGAATTGCGAGCGTCTACGGGTGATGGCGGTTGCTTGTAGACCATATCGAATAGCGCGCAATAGTCACACTCATAAGCGGCGACATCGCGCATGAAGCGCTTCGCGCCTGATTTGCGCGGCAGGAACGCGCAGCCGCCGCTCACCATCGCGTTCAGAAAAATGCGTTGCCCGACCATGTAGAAGAGACTGGACCCGACATAGAAGCGCGACAGCGGCGTCCCAAAGAACTGTGTTGACGTATGCGCAAGAATCAGCCAGTAATCATGCGTCAGCATGCATGCCTTCGAAAAGCCCGTCGTCCCGGACGTGTACTGCAGATTGATCAGGTTGTCCCGATGGCGGCGCACATTGGGAGCCTGCAACCCCTCGGTGGCATCGAGTAGCGACGCCCATTCGTGCGAGCCTTCCGGGCCTTTTCCGCCCACGACGACGACGTTGCGCCAGTCGACTCGCAGCGCTGGCAGTTCGGCCAGACGCGGCAGAAACTCGGCATCGATCACAAGGAAGGTTGCGTCCGAGGTCTGCAGCACATAATCGATCTCGCGCGCGGTATAGGTCGCATTGACCGGCACGATGACCGCCTGCTGACGTGCAAGCGCGAGCCATGTCAGGGCGAACTCCTCACAGTTCCAGGTCATGACCGCGACGTGCGCACCGGGCACAATGCCAAGTCGGGTGAGCGCCGCGGCGGTGTGATCCACGCCCGCGAGCACTTCGCGCCACGTCCGTTGCTGGGCGCTGTCGATGAAATGCCATGCAGGCTTATCGCCGTGCGCGGCCACCGTCTCCTGCAACTGGTCATAGATCGACTCGGGGAAGACCATCGACTCCACGCGCCGGCGCAGCGACGCGGGATTTTCGGTATCGAAATTGGCAAACATAAGAGCCTTGTGACGATTGAAAAACTAGCTGGTTCGTTCGGAGCGCGCGGGCTTGTGCATCACCCACTCCGAAAAAAGAACACCGGCGACAGTGACGACGATCAGAACCGTCGCGACCGCGGCCACCACGGGCGTGAGGTCGTCACGAACATTCGCCCAGATACGCATCGGCAACGTCTCGTTGCGGCCCATGATAAAGAGTGCGACCACGAGCTCATCGAACGACACAAAGAAGGCGAAGATCGCCGATGTGACGATCGACGCGCGCAGCGAGGGCAACGTGACAAACCAGAACGCCTGCGCCGGGTTTGCACCCATCACCCGCGCGGCGAGCGCCAGCGTCTCGCCGCGCTGACGTAAAGCGCCCGACACGTTGATCACGACGAACGGCAACGCGAGCATGCCGTGCGCCATCACGATACCGATCATCGAACCGTATAAATGAAAGCGGTTGTAGATCAGCATGATGCCAAGCGCGACAATGATCACCGGCACGACCTGCGGGCTCAGAAATGCACCGCCGATCAGGCGATCCCAGCCTGTGGACCGCCGCAACGCAAGCGCCGACAAGGTGCCGAGCACGGTCGCGACCAGCGACGCCCAGAAGCCGATCGCGACGCTGCGCAGCGTCGCCGCGATCCAGCCGGGACTATTCAGGTAGCTCGCGAACCATTTCAGGGTGAAGCCCGTCGGTGGAAACCTGAGGTAGCTCGTCTCGCTGACCGACATGGGAATCACGAGGCACACGGGCAGCACGAGAAAGGCCAGGACCAGTGCTACATAAACAGGCAATAGCCACGCCCGGTACAAGCGTTCGTCGAGCGGAGTCATCGCGATCCTCCTTCGGTTGTGAGCGCGGTAAAGCGTCGCAGCAGGATACTTGCCGCCGCGACCACGATGAGGCCTGCCACGAGCAGCGTCATGCCCAGTGCGGAGCCTAGCCCCCAGTCGAGCGTTTCGCTGATCTGCTGGGCGATCAGGTTGGCGATCATCGAGTCCTTCGGTCCGCCTACCAGCGCCGGAGTGATGAAAAAGCCCAGTGCGAGCACGAAGGTCAGCATGCCCGCCGACACCGCGCCACTTGCGCTCAGCGGCATGAATACCTTGACGAACGCGCGTGCGGGCGTCGCGCCGAGAATGCGCGCGGCACTCAGCAGCGAGCGGTTGATGGTAGACATCGACGAGAACATCGTCAGGATGGCAATGGGCAATAGCACCTGAATCATCGCCGCATACACGGCGCCGCGCGTGTAAAGCAGATGCAAAGGCGTATCGGAAAGGCCGAGTGCCGCGACGAGACTGTTGACGAGCCCTTCCCGCCCCAGCAGCACGATCCAGCTGTAGGTGCGAATCAGAACACTGACCCACAGCGGAATCGTGATGAACAACAGCAGCAGGCGCTGCTGGCGTGGCGATCGAGTGACAAGAAAATAGGCGACCGGATAGCCTAAAATCACACAGGCGATACCGACTGTCATCGACAGGCGCAGCGTACTTAGCAGGATGGTGCGATACGCTCCGTCCGACAAAACCGGCGCGAAGTTCGCCAATGTCCACCCGTCCTCCCCGCGCACGCTCCAGATCGCGACCTCGCCGACAGGCACGACGAAGATAAAGACGAATAGCAGCGCGGCGGGTATCAACGGCCAGTACCGCCATTGCATGGACCGACGAAAAACCGCTTGACGCGCCGCAGGCTCGTCAACCGGCACCGGGGTTGATGTCATGCTCGCCTCTCTCACAGTCATTTAAGCCGCCATGCTTGCCAGCGCGCAAACAGTTCTTTCTGGTGAGCCGCCCAGAAATTCGCGTCGAAGGTGAATTGCAGCGGCGCGTTAACCGACGCGGTCGGCAAGGCCTTCGCTTCATCAGCACTGAGGTACTTGTACATGTCGGCGTTGAAGCCCGAGTACGGCAGGCCACGTGCAATCTGTGCCAGACGCTGCGGATCGTTCCAGCAGAACTTCATGAACTGCATTGCGGCTTTTGGGTTCTGCGCCCCCTTCTGGATCGAGTAATAGCTGACCGTCTGCGAACCACCGTTCCAGACAATTGACACTGGCACATTTTCCCTCTGCAACTGGCTGATACGGCCGTTGAAAGCAGTTACATAATAGGCATCGCCGGTCGCAAGCAGTTGTACTGGCTGCTGCCCGGTAGTCCACCACACGGTAATGGCCGGCTTGATTTTGTCGAGCTTGCGGAACGCCCGGTCGATCCCGCCTGGTGCCTTCAGTGCCTCATAAACCCGGTTTACGGGTACGCCATCGGCGATGAGTGCGAATTCGAGGTTCTCCATCGGCGAGTCACGCAAAGACCTGGGACCCGGGAAATTCTTCGTGTCCCAGAAGTCGTTCCAGCCGTTGAACTTCTTGCCGGGAGGGACCTTATCCGTCCGATAAGCCAGCGCCGTTGTATAGGCAATTGCGCCGATCGCATAGGGCTGCCGGGCGATGGGCGCGAGTTTATTGTCCGGATCGACGATCTTCCAGGCGATAGGAAGCAGCCACTTGTTGTCCTGCGCAACTGGCAGTGAAGCGCCCTCGGTCGGCGAGATGTCCCACAGGACGTTTCCCGTCGTTTGCTGAACGCGTATCTGCGCGAGCGAATCCCCGGTCGATGCCTGTGTGACGTTAATACCGGTTTCCTTCATGAAGGGATCCGTGCAGACTGTTTTCAGCAAAGTGGCCCAAGCACCGCCATAGTTGGCGAGCACGAGCGATTCGGCACGTGCATGCGCGGCCACGAGGGTAAGCGTCACCAGCGCGCCGCGCATCAGCTTTGAACAGAGTGATGTCATCGACAACTCCCAATGTAAGTGAAAGAACGGATCACAGATCCGGTACGAGGGCGGCGTCGCCAGGCGAGAACGCGAGCGAAACGGTGTCACCGCGTTGCAATCGCGGCGCGCTTGCAATGCGCGGTTCACGAAAATGAATGGCAGTCCCGCTGCTGTGCCTGGCGCTGAAGTCGATGACATCACCAAGAAAGATCGCTTCGTCGAGTGTGGCATCGATGCGGACGTCGCCGTCGCGCCCCGGACGCCGCGTGAGATGCTCTGGACGCACGCTGATGAAATAGGGCACCGATCGCGTCGCTGGCCGCGCATCAGTCCATGAGATACCGAGACCTGGAATGGAGATTTGTCCGGCCGATCCCAGGTCCGCCGGAAAGAGATTCGTCTGGCCAATGAACTGCGCCACGAACCGGCTGCGAGGCTGATCGTACATGTCGAGAGGAGTTCCCACTTGAGCAATGTGCCCGTCGCGCAGCACGACGATACGATCGGACATGGCCAGCGCTTCGCGCTGATCGTGCGTGACATAGACGACCGTGCAGCCGAGTTGGTGCTGAATCGATTTGATCTCGAACTGCAACGCCTCGCGCAGCTTAAGATCAAGAGCGCCGAGCGGCTCATCCATCAGCAGCACGGGCGGTTCGAAGACAATCGCCCGCGCAATGGCGACTCGTTGCTGCTGGCCGCCCGACAATTCGCGCGGCATTCTCGCTCTGTAAGCTTCGAGTTGCACGGCATGCAGCGCACGCTTGACCCGGCCATCGATATCCTTGCGCGCGGTACCACGCATCTTAAGTGGAAACGCGACGTTTTCCGCTACGCTCATATGCGGAAACAGCGAGTAGTTCTGGAACACCATACCCAGCTCGCGGCGCTCGGGCGGCAGGTTGGTCACGGAACGGCCGCCGATGCGAATGTCGCCGGAAGATACCGGCATAAAACCCGCAAGTGCATTGAGCGCGGTGGTCTTTCCAGAGCCGCTGCTTCCCAGAATAGTGATGAATTCGCCTGATTCGACAGCCAGCGAGAAATCATGCAGCGCCGTCACCGCGCCGTACTGCTTGCTCACATGACTGAATTCGATGGTAGACCCGCTCTTCATATGTCCTTGCCCCTATAGCGATCGTCGTTGCAAGGCGGGTTCGGCGCCGAGATGGTAGTCGCCAGAACCTGCTCCGTGTAAAATGACGTGAAGTTCATTTTTAGACATAGTGTCATTAATGAACCTTACGTAGAAATTATTTTTGCGTCAAGGGCTGGTTTTCCCTATTCGCATCGAGGACAGTTATGCCGACACAAGAGCTCGCGCTGCAAGCAAACATGTCGCCTCTGGACGACATGGTCATTAAGCAAGGTGAACGGTTCGACGAATTGCTTATGGTCAGGAGCCGCGACCGGACCTCGCCCAAGCGTGAGCGAACGCGCTGCGCGGTGATGGCATGCCTGGCGAAGCAATTACTTGAAGAACCCGGTCGCCGCCCCCTGATTGAGACCATCCTGAACGACACCGGTCTTTCCCGCGGCACTTTCTACAACTATTTCACCGATATCGACGAGGCCGTCGAAGCATTACTCGTGAGTTTTTTTCGCGCGTTATGGCGTCCGCCGACGCCACGCAGCGGCAAAGGACGCGCAGCGAAAAACGAAGATGCGGTCCATGCAGCCAATCTCTGGTACTGCCGAGCATACGAGACGAACGCCGGATTGTTCGCGGCTTTCTCACACGTCTCGGCTTATACGCCTTCTCTGGTGCGAATGCGTGAAGATATGAACGCCGTCTGGGTCGATCGCGTGATAGAAGCGGTCGCGCGCGATCACGGCGTGAAATTCGACGCGTCGGTGCGGCGCGAGTTCAGAGGAGCACTGCGATTGCTGATTTCGATGTCGATGGAATCACTCCGCGAACGGCACGTGCAGCGTGACAAACTCCTTCTATCATCGTTTGGCGACGTAGAGGAATTGGCGACTGGCCTCACGGGAATCTGGAACGATGTGATCAAACGTTTCGTCGCCAAGCAGCAAGCCGATTGACTGAATTGGCGCTGTCACATTGCCGAGGTGCTCACGTAAGATGGCCCGATGATGAAATCGAAATCCCTCTATCACGGTCACCGCTTTCCGGCTGCAGTCATCAGTTGCGCGGTGCGTTGGCATTTCCGCTTTC
The DNA here is from genome assembly GCF_004366535.1 of Paraburkholderia sp. BL6665CI2N2. Classification (NCBI taxonomy): domain Bacteria; kingdom Pseudomonadati; phylum Pseudomonadota; class Betaproteobacteria; order Burkholderiales; family Burkholderiaceae; genus Paraburkholderia; species Paraburkholderia sp. BL6665CI2N2. The sequence continues at coordinate 263,269 of NZ_SORC01000002.1, forward strand.
AACTGAGCCTGCGCGACATTCAGGAGTTGTTGTTCGAACGCGGCGTGGTAGTAAGCCATGAAACCGTGCGACGCTGGTGGCGATAAGTTTGGCGCTCGCTTTGCGCATCGCGTCAAGGCCGCGCGTCGTAAGCCCGGCAGCACCTAGCATCTCGATGAGATGTTCGTGACGCTGCGCGGTGAGCCTCATCTGCTGTGGCGAGCGGTTGACGAGCATGGTGCCGAACTCGACATTCTGTTGCAGAAGCGGGGGGACGAAGCCGCTGCGAAACGCTTTTTCAAGCACGTGCTTCGGTCATGCCCCGCGCCGCGCAAGATCGTCACAGATCAATTACGAAGCTATCCGGCCGCGAAGGCCGAGATCCCCGAGTTGGTCGGCGTCAAACACCTGTTCGTCAAGGCTGCTGCACGGGTGAATAACCGGGCTGAGAATAGTCATCAACCTACCCGTGAACGCGAACGACGCATGCGGGGGTTCCGCAACCCGAAGTGAAGCGAACGCAAGCTTTTCTGTCGAGCTTCGGTCTGATTCGGCAGCACTTTGCTCTCAAACGACATCTGCTGCGCGCCTCTCTTTATCGCAAACAACTCGCCGCCCGATTCGCTGCGTGGCACGCATTCACCGAGCTCAGCCAAATTCCGTCGACCGCTTTCTGAGCAATCTACCTCTTTGGCACTGCGCCGGCTCACCACCGCCAAGTTGACAGCGCCCTTTTGCCTCGTAATATGCCTCGCCCATGAAATGACGAATAGGTCTTCGATTAGCGCAAGCTCGACGCGTTAAACTTGATCGACCTGACTGGCGATCGACTTCAGCAGCAAAAACGGAGTATCCACACATTCTGCGACGGAAGCAGTCAAGGATATTGTCTCCGGCATCAGCTTTGCCCGTTTGATGCTTCTCACGAGCGTGCGCGGATGAATGTGGAAGCGCTCCGCGACGAGCGCGGGCGACTCGCGACGCAGCATCCCCTGTGCTTCGCGGCACTGGTCATCGGTCATCGCGCGCCGACGGCCGACGTGCTTTCCGCGGGCTCTTGCCGCGGCCATGCCAGCTCGCGTGCGTTCCCCGATCAGTCTTCGCTCGAATTCAGCCAGCGCGGCCAGCATATGAAACGTGAACGAGCCTGTGGACGACGTCGTGTCGATTGATTCGCTCAGACATGTGAAGTGCATGCCCTTCTTTCCCAATCGATTCACGAGGTCAACAAGCTTTGACAACGAGCGGCCAAGTCGATCGAGGCGCCAGACGACTAATGTGTCTCCATTCTTCATTGCGCGCAGCGCGCGCTCAAGTCCGGGCCGTTTGAACTCGGCACCGGAGATCCCGTGGTCGGAATAAATCCTGTCACATGCGGCTTTTTCGAGTGCCGCAATCTGCAGGTCGAGGTTCTGGTCATCGGTAGAGACCCGTGCATATCCAATTCTCATTCTTGAGGCCGAGGCGAGGGCTACAACCTTCCTAACGAAGGCAAGATGGTCATTACTTTTGCGACGCAACGACCTTGTCGGGTGCGTGGTCGTTCCAAGGGAGTCGATTGACGGTCGGTCAAATCACCGCGTCAGCCGAGACACTGTTGTGTCGATGTGGCTTCTGACCACATGGATCGGCTATTGGTGAATCGTCGCAAGCTTGCAGACGTGAATGGTTCAGCGGCGAAGTACTGCTTCGCTCGGCGATCCGTCGTCTGGTAGTGCCGTTTGCCTCCTATGGGTGCGGTCGGCGTTGTCTTAAAGGATCTATATGGCCAGGTACGGCAGTGCCCTTCGGATACCTTTCGGCTCGATCTTTCTTTGTCTGACGCAGTTTCGTCAGGGGAAATAGTAACAAGATTCTAAGGGCTTTGGGCAAATAGGTGTCTTAACAAGATTCTTGCAATAGAAACGATACCTAATCAAGAAGACGGGACGGTTCCGGACTACCGGCACAGCGTTATCTGTGAGGCCGAGCTTCGCGAGGTTGAATTGGCCTTTGCGAATACGATGTACCAACTCAATATCTGAGAGAGTGACCGCTGCGTTCCTGAGACGTTTGAAACTGAGCATGACATTCGTCCGGGACCTTGATGTTGCGGTGGGGCTGTGTCGAGATAAGAAAATCGGGATGAGCGAGTTACGATATGAATAGGATTGCTTACGTGCTTAGCGAATTCAACTGCTCGGCTGCGGTTTTGGTGATGCCGTCATCCTGCACCTGCCCTTTGCGGATCATGTGCATCACTTCGATGCCGGTCAGGATGATGCACGCGCAGCGAAAATCCTTGAAGCCCATCATCGGTTTGATGATGCGTTTGATGGCACGATGGTCCTGCTCGATCATGTTGTTCAGATATTGCTCTGCTGGACCTTGATAGGTCTCGGTCTGTCAGCGTTGATCGCCGCGAGCGCCCCAGATTGGCGATCACTCGGGCGTGCACCGCTGGGTGATCAAGCTGGTGCCGTTGTTCGAAAAGGCGTTTCGGCGAAACAAGCGCCCGGTTGGCAAGAGTTGGAGGACGTCGCGCGCGATGTCTTCCTCGTCTGACCCATCTCGTTCCGAATTCTTGATCGAGCGCGAATTTTAGCTCAGCACCTTAGCGCGACAAAACCAGCGCTGGCGCCCGCGATCAAAACGTCCCCGGATATAACAGCTTTGCATTTGAACAAGCAGTGGCTAAAGCTCTTTTGAACCATGTCCAAAGCAAGCTGTTTGGGCCGTTATAGATAGGCGCTCATGACGAATGGCGCCCCCACGTCACTGCTCGCGTCTAGAATTTGTGGCGGATACCGGCGGTAACGAGTGTTTGCGCATTCGAACTCGACGGCGACGCGCCACTGATCGCGGCGACCGCCTGATTCCCGGTCGAATCCGTTCCAAAAGCGTTCTGATGCACCGCAATCGCGTACAGATCCGTGCGCTTCGACAGGAAGTAGTCCGCACCCACGTTGATCTGCTGGTAATGCGCACCGCTTTGCGCGCCGACGCCACTGCCCTTCGTATAGGAGTATGCAGCCGCCAGCAGAAGCGTGGGCGTCACCTGAAACTTCAGGTTCAACTCCCCGCTGTTAAACGTCGCGGTGCCGCGGTACGCCGCCTGAGCCGCGGCAAGACCCGCCACGGTAGTGGACCCGAGGTCCTTGAACTTCGTGTTGCTATACACCGCGCCGATAATGACCGCACCGAGCGCATAGGATCCGCCTGCTGCGATAACCTGCTGCGACGCAGCCGTTGCATAGCCGCTGATCACAGGACTGGCCATGTTGGGGCCAGTCCCGCTGTCGTTTGCCTTGTTGCCCCATAGCGAAAAATTCGGAGACTTCGCCTGCAAATAGCCGACGCCGAAATTGAAAGGACCATTCGCATAACCTGCCCCGAGCGACCAGATCTGATTTTGCGTAAAGCCCCCGGCTTTCCCGCCCAGGCTGTACAACCCGCCGAACGAAAAGCCCGCGTATTTGAAGCTCTGGAACTTGATGGCGTTATTGATCCGGTTACTGTTGTCGAGGTTATCGAGGTCTGCCGGATGTGCGCCATACGTGGCGCCCGACGCGGCCCAATCGTTACCCGATTCGAATGGGCCGACGAAGTTGGTCGAGCTCGCGTATTGACGGCCCAGCGTCAGAGTGCCGTATCCACCGCTCATGCCGACGAACGCCTGCCTGCCGAACTCGGTGCCGTTCTGCCCGATGGTTCCGTTGGCGATGTTGTAGCCGGCTTCCAACGTGAAGACCGTCTTCAGGCCGCCTCCGAGATCCTCGACACCCGAGAGTCCCCATCGTCCAGCGCCTTCGTTGCCGCTCGTCAGCGCATATTGGTGCGCACCCTTGGCGTTCGTGCTGTAGGTGAGGCCAGCATCGGCGATACCGTACAACGTCACACCCGACTGCGCGCACGCAGAACTGGCGACGACGAACGCGCCTAAGCCAATCAATCTTTTCACTTCTTGTCTCCTCTGTTTGTTGGAATAACGACTGGTGTTGACCTGCTTTTTCTGATGTAGCGGGTAGTTCAGCGCGCGGCCGAAGTACCCCCGGCGAATCCGGGACCGAATACGCCGTCAGCGCCCAGGCGGGCGATCTCCGATTCGTCGAAGCCCCATTGCGCAAGCGCTGCCGCTGTGCTGGCGCCGGGAGTTTCCGGCGCGGTGGGCCGTGCTGTCGGCGTGCCGCTGAACCGCGGCGCGGGCGCCGGCTGCACGATGCCGTCCACTTCGATGAACGTGCCGCGCGCGCGGTTGTGCGGATGCAGCGGGGCTTCGCCGAGCGACAGCACCGGCGCAAAGCAGGCGTCGGCGCCGGCCATTTGTGCGCACCACTCGTCGCGTGTTTTTGTCCGGAAGACGGCGCGCAGGTAGTCGCGCGCCTCGTCGTCGGTCATCTCATCCAGCGGCGGATCGAGGTCGGCGAGGCCGAGCTTCTCGATCAGCACGGCGCGGAATTTAGGTTCGATCGGCGCAATCGACACGTGGCGGTCGTCCGCGCATTGATAGACGTCCCAGTAGTACGCGCCGCCGTCGGTTACGTTGGTGCCGCGTTCGTCGTGATGCAGCCCGCACGCGTACTGACCGTAGTAGCTCGTCATCAGCGATGCGCTGCCGTCGACCATCGCGGCGTCGACCACCTGCCCCTTGCCGGATTCACGCGCCGCTATGACACCGCTCAGTACGCCGAGCGCGAGGTAAAGCGCGCCGCCGCCGTAATCGCCCGTCAACACGAGCGGCGGCGTGGGCGCTTCACCCTTGCGTCCGATGGAATGCAGCACGCCCGACAGCGAGATGTAATTGATGTCATGACCGGCAACCATCGCAAGCGGGCCGTCCTGCCCCCAGCCGGTCATGCGGCCATAGACGAGCCGGGCATTGCGCTCCAGACACGCCTGCGACCCCATGCCCAGGCGTTCCATCGTGCCCGGACGAAAGCCTTCGATCAGCGCGTCGGCGCGGTCGACCAGACGCAATGCCGCGTCGATGCCTTCCGGGCGTTTCAGATCGAGGATCACGGAACGCCGGCTTCGGTTGAGCAGGTTATATCGGTCGGGCCGCGGCGTACCGAGTCCGCTTGGCACCGGCCTGTCGATCCTGATGATGTCGGCCCCGAGGTCGGCGAGCAGCATCGCGCACATCGGTCCCGGCCCGATGCCCCCAAATTCGACGATTCGAACACCTTCTAATGGACCCACGCTGCCTCCTTTGCCTAATGGGAAAGAGCGTTCGTTAAGTAACGACGCTCACTTTTGCGATAATTTGGCGCTAACGTACCATTATCACTCACCACTGACAACCGGACTGGCCGCAATTTGAGCGATATCGATCGTTTTTCACAGCGAAAGCGCTCCAGACGCAGCTCTCGGTTCCTGTAAATCAGCTATGAAACGCGGACTGCGTGAGCAATGCGCGCTTTCTTGCTAACGCGGCGGCATAATGACGTTTTGTGGAATAAATTGACACGACCTACCAAATCGTGTCACAGTCTTTCCGGCGACAGACCGACAAGGGGAGACACTGTGAGACCGGGCAAGCAGATCAACGCCGCAGAGGCGGTGCAATTCGTCCAATCCGGCGCAACCGTCGCGCTCGCCGGCCTGATTTCTCTGGCAGTTCCCGAGGCCGTGCTGGCGGCACTCGGAGAGCGCTTTCGCACGACCGGTGCACCGAGTGGCCTGACGCTGCTGGCGCCGAATCGCCCTGGTTGGAAAGCCGAGCCGGCAACCGGGCTCGAGCATTTCGCGCAGCCGGGCATGATCAAACGCGTGATCACGTCAACCTTCAGCAAACGGGACTCTCCCCGCTTCGTCGAGATGGCGGTTAATGGCGGATTCGAGGCTTATTCGTATCCGATGGGCTGCCTCTACCGGATGATTCGCGAAACCGCGGCCGGCTCGCCGGGCTTTCTCACCCAGGTCGGTTTGAACACCTATGTGGACCCCGCCGCCCGCAGAGCCGGCACGACACGGGTGAACGATGCGACACCGGAAGCGGATTTCGTCAGCCGCATCGAAGTTGGCGGCGAGCCGTATCTGTTCTATCGCTCGATGCCGGTCGACGTGGCGATCATCCGCGGCACCGTCGCGGATCCGGACGGCAACATCAGCATGGCGGGCGAACCGGTCAGCGTCGGAATGAAATATCTGGCCATGGCTGCGCGCAACTCGGGCGGCAAGGTCATCGCCCAGGTGAAATACCTCACGGAGCGCGGTGCGCTGCATCCGCGCATGGTCGAAGTGCCGGGCATCCTGGTGGACGCGGTGGTGGTCGAACCGGGCAGCATCCAATCGCAGCTCGGTGAATACGACCCGGCGCTCTCAGGCGAATTTCGCAATCCGCATCTGCCGCTGCCGCCGCTCCCGTTCGATATCCGCAAGGTGATCACGCGCCGCGCGTTGCAGGAAATCCGGCCGGGCGACGTGGTCAACCTGGGCGTGGGCATCGGCACCGGCATTCCGTCCGTGGCGCGCGAAGAAGGCGTAGCCGGACGCATGACATTCAGCCTCGAGCATGGCGCGATCGGCGGCGTGCCCGCGATGGGAACACCCGCGAATAGCGGCGCATTCGGCGCGCACTACAACCCCGACGCGATCGTCGACTCCACCGAAATCTTCGACTTCTATCACGGCGGCGGGCTCGACGTCACCGTACTCGGATTCGCCGAAATCGATTGCCACGGCAACGTGAACGTGGGCTGGTTCGGCGGCAACCTGCGCGGACCGGGGGGCTTTCTCGACATCGCGCATCGCACCCGCACCGTGTTGTTCTGCGGGACGCTGACCGCCGGCGGCCTCGACGTCGCCATTGAGGCTCACAACGACGTGCGCGTGTCGATTGCCCGCGAGGGCCGCAACCGCAAGTTCGTCGACCATGTCGAGCAAGTGAATTTCCACGGCCCGAGCGCTGTGACAAAGGGTCAGCGCGTGCTGATCGTCACCGAGCGGGCGGTGTTCAAAGTGGGGGCGGCCGGCCTGGAACTCATCGAGATCGCTCCCGGACTCGACGCCGCACGCGACATCCGCCCTGCGGTGAGCTTCGACTTCGCGGTCAGCCCTGCATTGCGTGACATGGATCACCGCCTCTTCCGCGAGTCGCCGATTGGCCTCGCCGCATTACCCAATTAGACAAGGAGACCTGAATGCCCCACGTGACCCGAACCATCACCCGGCCCTCGCCCTCGCTGATCGAGGCCTTGTCGGCGTTGCCGCCCGCCACGCTGCATGAGGCGCAGGGCCGGCGCTACGCGCTCGACTGGCGCATCAAGCCGATCTATCCGGGCATGCGCTTTTGCGGCCCGGCGCTCACGGCGCGCTGCACACCCGGCGACAACCTGATGCTGCAAGTCGCCATCTCGCTCGCGGAACCGGGCGACGTGCTCGTGATCGACACCGGCGGCAATCCCGAGCAAGGGCCGTTCGGCGAAGTGCTGGCCACCGCGTGTGTAGCGCGCGGCATTGCCGGCCTCGTGATCAATTCCGGCGTGCGCGACGCGGCGGCGATCCAAAAGCTCGCGTTTCCGGTGTTCTCGACCGGACTCTCGGTCAAGGGGACCGTGAAGGAAACGCTCGGTGACGTCAACTTGCCGGTCGTAGTTGGCGGTGTGAGCATTGCGCCTGGCGACGTGATCGCGGGCGATGACGACGGCGCGGTGGTCGTACCCGCCGCCGACGCCGCACGGATCGCGACGCTTTCGCGCGAACGCGAAGACAAGGAAGCGGCCTTCATGGCGCGCCTGCGCAGCGGCGAAAACGTCTTGCAGGTACTCGGCATGGACCGGGTCCTGAAAGCAAAAGGCTGCACCTGGGAATCCTGAACGTCCCCACAGCTATTTATTTATTTGAGGAGAAGAAAAGTGGGTAGCACCCTTGTCAAACGTATCCTTGAGCGCGGCTGGGACCGTGTCGACACCGGCGGCAAACATTCCGGCCTGCTCAACGCGATGTACACCGCCGGCTTGACCGCGTGGTTCCACGAGAAGATCGGCGAAGTGCTCGCTAGTCCTGTCATTACGCATCCGAACATCGCCGACAGTTCGTCGCGTATCCGTCCGCTGATTCTCGCGGGCAAGGTGGCTGAGGCGAAACACGCGAACGAAATCTTCCACCGTGAGCGCGTCGCGGCCGGTGGCGTCACCCAGCACACGACGGCCAAAAGCACGCACGGCTGGGTGTTCGCCGACACCGCCTACATGGTCGCGCCGTCACAAGCGATCATCGGCAATCACGACTTTGCGATCGGCGAACTGAAGGGCTTTCATACGATGCTCGCGCAGGAAGATGGCCTGCTGCGTCACGTGTTCAACGCGTCGGTGCCGGTCGAGGAGACCTATATCGGCATCGACCTGTGGATCGACGGCACCGCGTGGGGACGCGCGAGCGGCTGGTGGCTCGCCGGCGTGGTGGATAGTCTGGAGGCGATTCCGGAGGCGGAATGGGACCGCGAGCTGGTCGCCATGTACGAGAAAACCGTGGCGCGCGCGACCGAATGCCAGGATGGCGGGCTGTGGCACGCGACCATCGACGACCCCTATTCGCTGATCGACACCAGCGCGACCGTGATGATCGCGTATGCGCTGAACAAGGGTTATCAGCTCGGACTCGGCGGCGAAGCGGCGGAACGCGCCAGCTTCACCGCACTCGAAGCAGTGCTGTGTCAGCATTTCGATTGGCGCACGTCGATTCTGCGCCACCAGCAGTTCGGTCCGATGGTCGTCAACATTCCGAGCCCGAATCCGCGTTACCTGGACGCGGGCAACGCCTACGGCCAGGGCTTTCTCGCCGCTCTGTTCGCCCTTGCGTCCGACGGCGTGCGCGTGCGCGACCTCGGAGCCCGCTCGTTGCAGCGCGTCGGCTGAAAACCAACGGACATCATAAGAGAGACATGACGATGGACTTTTCGATCACCGACGATCAGGTCGCGATTCTCGACACGACAAAGCGCTTCGCGACCCAGCGGATTCGCCCGAAGGTACGCGAATACGATCGTGACGAGCGCTTCCCGCTCGACCTGTATGCGGAAATGGCAAGCCTCGGCCTGACCGGCGGCGTGATTCCCGAGGAATACGGTGGCGCCGGCATGGACCACCAGACGTATGCGCTCGTCATCATGCAGCTCGCCGAAGTCTGCCAGGCAATGGCCGGCGCCGCGAGCTGGGCGAGCGGCGTGGGGGGCGTCAGCGTGCTGCGCTTCGGCACCGAGGAACAGAAGCAGAAGTATCTGGTGCCGCTGGCGCGCGGCGAAGGACCCGTCGCCTTCGCCCTCACCGAAACACATACCGGTTCGGACGTGGCGTCGATGCGCACGCGCGCCGTGCGTGACGGCGACCACTACGTCCTGAACGGCAACAAGGTATGGATCTCGATGATCGGCTCGTGCCGCTGGATCCTGACCTTCGCGACGCTCGATCCGGCCCTCGGGCGCAAAGGCATCACCGCCTTTCTGCTCGAACCCGACTGGCCCGGCATCGAGCGCAACATGTTCAAGAACAAGGTTGGTTTCCGGCCGATGGAAACCGGCGAGCTCGTGTTGCAGGACGTACGCGTGCCCGTCGCGAATCGTCTCGGCGCCGAAGGCGAAGGCTTCCGCATCGCGATGTCTTCGGTGGAGAACGGCCGGCTCGGCGTCGCCGCGCGCGCGGTCGGCATGATCAAGGCCTGCCTTGACATGTCGATCGACTACGCACAGACCCGCACGACCTTCGGCGAACCGCTAGGACGCCGTCAGCTCGTCCAGTCCAAGATCACCGACATGAAGGTGGCGTACGAAACCGCCCGGCTGCTGGTCATGCAAACGGCGTACAAGAAGGATCAGGGCGATCGCGCGCGGCTGGATGCGTCGATGGCGAAGATGTACGCAAGCGACGCGCTGATGCGTGTCGCGGAAGACGCGATGCAGATCCACGGCGCTTATGGCTGTTCCGACGAGTACGAAATCGGCCGGTACTGGCGCGACGCGAAATTCATGCAGACGATCGAAGGCGCCAACGAAATACACCGCACATTGATCGCCGAATATCTGCTCGGCTATCGGTGAGATCGAGCGGCACGGACGCAAAGAAAAAACGGCTTGCCCGCGCAAGCCGTTTGTTTGTCCCCGGTGCATGGGGACCTGCGCGGCGCGCAGACCGCCGCAATTGGGCGAATCTCTGCGCGTAACCGCGCTACATCTGAGCGCCCGTACCGGTCGCCGCAGCGGCGGCCGCGGCGGATCCGTGGGCGCCCCCCCGCTCCTCGCGGCTCGACTGCGGGGCTGTCGCGCCCCTGGTATCGGCTATCTGCACGAAGATGCCGCGCCGTTCGAGGTCGCGTCGCTCCTCTTCGGCGAGGCCCGAGTCGGTGATCACCTCTTCGAATTCGGTAAGCGGAGCCACTTCGCAGAAACCCGGGCCACCGAACTTCCACGAGTCGATCAGCAGAATTCGCGTGCGCACCGCACCCATCAGCAAGCGCTTCGCGCTCGCGCTCTCGATGCGGCTGTCGGTCAGCACGCCACTGCTGGCGCTTTGCGCACCGATCAGCGCGACGTCCGCGTGCAGACGGCTCAGAAAGCTGTCGCCGGGTTCACCGCTCAATACATACGTGCCGGAGCGGCGCGTACCACCGGGCACGATCAGGCGCACGCCTTCCGACTGCGAAAGCAGATCCGCGATCTTGAGGTTGTTGGTGACCGCCGTGATGCGCAGCTTCGTCGCGACAATGACGCGCGCCGCTTCGAGCACCGTGGTGCTGCTGTCGAAAATCACGCTGTCGCCTTCCCGGATACGCGCCGCCGCCATCCTGCCGATCGCTTCCTTCACCGCACGCATTTCGCCGGTGGGCGACGGCGGACCGTCCTCCTCGATCGGTCCGAGCGGACGAGCCCGCAGCATGGCGCCGCCGTGCGTGCGCGATACGAGGCCGTTGCGCACCAGTTCGTCGAGATCGCGCCGCACTGTCGAGAACGACGCACCAAGGCGCTCGGCCAGTTGATGAAGCGCTGCTACGCCCTGCTCGGCAAGCACGTCGAGAATGAACGATTGGCGCTGTTCTGGCAGCAGCTTTTCGCTCCGCGTTTTAGGGGGAGTTGCCAGTGACATGTCCTCTCCAGATTGAGAATTTAATAGCGATTGGTCGCAATATCATTCAAAATGTACCATGATGTCTCACCCATGTCTCTAGGCCGATGCCGTGAATCCCCAATCTTTCTCCGACGATCCCGCCACGCGCGGCCTCTACGTAACATTTAAGGCCGGCTGGAACCCCCTTGCGACGTTTCTCGCCACGCCGGAGGGGCAGCACTGGACCTACACGGACCTTGACCAGATCACGGCAGTCTGCGGCCGGCGTCTCGCTGCGCTCGGAATTGGGCACGGCGCGCGCGTCGTGGCGCTGCTCGAACGCTCGCCGTGGAACCTGTTTCTGTATCTCAGCTGTCTGCGCGCCGGTATCGTCTTCGTGCCGCTCAGCCCCCAACTGACGCCCGCGGAAATGGCGCCCGTGCTGGCCGATGTGGAGCCGGCGCTGGTCGTGTGCAGTCCGGCACTGCTGGCTCGCGTCCGTGAGCCGGCCGAAGCAGCGGGCACACCGGTGTTGACGCTCGATGCCGATGGTAGCGGCGGTCTCTGCGCCGGCGCGCAAGCCGACACGCAGCCCGACGCCGACGTCAAAGCGGACGATATCGCCGCGATCATGTTCACGTCCGGCACGACTGGCCGTCCGAAAGGCGCGGTGATGCCGCACGGCCACCTCGCGATGAAAGCCCGATCGCTTGTCGAAGGTCTCGGGTGGCGCAGCGGCGACACGCTGCTGCACGCGATGCCGCTGCACCATGCGCACGGCCTGTTCATGACCACGCACTGCGTGCTGACAGTAGGCGCATCGATTCTCCTCGCGCCGCGTTTCGATGCCGCCGAGACAGTCGCGTTGTTGCCGTCCGCCACGGTCTTTTCCGGGGTGCCGACGATGTATAGCCGCATGGCGTCGGTAGCTGGCTTGCGCCAGCGCAGCCGCAACATCCGCGTATTCGTGTGCGCGTCCGCGCCGCTGCCGCCCGAGGTATTCCAACGCTTCGAACAAGCCTCCGGGCATCAGCTGCTGGAATGCTGGGGCATGTCCGAAACGATGACCAACACCGCCAACCCGCTCGATGGTCCGCGGCGGCCCGGTTCGGCGGGCAAGTTGTTGCCGGCCGTCGAGATCCGCGTTACGGACGCTGACGGCCGCGGCTTGCCGCCAGGCCACGCCGGCTTGCTGGAAATCCGCAGCGCGACGCGCTTTGGCGGCTATTGGCGTCGCTCCGAGTCCGAGCAGCCGCGCTTTCGCGATGGTTTTTTCGTCACGGGAGACATCGGCAGCTTCGATGCGGACGGCTATCTGACCATCGTCGGGCGCACCAGCGACGTGATCATTAGCGGCGGCAACAACGTCTATCCGCGCGAAGTGGAACTCGCGCTGGAACAGTTGGCAGGCGTTTCGAAGGCGGCTGTCTTCGGCTTGCCGCATCCGGACTTCGGCGAAGCGGTCGCGGCGGCGATAGAACCGGCGGCAAGCACGGAACTCGACCAGTCAGCCCTGGATGTCATGCTGCTCGCGCTGCGAGAACGGCTTTCGGGCTACAAGGTGCCGAAAGCGCTGTTCGTGGTGGACGGCCTGCCGCTAACCGCGCTCGGCAAGATCCAGCGAAGCGTATTGAAGACCCGTTTCGCCGATCATTTCAGCCTGGCAGACTGAGCAGCCAGGAAGCGCAGGGGCCATACCGCGGCAACGGCACAGCCCCTTGCCGACACGCGCGAGCGACGCACGCTCGCGCCTGCCGACTCAACCCAGCGCGGCAGTCAGCTGCGGCACGATCTCAAACAGATCGCCAACGATCCCGAAATCGGCCACGCCGAAAATCGGCGCCTCGGCGTCCTTGTTGATCGCCACGATGACCTTCGAATCCTTCATCCCGGCCAGGTGCTGGATCGCACCCGAAATGCCGACAGCGACATAGAGTTGCGGCGCGACGATCTTTCCCGTCTGGCCCACCTGCCAGTCGTTCGGTGCGAAGCCGGCGTCCACTGCGGCACGGGAGGCACCCATTGCTGCGCCAAGCCGGTCGGCAAGCGGTTCGAGAATCGCAAAATTGTCGGCGGAGCCCAGCCCGCGCCCGCCCGACACGATCGCGCTTGCGGCCGTCAGTTCCGGGCGTGCCGACTTCACCAACTGCCGCGACACGACCTTCGCGCGCGCATGCGCGGCAACCGGTTCGACCCGTTCTATCGTCGCCTCGCCGCTCGTCACGCCCGCGGCCTCGAAAGCCGTGGTCCGCACCGTGAGCACCTTGACCGCATCGGTCGAGCGCACGGTGGCGATCACATTGCCGGCGTACATCGGCCGTTCGAATGTGTCGGGCGCAATCACCTTGATGATGTCCGAGACCTGCGCGACGTCGAGTCGCGCCGCCACCCGCGGCAAAATGTTTTTCCCGTACGCGGTGGCCGGCGCGAGGACGTGGCTATGCCCGACAGCCGCCGCGAGCGCCAGCGCCTGAGCGGCGACGTTTTCGGCGAGGCCGTCGGCAAACTGCGGTGCATCGGCCACCCTGACGCGGGCCACGCCGACGATTCGCGCCGCCGCGCGCGCTACCGCATCGCACTGATGTCCGGCGACCAGCACTTCCACTTCGCCGCCGCACTGCAAGGCAGCGGTGACGGCGTGGAGGGTGGCCGGTTTCAACGCCGCGTTGTCGTGTTCCGCAATGACTAAAACCGTCACGTTCTGATTCCTGATCGAAAAGGGATAAATAGCGAGTGCACGAGCGCTTTTACTGAATGGCCTTCGCTTCGTCACGCAACTTGCGGACCAGCGTGGCCACGTCGGGAACGACGATGCCGGGCGCTCGCCGCGGCGGCTCGGAGACCTTCAGGGTCTGCACGCGCGGGGCCAGGTCGAGCCCCAGGGTCTGCGCATCCATCACCTCGAGCGGCTTTTTCTTCGCCTTCATGATGTTCGGCAGCGTGATGTAACGCGGCTCGTTCAGACGCAGGTCGCTCGTCACGATCGCCGGCAATTCGAGTTCGATTGTTTCGAGACCGCCGTCCACTTCGCGCGTCACCTGCATGCAGACGCCGTCGACGCTCATGTTCGACGCGAAGGTCGCTTGCGGCCAGTCGAGCAATGCCGCGAGCATTTGTCCGGTCTGGTTGCAGTCGTCGTCGATCGCCTGCTTGCCCAGAATCACCAGTTGCGGGGCTTCATGCCGCACCAGCGCGCCGAGAATCTTCGCCACCGCCAGCGGTTGCAGATGCGCGTCAGACTCGACCAGCACCGCACGGTCAGCGCCGATCGCCAGCGCGCTGCGCAGTGTCTCCTGGCATGCCTTCGGCCCGCACGACACCGCGATCACTTCATCAGCCTGACCGGACTCCTTCAGACGCACCGCGGCCTCGACGGCGATCTCGTCGAATGGGTTCATCGCCATCTTGATGTTGGCGACGTCCACGTCCGAACCGTCGGTCTTAACGCGTACCTTGATGTTGTGATCGACCACGCGCTTGACGGCCACCAGTATCTTCATTTGTCTGCATCCTGTTCAAGTGAGAAATCCCGTTGAAATCCATGGCACGGCGGCGATCACGATCAGCGCCGCCAGCAATGCGCCCAAATACGGCCAGATGCGCCGCAACGCGAGCCCCGGATTGACCTTGCCGATCGCGCACGCGGCGTAGAAGCCGACGCCGAACGGCGGCGAGAACAGGCCGAGCCCCATCGCGAAGATCACGACCATCGCGTAGTGCACTTCGTTGATGCCGACGATGCGGGCAATCGGAAACAGCAGCGGGCCGAATAGCACGATCGCCGGAATACCTTCCAGAAAACTGCCGAGCACGATGAACGCGATCACCGACACCGCCATGAAGCCCACACTGCCGCCGGGCAGCGTCGTCATCAGATGCGCTAGCTGGTGCGAAAAGCCGGATTGCGTCAGAGCCCAGGCCATCGCCGTCGCGCTGCCGATGATGATCAGGATCGCGCCCGACAGCGACGCGGTCTCGACGAGGATCGGATAAAAGCGTTTCCAGTCGAAACGGCGATAGATCAGCAGACCGACGATGAACGTATAGGCCACGCCGATCGTGGAGACCTCCGTCGCGGTCGCGGCGCCCTCCACTACCGCGGCGCGGATCACGAACGGCAACGCGAGCGCCGGCACGGCGCAAACGAACGCCTTGGCGATCTCGGCCTTCGACGCCCTGACGACGTTGGCCAGATTTTCGCGCCGGCTCTTGAACGCGACGACCACCGCCATTGCAATGGCGCCCACCATCGCCGGCATGAAGCCGCCGGTAAAGAGCGACGCAATGGACACGCCGGTCACCGACCCGATCGCGATCAGCACGAGGCTCGGCGGAATCGTCTCCGACATCGCCGCGGATGCGCTCAGCATCGCGACCAGGTCGCCTTCGTCGGCGCCGCGCTTTTTCATTTCGGGGAAAAGCGCCGGCGCGACCGCCGCCATGTCGGCGACTTTCGAACCGGAAATGCCCGACACGAGATAGATTGCGCCAAGCAGCACATACGAGAGGCCGCCGCGCAGGTGGCCGACCAGCGTCGCGAGAAACCGGATCATCGCGGCCGACATGCCCATTGCCTCGATCAGCGCGCCCAGCAGGACGAACAGCGGCACCGCGAGCAACATCAGATTAGACATTCCTTCGTCCATCCGGCTGATCACGATGACCAGGGGGGCCGCCGTCATGCTGACGAGGTAGCTGACGGTGGAGACGCCGAACGCCGTCATGATCGGTACACCGATGGCGACGAGCGCGGCCACCCCAACGACGAAGAACAGCACCAGGCTGAGGTTGCCGAGTTGCATCAAGACCGGCTTGCCGACATGCAACAGCACGGCGGCAACGCCCACGATCGCGACCGACATCAGGATGTCCTTCAGGCGGCCCGTCTCGAGCAGCCGCGACACCACCAGCGCCAGCATCAGGATCGTCGCGACCAGAACCGCTGCAAGCCGGAACGAGGTGGGGATGTTGAGCGCGGGATTGATGACGATCCATTGCTCCTGCACGTATTCCCATGCGGGCGCGATCAGCGACACGAGAAAGGCCGCCACCACCACATTGCCGAACGTCTCGAGGAAACGGCGCACTCCGGGCGGCATCGCGTGCAACAGTGTCGTCAGCCTCATGTGCTCGCCGCGGCGCAGGGCGATCACGGCTCCGAACATCGCGAGCCACAGGAACAACAGCGAAGCGAGTTCGTCACCCCAGATCAGCGAGTCGTCCAGCACATAGCGAAAGAAGACGTTGGCCAGCAGCAGAAAGACCTCGATCACCACCAGCGCCGCCGCCGGAAGCTCCGTGATCCACTTGATACAGGTTTCCAGGCGCCGGCCGATCTTGGTCGCCATGCGCGGCGTCGGCCCTGGATCGAGCGCGTCGCCGCGCGTGGAATGCAGCAGGGAGTTCATCGCGATTCCTCTTGTCGGTACTCAGGCCAGCTTGCCGGTGTATTTTTCAAGCACGGCCCACGCTTCGTCTCCAAATCGCTTGTGCCAGTCGGCGTAGAAGCCCGACTTCTGCGCCACTGCGCGGAAAGGTTCGCGATCCGGCCGGTTGAACTTGAGGCCTTCGGTTGTTAGCTGTTTTTGAAGTTCCACGTTCAGCCTGGCGAGGTCGGCGCGCTGTGCCACTCCTGCCGCGTTGAGGTGGCGCGACACGATCGCCTGCACGTCCTTGGGTAGCCGCGCCCACATCTGCGCGTTGCCGATGAACCAGTAGCCGTCCCACATGTGCGCGGTCAGCGAACAGAACTTCTGCACTTCGTACATGCGCAGGTTCTGGATCAACGACAGCGGATTCTCGTGACCGTCGACCACCCGCGTTTGCAGCGCCGAATACGCTTCGCTCAGGTTGATGCTGGTCGGCGATGCGCCCAGACTCTTGAATAGCGTGACGTACATCGGGCTTACCGGCACGCGGATTTTGAAACCCTTCAGATCGGCGGGCGTCACGATCGGCTTGGTCGACGACGTGATATGCCGGAAGCCGTTATCCCAGCACGTGTCCATCACTACGAGCCCGGCTTTGGAAATTGCTGCGCGGATCATCTGGCCGAGATCGCCGTCGAGCGCCGACCACAGTTGATCGTAGTCCTTGAACGCGAACCCGAGGCCGCTGATGCCGGCCAGCGGCACGAGCGGCGACAGCAGGCCGCCGCCTTGCGACGTGAAGTCCAGTGCGCCGGCCCGCACCTGCGAGATCATGTCGGAATCACTGCCCATCTGCGAATTCGGGAAGATCTGCAAATCGACGCGGCCGTTGGTGTCGCTGCGAATCGCGTCTGCCGCCTGCTTCGCGCGAATATTCGTCGGATGCGAATCCGTCATGTTGTTGCCGTACTTCAGCGTGAATTCCGCCGGCTGCGCGTTCGCGACGCGCGGCAACAAGGTTGTGGTCGCGGCTGTCGCCGACAGCGCTCCGACCGTCTGCATGAATCTGCGGCGTGAAACCTTCTGCATGTCTCCTCCTTGAATTTTTGAATGCGGCTGTCCGTCGCCGCGCCGACGACGAGCTTTTACCGCCCAGCGAGGATCATCGCGGCGGCTTTCTCCGCGATCATCAATACGGTTGCGTTGGTGTTCGTCGACGTGACGTTCGGCATGATCGACGCGTCGACCACGCGCAAGCGATCGATGCCTCGCACGCGCAATTGCGCATCGACCACCGCGGCGTCGCCTGCGCCCATCGCGCAGGTGCCGGCCGGGTGGAACACCGTCGAGCCGTTGCTCCTCGCATAGCGGATCAGTGCTTCGTCGTCCGCGTATCTGGAGCCCGGGATCGATTCGGTGACGACGTAGCGGGCGAGCGGTTCGTGCGAGAACAACTCGCGGCCGAATTTCAGACCTTCGGCAATCACGGCGGCATCGAACGGATCAGCCAGATAAGCCGGGTCGATTTCCGGCGCGACGGCAATGTCCGCGCTGCGGATACGCACATGACCGCGGCTCTTCGGACGCATTTGCCAGCAGCCGATCGTCACGCCCGGCGTCTCTTCCAGTTCGCCGATGCGCCCGTGCTTGAAGCTGCCGCCGGCCATCACGTACTGCACGTCGGTGCGCTGCGAATACTTGCTGCGATAAAACGCGCCGACTGACGACGCGCTATAGGTCAACAAGCCTTTGCCGCGCAGCAGGTAATTCATCACTTCGCCGGCGAGCCGCAAGCCGCGGCCGCGCTGGTTGGCGGTTACGGTGTCCTTGACGGCGTAACCGAGGCGGACAATATAGTGGTCCTGCAAGTTGTTGCCGACCCCTTTCAGCAGGTGCGCCGGCCTGATGCCGTGCTCTTCCAGCACCTCGGCCGGACCCACTCCCGAAACCTGGAGGATCTGCGGCGAACCGATCGCACCGGCCGACAGGATGACTTCGCGCCGCGCATAGCACTCCTCGATCGCGCCGTTGTCACGCCGCACCGCGACGCCCTGGCAGACCTTGTCGGTAATCAACAGGCGGCTCACCTGCGCGCGCGTCAGCACCGTGAGGTTGGTTCGACCGCGGGCCGGCCGCAGGTAGCCGCGCGCCGCGCTCGAACGCCGCCGGCCATCGCGGGTTTGCTGGTAGTACCAGATCGACGCGTGCGTGTGCGACTCGTTTGGATCCTCCCTATATTCCAGGCCGGCTATCTGCCCCGCCTTCACCGCCGCGTCGCAGATCGGCGGAGGCTCGGGGGTCCGCGTTACCCGCACCGGACCCTCGGTGCCACGCAACGGCGACGGCTTGCCCGTCCAGGTTTCGGACTTCCGGTAATACGGCAGCACCTGGTCGTAGCGCCACGAGTCATCGCTTCGCGCCGCCCATTCGTCGAGGTCTTCCCTGAACGGGCGCACGTAGAGGAGCCCATTGATCGAGCTCGACCCGCCCAATACCCGGCCGCGCGGAAACATGATCTCGCGCGACCCGGTATGCGGGCTGCCCGCGGTGCGGTAACGCCAAGTGATGTCTTTATGGTCCATCAGGCGGATGAAGCCGGCCGGCACGTGAATCATTGGATGCGAATCCTGGCCACCCGCTTCGATCAGCAATACCGAAACAGCGGAGTCAGCCGACAGGCGGTTTGCCAGCACGCAGCCTGCCGTGCCCGCGCCGATCACGATGTAGTCGAAGGTTTGCGGGCTCATCGCGCCGCCTTGCTGTAGGTGGGTGCGCAAACGGTGGAGCGGAAGATTGCGCACTGGCGAAGGGGCAGGATTCGCGAAGCGAATGGTCGGCGAATCGTGCCATCAACGGCGTGCAGCCGTGCGCCGGGGACTTGCATTGGCGGTCTCCTATATGTGACCCGGGTGATACCGGTTATGGTAGATTATGACTCATATCGATCAATCTATCACCAGTTTCGCTCATAAACAATAAAAACATTCCACGATTTTCCGCGCTTTCATGTTGCCGGATCGCCCCTTCAGCCATCACCGCGACAGAGAAAGGCAATAGGCAGTGAGACAACCCCGGATACACAAGGCATTTCCCGCCTGTCGCTCCTCGATGGAAGTTTATGGAATATGTTGACAATTATGTTGATGCGATGTCACATTTTGTCGTGATGAACCCTTTTGTTTCCTTACCGGAGGACGTACGTGTATCCGAACCTAGCCTTGTTTCTCGACGGCGAATGGGTGAGCGGCGGTGGCCGTGACACCCAGCCGGTGATCAATCCGGCCAACGGCGAGAGCCTTGGCGAGTTGCCGCATGCAAGCGACGCCGACCTCGAGCGCGCGCTCGAAGCCGTCGCCCGCACCGCGAACGCGTGGCGCAACGTGTCGGCGTACGAGCGCGCCAGGATCCTGCGCCGCGCGGCCGGCCTGATACGCGAGCGGCGTGACGCGATTGCCTTCGCGGTGACGCTCGAAGAGGGCAAGACGCTCGGCGAATCGCGTGCGGAAGTGGATGCGGCCGCCGATATCGTCGAGTGGTCCGCGGAGGAAGCGCGCCGCACTTATGGCCGCGTGATCCCCGGCCGCGTGCCCGAAGTCCGGCAACTGGTCATTCAGGAACCGGTCGGCCCCGTCGCCGCGTTCAGCCCGTGGAACTTTCCGGTGACGACGCCGAGCCGCAAGATCAGTAGCGCGCTCGCTGCTGGTTGTCCGGTGATCTTCAAAGCCGCGGAGGAGACTCCGGGCTCCGCCGTGGAACTGGTGCGTGCCTTTCACGATGCCGGCGTCCCCGCAGGCACGCTGAATCTGGTCTTCGGCGTGCCGAGCCATATCTCCGAACGAATCATCGGCAGTCCGATTATTCGCAAGATCTCGTTTACCGGTTCCGTTGCGGTCGGCAAGCTGCTGACCCGTCTTGCCGCCGACGACATGAAGCGCGTGACCATGGAACTCGGCGGCCACTCGCCCGTGCTCGTTTTCGCCGACGCCGACCCGGTTCACGCCGCGCGCACGCTGGCCGTCGGCAAGTACCGCAACGCCGGGCAGGTGTGCATTGCGCCGACCCGCTTCTATGTGCACGAGAGTATCGAAAAGCCATTCACCGACGCCTTTGTGCAGGCCACGCGCGAGCTGCGTATCGGCAATGGTCTGGACCCGGAGACCACGATGGGCCCGGTCGCGAATTCGCGCCGCGTGGCCGCGATGGAGCGCTTTGTCAGTGACGCGCGCGAGCGCGGCGCGCAGATCCTCACAGGCGGCCGGCGCGACGGCGGAGCGGGCTGCTTTTTCCCGCCCACCGTGCTGCGGTCGACGCCCGATGACAGCATGGTGATGACTCAGGAGCCGTTTGGACCGCTTGCGCCGATCACGCCGTTCAGCGACTTCGACGACGTGATCCGACGCGCCAATTCGCTGCCGTTCGGGTTGGCCTCGTACGTCTTCACGCGCTCGACGGAGACTGCGCTCGCGGCATCGGCCGCGCTGCGCTGTGGGATGGTGGCGCTCAACAGCCTCGCGCTGGGTCTCACCGAAACGCCGTTTGGTGGCGTCAGGGACAGCGGTTACGGCCAGGAAGGCGGCACCGAAGGCCTCGAAGCCTATACGACGAAAAAATTTGTCAGCCTGATGTGAACGATAAGGATAGCGATGTCAGTAAAACACAAGGTGGTCTTTCTCGATCGTGCGAGCGTGGACGCGCAGGTCCGGCGGCCGGCGTTCGCTCATGACTGGACCGAGCATGCGCGCACCGATTCCGCCGAAGTCGTCACCCGCCTGCGCGGTGCGACCATTGCAATCACCAACAAAGTGCCGCTGCGGGCAGCGACCCTCGAACAGTTGCCCGACCTGAAGATGCTCGCCGTGGCCGCAACCGGCACCGACATCCTCGACCTCGATGCCTGCCGCGCACGCGGAATCACCGTCTCGAACATCCGCAACTACGCGGTCGCCACGCTGCCCGAGCATACGTTCGCGATGCTGCTCGCGCTGCGCCGCAATCTCTTCGCCTATCGCGACGACGTGGCCGCGGGTCGCTGGCAGGCGTCCGGCACTTTCTGCCTGCTCGATCATCCGATTCGCGACCTCGCGGGCAGCCGGCTCGGTATCGTCGGCTTCGGCGCGCTGGGCAAGGCGGTCGCGCGGCTCGGCCGCGCGTTCGGCATGGAAGTGTGCGCGTTCGATCCGCTGCCGTTCGAAAGCGACGGCGTGCAATCCCTATCGCTCGACCACCTGCTTGCGAACGCCGACGTGATCTCGCTGCACTTGCCGCTCACGAGCCACACCCGTCATCTGATCGGTGCGCCCGAGCTGGCGCGGATGAAGCCGACCGCACTGCTGCTGAACACGGCGCGCGGCGGCCTCGTCGATGAACACGCGCTCGCCGCCGCGTTGACACGCGGACAGATCGGCGGCGCGGGCTTCGACGTGCTGTCCGGCGAACCGCCTGCGGCGGACAACCCGCTGCTGCAACTGCGCTTGCCCAACTTCATCCTCACGCCGCATATTGCGTGGGCCAGTCAACAAGCCATGCAAACCCTCTCCGATCAACTGATCGACAACGTCGAGGCTTTCGTTCGCGGAATGCCGAACAACGTGGTCGTGTAGCGCGTCCCTCGGCTGGCGCCGTTGCAAACCGCAGCTCATCGAACGGAAGCGGCGCTCGTTCGACGGCGCCCCGATTCAAATTGAACAAGGAAATCCATGGCAGCGGCATCGCGCTATTTCGAAGAACTGGTCGAGGGAGAAGACTTTCGCTCGCCTACCCGCACCATCGCCGAATGCGATCTGTACACCTTTGCCGGCCTCACCGGCGATCTCACCGATTTCCACATCAGCACCGAGGCCGCGAAGGCGTCGGTGTTCGGCCAACGTCCCGCGCACGGCATGTTGCTCGTGAGCCTCGCCAATGGCCTTTACAACCGCATCGGCGTCACCGACGAAACCGGCATGGCGCTCGCCGGCATCGAGTGGCGTTTTCTGAGCCCGGGCTTCATCGGCGATACCGTGCATCTGATCGTTTCTGTCGAGAAGAAACGCGAGCGCGACACGCCCGATCGCGGGTTGGTGTTCTGGAATGCGCGCCTATGCAATCAACGTGGCGAGACAGTGTGCTCGGGCCGCATGATCCGAATGGTCCGTCGGCGGCCCTCGTAGACATCGCAAACCGGCGGCGGCAGTCGTCGTTGAGACGTCGCCGCGCAAGCCTCACGTTTTCCTGATCAGCGGACAGGCGCTCTCCGACAAAGGCCGGGCGGCGTCCGCGGCGGATATCACGCTCAACTGCCGGTAGTAATCCCACGGCCCCTTCGATTCACCCGGCTTCTTGACTTCGAAAAGGTACATGTCGCGCAGTACGCGACCGTCGTCCCGGATGCGCCCGTTGCGAGTCATGAAGTCGTTGATCGGTGTGGCTTTCATCATTTTGATGACATTCGGCGCATCCGCATTGCCGGCGTTTTTCACGGCGCTCAGATAGTGCATGACCGCGCCGTGGTTGCCGGCATGGACCATGGTCGGCATCCGGTTCATGCGCTGGTAAAACCGCTTCGAAAACGCGCGCGTGCCATCGTTCTGATCCCAATAGAACGCCGAGGTCAACAGCAGCCCCTGGGTGGTAGCGAGTCCCAGGCTGTGGATATCGGTAATGAAAATCAGCAGCCCCGCCAGCTTCTGCTTGCCGCCCTGAGTAATGCCGAACTCGCTCGCCTGCTTGAGCGTGGTGATCAGATCCGCGCCCGAGTTGGCGAGACCGATGATCTGCGCGTTGCTGGACTGCGCCTGCAGCAGGAACGCCGACATATCGGACGTGTTCAGCGGATGCCGCGCTTCGCCCAGCACCTTGCCGCCGGCCGCTTTGACTACGTTCGCCGTGTCGCGTTCGAGCGATTTACCGAATGCGTAGTCGGAGGTCAGGAAGTACCACGTGTCGCCACCTCGCTTAACGACGGCGCGGCCGGTTCCCGCCGCGAGCGAATAGGTGTCGTAAATCCAATGCACGCCGTTCGGCGAACAGTTCTTGCCGGTGAAGTCCGACGAAGCGCCGGCGGTCGCGATCACCACCTTGTTCTTGCGCCTGGCGATTTCCTGTACGGCGAGCAGCACCGAAGAATTCGGCAAATCGATGATGAGTTCGACGCCCTTATTGTCGTACCAGTCGTTGGCAATCTGCGCGCCGATCTCGGCCTTGTTCTGATGGTCGGCCGACAACACCTCCACCGGCCGCCCGAGCACCGAGCCCCCGAAATCGGCAACGGCCATCTTGACCGCTTCGACGCTGCCGCGGCCACTCAGGTCCGACAGCGGTCCCGAGAGATCGGTCAGCACGCCGAGACGCAGCGGCTTGCCTGTCTGCGCGAATGCCTTGCCTGCGCCCAGCATGGCGACCGTAGCCGATGCCGCTATCGTCATAAACTCGCGACGCTTCGTCATGATTGTCTCCTCATTGATTCTTCGGTTCTTCGGGTCTGTTCATATCCGGCGGCGGCCATACGTGCGCCGCTCCCTCAGCCGCAGCCGCCTGTCATCACCTGCGACGTGGCAGGCGCGCCAGCAGTTCTCCGACGATGCCGCGCCGGAACATCAATACGCACACGACAAAAAACGCACCGATCACCACCGTCACCGGGAAATCGGTCCCGGCAAGCTGTGTCTCGAGCGTCACGACCAACGCCGCGCCAACAACCGGGCCCAGCAACGTGCCCATGCCGCCGAGCAAGGTCATCAGGATCACGTCGCCCGACATGTTCCACGTCACGTCCGACAGCGACGCAAGCTGGAACACCAGCGCTTCGGCGCTTCCCGCCAGTCCCGCGAGCAGCGCCGACAACACGAAGGCCAGCAATTTGTAGCGTTCCGTGCGATAGCCGAGCGACACGGCGCGCGCCTCGTTTTCACGAATCGCCGTCAATACCTGCCCGAACGGCGAATGCACGATGCGCCAGATCAGCGCAAATCCGCACACGAAAATCGCCAGCACGAAAAAGTACATATTCAGTTGCTGGCTCAGATCAATGAAACCGAATAAATAGCCGCGCGGCACCGCCTGAATCCCGTCTTCGCCGCCGGTGAACTTCATCTGCGATGCGAGGAAATAGATCATTTGCGCGAACGCCAGGGTGATCATGGCGAAATAGATCCCTTGGCGGCGAATCGCAAGCCAGCCAAACAGCAGCCCAAGCGTGGCCGCGAAAGCGGTACCGGCGAGGATCGCCAGTTCCGGGGGCCAGCCCCACACTTTCGCCACGTGCGCTGTGATATAAGCCGCACCGCCGAAAAATGCCGAGTGCCCGAAGCTGAGCAGCCCCGTAAAGCCGATCAGCAAATTGAACGCGCAGGCGAACAGCGCGAAGCACAACACCTTCATCAGAAACATCGGATAGACGACGAACGGCGCGGCGCAGCCGAGCGCGACGGCAAGAATAACGAACAGCCACGCCCGAGCGGCCGCAGGCGCGGAAACATGCGTGTGCACCAGGTTTGCATCAAGGTCGACAGCCACGATTAAGCCTCCCTTCCGAAAAGACCCGCGGGCTTGACCAGCAGGACGAGCGCCATGATGACGAAGACGACGATGTTTGACGCTTCCGGGTAGAACACCTTAGTCATGCCTTCTAGCAACCCGAGTGCGATCCCGGTGGCGATAGCGCCGAGAATCGACCCCATCCCGCCGATTACGACCACGGCGAACACCACCACAATCAGATTGGCGCCCATCGTCGGGCTCACCTGGTAGATCGGCGCCGCAAGGACTCCCGCGAGGCCGGCGAGTGCGACGCCCGCACCATAGGTCAGCGTGACGATCACCGGCACGTTGATGCCGAACGCCTTGACCAGCACCGGGTTCTCGGTCGACGCGCGCAGATACATGCCCAGCCGGGTCCGTTCGATCGCAAACCAGGTGCCGAAGCAGATCGTCAACGAACCGAGCACGACCCAGCAGCGGTACCTGGGCAGATAGACAGAACCGATCCGGGTGCCGCCTTGCAGCAGGTCGGGAATCGGATAGGACATGCCGGACACGCCGAACCGATAGCGAAAGCCGCCCTCGATGATTAACACGAGACCGAACGTGAGCAGCAGTCCGTACAAATGGTCTTCCTTATAGAGGCGCCGCATCATCGTGCACTCGAGCACGACGCCGATCAGCGCAACCACCGCCGGCGCGATCAGCAACGCCCACCAGTAGCCGATGCCCAGCTGGTTCAGCAGCGCCCAGGCAACAAACGCGCCGACCATGTACAGCGCACCGTGCGTCATGTTGATGACGTTCAGGAGACCGAATATCACTGCGAGTCCGAGACTCAGCATGGCGTAGAACGAACCGTTGATCAGCCCCAGCAGGAGCTGTCCGAGGAATGCCTGCAAGGGCACTCCGAATAGTGTCGACATGATGCGCTGTCTCCTTCATGTTCCGTAGCGGCGGCCGATCAGGTCGCCGCCGTGCCGATGATTTTCGTTGCGTTGGTATCGCGCGCGCGTCCCGCCGGCTATACGCCGAGCCACGCGTGCAGCCGCTCGGTATTCGCTTCGAGCTGATCGCTGGAAATCGTATCGACAACCTTGCCGTGATCCATCACATAGTGGCGATCCGCAATCGTCGCGGCGAAACGGAAGTTCTGCTCCACCAGCACGATAGTGAAACCGCGCTGTTTCAGCGCGCGCACTGCCACACCGATCTGCTCGATGATCGCCGGAGCGAGACCTTCTGTCGGCTCGTCCAGAAGGATGAGCTTTGCGCCGGTGCGCAGAATCCGCGCGATCGCGAGCATTTGCTGTTCGCCGCCGGACAGTCGCGTGCCTTGCGTCGAGCCACGGCCACGCAGATTGGGAAACAGCTCGTAGATCTGCGCGATGGACATGCCGCCGTCATTCAGTACGGGCGGCAGCAGCAGATTCTCATCGACGCTCAGCGAAGCGAAAATGCCGCGCTCTTCGGGCACGTAACCGATGCCGAGTCGTGGCACGCGGTGCGCCGGCATGGTGATCAGTTCACGGCCTTCGAAACGGATCGAACCCTTGCGTTTGCCGACGATGCCCATGATCGCGCGCAACGTGGTGGTTTTGCCCGCGCCGTTGCGGCCGAGCAGGGTCACAACTTCGCCACGCCTCACTTCCAGCGACGCCGCGTGCAACACGTGACTGTCACCGTAGAACGCATGCAGCCCGTCGATTTCGAGCATGACCGCGCCGGGCGCGGGGCGTTGCTGGATGTCATGCATGAGCGGCTCCCAGATAAGCCTCGATGACCCGCGGATCGCGCGACACGGTGTCGTAGGAACCTTCGATCAGTATCTCGCCTTGCCGAAGCACTGTAATGGTGTCCGACAGATTCGCAACCACCGAAAGGTTGTGCTCGACCATCAGTACGGTGCGGTCGCGAGCAATCCGTTCGATCAGCGCCGCGGTACGTTCGATGTCCTCATGGCCCATGCCTGCCATCGGCTCGTCGAGCAGCATCACTTCAGGAGAGGTCGCGAGCGTGGTGGCAATTTCCAGCGCGCGTTTGCGTCCGTACGATAGTTCGCCTGCCGATCGATTCGCGTATTCGATGAGGTTGACCGCATGCAGCAATTCGAACGCACGCTCGCTCAGCCGGAGCAGCGAAGCTTCGCTGCGCCAAAAATGAAAAGTGGTACCCAGGGGCCTCTGCAACGCCACGCGAACGTTCTCGAATACGGTGAGGCGAGGAAACACCGCCGATATCTGGAACGAACGCGCAAGGCCTAGTCGTGCGACGTCGGCGGGATGCGTCCGTGTAATCTCGCGGCCGCAGTAGTGAATGCTGCCCGCGCTCGGCGTGAGACAACGCGTCAGCAGATTGAACACCGTGCTTTTGCCCGCACCGTTCGGCCCGATCAACGCATGGATCGTCCCGCGCCGGATCCGCAGATCGATGTTTTTCACTGCGACGAAGCCCTTGAATTCTTTGGTCAAGCCACGGGCTTCGAGAACGACGTCCTCTTGCATGTGATTCCTCCGACCGGTGCCACAACGCGTTACGGGAGATCGACACGGCGACGGGGCGAGTCGCCCTCGCCTGTCATGCCTGCCGAACCTAGACATGAAGCATGTTGAACGAAAATGTCAACCTATCATCGATGTTTGGCGACAAACAACCTTTAATCTTCCAACTTGCACCATGCGTCCCGCCTGCCATGGTGCGAATACGCCTGAGCGAGCCCCCACATAGCCGCATCCTTCGGGACTCCCACACACCACCCCATTTGATCGAATTTGGTCGATTCAGATGAGTTTGGTGGATTTCGCTGGTTAACCCTGTTGACATGACTGCATCGTATGCCTAAATTTACTTACATGTAAGTCAGGGAATCACCTGAGAACGCTCCTGACCGCATGCGAACGGCACAACCCCAAGCCGGCTTTTTCCAACAGGAGGAATGCAATGCTTAGCGAAGAGGTAAAGACCAGCGCGCTCTCACAAGAGCAGGTGGAACAGTTTCGGCAGGACGGCTATATCGTTCCCGACTACGGGCTTCCTCCGGAGAAGGTAGAAAAATTGCAGAAAATGATGCAACAGATCGTGCGCGACAACCCAACGCTGCTAAACCAGCCGATCATTTGCCCTAACGTTCGCAATAGCGGTGTTCAAGGTCTGAAGGTCGACGACCCTGACGGATGGATGGATGTCGCGACCGATCCGCAGATTCTCGACATCATGGAGGCTTTGATCGGCCCGGATCTGATCCTGTGGGGCTCAGCGCTTTTCTACAAGGCTCCGCATAAGGGGCTGCCCACGCCGTGGCATCGCGACGGACGTTTTTTCCCGATCAGACCGCTGGAAACCACCAGCGTATGGATCGCGATTTACGACAGCGTGATCGAGAACGGCTGTCTGCGGGTCATCCCAGGCTCGCACCTCGCGCGCGATCTCGGTGTGCACGTCACGACGCCGACCACTGCGGCGATCCTCCAGGAAGTATTGTCGGAGACGGAATACGACGAAAGCCAGGCTGTTGACATCGAACTGAAAGCAGGCCAGATGGTGATCTTCGACGTCTACACGACCCACGGAGCAAACGGCAACAGCGGCACGCTGCAACGCGGCGGCTTTTCGCTGCGTTTCATGCCGTCAACGAGCCACTACGATCATGCCGCCGCCGAACGGACCGACCAGCCGGGCGGGTCATGGGAAACCCGGCCGCTGTTTTTGTTGCGTGGAGTCGACCGCTGCGGCAAGAACGACTTTATCCGTGGGCATCCGCAACCCTTAGCGGCCACCGAGCCGTCATAAGGTCGAACCGTCGTAGAATAATGACGAGCAGGCGCGCAGTGCATGGAACGCGCTGCGCGAGAAAACAGTCTGTCATCTTCATTGGCTGCAGGAACGATACGCGAGGAAACCGAGTTTTGCGTGACAACATCAAGGAAGTGGCCACCCAACTTCTAATACAGAACGGCTACCAGGGATTCCGGTTTCGCGACATCGCCGCCCAGTTGAATGTGACTCGCGCGAACGTTCATTACCATTTCGGCAATAAGCAGCAACTCGCTGAAGAAGTGATCGTCGAGTACGTGGCTGGCGCGCTGAATGCCTATCAGGCCATCTGGCTCGACCCAGATTCGACGCTGGACGAAAAGATCAACCGGCTGAAGGACGAAACCAAGAAACGCTACCTCAAATACAATCCGACTGGACGCACCGGCGCACCGTGGAGCCTGCTGGCGCGCATGCGGTTCGAGCGCGATCTGTTGAGCGACAAGGCACGCGAAGCAGTCGAAATGTACGGTGAGCGCCTTGAAAGCGTGATTTTCGAAGGCATGGCAATGGCCGTGCAGAAAAAGGAACTGAGTCCGGATACGCCTATCAAGGACATATCGTTTCAGCTGGTGACCGTAACTAATAGCGCGGGGCCCATTACGCAAGACAGCGGTTCGTTCGACCGACTGGAAGAACTTTACTGCGCGTTGGCGCGCATCATTCGGCATGCATTTGGGAATGCGCCAACTGTATGAGCGACTGAAACCGGTCTAGATTAGCGCGCCGCCGCCCCACCCGACCCGGCTGCACGAAGACGCGCAGCGGGGGTACAGGCTCCGGTGCTCGACGCTCTTGCCGTACGCTCAATCTGGCCACGGTACGGCGAATCAGTCAGCAGGCAACACCGCTGTTACCTGGACTTCCACCAGCGCGCCGTAATGCAACTGCGGCGACACCGCGACGGTCCGCGCGGGACGGTGTTCTTTGAGCGCCTGGACGTACACGCGATTGACCTCCGGCCAGTGGGCCATGTCGGTGACGAAGACCGTCGCGTTGACAATGTGCTGCATCGATGCGCCAGCCGCTTCGAGCACATGGCGCACGTTTTCGAGAGCCTGCATTGCCTGCGCGCCGACGTCGTCGGCGAGATGGCCGGGCCGCGCCGCATCGAACGGCAATTGGCCGGCAACAAAAATGAATCCGCCCGACACCACCGCCTGACTGTAGTGGCCGCCCGGCAGCGGTGCTTTATCCGTCTGTCTGAATTTCATTGATGCTTCTGTATCTGAGGAGTCTCGAACAACCGGTGGGTCATGCGTCCCGGCATTCGCCGAGCGCCCCGAGCAGGAGTCGGTTAAACGCGTCGGCGCTGTCAAGCGAAGAGAGATGGGCGGCCTCGGCAATCAACTCGAAGCGCGCATCCGGTATCGCGTCGCTGATCGCGCGCACCGCCGCAGGTGCGAACAGCTTGTCTTCGCCGCCCGCGATTACGAGCGTCGGTTGAGCGATCTGCCCGAGTCGGTCGCGCACGTCGAAACTGCGCATTCCCCGCACGACCTGGCTCAGGGACGTGCCGCTCGTGCGCTGCGCGAGGCGGCACCAACTGTTGTAAGCGGCGCGTCCGGCGGCGCTATCGTGGAACGGAGCGTTGAGCATCGCCGGCCACGTCGCCTGAAAGCGCTTTAACGGTCCGTCAGGCTGCGCGAACAGACCGAGCCAGCCGTCGACGATCGGCCCGAGTTCGGGCATAGCGAAGCTCGCCTGCGAATTCGCGACAATTAGCCGGTCTACTCGCTGCGGATGGTCGAGGGCCAGTTGGAGTGCCACCATCCCGCCAAGCGAGAGGCCGCAGACCGTCGCACGTTCGATTCCGAGGTGATCGAGCAGCGCGATCAGATCGCCTGCGAGTTCATCGACCGTCGTGACGGCAGTCGCCGCGTCCGACAGGCCGTGACCGTAAAGATCCGGCACGATCGCGCGATAGCCGGCGAAGGTAAGCGCCGCAATCTGCTGCATCCATGCCATCCCCGCATTGGTGAAGCCGTGGATCAGCAGGACCGGATGGCCCGCGCCACTTTCGGTGTAATGGAGTGCGCGTGGTTTGTCAGTGGTGCGAGTGAAAAATGGCATGTCACCTCCGCTTGCCGCACAATGCGGCGGTAATTTCTTCGAGCGATTTGCCGCGCGTTTCGAACCCGAGCAGGTAGCCGCCAATCGCGCCAGTCAGCAGTACCGCGCCCATCACGATAAAGAAAACATAACCCGGTGTGCCGGCGGTGAGCAGCGCGCCCAGCGCAGGAGCTGCGACGATGCCGCCAATGCGCTTCCACGACGCTGCCCAGCCGGTACCCGCCGCGCGAAAGCGGGTTGGATAGATCTCGCTGGTGTACGCGAAAAGCGGGCCACCGGCGCCGCCGGAAGAAAACAGCGCGGTCAACGCGCCGAGCGCAAGGATGGCCGCCGGGCTCGTCGCCCTTCCCCATGCAAGCATCAATAGCCCACCAATGCCCAGCAGAAGCGAGACCGTCGTGCGCCGCCCGATACGGTCGAGCAACGCGCCACCGACAAGGTTGCCGAGTGCGCCCGCACCGGTGATCACGCCAGTGAATACAAAGCTCTTCACCAGAGGGAAGCCCATGCGCGCGAAGATCGACGGCAGCCAGATTGCGAGCCCGAAGAACACTGCCCCGCCAGTGAACTGCATCAACCAGATACCGAGAGTGGGGCGAAGATAAGCACCACTCACAATCTCGCCGACGCGTGCAGGTTGTACTACCGGAAGTCGCGACGAAGGCGGTAGCGTTGCAGGATCGACCGTACTCAGACGGGTGACGATCGCGTTGGCCTCCCGCAACCGACCGAGCCCGACGAGAAAGCGCACCGACTCGGGCAAGCCGACCCACAGCAGCAGCAGCAGGACCGCCGGCACCGCGCCGACGACGAACATGCCCCGCCACGTATAGGCGGGCACGACCCAGATTGCGACCAAGGCCGCGAAGAAACTCGACGCTTGCCAGAAAAACACGCTCGACGCGAGGAGCAGCCCGCGCCGGCGCGCCGGCATGAATTCGGACAGATAGGTGAAGACGAGCGGCACCTCAGCGCCGAGACCGACGCCCTGCAGGATCCGCAATGTGACGAGCGACGTCTGGTTCGAGGCCGCCGCAGTCGCCAGACTCAGCACGCAATACATCAGGATCGATCCGATCATCGCGCGACGTCGGCCATAGCGGTCGGCGATCAAGCCGATCAGCGTCGAACCGACGAACATGCCGAGAAATACGCTCGACGCGAGAAAGCCGGCCTGCCCGCGGGTCAGTCCGAAAGTCGCTACGATTCCCGGTAAGACCAGCCCCATCATATTGATGTCGAAGCCATCGAAAAAATGGCCGAGCGCGACGGCCAGATACATGCGCACGTGCGTGGGCGTAAATGCCGACCGGTCGAGACTATCGAGCAATCGATCAGCTTCGCCGGTCAAGCCCGGCGGTGCGCCCGCGGTCTGCGGACCGGAGCATGTAACTTCAGAACTGGCCACGTCGATCTCCCCTTTCCGCTATCGAATCCGTCGAAGCATTTCAACGTTTACTTTACTCATTGTCAAGACACAAGACAAAATGTCTTATTCGTGGGTGTGGCTTGCAGCCCTATAATCGAGCGCCGCCGTCTGCGGGCCGCCTCAGCAAGAGGGACCGCGGCCGCATCAACACAGCCTGGAGTCAGCGAACAATGAGCAATCAGACCAAACCGCGGCACGCGCCGTCGAAAGTGGTCGCGTCGAGCGACGCGGACCTCCGCCTGGGGACGCTCGCGGCCGTACTGGCACCGATGGCGCAGGCGATCGGCGAGCACTGCGAAATCGTATTGCACGACTATCGTCGCCCCGAGCATTCGGTCGTCGCGGTAGCGGGCAATGTCACGCATCGCAAGGTGGGCAGCGCGATGTCCGAAATCGGCCTTTCCGTGATGGCTGAAGGCGACCGAGCGACGAATCGACTCAACTATCTTGCGGCGACGCCATCGGGGCGCATCGTCAAATCGTCGACGATCGTCTTGCGCGACTCGGGCGGAAAGATGTTCGGCGCGCTCTGCATCAACATGGACATCACCGAACTGCGTCAGGCGGCCAATGTACTCGCCGGCATGCTCGGCGGCCCTCTGGCGACGCCGGCGCCGACCACGTTTGTCGACGACATCCGCATCGTCATCGACACCGTTCTTGCCGAGCAATTGGGCGGCCGCGCGGCCGGATCCTTGACTCGGGACGACCGGATCGGCATCTTCCGCGCGCTCGATGAGCGCGGCGTGTTCGGCATCAAGCGTGGGTTGTCCGAAGTGGCCGAGCGCTTAGGCATCTCGCGCGCCACTGGCTATACCTATTTGCAGCAGATCCGCAGCGCGCGCTGACGCGTATCGCCGCGGTAGCAATGGAACGCGGACGCGCCACATACCGGCGCATAGGTTCTCAGTCATGCGGTCTTAGAACGACCGCCTCCGGATAGCAGACTTAACCGCTGAAACTCCGCAGTAATATCCCGGACGAGATTTTCCAGGCACATAGATGCTCGGGAGCACGCATTGCGGGCCGGCACTGCCGATCGCCGATGTCGGTAGGTTCTGCTCTCCGAAGCTTCGGATGCCAGATCAAATATCGAGCCGGTCAGGGTATGTATGAGGTCGGTCGTCAATAGTGGAGAGCAATGGGTTAAGCTGCGAGTTGCGTTTTATAGAATCGTTGGGTGAAGGCAGCAGGAGACAGATAGCCTAGACGGGCCTGCTTACGCTGCCGGTTGTAAAAGATCTCGATATATTCGGTGATGGCTCGTCGGGCGTCAGCGCGTGTCGTGAACCGGTGGTGGTGCACGAGTTCGTTTTTGAGCGAGCCCCAGAAGCTTTCCATTGGCGCATTGTCGTAGCAATCGCCTTTGCGGCTCATGGACATCGTCATGCCGAACTGCTTTGCGGATCCCCATAATCGTGGGAACAGTATTGGGCGGATTCAACCGGTCGTCGCAACACTAGATTATTGACCAGATTTTAGGTATTCGTCCAAAGCCTCCGCAGGCGTCTTCCAGCCGAGTGTTTTCCGGGGCCTGGTATTCAATGTGTTAGCAACGGCCTGGATCTCGCGAGCACTCCACCGGGACAGGTCTGTGCCCTTTGGAAAGTATTGTCGTAGAAGGCCATTGGTGTTTTCGTTCGTACCACGCTGCCATGGGCTGTGCGGGTCAGCGAAGAACACCTTCACGCCGGACTCGATCGTGAAGCGGGCGTGATCGGACAGCTCCTTGCCACGATCCCAGGTCAATGATCGCCACAACTGAGCAGGCAAGTCCGCCACGGTCTTCTTGAGTGCGTTGGCCATCGTGACAGCTCCATAGCCGGCCAGCGCAGGCCCGTTTTTCGTGCGTGGAATTAGCCCATAGCCTTTCTCGCGAGGTAAGTGCACGAGCATCGTAAAGCGGCTTGATCTTTCCACCAACGTCCCGATGGCTGATCGGTTTAAGCCGATAATCAGGTCACCCTCCCAATGGCCTGGCACAGCACGATCTTGCACCTCGGCAGGCCGGCTGGAAATCATCACCTCCTCGCTGACGTGCGCCCACGCCCTGGCACGCGCTCTCGCTCGGGGAACGCGCAACGCGCGCCCGGTGCGAAGGCAACCCACCAGCTCGCGCTTGAGCGCACCGCGCCCTTGAATATAGAGTGCTTGATAAATGGCTTCATGAGAGATGCGCATAGATTCATCATCCGGGAAATCAGCCTGCAATCGATTGGCAATCTGTTCAGCTGACCAGCCGTTGACCCACTTCCGGTCACCGCGATGTGGTTTATTGCGCCCCTTGAACGGTGCCTGCCTGGGCCCCGCAATTTGACGACCATCAGCGTCATGTACCTTGCCCTCCAGGCGCTCCTGTACGTATTGGCGCAGCGGTGCGTTCGTCGCCAGCTTCGCTGGCTTTGGTCGTTTGGCGAACCGTTCCGCCTTCCACTGCGCGACCGAAGCACGATACTCGAGGCACCCACCACGGGTTGCCGCATTGCGTGTGAGTTCCCGCGAAACGGTAGACGGACTGCGTCCAAGACGCCGGGCAATCTCGCGTACCCCAAGACCTTGTACCGAGAGCAACGCTAGCTCTTCCCGCTCAGCGAACGACAAGTATCGACCAGCGATAGGTTTCGACATGAATAGTGGCATGCCGCCACGATAGCGGAACCAGCGCGAGCCTACCGCTTGAGATACGCCTACCGCCTCCGCTGCTTTCTCGCTTGTAATGCCCGTTGCGATCTGCTGCCAGAACCGACGCTCCATCACATGTCCAAGTGATGGAGCACCCGGCGAGTACATCGCTTCTCGCCCTGTCAACCGATACACCTGCTTTGCACTTCGTCCTATGCAACACCTCCTCGATCAAAGGTGTTGCGACGACCGGTTGAATCCGCCTTGACAGCCTTGGACGCCCTTCTAAAGGTCAAGGGGTAATTTGAGTTTTGTGATCTGGCGGTTGCGTTGCTGGATTACGTAGTAGACCTCCCGCGCGATATAGCGCTTGAGGCAGCGGATCGCTTCAAGTTTCGAATGCCCCTCGCTGACGCGTTTGGCGACGTAGGCCTTTGTGCGAGCGTCGGTTCTCAAGCGACCGATGGCAATGATGTGCAAGGCGCTGTTGGCTGCGCGATCTCCACCTCGATTCAGGCGATGTCGCGTCACCTTACCGGAAGACGCCGGCACGGGGCTCACGCCACAAAGGGCGGCGAAGCTGGCCTCCGACTTAAGCCGGTCGCTGTTATCGCCAGCGGTCAGTAACAGTTGCGAAGCCGACTCGTAACCAATCGAATTTCGCGAGACAAGATCGGGGGCAAGTTCGTCCACGAGCCTCGCGATCATGACGTCGAGGTCGGCAATCTCGTCGTGCAACTCCAGATACCGACGTCCCAGTGACTTCAGTGCAATTCGGCAGGCAGAGGTCAGGTTCCGATAGTCCGACAGATCCGGACGCCACGCAGCCAATGTTCGGATGAGCTGCATTCGTGTCATCGCGCGTAGTGATTCACGTAATTCATCGGGCGCGCTGATGATGGTACTGTGGATCAGCTGTAAAGCGACGCGACGCGCCGAAATGGCCGTCTTCCGGCAGACTTTCAGAACGCGTAGCGATTCAATCATGCCATCGCGCGTCTTGGGCGTGACCGTACGCACGCCGGCGAAGGCAGCATGAGCAGCGTTGTAGGAGTCCAGCGTATCGTCCTTGCCACGTTTGCGCCGGTCGCTCTTATCCGGCGCGGTTACCTCCAGCACCGTTACATGGGCCTGCTGCAGGTAGCGCAGTAAGCCCGCGCCATAGCTCCCGGTGCACTCGACGCCGACCCGGACGAGCTCACCGAACGAGCACATCCAAAGCAACATCTGCTTGTAGCCGTGCCGCGTGGTTGGGAAGCATTCGCTGCCCAGAGGACGATCATGTTCGTCAACGACAGCCGCGAAATGCAGATCTTTATGCGTATCAACGCCGCCGACGATGCTGCGACGGCCAGCAGTAGCCTGTTCTTCTTTCATACAGTCTCGCTCCGGTTGCCGATGGGATATGGGCGATCTCACCGGCATCGAATACCTGGACAAGACAGTAAAGTGACAGGGCGTCGGGCCCTTCTTGAGTCACACGTATCGACGAGGTGAAACCTCGCCGTTCGGCAGTTCCAGAGGACCGACGGGTCCAGGGAAAGACATTGAGTCGATCGGAGTGTGGGTCAGGTCGCCCGGAACGCTCTACGGCACCAGACCTCGCCCGGAAGCCCCCTCTTTCGAAACGGTGACTGCCCGGAAACATCTGGTACCCGTATTCTTACTATCGGAATGAAGAGTCAAACCCGCCGGGGGGCGCTTGAGCGCTACCGCGCCAAATAGTGCCTGCATCACCAGGTTGCGAGTCATCCGATCTCTCATGGCATAGCCGACCAACTCGCCGTTGAACAGATCCTTGATGCCGGCAAGATACAACGAGCCCTCGTCCGTCCACACGTACGTGATATCACTTACCCAGGCTTGGTTCGGCGCGCTCATGTCAAAATTGCGTTCCAGCAAATTCGGTGCGACTGGCAAATCGTGCTTTGAATCCGTCGTATTTCTGAACTTCCGCTTCTGCTTGCAACGAAGTCCGAGTTTGGAGCGAATGCGCCTGATGCGGTGAAGACAGACGCGTACGCCGTGATCGCGCAGATCGGCCTGCAACCGCTCGCGCCCATACGTCTGCCGGGTTCGTTCGTGAGCCGCGGCAATTTGGACTTCCCTCGGGGAATTCCTTCGTGTAGCTGCCATTCGGTACTCGATTCATCTGATCTCCGTTTTCGCTCATTCTATGAAACATTGATCTCCACTTTTTTCAGCCTACCTCAGTTCTCGCCCTGGCCGAGTCCGACCACCAGCGGCGAACCCTGGCGCGCGCCGACCACCGTATGCGGCTGATCCTTGTGCAACACCGCGATTGCGTACGCGCCCTGAAATTGCGCGATGGCTTCACGCACCGCGGCGAACAGATCGCCGCGATATACGCTGTGAATCAGGTGCGCAATAACCTTTGTGTCGGTTTGCGAGACAAAGGTGTAACCCTTGCCCCGCAGCAATTCGTAATTCTCGATGATGCAGTTGTGCACCAACGCAAGCGCATCTTGCGAGAAGATAGGGTGCGCGTTGTCCGTCACCGGCGCGCCGTGCGTCGCCCAGCGCGTATGCGCGATACCCGTGATGCCTTCGAGATGGCACTCGTGCACCCGACCTTCGAGATCGGCCACGCGTGCCACGCTGCGCGCACGGCGCGGACCGTCGTCGCCGAGTACGGCCACGCCGCACGAATCGTAGCCGCGATACTCGAGGCGACGCAGTCCTTCGATCAGGACGGGAACGATATTACGTTGCGCTACCGCGCCGACTATGCCACACATAGACTATCAACTCCTTACGATCCAGTTCCCCGAAATTCACTACTGTGCGCACAAAAAAACGCCGACTCACTGAGTCGGCGTAAAGGGTTCGGCGTTTCCAAGGACGTTGCCAAAACCCGAGAGAAAATCGCTACCGCCTTAAGACCGTCGAGATTTCTGTCGGTCATTTAGAATCGTTCCTTGCATTCGAAATGCATGCATACCCCAGGACGGCGTAGATCACGTGGCGCCGCTGCCACCCGTGCCGCCCGTCGGCGACTTTCCACCGCCTCCAGAAATGGGCGCCTTAGCGCCCGCAGCCAACGCAGCGCTCGCCAGCGCAGGCACTGGCGAGCCCGTCGTCGCCGAAACCGCACCTGCGTTCTGCAGCGCGTCCAGATCCGCGTCGGGACCGGGTTGTCCGGGTACGAACGGAGTCGTCAGAAACGCCGACGTCGACAGCGTCACCCCGTAATCAGCCTTCACCAGTTTCGCGACCGCGGTCTCAGCATTCGCGATCACCGCGCTATTCGAAAGCGCGCCCTGAAACGACGGGTTGTTCTGGATTCCCGTCAGCAGTCCATTGAGCGTCGTCCCCAGTTGCCCGGCGATATAGCTCAGCAGCAGATCAGTCAACGAAGTCAGGTTGTACGTGCCAGCACCCGACGCTAGCGAGTGAATCACGATCGTGCCGCCAGACGCCGTCAGCACGCACGGAGCGTCGAACGCGAACGTTGCGCTGAATGCACCGTTGCCATCCGTCGTGGCGTTCGTGGAGCCGTTCTTGCAAACCATCTGTATCGTTGCGTTCGCCAGCGGCGAGCCGACAGCGGCGGTGCCTTTGATGGTGGCAGTCGGCGACGATCCGCCGCCACCGCCACCGCACGCCACCAGCGCACTCGTCGCAATGGCAATCGATCCTAGGCGCAGTCCCCGCACCACGGTAATGCCCGGAAGCTTCATCGGTCTCTCCAGAAGGAAGTCACTTACAAGCGGCAGACGCCTGTGCCTGTCCGTCGCCTACCGCTCGAAAAAAGTTCGCGCACACGGAACGCGGGCTTGTCACGCTCGCCGGCGAACCGGAAGTTTGCGGGTGCAATGCCGGATTCGCCGTGCCACTATCGGGAGGCGCATAGCGCTCGTACGCGTCGCGCATCCGGTTAAGCTGCGTCGCGAAGTAGCCCGCGCTGAAGCGGCCCTGGTTCAGCAACACCTGTTGCGTACTGTAGGGGAAGCTCAGGTTTTCCACGGCGCCGCTAGCGAGGTAATTGGTCGCTCCCACCCGCGTGCGGAAATCGAGCGAGAACTGGTCCGCGCCATCCACCTGCGTGATGCCTGGCCTCATGCCCCGGCGCGGTGTCAACGGGAAGCTGATCGTGGCGCCGACAAAACTACCCTGCCCGCTATACTCGCCGTGCACGCTGAACGAGACGTCGTCGAACCAGCGTGTGAAGGTGATCTCCGGACCCTTGTCACCGCCGACAAACCTCGCGACGCCCGCCTCAACCCACAGCTTCCAGGCGGGCTGCACCCAGCGATACGTGATTTCTGCATTCTTTTCGCCCGGCAGGCCGTCGTGGCCCGGCTCCTGATGCAGATACGCAAGTCGCAGTCGCACGAGGTCCGGACGACCCGGCACGAACACCGTCGTCTCGTTCTCGACGCCTACATAATCGAAATCGAATTTGCCGACCGCCGCGACGTTGAAAACCTGCGGCGCGACCCAGAAACTCTGCGCAAGCGCAACCGACGACAACCCGTTGCGCAGCCTGTACTGGCTATACACACGTCCGTCGTCCATGTTCTTCGTGTTGTAGAACGGCGCGATATAGCTTCCGACCAACTCCGCGCCCTTCCACAACGGCACATATGCAGCCACATTGACGCCGAGCGACACGTCGAACCGACCGTATTCCGTGCCGTACAGATAACGCGTCACCGGCAGGATCTGGACGCGCGTGAGGCCGTGCTTCTTCTCGTCGCCATGCCATGCGATCGAACCGGCGTCATAAGTGGGCCGCGTGCGCAGCGTCAGCGTTGCGGCCGCCTTGCCGGGCACGCCGTTCGCCACGAACTGCGCGTACGCATCACGATCGACGGAGATCTCGCCAATTGCCTCGTTGGCCTTCTTGATCACCGCGTGAATCCGCTCTATGCCATGCAGCGCATTCACGCTTGCGACGCCAAGCACTATGCCGAGCGCGTCGGCTTCATTCTGGTTATAGCGGTGGTTTTCGTATTCGACGATCAGGTCACGTCCGCTGATGCCGACCCGCACGCGCTCGAGACCGCTCGCGAATAGTCGCGCGGCAATCGCATCAAGCGCCGATGGATCGTACACATTGGATGCTTCGGGCGCTGCTGCAGCGGCAATCTTTTGCATGAGGGGCGAAGCATCCTCGACGCCCGCCGATGCATACATGTTCAACGGCGGCCCATACGCGGTCGGCACACCGACGAGGCCATTTGCATCGCGCGGCAGCGGTTGCAGCGCATCGGGCTGTCGCAGCGCGCCCGAGACAATTTTTGCGCCCGCAACGTTGCTCGTGCGGTTGTGCATTCTGTTATCCGAACTGACCACCGCAGCCGGCACAACCGCATTCGATGCATCACGCGTAACCGGCTCGGCATCAAAGCGCTTGCCGAGCGGAATCTGCAGGCCGATCGCAAACGACGTGCGCGGCGCCACGCCATTCGTCGAACGCACGGCCCGCATCAATGTGCCTGTTACGCTCGCTTCGGCAAGCCAGCTAATCCGCGGCGACTGGTAGCGCATCCCTACGTACGGCGTCTTCGAATCGTCTTCGGCCAGTAGCGACAGTCCCGTATTCCACAGTGACAGTTGCGCGCCGCCGAACAAGCCGGCGAGGCGTTCGTCCTGACCATAGCCGATCGTCAGCGCCGCAGGCCCGAAGCTCTGCGAGACAACGCCGTACTTCGAGCGAAAATAATGCGTCCGTCCGCCGATATCGGTCATGCCAAATGCGATAGCAGGCTGGTAGCGAAGGAACTGCGGGACCTGCACCTTGATATCAGCCATGAGGTGACGAACGCTCGCGTGGCCCGGGTAATTAGCCATCCCTCCCGATACTTCCACATATGGCACTAATCCGAGCGCCCCCCAATAGATCTGCGAGTCGGTGGCTTTCGCCCCGTAGCGCGGATCGATAAAGTTGTTGTACTGCACCTCCGCCCCCCCTTCTGGCAATACAAATGCATAGGGGATGACTGCGCCGCCAGACTGTCCAAGCGAGGACAAGGTCGGGCTAACCGCCTGCGCCGAAATGGAAGACCCCAAGGCCGCAGCGAGCGCCATAGCTTTCTGGATAAGATAGGATCGTTGTGCGTTTAATTTTCTTGGCATCTGCTTCATGATGAGCACGTCAACAAGGGCTGCGGCAAGCCGGTCCGTGCTTCCTGAGTACGAGTTACGCGAGATCAATTCAGCCCGGATGTTCAAAGAAAAGATCTGCTGCAGCTAGTAGTCAAAGTTGTCTCGGGACCGCCGACGTGCAAATCCTTCTGCAATGCATTGGATGCATCGGGATGACCGACGATAGCATCGGCAACCCTAATCTGGATGTCGATGCGGGAAAAGGGAAAGGTTTTGTTACGGTTGTCAGGAATGCGTAGATATCGGGACTCATTCCGATGTGACCACGCAACCGCCGCTGTAGTGCCTGGGTGAACACTGGGGCGTTTGCTCGTCAGGCGACCGGACGCTGATCATTGACGCGACTGATCAACTTCTCTGGCACTTCCGATGTTGTCGCGAGAAAACGCGCTCACGCCGGACCAGCTCCGATTTGCAGCCGCCAGCTTTAATATATGGCACACC
Organism: Paraburkholderia sp. BL6665CI2N2; assembly: GCF_004366535.1. Lineage (NCBI taxonomy): Bacteria > Pseudomonadati > Pseudomonadota > Betaproteobacteria > Burkholderiales > Burkholderiaceae > Paraburkholderia > Paraburkholderia sp. BL6665CI2N2. Next base: position 304,605 of record NZ_SORC01000002.1, read on the forward strand.
GTCCGGCCAACCTTACCGAACTGAGGGCGCTGGAAACCCTTGATCGCGTTGAAACGGAGATGCAGCGATTGAGGCTTGATCAAGTCGGCGCTTGTAGGATTACGCCCGTCATTGCGCGAAAGATTTCGCCGTGCTTTTGCCACCGCCGTCGCTTGTTTCAGAGATCATTTGCTCACAGTTCAGCGAGCGACGATAAGCGCCGGGGGACAATGCGAGACGCCTCTGGAAAAGCTTGGCCAGTGCCATTCCTCCGCTCAGTCCGCTGCGACGCGCGACTTTGTCAATCGGCAAGTGAGTCTCGGCAAGGAGCCGGCAAGCCCGCTCAAACCGCGCTTTCTGTAGATAACCTGCTGGCGACATACCGGTGGTCGCCCGAAAGTGTCGAGCGAGTGTCCACGCTGTCATCGACGCATAGGCGCACACGTCGTCGACTGAAATTGGGCGCTCGCAATTTTCGTCGATCCATCGGGCCGCCTGCAGCACCTTTGCCCTGCTGCTGTCATCGGGCTCGCCCAATAGCGACGCCAGCCAGCGGTCAGCGCCCGGCAAAACACGCTGACCAATCTTCCGTGCAGTCGCATGGCCCATGTCATGTCGGACGATCAGAAGAGCCGCCCCCACGCCAGCCTTGCGGTCGCCCATATATTCTGCTCTACGCATTGGCTCCGGCTCCCCCCGGAAACTTTCAATGCGGCTGTCCCGACGAACAGGCAATCGGCGCCTGCCAGACTCAGCGTCCATTGCGGCCGCAATCTGCCATCCGGATACTACTTCTGCAACGGTGCAATAGACGTTCGCACCACGCAGCCAGGTAGGCGACGCTTCGGCGTGCGCCACCGGACTCGCAGCGTTACCTCCCAGAACAATAACAAGATCGTCCGCCCCTATACCCGACGCTGGTTCGCTAAACACCGAGATACCTGAGGAGCTGCTTACAATTCCGCCATTCGCGGAAAGCGGAGACAGCGCGTATCTCGCTCCCAGTTTCACACCTGCGATATACGCCTCGTTCGCGTACTGGATCACCTGTGCTATGAAGGCAAGGTCAAGGCTTGAGAACCCAGGAAACACCAGCGCGCCTATTTTTCGCGGAGGAAACACACCATGGCTGGCGTCTTGGCTCGACGGTTCATCCAACCGACTGCCGTCATCGCGCCGACACAAAGGCTCTCCCACGCCAATGATCTCCCGTCTACACACGACGGACCTACGTTTTATTTGTTTCGTCGCCATCTTTCATGATCTCGTCGAATTCGTTCCAATACCAGACATTGCTGCATCGCGCTGTAGCCATTTCACTCGACGCATTAGCGCACCCGTCGATAAACGCACTGCGCGCAACCTCGTGCCTTAGTTAACCACGCTGTCGATTTCAACCCTCTTTTTGTGAGGAAAACGCGGACTCCGTCAACCCTTCGAGAAAGCGTGCAAAATCTGATTCCGTTTCAGCATGCCGCACTGCGTATTCCACCGTGGCAGTAAGATAGCGAACTTGCCGCCGTAATCGGTGCGCGTTCCCGCGTATCGGTACGTCAGAACCTGCTCCTCCATAACCAACCCTTGCAACTCGTCCGTTAGCTGCAATTCACCGCCGGTACCTGGCTGCAGCCTGCTGCAGATGATCGAAATTAGTACCCCGCAGAACATGGCGCCCGAACACACCAAACCCGGACGGTGCTTCATGCGGCGACGGTTTTTCCACGATCGCCCGGAGCTGGATTACACCGTCCTCCAATCCCGCCCGTGTACGACACCATACGATCCGCCGTTTTTTGGCCTGATAGGTTCGAGACGGTTTGTCAACTTGACGGGCATGGTTACGAGTCGTCTTTGATACAATATGCAACCCTTCTTAAATCCCACTGGATTTCGACCCTGCCCGGTCCCGCCAGACGAGAAAACGCGCAGTCAGCGCCGCGCGATGACAGGTTGCGTTCATCCGGTGCCGTGAAAAACAAAGTGCTGCCGGATTGGACCGAATCTGCAAAGGAAAGCCTGTGTACGGTTCGGAACGCGAAAGCCACGCATCTGGCGCTCGCGTGCGCGCGTAGGCTGATGACTGTTCTCCGCCAGGTTGTTGACCCGGGCGGCAGCTTTCACGAACACGTGCTTTACCCCGGCGAGTTCAGGGATTTCCGCCTTCGCCGTCGGAAAACTGCGAAACTGTTCAATAACGATCCTGCACGGCACGGGTGCCGAACTAAGCACCGGTTTGAAGAAGTGTTTTGCCGCCGCCTTGTCACGGCGCGCCAAAGCACATAGGGCTCGCCACGCAGATTCACGAGGAGTTCGTCGGGGTACCACGTCGAACCCGGTTTGTCACGCGCAGCCTTCGCGCGACGGGCAAGCTGCGCGCCAAACCGGTCACACCACTGGCGGATCGTCTCGTAGGTCACGGCGACACCGCGCTCCAGCAGAAACTCCTTGATGTCGCGCAGACTCAGACTGAAACGGTGGTACCAGCGCACCGCATTGCTGATGACCGCTGCCGGAAACCGGAAGCCGTAATAAGGCGATTTACTCTTCTTCATGGCGCGAATTCAGCCGGCTACGGCCGCAAGTTCACACAACCCCCCGCCGCTATTCCCGCGGGGACGGTCGACACCGCGCTTTCGAATCCCGATCTTTTGTGGATCGATCTGATATTCGTTCATCAACGTCAGGATGTTCACGATCACCTTGACCTTCTCTTAGGCCATATGAGCTTCGATCTGCTCGGCAATTGATGCCAGCTGCGTCTGCCTTTTGGTGCCCTTTTTATCCGTGAGATGGCCGGTGCGTATCGGGAACGATGCGCGCCGGATTGCCTATCGCGGAAGCAAATCCCGGTACATCCTCGAGCACAACCGAATTCGCGCCGACCTTCGCGCCCTTACCGACCGTCACCGCTCCGAGAATGCAGGCACCCGCGCCAACGAAGACGTCGTCCTCGATAACCGGAACCCCATCGCCTCCTCGACCGCCAATGACAACATTCGGCGATATGCGCACGTTGTTTCCGATCACCGCGCGCTTGTGAACGACGATGCCGAGTCCTTGATAGCCGAAGGTCACGTTGCGGCCAACGCTTACAGATGGCGGAAGCGACACCGAAAATGCAACGCGGTTGAAGGCCTTCAGCAGCCACGGCAGCAACGGCACCCGACACCGGAACAGAAGTCGTGAAAGCCGAAAGATGTAGATCATCGATGCCCCTTCCATGGATCGGTCGGGCGCGAGACGTCAGCACGTCGAGGGGTAGGGTCTGCGACGCCTTCATAGATGGCAGCAAGCCGGGCTGCGACAGAGCCCGCGTTAAACCTGCGCTTCGCATACTCTGCGTTTCGCGCACTCATCGCCATGCGCGTTGACGGATCGACAATCAGCTTTTCGAGCAAGTCCGCAAGCAGTGCCGGCTCAGTGTTGCGGGCAACTAAGCCCATCTTGCCATCTTCGAAAAAGTCGCGAATGCCACCTACCGAAGTCGTAACGACAGGCAACCCGTAGGTCATGGCCTCCAGCACGCATGTAGGAAGTCCCTCGGCGTAGCTGGAAGGAAAGATGAAAACGGAAGAACCCTCCAGCAACGTACTCTTTTCTTCACCGACGACGAAACCAGTGAATACGACACCAGGGATGTTCTCTGCAGCCACCATCTCCTGCGCCAGTTTCAGGTACGGCCCGTCTCCGGCAACCACGAGTTGCACATCGTGTCCGCGCTCGATCAAATGTTTATGAGCCTGGACGGCCGGTAGAACGCCTTTCTTTTCTTCAAGACGAGACAGGAATAGAACCCGGACCGAGCCGTCGTCCATTCGCTTATTGCCAGCCCTCGTTCCCGCTGCATCAGGAACAGCAACCGTCTCCACGTAGATTGGAGCGTCGACACCCATACCGATGAGCGCGTCGCGATACGCTGTGCACAGAACCACGATGGCGTCAGCCGGCCGCATCGCCCATCGGATGAAACCCCTCAGCAACGGCCGGGACAAACGCTCCGCAAGGGCATCGTTCCATCCGTGAAAAAAGACCACCGTCCGTGCGTCACTCCGGCGGCAGAGTCGAAGCAACAACGCATCCCTAACCATGGAATTGAAGTTAAGAGACGGATTCAGTTGAATGATGTCGGGCTTGCTCTCACGCAGAAGCGCTCCAAAGGACCAGAAGTCCAGCACCATCCGGCGCACCGTGGACCAGCGCCCGCTTTCCTCAAGGCGCCGTCCGATGGTGTGATACAGGGTGGTGATCCGAAACGACTCAACCATCAATTTGCAGTAGTTCGCCACGCCACCTGGCTTATCCAAAGACGGACCTACGAACAAGACTTTCATATACGATATCCACCGGTTGGGGAGTCAGGACTGTTCCATCAGCGAATCGGTTGTGGCCGGGCGCGTCAGCAACTGCAGGTTTCCGTAGTACATCCTGCGTTCGTCAACCTCCGACGGCCTTGTCTTCCACCACCACTTGTAAATTCCAAGCTTCAGATACGCGTGCTTATCCCCCGGATACGCATTCGGCACGGCGCCTGCGTGCATAACGAGAACACCGTCCTTGTACAGGTCGGTCACTGACGTTTTCCCTGTGTCGTCAGGACGATATCGAAGCAGCCATGAAACGACGCGCCCTTCATCCGAAAGCGGGGACCCAAAGAGGAACGAATGGGCGGGTTGCAGGCTGACATCTCCTCGCACATCGACCTGATATTGATTCCCCGTGAGCATCAAGGCGACCGGTGGAGAGCCGATGTCGGAATCGCTTTGGTGAATCTGAGTGATGATCTCCGATTGACGATGATCAAGCGGATAGCCTGGAGGAATCATGGTGCTCCAGCGCATCTCGTATTCGTTCCCCGGTGAGAAACTGAAAAGCCGTGTAAATGACATTTCGACCCGCGGCGCGGCATTCGCGATGTGGCTAAAGTCGTCGCTTCGACGCATGCTCGTTCTGAGCGCAACACCTCCGAACTCGGGAACCGGCACCGTCACGATCGCATCGCTACTGGGCTCCTGAAGCTGGATCCGCGGGTCGATTCCGGTTCGCCAAGAGTTTTGGTAGAGCACCGCATACCCCTTACCGACGGCCTGTGTCTCAGCGCGCGAGGCTGATGTCACGGCGAGCGCGAGAAGTGCTGCAAGTACGATCAGTCTGGTCGGCATGGCTTTCTCCCGGTCGATGTGAGAGACGCAAAACGCGCCCTTAAAAGCATCAGTGCAAAAGCGTTGTTCGTGATGAAGTAGCGCTTCCACATACGGCGTGGTTCCTGCAGCACCCGATAGAACCACTCGAAGCCTGAGCGCTGCATCCAGCGTGGTGCCCTGGATACTTTTCCCGCGACGACATCAAAGCTCCCACCAACACCCATCACAAAGTCCACTCCCAGGCGGTCCTTCCAGCGGTCAATGAAGTTTTCCTTCTTCGGGGACGTGATCGCGACAAAGAGAATCCGCGCTCCGGACGCCTCGACCGCATCGACGACCGACGCTTCGTCGTTCCAGAAGAATCCATGGTGATATCCGGCGATTCGCAGGTCCGGGTAGCGGGCCGCCAGCTTCGCGCAAGTCGTCTCGACAACGCCGGGGGCCGCCCCTAGCATGAAGACCGGATAGCCCCGTTCAGCCGCCATTCCCACCAGCCGCTCGAACAGGTCGATTCCCGCGACCCGCTCACGAACCGGCAACCCCATCAGGCGAGCGCCCCATACGACACCCATGCCGTCGATATTGACGATGTCGCACGCGCGAACCGATGCGGCCAGCTGCGTATCGCTTTGCATGTGCACAAGCTTCGCCACGTTGACGACAACGTGCTGCGTGAACTGCCTGCGCTCGATCCGGTCGGCAATGACGTTCACCGTTTCCGGCATCGATGCGATATCCATCGGGCACCCGAAAAACTCTATTCTCTCCACGAGGTCGCCTTCATGTGTGTGGACTCGATTTCGCCTGTAGCGCGGCTCGCGTACAGTGCTAGCGAGTAGAACGCCCATGCCTGCGTCCATCTCAGGTAGTTGATACGGTTGGTTGTGAAACGGTTACGCTGATAGACAAACCGCGTTTTCGCGGGGAGGTAGAGCGTCTCTATTGCGCGATTCAAAACAGCGCCCGCAAGCCTTAAGTCGTCTGCGGTTTCCCCGACCGTCAGCAGCGTGATCAACGCTTGCGAGACTGAATGCGTGTCCAGTGGCCAGACTTTTGCGTCGTAATATTTGACCGTGCCGTCTTTGAGGAAGAATGATCGACGGTAAAAGGACAGACCATGTTCGACCACGGCGGCGAACTCATCGGTCTTGTGGGCCATCCCAATCAGACGCAATGCCTCGAGGTTGTATCCGGTATGGAAACCATCGACGAATGCATGGTGTGAACGGGTTCCGTATAACCAGGCACCGTCGGGCCGCTGCATCGAAGCCGACTGCCGTGCGACTCGCAACGAGCGCCGCTGCAACCCGTAGTCGCCGGTACGGCTCGCCGTTTCCGAAACCAGCGCGGCCGCCCACAGGCTCGCGTTGTGCACGAACGCGTCTTCGCCCGGTATATAACCATAGTAGGCCTTGGCGCCGCGCTCTTTGTAGAGGTCGTCGAGGAAGTAACCTGCATCGACGGCTGCTTCGGTAAAGCGTCGCTCTCCGGTTGCACTGCCGAGTGCATACAGCGCTCTCGCCACATAGCACGTCGTAATTGCGTTTGGCGTGCCCGTGGGCACGAAGAACGCGCGGGCCGCCCAATCGAAGTGATAGCCCCACGCGCTATGCTTCCATCGCGTTCGGTCACACCGTTCGCTCAATAGCCAGTCACCTAGCGCGACCGCCTCCGCTAGGCGATCTGTGCAAGGTTGATTCTTTTCGCGCTCCATCATGCCAAGTAGGATCAAAGCGATCCCCTTCGGGTTTCTCTTTTGCGGCACGCCGACGACGCGCCGGAAGTTGATCGGGCTGCGTTTATGGAACTGCAACCAGGCGACTCTCGCAAAGGGAAATGTGTGGAGCCGCAATGTCCGGAATAGCGCGCTGTTTAGACCATCAAACGGGTCGTCTCCGGCATAGCCGTTTCCTCTGCATCCAGCGAGGACTGCATCCGCGATGATTGCCGCGTCGAATCGGGTCTGGCTCATGATGCGTGCCTGGACGATTGCGCCGTCGGTCCTGCGAGCGAGACGCGGGATCTTGCGCGCGCGATAGCAGCGCCGGAATTGGGCGTCGCTGTTGCGGCCTTCGGCTGGGAGAATAGATACATTGTGAGCACCGCGGAGAAGATGTAAGAGGCGGACAAAAACGACATCGAAAAGACGTTGTCGAATGCGATGGCAGCGGCCATGAATCGCCACATCGTGGCGCGCCGGTCGTGCTGCCCATAAAGCAGAACGAACGCAAGCCATACCAGCGCCCCGCATATGCCAAGCTCGACGAAAAGGTGCGGATAGAATGTGTCAGTAGTCTTCAGGACGCCCTGCATGCCGTACCACTTGAAGTTGTACGTGCTATAGAGCGGCGAGTTGTACTTGACGGAAGCGGGCCCGCCGAAGGACCCAAGCCCCTCGCCTAAAAAATTTCCCTTCAGCAGCGAATCGCCCATCACGCGATACGACTCGGCCCGCGCCGAGTTTCCCGCGATCAGGTACAGCGACATTTTCGTGGCGGCAACACCGAACAACTTGTCCAGCAACCCGGAAATGGCGACCGCGGTCGCGGCGATCGCCGTGATCGCGGCCACCGCGTATGCACGAAGGCTGTTCTTGTGAGCCACAAGGAAATACGCGACGAGGACGGGAGACAGCTTGAACGACAAACCAAGAACCGCGAACACCAGGAACAGCCATCCGGCCCGTCTCGCCTGACGCGTGCGCCAGTAATGGCGGCACAATACGAAGGCGCAGAAATTCATAAAGCTGAATTCGGAGAAGAACCCGATCCACCCTTGCGCGCGGAGGTAAAGCCCGGAATCGATTCGCTCGGTGATGAAAGCCGGAAGGCCCGCGATATGGACCGCGTATGCGTAGCATTGGAAAAGATCGTTGCTGACAACGACGGTGACAAAAGCAATCACCACCGGCCGCAGCGAGGTGCGGTAGGCGTATAGGGCCATCGTGATCACGACTGGAAACACGAAACGCGCCATCTCCTCGGCCGCCGCACTGCCGTCGAAAGAACGCGTCGCCGCTAGCAGCATCGATACCGCTAGCGGAAGCAGCAGTACCGCTAGCCGGTGAAATCGCGGACGATAGAGCAGCGCAAAAGCGAGCATCCCGAACGCCACCATCTTTACAATCGGCGAATGGTCTTCATCGATCTGAAGCATCATGTCGCTAATGCAAAATGTAATGTACGCGAGCGCAAGAACCCACGATCCGATTGAGCCGGTTTGCGTCCGACCCGACGAACACGAGTGGGCACGCTCAATTGCAAGAGTGTTCATTGGACCACCTCGGCCCCGCCGTGCAGACTGGATCTATAGTCCGTGCATGCCGCCTTTGCGCCAGCCCGTATCAGTTCATTGCGTAACGCGGTGACCGCGATGGCCGATATCAGGACGAGAAAGAATCCGTGTGTGCCGCCCAGATGTGCGCATGCGGCGAACAGAAGTACAAAGAGCGAAGTGGTCGCAACATTGATGGACGCGGCGGAAGCGGCCTTTTCGAATACAGCCAGCGCATTGCTGTTGACCAGCCCCATGATTCCGACCGCGCAAAGGACCGTGAGAAGCATGCCCGCAATGACGGCCGCCCAACGCATCGACGGATCAGGTGTTTTTTGCAACGCGACGACAAAGACCGCGGCTGCATTGATCAATGACACGAGACCGTTCGAGCGCGCGATGCTGACCCGCATCGCGTGCAGCGTGCCGTCGAGCGCGAGGCCCGATGATCGGCGGGCCGCGAGTTCCGGCAGCTTCGTCACCGAAATTGCTCGCGGCAGCAGCATGCCGACCGACGACAGCGAGGCGAGCAGCGAAAGCATGCCGGCGAATTTCGCTCCGCACATGACGGTGGCGGTCGGCACAAAGACGAGCGGAATGCCGCCCGAGAGAAAATTCGTCAGACCGAACTGAATGCCTTTGGCATCGATCCCGAGCCTTATCGACTTGAGCGACGGAGCGCCCACCGCCGCGAACATCGGCAACGACACCAGCAACGAGGCGATAGCCAGCGCATGCGATGACGAGATTCCAACCTTCCTGCAGATCACGAGGGCGGCCGCGGATACCAGCACGAGTCCGCCATCGAAAAAGATCGCGGTGCGGTATCGCTTGTACGCGATGAAGTAGTGGCGTGCGATCTGGTATGCGGTCCAGCCCCACAGCAAAGACAGGAACGACCAAAAATCGAAATGGACGAATCTCGCCAGACCCACCCCAACGAGAGCCGCTCCAAGGGTGCAAACGAGCGTTGTCAAAGCGCCTTGAAAAGCGAGCGCATAAAAGGAATCGATGCCGGCGCGCGGATTTTGGGCCGCGGGCAATCTCACCAGGATCAAGGTGGCCCACCCGATCGCCGTGAAAAAGCCGACCATTTGTGCAATCGCCATGCTCGACGCCGTTCGACCGAGGTCCGCAAGCGAATACACATGTTGCACGCAGAGAAACGCCAGAACCCGATAGAGCCCCGGAGATCCCGTGCTAACAAGCGCTTCGAGGCGCCCTATCAGTCGACGGCGTTCGGCGCCGATCATCCTAAACCTTTTCACGCCAGTAACCCGCGCGTATCGATGACCACCTTCGATTGAAGGCGCACGGTGTCGAGACGCTTGAAGGGCACATGGTCAACCAGTACGATGACTATGTCCGCGATGCCAAGTGCGTCAAGCAGATCGCATAGCTCGACCTTGCCGTCCAGTGCGGCGGGCAAGGAGTCGATATTCGGCTCGACAGCAAGCACCCGACCCAACCGCATGTCGGCCAGCGTTCGTGTGATCTCTAGCGCGGGGCTTTCGCGGAGGTCGTCGATATTTGCCTTGAACGCCAGGCCCAGGCAAGCAATGACCGGTTCCTTAAAGCGGTCAGCAGCCTTTTTCACGCGGTCGATCACGTGCCGCGGTTTGTCGTCGTTGACCAGCCGCGCGGTTCGGATCAGCCGCGACTGTTCAGGGGCCGAATCGACGATGAACCACGGATCGACTGCGATGCAGTGGCCCCCTACTCCGGGACCGGGTTGCAAAATGCTGACGCGCGGGTGCCGGTTAGCGAGCCGGATAAGTTCCCATACGTTGATATCCAGTTCGTCCGCGATGATCGAAAGCTCGTTTGCGAACGCAATGTTGACATCGCGGAACGAGTTCTCCGTGAGTTTGCACATTTCGGCCGTGCGCGCGTCGGTCAGAATGCAATCGCCTTGCACGAAGGTTTGGTACAGCTCGCGCGCCAGTTCACCGCACTTGCGTGTCATGCCGCCGATCACCCTGTCGTTTTCGACCAGCTCGCGAATGACGTGCCCGGGAAGCACGCGCTCTGGGCAGTGCGCGACTCGAATATCGGAACTCTCGCCAGCGTGTTGCGGGAAAGTCAGATCAGGCCGTAGATCGGCCATCCATTGCGCCATTTTTTCTGTTGCCCCGACCGGTGATGTCGACTCGAGCACGACCAGATCGCCCTTCTTCAGCACCGGCGCGATCGAACGACTGGCCGCTTCGATGTAGCTCAGGTCCGGCTTGTTGCCCTCCATGAATGGCGTAGGAACCGCGATCAGGAACGCGTCGGCAGCTTCAGGGACGGTCGTCGCACGAAGATAGCCTTCGGAAACGGCCGCATGCACGAGCATGTCCAGCTCCGGCTCAACAATATGGATTTCGCCGCGATTGATGGTGTCGACCGCGTGTTGCGAGACATCGACACCGACAACTTTCTTTCGACGTGCGGCAAACGCGGCCGCAGTGGGCAAGCCGATATACCCAAGGCCGACGACGGAAACAACGTTAAACGACATGATGCCGATCTCCAGATAATGGTGGTCACCTACGCGGTCTCGCGGCGCTCTTCAAAAAGCGCCACACGCAGCACTGCGACGATTCGCGCGCAGGCCTGGCCGTCGCCATAGGGGTTGTGTGCTCGGCTCATGGCCTCGTATTCCGTGTCACTTGTGAGAAGCCGCTCGACGGCGTGGACGATCCGCTCAGGATCGGTTCCGACGAGGCGAACGGTTCCGGCCTCGACGGCTTCGGGACGCTCTGTGGTGTCGCGCATGACGAGCACCGGTTTGCCGAGCGATGGTGCCTCTTCCTGTACGCCACCGGAGTCGGTCAGCACGAGGTACGCACGCTTCATCAGATAGACGAATTCCAGATATTCAAGCGGCTCGTCGAGCACGATGTTCTGAATGTCTCCGAGCACACGCTTGACCGGATCGCGCACATTCGGGTTGAGGTGCATCGGATAGACGATCTGCACGTCCGGATGGGCAAGCGCGATCTGCTTCAATGCCAGGCAAATTCCATCAAAGCCGGCACCGAAGTTTTCCCGGCGATGGCCGGTGACGAGAATCAACCTTCTCAAAGGATCGAGGTATGCGAAGCGCTTTTTGAGCGCAGCGGCCCGATCCGACCCATCGGCTAGCCGACGCTGTGCAACGAAGAGTGCGTCGATCACCGTGTTGCCGGTGACGTGCACGCTTGCCTCGCTTACTCCTTCTCTTAGCAGATTCGAGCGCGAGGTCGCCGTCGGCGCGAAGTGCCAGGCCGCCAGTGCGCCGGTCAACTTCCGGTTCGCTTCCTCTGGCCATGGCGAGTAGAGGTTGCCGGTCCTCAAGCCGGCTTCGACGTGGCCGACAGGAATGCGGGCGAAATAGGCGGCCAGCGTGGCCGCGAATGTGGTCGCCGTGTCGCCGTGCACGAGCAGCACGTCGGGGCGGAAAACATCGAAGACGCTCGGCAGGTGGGTAAGGATCGTTCCTGTCAATTGCCCAAGCGTCTGTCCCGGCTGCATGAGATCGAGATCGAATTCGGGAACGATATCGAAGAAGTCGAGCACCTGATCGAGCATCGAGCGATGCTGGCCGGTGACGCATACCCGGCACTCGAGATCCGCCACCGCCCGAACCGCGTGAATGAGCGGCGCCAGTTTGATGGCTTCCGGTCGCGTACCGAATACGAAGAGAATTTTTTTAGTTTCCATCTGCACCCCGTGCCGCTCTGCGGCGTTGCGTATGGACCGGCATATCGTCAGTCTGGTAGTACCGGCCATAGCCATACTGTTGAGACCGCAGCCCGACCTTGAAACTGTTGAACACGATGTTTCGCACCGACGCACCGCCGCGCTGCAGGCGTTTGACGGTCTCCAGAATTTCTCCACGCGTCGAAACGCCAGACTTGGTCACGAGCAGAACCAGATCGGCAACCGACGCCAGGATCGTCGTGTCGGTCACGCGCAATACCGGTGGCGAGTCGATCAGCACGACGTCGTATTGAGCAGCGATCCGCTGGAAAATGTCGGCGACGTGAGACTTCTCGAGCAGTTCATCCGGCTGGCCGACCAGCGAGCCTGCTCCGAGCAGGTCGACATTGGTCGCGACACTGGGCGCTGTCGCCGCCTCGATCGAAGATGTCCCCCGCAGGACATCGGAAAGGCCGACACGGTTGCCGAACAGTCCAAACTCGGCATGCAGGTGGCCGCGGCGCAAGTCGGCGTCGATCAGCAACACACGCTTGTCCGCCAGTCCGAGCAGCACCGCCAGATTCGCCGAGGTGAACGATTTTCCAACCCCTTCCGTCGGGCCCGTCACCAGAACTAGGCGCGCTCCGGTTTTTTCCGCGAGTGCGAACTGCACGGCAACGCGAAGACTTCTGAGCGCCTCCACCGACGGATCGCGCGGTATTCGGATCGCGAGCACTGCCGGTCCCGCGACGCCGCGTGCGGCTATCCGCGACATCTGGCGCTGCGCGTCGCTAAACGGAATCGCCGCCATTACATCGAGCAAGGTCCGCCGTTCGATATCCGCCGGATCCGTGATGCGGCCCGCGAGCACCACGCGGGAGATCGAAAAGACGATGCCGACGAACAACCCGATCACAAACGACAGCGGCAGAACGATTATCGCTTTAGGACGCACCGGCTCCTCTGCGACCACAGCACGATCGATGATCCTCACGTTGCCCACGCCACCTGCGCGGGCCAGATCCAGTTGCTGGATGCTGTTCAAGAGGCCGACGTAAATCTCCGTCTGCACGCGCGCATCGCGTGTCAGGCGAACAAACCCCTGTTGATCGTTCGGGACCTTCTTCAATTGCGATTCGTAATCGGCAAGCGACGCGTGCGCCGCTGCAATTTGTCGGTCCAGCGCAATCACACTCGGGTGTCGTGGCGACAGTGTCGCCAGCAACTCGGTGCGCTTTCGGTTCAAATCGAAGAGCGCCGCCTGCGTCTGGACCGATTGATCGAGCACCGCCTTCGTCTGTTCGCTCAAGTCGACGATCTTCTGGCGGTTCTGGTAGGCGGTCAGTCTGTCTTCCGCCAGTTCCAGATTGCGACGGACATCGGGAAGCTGATCTTTTAGAAATTGCAACGATTGGTCGACGGTCTCGATCTTCCGCTGCTGATTCTGACGAACGTAGCTTCCGGCAATTTCATTAAGGACCGCGCTAGCCAGTTCCGGATTAGGGTCATCATAGGTAACGCCTAGTACGCCCGACTGGTCCTTGCCCTTTTCAGCGATGTTCAAGCTCTTGCGAAGGTCTTCGAGAACTTTCTGCCGAGAATGTCGGCGCAGGCGAAATTCGGTGCCCAAAGGCGCCGCGATGCCACTGATAAGAAGCTTCACTACGCCGTCGTCGGTATTCACCGTCAACAGCTCTCCGATGCGGCCATCGACGTCCCTCTCGAGATCGCCACCCGAGAGCCGGTATTGCCGCAGCCCCGTAAACCGCACCGTGAATTTGTCGCCTTCGTAACCTGTAGGGACATCGAACTGGGTGACGTCGATTTTCTCGCGCCCCCACGCGTAACCGCCGAAGCCAAACAGGCCCGGAGTCGGCGCGCCGTTTGTATGCCGTGCGATCCAGCTGCCGATGAACGGAAAGCGCTTTGGCCTCGCATCGATGTAAAGCTTAAGATGATCGACAGCGCTATCGGTGACCAACCGCGAATGCAAGATCTCCATCTCGCCGTCGTCGGTGGACTTGATATTGAAAAGGCTCGACAGGCCGCCCACGACATTGTTGATGGCATCGGAGGCGAGATCTGTGCTGTCTTCTACTTGCACCGTGATGTCAGCGCGATAGACCGGCGTGGCGACGATCATCCATAGCGCGCCAAGCAGCAGGAAGCAACCTGCAACGGCTCCTATCATTCGCCAACTCTTGAGCAACAGATCGAGCATAGCCATGAGGTCGATATCTTCGTCCACCTGGCTGGGGTCCTTTTCCGTCATTTCGTAATCTTTGTAGTTTCAGCACACCGTCCCGGGTTTTCGGGTTCGGCGTTCATCGTTAGTCGGTAGAAGGTGGCGCTATAGCAGCGAAATGCGGCGCGCCCATTCAGTGGTATGGCGCGCGATGCGCGCAGCCGTCTGCTCGTAGATGGCCCATGGCCTTCCATACGGATCGGATACGTCCTCGTCGGGGTCCAGACAAAACACCTTCCCCCGCCCTTGCGGAAACTTCCTTTCGATAGCTCGCTTGTGTGCAGACTCCATAACGAGGATCAGATCGGCCTTCTCGAACATCTTTTGATTTGCACGACGCGACCGATGGTCATTGCTGTCGACGCCGTGGCCCTCCAGCAGCGTGGCAATGGTGGGATCGATCGGATTTCCGTCGACCGCGTAGAGACCCGCCGATACGACCGTGGAACCGGGCAGCAACAGTTGCAAAAGCCCCCCTGCCATCGGACTGCGGCAGATGTTCGCGGCACATATCGTCAGAATCTGGTCCATCATTTCGTTGCAATCGCTGCGGTCAAGCCGGCATCGATCGCCGGCAACAGGAGATTGAGTACGCGGTTCACGCGTACGAGATCCGTCGCGTCTACGTACACGATGTCATCCGGTTGAAGATGGAAGCGGCTGGCGATGACCATCGACACAGGCGAACGCGCGTTCAGATGGAATACTTCCGGGTGGTGTCCTTGCGCGCCACGAACCACATAAAGCTGCTGTGGATTCGAGGTGGAAGGGTTAAAGCTTCCCGCCTGCGAAAGTGCATCCGCCAGCGAGAGAGTGCCGTCCTGTTTCGGTATCGCGGTTATGGGCCTGGCAACCTCACCCATGACGAAGATGCCGCTTTGGTCGCGCGACGTCACGCGCAATACATCGCCTCGCCGAAGCATGATGTTCGACGGGCTTTTGCCACGCTGGACCATGTCCGGGATATTCAGAACATAGGAACGTCCGTCACGGACCAGCAGAATCCGCCCCTGGTCCGCAGCCGGCGTAAAGCCGCCGGCGCGGCCGATTGCTTCGGTAAGGGTCATGGGAACGTCGTTGACCTGTTGCGCACCGGGAGCGTGAACTTCGCCGTCGATGAGAACCTGCTTTGACCGATAGGACGCTACCCGCACGGTAACCTGCGGATCCTGAAAGTATTCGCGCAGTTTCGTGGTCAGGCGCAGTTGAATCGCCGCGGTATCCAGCCCGGCGACTCTTACCCGGCCGACGTACGGAAACTGCATGTCGCCGTTTTGATCGACGACGAACCCCTGTGGCGCATCGGCGGGACGCGGAGACGTGGTTTCCAACTGCCCTTGCGCAGCGGCGAGCTCGGGATGGTCCCAGACGGTGACTTGCAGAACGTCGGCGGGTCCGACGGTATAGGTCGAAGGCGTCCCCGACAGCTCGTCGACGATGTGAAGGCTGCGGTCCGCATCGCTTTGCGCCTGGGACGCCACTGCGCGTGCATCGATCTCGATCACCCGCACGGATGTGGCTTCATGCCGGTCCGCATCGGACTGCGCAGTCGTCTCACTCCTCATCGATCGAGACAATTCCATTCCCGGCGTGATTGAACATGCTCCTAACGTAGCGCTCACCGCACACGCAATGAACGACAGCCGGACAGCTTTCGATCTCACGCTGCTGCAATGCGGACTTTTCTTAAAGTGCAATACCATCAAGTTCTCTTCGTCAGATTGGCCGTGGCCAGACGGTCCCAATGAAAATCATCAATACGCTTGCGCGCCGGCAAAACCTTTCCAGATCGTCGATGCGACGATGCGCATATCGAGTGAAAACGACCAATGGCGCAGGTAATAAAGGTCATGCTCGACGCGGGCGGCCATCTTTTCCAGACGATCGGTCTCGCCACGATGACCGTTGACTTGCGCCCACCCGGTAATCCCGGGCTTGATGCGATATCGGTCCATGTATCCCATGATCAGCGAGCGATAGAGCTCGTCGTGTTCAAGCGCATGAGGGCGCGGTCCGACGACCGACATGTCGCCTAAAAGTACATTCAAGAACTGGGGGAGTTCGTCAAGACTGGTCCGCCGCAGGAAGCGTCCAACGCGCGTCACTCGTGCGTCGTGCCGAGTTGCCTGGTGAACAATCCCCTTCTCGGATTGGTGAGCACGCATCGACCGGAATTTGTAGATTGTGAAGGCGCGACCATTCAAACCTTTACGCGTCTGTTTGAAGAACACGGGTCCCGGTGATGACAATTTGACCGCGATGGCGATAGCACACAGCACCGGAAGCAGTGCGACCAACGCGCATGCCGCGAAAAGCCGGTCGAAGGCCTCTTTGCCGTCAATCGCGTCACGCGAGAGCGACGACGGCGACAATGTGATCGCTGGCCGTCCCATGAGATCGAGCACACCACCCAGCGAGCCAATTCCAAGTGAAGTCACATCCGGAAGGAAGCGGAGGTCCACCACAGTTCCACGCAAGGTATCAATGCAACGCTGAAGCGCTTCGTCTGCGGTAAGCGGCAATGCAAGCCAGACCTCCCGCACCTCTCCCGATTCGGCGATAGCATGGAGGCGTTCCAGCTCTCGCGAGTCACGTCGAACCAGTCGCTCGGGGGCGTTCCGATCAGTGGCGCGCAATTCGATGACCGAAAGGATCTTGAAACCGAGTGCGCTTTGATGGGCAACGTCACGAACAACTTCGTCGCGGTACGGGCTGCATCCGACGACCACGACGGGCCGCAGATCGCCACCCGCGCTACGAATTCGTGCGAGGACAATGTAGGCAGCGGCGCGAGTGATCAGAAGGCCGAATCCCGCAAAGCACGTCCAGGACGAGAGCCATTGCAGCGAGAGCGAATGGATGCCCCGAAGGTCAATGACCAATGCGGCCCCCATCACTTGCACTGTCAGCCATGCCAGGCACACCCGGAGAAACAGGATGGCAAGTGTTCGGCCACGCCATGAACGATAAACCCCGAACATGGGAAAGACGACGACCGCGATAGCGGTGATCAGCGCACTGAAGACGGCGTGGAGTAGCGGTTCAGGAACGGATTGACCGAACCACAGCCGCCCAGAGACGAACGCCCCGAGCACAATCATTGCCATGTCTGAGAGGCGTGCACAAACGACCTTCACTTGATTTCCCTTGAGCCGAATCCGCCGACCGTTGCGCACGGGGCAAAGCGGGACCATTGGCCGCGTATTCGCGGTTGTCGATTTCAATTGCTTACTGGAGGCCCTGCGTGTCTTTACGCCAGTCCTAGCTAGCCAGTCTCATTGCCTTCTGAACTCACCATCAGCCCCTGAAGAGAAACCCCTGGAGGAAAGTCGCCCCGCAGCCCCGTGCCACGCAAGCGTCTACTTCGGTCTCAACGCCTTCAACGACTACAGAGGGAGCGCACGTCTTGGCAAACTCGACGAGATGTCGAAGGCGCGCACGGGCGGTCTCCTCGCCAAATGCGTCGCGGACGAACGTGCGGTCAATCTTTGCTATATCCACACCAAGACAGAGGAGGTTCTTGACACTGCTGTAGCCATTACCGACGTCGTCAAGGGCGACACGGCAGCCCAATGACCGGAGAACGCGAACGAACTCGCGCGCTTCTTCAAACTCCGTCAACGGCGCCGTTTCTGTGATTTCCACAATAAGCCGGCGTGCAATGTCGGGTTCCTCACTCAATGTGTTCAGGATGGCCGCCCACCACGCGTCGAGCCTGGCGCTGTGGGCAGAGATATTGCAACCGAGCCGCGCGTCGGGATCGGCGCGTAGCGCCTTAATGATTGAGTTCACAACCCAGCGGTCGAGGCGACGCACAAGGCCAAGTCGTTCGAGGGCTGGCACGAGACTGCCGAGGCGAACACGGGTGGTCGCACCGGCGATCCTCTCGCATAGGAGCGCCTCACAATAGTCGACTGTCTCCGCACCGGTTGCATGACATATCGTCTCGAATGCGAACTGAAGTCTGCCCTCGTCCATTGCACAGAAGATGCTTGCGGCTACCTCAGTGTCTTCAATGAATTGCTGTCGCCAAATGTCCCCTGGCTGCCCGTATAGCATCCGCGTAGATCCGCTGGCAACGATGTTGAATGGCTCATCGCTGAATTGGACGATCTTCGCGCAAAGCGTAGGAAAGGCGCTCCTCGATCCTGCTTCAATACCGTGATCCCCAAGAGCAGTCAGCACCCGATCAAGCAGGATAGCCGTGTTCGGCGCGTGAAATGGGCCGACACCACATGGAGTCGTTGCGATGTTGAATACAAAAAGGATGTGTTCGCCGCTCGTCGTTGCCGTGCCGATGCAATTTCCGCAAAGCGCTCGCGCACGTTCGCCCACGATATGAAGAACCGCTGTTGCGAACGTTGTACCGTGAGCTTGCTCGATCTGAGGCAGGTTCGTGATCGACGCAACGATGCAGAGTGACGTAGCCCGCTCCGTATTGGCCGATGCGGCGACACCAAGCCGCTTCAGTAGCGACGTCAGCGCCGGGGACGAAGGAAAGGGATGAATGCTCATGCTACCACCGCTGTGCCGCGATGGACGAGCGAGAAGCGGTGGCCCGGTACGAAAGGGTTCGCTTCTGTCAGCATGCAGCCTACTAGCAGAATCGCTTGGAAACTATAGGTAAATCATGAGTCTCGTGCGGTGCCGAACACAAAAAGTCGAGCCGACAAAAGGGAACCGTTTCGTCAAATTTCACTTGATTATTCGTGGGCTCGGAACCACATTCCGACGATTCCCGATGTATGGGGGCGCACGATACCCTAGCCGAGTAAGGGTGACACCATGAAGAAAATTGGATATGCACGCGTCTCGACCGAAGACCAACATCTTGATCTGCAAATTTCGGCTTTAAAGGCGGCCGAATGCGGGATTCTCTTTGAGGATCACGGTGTTTCCGGGGCAAGTTTTTCGCGACCTGGCCTGGAGAAGGCGCTATCGCGTCTGAAGGCAGGAGACACGCTTGTGGTGTGGCGACTGGATCGGCTGGGCCGTTCAATAAGCCATCTGGTGAACCTCATCAACCGTTTGAGCAAGCGCCGGATCCACTTCAAGTCGCTTACGGAAAGCATCGATACATCGACGTCCGGTGGCAGGCTGGTGTTCCATCTGATGGCCTCACTCGCTGAGTTCGAACGCTCCCTGATCAGCGAACGCACGAAGGCGGGCATGGACGCTGCCCGCGTGCGCGGTTCGCGCATCGGTCGCAAGCCTTCCTTGACTGCGGCCGAATGCGCGCACGCACTCGCCCTTTTGGAATGTGAGTCTATCGACGCTGTAGCCGCGAGATTCAAGGTTCATCCCCGCACGCTTTATCGACTACGTGCCAAGCAGCTCAATTGCTAAGAGACCGTTTCAAAAAGACCCCGAGGGGGCTGTTAACCTTATCGGCAAGCTGTTAACCTTGGTCGTCTGAACAACGGGAACCAAGGGGATGGGCGCACCGATCATTGATGACGAACTGTGGGCATTGATAGAGCCTTTGCTGCCACCGCCAAAGCCACGCCGCAAGAAATACCCAGGACGGCTCCCGGTTTCCAACCGGGCTGCACTGAACGGCATCTTGTTCGTATTCAAGACCGGGATACGCTGGTGCGACCTCTCGACCAAGCTGGGATTCGGCTCCGGGCCGACCTGCTGGAGGCGCTTGCGCGACTGGCAAAGGGCCGGCGTGTGGAGCGCGTTGCACGAACTGCTGCTCGCGAAGTTACGCGAAGCCGGCGAACTCGATTTCTCACGGGCAGCGGTCGATTCATCCTCGGTGCGAGCCGTTGGGGCGGGCGAAAAACTGCCCGAACCCCACCGATCGCTCGCGACCAGGTTCGAAGCATCACATCCTCGTCGACGCCAATGGCGTCCCCATCAGTGCCATCCTGACTGGCGCGAATCGCAACGACGTTACCCAGTTGCTGCCGCTCATCGACGCGATCCCGCCAATTCGCGGCGTACGCGGCCGACCGCTTCGCAAGCCCAAAGTCATCTACGCAGATCGTGGCTATGACTCCGAGCCGCATCGTCAGCGGCTTCGTGCGCGCGGTATCGAACCGGTGATCGCCAGGCGCCGTACGGAACACGGCAGCGGAGTCGGCAAATTCCGCTGGGTAGTCGAGCGTACGCACGCATGGCTGCACAATTTTCGTCGTCTTCGCATTCGCTTTGAACGTCGAGCCGACATTCACGAGGCATTCCTTAAACTTGGTTGCGCGCTCGACTTTCCGGCTGAGCACTGGCAGCACCTGCGCACGACCAACGCCATCGAGTCGACGTTCGCGACCGTGCGCCACCGGACGACGCGTACGCGCAACTGTGTGTCGCGACCGACCTTCCTCGGTCTGGCATTCAAGCTGATCGAGGAAGCCGAGAAAACCTGGCGCCGCATCAACGGCCCTGAACAAATCACGCTGTTACTTGAAGGCATTGCCTTCAAGGACGGCGAACCGGTGCAAGATGATCGACCGGGTCAGCAGAAACTCGCCGCTTGATGTCGCCGCCCATCAAAACTGCCCATACACCACTCTTGACCTTATCTCGTGGACGAGACCGGCTTCCTCAAGAAGGGACAGCACTCGGCCGGTGTTCAACGCCAGTACAGTGGCACGGCAGGCCGTATCGAGAACAGCCAGATCGGCGTGTTCCTCTGCTATGCCGGTCGTGGCGGCAGTGCGTTCATCGACCGCGAACTGTATGTACCCAAGGGGTGGACCGATGACCGGGTGCGCTGCGAGGCAGCGGGCATTCCCGAGTCGGTGGAGTTCGCAACGAAGCCACAGCTTGCGCGTCGTATGCTTGAGCGGGCGCTGGACGCAGGGGTGCCGTGCGGCTGGGTCACGGGGGATGAAGTCTACGGCGGTGACCGTCACCTGCGGCTGTGGCTCGAGTCGCGCGGCCAGTCTTTCGTGCTGGCCGTTGCGAAGAACGAACCCCTATGGTGGAAAGGTCCAGAGTACGTACGGGCAGACCGGATCGCCGAGGCCCTGCCGGCAAGGGCATGGCGCTGACTCCGCTGTGGCGCTTGCAGATCACCGAAGAGGAGCGCCGCTTCGGGCATTACCTGCTGGTGCGACGCAGCCTGGACGAGGAACGCGAACATGCGTATTACGTCGTATACGCGCCGCGCAGCAAGGCCACACGGCAAACCCTGGTGAACGTCGCGGGCCGCAGGTGGGAAATCGAGACCGGCTTCGAGGCGACCAAAGGCGAATGCGGACTCGATCAGTATGAGGTGCGCCGATGGCAGGGCTGGTATCGCCACATCACGCTGGCTCTGCTGGCCCATGCGGTACTCGTCACCCTGCGGGTGCACGGCAAAAAAAACACCTGAAGGTTTGGTGCCGCTCAGCGTGCAGGAGATCCGCCGGC
This sequence comes from Paraburkholderia sp. BL6665CI2N2, assembly GCF_004366535.1. NCBI lineage: Bacteria > Pseudomonadati > Pseudomonadota > Betaproteobacteria > Burkholderiales > Burkholderiaceae > Paraburkholderia > Paraburkholderia sp. BL6665CI2N2. The sequence goes on from NZ_SORC01000002.1 coordinate 326,268, forward strand.
TGCTCTGTCGCATCCTGTGGCGCGGCGCCCACTCTATCGCGTACGTGTTGTCCTGGTCGGCATGGCGGCGCCGACACCAGTACCGCGCCCAGCAGTGCCACTACCGAAGACGAGGATGTGTGCCTCCAGTTTACCCAGATCTACGGCTGTAGTACTAAGCGCATTCCCCTTCGGCTCGCTGTATTGCGTCAACTGTGCTCGTTGGATGCTTCTAAGCAGCGTGCGCGGATGGATGTGGAAGCGCTCGGCGACGAGCGCGGGCGACTCGCAACGTAGCAGCCGCTGTGCTTCGCGACACTGATCATCGGTCATCGCGTGCCGACGGCCGACGTGTTTTCCGCGGGCTCTTGCCGCGTCCATGCCTGCGCGTGTACGCTCCCCGATCAGCCTACGCTCGAATTCAGCCAGCGCGGCAAGCATATGAAACGTGAACGATCCTGTAGACGACGTCGAGTCGATTGATTCGCTCAGACATGCGAAGTGCATGCCCTTCTTTCCCAATCGATCCAAGAGTTCAATAAGCTTTGACAAGGAGCGGCCGAGTCGATCGAGGCGCCAGACTACCAATGTGTCGCCCAGACCTCCGTCGTCAAGGACGCGTAGCGTTTTCTGCTGCTCTCCCATGTCGAGTGCTCCGGCTTACCCGCCGCTCCTCTCCGTTTGGGCCTTCAGGCGTCACACCGCCCTACTATGCCCGCTGCTGACTCCTGCACGGCGATCAACCGTCCTTGCGAGCCGTTCAGTCCTGATTCCAGGACGCCGCACAGGCCTCCCAAGGTAAGCTCAACCGCCTTCACCACACACCTGCCAGATCTACCACCCGCGCCTTGATGGTTATGGACTTCGCGATCATTGGCTCGCTCGTCCGCCCAGGTAGGCCTCATATCTGGTTTCTGTTCGTCAGGTCGTGGCTTTGCTACACGCTTCCTTCAGACCCCGCCTCACGACGACGCCCTTGCGTTTCGTTAGTCCTTCACCACCATCAGGTTGGACAGCGGACTTCCACCAAGCTGTTGTGCATGCTCGGCGCACCAAAAAAAAGCCCATCCGGATGGACGGGCCGAGGCGTCCGGACTTTGAATCGAGGTCGCGCAGCCATACGTCCATTGCATGGAAAGCCTTCCGCAACCCTTCCGACCCGGCTTCTTCCCATCGCGGTGTGCGTCGATTACTTCGAGTTTCCTTCGGTTGGCTTCAGATTTTTTGCTGCCGCGAGTGTGGGGCCTGCTGTCGGACTTGCTGCTGGCGTTGCCGGTTGCGTGCCGTCGGTCTTCTTTGCTGGTTCGATAGTTGTCGTCAGCCCCATGCTAACCGTAATCAGCGCCGGATAATCGTATGCAGCACCGGTGCTCATGTCGACGCCGGCTCCGATCAGCCCGCCGAAGAGGATGTTGCCGAAGGCCATGCCTTTCGCACTCGATTTAATCGTCGCAATACCGGGATCGATACCGTCTTTCTCACATCTGATCGTGAGGTCGCTGTATGCGCGATGGACGGTCACGGTGCCGGGCGATTTAACGAACCACGCGCCTTTGTTATTCTCTAGTTTGCATGCGGGTCCGGCCAGTTCCTCTGCGCCCTTTACTGTGTGCACCGACACCACTTGGTTCGTGCCGCTGACGATCGAAGCGCAGCCCGACAGCGCCACGAGGCATGCGACAGAACTCAAACTTGCTTTTTTCATCGGTGTACCCCTAGAGCAGATTCGTTTTGTGACGCGTTGTAACAATTCGAAATCGTGCGGAGGGTGAAAGAGAGCTTAGCAAGCAGGGCTGCTTAATCTCTCGCGGTATCGGTTTTCGCCAAGTCGTAAAAAAAAGCCTGCCATAAGAGCATTGGCAGGCCAAAAAAATCGAGGGACGAATAGATTCCGAGAAAGACCGCCCCTCGAAGACCGAGGCGGAGTGTAGTCGGCCGAAAGAAGATGCGGTCGCAAGCTGTCGATCGAGGCAAGCTTTTGTCCAAACAGGACAAGAAAAAAAAGCCCATCCGGAATGGCGGAACTGCGCAGCCGTTTTTATGCCGAATGTACCCAGCTCGTGAGTGAATACGATCCTCATCCACCGTTCAATTCCGGTTCAATGAAGACAGCTCCCGCAAAAGTGAGAGCCGACATGATTCAGCTGCTTGCCGGATTTACGAAGAAGGCACAGGAACTGGCAACTCGGGGCATCGAATGCCGACGCCTGGATAGGCGGAGCGTGCGACTTTTGCGCTGATGATAGCGTCCGAACAAGCCGGGGGACGGAACGAACCCGGCAGACATTTACCGCAGCCGCTTGCCAGGAGATTGTCGCTGCGGCACGACCACGAGAAACACCATACGCGCGGAGTGTTCGCGGCGACGTGTCCGCGAAGAACCGGGAAGATTCAGACGACTCGAACTCGGCGCCTGCGCTAGTCCACGACCAATGGCTAGTGCGCTTGCGTGGTCAAGCGGGGACGGGTGAAAGTCGGAACCACCAGTCTGTGAATGACCGCCGTGCTTTGTGACCTGAGCTGTTCGCCGTCGCCGGAAGCGGCCGTTCGCCATCTCGGACAACCAGCGTCGCCGTTGATGACGGTCGCAGGAGGTGACCATTAAGATAAGTTTTCTTCCATTAATAGCGAGGTTGACATAAATAAAATCGCCAACGTCTTGTATGCAGGATTCCGAACGAATCCTATCGAGGTGAGACAAATACCCTGGGGCTGCGTTGCGACTCAACATTGCAGGCGAGAGTCACGACCTATCTGAATAGTTTTCTTAAGATTTTTGAAATCACGCAGTATGGGTTGCCGACAAGCGAATTGCATCATGCGTGACTACTCAATCCGTCCGCGAATGTGGAGTACTTCTAGTGGTTCGAACTCCGATCGCTGAATGCCGACTGCCAATCCTGGCCACCGTAAAAGACGCCAAGAAACCACACCGCTTCTGCATCTTCCTCAACGACAAAGGCGAGAATCGTATCCCCCTTGTAGTGAGTAGTCTTGAGACCCGGCATCACATCGTCCTGGGGAGTTCCACGATTCGGGTAAGTCGCGAATGCTTCGCACGCGTCGTACACCTCCGTGATATATCGTGCAATTGAAGCCTCAGAGCGCCCGTGGAACTCCATGTAGTCCGCGATGATTTCCAGCCGTTCGTCGAACTCTTCCGCATAATTTACAACGTACTGAATCACGCGGCAGGTTCCTTTCTCTTTGCCCTGCGTTGGCTGCGCCGTTCGGCTAACCTGGCTTCGGATTGCTCACGGGTTAGAGCGTTTCCGGGATTGGCTTTCAGTTTCTCGTACGCCGGCACAACCTGTTCTTTCAGCCAGTTCTTGACGAGCTGATCGCGCTCCTTAAGCAGCCTGAGACCGTCCCTGACTACCTCACTGTCGCTGTTGTAGTCGCCGCCTGCGCTTCGGGAGCGCACGAACTCGTACAGCTCGGGTGTCAGAGTAATCGTTAGCGGTTTGCTTGCCATGATCTAGCCCCTGTTTTCATGAACATATGAGAGTATCATACACCTGATTAACGGCTCCGCAGGTAGGCGGACGCAGCGCGACGGGTGCCGTCAGCTTCATCAACGCTCACGCAAGAAAGTGCATTCTCCACGACCTTGGTCCTGCGCAAATGACGTTGATCAGCGCCCCAATGGACATCGGCCACCGGGGAAATTTAGCCGGCACGTCTGCGCATCGGGTGTCCACAGGTGGCACCGACCTATTGCGAGCTGGCGGACGCACCGGAGCGACGGGGTGAGCCGAGCCGAGGGCTGGGGATGGCAAGTGTTCATAGCGTTTGCGAAAAGGCCCGTGTGGACATGCAGCGCGGGGAAGCCGCTGAGCTGCAAGCGGACACTGCCCTCACACAGTGGGAGTTAGATGGAACATGAAAACACGCGGCCCGTGCGACCCTGCTAGGCGGGAGCGGGGCGAAGCCAGGCAGGCGACGGCGGATGCCTGACCGTTAGTTGCGTAATAAACGCTGGCTCTTTGAATAGCTGGGCTCTTTGAATACTTTCGACCGCAGCGCTATGCCTGGCGTCTCGGGGGAAACGAAAAAGACCGTCGGACGGCGGACGTAGGCGCGCCGCATCAGATGCCTACAGATTCGTCAGCGTTCCTTGATTTCCGTTATTTATGCGTAACCTGGTGTGTGCGCCGAACATAGGGTACGGCGACACACTGAGGCTGAGCTATGGTCTACAAAAGTCGTTTCAAAAACATCGTCTATCCGGCATGGCGCCGCGCGTCGCGCGTCGCGCGCTACCGGATCGTGCTAGCGAAAAATCGGAAGCTCGTCCGGACGGTCGTGTATCCCCTTGGTGGCGAGCCATCGCAACCGCACCATGCTGACATTGCCATTGCGCTGGCCGTCGTGCTGAACAGGGTCATCGACGGCGAGTTGACTGGTGTGTGCCACGTGTGCATGCGGCCCGTGGTGCAGACGGGTGTGCGGCTGACCGACTATCCAGTCCGGGTCGACGCTTCTAGAGTGTGGTGCCACGGGCGTGCTGCTAACCGGTCAGTTGGCAATACCGCTCAGCCGCTTCACATCCACTCGCTCGATGTCGTCGGTGGCGCCGTCGCCTTCCATGTCGGCCACGACAAAGACAAGCCGGCAAGCGCCTGCGTTGCGAGGCTGCTTCCATGAACCCAGCACCACATCGTTATGCCGTTGGGCGCTGGGAATCCTTGTGGGCGAGTGAGCCATATATGTCGCACCGGTTCGTAATCGATCTGCCGACCCGCAAAGTGATCGCAGGACAAAACCGCATTCGAAAGCAGTGGCATCCCATGATGCATTCGACACGTCGACTACATGCAGCAAATACTGGAAGAGACGTTTTCCGACATCTTCGAAGATCCGCATGAGTACGGATTCGAGACAGTTGATGATCCGCCGTCCTGGGCAGTGCAAGCGTGGCCGTGGCCGCGTATCAACGAAGACGACGCGAGTAATGGAGGGGACGAGGAAAGCACACTGTGAGCGCGAGTCGCGCTGTGGATGGCGGACACGACGCGGACGCCCCGGATTTCTTCACGTCCGGTCTGCGAAACACCTGGCTTACAAGGACTGCGCCGGGATCGTATCGCATTGGCGGATATCGCCCGTCGCCATGCCGCGCCGCAGCCACCGCTGCCGCTGCTCACTCGTGCCGTGCGTGAATGCTTCGGGCACGACGCGTCCCTGCGATTGCCGCTGCAACCGGTCGTCGCTGATCGCGCCTGCTGCGTTCAGGCCCTGCTCGAAGTTGCCCGGCTCCATCAGCTTCGCGTCCAACCGCTGCGCGACCGCCGCTCACACGCTCCGCCTGCAATTCGAGGCGCTTGAACAACGCATTGCCCCGCGCCTGCGACATGCGCAAATACGCGCATGCGCGGTTTCGGCAAGGAGGCTGATTCACCACCCGGGAAAAAACGGACGATGACATGGTTATGGCTGGAGATTGTCTTTCTCGAGGGCGAGGCAAATCCTGATCCTTGTTCTTCGATGGTTGCCGAATGCGGAAGTGGCGTTGTATGGGTCAACGAGCATCGCCAGCTTGGGGTTTGCGGTACAAACACCAAAAGCAGGACAACGCACTTCCTGACGACCGACGAACGGCTTGGCGATGCCTCGGCAACTCCGAGCTACACGAACTTGGCCACATGATCGCTGACTTTCCCGACAACCGAAATGCGGGGAACAAGCCTGCGCCCAACCCTGTTTCTCGCCCGTCGCGTAAGCGGAAAGCCAGCTCGGCTCGGTGAGCGCGGTACTCATCGCGCAGACTCCCGGTCACGGGTCGGTCTGCCACCGATGATCAGAAACTCACCTTCGCCGGCCGTCCGGTTGACCTTGCGAACCCACGGTCGCACCTCATTCGGACACGTCGGCTGCCCATCGATGTACTTGATCGCGTCGGCTTCGGAGTCGAATCGCTCCGGGTAAAATCCAGGAATTGCAGCTTCAAACATAGATACTCCACAGGCAAATGCGGAGCAGCCCCAGACGGGCTGCATGCCCGCACAGGGTGTTGAAAAAAAGTCGCCGCCTGATGACGTCAGGCTTGCCAGCCAGTGCTCCAGCAGGTGCCGCTTAAACGGGAATGCCCCGGCTTCCATAAGAGGAAGCCGGGGCATTTCAACGCATGAACACTCAGCGAATCAGGAACACGACTTCGGTTGACTGATCGGATAGACAAGCACCCGACCGTCCGGGCAGATCGTGAAATCGCCCCGTTCACCTCTCGGGTTCTGGACAACAATCACCGGCCGCAGATTGGTCACATGCGCCTGTGGTTGGGCCGTACATGCGCATAGCGACGAACTACCTGCCGCGAGCAGCAGCATCAGAAGGTTTTGCATCTGGATATCTCGAATAAAGGATGTGCGCCGCCTAAGCGGTACGTGAATTAGCGGGATCGCTCGCGTGGACAGTCACCCACTTGCCGTTAATCAGGACGTCACGCATGAGCGTGCCGTTCAGGACATAGGAGCGAGTGGTACCCGAGCGCGGGGAACAGGGACGAACTGACAGCGTTACCGCTTCAGTGCGTTTCTGAAGATTTCGAAAAGCGAACATCGGCGTTCCTCGTTGGAAAAAAGCGAGGAAACGCCCTGTGGGGGCGTTCCCCACAGGGTTAAAAAGAAATGACACGTCACGCGGCCAGCGCCTGAACGTCGATCACGGCATCGGCCTCACTCACCAGATCAGGCGATTGCGAGATGAAAAACTCCCGCTCATACCCGCCCTGTTTCAGCACCTCCCGTTTCATCCGCATGAACTGCAGCTTGCGCTGCGGATCGAGCGGACCATCGGACTCGTCACTAAAAAGCGTCTGGTAAGGCTGCCCCGTGTTCTGCGCCTGATACAGCGCAATTCCACGCGTCAGACACTCGTTGATCCAGACCTTCTGACCGCCCGACATCACCGACACCGACTTCGTACTGTCGGCCTCGGCGTCGTGCACAAGGATCTCGAAACCTTCGCGCAGTTCGCCATTTGCAAGCGCGCGCTGCGTGCGGATTTCGACCGTGAAGCGCGTGCCGTAACAGGCAAGCAGCAGCCTGTTGACGGTGTCGGCCAGTGCGGGACCCGCGTCGTCGATCGTCAACGCAATAACGCCGTCGTTGCCGAGTCCTTTCTCGAGCAGCTTCCACTGCGCAATTTCATCGGAGAGCCGGTCGGCGCGCCGTTGCGTAGCAGAAAACCCGCTCAGGTCCGCCGCTAGTCCGTTGGCTTCGGCCTGTAGCACTGTCTGGGCACGGATCGCACCTTCAATCCGGCCCTCAAGTTCTGCGACAGACTCGCGATTGGTGGCCAGCTTCCGGTCAGTCTCCGCAATCGCGGCCGTCACATCGACGGCTGCAAGCTGCTTCGATTCCGCATGGATTCTGGTCATCTCAGCCGTCATACGTGCCTTTTCAGACTCGTATCGGGTTGAGCGCGCAGCGACTTCGTCCGCGACCTGCCTTAATTCCGCGTTAGCGGTCTCAAGGCCCGCTGCTGCAGCATCGAGAAGCGGCTTGCTGGCTGCAAGCTCAGTCGCCGCCTGCAGGTTGCGCCGCGCTTCGGTCAGAATCGCGGTGAGCGCATCACGCTCACTGCGCTTCGCAGCAAGTTCTGCAACGACTGGAGCAAGCGCATCGGCCTGTGCTTTCTTCTCGCGATACTGCGCGCGAAGTTCGGCGACCGACACCCGTTGCTCCTCTGCCTGCGACTTCGCCTGCAACGCCTGACTGAGCAGCGGACACGTGGCATGCATCGCATGCCCCACACACGGCACCTGGTCGACTACCGCAGCCTGCTTCGTCAATGTCTCGAAGTGGGCGGCTTTAGTCTGACCCTGCGTCATGAGACCCGAAAGTGAGCTCTGAAGGGTGGCATGACTGACCTGCTTCGCCTCAAGCTCCGCGATAACCCGTTGCAGAGGCTCCAGCTTTACCTCCTCACGAGCAATCAGTAGGTGGGCTTCGTCACGCCTGGCTGCCGCACCCAGAATCGCTTCCTTGCGGGCGAGCGTCGTCTGGTGACTGGTCACGGTCTGCTTCAGCGCATTCACACGCTGCTGGCTCCGAACGGATGCCGCCCGCTCGTCACCATCCAGCGCCTGTACGCCCTTCACCAGTTCGCCAGCGCGCACCGACAGTTCACGAAGCCTCGCTTCAGCCGTTGACGATTCGCCTGCCTTTGCCGCCAGCGTTGCGCGCTCCTGAGTCAGCTTTGCGGCTTCCTCAAGCTTCAGATCGCGTTGCGCCCGGGTCTCACGCAGGACATCGCCCTGCGCCAGCATCGATCGCTCAACCTCCGCTTTCCTTTGCCGTTTGCCTACAAGCGCTGTCAGGTCCGACTGGATCGTCTCGCGCGCCGGCGTCGGAACAAGCAACGCTCTCGCGTTCCCGGTGGCTCATGTGAAAAGGTGCCTTGAAGCATCAACACCGGCATCGACAGACTCAGGTGATTGATGTTCCACGCCAGCCGGTTCAGCGACGGCGCATGCGCATCAAGCCGATGATCGGTCGAGTCGCCGGAAATAACAGCGACGTCCATACAGCGATTCATCGCGTCTTGGACTGCGAAAGAAAAGCACCGGTCCGCCTCATCGAGGTTTTCTGGCGAGTAATGCAGGTCAGACATGTGAGCGATTTTCACGTCGCCTCCTGAAAAAGAAAAAAGGCCGCCCAGGGGCAGCCTCAAATGGATCGCGCGCCAGGCGGCGCAGTCGGAAAAACAGTCAGCGAGACAGGGTGTCGCGCACCTTCATCAGCGTGACGCCAAGCAGGTTCGTGCCACGCCAGTTCGCCTTGTCAAGAATCAGCGGGTCCCGCTCACCTAGCCCTACGCCCCAGATGCGGTCGTAAGGACTGGCTTCGACAAGCTCGGTCGGCTCAGTCGCCAGAAGCAGCGAGCGCAATCCCGGGTTCTGGGCAAACTTCTCCCGACACCCGACATAGACAATCGCCTCGCGCTTGCCTTCCCACGTTGCAAGGTCGAAACCTTTCACGCCACGCCCGATCGCCTTCTGATCTTTCGGATGACGCGCCGCGAAAATCGCTGCGGACGCTTGCTCGTCGCCAAACAGCTTCGCTTTCGAAAACATCATGAACTGCTCGACCGAGGTAAAGTCCACGCCGTGATAGCAGAAGCGGCACGGATGCCAGTTACTCAGCGCGTCCTGCTCACCAAAAAACAGCGTGAAGTTTGCGATCTTGCGCATGGTGGAACTCCTAGAAGACTGTGATGCAGCCGTCGCCTTCTCCCCAACTGATCTGCAGCTTCGCAGGTTGCGGTTCGATAAACGAGGTGCCCATGCACTGCTGACATTGGACAACGGTCCGCTGCGTTCGATCCGGTGAAGACCTTGAACAGGTCACCACCACAACCACTGCAACGCATCTGCTGCAGACCCGTGAGGGCGCCCAGATCGTTCGACATAAAGTTGATACTCCATCAAGACAGGGAAATGATCCGCCGTCATGGCGGAAGAATTCGATGCACAGGGATGCGCGGTCGAAAACGCTTTAGCAAGTGCCGCTTGCTGAAGGGTTCTCGGTACGCGAAGAAGAAAGAAGAACGACCAGCCCCGAAGGGGCCGGTCTGAGGTCAGACGTAGGTCACTGCCTGCATGATCTCGTCGTCAAACGCCGCGCGATCATCGAGCGCCGCCGTGAGGCGTTCGTTCATCTGATCGACGTCTGCCGGCCTTTCCGCCCAGCCGCGCCCGAATCGGACGTGCGCGAACTTGCGAAAATCCTGCTGACGATCCGGCTGGCTGAGTCCCAACCGGTTAAGCAGATCAGACATGCGGTGACGCTTGTCCGCAAGCGTCTCACCCTCTTCGCGCTCGCCGCCGTCGGCACCTGAACCGCTCGCGCCGACAGTTTCGCTATGCATCTGCCCAACGGGCTCAGAGGCTGCATCTGTCATTGCCTGCGACAGGACCTCGACATTGCCACCGGCTTCGATCAAAGCCACTGCCCGGCTCGCCGCTTCCAGCGCTGGCTGCGGCTCATCGCCTGCGTCCAGCAACGCCCCAAGATCGATATCCGCATCGAGCACCGTCAGCATCTGCTTCTGACGCACCGCCTGCCCGTTGTCGTCAATCCGCGTGATGTCGAACTCCTTCTTCGACAGCCAGAAGCGCGTGCCGGTCAGCCGACCTCGCGCGAGCGAGACGGTCTGCATGGCGGAATACGCTTTCTGCAGGACGTAAATCGAATTCGTCGGAAGTTCGATCAGGCCAAGGCCTTTCACGTCGGGAATCGCAAACACGAAGTTCGCGCTCAGGTTGCACTTGCGTTCCTGATACTGTGGATAGTGCATCCCACGGCGACGCGAAGCGCTGCCGGTGATAGCACCAGTTCACCTGCATCAGGCCAACATCGAAATCACAACGGCCATCGGAGATAAGAAAGCGGATCGCCTTGTAGGCGTCATCGCGCGTGCGAAAGAAAAAGCCGCGTCCTGCGACGTTGAGCGTCCACGGCCATGCACGGCCCTTATAGGCCGACTCATTCAGCGCGACGCCAGCGAGGATCTTTGCGTCGACGCTCGTATGCATGACGTCGAATGGCGCCTGCGCCGAGGCACAAGCCCAGCCGCCCCGGCGCTCGGTCATCGCGGCCTGCGCGTCGTCGTCAAGCACTGCCGGTTGCAGCCAGCCATTCTTCACGAGCATCGTTTGAAGGCTCTCAGGCGCGCCATCAACGAGCACCGATGCGAAGCCGCGCGACCCCGGGTTGATGCTCTGCCCTTTCAGGGGTTGCGCCCACGTAAGAAAGCGCTGCAGGCCGCAGGCATACACGGGCGTACCGGGGAGCTCGAGGACCGTGCGCTCGCCGCTTTCCTCAACGACGAAGCGGGTCGGACTGATCACGGTTTCGATCACTGCGGCGCCCGCCGACGAGTACGCGACCGTTAGCAACAGAGCTGCAACGACGTGCCTAGTCATGGTACGGCTCCATGACGATGTCTTGCGTCACCTGGACGAGGAACTGCTGCCCGGCCGGCACTGTGATCGTCGGGGGAATGTTCTGGTTACGTTGAAGCACGGCCTGCGCAGTCGTCGCGGCAACCTGCCCTGCTGTGCTCCCCGTGGTCGTGATTCCGATCGGGCTTGCCGTCGTCGAGGTACTTGAGCCATTGTCAAAGCTCTTCAGCAGGACTGCGGTAATGAAGCCTGCGCCAAAGATCGCCAGGAAGTGGTTGTTGACATCGCCCGAAAAGCCGGCGGCGCCATTCTGGTCCGCACCCTGCATGCCGTTCATCGGCACGCTCTTGCCGTTGGGCAGCCGCAGACTGGTCGACGCGACAAGCAGGCGCTCCTGTCCGACCTTGACGTCCGCGCTATACGCGCCGTTGATGAACGAACCCTTCGGTATCATCAGGCAGTCGCCATGCAGGCTGTCATAGATGTCCTGATCGACCATCAGCGCAACGCGGCCGGGCTTGTCCGAGTTCAGACCTTCGACGGTCTTCACGTGGATGTTGTGCGGAGGTGTGAGCGTGCAGCCGCGGGCTTGTCCGTTGAAGGTCGTCCGCTCGATCCCGCCTTGCCCCGCTGCATCCTTGAGGAAAGCGCGATCGCGGTCTTCGGGCGCCTGTTCCTGTTTGCCCAGCGCGAGCGCCATTGCGTCCGCAGTGTTCGGGACGCCCGATGTCGCCGCGGCTCGAGCCGCGCGAAAATCGTCCAGCGACGGTACGCCCGCCGGCACGGCCGACGCCTGCTGGGCGGCATTTCGGGAGGCGCCAGACTGCTTGAATACCGACGACGTATAGATCGCATCGAGCTTGTTGCTCGCAGCAAGCGCACGAGTGTCGGCATCGTCCGCTCCCACCTCGCGCTGGAAGTCATTGCCCGTCAGCATGGGTTTGACGCCCGGACGTTGCGCAGCGGATGCATCCGACGCGGCGCGCGCTGCCGCTTCAGCCGCCGCAGCCTCCTGCTGCTGCCTGATCATCTTGTCGATGTCGGAGTTGCTCGCTCCGGGGGCCTCTGTGCTGCTCTTCAGAGCCGACGCCTTCTTCAGGCGGGCCTCTTCCTGCGCCTGGTTGCTTGCCTTCAGCTCGTAGTAAAAGCCGAGCACACCGATCACGACGGCGGCCAGCAGGCCAATGCTCATGATCGCATTGCGGGGCGTCTTGCCTTTGACGAGTGCAGCCTGTTCTGCATTAGGCGTGGCCTGTTCGGTTTTCTTCGCCACGGTCAGAACACTCCGAAGATGCGCCGGCGACCGCGCGTCACCGTTACCTCGTCCTTGCCCGACACAAGAACAATCTCGTCGGCCAGACGCTGGAACAGGAGGAAGTCGCCGCGGCGGATGAAGTTGCCGACGACACGATCGCCGTGATCCTTGTACATGGGCACCGGCCATGTCTGCGCTTTGGCGGGCATGCGCATCCAGATCGAGCGGCCGTCGTCGAATACGACCTCCGGCTTGAATTCCGCGTTACCGTCCACCGAGTAGTCCCAGTTGAGCTTGTCCGGCGACACGCCGATCGAGCCTGAGTCGCCGCCGCGTTCTCCGGCGGACGCGCCCGGGCCTGTCCCACCGGCTTCGTCTCGCACGTTCACTCGTGCCATCGGCGCGCGCGGATACTGGAAGCGCACGGTCTGGTAGAAAAAGCCACCGGCCGGCGACGCGATTAGCGTGAAGTCGTATTCGCGGCGGTTCGTCGTCAGGTGCAGCGTGTTCACCAGGTCTGCCTTGTGCGGCTTGATGAAGACATGGTTCATCTTGTCGTCGTCAATCTCCCACTGGACACTGTCGCCCATGGCGGGGTCGGCAATCAGCTTCTCGCCGGGTTCCAGCTCGATGGTCGTCAGTTTCAGCGGTGCAGTGAGCACGCGAAAGATCTGGTCGCGGCTGTACGGAAACACGCCGATCCTTGCGTCACCAGGCATCGTTAGCGGGTCCGCGCCACCATTGAACGGATTGACGGGACTCATCGGGTCTCCCGCAATCATCGCTGCGTTGAACGAGTTAGTGTCAGCAGGTTTTTTGGCATTCGCCGCCGTCATTTGCAATGCCGTCGCCGCAAGCAGAACGAGAACGCCGAGCGTCGGACGGTGATATCGGGAGGTCATCCTGGTCAAGCTCCACCGGTCCGCTCAAGGCGGAAGAACGGAATGTAAATGCCGAAAGGATTTGCGGTGAGTGCCGCGTCGGCGGTTGGCGCCACGATCTGGTAGCGAAGCGTCAGCGCATAGGACTTCACGTCGGGCTTGCCGGTCGCGCCCGCCTGCGAGGTCGTCGTTGTGAACTCAACCAGAACTGTCTGATCTTCAAGCAGTGCGATGTTGCGCACGTTCACTTCGCGGATCAGCTTGGGATTGGCGGTGATCTGCTGGAAAGGGACGTCGTCGCGCATCCAGCTCTTGAACTGGTCGGTTGCAGCACCGATCATCTGGGCCTTTACCGAATTGATGTTCGACGACATGCGCGACGTCTGCAGGCTGTCGGTCAGCACTGGCTCGATCGTGAACCAACGCACCGCCATGTCGCGCATGCTCGTGCGCAGCGCCTGGGAGTCCGGCTTGTAGGCGACGAGTTCCGTCACGACCGGGTGACCGCTCACGTCGGCCGAGACACCCACCACGCGCGTGACCGACGGCGGCGGCTGCCGTGTCCAGACGGCACCGGCTGCGACCGCAGCACAGGCGAAGGCGATGAGCATCCAGCGGTTGCTCTCAACCTTGAGCCGCGTGCTCGTCTCGAAAATGACTGTCGATGGATCTTCCTCGGCGTACATGCCGGGGGCCGTGGATAGCGCGGCCTGCCGCTTGTTCCTGAAAATGCGCATGGCAACCCTTGATGAATGGCTACCATTGAAACAATTTCTAACAAGGCTTTTGGGGGAAAAGGCACAGAGATTTGAGCGCCTTTGTGGTCACGAGAGTTCACTGTAAGCCGTGCTGGCCTTCGAAAACTTTAACCATGGTTATGAACCTCCGCCGGAAAGAGAATCGAAATCGGCACCCTTTCGGCGTTTCGTTGAGCGTGCTGCGGTGTATCGTTTCGGTCTGTTCCGAATTTTTTTACAGATTTACATTCCTGGAACAGGATAGCTGCTTTTTTCTTGTTTAAAAACAGTCAGTTGCGCGGGCGACGCGAGCAAAAAATTAACCATGGTTAAAAAGCTCGTGAGGTGCGACGGATAACGCGCGGTGCAACGGCGCAGTAGCAGTTGCAGACGCGGAAACGATTGGCCGGGTTCTAAAGCAACCGTACGGTGCACCTTTCGGTTTCTAGGTGGAAACGTTCAACGGTGGGTTGCTGAATGTGCTTTTCTTCCAAGCGATTTTATTGAGAAGTTTCAATGACGGAAAAAGTCGTCGACGATGCATTGAGGCTAGCAGCGATTTATAAGGCCGGCGTGGGAACGCAATGGAACACATATCGTCAGGCAGCAGCCAAGCTGTCCAGATTGTTCGAGACAAACCTGGCGCCACCGAGGATTGGCGAGGCTCTGGCCGTCTCGCGTTTGCCCAGGGTGCTTAGAGGACTGTTCGACAAAGCCGGCTTGAGCAGTGGTCACGCGCGCGCGCTCCTAAGACTGGCAAGTCAGCGTGGAGAAAGCGTGCTCGCCGCAAGCGCCGCAGAGATTGACACAACTGGAATGGACGCAAGGGATATTTTGCGTGCCTTGCGATCGGGCGGCGAAGTAAGCTCACGAGCGGCTCCTCCGGGATTGAACGCGCCGCTCCCCATTGCAGCGTATTACCTGAGAGGCAAGTTCCCTAGCAAAGGCGTCGCGGCGGCACATATGGGCATACCGCAATCCCGGCTTAGCGAGGCGATCACCATTGAGAAGGCGTTGCCAGCTGAGGTGAAAATGCTTTTCCCGGGTGACAATCTGACTTTCGCGGCCGGCAAGGAAATAGTGAGGCTGATAGCGCTGCGGGGGGCGAATAATATTCGCGCGCTCGCAGCCGAGGCGGGCCGCTCGCCGCGTAGGCCGTCACCCCAACTGATGCTGAACCGCCTTGCGGGCATCGATATCCCCGGCGTCGACGTGAGGATTAGGAAAGCGCCAGGAAAGAATGCAAAGCGCCGCCTGATCGTTGAATTGCACCTTCAAGAGTCGGACGCTAACAGCGTAGCGGCGCTGAAGTTCATGATTGAAATGCTGAAGACCAGGTTTGGCATTGAGTGAAGGCCAACGGTTAGGTTCTTTTTGGCCAGGGTCAGAACACTCCGAACATGCGCCGGCGTCCACGCACCACCGTCACTTCATCCTTTCCCGAGACGAGAACAATCTTGTCGGCCAGCCGCCGGCAAATAACGAAATAAGCTCTGCGAATGAAATGGCCGACGACGCGATCGCCGTGGTCCTCGTACATCGGCAGCGGCCACGTTACGTTTGCGCTTTCGCGGGCATGCGCATCCAGATCGAGTGACCGTCGTAAAACATGACCTCGGGCTTGAATTCGGCGCTGCCGTCGACCGAGTAGTCCCAGTTGAGCTTGTCGGGCGCACCCGGGCCATCGGCGCGCGCGGATGCTGAAACCGTACTGTCTGATAGAAGAGCACACTCAGTCGACGGGATCAGCGTGAAGTTGCTGCCGTTGAAGAGCATGAAAGCGTCCTGCATGCACTGCAGGCAGGCGACCCGCTTGCCGCACAGGCGGCGATGCGATCGCACCTGAAGTCTTCTGAAGAGCGTTGGGTGGGAAGCGACATGAAGAAGATCGCAACGAGCGATGCGGACGGCAAGGTTACTCGCGCACGACTGGGTTGAGCTTAAGCGCACGTGACAGCGGCAAGTTGCAAAACGACGGGGAAATAAGAGTCGGCCTAGTCGGTCCACGGGCACGCCGCGTTACTGGGCAACGCGCATCTTCTTTTGCTTGGCGAAGACGTGAGTGCAGAACGAGTCTGCGATCACCTTGTCTTTGACGAGGATATTTTGCGGGCTCAGTTCTTCGCGCTTAAGGCCCTGCTTTTCGATCAGACGCTGTGGCATCAGGCCTCTGATGTAGGACTGGAACAGATCGCGCTGAACGGAGGCGTCGGCCGCTTCAAAGAACTCCCTGCCGGTCTTCACTTCGACAGCGATCTTCGCTTTTGCGACCTCGTTCTGAGCTTCCAGGCTGGCGTGAAGCTTTGCTTCGGCCGTGCTGCGGGAATTTGCTTCTCTCTTACCTGTTTCTCGCAGATTCGCCCGGACGGACACCATCTTCCTGTCAGCGTCGCCGATACGATAGTTTCCAATGAGCGCCTTCCACAGGTACCCCTTCGGGCTCGAAGTGATCTTGCCTTCGTTCAGGCGGTGCCGCGTGTATTCGACAGCCTGCATGAGCCGTGCGTCGGTCCATTCGCTCCGGTTGTGAGCAATGCGCTCGAAATCTTCACTGGCGAAGGCGAATTCGTCATGGAGGACGAGGTACATCGAATCGTCGATGCCCGCACGTGCAGCGTCCACGCCCTGCTTCTTCGTGAAGCGGAAGCGCATTCTCAGCTTCTCCGGGGGAAGCCGGTCGCCGTTCGCTTCCCAACTGACCTCGAAATCGGAAACCTCATTGAGTTGGGTAATTGCCGGCTCTAGGAAGCGCTTTTTAAACTCTTTGACTTCTCTTCTGGACTCACCTACTTTGCCGGGCCACTCCAAGATCTCTTCGTAAGCGAACCATTCGGTAACCCCGTGACCTTCGCACGGAATCAGGCGGTCGTAAATTGCTCTTGAAAGCGAGAGCGAAAAAGCCGTCGACGCGCGCAAACTGAGCCAATGAGCTTTGTAAGGGCTAATCAGGTACTTGATCACTCGCCCCGACAGTAAAACGCAGACAAGGCCCCGATCAATGTAGCAATCGCCCAGCAGACTGATCGTGCCCCACGCGTCTTTGTCGGTCAGTTCCTCGATTGACGGTGCGGTCATGATTTCGACGCGCGCCTTCGCTGCGGCCCTCATCTGCGCGACCAGATGGCTATGGTTCCGACTGTCGTAACGCATCAACCACTTGAAGTAATTTATCTCTGCGGTGAAGGTGTAAACCTTGTCGTCGATCAGTTCGTCCGGCGCCTTGGCTGCGACGAGAAAGTAGGCCGCGTCCAGGACTCGACGTGCGGCGATACCAAGACCACCTACTCTCGTGAAGATGTTGTTACGCAGAAAACCGATGTCTCGCGATGCTTCACTTATGGACGTGCCTTGACCGGACATGTCTTCATAGATGTCCAGAGCTAGCTGATGCGGCGTGACGGGAAGGTTGTCGTTTTCCATTTAACTCAGTTCCATGCCGGGCACTCTAGCAGGGACGCAAATGGTGTCAACACAAAAACCGCCCCGGTCAGGGTGCGGAAATCGGACTGTGTCGACTGCCCTAAAACCCGCTCAGCACAAAAACCACCTTTCCGTCGCCCAATTTCCGCCCCTCCCCTCACAAATTCCGCCGGCAGGCCCCCAACTTCCGGCCGTGACAGCACAAAAAGCGTCCCAATGAGCACAAAAACCGTCCCTATCCACAGGCGACGCTGTTGATTTGAAACGGTTTTTCAACACCTGTCTGTTTGTCTGCGGGTTTATCTTTTAAAAAATACAAGCTGACTTGCCGCCCCAGCTTGCGAACTGCGGGTGCTGTCCGCCTCGGAGTAAGGCGTAACTGATTGATTTAAAAGACGATTTTTCGCAGCTCTGTTTCCGCACAAAAACCGCGCGAAAGGTGGTTTTTGTGCGCAGCGTCTGCCGAGCACCTCTACATCTCGCGTCAATGGTTTCATAAGACATTTTTTACGCGTACTCGAGCTGTTCCGCGTCGAGTTCCCAGTGGCAAAAGCGTAGAAATATCAAAAGTTTAGGGTAGCTTGTTAAAAAAACTTGTCGAATCTAGCGGATAGCAGGATTGTTTACGCACTTTCGTGTATTCTGCGGTTCAACGTCAAAACACGGAGAAGCGCAGAATGGCCCACGTAGGCACCTTACCGATGGAGGACCGAAAGGTCACCTTGCGCGAAGTCGCAGATTTCGCGGACAACCTTGCACCGTTCTCCGACAATCTCCGAGAGCAGATTCTGGCACCGCGCCCACGCAAGGAAGCGCCTATCTACACCATTAGTGAGCTTGCGGAAATGTGCAACCTCACGCGGCAGCAAGTTCAATATCTTGCAACGAAGGCCGACTCGGGGCTTCCGGTAGGCAGCTTGAACGGTACTGGCCGCAGTCGTACCTTCACCCTTGCTGAAGCCCGGATATGGATCAAGCTGGCGTCCGATATCTACCAGACTCGACTTGAAGAACCCGATGGCAATTTTAGGGGCAAAGTGCTGACTACCGCTCAGTTGAAGGGCGGCTCAGCTAAAACCACGACGACAGTCTGTCTGGCCCAGGCGTTGACCCTCTTTGGTCGAAAAGTGCTGCTGATCGACCTGGATCCGCAAGCATCAGCGTCCGAGCTCTGCGGCTTATACGCGGAAAAGGAAATTACCGGCGAGGATACGGTCCTCCCTTATATCTACGACCAGAACGTGGAAGGCGGCCTCACCGCTCAGGTTCAGTCGACCTACTGGAACGGGCTGGACATCATCCCTGGGCACACTTTCCTTTATGGCGCTGAGTTCCTCTTGCCCGCGCGGCAGAAAACGATGCAAGGGTACAGGTTCTGGTCAGTCTTGCGGGAAGGCCTCGAACCGCTGCGGTCGCAATATGACTACATTCTGATTGATACGTCGCCGTCGCTTTCCTATATGAACCTGAATGCGCTGCTCGCTGCGGACGCGTTGGTCATGCCTATGATTCCAGAGAATCTTGACTTTATTAGTTCGCTGGCTTTCTGGCGCCTCTTCTCGGATGTGGCGGAGGATTTTCTACCGTACGAGGGAGACAAGGTCTATGACTTCATTTCGGTGCTGCTTTCAAAGGTCGACTACGGCAAGACATCGTCCGCACCCGTCGTCCGGCAGTGGGCGCAGAGCGCGTACGGCCGCTGGCTGGACCCGTTCGAGATTCCGGCGAGCTCCGTGATGAGCGGCGGCGCTCTGTCTTTCTCGACCGCATTGGACGTCGTCAGCACACATTCCAGCGCGAAGTCTTTGCAACGAGTGAAGCAGCCGATGATGCAGTATGCCAAGTGGCTCGACGATATGTTTGTTAAGAATTGGAAGGAGTCAGCAGCATGACCAATATCCGCGAACAACTGCTGGCAAAAACCGCGAACTTGGCAACGCCTGCCGACTTTAAAGGCGAAGTCAAAAAGGCTTCACGTGGGCCGCAAACAATGCCTGGGATTACAAGTGCATTGGCGGTCGCCCAGTTACGCATCGAGGAGCTTGAAAGGCAAGGGACTGCGACAGAGATCGCCGTAGACGATCTCTCGCCCAATCCGTGGCAGCCGCGGCGCCAATTCAATGAAGCGAAGCTTGCCGAGTTGGCCAGATCAATTGGCGAAGTTGGGCTGTTGCAGGCGATCACAGTCCGGCGCGTTGGAGATACATACCAGTTAGTCGCGGGTGAGCGAAGGTGGCGCGCACATAAGCTGATTAATCGGCCGACTGTCAAGGCCGTCGTGATCGAGTGTACCGATCAGGATATGGCTGCGCTCGCGCTGATGGAGAACGTCACCCGCGACGATCTTTCCGACTATGAAATCGCCGTTGCTGTGCGTCGGGCAGAGTCGGAGTTCCCCAAGCGGACCCGTCTCGCCGACGTGATGGGTGTGACGCGGAACGATCTGTACCGATTTCTCGCATTTGATGATTTGCCCGACTTCGTTAAACGCGACCTCGATCTGAACCCGTCGTTGTTGGGCGGTACGGCGGCTCAGGATATCGTCCTTGCTCTCAAGAGAACGGGCGACGCGGGGATGGAAGCACTGTCTGAAATCTGGCCGCTTGTTGTGTCCGGCGACGTGGTACAGAGCAAAGTAGCTTCGGCTATCACATCAAATGTGAATCGCGCAACGAACGGAAGCGATTCAGGGGGCAGGAGCATTCTGAAAATATTCGCGGGCAAGACCCAAGCCGGGAGCATTACTCGTGACGGGAAAGGGCTCACGTTGAAATTCAAAGCGGGGATGCTGACGGATGAACAGGAGGCAGAAATCAGGGACCATATAGGGAAGATGTTTTCGCTCCGACCGGAGTAAGCGGACAAACCCGCAACCCCGCCGATGGCGGGGTTTTTTTTGTCTACTGCAAAGTGTCCGGATCCGGACACTTTGCAGTAGGGCGCCGCGAGTCGCTCGTCTCCACCATTTGCTGATCCTCAGCGCATTCTTCTGGATACGTGCCCGCGATTCTGTCGCACAGCAGCCCGCGGATCAAGATACCTCCATTAGGTCGGGCCGACGCATTCAAATGGCGAGGTGAAGCAACGTTCATCCGAGATCACCCCGCCATGGCGGCGGCAATCGCGAATACCCCCGCCTACCAATCAGCTCTAGAATCGACCTCGGCCTGCGCGACAATGCGGCGCGCCGCGCTAGAAAGTGTCCGGATGCGGACACCTTAGCTATTGCCAGGGATCGTGACGCTGGCGCTGAACAATCCGCCGCTGATAGTTCGTCCGCCATTCACACTAACAATGAAGATGTCTGTAGCCGCCAGTGGCGCGCTCAGCCGGAGTTGTCTACGGTGGGCGCATCGCGTCAATAGACGGCGGTCTCTGTTTTGATGATCACGATTTGCCGCCTTTTACTGCAAGTCATACTGCAGCGACCGGGGCGACCCTGCATTGCGTCGCCGGTGTCGCATGCGCGCGTGACGTCCGAAACTTCGGAGGTCTGGTTCGGGAAGCGACACCGATATTCCTCCTAAAAGGGACAAGGCTTCAGCGCGCAAGCCGCGACCTGATATCGGCCCCAGTACTTCTTGGCTATCGTTTTCGTTCTGTTCTTCGTCTTGCGCAGCGATATCTTCAATCAATAGCGTGCGAAGTGGCCGAGTCATCGCACTCGCCTATGATAACGATCGCAAGCGCTGAGCTGAGAACCACAGCTTGTCACGCGCGCAGATCGGCCAAACGCGAGGGTTGCCGCTTCGATAGATCGACGGAGTGGGAGTCCGATGATGCTGACACAACGGTGTTGTGCGTCCGCCCGAGCACCGCCGTAACTAGCCGAACTCTTACGCATTGCCGTTTCTTGTGCCCTGCTGCAACAAAGTGACGCGGCCACGCCAGCTCTAGTTGAGCGCGAACAGAATCAGCGCGGAAAGCATGTCGGTAAGACGGAGACAAGTATCCTCCGATGTGGCCAACGGAGCAGTTCATCCGATCGAAGCGGAAATTCACAAGACATTCGCGGCTGCCTAATCATAGCGGCGCGTCCGGACGGGACGGGCGTGTCCATAAGGCTGCGTCTCTCTCGGGCTTCGGATCGATGAGAATTTCCGCCGATACCGACGGCGGCTGAGCGACACGGATTCCTATTGGCGCGGACACCTTCAGCGATAAAATCGGCGCATATGAAGTATCGCGTTGCATCTTGACACCATACATCGCCGTGGGGAACCGACTGCAGACGGGTCGACCGCGGGCCGGTAAAAAGCCGACTGTTGAAAACGAGAAGCGGCGTAATATACGGCGCGCACCGCAATACAGCGGACCGGCGGGCAGCCCGCACATTTGTCGTGTCACCACTATACGCGTCGCGCCGAGCATCGCGCTGCGGCGTGCGAACGTACTGTGAGCCCCGAATGAGGATGAGATGCGCTGCGCCGAACATGTAGGCCACACGTGCAAAGACTCGTACCGCTCACCTTCCGTGTTTCAACACGACGTGAGGGGGAAAGCGTCTACGATATCGTCAACGAAAACAATTTCGTTCGTTTTTTTATCCGGTCGGTGCCCGCGGAACAGGACAGCTCCGCCATGATTCGGACCAGTTGGTGCCGAAGTCGAACCCAGCCTTGTCGCGACAAGCCTTGCATCTCCCGCTTCATTCCCCGCGCCAGCGTTCTTTTGCGCGGCAATCTTAAAATGTTCCGGAGCGACCGGAGCGCTGAGGTCTCGAACGTCGTCAATATCCGCGATGAACCGTCCTCGGCCAGGGGGCGGGCAATCTCCAAGTAACCAATCCGAAACTCAGGCGACGCCATCGTTGCCGCCCGACTGCTGCATACGAAGCCTCCAACACCCCGCATCGAGCGTTGCCACATCTATTTTGTCTCACCGAAAAAACCACAAAGGCAGCGTCAAAATTTGATCGGTATTCCTAACTATATCCTTCCCCACGAATTTTCGTGGTCAAAAATAACGAGCGTGCGCGAGACGATGCCGTCTGCGATTATTGGGCGCCGTGAAACATCAGTCCCCAGTACGTGGAACGGCCAAAAGCCAGTGCGCGCGGGCGTTTGGGAGCTTCAGAACCGGTTTGCAGCTCACTGTTTCACGGTGCCCGCCGATTTCTAAAAGGAGCTCACAGCCGAGAGCCTTGCGTCCATGCCGCAAGTGCATGCTGAGACGATAAATGTATCGAATGCAACGTATTTTGTAATCCACCATACGTGGACAGAAGCAAAGTGATCCCCGACTGCATTGAAGTCGTCATCACCTTGACAACCAGCAAGTCTCCGGTTTACACGTTGCCGGCGCGACCTGGCCGTCTCGTCGTCGGGGTCGGCGCTTTCACGGCAGACGCAGCGGAAATTGGGAAGGAAACCGTCTACGGAAGTTTCTTGGTTGTAGATGACCCTGTCGGCGCAATGCATGAAGCGGGCGACCTTATCCAAGCTAGGGTTGAGTGGGCGTCAGTCTGTCCGCTAGCCAAGGCACTGGCCGGCGAGCTGAAGCCGATTGCGCCGATTCTGTTCAAGAGTGTTGGCTGCGCTGCGTGGGACTTGGCCGCGTGCCGCGTAGCGCGTTCAGCGCTCGACTCAAACGCCCGTCGAATCGGCGGTGATATGTAAGTAGCGTCGATATAAATCGCGCCGGTCCCGTGCGGTGAATAAAAGCAGGACATCCACAGATTTCACCGAAGCAAACATGAAAATCACACGCACCATCTCGACTGTTGAAGTTCACACCGGCGGTGAAGCGTTCCGCATTGTCACCAGCGGTCTTCCGCGCCTGCCAGGCGACATTGTCGTCAAGCGACGCGCGTGGCTGAAGGGGAATGCCGACGAAATCCGCAAGGCCCTCATGTTCGAACCTCGCGGTCAGCGGACATGTACGGCGGTTACCTGACGGAGCCAGTTAGCCCGAACGCCGATTTCGCTATCACCTTCCTTATTCCCGCCGTACTGTACTGTCGAGGAACGAGCCCAACCGATGCTGCGAAGTCGCGACTGCATCCGTATTGCTTGCCATCACCCATTTCCGCGGCGAGCGCAACCTCGACGAACAAATCGGTGAGCTTGACCAGGAGCTGGCGCGTCAACTCGCTGACGACGATGTCGGACAGCGTCTCATGAGCATACCGGGAGCCGGCCCGATCACTGCAAGCGAGCGGTCTTCCTCGTCAAGCTGATGCAGCACACTGTGATAGCCGTGAGCCGCGCACTGCCGGCAATATCGGAGATTTGCGTGACACCGACCATGCCGCTGGGCATCAAGCAACGATACGAGCAACACGTCCCTCCGCAAACGTATCAAGCGGCATAGGTCCACGAGGTTAATCGCCTCGCGCACCGCCACCACGCCTTCAGACGGATCGGCAGTGGGGCACACCAGGTGGACTAGAACATGGCCGGGCAGCGCGTTGGCGCAAGCGAACTTCCACAGGATCGAGAGGAGGGACTCCCCCGGCATCAGCATGTGACAGAACCAGCGGTCGACCTGGTTGAGCCACCGCAATAACCGCGTCGAGATGCGTGTTTCCATTGTCCTGGGTGCACGGGGGCGGGGCGCGTGAAGCAGTCCGTCCACACGGTCAGCGACAAATCGCGCACGCCATCTAGAGACAGTTTTCTGGGTAAGTTGCAGTTTCGCCGCGACCGTCCTGTTGTCCATCCCTTCAGCACAGGCCAGCACGATGCACGCGCGCAACGCCAACGCCTTTGCTGTCTTGCGTCGCATCGTCAGCGCCTTCAGTTGCTCGAGCTCCGACTTGCACAGCGCGAGTTCCCTTTCGGGCCGTCCGCTTCCGCGCATCACCGCTTCCTCGTATCCGTGCCACCCATGGCACTCTATTACGCGGCGAAAATAATTCAATGAATTTGTAACTCACCACATTACGCCAGCGTCGTCCCCCGGATAAGGTCTGCTCGGGTAGCACGGACTATCGCGGAGAGAAGACGGAAGGCGAGAGACTCGCGACGCCAGAATCGCCGATCGCGGAGAAGACCTCGTTAGAATAGTCGCACTGTCACACATACATTTTCAGACGACATGAGTTCAAGGCGAGGCGGGGCAGGTGTTTCGCGACCACGAAAACACCTCACAAAAGCGATGTTATTGCCGATGGTTCAGGCGTCGGTTCGGGAGCAATCGTTGACCTCCCATCTTGCGCTTGTTGCCTGCCGCGACGGTCATGGCAACGGGCACCTGTTTAATGAACTGATGCGAACCGTGTACCTCGCATGGTTTCTCCAGGAGGGCGGTTACGGAAACGAACCGGTCCGACGCTTCAAGACTGCGGAACATGCCGTGAAGGCCGCCCTGGAACTGGCCCATGCAGCAAACGAGTGGGTGCTCGCTGAAGACGCTGTTCCCGTTTTTGAGAGCCTGCTGGCTTTGCGCGATGCGCAACTCGCCACCGCGCCCCTGCACAAAATAATCAGCGCAGAACGCCGCCTCCGGCAATTCCTCACCGGCACTGCCAGCTCGCCTGTTCCAGACGCAGATCCGGAGCAACTTTCATAGCAATCTTTGTCGGGACAGTGCGAAAAGGCTGTAGGTGTAAAGTCAGGATACCCGATCGTTGATGGCCGTCTTCATCTCGCCGTGCGGTGAGCATGTTTTCTACCCTTGTCGCGATCGATGAGGCGCTCGATGCACTTTTGCCGCGTAAGCGCAGATGCTCCGGACGCGTTCCGCGCTAAAAACAGCGTCCCGCCATACGTTCGAGGAGCAGGGTACAAAGCTCGACCTGGCACGCGGACGGATCCGGCAGATCGAAAGCAGGGCGGTGTGAAAACGGATGCTCCCCGGTCGGGTCGACAAGCTCAGGCAATTTCTCGACCATTGAGCTACGGTCCACCGTCGTTCAGGAACAGGGCGATTCTTCGCGCACCGCGGCCAGGCTATCCCAAAGCGCTTCACGCGTCATTGCAGAATCTGTCGTAGCACACGACCGCCGACTCACAGGAGGACGGCCTGCTGCAAAAGCTGCAGCGCCTTCAGTTCGTCCAGTCGACCCGTGCGCGCCTTACCTGCCAGCGTCTTGATTAATGCTTCCGCGATCGGCGCAATACCTTGAAGATTCTCAAGGCTGGTCACGGAAGCAGGGAGCGGGATGGGGGATTGCTGCGGGGTTTCAGCGGCTGGAAGCGACTCAAGGGTTGCCAGTGTGGCTGCCAGCGCCTCGCCATCACCTTCTTCTGCTGGGCGCCCTAAAAGCACCCCCGGAGCGTCACTGTCATGATCCTGCTGGCTGACGGCTACCGGTTGTTTCTCTGCGGCGATCCCGGGCGAAACGGGTGAGGCGCTTTCCGGCTCGATCCGGACGCCCGCTCGTGCGCGCCCCGTGCGCGCCTTCGCATCGGCATGCTTCGCTGGCACGCCATCCTTCGCCGCGGCCGCGTGCGGCTCGTTCTGTTCGACGGATGCGCGACCGCGCGAAGCGGGCGCGAGCAAGCGCGACACCGACTCCGGGATCTCGGCTTCGGAGCGCGGCGTGTCCAGCCAGCCAGCTGGCAGACCAAGCCGTTCGGTGAAACGGTTTGCTTCGACACTGTCCAGCCGTTTCTTGCCATATAGCCGATGGGCCATGTTGGATCCGCTCATCGCCATGACTACACCCAGTCTTGCTTTCGATCCGATGCGACCCGTAAGAACATGGAGGTTGGTGCGTCGAATGTTTTCCAGCTCTTCGCTGTCGTCTAGTGCCAAGGGTCGCTGTTGGGTTGTTGCAGCCGATATCCGCTGTTTCGAGGGCAAGCTTTTTTTTGGTGCATGAGGGGCAGACTGTTCGGCCATCTGCTTTCGACTGTTGCTGGCGGCCTTGGGCGACCCGCCCGTTGCTTTCTTCGGCATTTGCGCTTCCTCGGACAAACTGGTTTCAGGATAGGATTGCTGGTCGCCGCTCAGGGCGAATTCCGGTTCAGGTGTTTCCGACACTGCTTGTGGTTCGTCGTCGGCTTGAATGAAGTCGAGCGGTGATTTCAGGCGGGCGATGGTTTCGGGCGCCAGCGCTGGATTGGGCTGGTCAAAGAAACCGTGAGGCAACCCAAGCGTGGTTTCCATGTGAAAGGCGGTCTCGGGCGTGAACCTTTCGCCCTTCGTCAGTTCGGCCACCCGCGCCATGTTCGATCCCAGTCCCAGGGCGATATTCTCTGCGCCCACCGTATCGACCAGAAACTGGAACGACCGTGTCTTGAAAATGGAGGCCGTCTGGGCAGGGTCCCGGGCAGGTGCATTGACGTATGGTTGTCTCGGCCGGGTGGACGGAGATTTTTTTGGGTGACGAGGCTGGCGCTGGCCGCTGTCCCGGGATCCCGCATATCGTCCGCGGGGTTGGCTCATAAAGTAGGGCTCCTGCGATGATTGGCGTGCTGACTTTTGAATTATAAATGAGGCGCTGCTGGCATTTGGCGCGTGAACGACTGTCTGCCGCGAAAATATACGCGGCAGCGGGGCCACAACACGACACTGCGCCCACGTCCCGATCTTCCAGTCTCCGTCTGATTGCGCCCGACCTGTGAGGCATCGCATAGTCTGCCTTCCGCCGGTCACAAGAAACCGTCGCATATCAGGGAGCCGATGGAAGGCTGATTCGTCGGCTCTCTCACATTCAGCGCAAAGGCTTCCACCGAAGGTTGATCCGTCCGCGGTCAGGGGGTGGGTCACTTGCACAGTAAGACGCGCAGAAGCCAAGCTGGTTTTTCAGGCTCGAATGGTTCGAATTGCCAGGCATATTTGCGCTCATACCGTCGGTGACGCATTTGCCCGCCGCCATCCGACGCGCCAGGGAAGCTCACACGCGCCTCGCTGAATCGTATCGCTGGTATCGATCGGGAAAGCCTGCTGGCCGATTGACGCCGAGATCCCGTCCCCTTTCATTTCGCGCAGACCTGCGTTCAGACCATGCGCACCGTCGCATCAGGAGGAGTCTTTTCTCTGTAACGTCGGCATATCCATTGACGGGAAAGTCTGTCGAGTGCCGGATGTCGCCAATCCCTGACGCAAGTCCCAAGGGGAGAGGCCGCCGACAGTGACACTGCCTGTGTCATCACGAAGGCGCCCGGCGGAGCGTGAGGGTTCTGACTACGTATGGGTCTGAACGCTTCAGTCCGGGCACCGACAGACGCGGCACCAGTTTGCCTGCCGGCGCATAGGTGCGGCCGACTCAAAGCGGTTTCACCTCTTAACCTCGTCCTCCGGCTCGTCTCGCAGGCGGTGGGGCTGTTTCACCGCAGCGCTGCCAGACGGCGCTGGCAACGCATGTCATCTCCACCGCGTCGATAACTTTGTATAGCCTTCGTGCGGTCCGGCATACCGCTCCTGCCTTCTGCACCCCACGCGCCCTCCCAGAACAGCCCGAGATTGTGAGCTGAGGCCTTGTGCCCCAGTTTGATGGCCTGCTCGTAAAGCGAGAGCGCGTGGCTCGCGTCGGCCTGCATGCCACGCCCGAGTCGGGCGCTATCGGCCAGCGCGGCGGCGGCCATGCCGCGAAGATGACCGTCCGCGTTCTCATCCTTCATCACATCTTCGAAAATCACATTACCCTTCTCAAGGTCCGCCTCGCCTCCCGTTGGTGTGACGAGAGAAATGGCCAGTGCCATTCGCCAGGCCGGATGCCGGTTTGTGCCGATGCGCTCCAGCAGCCAGCGGCCCAGGTCCGGCGCGCGACTGAGCGTGCTGGTGAGAAGGGCATTTGCGATGGCGGCTATCGACTCGGCTGACAGGAAGCCAGTCTTGTTTGCTGCAATGACGTGACGGGAAAACTTTTCGACGTCGAGGGTGGGGTCGGCGCGGCGCAACTGATGCCATTCGCGCTCGATTGTTCCTACCCAGCTTTGCATTTGCATGGTGAGCGATCCTTTGGTGAAGAATGCACCTGATTCTAGCTCACCTTTTGTGGATTGCAACTTTCAGTGTTCGAGCATCTCGTGGCATGTGTTCACCGGATGGAGGGCTGCCACCGTCGCCACGTGCTGGTGAGATGATGATTTTGAATAAAGCTTCGATCTCTTTGCTGTGATCCAGAGCGGTGCTTAGTCGTGCACAGGGTCACGAAGCGTTTGCAGGCATTGGCGCCGCTGCAACATCAAGGCGATGGCGCGGACCGCAGTGGATGATCAGGCATAGATAGCGGCGCTATTCATATCGCGACTTGTGGCAAGATCCGAATCGGATGGCAGATACGGCTTCGCGAGGCCATAGGCAGAAATGTTCGCCGGCCTGCTTCGCCCGACGTCGGAGAGGGAGAGTGTTCCACGATGGCTGATGCATTTGAACTCGTTGCCCTGGCGTTGCCCGGCGACGTCGGCCCCGAGTCACTGCCAGCCACCGTCCGCCGGTTCGTCGCGGATTGCTGGCCCGGTATGAGCCGCAGCCAGTTAATCGCCCGCGCCCGGCGCCTTGTTGCGGCCGTCGCTGCGCGCCTGTCGCCCGGGTGCGCCGGGAGACATCGGACACTTTGCACTCACGCTTACGGCGGGCATGCAGACCGTGTCCCTGATCGCGCATTTGCGCCGTGTCGCCCAGCGGCGCGGGTCCGCGCGCAGTCGCAAGGCGGCTAACGCCTCGCGACCGCCCGCCCGTGATCCGCGTCAGGCATCGCTGTTGAACGGGGCGTCAAACCAGACGACCCGCATCGAATTGAGTGTCACGCAGCTGCGTGACACCATGAGCGCGGTTGGGGCTGTGGCGCAATGACCTATCACCGAATTCTGCACCATGCCGCGGTACGTTCGGGCGTCAGCCGACGACGAGGCACGTCGACGATCCAGACTGGGGACGCCGTCCGCAACCCGTCAAAAGGCAATTGTTTGCCGGAGTTCGCCGTTCGTTGAGAGGATCGCCTTGGCTCCATACTGCCCCATGAGGATGCCCCCGTTGCAAGCTTCGTCCTGTCTTCACGAATAGAGGCTGTTTTGCCCGTCAGATTGCGTAACGGCGGGGTTCAGACTAGGCGTATTCTTTCACACGTCACGAAAGAACAGGCGTGATCGGGGTAGTGAGGAGAAGAGTGCGGCCCCGCGGCTTCGATATGGCCGCGGGGAATGCGCCGACTGTTCGCTCAGCCACGAAACTCGACAACCGGCGGTGCGTGCTGGCGCGCTTCATTGCGAACCGGAAACCGGTATTGCCGTCTTCTCGCGACCCATCGAGGGGTTCCTCGACAAGAGCAAACGGTTGGCCGGCGGCGTCGAACGAAAGTTCTCCATTTCCTGGCGAAGCTGTGACACATTTCCGACGGGCTACCCTAAAGCGGCCGCAATGCTCCGGAACCTGACGGACGCGCAACGCGCGCAACTCGGCCATTGCCGACATTGGCGCGGCCGGGGTTCTACGTCGGCAATGTGGCGGACTGCTGACGGTGGCGGCATCGAGCGGCCGGGCGGCAGCTTCCTGCATCAGCGAACTCACGCTCCCGACCCACTCCGGTCAGGCAACGTCTTCAAACCGGCCAGCCAGCCGCAATCAGGTTTTGCAAACGGGAGTGCCACTAAGCGGCCGTTGGCGACCTCACCCAATCGGCCATGAAGCGTCATTCAGGTAATTGTCTGATGCGCCCCCACACGACCACTTTGCATCCGCTAGCGGTCACCCGTTCGTGGAGGTGAATGCCCATCAATATTCCGGGAGAGCGGAGTGATGTGGGACGCTACACTACGGACTCGTAGCGCTGCCGTTGGCGCGACACGCCGGAAGCTGCAACGTATAGCTGCAGGAAGCCATTGCGACAATAAGACAACTTCTCGTCCACAATACATTTCACCTGTGTCGGGAGGCATCTGAACACTATGCCAGCATTTGCGAAAAATACGCGTCGTGAAGCCTTCGTCGGCGTTGTCTTTGCCCTGTCTTTGGTGATCATGCCATGGGTCTACGAGCTGCTCTGGTATGCGCACCCTGACTACTTCCGAGTGCAAGCAGGCGTGAACGTCTTGCCGACCGAACTCTATTCTATTGCGGGCGAGTATTCAGCCTATGCCGATGGACCCTCACTTCCACCGATGACACTGCAGTCCGAACAAGATGACGCGGCCAACAAAATCTTGTCAATCTATCGGCAATTTCAAGCGACGTCTGTCATGCTCTCCACCAAGCGGGTTGAGCTTAAAAAGCGCCAAATCGGAGTTCAAGAGGAATACAAGTCGTTCGAGGCATCGCAGTGGAATCAATACGAGCAGTTTGTTGCAAAAAAGGGACTCGAATTTCAGCCGGAAATCCAACATTTGACAGGTGCGATGCACCTTATTCTCAAACAGGCCGGTGTCGCCGTACCGGAACAGCTTCCCACGGGTCCGTTGGCAGTCGCATACGCCAATCTCAACGTAGAGCTGGCGCGCGTCCAGTTTAAGTTGACCACGGCCGAACTTGATGCTCGCGTCTATGGTATGGGTCACCTGACAGACTTTCAGAAGCTTGCGCCTCAACAGGAATACCTAAAGCATTACCATGAAGTCGAGACGCTCGAGAAGGAAATATTTGCTCTGCAGGAATCGACAAACAAATTTCATGGTCAGCTTTATGACGCTTTCGTCGCCTACCGGAACGCGGCGCTAGAGACCCTTGGTTACTGGGATTTCTTTTATTTCAGTGTCGGCGCTGCCACCACTGCGACCTTCGGCGACATTGCGCCCAATTCAAAAGTAGTCCGCATTCTGGTGTGCCTGCAGGTTTTCGCCAGCATAGCGGGTACTGGTTTCGTAATGAGCAGACTAACGAGGGATCGACCAACAAAGCCGCCTGCCGAAAAAACACCATAGATGGTGTCTATCGGCTGTACTAATGATGGGCAGCTGTAGTTCAAGGGGAGCCAAAGGGCGATCCCGGTAGGCAGTCCACTCGACAGCAAGTCCGTGTGCAAATCCAAAATCTACCATTGACCAAACGGTGCAGAAAGTTCGTGACGGTTCAAAAGTACGCGTCGCTCATGAGGGAGGCCAATCATTCGCGAACGCCCAAGAGCGAATGTTGGGAAAGCAACGCGTAGTCCGCCGACCAAAAACTGATGCACGATTGACGGCAGCGGCCGATGCATTGTCCTCATGTGGCGGCACAGAATGGCCGTTCCGCTCTGATATCTGCCCTTGGAACTGCGATGACTCGACCGACGGCAACGGGTCGGCTGCGGCCAACTGCGTCGGAAAGTCGGCTCTTAGGCTAGTTCAACAAGACAATCTTGTCGCCACGATAGCCGCAGGTTCGACACGCCCGCTTTGTATTACACTCGCGCCAGAAGCTAGGCGGCGATAATCCGCCAGCAAAGCACCAAACCATAAAACCAGATCCGGGGAAACCAAATGATCCGAGCCGCGCTTCTTGCTTCCATCCTAGTCCTCGCAGGATGCGCAAGCGTTTCAGATATCGATACCAGCCAACTCGAACCGGGTTGCGCACAGGCCTGCACTGCCCGTTATTCGGAATGCCTCGGCAAATTCACCCTCTTCCCGATTCAGGCCCAGCACCAGTGCACGGACGCCATGCATCTTTGCGCAAAAGCATGCCCAACGCGGACTGTCGATGCGGCGCCCGCAAGCAACACCCAGCGTTTGTCGGATCTTAACGAACTTTACAAGCGCGGCCTGATTACGAAGGATGAGTACAATACTAAGCGGGCGGCGATTATTCAAGGGCTCTAAAGCTGTTACGAGATGAGCCGTTGTGCACGCTCGCGGGCACGGCTCGGCCACCGCCGACCGCATCGGCAACCGGCCATCTACGATCATTCGCGCGCGCGTCAATGCCGACGTTCGACCGTCGACTCCGCTCACATAACAGACCTTCCGGTTCGGATCATGTCAGTAGCGTCGTCCGCCGGAGCGGAGTACATGCTGCACCCGCACACGGCGAGTCCTGTGCGTGATCGAGTACCCCTGCGTTGCCCGTCACCGGTAAGGCAGATATTATGTGCGGGCCGAACTGATTCAACCAGGTTTCTAGGCTCGTTCTGTCTTGCCCTCAACTCGTCTTGCCCAACTAAAAGTGAGAGTCGCATGCATTTAAGGTCACTGAAAATTGTTAATTTCAGGGCGATAAAAGAAATCGATGTCGAGTTTGATAATCGAGTCAATGTTATCGTTGGCCCAAATGCAATCGGGAAAACGACCATATTAGAGGCGATAAGGCTCGCCAAGGCCGTTCTAAGCCCTCGCACGCAGAACGAAACGAATCAGGTCTTATTTGCATTAGGCGCATCGTCGCCGCATATGCCGAATCGCATGAATTTTTCCGCGATTGCGCAAGATGTTGCGAAACCCATCGTAATTTCTAGTGTGTACAAGTTTTCGGATTCAGAGATCCAGTGGATAAAAGACGGGATCGACGGTTTGGCGCACACTTTAGTCCAAGCTAGAATGGGACAGAGCTTCGCGAATCCGGCTGTGCTCATTTCCTATATGGCAACTGTGCAGGGCAGGCAGCAACTCGAGTCAGCATCCAATGAGGCGATGTCCGAATTGGCAAAAATAATCGCTACTGCCAATCAAGTTAAAATAGAACTAACTATTAATGCGTCATCGGGACCAGCATCAACTGGCAGCCAGATGGGGCCGTTTTTTATATCGGCTCTCGAATCGAGACTCCCTCCCA
This sequence comes from Paraburkholderia sp. BL6665CI2N2, assembly GCF_004366535.1. Classification (NCBI taxonomy): domain Bacteria; kingdom Pseudomonadati; phylum Pseudomonadota; class Betaproteobacteria; order Burkholderiales; family Burkholderiaceae; genus Paraburkholderia; species Paraburkholderia sp. BL6665CI2N2. Next base: position 359,022 of record NZ_SORC01000002.1, read on the forward strand.
ATACTACGCATTTCAGCTATTTCCCCGCAGACCGTTCGTTACCGGCGGGTGAGCAGCCAGTGCAATTGGGCGCGGCAGACACCAGTCAACAAATGGAGTCGCATAACTCCCAACCTCAATTAAAATATTCCCGTCTCAAGAATACGATCTTCTCTGCCGTGGTAATGTCCGGCGACGATCGAGACAAGCTATATGGGGAATTTGGCCGCATATTTTCAGGCGTCTTGAAGGGAAGAAAAATCATTGGTGTCGGCATCAATGAGATTGGACTGCTTTCGATAAAAATTCAAGATATTGAATCCGGTCGAATTTTTGATATGGACGGAATGAGTAGTGGCGAGAAAGGACTCATTCTGACATTTTTATTAATTGAACGATCTGTCGTTGATGACGGGATGATCTTGCTCGATGAGCCAGAACTTCACCTTAACCCTGCGGTCTGTAAAGATCTGTTGCCGTTCATCGTTGATGCGTACGCGGCACGAAAGAACATGCAGGTAATTCTGTGTTCGCATTCACCCGAAATTCTGGCCGGCGCCTTCGACAGGGAAGAGTGTTCACTATATCATCTGATATCCGGCCAAATGCTGACGAAAGTTAGGCGGCAAGATCAGGAGATTATAGCGTCGGCCCTCGCGAAATTGGGCACATCCGAAAGTGAAGGGCTTTTGTATAAGGGGACTGTCTTTGTAGAGGGCCCAGATGACGTTACCATTTTGGAAACTGGGTTCGGTGACATCTTAAGAAGATACAAGGTGAAGGATCTTGGCGGCAGGAACGAAATCGAAAAACTCATTGAAACACTACAATCAGCCGATGCGATTCCTGCAAAAATTTCGCCTCGGTTTTTTATATTCGACAAGGATGATGCTCCGACGTCACTTGCGAGCACAGACAGCGTAAAAGTTCTGCAATGGGACAGGCGGTGCCTTGAAAATTATTTGCTCGACATCGACGCAATTTCTGATCTCCTGATGGATAGCGAAATTTCGAAGCAGAAATTCGATAACGCCGGAAGCGTCACACAATTTCTAAAACAGCTTGCTTTTAATCAGTTGGCAGAGACCGCAGCCAGAGACGTTTTCAAACGATCTGAGTTTGGAGATGTCAACCTCCGGCTTTCCGATGTAAAAAACAAGCAGTTGGAGGAAATAGCATCTACCTTAATGGCCCGTCTCACTTCGATGAAGCAACGCCTTGCAGGTATCGACGGACCCCAGTGGGAATCTTCGTTCGTCGCGGCATGTCGGGAACATGAGCGGCAGCTTCGCGATGTATGGGAGGGGACGTGGAGGGAAGCGTGCGACGGCAAACGTCTTTTCCAAGATATCGGCGCGGCAAACATTCTCAGAATGAATGTGAGGAATTTTAAGAAACGAGTGATGGTCCAGATGAGGAATACTCAAACGGAGAACTGGAGGTCGATCAAGAGCCTTCTCAGCGAACTGATTAGCGCGTAGCTCTTCTGGTTGATCCGCATCGACGCCGGGGAGAAACCACTCGGGCTCTATCCTGAGCCGTCTGGGCAAGTGAGCGGTCATCTTCCGGCTTCATTGGCCGATGACTTGTAGGCCGTCCCGGAGGGACGAATGGCCATTGCAGCTTGGAAGCGGTCGTTGCTGTGCCGTTGGTCCGAACGGCAGAAGAGGGTCGAAGGACTGATATGACTTTCCGTGTCAATCGGGATCGGTTTTTGTTTTCGCTTTGTAGGCGCATGAATTTCCTGAGGGCGGCGTAGCAGTAAGTCTCGACGGTGGATCGCACTGATATCCGCGGGTTGGTTACCGCATTACAGAGGTCCGCCCCTTGAGCCTGCCGCTATCTAAAGCCGCAAATCGAATGATGTCCGTTGCATAGTCCAACCGCGGGTTGCTCGGGTGCCGGGCTACGCCGCCTTCAGGAAACTCGCAAAACCTATGTAGTGAAGCTCAACGCTACGCTGACTGCTCGTTTCTCGTTACGGCGAGCGACATTGCGAGCTTGCTAATGTCCCAGATGAACCCCGCCAGTTCGCGTGCGACGGCGACGACAGCAATGTTCACATTCTTGCCGCGTGCTGCCAGCTTGCGGTATCGGCGGCAGAGTCGGACCTGCGCGTCCCAGGCACGGTCAAGGATGCGTTTGGGAATGCCTTCATGTCGACGCTCGATTTCCGGACTCACGCGTGCTGGGTATCTGTAGCTCCAGGCGGCCTCGACGAGCAGCTTCCTTGCATAGCTGTTGCCGTTCTTCGTGATGCTGCCCTGGCGCCGCCGCTCACCCGAAGAATGTTCTGAGGGCGTCACGCCCAGCCAGGCCATCAACTGGCGCGGATGCTCGAAGCGGGAGAGGTCCCCCAATTCGGAGAGCATGCCCACGGCGGTGATGAACTGTATGCCGCGCATGGTCTGCAGACCTAGTATGGCTGGATAAAATCGCCAGCCGACGACAGCCTCGTGCAAGGTCGCCTCGAGGCGCTCACATTGCGCAAACCTGTCTTCAATCGTGCGGCGGCATTCATCGAAGGCTAGTTGCTGCCAGGGGTTTGGAAATGCAAATACGCTTATCCATCGCCGGTGCGCGGGACCCCAGTTGGCGTTACCCGAGTAGCGGACTCCATGCGATAGCAGGAAGGACTTCAACCGCTGGCGGGCCTGTCTGAGATCTGCTTTCGCTGCCGCCCATGCGCGCGCCAGGTCCCGGAACGCCTCATCTTCAACATCCGGCACGTGTACAACTGACAGGTCGCCAGCGCGTAGTGCGCGTACGAGCTTGACCGCGTCGCGCCGGTCCGTTTTGACACGTTCGCCCGGTTTCTTCGGAATCAGGGACGGCGCGCATATCACGCAGTCGAATCCTCTTTCAACGAGTTCTCTGTAAAGTCCGTAGCCACAGGGGCCGGCTTCATAGACAACGCGGACATGGCGCGCCTTCGACTGAAGACGTTTGCACAATCGATCGATATCCGCCTTCAGCGTTCCGATTTTGCCCAACAGTTCGACGTCGCCCATATCGATCGCGTACGCCACCGTGATCGACTCCTTGTGAACATCCAGACCGACAAACACCGTGCTATCGTGGTTCACGCTGGCCTCCGCGCTGGAAATCGCCGGGGTGTGCCCTGTGCACACCGTGCGGCTCTGGCAGTGATGCTAACCCGCGTTTGGTTCCTCACGGCGGGCCAGCCACTGGCTCACGGAAAGTCATACTGCCTAAACCGCTCGCGCGGTAGGGGCTACGGTCTGACGCTGGAGGTGAGGGAGAGGCCGGTCACGCGGCTTTATGTTGGCGAATGAGGCAATCCGCCTCGTTCTTCAGCAGGAGCCGAATCATGACCTCCTTACCAGCAAACGTCAGCCCATTGCGCCAGCGCATGATCGACGACATGCGCATGCGCCAGCTTGCCCCCAAGACGCAAGACATCTATCTGCACATCGTGCGTGAGTTCACCCGGTTTCTCGGGCGCTCACCTGACACGGCCACCGTCGAGGACCTGCGGCGCTACCAGCTCTATCTGGTCGACCACGGCACATCGGCCGTGTCGCTGAATCACTCGATCACCGGACTGAAGTTCTTCTTTACGGTGACGCTCGACCGGCCCGAGCTGATGGTCAGGATGCGACCCGTGCGCGTGCCCCGCGTATTGCCCGTCGTGCTCAGTCCCGACGAAGTGCGGCGGCTTATCGAGGCCGCCGGCAACCTGAAGCACCAGAGCGCGCTGTCGGTCGCGTACGGCGCGGGGCTACGCGCCAGCGAAGTGGTCGCGCTGAAGGTCGCCGACGTCGACAGCGAACGCATGACACTGCGTATCGAGCAGGGCAAGGGCCGTCGTGACCGCTACGCCATGCTCTCGCCGGTGCTGCTCGAGCGTCTGCGTGTGTGGTGGCGCGTGGCCCGTGCGCAGGGCAAGATGCCCGATGGTGGGTGGCTGTTTCCCGGGCTCGATCCGCTCGACCAGTTAAGCACGCGACAGTTGAACCGTGCCATTCATGCCGCCGCCGAGGCTGCGAACATCGACAAGCGCGTATCCATGCATACCTTGAGGCACAGTTTTGCGACACACCTGCTCGAACAGAAGGTGGACATCCGCGTGATCCAGGTGCTGCTCGGCCACGCGAAGCTCGAGAACACCGCGCTCTACGTCCAGGTGGCCACCGACCTGCTGCACGAGGTCACGAGTCCGCTGGACCGCCTGCCTGCCGGGTAAGCTGCGCGCTGTAGCGCCTCATGCTGGAGGTTGCGGATATCTTCCGCAGCCACGGGCCAGCGTGGCGAGCCACGACACATCTGAGCCTGGGGCAGCTGAAGGTCATGTCGGCCATCGAACGGTGCCGCACGGCGGCACTGGGCGGACATGTGCTGCGCTGTTCAGGCTGCGCAAGCACAGAGGTGTCCTTCAACTCGTGCCGGGACCGCCATTGCCCAAAGTGCCAGGCCAGCGCCGCACATCGCTGGCTGGAGGCACGCCAGGTCGATCTGCTGCCCGTCGAATACTTCCACGTCGTCTTCACGCTGCCCGCGTCCATCAGTGCGATCGCCTGGTACAACAAACGGATCATCTACGGCCTGCTGTTCGACATCGCCGCTGACACGCTGCGCACGATCGCCGGGGATCCCGGGCATCTCGGCGCCCAGATCGGCGCCACGCTCGTACTGCACACCTGGGGCTCGGCGCTCACGCATCACCCGCATGTGCACGGCATCGTCCCCGGTGGCGGGCTGTCGCCTGACGGTGAGCGCTGGATCGCCTGCCGGCCGGGATTCTTCCTGCCGGTGCGCGTCCTGTCACGCCTGTTCCGCCGGCGCTTCCTCGAAGCACTCGAAGCGGCCCACCGGCATGGCCAGCTGCAGTTCTTCGGCGAGTACACCGGGCTCGCTGACCGCGCCACCTTTGCCCGGTGGCTTGCGCCGCTACGTAGCTGCGAATGGGTGGTCTACGCCAAGCGCCCGTTCGCCGGACCGAAGGCGGTGCTCGAGTACCTCTCACGCTACACGCACCGCGTCGCCATCTCCAACCAGCGCCTGATCGCCTTCGATGAGCGCGGGGTGACGTTCCGCTGGAAGGACTACCGGGCGAAGGGACGCACCCGCTACAAGACCATGACGCTGGAGGCCGGCGAATTCATGCGCCGCTTTCTGCTCCATGTGCTGCCCGGTGGTTTCCATCGGATCCGTCACTACGGGCTGCTCGCCAACCCGGTGCGTCGCGCCAGTCTCGCGAAGGTGCGCGATCTGCTCCACGTCGCACCCCGGATCAGCCCGTCACCGGACGACGTGGTCATCGAAACCCGCCCCGTCTTCATCTGCCGGCACTGCGGTGCACCGATGATCGTCATCGACATCCTCGCGCGCAGCGCCCCGATCCGCGCACCGCCGGTGTGCCGGGGTCAGACATGAGCACAACGGTGCCCCGATATCTGAACCGACCGTCGGCTTTGCGGCAACGCGGCCCACGAGCGGACGTTTGCGCCTGGCGCTTCACAAAGCGCCTTCCGCGTCTGCTTCACCATCATGATTGCACGACAACACCGCTTCGCTACACTGTCAGCGGCCGGCCAGCATCCTACCTGGTCGCGCTGCCCCCGACATCGCTGAGCATCCTCACTTATCAATCCCCATAGCGGCGAGTACCGACCCTATCGGACCACTCCGCGGTTTCCTCCATCGGGTTTATTCGACGCCTGCCGGCACGCGCGGAGGCATTCACATTCCTGCGCCGATGGCAGGCATCGAATAAACCTTAACGGACAGCGACTGCTGCTGCCGATTCCGTTCGAATCGCACGAGACGCAGGCGCTCATGGCGTTTTCAATTCTGCGCGCCGCTTGACTGCAACATTCATCGCCTGAAAGTTTCGCTGCGTTTCCTCGATCACGTCTTTCGACAGCCGCCCAACAAGCAATCCAGAGAAAGACTCCGTTTGCTCAAGGTGAGTGCCGCCGGCTACGGCCGTCAGGTGAATGCAGTGCGTACCGTCGAACACGCCACGAATCCAGATGCTGCCGCGCCAGCAAAGGTCTTGTTGCGGACGAATGAGCAGGACCGTGGGCTTGAACACCATCGAATCCGGCCCAGTGCCTAGCACAATGCGGATTGTCGCTCCTTCCCTGAAGTCGCCATCAACCCGAGTAATGAAGGGATTCCAATCGGGATACGCGGCGCTGTTCGAAATAACTTTCCAGACATCGGCAGCGGGCCTATCGATAAGAACGTCAGCATAGGCGCTACGATCGTCGTGCGCGACTAAAAGGACTGTAATTACGCCGACAACACTGATGACGATGCACTTCAGCAGCAAGCTCCGCAACCGCATATTCGCCCCATAATCCGTTGTAATTGCTCTGCAAATTTCATAGATTGTCGGCGAGCTAGACATCCACGTGGACCGTCCGAAAGTGGCCGACCCGGGCCTCATGCGTCCGGCATATCGCGACCCGCAGCGGACTTCCGGCATATCGAGGTGTCAACGGCCGCTTGTAAAGCGCAGCGGACGTTTATCGGGCGCTGTTCGCTGACCGAGTCTTCCGTCAGAGTATCCATTGGGGGCACCCGCCTCGCTCTAGTATCTCCATGTCAGCAGACCACGTTTGGCCCGCCGCGCGTGAGTGCATGCGTTCTGCGGATTTCGTGCATTCCATCGTAACCGTCCCCTTTGCACTTCACGGATGATCAACTGAGGCAGCGGAGAGCCCGTTTGTTCAGCAGTTAGCTGCGATGTTCTCGATCAACGTCTTGCCGTACTTGTTTGTTGTCGTCACGAGCGCGTTTCCCATGCAGTATCGTGAGGAGTCTTTGCGGTAACGATACCGGACGTTGACGGTATCTTCTCCAGTCTGCCGGATATCCTCTACGACGAGCGGTACTTCAAGGCCGCCAAAGAAACGGGAAATCTCCAGCTCACTAAGGGGGCCAATACCCCTTTTTTCAGGGACGACCAATGCGGACGCGGAAACCCCGTCTCCCTTAGCTAGCGCTGCATAAAACAGCCTGACAACCGATACCGGGGCTTCGGATTGATCCTGACTGTCATCTTTTGATACATTCTGCGAAATCCCGGGTATGTGTCGTGGCGGCTTTAGCTCTTCGCCGCCCCCTTTGTTTTGCCTCCGTTCCACGCCGCCGAACAGGGCCTCGTGATTGTCCGCACCAATCAAAACTAGCCCCAGAACGCCGAGCAGGAACTGTCGACCGAGAGACTGTAATGGATGAAGTTCGATGCCCAGCGCCTTCAATCCGCCACCAGTTATCGCGGCAATAACGCAAACGACGCCTAAAGTGGTGAACGGAGTACTCATGGCATCCTTATTGAAAACAGCGGACCGCTGCGCTCTCACCCAGAATATATCCAGGGATGTCAGAATTCCGGGTTTTTTCGCCGAGTGAGCCCTTGCCAATGGTTGCCGGATGCGGAGATTTTTCAGTCCCCGCCGACAAGTCTGCTGCCCTGTTCTCGAATTACCTCGAAGTCCTCGATCGCTTCGGGGCGAGTGCCGGCGAAGACGCACACTGTACGATGAGAGCGTCTATCTGAATGCATTGAGGAAGCGGGGCTCACCTCTCCTTGGGAGCCTCGCGCTATCCCCTCGAAATGCTTGACGGACTGACTCAGGGCGTGAAGCTGCCTATCGAGTCGTTTTACCCTCAACGGCAGGTATCAGACTGGAACAGTCATAGCGCTCGCTCATCTTTGGACTTGTCCTCAGCCAAATGCGACGATTGCGTGAGCTCTTCTACATCCCGCCCAACGGCTTTTCGACGGTCAGCTTGTTGGTCACAGAGGTCACCCCCGGAACGCCCTTCGCGATCTCCCGAACCTGATTGATCTGCGAAGCGTCGGTGACCGTGCCACTCAGCGTCACCGCCCCGCCTTTTGCGATCACGCTGATATTGCCGGCGCTGATCTCCTTGTGCTTGCCAATCGCGGCATAGACCTGCCGGCGCAGCGCGCGATTGGCTTTCCTCGGGCTGACAGGCCCGGCAGCGCTAGCTTCCATCGCGGATGAGCCCGGAGGTACACTGGCCATCTGGCCCGACTGCGACCACGCGTTGGCCGACGCATTCAGAATCAATGTGGCAATCGCCAGCGCGCGTGCCTGAATGGTTTTCATCGAATACTCCAGTTTTTATGAGTGACGTAATCAGAAGGTATGGCGGATGCCGATCATGGCCGCCGTGGTAGAAACGCCCGGCGCGACGGGTGCGCCATAGATGATTGTCTGGTTCATGGTTCCCTTGTTGTCGACGTATCCGACCTGCGCATAAGCCTTGGTTCTCTGCGACAGGTTGTACTCCGCGCCAATTGCGAATTCGCTGGAATGATTCGAAGAATTGTTCTTGTCCTTCAGGTAGTAATAGCCCGACGTGACCTTGAAGCGCGGACTGAATTGATAACCCAGGCCGCCCGATGCCATTTCGAAATCCGCGGTATTGCTGTGCGCCGGATTCTTGCCGATTGCGTACGACGCGGAGAACGAGAATCCGCTGATGGTGTACATCGCGCCGAAATAATAGAAGCGGTTATTCGCAAGGCCGGTCGCGGGCACAGCGGGCGCAGCAGGATACGTCAACGGGAACGGATTGGTATCGTGTCCGTTGTAATAGACCGCCGAAAGATTCAAGCCGTAGTTCGAATACTTGAGCACGGCCGACTCGCGCGTGCCGCCCTGGAACTGTCCGCCCACGCCGCCCGGTGCATATTCGAGCGCGACCGATGCGCCATAGAACTTCGGCGAGTTATAGACGAGCGCATTGCTGTCATAAAGCGCGCCGATTGGCGCGTTGGTGCTGGTGCCCGGCCATCCCGCCGCCTGATTGATGCCGAGCCAGGCGGTCAGGATACTACCGAAGTACTGCGCGCCGCGTACATCGGTTTCTGCCATCGCGTAGATCATCGGAATGATTTGCCGGCCGGCGTCGAACGTGCCGTACGGACTGGAGACGCCGACCGTCGCGAACTGGTTGAAGATCGCCGTCGTGCCGGGCGTATCGGACAGGCCGAACTTGCCGTTCGTCGTGTTGAATACGCCTTGCAGCTTAAAGTTGATCTTGTAGCCGCCGCCGAGGTCTTCGGATCCCTTCAGCCCCCAGAAGCTCGCGTAAATGCCGCCGTCCTTCATCTGATAGGTGTGGCCCAGATTGGGCGCATGCGGCTGAAACGTTGCAGCGGATGTGCTCTGGTACAGAAAGCCCGTATCGAGTACGCCATAGAGCGTTACTGACGATTGCGCATGAGCCGCGGTGGCGAAAACGGCCAACACGATAGCGCTGCTTGACTTCAACTTCATGGTACTCCTCCGCGTACCGGCGTTGGCGCAATAGCCTATGCTGCGATCGCTTCAAGATGGTTGGTAATTTTGTGAACGTCCGGCCTGCCCGGTCGCGTTGCTGCGTGAATCGAACTACTTTCTTGCGAAAGCGTCGGATCGGGCCGGAAGGTAATAGCCCCCGAACTGATCGCGTAACTGGTTCTTCAGGACCTTGCCCGTCGCGCCGAGAGGAACTGTGTCGACGAACACCACGGCATCGGGGGTCCACCAGCGCGCGACCCGGCCGTTGAAGAAGGACAGCAGTTCGTCGCTGTCCAGCGCGCTGCCCGGCTTTGTCACGACCAGCAGTAGCGGTCGTTCGTCCCACTTTGGATGTCGCGCGGCGATACAGGCGGCCATCGAGACTTCCGGATGCAGATACGCGACGTTTTCGATGGCCGCCGAACTGATCCATTCGCCGCCCGACTTGATCACGTCCTTGCTGCGATCAGTGATCTGCATGAAGCCGTCGCGATCGATCGTGGCGATGTCGCCGGTGGGAAACCAGCCGTCGCACAGCGGCGACTCGACGTCGGCGCCGAAGTATTGCTGCGTAACCCAGTGACCGCGCACCTGCAGATCGCCGGCCGTCTCACCGTCCCAAGGCAACTCCTCGCCCTTCGCGTCGACGATCCTCATGTCAATGCCGTACAGCGAGCGTCCCTGCTTCGCCTGAAGCGCATGGCGCTGCGGGATGGGCAGCGAGTGCTGATGTGCCTTGAAGCTGCAGATTGTCCCGATCGGGCTCAATTCGGTCATGCCCCATGCGTGCAGCACCTCGACCTGATGACGGTTCTGGAAAGCGTCCGTCATCGCTGTCGGACACGATGCGCCGCCGATCACCGTGCGCCGCATTGACGAGAAGGTCGCCTCGAGTGCATCGACGTGCGCAAGCAGGCCCTGCCAGACGGTCGGCACGCCGGCCGACATCGTCACCTGTTCCTGTTCTATGAGTTCATAGAGCGACTTGCCGTCGAGCGCCGGCCCCGGAAACACTAGTTTCGCGCCGACCATGCAGGCGATGTACGGCAGTCCCCACGCATTCACATGGAACATCGGCACGACCGGCAGGATCACGTCGCGCGCCGAACAGTTCATCGCATCCGGCAGCGCCGCCGCGTAGGTGTGCAGCACGGTCGAGCGATGGCTGTACAGCACGCCCTTCGGATTGCCGGTGGTGCCCGACGTGTAGCACAGCGACGACGCGCTGTTCTCGTCGAGCAGCGGCCATTCGAAAACGTCGTCGCAGAGTTCGATCAGGTCCTCGTAGCACATCAGCATGCCGGCCATGTCGTGCCCTTGCGGCATGTGCGCGCGATCGGTCATTGCCACGAACACCTTCGGGCTCTTCACCCGGGGTGCGATGCTCTCGATCAGCGGCAGGAACGTCAGGTCGAAGAACATGACACGATCTTCCGCATGCTCGATGATGTACGCTAGTTGATCGACGTGCAGCCGCGGGTTAAGCGTATGCAGCACGGACCCGGAACCCGACACCGCGAAATACAGCTCCATGTGGCGGTAGCCGTTCCATGCCAACGTGCCGACACGCTCGCACGGCTTCACGCCGAGCGTGCCCAACGCGTTGGCCATGCGGCGCGCGCGTTTCGCTAGCTGCCGAAACGTATAACGGTGCACGTCGCCCTCGACGCGGCGTGACACGATTTTCTGTTCACCATGATGGCGTTCCGCGTGCGTGAGCAGCGAAGCGACCAGCAGTGGCTGCTGCATCATCAAGCCTTGCATTTTTCCGTCTCCTGATTGGTTGCGGCGTCTCGCGCCGGTCCTACGTGTCCTTACGTTGCCGCGCTGCCCACTCGCGCATGCGAGGGGGCGCCTCCGGCTCGTCGAGACTCACCACTACCTTTGAATCCACTATTTCGACCGGGAAGGTCGTCACATTCAATCCGCCCGTTCCCGCTATGCAACCCGTGCGCACATCGAAGCGCAGACCGTGCGCCGGGCAACGCAACATGCAACCTTCCAGCTGGCCGCCCGCAAGCGAGGCTCCGTTATGGGGACATGTGTTGTCGATGGCGTGAAGCGTGCCGTCGATGTTGAACAGCACGATGCTGCGGCCATCGATGAAGGCCAGCTTGCGCTGGCCCGGCACGAGTTCGCCGGCGACATCCACCACGATCTGACGTGACATCGCAGCCTCCTTCACATCAGTCCCAACCGGCGAATCAACGTCTCCGCCATTGGCCATTCGCCAAAACCCGACGCGGGGTTGAGGTGTCCTACTTCGCCGAGATCGACGAGGCGGCTGCCCCAGTCCTGCGCCATCTCCTGCACGCGCTCGAACTGCGCGACCGGATCATTGCGGCTCGCGCAGACGATGCTCGGAAACGGCAGCGGCTTGCGCGGAATCGGCAGCCAGCCATTCTCATTGAGCGTATCCAGTTCCGGATAGCCGGCCGGCAGCGGCGTTTCGAGATCTACGGGCGCTGCGAGCAGCGCAGCGTGAATCTCACGCTTGTGCTTCGCGGCCCAATGCACGGTGATCATCACGCCAGCGCTATGCGCGACCAGAATGACCGGCCCGTCGATCCGGGCGAGTGCGGCATCGAGCGCCGCGACGCGCGCCGCGCAATTGAGCTTGTCGTGCTCGAGCGGCGGCACCGACAGCGCTTTCGGCAACCGTTGCTGCAACAGGGTCTGCCAATGCTCGGCGACGTGGTCGCGCAAACCCGGGACCATTAGAATGGTCGGTTTCAGTTCGTAATTCATCGGAAGCTAGCTGCTCGTTCAGTAAGGCTTGCTGCCGACAATGCCGGCGCGTTCCATCTTGCGATGGCACGGCGGGTAGTCCATCACGGCATAGTGCTGGGTCGAAGTGTTGTCCCAGATCGCGATGCTGTTCTTCTGCCAGCGCCAGCGCACCTGGTACTCGGGGATGTACGCCTGGCTGATCAGATAGCGCAGCAGATCGCTCGCGCCCGGATTCGCGTCCTGGCCGTAGCGCACCCGCTCGGGCGTGTGGAAGTTCGTAAAGTGCGTCGTAAAGATGTTGGCGTAGAGGACCTTTTCGCCGGTCTCCGGATGCGTGCGAACCACCGGATGCTCCGCATCCGGGTACTGCGCCTTGAGAGCAAGACGTTTGTCCAACGGCATGTTCGCGCCGAACGTGGCTTCGATGCTGTGGCGGGCGCGCAGGCCAGCGATTTCGTCTTTCACGTGCTGCGGAAGTTTGTCGTACGCGAGGACCATGTTCGCCCACATCGTGTCGCCGCCCACCGGGGGACATTCCACGCAGCGCAGTACCGCGCCGAACGGCGGCGCCTCGCGCCAGGTAGCGTCCGAATGCCAGGCGTTTTCGTAGCGGTCGTTCGGCTGCTCCGGGGTCCGGTAGATCCTGACGAGTCCCGGATTGTCAGGATCGCTGCTCGCCACCGGATGATCTTCAAGTTCGCCGAGGCGACGCGCGAAAGCTACATGCTCGGCGCGGCTGATTTCCTGGTCGCGCAGGAACAGAACGCGATGCTTCAGCAGCGCCGCGCGAATCTCGGCGAACAGGCCGTCGTCGTGAATGGCGTCGGCCAGCCTTACGCCGTTCAGTTCGCCGCCAAGGGCGTAAGTCAGTTGTTCGATACGCATATGATGATGTCCTTGCAGCAGCGATCTTCAGATCACGAAGACCGAGGAGCCGGTCGTCTTGCGTGACTCCAGATCGCGATGGGCGTGTGCGGCATCCTCCAGCGCGTAGCGCTGGTTAATCTCGATCCGGATGCGGCCCGAGGCCACGTGGCCGAACAACTCGCCGGCCAGTTCGGCCTTTTCCGCAGGATCGGCGATGTAGTCGGCCAGCGCCGGACGGGTCAGGTACGGCGAGCCCTTGAGGGCAAGGATGTGCGGACTGAATGGCGGGATCGGGCCCGACGCAGTGCCGACGCAGACGACCAGGCCCCGGCGCTTGACCGAGTCGAGCGAGGCGTCGAAGGTGTCCTTGCCGACGCTATCGATCACTACGTTGACGCCGACGCCATCGGTCAGCTCGCGCACCCGCGCAGCGGCATTCTCATGGCTGTAATTGACGATGTGATCGCATCCGTGGGCGCGCGCGACTTCGGCCTTGGCTTCGCTGGAAACCGTGCCGATTACCGTCAGCCCGAGCAGCTTCGCCCACTGTGACACGATCAGCCCGACGCCCCCTGCGGCAGCGTGCAGCAGAATGGTGTCGCCTTCCTTGAAGGCGTAAATGCGGCGCATCAGGTACGCCGAGGTCAGGCCACGCATCGTCATGGCTGCGGCCGTATCGCAGGCAATGCCATCGGGCAGCCTGATGAGGGGCGCGGCATCGATCACACGGTCCGTGCAATAGGCGCCGAGTGTGTTGTACGCGCCCGTGTAAGTCACGCGGTCGCCCACTGCGACGCTGGTCACGCCAGCCCCCACGGCCTCCACGACGCCCGCACCCTCGGTGCCGATCCCAGACGGAAGCGGCGCCGGATACAGGCCGGTGCGAAAGTAGACGTCGGCGAAGTTGAGGCCGACCGCCTCGTGGCGCAGCCTGACTTGACCGGGTCCGGGTTCGCCCACCGCAACGTCCTCATAGCGCAGGACTTCGGGACCACCGGTTTCATGAAAGCGAACAGCTTTTGCCATTTTTGGCTCCTGGATTCATTGTCTGAGTTGGGACGCGTCAGCCTTGTGCCGGATCGGCATCTCGTGGCGGGCGCAATAACGTTGATTACCGTGCCGTCGAGGTGCGATCGGCGGCAAACCTGGCGAACCAGTTCAGGCTTTCAGGATTCGCCATGGTGTCGGGATTGGCTACCTTCGCCAGCGGCTGTCCAAGCAGCAGCTTCTTGATTGGCAGTTCCATCTTCTTTCCAGACAGGGTGCGTGGAATCGCAGAAACCTGGAACACGTCGTTCGGCACGTGGCGGGCAGAGAGCGCCACCTTGATCCGCTGGCGAATGCCTTCAATGAGCGCGGGCGTCAGCTCGGCACCTGGACGCAACACCACGAACAACGGCATGTAGGACTCCCGGCCCAGGTATTCGAGATCTACCACCATGCTGTCCAGCACCTCGGGCAAGTCCTCGACGGCCCGGTACAACTCGCTGGTCCCCATGCGGATGCCGTGCCGATTGATCGTGGCGTCCGAGCGGCCATAGATGATGGCGCCGCCTCGTGGCGTGATGCGCACCCAGTCTCCATGGCGCCAGACCCCTGGATACATGTCGAAGTAGCTGTCGCGGTAGCGCGCGTTGTCCTTGTCGTTCCAGAAGCAAAGCGGCATCGACGGCATCGGTGCGGTGCAGACCAACTCGCCGACCTCGTCTATGTGCGCGCTCCCCGCGTCGTCGAAGGCCTCGACCCGCGCACCCAGGCAGCGGCACTGCATCTCGCCAAGGTAGACGGGCAGCGTGGGCACGCCGGCAACAAAGCAACCGGCGAAGTCAGTGCCACCGGAGAGTGCATTGATCCAGATCGGGCCGACGCGGTCGAGGATCCACCGGTAACCTTCCGGCGACAGCGGAGAACCGGTCGAGCCGACGGCGCGCAGGCACGAAAGACCGCCCACTTTGCGCGGCTCGATGGCGGACTTTTCACAGGCCTGAAAGTACGCTGCGCCGGCACCAAAGAAGTTCACATCGGCGTCGTCAATGAATCGCCAGAGCGCGGTCATGTCCGGATAGCCGGGATTGCCGTCGAACAGGCATACCGTCGCGCCTGCGAGCAGTCCGCCGACCTGCAGGTTCCACATGATCCAGCCGGTACTGGCCTGCCAGAAGAAGCGGTCACCGGCATGCAGATCCAGATGAAGCGTGGTGAGCTTGACATGCTCGAGAACGATGCCGCCCTGCGAATGGACGATGGGCTTCGGCAGGCCTGTCGTGCCTGACGAGTAGACGATCCACAGCGGATGGTCGAACGGCACATGCTCGACGTCGAGCGGCAACGCATTGTTCGAAATTGCGTCGGCCCACGTCACCGGGTTGGAAAGCCCATAACGATCGTCCTGGCAATGCAGCGTCGGAACGACGACGACATGCCCGACACTCGGCAACTGTTCGAGCAGCTTGCACAGTACGGGCCGGCGATCGAATTCCTTGCCGCCATACCGATAGCCGTCGACTGCGATCAAGACCTTGGGCTCGATCTGGCGGAAGCGATCCAGCACCGCGAGGTCGCCCATATCGGGCGCGCAGGCCGACCAGATAGCACCGATGCTTGCGACGGCGAGAAACGCAACGATCGCGTGCGGGGTATTAGACAGATAAGCGGCAACCCTATCGCCTCGAACCACACCCATGCCGCGCAGGCAGGCCGCGAGAGCCGCAACCTGACGTTCCAGGTCGGCCCAGCTCATTTCTCCGGTCTCACCCGCCTCGTTGCGATACACGATGGCGGGCCGTCCCGCCTCGGCGTGCCGGAACACCTGCTCGACGTAGTTCATCTGTACGCCCGGAAACCACGATGCCCCCGGCATGCTGGCCTCAGCCAGAGCGACGCTGGGCTTCTGGGTCGACGGGATAGCCGCCCAGTCCCACAGGGCCAGCCAGAAGCCATCGACCTCGTCGACAGACCACTGCCACAAGGCGTCGTAGTTCGCAAAAGACAGACCGCGCTCGCGCTTGAGCCATCGCATGAATTGCGTGATGCGGGCGTTGTTGACGACGGATGATGACGGCGACCAGGCGGGGCGTGTCGTCAGCGCACTAGCGTTCAGGGTCGGACTAATGGAAATGCTCATTGCTCGAATACCGATAAGAGGTAGGTGCTATCAAGAGTGCATTGCTGCGCGGCTCAGGCCGATACGGTCACAGGCGAGCCCGGCGAGGTCGCGGCATCCAGCCGGATGTGCTCCACCCTCGCCAGTTCCGGTTCGTAGGTGCGCGTGGCCCGCAGGAAGCACAGGGCTGCGAGCAGACCGAAAGCGGGCATGACTGCGAGCGCTACCTGCAGGCCCCAGGCATCCGATAGCAGACCACCTACGAAGGGACCGACAGCAAGGCCGAAGAGATTCTGGAACAGCGACAGGATGGCGGCCCCGGTGGAACGGACGCCCGGATGAATCACGTTGAGCACCACGGTGGCAGTCGGCGCTATCGTGCACATCATCAGGAGACCACCAAGGGCGATAAGCAGGAACTGCTGCTTCGCCGGCATCGTGACGCCAAAGGCTATCGCGAAGACCAGCAACGTTGCCATGCACAGGATGGCCATCATCACCAGTTTGTTGCGCGGCCGGCGGACGGCGAGTCGATCCGCCATCACGCCCCAGATGACCGAGCCCGCTGCGCCACACAGCACGATCAGTGCGGCCAGCATCCCTGCGTGGTCCGGGGCGGCGCCGTGGTAACGGTGGAAATAGCTTGGGAGCCACGACCAGATCATCGACACGACGACGAGCTGAAGGGCGGCGCCCAGGCACGTCCACCATACGGTGGGTGAACTGGCCAGTGTCGATACGATCTGCCTGGCAAAGCTCGGCACAGAGTGCCGCGCCTGGTCCATGCTGGGGGCGAGTTCCACGGTCTTATAGTCCGGCACAAGGAGGTACACGAAAGCCAGGACCAGGCCGGGAACGCCGACGATGCCGAATGCCGCTTTCCAGCCCCAGTGGGCCGCGACAACGCCACCCAGCATCACGCCGAGCACGGAACCGAGCGAGGCCGCTGCGAAAAAGGCGCCAAGCAGCGTGGTGCGCAGTCGCTTCGGAAACAGGCTGGCGATCAGGGCGCCGCCCACCGAACCATAGCCGGTCTCGCCAAGGCCAACGATGGCTCGCGCTGCGAAGAGCTGACCGAAGTTGCGCGCAAACATGCAGGAGATGGTCGCCAGGCTCCACACCGTTGCCATCACGAAGATGCTCTTGACCCGGCTGAAGCGGTCGGCCATCAGCGCGACAGGAACGCCGCCCGCAGCCACGACGATGGAGATGATCGACACCAGACTGCCAAGTTGCATGTCCGACAGACCCCAGGCGGCCTTCAGGTGCGGGAACAACGACACGATCACCTGACGATCGATGTAATCGAACAACATCAGCGCGAAGGTCATCGCGAAGGCGAACCACGCCTGACGCCGACTGACGAGGTAGCCGTCGCGGTCGTCCGACTGCGGCGCGGCGGAATGCAAGTTCATGATTTACGTCTCCGGTGTGAGGCTCTTTCATGGAGAGCTTCTTTTTATCTGGCGATCTCACAGCGAGACCAAAAGTTCGTTGCTTCGCAAGGTTTGCGAAGCAACGGCGCACTCACGTCGCGACGTGCGACTTCCTGCTCAGGCAGCGCGCAGCGGCACGCCTCTGGTGCCGCGCTGGCGGTTGGGCGCCATGCCGTTCGCCGCCAGCGTCTCGTCAACACTGTCGTACCAGGTGCCGATGCGGTAGATTTCGCGGGCTTCCTTGCCGGAAGCAATGTCGCGACCGAGTTCGCGGGCGACGCGCACGCACTGCTGGATCTGCTGCACGGACGTCATGCGATTGCCGTGTTGATCGGTGAGCGTGTCCTCCGTGCCGACGCGAGGATGGAAGCCCATTGCCATGGACATCATGTTGAGCGGTAGCACGTTATGCAGAAGAGACTCTGACGTGACGCAAACACCGTCGGCTGCGCGTTGCAGGAGGTACATGAAGTTATAGGGATTCGGGCCGTCGGCGCCGCCGGCGATGCCGATCCAGGTCAGGTTGACTGGGCCTTTGTAGATGCCGCGGCGGATCATGCGCTCGATCGTGTCGTACGAATGAACGCCCGCGAGCTGGAAATGAGGCTGGATACCGGCAGCCTGCAAGCGGCGCAGGTGCTCTTCGACCCAGCCCGGACCTGCCGGGACGGTCATCTCGCGATAGGCTTGTTGCAATACCGGATCAGCCAGCGATGTGCCCGCCACTGCCAGCGGCGTCATCAACTCCATGATGTTCATCTGCGTGGTGTTGATCGCAATCGTCACCTGGTCCGGCTTCGGGTCCAGTTCGGCCAGCATGTGACGGGTATCGTCGGACAGCCACTTCGCGGCCTGGCCTTCATCTTCCGGTGCGAAGGAGATGGAGCCACCGACCTGGATGATCATGTCGGGTACCGCCTCGCGCACGCCGGCGATCAGCTCGTTGAACTTGGACAGGCGCTTCGAGCCTTTGCCATCGAGTTCACGCACGTGCAGGTGCAGCACCCTTGCTCCGGCTTCATAGCAGTCAACGGCCTTCTGGATCTGCTCGTCCATGGTTACCGCAATGTCTTCCGGGAAATCGGAAGGCATCCACTCTGGGGCATAAGGGGCGACGGTGATGACAACCTTCTGCTGGTTTTGGGGGTGAAGCGAGTCGTCGAGGAATTGCATGAAATGGGCTCCTGGGTGTTGGGTACCGGTACCGGTATTCGGTTCGGCGTATGGCAACACTGTAGGCCGCCGATGCGATAGACTCTTTCGTTGAGGTGCCAATTATTTTCGTTTTGGTGCCACTAGGTGGAAGTACCAACCACTCGCTCAACGTGCCAGGAAGTGCACGATTGACGCGCCGAGGAGAACCGAAAGTGGCTGAGCCGATGGTCCGTGCCAGGGCGTTGAGCGGCTACTTGCAGGTCGCCCGGCGGCACGGGTTGGCACCACATGAACTGCTGCGGCAGGTTGGACTCGATGTCGCTGTCCTGCACAATCCCGATCATCGGATTCCCATCTCGTCCGTTTGCCAGTTGCTGGAAAGTGCCGCGTCGAATGCGAAGTGCCTGACGTTCGGGCTGGAGATGGCCGATACCCGGCAGCCATTCGATTTCGGCATGCTCGAACTCATGCTCTCGCACAAGCGCACGCTGCGTGAGGTCCTGCTGGCAGCGGTTCAGTATCGCCACCTGCTCAACGAGGCGCTGGCTATTCACGTGGAAACGGGCGGAAGTACGGTCGTGATCCGTGAGGAGATCGTCGTCGAACAAGCGATCCCGACACGTCAGGCGATCGAACTCGCCCTTGGTGTGCTGGCCCGCAGCTGTGTGGCCCTGCTGGGAGAGCACTGGCAGCCGCGTGGCGTCCACTTCGCCCATTCCGCGCCTGCCAGCGTGAATTTTCACCGGCGTTTCTTTGGATGCCCCGTCACGTTCAACAGCGACTTCAATGGCATTGTCTGCGCCGCCGAGGATCTCGACCGCCCGAATCCGAATGCCGATCCGGAACTCGTGAGATATGCGGAAAGCCTGGCTAACCCTCTGAATCTGGCGGAGCCGAACTCGATCGTGTCGGACGTGCGCAAGACCATCTACCTGCTGCTGCCCATCGAGCAGGCTGCCGTGGACCAGGTTGCACGCCACCTTCACCTGAGCGTACGCACGATGCAGCGCCAACTCGGAATGGCAGGTACCAGCTTCTCAGATCTCGTCGAGGAAGTTCGCCGGGAACTCGCAGCACGCTATCTGACCAATCGACGTTACCCGATCGGGCAGGTGGCAATGCTGCTCGGCTATCCTAGACAGTCAACCTTCACACAATGGTTCACGGCGAGGTTTGGCACATCTCCTCGCTCATGGCGGAATAAGCAGTTGGAGAAATGACCGGTAGTCGACGGCGTGCCTCGGGCACCAACCGGTATGCCAAGTGGCCGCGACGGGTGTAATCCGTGACGAACACTGTCGTTCGCCTAGACCGGCCCATCATCGTCAGCTGAGGGACCCAAAGCGGGCCATGCCCGACGATCAGTCCGGTGACGGCAATGGCCGAAGCACGCGCCGCGCATCGGGCCGGTTTCGACGTGGACCAGCCGTTCGAATGACCGCTGCATGGCTCAGGCGAGCGGCCGCTACTGGCCGATAGGACCTGTTCGATGAGCGTTTTAGAGAGCCGACGTTGGAATTCTCAACGGCGGCTTTCCGGCGACTTGTGTGAACGCGTACTGCCGGCCACAAGCCGCCGGTCGAGGTCGCCATCCAATCTGAATAACCAAGGGCTCGTTCGCCCTTCCTCAATGGCCGGTCTCCGGCGAGCGAATTACCGGTGGCACTGCTTCAACCCGGCCAACTGCAGCCATCGGCTCATCCTTTCACATGGACGTTCGAACGTCGGCAGCGCTCAGCAAACGGACCTTCGCGGTCCGACATCGTTTGTCACGATCCTGTTTCCGGAAGCGCAGAGACCCACTCGGCAGACTGCACTAATACGGCAATGTTTTTGTCATCGTTCCAGAGGGGAGCATCAAGGCCCCAATAAAAGAAGTGAACTGTTGTTCCATCGTCTAATTTTTTCTCACTCCGTACGCCTTTTTTTGTATATAGGACGACCCGATCCCCCACTTTGATCGGCTTGTCGGGAAACCAAAAGGCGTCTTTCTTGCCTGCCATTGGTCCTCCGTCTTTACTCTTGCCGGAGCAAAGCAGGAGGTATTTCCCGATGTCGTGGTCAGCGGTCACACTAATGACAACGCGTTCTTTCGGAAGGACGCCAGGATCAGCAAATGATTTGATCTGTGCTTTCATTTCATGACCATTTTTGCTGTTATGCCCAAGGCTATCGCTGCGCCACCCGCGATCAAGCAAAGCCAGCCAGTAGGCTGTTTGTCCCAGACCGACGACGCGTACCCCGCGATCAGTGCACCCAAAGTCAACATCCCACCAAAAATGGTGTCTGCGGCGACCCTCGTTTTGAGCTTTTCGTTCGCAATCGCGAGGTTCAGGTTCACGCCGTGAAAACTGTCGCGAAATGCAGCTAGTTCGAGCTTCTCCCTTTCGAGCTTGTCCACCTCGCCGACAAGCATTTTCTGCACGCCGGGTGACGCGAGGTCATCGTCCTTGAGCGCCCGAGTGAGAGAGGATAGCGGAGTCTGATAAGCACTTTTCGTCTGCTGAGCCGGGACAGGCACCGCTCCTTTTTCGTCGGTACTTGCGTCCAGCTCTTTAAGGTCGTCCATCGTTCTTGTCCGTGCGAAAGAATGTGCTGGGATCATCGAGGTCTGATTCGGCCGCTGAGCGGTTCGTCACTATACCAATTTCGCGCCACGCCATATCCCGGGTTGCTTATCCGACCGCTTCGTCAGCTTCAACTGCGGCTTTTTAGGCCCAGTGGCTGATTCCACCGATGTTGGTACGCGGCCGAGCGACTGGTAGGAGTGAACGACTGCTGTACCTTGGAAGCTGCCCATCGGGTGATGTATCACCCAAATGTCCCGTGTGGGTCGGGAGTACGCCCTGCCGACTGGCCGCTTCAAGCAGCGGAATTCCACTGACCGCTTTCCAGCGATAAGTTCGAAGAGCGGACTGACGCGGCCCGTTAAGGTTTATTCGATGCCTGCCATCGGCCGCAGGAATGTGAATGCCTCCGCGCGTGCCGGCAGGCGTCGAATAAACCCGATGGAGGAAACCGCGGAGTGGTCCGATAGGGTCGGTACTCGCCGCTATGGGGATTGATAAGTGAGGATGCTCAGCGATGTCGGGGGCAGCGCGACCAGGTAGGATGCTGGCTGGCCGGCCGCTGACAGTGTAGCGAAGCGGTGTTGTCGTGCAATCATGATGGTGAAGCAGACGCGGAAGGCGCTTTGTGAAGCGCCAGGCGCAAACGTCCGCTCGTGGGCCGCGTTGCCGCAAAGCCGACGGTCGGTTCAGATATCGGGGCACCGTTGTGCTCATGTCTGACCCCGGCACACCGGCGGTGCGCGGATCGGGGCGCTGCGCGCGAGGATGTCGATGACGATCATCGGTGCACCGCAGTGCCGGCAGATGAAGACGGGGCGGGTTTCGATGACCACGTCGTCCGGTGACGGGCTGATCCGGGGTGCGACGTGGAGCAGATCGCGCACCTTCGCGAGACTGGCGCGACGCACCGGGTTGGCGAGCAGCCCGTAGTGACGGATCCGATGGAAACCACCGGGCAGCACATGGAGCAGAAAGCGGCGCATGAATTCGCCGGCCTCCAGCGTCATGGTCTTGTAGCGGGTGCGTCCCTTCGCCCGGTAGTCCTTCCAGCGGAACGTCACCCCGCGCTCATCGAAGGCGATCAGGCGCTGGTTGGAGATGGCGACGCGGTGCGTGTAGCGTGAGAGGTACTCGAGCACCGCCTTCGGTCCGGCGAACGGGCGCTTGGCGTAGACCACCCATTCGCAGCTACGTAGCGGCGCAAGCCACCGGGCAAAGGTGGCGCGGTCAGCGAGCCCGGTGTACTCGCCGAAGAACTGCAGCTGGCCATGCCGGTGGGCCGCTTCGAGTGCTTCGAGGAAGCGCCGGCGGAACAGGCGTGACAGGACGCGCACCGGCAGGAAGAATCCCGGCCGGCAGGCGATCCAGCGCTCACCGTCAGGCGACAGCCCGCCACCGGGGACGATGCCGTGCACATGCGGGTGATGCGTGAGCGCCGAGCCCCAGGTGTGCAGTACGAGCGTGGCGCCGATCTGGGCGCCGAGATGCCCGGGATCCCCGGCGATCGTGCGCAGCGTGTCAGCGGCGATGTCGAACAGCAGGCCGTAGATGATCCGTTTGTTGTACCAGGCGATCGCACTGATGGACGCGGGCAGCGTGAAGACGACGTGGAAGTATTCGACGGGCAGCAGATCGACCTGGCGTGCCTCCAGCCAGCGATGTGCGGCGCTGGCCTGGCACTTTGGGCAATGGCGGTCCCGGCACGAGTTGAAGGACACCTCTGTGCTTGCGCAGCCTGAACAGCGCAGCACATGTCCGCCCAGTGCCGCCGTGCGGCACCGTTCGATGGCCGACATGACCTTCAGCTGCCCCAGGCTCAGATGTGTCGTGGCTCGCCACGCTGGCCCGTGGCTGCGGAAGATATCCGCAACCTCCAGCATGAGGCGCTACAGCGCGCAGCTTACCCGGCAGGCAGGCGGTCCAGCGGACTCGTGACCTCGTGCAGCAGGTCGGTGGCCACCTGGACGTAGAGCGCGGTGTTCTCGAGCTTCGCGTGGCCGAGCAGCACCTGGATCACGCGGATGTCCACCTTCTGTTCGAGCAGGTGTGTCGCAAAACTGTGCCTCAAGGTATGCATGGATACGCGCTTGTCGATGTTCGCAGCCTCGGCGGCGGCATGAATGGCACGGTTCAACTGTCGCGTGCTTAACTGGTCGAGCGGATCGAGCCCGGGAAACAGCCACCCACCATCGGGCATCTTGCCCTGCGCACGGGCCACGCGCCACCACACACGCAGACGCTCGAGCAGCACCGGCGAGAGCATGGCGTAGCGGTCACGACGGCCCTTGCCCTGCTCGATACGCAGTGTCATGCGTTCGCTGTCGACGTCGGCGACCTTCAGCGCGACCACTTCGCTGGCGCGTAGCCCCGCGCCGTACGCGACCGACAGCGCGCTCTGGTGCTTCAGGTTGCCGGCGGCCTCGATAAGCCGCCGCACTTCGTCGGGACTGAGCACGACGGGCAATACGCGGGGCACGCGCACGGGTCGCATCCTGACCATCAGCTCGGGCCGGTCGAGCGTCACCGTAAAGAAGAACTTCAGTCCGGTGATCGAGTGATTCAGCGACACGGCCGATGTGCCGTGGTCGACCAGATAGAGCTGGTAGCGCCGCAGGTCCTCGACGGTGGCCGTGTCAGGTGAGCGCCCGAGAAACCGGGTGAACTCACGCACGATGTGCAGATAGATGTCTTGCGTCTTGGGGGCAAGCTGGCGCATGCGCATGTCGTCGATCATGCGCTGGCGCAATGGGCTGACGTTTGCTGGTAAGGAGGTCATGATTCGGCTCCTGCTGAAGAACGAGGCGGATTGCCTCATTCGCCAACATAAAGCCGCGTGACCGGCCTCTCCCTCACCTCCAGCGTCAGACCGTAGCCCCTACCGCGCGAGCGGTTTAGAAGTTGTTGCGAAATTAGCTAAACAGTGGCTTGAGACGTGTCCAGCAAATTAAGGCACAAGCCAGAGACAGGAAGGCTTCATGGATGTGGGCATAACGTTCGTAGCGAATCTTCAGGCGTCGAAACGAGTGAAGCCATGCAATCGAACGCTCGACGGGCCAGCGCGTTTTGCCGAGACCACTTCCATGGACCGAGCCAATTTTTGCGAGCAACGGCGTGATGCCGCGCGCTCTCAAACGTTGCCGATGGGGTTCGGAACTGTAGCCCCGGTCACCCTGAACGATTTGTGGTTTATGCAGGGGGCGCCCGCGCTTGCCTCTGATATATGGAATTGCCTCGACGAGTGCATCGAGTTGGGTGATGTCATGTCGATTCGCTGCGCTCAGGATGACCGCGAGCGGGATGCCTTGCGCGTCGACGATGAGGTGGTGTTTGCTGCCGAGCTTGCGCCGGTCCGTGGGATTCGGGCCGGTTTTTTTCCCGCCAGCATGGCGCGAATCGATGAACTGTCCACGAGCGCTCGCGACAAATCGATTTCGCCGCGACGGCGTAGTTCGGCCAGCAGCGTTTCGTGGATGCGTTGCCAGACACCTGCTTCCTGCCATGCGACAAGCCGTCGCCAGCAGGCTGTGCCTGAGCCGCATCCCATCTCCTGCGGCAGGAGATTCCACGCGATGCCTGAGCGCAGTACGAACACGATGCCCGTCAGTACAGCACGGTCGGGTGTTGGCTTGCGCCCCGCATATTGCCGATTGCGAGGTGCTCGCGCAGGCAGAAGTGGTTCGATGAGTGACCACAGTTCGTCGTCTATGAGTTCTTTAGGCATTGCTTCCTGTCAGGCAAAACAAGACAGAAAGTTAACACCAAGTCAGAAAAGTTAACAGGCCTAAAACTTAATTTCGCAACAGTTTCTTAGTCCTCCGGCCACTTCCAGCCTTCGGGTGACGTCAGCGGACAGAGTCGTTCGGACGACGCTTTTTAGTCGGCCCTGAACAATTCGTTTCTCGCGCCACCGGCGTCAGACCATCACGTCGGCGGCAACCTGGCGGTTGATCAGAACGGCGAGAACGAAGACGCAAAGAAGCCGCAGCTTCCTCAGGATCATCCGCAGGTTGTGGCCGGCGCCGCACAGCACCGCGTGCATCGCATCGCCGAGCGCGCCTTTGAGCCAGTTCCGATCAAGTTTTCCGTCTGCCTTCATGTGGCCGATGGCTGGTTCGATTGCGCTGCGCCGCCTGATCATCGCGCGTAGTGTGCGTGTGATGCCGCGTCGCAAACCCGGGTGGTAGATTTTCACGCCGTCGACGGCGACACCCTTGTAGCCGCGATCCACGATTGCCACCTCGGGCTTCGTGTCACTCAGGATTGCTGCCTGTTCCAGCGCTTCAGCCAGTGTGTGCCCGTCGTACGGATTGCCCGGCATCGAGCGCATGCCGATCACCAGCCCTTCCTTGTGTGTCGTCGTGATGGAAACTTTCACGCCGAACTCGTAAGGAGTGCGTGCCTTGCCCTTGGCCAGACACTCGACTTCCGGCGCGTGCAACGCATAGAGCTTGTTCTTGTCCTTCGGCTTTTGCGACAGGATGCGTTTCGTGCGCGCAATCAGCTCCAGCAGTGCCGCTCGGCCGCCTTCGGCCACCTGGCCGGCCTGCCGCTCTACGTCGCGCATGACCCGCCCGACCCGGGAGCGCAGCGTGCGCAACGACTTTCTCATCCTCTTGAACTGTTTCGCATGAGCGTAGCGGCCAATCTGCAATGCAAGCCGTGGTGCTTCCCGGTTGTAGTTCTGCCTGAGCTTCAGTCCGTGCCGCGCTGCGGCTTTGACCAGATGTTCGCGACACCGCTCAAGCAATCGTGAGTCGGTTGGATGGGCAATCGCTTTCTCCATAACTGTGGTGTCAACGATCACGCGCTTCACGCTCGACGCCTTGATCACGCCGGCACGCCTGGCCGCTTCGATCGTCTCGGCCAGCAACTCCTCAACGCCGGCTTCGCCCAGGCGCTTCCTCCAGCGAGTCAGGCTCGATGGGTCGATCGGCGGCTCGGTCTGCAAATAGGTTTCGCCAGTGAACACCTGCCAATAAGGGTTCTCCACCCATTGCCAGATCACCTCTTCGTCGGACAGGTCGAACGCGTGCTGCAGATACAGCAGCCCGGCAACCAGGCGCGGCGACGTTGCCGGTCGCCCCTTGTGCGACACGAAGCTCTCGCTCATCGATGCGTCCAGCCGCTCCCAGTTGATCAGATCAGTCAGGCGCACCAGCGGATGCTTAAGGTTGATCTGTTCTCGCAGCGGTTGCCGGAAGAAGTCTTGTTCCGGCACAGGCGTCTTCGGACCCATCTGCACCTCGCCAGGATTTGCAGGATTCACGCACCAATATGCCAGGTCTCTGCAATTCCCACAACACCATTTCGGCTCCAAAGCCATGCCGCATAAGGCTCACCGGATTGTTCAGGTTCGACTTTTTAGGCGTTAAACAACAGTCCTGTCATCGATCGGGACCGTCAACGATGGCGAAGCCGCCCCCGTTTTTCCTCCCGTTCAGCTGTTCCAACTTCGGAGTGGCTTCAGTCATGAGCGCTGGCGACGCGAGCCATACGATTTCTCAGCTAACGCCATTACGCATTGGTTCGACAATTTCGACAATTGGCTCTACTCATAGAAAAATTAACGATCTAAGCTGCGATACCGCTTCCGACCAAACGATCAAATCGCTCCTTGTCAGACGCCACCAGTGCTTCTAAGTCGGAATCCTCTCTGGCCAAATCTCGCCTAGAAGGATCTTTCGAGACAGCCTTCTCGAGATATTCAAATCCCTTCTCATACTCACCCAAAAGTGTGTAATAGCATGCAATATTAAGTGTGGCGCGCTCGTGCTCGGAATCGATTTCTTCGACTTTCTTCGCGTAATCGATCGCCTCCGTGAAGTTATCCTGCCGCTTAGCCACCCATCCCAGCGTCGTATACACGTTTGCTTTGAGAAGGGATTTGCTCGGTAGACCTGGTCGAAATTTTCCAGTGTAAGCCAATGACATAATTCCAATCATGTCGTCATCTGCATCATCGATATACGTTAGGGCACTTTGGAGCGATTTCTTTGTGAATTTCAGTAACGCCGCGAACTCAAGCTGTTCGCCGGGCGTAGCGCTTCCAGCCTTTATCTTTCGTTTCAGTTGGTCAATTTGATTTGATCGGGATCTGGCTGCATTAATAAAAAATGCCACTAACGTCGCATTGTTGATTTTCTTGGTCGCCTCGTTCATCTTTTCTTTAGCGTCATCTATTGTCTTTTTTATCTCAGTATCATATTTTTCCACCATCAAGTCGAGTCGCTGCTTAAACATCTCGTCCATATGCTTCGCCTGTTCACTGACAGATTTATATCCCGCGGCCCCCGCTACGGTGGCGAGTGCTGCAAAGACGATAACGATCCACTTCGCGACGTCTAGATTATTCTGCGCTGACAAAATGGCGATCTTCGCAGTGTCGTCCACTTCCTTAGCAAACGCTAAGTACGAAGAATTTTCGTCAGCTTTGAGAATCGCGGTAGGCATTGCCTGCGAGACGTTGGCGCCTGCAACTGTTGTCGATGCCACGGGTGGTGGTGCGGCGACTTCCGCTTCGAGATGAACAACCGGGCAGAGGAGAAGGACGAAGGAGAACACTATTCTCACGATCATTTCAATCTCCTTTCCGATCTTCGGCCGGAAGAAATGGCGATAAGCAGCGCGCCGACGTTTCGAACAAGCGAATCTTTCAAGTCTAATCGACTACGTTGCCGATGAGAAATGCTCGTGAGGCGTGTGCTTCACGTTTGTTTCTTTTTGCTAGTGGAGCTTAGGCACTGAAACACAGAAAGAGAAGGCGTAAACCGCTTGGGGGAGCCGCCGCTGCATGCGCATCCGTGACACACGTCGTAATGGCGTCCCCGACCGATATGTTCGCAGTTGACACGATATGCGGCGAAAAAATGGTTTCTGAATAGGGGTTCAGCCTTGCCCAAGGTTTACGGCTGTGCAGGTCATCGCGGGGCGGCGATGTCAAACTTCGTCGTGTAGGGGGAGACGCTCGTCGTCGGCAGCGGTGATGGCCGATCTGCTGTTCCCCAGAACCCGGCTTGGATGACCGGCCCGATCCGTTAGCTGCCTTTGGAAAGGGCCCAACGCGACCGTCGGCAGTGGGTCGACAGCACGCGTTCGCGGATGCGAGAGTCGCCGCTCCGGATCCGGCTTCGGCGAACGGCCGGTTAGCAGCGTGCAGCCGCCCGATGAGGGGCGGTAGCTGAGCGTCGGCAATGGCCGATCAATTGTCCTTGAGCGGCGTTACCGAGCGTCTGCTCCGCCTCTGATACCCGCCTGCACCTAAGCAGGAACCGGCAGGGTGGACCGCACCGCCGAGGCGGCGTATTTGACCGCAGCATTCGTTATCGCGCAGGCACTGGCTGCCGGTTGCGTCCTCGCAGAACGCAGCGAGACCAACGCGAACGCCCTGGAGACGAAAGATTCTCCGCACGGAGGTTCGTCGCTACCGCTTACCTACGCGGGCGGCGATGCCGACCGGTCACGCTACGCTGCAATCTGCGAGTCGGATCGCAGACCTTGCGGTTCGTCAAGTCTCGACGTGTTTTAACGTCTCCGGTATCGGGCGGGTCGGGCAATTGCGGTCAGTGTTGCAGCGTGTAAAGCGTGGCGAGCTCGACGCTGTACTCGTCCGTCGCGGACGATGCAAAGGCTTGCGCATCAAGGTCGTCAACGATCAACCGGACTTCTTCGAACACACTTCATGAACCAAGGGGCATTGCTATGAGCGATCCAAGCAGCTCCGGATGTCGGCCTCCAGAATCCACTGCAGCGCGATTGCTGCTGGCCAGTGGGATAAAGCACTGTTCTATCGCGTCGACCGTGGAGCGGGCGGCTCTGAACCCATAAGAGTTCGGATCCGCCATGGTTTCTGCAACAGGTTCGAGTGCAAGCAGATGAAGCGCCTGTTGCGCTCTGTCGACCAAGCAGGGAATTCCAAGAGGTCTCAGCCGTTTCCCGTCGGCTTTCGGGATATATATTCGTCTCAGCGGCAGAGGGCGGTAGCCCCGCCGCTTTAGAGACTTCACTGCCTGGAGGCGGGACCTCGGCGTAGACCATGTGAGGCCGTCCACGCCGGGAGTCCGTCTACCCTGATTCTCAGTCACCCGTCTGAGGGCGAGTGCCTTGCCGCTGAACGAGTGGGTCAGCAACCACTGCAAAGCTTCACCTTGCCGTACTTGCCGTCCTGTGTCGCCTTCACGATGCGAGCCGGCAGCCTTCGAATCTCACGATAGCATCGGGCCCAATCGACATCGTTCCAATGCATTGCGCGATCGGAGGACGCACCGGTGCCGGCTTGCTGCACTGTCATTTGCTTCTCCTCCTTTGAAAGTTCGTCAGACTCTTTCGTGACGAAAGACCATGCGGAAGTCTGCCCGCTTTCGCGTAGGATGATGTTGCCTTGCGGCGCAATCCCTATCCATCCGATTACAGGACGGCGTTCGCTTTCTCCGCACTCCTGTTCCCGCACCTCCAACAGCTTTCCTCACGGTCGGCTTGCCCGACTGGGCAGAGATACGGGGTTTCCGTGTTCCGCATCGTTCGCAGGAATGGTTTAGGCTCTGCTTCTCCACCGGTAGCACCATGTCCGCGCTGTCCCACCTTATAAAGGGCAGACCTGCTACGTTCCCGTTTTGGGCGGGGCCTATCAGTGTCTTTGGCCCGTCTAAGTTAACGATGTTTATCAGCAGTTCAAATACTTTAGCCATGCCATCCAGTCTAGCGCCCCCTCCGCATTGCCACTCGCAGGGGCACCGTCGTCTCACGACCACGGCTTAGCTTGCGCCGGGCTACATTGTCTCGGTGGCTTCACACGGCGCCGTTACCAGCCCCGCATGCACCAATAGACTACGGGCGACGGAACGCCCGGTTTCCTCCCGCCAGACATCGACGGTAAAACAACGAACGAAGCGACCTCACGTCGCACATAAGAAAACTTATCTTCATAGACGTCACTTGCCCAACGGCTTCCGATGCAATGCTTTCCAGAAAACGCTCGACGTCGAACGCGGTCAAAGAGCGCTGCGTAACTCTCGCTCGCAATCGAGATTGAACGTAGTTAAAACGACTTCCCAAGTAGCTTCGCTCGCAGTCGCGTGGCTCGGCTTTCTTTAATCTGCTTCTGCATATACGACGCATCAGCTTCGCGACAGGATGAAGGAGAAGTATCAGCGCGCCCGAATCTGCCCAGATAGGGTGCGCTGATAGCAGGGTTACAGCCAATGAACTTGTCGGTTTGCGTCCGGGCGACCCTATTTGTGAACAGGAACGTGGCGAACGTTGTCTCGCGATCAGGTCGACGACGCAAATCGAGGCCTTGCATCTGGACCAAGTCGTCCGACCAGGTCCTGCCCGTGCCGAACGATTTTGTCTACGAATTTCTAACTCGGGACACGAGCGGATGTCTGCAAAAGGAGCGGGCATCTTACCCGTCCTATCTTAAGCAGATTGTCAACGACGGTCGGTCGTCGAGAGAGATGGCGGCTGGGCCTGCGTTTATCTCCCGCATTGGACCTAAAATCAGCGCTAATACACGATTCACTACCAGCCTTCCAGCCGCAACGTAGCGCGTACGAGCCGTTGTCCTTCATGTTCAATTTCGCGCAAATTTGCGCAGACGCTTTCAATATGCTCGGCCGCCGCCTTGCGTGCCTGCTCGGGCAGTTTGCCGGTGACGGCGTTATAGAGCCGCGCATGCTGACGATCAATTACGCGCTTTTGCGGCTCACGGTGATACAGATTGTTGACCGACGCAAACACCGAACTCAGCAGGAGATCGGTCAGCGAACTCAGCGTATGCGCTAGCACCGGGTTATGTGAAGCCTCGCAAATTGCGAGGTGAAATGCGTGATCGAGCCGCGCGTGAGTCGACGCGCTTGTTTCCTCGCCGTGCGCCGAGACCATCTCCTCGTAGCGGCGCGTGATCAGCACGAAGTCAGCGGGTGTGCCGCGCAGCGCCGCGAGCCGCGCGGATTCCGCTTCCAGCAGCCCACGCACTTCAAGCAGATCGTAGAGCGTGCGCGGCTGCGAGCCGAGCAGATGCATCAGCGGCGTGAGCGCGGGTTGCGCGGTCAGGCTTGCGACGAACGAGCCCCTGCCATGCGAGGTCTCGATGATGCCGCGCGCGCGCAACAGCTTAAGCCCTTCGCGCAGCGCCGTGCGCGATACGCCGAGCTTGTCGGTGAGGCGCCGCTCGGACGGCAACGCTTGCCCGGTTTTCAGTACGCCGTCGACGATCAGCCGCTCGATTCGCTCGGCGACCACGTCGGCAACCTGCCTGGGGTTGTCCGGATCCGTTATCTGCATCGCTTATTCCAACCGGTGTGACCAGTTGAAAATACTATCACGCGGCGCATTGGGATTTTTAACACAAGCGATACAGGCAACCATTATTGCCGAAATAGGTTGGACGCCATCTCATCAAAAACTGGTATGACCACTTGAGATGGCCATCGACATTCACAGACCCAACGGCAACAATTCCCCCGGAGACACGCTCCTGGCCTGTTCGCACGGTGTATTTCCACCGGCTTACGGGTCAGGCGCGACGCCAGGAGACTTCCCATGAGCTATCACTACGACGAGAGCGTCGACGGCCCGCTCGCGACGCACGACAAAGCCACTGTCGTCGCGCAGTTGCGGGCATTGATCCCCGAGTTGCAACTGCTGCACGAGCAGGAAGATTTGCGGCCATTCGAATGCGATGGCCTTGCTGCTTATCGTGCGACGCCGATGCTGGTCGCTTTGCCCGACAAGGTCGAACAAGTCGAGGCACTGCTGGCATACGCGAACGCGTCAAGGATTCCGGTAGTCGCGCGGGGCGCCGGCACCGGTTTGTCAGGCGGCGCGCTGCCGCTCGACAAAGGCATCCTGCTGGTGATGGCGCGCTTCAACCGGATTCTCGACGTCGATCCCGAAGCCTGTACCGCCCGCGTGCAACCCGGCGTGCGTAACGTCGCAATCTCGCAGGCTGCAGCGCCTCACGGCCTGTACTACGCGCCGGACCCGTCGTCGCAGATCGCTTGCTCGATTGGCGGCAACATTGCGGAGAACGCGGGCGGCGTGCACTGCCTGAAGTACGGACTGACGGTCAACAATATCCTCAAGCTGGAAATCCTCACCATCGACGGCGAGCGCATCACGCTCGGCTCGGATGCGCTCGACGCCCCCGGCTTCGACTATCTCGCGCTGTTCACCGGCTCGGAAGGCATGCTCGGCATCGTTACCGAAGTCACCGTTAAGCTGCTCGGCAAACCGCCGAGCGCGAAGGTACTGCTCGCCAGTTTCGACGACGTCGAGAGGGCCGGCGCGGCGGTCGCGAGAATCATCGGTGCGGGCGTGATTCCGGGCGGCCTGGAGATGATGGACAACCTCGCGATTCGCGCGGCGGAAGATTTCATCCACGCAGGCTATCCGGTCGATGCCGCGGCGATCCTGCTGTGTGAAATCGACGGCGTCGAAAGCGACGTACAGGAAGACGTTAAATGTGTCGAAGCGCTGCTGCGCGACGCGGGCGCGACCGAGATCCGGGTCGCCCGAGACGAAGCCGAACGCCAGCGTTTCTGGGCCGGCCGCAAGAATGCGTTCCCGGCAGTGGGCCGCATCTCGCCCGACTACTACTGCATGGACGGTACCATTCCGCGCCGCGAATTGCCGCGCGTGCTCAAGGGTATCGAAGCGTTGTCGAACGAATACGGACTGAAAGTCGCCAACGTGTTTCACGCTGGCGACGGCAACATGCACCCGCTGATCCTGTTCGATGCGAATGCAACCGGCGAGACCGAACGCGCCGAAGCTCTTGGTGCCCGCATTCTCGAACTGTGCGTGGCGGTGGGCGGCAGCATCACCGGCGAACACGGCGTGGGCCGCGAAAAGATCAACCAGATGTGCGCGCAATTCAACAGCGACGAATTGAGCTTCTTTCACGCACTGAAAGCTGCGTTCGATCCGGCCGGACTGCTCAATCCCGGCAAGAACGTGCCGACCCTGCACCGCTGCGCCGAATTCGGTTCGATGCATGTTCACCATGGCGCGTTGCCTTTTCCCGAACTGGAGCGTTTCTGATGCGCGTCGAACCTGTCTCGATGGACGATAGCGAACGGCTCGTCGCCGAAGTCTCGCAAGCGCTTGCGAGCGGAACGCCACTCGCGATTCGCGGCGGCAATAGCAAGGCGTTCCTCGGCCGTCCCGCACAAGGCGCGTCGCTCGACACGCGCTCTCATCGCGGCGTGGTCAGTTACGACCCGACCGAACTGGTGATTACCGCGCGCGCCGGCACGCCGCTCACCGAGCTGAACGCGACTCTCGACGCCGCCGAACAGATGCTGCCGTGCGAGCCGCCGGCCTTCGGCGCGGCCGCCACGATCGGCGGCATGGTGGCCACGGGTCTCGCCGGACCACGCCGGCCGTGGGCCGGCTCGGTGCGCGACTTCGTGCTCGGCTGCCGCGTGATCACGGGCCAGGCGAAGCATCTGCGCTTCGGCGGCGAGGTGATGAAGAACGTGGCCGGCTATGACGTGTCGCGTTTGCTGGCGGGCAGCTTCGGCTGCCTCGGCTTGATCACGGAAGTGTCGCTGAAGGTGCTGCCCAAACCGCGTGCACTTGCAAGCGTCGCGCTTGAACTCGACGCGGCTGAAGCAATGCGCGAACTTTCGGCGTGGCGCCGCGCGGTGCTGCCGGTGAGCGCCGCGTGTCACGTCGACGGCCGCCTGCATGTGCGGCTCGAAGGCGGCATGGGATCGGTTGCGTCGGCGCTGGATCGCATCGTCGGCACCGAACTCGACCCGCGCTTCTGGGACGACCTGCGCGAGCACCGGCTGGCATTTTTCGACGACACGCGCCCGCTGTGGCGTCTGTCGTTGCCGAACGCTTCGCCGTTGTTCGACTTGCCGGGCGACACGCTGCTCGACTGGGCCGGCGCGCAACGCTGGCTGAAAAGCGATGCGCCGGCCGCGACGATCCGCCAGATCGCGCATGCCGCGGGGGGACATGCGACCTGCTTCACGCCGCATGCGGACACCGAGCCGTTCACGCCGCTGCCGCCCGCGTTGCTGCGCTTTCATCGGCAACTGAAGCAGCAACTTGATCCGCGCGGTCTCTTCAATCCCGGCCGCCTGTACGCCGGGCTCTGAATTTTGAAGGCGATCCATTGAAGGGAACATCAGCATGCAAACCAATCTCAGCGACGCCGCCAGGACCTTGTCGCGCGCGGACGAAGCCGAACAGATACTGCGCTCATGCGTGCACTGCGGCTTCTGCAACGCGACCTGCCCGACTTATCAACTGCTTGGCAACGAACTCGACGGCCCGCGTGGGCGCATCTATCTGATCAAGCAGATGCTCGAAGGCGAGGCGGTCACGCAGAAGACCCAATTGCACCTCGACCGCTGTCTCACCTGCCGCAACTGTGAAACCACCTGTCCGTCCGGTGTCAACTATCACGCGCTGCTCGACATCGGCCGCGCGGAACTGGAGCGGCGGGTTCCGCGGCCTGCGGCCGAACGGATGCTGCGCGAGGGTTTGCGCCGCGCGATCCCGCATCCGGCGGTGTTCGATGCGCTGCTGAAAGCCGGGCGTGCACTGCGGCCGATTCTTCCCGCTGCGCTTGGCCGGAAGATCCCCAGGCGTGGCGCTTCACCGAAAGCCCGGCCGGCGCCGAGGCATCCGCGCACGATGCTGATGCTCGAGGGCTGCGTGCAACCCGCGCTCTCACCGAACACCAACGCGGCCGCCGCGCGCGTCCTCGACCGGCTCGGCATCAGCATCGTCGATGCAGAGCGGGCCGGCTGCTGCGGCGCGACGGACTATCACCTGAATGCGCAGGAAGCAGGCTTGGTGCGCGCACGGCGCAATATCGACGCGTGGTGGCCCGCCATCGAGGCCGGCGCTGAAGCGATCGTGCAAACGGCGAGCGGTTGCGGTGCGTTCGTCAAGGAGTATGGGCATCTGTTGCGCGGCGACCCGCGCTATGCGTCGAAAGCGCAGCGTGTCAGCGAACTGGCGCGGGATCTCGTCGAGGTATTGGCTGGCGAGCCGCTCGATCGGTTGCAGGCGAATTCGCCGGTGAATCTGCCAACGAGCCTTCCGGCGACGTTGCCCGAGAGTTTGCCTGGACAGGCGCAACGGCGAATCGCGTT
Organism: Paraburkholderia sp. BL6665CI2N2; assembly: GCF_004366535.1. Taxonomy (NCBI): domain Bacteria; kingdom Pseudomonadati; phylum Pseudomonadota; class Betaproteobacteria; order Burkholderiales; family Burkholderiaceae; genus Paraburkholderia; species Paraburkholderia sp. BL6665CI2N2. Next base: position 394,260 of record NZ_SORC01000002.1, read on the forward strand.
TCACTGCCCATGTACGTTGCAGCATGCGCAAAAACTGGGCGGCGCGGTTGAGTCGATCCTGCAACGGCTCGGCTTCGATCTGACTGCTGTGCCCGATGCTCACCTGTGCTGTGGGTCGGCGGGCACGTATTCGATCACTCAGCCCGAGCTGGCGGAAAGATTGCGCAACAACCGGCTTGATGCACTGGAAAGCGGCAAGCCGGAACTGATCGTTACGGCCAACATTGGCTGCCAGACGCATCTGGACAGTGCCGGGCGCACGCCGGTGCGTCATTGGATCGAACTTCTGGACACATCCCTTCCATAACAGAGACTGGAGATTCATTATGCTGAGCAAACCGGCTCTGGTGCAAATAGCGCGGGCGCGAATCGGTTAAGGTGTCGGGCTGAACAAATCGAGAACCGACGATGAGCAAGCTGAAGAGCCTGGATGAACTGTTCGCAGGCCGTCACTTTGACCGCGAGGTGATCATTCTGTGTGTTCGCGGGTATCTGCGCTACAAGCTTAGCCTGCGCGATCTGGTCGAGATGATGGCCGAACGGGGCCTGTCGCTGGCGCACACGACGATCCTGCGCTGGGTGCAGCGATTTGGGCCGGAGTTCGTCAAACGGTGGAACCGCTTTGGCAGGCCCACCGGCCAGACGTGGCGTGTCGACGAGACTTACCTCAAGCTGCGCGGTAAGTGGGTCTATCTTTATCGGGCAGTGGATCGGGTGGGGCAGACGGTAGACTTCATGCTCAGCGCCAGGCGCGACGTGAAGGCGGCAAAAGCCTTTTTCAGGAAGGCAATCAAGCATCAAGGCCAGCCACCGAAGACCATCACGCTCGATGGTTACGCGGCATCGCACCGCGCCGTGCGCGAGATGAAGGCCGATGGCTTGCTGCCTGAGGACACGAAGGTCCGATCCTCGAAATATCTCAATAATCTGGTCTAGCAAGACCACCGCAACATCAAGTCCCGGACGAAAGTCATGCTCGGCTTCAAACGTTTCAGGAACGCAACGATCACTCTCTCAGGTATTGAGTTGGTACATCGTATTCGCAAAGGCCAATTCAGCCTTGCGAAGCTCGGCCTCAAAGATACCGCTGCGCCCGCAGTCTGGAAGGGCGTCCTGTCTGCTTGATTAGGTATTGCTTATATAATAAAAATCTAGTCAAGACGGCCTATTTGCATCAGAGCCTTCTCGAACTACCTGCAGCGATAGTGCCAGATGCCATCTGTCGTACTCGCAGCGGCGGAAAGCCGACAACTCGCAAGAACGCTCGTCTCATTCGTTCGGGATGAGCGAATCCGACCGCGTACGCAATGGCGTCAATGGGCTTCGAACTTTGTTCGACCTGACGTCGTGCCTCTTCTACTCGCAGTCTCTCAACAAGCTTTGCTGGAGTGTCGCTCGTTTCTGCCCTGAAGGCACGCCCAAAGTGGCGAGGACTCAAATGCGCAACCGCCGCGAGCTCGACTGTGGAAAGGGTATTGTCAAGATGTTCTCGTATATAGGTAAGGACATCCTGAATTCGTTTCGAGTCGGAATGGACATCTGCAACGTTTGAAAATTGCGATTGGTTACCCAAGCGCCGATGAGACACGATGAGCATTTGAGCCGTAGACTGCGACACGCTCGCGCCTTCGTCTGCTTCGACCATGGCGAGCGCCATGTCAATCCCTGTGGTGATTCCAGCTGATGTCCAAATCTGTCCATCCTCCGTAAAAATTCGATCTCCAGTGACTTTCACCTTCGGAAACTGTCGTTGCAACTGCGCGGCATATTTCCAATGTGTGGTGGCCTTACGACCGTCGAGGATCCCGGCTGCGGCCAGTACGAACGCGCCGGTACACACGCTTCCAATGCGCCGAATTCCCGTTGACGATGCGTCACGGATGAAATCCGTTACTGCTTGGGGTGGAAAGTTGCTTGTGCTTGCCGAAAGCGCTCCGCCCATTACGAGAAGGGTGTCGTAGCGATATCTTTGAATCTTTTTAGTAGAGACTTCGAGTCCCGACGAGCCGCGTATCAGCCCCCCGTCGATCGAAACGATATGACACCGGTAGCTTTGTTTGTTGGAAAGCCTGCTGGCTTCGTCAAACACTGCAAGCGGACCCGCAAGGTCCTGCATCTGGAATCCCGAGTAAACGAAGAATGCGATGTTGCGCGACCCCGCGTTCGAGCTTATTGCGTCGAAGGACGTACTCTTTGCAATAGCAGGCGAGGCGCTGCTCATCGAGTTGGTTGATGTCATTTAACAATACTCCTCTCATAGGAAAAGGATGCATCAAAACGACGTGGGAAAAAAGGACGCAGATGCCTCAAAAGCAGCCTTTAGCTGAATCGACGTAGAATTTGGTTGATGACGAAATACGAGGGAAGTTCGTCCTATGCTCACAAGAGCGGCTTGAGGAAAATGTGGCGTCAAAAGAGGTTTCTGGATTCTTTTGCTCGCGTGCACCGCTCTAGGCAAGTGCAGGCGGTCGGCCTGACAGGCTAACTGTCGAATCGAAAGGGGCTATGTGGGCTGGACTCGACTCCGGAGGCCAACGTTATAGTCAAACAAAATTGCTTTCAATAAGAGTCTTTCATGTCCGCTTCTTCAAATCCTCGTCCAAAGCTTGCGATTGCCACGATTGTGGTTGTTGCGATTGCAGGACTAGGCACATTCAGCGCAATCCGGGTTAGTGCACGTGATTCGACGCCGTCCGTTGCGCCCGCAGCGACAGAGGTTGATGTCGCCACGGTGCTGCAAAAGGAAGTCAGAGATTCCCAGACGTACTCGGGGCGACTCGCGGCAGTCGACAAGGTCGACGTTCGGCCGCTTGTGTCAGGAACAATCGTGTCGGTTAATCTGAAAGACGGTCAGATGGTAAAAAAGGGGGATGTCTTATTCATCATCGACCCCCGCCCGTATCAGTCAGAGGTGGACAGGGCTTTAGGGCAAGTTGTGGCTGCGCGTGCTCGCGTGATCTATACGGCCAATGATTGGCAGCGCGCACAACGTTTGATTGCAGACAACGCCATCGCCAAACGCGACTATGACGAAAAGCAGAATGCTGCAAACGAAGCAGCCGCCAATCTCAAAACTGCACAAGCCGCCCTGGAGGCAGCAGAAATTAATCTTGGGTACACCAGGATATCCGCACCGATTTCCGGACGAGTTTCCCGCGCAGAAATCACTCTCGGGAACGTCGTCAGTGCCGGTGCAGGCAGCGCACCGCTGACGAAGATCGTGTCGGTATCGCCCATCTATGCCGAATTCGACGCGGATGAGCAGACGTACCTGCAGTACATTCGTCGTGTCAAGAACGAAGGCCGTGTGCCTGTCGACCTCGGACTTGCTGACGAGGAAGGTTACTCTCGAGCGGGTGTCATTCAGTCTGTCGACAATCGGGTCGACACCACTTCTGGAACGATCCGAGTCCGGGCGCGATTCGACAACAGTGGCGGCAGTTTGATTCCCGGATTGTACGCTCGAGTCAAGGTCATTAGCGGCAATTCTTATTCCGCCCTGTTGATCGACGATACCGCGATTGGAACTGATCAAGATAAGAGATACGTCTACGTTGTCGGCAGTGACAATCAAATTGCTTATCGTGAGATCAAACTGGGCGATGCACATGGAAACCTTCGAACTGTGAAGTCCGGAATTCAACCGGGCGATCGGATTGTCGTCAGTGGAACGCAGCGCGTCAGGCCGGGTGTGAAAGTCAGTCCGCATATCGTCCCGATGATCGACACCGAAGCGGAGGGGACGCCTTCAGCTTGAGATCGCGCTTTGTCGATTGGGCAAATATTGCCGCGGTGTCCAGCAGTTCACCTTTCCGGCGTGGCGAAGCTTCGTAGTGGCTTTCTCGCGCCATTTTTGTTCGATATCTTCATGCAGGTCCTCGCCAATCGTGTTGCTGCGAGGATGAGCGGTTCGCCAGGTTAAGAGTCACATGAATATCTCGAAATTCTTCATCGACAGGCCAATATTTGCGTGCGTGCTGTCGGTAGTAATCCTCCTTGCAGGCACCATCGCGTTATTCAAGCTTCCGATATCTGAGTACCCGAACGTGGTCCCGCCTTCTGTGATCGTTCGCGCTCAGTATCCCGGTGCGAATCCGAAGGTAATCGCGGAGGCAGTCGCATCGCCACTCGAAGAGCAAATCAATGGCGTCGAGAACATGCTGTACATGCAATCTCAGGCCAACTCTGATGGCAACCTGACTTTGACGGTTACGTTCGCTCTTGGAACAAATCCAGACCTCGCAACGCAACTCGTGCAGAACCGTGTGAATCAGGCTCTCCCAAGATTGCCGGACGATGTCCAGAAGTTGGGTGTGACGACGATTAAGAGTTCCCCAACGGTGACCATGTTCATGCACCTGTTGTCGCCAGACGGCCGATACGACAACACGTATCTTCGCAATTACGCGCTTATCAACATACGAGACAGGCTTGAGCGGATTAAGGGTGTGGGAGAGGTGCAACTTTGGGGTGGCGGCGATTATTCCATGCGCGTTTGGTTGGACCCTCAAAAGGTAGCTGAGCGAGATCTCACTGCGACTGAGGTCGTGAACGCCATTCGAGAGCAGAATGTACAGGTCGCAGCAGGTGTGGTCGGCGGTTCACCGGCCGTTCCTGGAACGCTTCTCCAGCTATCGGTCAACGCGCGCGGACGTCTAAAGACGGACCAGGAGTTCGGTGGAATCATCGTTAAGTCGTCTACCACGGGTGCCGTCACGCATTTGCGCGACATCGCGAAGATAGAGCTTGGAGCTTCAGAGTATGGTTTGCGTTCCTTGCTAGACAACAAGCCCGCAATTGCGTTGTCGATCAACGAAGCACCGGGTGCAAACTCACTGCAGATTTCGGATGATGTTCGCGCGGCGATGAAAGAACTCAGCGTAGATTTTCCGTCGGGACTTGAATACAGGATCGTTTATGACCCGACCCGTTTCGTCCGTTCGAGTATCGAGGCGGTAATCCACACATTACTTGAAGCGATCACCTTGGTCGTGATTGTCGTGATCGTCTTCTTGCAAACATGGCGTGCATCCATCATTCCATTGTTGGCAGTGCCGGTGTCTATTGTTGGCACATTTTCTCTCCTGCTCGCGTTTGGTTTCTCGATTAACGCACTTTCGCTGTTTGGAATGGTCCTGGCAGTCGGGATCGTCGTCGACGATGCAATTGTCGTCGTGGAGAACGTTGAACGAAATATTGCCAGAGGACTCAGCGCTCGCGATGCGACGTACACGGCGATGCAGGAGGTGAGTGGCCCAATAATTGCAATCGCCCTCACGCTCGTTGCGGTGTTCGTTCCGCTCGCGTTCATGAGCGGTCTGACGGGACAGTTCTATAAGCAGTTCGCGATGACGATTGCTATCTCGACCGTCATCTCCGCATTCAACTCGTTGACCCTTTCTCCAGCGTTATCGGCTCTCCTGCTGCGTAGTCACGACGCGAAGAAGGATGACTTGACCCGTGTCATAGATGAGATTTTTGGGAGATTTTTCGGACACTTCAATACCGTGTTCAACGTTGGCTCGGAAAAGTACAGTCACGGCGTCGCGGGATCGCTGAAGCGCAAAGGAACAATGCTCGTGGTCTACGGCGTCTTGCTAGGACTGACCGTCGTTATCATGCGAATCGTGCCGGGTGGATTTGTTCCCGCGCAGGACAAAGAGTATCTCGTCTCCTTCGCCAAGCTGCCTAACGGCGCGTCGCTTGATCGGACCGAGCAGGTACTCAAAGAAATGGGTGAAATGGTGATGAAGCAACCTGGCGCGGCGCACGCCGTTGCGTTCCCAGGACTTTCTGTCAATGGATTCACAAACATCCCGAGCGCTGGCGTTCTCTTTATTCCGCTGAAGCCTTTCGACGAACGTAAGGGTCACTCGGCAGTCGACATTGCAGCTTCGCTCAATAAGCAATTTTCTTCAATCAAAGACGCATTCACGGCTGTATTCCCACCGCCGCCGGTCTTGGGACTTGGAACGCTGGGAGGGTTCAAAATGCAACTTGAGGACCGCGGCGCTCTCGGCTACGAAGCACTTAACAAAGCAACGATGGATTTCGTGAAAAAAGCGTCGACAACGCCGCAACTCGGACCGACGTTTTCGAACTATGAAATCAATGTGCCTCAGTTGAATGTCGACCTCGACCGCGAGCGTGCGAAGCAGCTCGGAGTTGCCGTGACCGATGTATTCAACACCATGCAAACGTATCTCGGATCCCTGTATGTGAACGATTTCAACAGGTTCGGCAGGGTGTATCAAGTGCGTGTACAGGCAGACTCACGCTACCGGCGCAATGCTGACGATATCTTGCAGCTTAAGACACGCAGTAGTAGCGGCGAGATGATCCCGCTCTCTTCGCTCATCACTGTCACCCCGACCTACGGTCCCGATATGGTGGTGCGTTACAACGGTTACACCGCTGCTGATATCAATGGCGGCCCAGCCCACCGTTACTCCTCGGATGAAGCGAAGGAAGCTGCTGAGCAAATCGCCGCCGAGGTCTTGCCTAAGGGAGTAAAATTCGAATGGACCGACCTGACTTACCAGCAGGTACTGGCTGGGAACTCAGGGATGTGGATCTTCCCAATCAGCGTCTTGCTAGTGTTTTTGGTTTTAGCTGCGTTGTACGAGAGCCTCACCTTGCCGCTCGCGGTCATTTTGATTGTGCCGATGAGCGTTCTCAGTGCATTGACGGGCGTGTGGCTGACGCATGGCGACAACAACGTCTTCACGCAGATCGGCTTGATGGTGCTTGTGGCGCTCGCATCGAAGAACGCAATTCTCATCGTAGAGTTCGCCCGCGAACTTGAGCATGACGGTCGAACGGCAATTCAGGCTGCGATTGAGGCCAGTAGGCTGCGGCTTCGACCGATTCTGATGACCTCGATCGCGTTCATCATGGGTGTGGTGCCACTCGTTTTGTCGACCGGCGCCGGCTCCGAAATGCGGCAGGCAATGGGTATCGCCGTGTTCTTCGGGATGCTCGGAGTGACACTGTTTGGCTTGATGCTAACGCCTGTTTTCTATGTGGTGCTGCGCACCATCGCCGGCGGAAAAATACACGTCGCACAGAAAGACGTCTCACACGAGATCGCGCACTTGTCGGATCTCTACTGAATACAATGCCTAATAGAAACATGCTAAGTTCCGCGATGTTCAGCCGAGGCTCTCGTCACACGGCGGTAAGCGCCTTCGCAATGGCTATTCTCTCGGCGTGTTCGACCGGGCCGACCTACGTACGACCCAATGCGTCTGTCCCAAACGCGTTCAAAGAGCTGGCGCTGCCTTCTAAGGAGGCGAGTTCCACCGCAGAGGGAACAAGCGCAGAAGCATGGAAAACTGCGAAACCTGCCGAGGACCTTTTTCGCGGCGAGTGGTGGCGTGTGTTCGACGACCCTACGCTTGATGGGCTCGAGAAACAGGCGGCGGACGCGAATCAAGATTTAAAGGCAGCTGCCGCACGCGTGCAGCAGGCGAGGGCGCAGGTGCAGTCGGCGCGTTCGTCTTGATTTCCGTCAATCGGAGCGGGATTCGGGCCCACGCGACAACATCTATCGCCTGCTTCACAGTTCCTATCTGACGACGCCAAAGTCCCGAATCAGACTCTGTGGCGCGCGCAAGCCTCGGCTTCTTACGAAGCCGATCTTTTCGGGCGTGTTAGTGACAACGTGAGCGCGTTTCGTTCCGATGAAGCGCGAAGCGAAGCGCTGTTCCAATCCGTGCAGTTGGCTCTGCAGGCTGATGTAGCGCAAAACTACTTTCAGCTTCGCGAGTTCGATACGCAGCTCGGGCTCTATCGAAAGACGGTGGCACTGCGTGAGGGCGCACTCAGGCTCGTCGAGAGCCGCTTCAGTGCCGCAGAGATAAGTGACCTCGATGTATCGAGGGCCCGAAACGAGTTGGCAGCAGCGCGTGCCGACGCGATCGACGTCGCTCGCCAACGGGCAGTCTCGAGCATAGCCTTTCGATTCTGCTCGGTGAGCCGCCAGCTGATTTCACGTTCGCGGAGGCGCCACTTGTGCCGGTCCGGGCGCGGATTCCCGCGGACCTTCCTTCATCGCTGCTGGAGCGGCGTCCGGACATTGCCGCAGCAGAGCGGGCGATGGCCTCAGCGAACGCTAGGGTGCGCTTGGCAAAGTCAGCGTTTTTCCCTCAATTGACCATCACTGGAGCCTTTGGCTACGAATCGACCATGTTAGGCAATCTGTTCCAGTGGTCCACTCGAACCTTTTTGCTGGGACCGTTCGCGGGGACCGCGCTGACATTGCCGATTTTCGATGGCGGGCGTCGCCGCGCGAATCTTGCTAACGCACGCGCCAAGTTCGACGAGGACCTCGCCCAATACCGGCAACAGGTTCTCGTTGCATTCAAAGAAGTTGAAGACAGTCTGTCCGACCTTCGATTGCTTGACGATCAGATCCGCGAGCGGGGATCTGCCGTGTCTGCGTCCGAACGTGCGGAGCTCCTTTCAACAACCCAGTACAAAGAAGGGCAAGTCAGCTACCTGGACGTGATTGACGCTCAGCGGCAGGTGCTGCAATCGCAACTGCAATTTAGTCACTTGGCGGGTGCGCAAGCTGTTTCCACCGTTGCCTTGGTTCGTGCGCTTGGAGGAGGCTGGGGTGGACCACAGACGCAAGTTGGAAGCGAAAACAGAAGTCCGCAAACCGCCAAACGCTAACTAGTCACGCCGAGGCGAGAGAGTACAGCGCGTCTCTCGCCTCGGACTGCGTTTGACTTAATGGAACCTCGAGCCGCGACTTCAACGGAACTGCTGAGCGTGTCCTGTAAGAGCAAGGGAATACCATGGACCGGATACATGCGATGAAGGTCTTTACCCGCATCGTCGACGCGAACAGCTTCTCGCGAGCGGCCGACATGCTCAACTTGCCGCGCGCTTCAGTCACGAACATCATCCAAAAACTCGAAGCATATCTAAAAGTAAGACTGCTTCAACGAACCACACGTAAGCTGAGCCTAACGCCGGACGGTGCTGCCTACTACGAGCGCTGCGTGCGGACACTTGCCGCGGTGGAGGAGGCAGAGAACGCATTCCGGATAACAAGTAAGATTCCTCGTGGGCGGCTACGAATCGACATGCCGGGCGCGCTCGGACGGCGTCTCGTGATGCCCACGTTAATCGAATTTCATTCGAGCTACCCGGCACTGGAGCTTGCGCTTGGTTTCCATGACCGACGCATTGATCTCATTCAGGAAGGGGTCGACTGCGCGATACGGATGGGCGCTCTTGATGACTCCGGTCTCGTCGCCCGGCGTATCGGCGTTGTTCCGTGCGTCACCGCTGTCGCTCCCGGGTACCTCGCATTGCATGGTGCCCCGCAGACAGTCGAAGCTTTGAAAGAGCATACTGCCGTGAAATGCTTTATCGGCCAGTCTGAACGCGCCGTAGATTTTGATTTTCTCCTTGAAGCACAAGCGGTCCAGGTGAAGATGCAGGGAATGGTCGCAGTCAATGATGCAGAAGCTTATCTGAGCTGTGGAGTCAACGGTCTTGGAATCATTCAGGTACCACTCTTCATGGCCAGCCCGCATCTGAAGACCGGTGAGCTTGTTGAAGTGTTGCCGGGTTTCAAACCTTTGCCGCAACCAATTTCGGCTGTCTATCCGCACAAACTCCATTTATCCTCGAATGTCAGCGTATTTGTCGATTGGATAACAGAACTTTTCGCGCGTCGTAACTTAGGCGAAGACGGACGGGAAGTGCAGACGTCCACTATGAAGATTTGGCGTGGGCGATCAGAATTTACCGGCCAACGTATGTTGACCCAAGCACGGCCGGAGCGCCTATATGCGTAAGCTGAAAAACGATTTTATGTATTCGAAGCGAAATCGCGTTCTTACGGAGATTATCCATAGAGTCGCGACTGACAATGTGGTGCATGAGCAGCTCTCAGTGCTAGACGAGTTTGCATCAACGACTCCAGACTGGCGGCCGTTTATCAGGTGCGATGTGCCAGATGAACCGATACAATAGTTGTCCGCACATCTGGTCTGGGCTGGTCTTTTTTTTGCGAAAGCAGTCAGCTAATTGCATTGAAATGAGCGGTCAAAATCTGACTTAGACCGGCAATGCAGTGTCGTCGCTAGCCATTCCGGACAACGTCAACCTTGGGCCAGACTATGAATAAGCGTAAAGCGTTATTAGCCGACGCGCAAGGCATCAGTATCGTGGCCGCTCGTACGTTTGCGCTGGCCTGCCCGGCGGGACCGCCGGATATAGAATTGCAAAAGTACATCGATGAAAACCTCACGCCTTCTTCCCTCAGGAACGCTCTGTCAGATAGGAATTTCGATATTCACGTATTGGACGAAATGGGGACCGTTATCGGATTTAGCGTTGTCACTCCCGCTCCCGAAGCATTGAACTTGCCTTTGGCAGATGGTGTCCCGGAATTAATGCGGTGCTACGTGTTGCCGACCCATCATGGAACGGGGGCTGCCCAACGTTTACTCTCAGCCAGCCTTGCTGAGCTGCATACTCGCGTCCGGCTCACGGTGAACGATCAAAATACTTGGGCAATACGTTTTTACTCGCGGAGCGGATTTTCGCCTGTCGGTGAAACATTATTCAAGTGTGGTGATGACATCCATCGAGACCTAGTGATGATCCGAATGCCAATCTGATCGCTCAGATAATCGGTCGATGTCGGTCGTTCGCCAGTATCCGTGCGCATGCGTGCCTTTTCATAATTGCTGCCTCGGCAATCGTGACGGCGTGGGTTGCGCGATAGCGTTCGGCCGTATCAGTGGTTGGGAATTCGCTGACCTGATCGAGATGTGTTGATTTACACTGAATTCTTACCCTCCCTGGCATCTGGATCAGCGTTGAGGAGTTCCTCCAGCGCCACTTCGCCAAGGTTCAGCTCTACTCCGTTGGCCATGCGCACCTTCAAGGCGAATGTAAGCCGCTGAGCCTCAGCAGCCGGCTATGGCAAGCTGACAACCGGAACGAACGCGAGCGCCACGACCGCAGGCGCAGTGGAGGGGGGGCACGACGATAACGTCACCATCGGATTGCGTGCCCGGCGCAGACATCGCCGGATGGGTGCGCTGGTAGTGTGCGATCGGCTGGCCGGGTTGAAGGCATTTTCAGACCAGTGCATCCCTTGCTCCTTCGTCGTACTCGCGCCGGCTGTCACGCTTCTGGCCGACCACTAGCCCGCTATGCAGATCCCGGTTCTCTGTCATGTCTCTCATTCTACGTGTCCACGTCGACATGTAGCTTCCGAGAGTAACGAGCCCGACGCTAGGGCGTCGGTAAATTATCGCTTACGATGAATCGAATCAGCATGAAATGGATTTTGTCGATCTATTGGCGATCTCGCGAAATGAGTGCTTCATGTCGTCGATGGAGGCTAAACGCAAAACGTACTGGGCAGGAGTAACGTCGGCGACGTGTCGCGAAAAGATGACCGCCGGTCCGATAGCATGCATAGGAAACCGTGCTGTCCGGACTTGTTCCGTGGCGCAAATTGAGACCAAAACGCGGCTTTACAACATTCGTGATCGCGACGTGTTTAGCATCACACAGTTGGTTTGAAGCGGAGCGTTTAGTTTGATGGTGTCTCATTGCGCCTAGAGAAAGACACCATCGTTACCCATTTCAACCACCGAGGCAGCACGTCATAGCATACCTATGTATGGCGGACTAAATCGGTCAATCGACATCGCGATGCTTAAAATTGTGACGACCACAATCGAGATGAAAAATAATTGTCGGGCCCAGAGGATGTCGTCTTGCGCTTTCAATCCACGCAACCCAATCCAGAGCCAACTGATACCGCTTGCCAGTACCGCGAGAAGGTAGATGGCCCCGGCATACCCTAGAGGAACAAGTAGAGCTGCGACACACGTGAAGGCGAATATGTAGCCGATGATGTGCCGTTTTGCGGCGGGTGTTCCCTTGACTAACGGATAGACAGGAATCGCGGCGGCGCGATAGTCTGCCGAACGGAAGATTGCGATCGCGTACGAGTGAGGCATCTGCCAGATGCAAAACATTATCCATAAGATGAGCGCCGCTGTGTCAAACCTACCGCTTGCCGCACAGTAGCCAACTACCGGCGGCATCGCACCCGAAAAGCTGCCAACCATTGTCCCGTGAATCGAGTGACGTTTGAAAAAGAGGGTGTAAAAGCCTGTATATACGATGTAACCAACGAGTAGAAGCATTACCGCCACAGGGCATTTGGTACCTTGATAGAGAAGGACGAATCCCGATAGGGCAAGAGGCCCTGCGAACAATAGCGCGGCTCGAGTGGAGATTTCTCCGTTGACCATGGGCCGGGTTCGCGTCCTGGTCATTAATGCATCAATGTCTCGGTCGACAATATTGTTGACTGCACATCCAGAACCGATGACAAGAGCTACGCTCAACAAGACGATTACAAGTTGAGACCAATGAATGGTGATCCGCGACGCCAGGAAATAGCCGCTGCTGAGCGAGATCATGTTTCCGAGAACAATTCCGGGCTTGGTCAGTTTTAGGTACGAGCGATACATTGAATCGTAGTAGTGAGGCGAATTTGATGATTTATCGAAGCGCGATGCTGCAAAACGTATTCCCTTCAGAAGGGCTTGGCAACGGCCAGTGTCGCAATGACGACTGCGCAAGTTACCAAGATCGGTAGCGACGCATGCAACGGGCTGATTGATGCACCATGACAGATACGCCGCAGTTTCCCGGACTGCATACCGTGCACGGCAGAGAGAGCGACAACGAAAATCAGTTTGACGGTCAGCCACGGTGCGTTGAACCAATGGCCTGCGCCTCCAATTCCGATTCCCAGGGCCCAGACCAGGAGCATTGCGGGCGTAGTGATGAGGTGATCCAATCGCCGGATGGCTGCAGCAAGCGTTCGAATTTCTGGAGAGTCGGTCGTGACCATATGGAGGAAGACTCCAACGGAAACGACTCCGCCGAAAAAAATTAGTGCTGACGTAACGTGCAATGCTTTTAGCCACGGATAGTAAGTTGCAACGTTCATGATTTTTTGTCGTTTCTGATCGAAGCGATCTTCCGGGACAGAAGGGCGCGATTGAAAAATGCGCCGAACGGCATGAAGGCGCAGATCATGACGCGAACTATCTCGCGTATGCACCAACCACCGCCGGTTACAGTCTGAATCGTGAACCATATATAGGCGCAAAAGGCCAAACCGTGGACTGGTCCCATAAACTGAACACCCGTTGACCACCCGTAGACATGTTTAAGAGGGACAGCGATAACGAGCAGGAACAGAAGAGTCGTGCCCTCGACGAAAGAGACGAACTTAAGACGACGAAGTTGCGCCAGTTCGATGTCCCGGTGAGTGTGTCACGAGTCATGTCAATGCGTCTCGATTCATGACGTTGCCTAATAAGGCCCTGATACACCAAGCGGCTGTCTTTTTTCGGACAGGAGATTTCCTTTTCTAGGCGCAACCTTTATACCTTTGCAGCAACAGACTTGGAAGTGGCAGAATTGACGGAATGTGATAGATTTCTGCCAACTGAAAAAAATGTCGTAGTCAGGCAGGAGAACAGTGATGAAAACGGTGGCGATTCTCGCGTTACATGGGGTTGTTCCTTTCGATCTGGGCATCGCATGCGATATCTTCTCGCGAGTGCGGACCGTCGATGGTGACGAAGCTTATCGTGTCCTTGTCTGCGGAGAATCGTCCCGTATTCGAGCTGGGCACTTCGATATCCACACGCCTTGGCGGTTGGAGCAAATGCTCGACGCAAATATTCTGATCATTCCTGGTGTCGAAAATATCAACATAGTCGTCTCATCGGCCGTGAAGAAGGCGCTGCGACTTGCAAGCGACCGAGGGGCGCTGGTCGCTTCCATATGCACCGGTGCATTCATCCTTGCGTCGACGGGGTTGCTTGACGGCAGGCGGGCGACAACGCACTGGGCCGTGGTCGATGAGTTCGCAAATCGTTTTCCTGCAGTTACCGTCGATCCTGATGTACTGTTTGTCGATGAGGGTAACGTGGTTACGTCAGCAGGTTCTTCTGCAGGGTTGGACATGTGCTTTCATCTGATTGGCCGGTGTCACGGACAGGCAGTGGCCTCACATGCTGCGCGGCTCGCGGTGGCGCCCCTTTTTCGCGACGGCGGGCAGGCGCAGTTTATTCAACAGACTGCTCTACCCACATCCAGCAGCCTCGTTCCATTGCTGGAATGGATGTTAGGGAATTTGGACCAGCCGATCGATGTCACCTTGTTGGCGAGTCGTGCGTCAATGACACCGCGGACGTTCGCAAGACGATTTCGAGACCAAACTGGAACGACGCCCATCCAGTGGCTACTCAGATCACGAGTACGTCGCGCTCAAGAATTGCTCGAGACAACGTCAGCTTCGGTTGATCAAGTCTCCGTTGCTGTGGGTTTCGATTCACCAGTTACTTTCAGGGCCCGTTTTCGGAGCGTTGTTGGTCTGACGCCCAGCTCATACAGACGACGTTTCAGTAGTGCGTCGCTATCGACGCAGGCCGACTAGCTGTGCATCGATAGCGAGTACGGTCTTTGTAGGCAGCCGCAAGTGGGCCTTCGGCTCTCTGGCTCGACGCCCCGTGTGGCGTTGAGCGCGACTGCACATTGCTCAAGCATGGAAGTGCGTCGCATAGCGTAGAAGCGCGCCATCGGTTACTCGCGTTGGTATGGCAAAAAACGAGGGAATTTTGACGTAGTAAAGCGTGTTGAACCGCCATAAGATTCCCCGCAATGTACAGGACGCTTCGAGCCGCATACCGAACGAGTGTTTGCCATCAATTGAAGGTCCGCTCCCTCGCGCGTTAGCTGGGTGGGTGCGATGAATGATGCTCTGAGCTCTGTGCGATGCCCTTTTTGTGTCAATCTGGCGTCAGGGTAGGCAGCCCCCCGCGCGGAGCTAACTCACCTGGTATTTCGGAGCCTTCCGGCGTCAAGGGTGTCGCGGTAGGTCAATTGTATTTTGTGGAATTTATGCAAGAACCTACGCGAGATAGCTCTTATTCGACGGATTTGCAAGCGAGGGTGCGCCGCCAGGCGTTGAGGTTGGCGGGCATTGTTGTCACCATTCTTATCTTGTCTTTATTGGTGCCACTCTTTGTCAAGATTGCAGTTCGATACTTTTTATAAGACGTCGCGTACCACAAGATGAACGGTGTTCGATACTCGCTTTTATGACGACCAACAATGGATGTGGCAAGACAATATTCGCTCGAGTTTTGTCTTGTATTGAAGGACGGGGGCATCAGGTTTCGTATCTTGTGTGCGGTCGTAGTGATGCTCGGGAGCTGTGCGCTGGCTGGATGTCAGCGCGAGGAGTCGTGGCGTCTCACTAGGGTAGACAATCAGATGCCCTCACTCGACTTCACGCTGACTCGCGCTAAAGATGGCCGCACCGTTACCAGTAAGGACTATATTGGGCAGATTGTCGTTCTGGAGTTCGGCTACACATTCTGCCCCGACGTTTGTCCTACGACGTTATCGAATCTAACATCTGCGCTAACGCGGCTCGGCAACAAAGCGAAGGCTGTCCGAGTACTTTTTGTAACCGTTGATCCTGATCGAGATACTCTTGATTCGCTTAACCTATACGGTGCGGCGTTCTCTTCTCAGGTTGACGGATTACGCGGAACAGAGAGACAACTTGAATCTCTTGCGCATAGATATCGAGTAGCATATTCGGTATCGCGATCGAAGGATCCGAGAGAGTACAAGGTCATGCACAGCCCGATCATTTTCGTATTTGACAAAACTGGAAGAATTAAGTTGTTGTCGACAAATCCCGATAACGCGAATGATTTGGCGCATGATCTTGAACAACTTGTTGATGAACAAAAAGGCTGAGACATCTGTCGTTACCAAGGTCCTGCTTTTTGATGGCGACTTGTGAGCAAGTACGCCGCTGAAGCCATTTGAGCAACGTGTTGATGACTGTCCATTTTTTTACTAGATCTAAATTAGCGGAGCATTCAGATGGAAGAATTGAAGGGCAAGCGCGCTCTGATAACAGGTGCCGCACGCGGTATTGGCGCGGGGATTGCGATGACGCTCGCTGAACGGGGCGCCGACGTGGTCATTACCTACGAGCGGGCGGTGGATCGAGCCTTGGAGGTGGTCGATGCTATCCGGAAGAAAGGGCGGCGAGCGCACGCCATCCAGGCGGATAGCGCCGATGCCGATGCCATCAAGCGGTCCGTTGACGAGGCGTCGGCTCAGTTGGGCGGACTGGACATTCTCGTGAATAACGCGGGCGTACTCTTTTCGAATCCGCTCGAAAAGATGGATATTGATGTGATCGATAAGATCATCGCGGTCAACATTCGCTCTGTGGTGCTCGCATCTAAGGCAGCCCTCTCTCATCTGGGCGAAGGCGGTCGAATCATCTCCATTGGATCTTGCCTTGCCGAGCGCGTAGCGATTCCCGAGGTAATCGTATATTCCATGTCGAAGTCTGCATTGCTTTCGTTCACGCGAGGTATGGCGCGAGAACTCGGTCCGCGAAAAATTACAGTGAACTTGGTGCATCCGGGACCGACCGATACCGATATGAATCCTGCCGATGGACCGACCGCCGACTTCTTGCGGTCACAGATAGCACTCGGCCGGTTTGGTCAAGTCGAGGACGTAGCGGCGGCGGTCGCTTTTTTGGCGGGTCCGGGCGGTCGACACATCACCGGCACCGGGTTAGTAGTTGATGGCGGAATCAACGCATAAGGTAAGAGGGCCGGCACTTAACGACGACGACCGATAGAGACTGTCTGTCAGGCAAGCTGCTGGGCCCTCTTTACCTAGACCGTTGCGCAAAATGTAGCCACCTTAAATTGTCGCGCAGAGGTACACGCCGTGCGCTTTTTAATATATCGCCTTTCGAAATGGCTAACCAATCGTAAGCGGCCGGCACACCCGTCTTGACGAGTTGAACTAGCGGATAGGGTCCGCTGGTTGCCAACGATGGGGCAGTAATGTTGCGATATCGCTGGCCCTGTCGGCTGGCAGTCGCGTCAGGACGTCTTTCAGGTAGGCGTGTGGTTCGTGCCCATTCAGTTGCGCTGAACGTAGCAGACTCATGATGGCCGCGGCTCGTTTGCCCGCTCGAAGCGAACTGGCAAACAACCAGTTCGCTCTTCCGATGGCCCACGGACGTATCTGGTTTTCGACCCAATTATGCCGACTCCCCGATTATGCCGCGTCGTGCACGTGTGCGACGGTGGCTATGGGCTTTCATGAACGCTGTGTCGGCATAAAAGTATGATTTCTCAGGCTGGCTATCACGCTGGCCAGGAGAAATCATATGAATGCGAAACGCACAGTCAGCGAATCCGGCGGGCTGCCGGCCCATCACATCGATGCATTTCTTGATCGTCTACGGACGGCACACTATTCCGAGGTATCGATTTGCAAGAAACGAAGAGTCCTGTGTGCGTTCTCTGGGTGGATGAAGAACAGGAACGTCGACCTGATTGATCTCGATGAGTCTGTCACGGCTCGTTTTATGAAGCGCATGATCGACCCATCACGAGACCGCGTCCAGCGTGCACGCCCCACATTACGGCAGTTTCTCGCATATCTACGCGCCGAAGCCATTGTGTGCCCGCCGACGTTGGACCACCAATCCGCGATTGCGCACATTTATGGCCGGTACCTGGGCTATCTGAGGCAGGATCGGGGACTCGCGAAGAACTCTCTGCTCGTCTACGGCCCGTTCATTCGCGACTTTCTCGACAACCACTCGAAGAACGGCAGCGCCTGCGCGGCGATCTGACTGCTGTGATTCGCATGCAGATCGAAAAACTTGCGTCTCGCGTGCGCCGCACAGCGGATTTCGGTGATGCCCTGCTGGAATCCAGCCTTGTACCCGCTGTAGTCGTCGCATACCAGTTTGCCCTGCCAGCCGGCGAGGAATGCACGGGCATGTTCACCTGCACGGCTGTCGGCGAAGTCGTAGACCACGGCGCGCAACTCACTGTAGTGCGTCGGCGCATTCGCCCACAGGTACGCGCGATGTGTTTTGCCTTTGCCGGGGCTGAGCATCTGTACCAGCGTCTCATCCGCATGCAGCACACCCTGCTGCAGGATTTCCTGATGCAGTGCGTCGACCAGCGGCTGTAGTTGCACGCCGCACGTACCGACCCACGCACTCAATGTCGATCGCGGTATCGCCAGACCCGCCCGAGCATAGATCTGCTCCTGCCGATACAGGGGAAGGTGGTCAGCGTATTTGGCAACCAGCACCGACGCCAGCAGCCTCGTGGTCGGGATGCCCTTGTCGATGACGTGTGCAGGCATCGCGGCCTGAATCAGTGTTTCGCAGTTTCTGCATACCCACTTGCCACGGACATGCCGCTCCACGGTGAACACGCCCGGCGTGTAGTCCAGCTTCTCGCTGATGTCCTCGCCGATGCGCACTCGCTCGCAACCACATTGGCATACGGTGCTCTGCGGCTCGTGGTGAATCTCTGTGCGTGGCAATTTTGCGGGCAGCGCGGCACGCTTCGGTTGTTGAGGTAGCGGCCCGGCTGTGGCCTGTGGCTGAAGTTGCTCGAGCTCAACTTCAATGGCGGTGTGAATTTCCGGCATATAGGCGCCATTTCGTTTTCGGCGTAATGGCGCCACCGGATTTCCGGCGTAATGGAGCCACGGCGTTTTCGGCGTAAAGGCGCCAGTAGTTTTCCGGCGTAATGGCGCCACCCAGATGACGAGCAGCGAGGGTTCGAACTTCATTGATCGGCTAGACTCCCGGCCTTTTGCCGGGAGAGGCCGTGGCCAATCGGAGGTTCGAGATGTACCAATACCGACAGATCCTGGTGCGCATGCGCCGAGGCGACTCTGACCGGGATATCGCACGATCGAAGACCATGGGGCGCAAGAAGATCGCGCAGGTGCGGGAGATTGCCGCCAGGAACGGATGGTTGGCGCGTGAAGCGGTTTTGCCCGACGAACACGTAATGGCCGCTTTCCTGGATCGCAAAGAGGCTCCGCTACCATCGAGCTGCGTCTCAACATTGGAACCGTGGCGGGAGCAGATCACCAGGTGGCGGGCAACCGGAGTTCAATGCACGACGATCCACGCCACGCTGGTTCGCAACCACGGGTACGGCGGCAGCTATTCGTCGGTCTATCGTTTCCTTCTGCATATAGACGCATCGCGCACGCCCGACGTGCCGCTGCGCCTGGAATTCAAGCCGGCCGAAGCGGCACAGGTTGATTTCGGCGCCGGTCCGATGATGACCGACGCGCTCACCGGCGAGATCCACAAGACGTGGTTCTTCGTCACGACCCTCGCCTGGTCGCGCCACCAATATGTTGAGTTTGTCCGAGACCAGACGGTAGCGACCTGGCTGGGATGTCACCGGCGCGCCTTCGAGGCATTTGGTGGTGTGCCGGCTCGGGTCATCATCGACAATTGTAAATGTGCGATCACGCGCGCGTGCTATTACGAGCCCGAGGTGCAACGCGCGTACGGCGAGTGCGCAGAAGGATACGGTTTCAAGATTGATGCTTGTCCGCCAAGGGATCCGCAAAAAAAAGGAATCGTGGAATCGGGCGTCAAATTTGTGAAGCGAGGCTTCTTGCCCTTACGCGAGTTTCGTGGCGTGGCTGACGCCAATCGCCAAGTACACGCGTGGGTAATGAACGAAGCCGGCAACCGCATTCACGGTACGACCCGCGAGATGCCCCTCAAGCGCTTCGCGGAAGTCGAACGAAGCCTGCTGATCAGCTTGCCGGACGTGCCGCCGGAGCTCGTCGTGTGGGCGAAGGCCAAGGTGCACCGCGACGCTCATGTCCAGTTCGAGCAGAGTTTTTATTCGGTCCCGTATAGGCTGGTCGGCGAGGAACTGTGGCTCAAGGCGACCGACACCATGGTGACGCTGTATCGCGGGCAGGAATCGGTCGCAGCTCACGCCCGCCTTACTCGCGCAGGCGGCCGTCGCACGGTAGACGATCATCTGCCATCCGCTGCCCAGGCGTGGCAACTGCAGGACACCCAGTGGTGCCTGGCAGCTGCGGAGCAGATCGGGCCTGCCTGCTATGCCCTGGTTCAGGCGCTCTTCGGCGATAAAGTCTTAATCAAGATGCGCTCGGTGCAAGGCGTTTTGCGGCTTAAACAGAAGTATGGAGCAGTCCGCCTTGAAGCTGCCTGCTCGCGCGCCAACCACTACGGAACGCCGCACTACACGGCCGTTAAAACCATTCTGCAAAAGGGATTGGATCAGCTGACGCTGTTAAATGCCTTTGATGCGCTGGCGAGCACCTACACCGAAGGGGGCCGTTTCTGCCGCAACACACAAACCATTCCCCAGTAAGGCCGGCCATGCATCCCATTCCTGAACTGACTCCACTGCTTAAACAGCTGCGCTTGTCCGGCATCCTCGATTCGCTGGAAGCGCGAAACCGCGAGGCCATCGATCGCAAGCTCGCCTTCACCGAATTCCTTTCGCTGCTCATTCACGACGAAGTAGCCAGGCGCGATAACAAGAAGCTCAGCCTGCGCATGCGACGCGCCAACTTCCGCAGCCAGAAGACGCTTGAAGGATTCGACTTCGACCGGCTACCAGGGCTGAATCGATCCGCTATCCATGATCTCGCCACGTGCCGATTTATTGACGAGAAGGTGGCGGTCCTGATTGCCGGGCCTTGCGGAACGGGGAAAAGCCATCTTGCGCAAGCCCTCGGACACGCTGCAGCTCGGCAAGGACACGATGTGCTGTTCTCAACACAAAGCCAATTATTAGCAAGCCTGCGCAGCGCGGCAGCCGTGGGCACTTACGACCGTCGTTTCCAGTATCTCGCCAAGCTTCCACTTCTGATCATTGACGACTTTGGTCTTAAGCCGCTGCGTTCGCCAGACGATGAAGACTTCCACGACCTGATCGCCGAGCGTTATGAGCGCGCAGCAACAATTTTAACTTCGAATCTGGACTTTCCAGAATGGGGGGAAGCATTCCCAGGTAACAAGATGATCGGCGCGGCAACCCTCGACCGCCTGCGTCACGGCGCTCACAAAATCGTCCTCGACGGTGAGAGCTATCGCGGACTAAAACCGGGCGTCGAAACACTCAGAACCGAGCTTGCAAAAGGAGGCAAAATCAAGCAACCTTGATCCCCGTTCGAGCCCTCGAATTGCGCGTTTCCAGTGGCGTCATTACGGCGAAAATGCCCGGCGCCATTACGCCGAAAGGTGACAGGCGGCGAGATCCGGGTCAATCGCCTCATCCGCGTGCACATTTATTGCCGCCACATCATCCAGCATTCCAGCATTCTACGCTGCGTTGCTTTGCCTCGGCATCGGTTGGAATTTCATGTTTGTCGGTGGTACCGCTCTATTGGCTTCCTCCCACACTCCAGCCGGACGCGCGAAGGTGCAGGGCGTCGCGGAACTCATCCGGAACATTTTTACTGCAGCGGCATCGCTCGTTGCAGGTCCAGTGTTAGAGCGCTTCGGATGGGTAGATCTTAATTTGGTAAACTTACCGTTACTGATTGTCGCCGCGGCTTTAACGTTTCTCTGGATGAGAACCCAGTACATATCAGGACGAGTATCGAACGATTCCGAAGCTCAGTCTCGTTGAACATTCACGAAGCACTCCCTGCGAGGCTAAGCGCGTTAGGACGCCTGCGTTAGCGTAGTATCTCCGCTCCATCAAAGACTGACTCCCGGTGGCTGGATCAGATGGCCACCCAGTACGTTTCTATGAAACGCAGGCCGTACGCGCACATCGCGGCCGCAGCGGGGAGGCGAAGTCGACAAGACGGCGTTTTGCCGCGAGCACGGCATCCCGGCGCGCATGTCCAATTCGGTCGCGATCGAACTGCAATACCGTCCTTGACGGCGTGCGCGAGTTACTTGCGGCCCACCCTAAAAGCCCGCGCAGTGGTATCCGTCAGTTTGCGAAGCAGTTGGTTGTTCGCGGTATCGGACTCGAAACTCTGGCAGAAGACCGGTTGCGGATGTGGTGCGGCGCAGCAGCGCGAAGCGAAGCAGAAGCTGCACCGCACCACATGCCAGAACCTTGCGGCTGTCGAAACTGACGGCCCGACTGGAAGGTCGAGTGCCGACTAGTGGGCAAGCGGCCAGTACTTGCTTCAGCAGCGTAAGCACTTCAGACAGCAGCATCAGCTGCGCAGAATACGTGGAGGGGGATTTCGGACCGGATGACACAGAGAAATCTGGAGATGGGTAAATTGGCTCTCCATATTGCGCGAGATCAGGAGGCAATCATGTCCGATGGTGAGTCGGCTCACCCGGGACACCTGTTTTCTCCTTCGTTTGACAATTGTCGCTGCGAACGGTGGCGAACGATTTATGGCTTCTAAGGCTTGAGAGAGAAGGGCAACTGCGGTGCTCTGGGCACGCGCAGTTGCCCGTTATATCTGCATCTATTGGGCCAGATAGCCGCCGTCGATTACCAATTCAGAGCCGGTCACGAAGCTTGCCTCATCACTGGCGAGAAACAACACGCCGTACGCGACCTCAATCGGTTTGCCCCAACGCTTCATCGGCGTACTCTGTGCAACCTTGTCTCTGTCTCCATCCGGAATACCCGCACTCATTTGCGTGTCGATCAAACCGGGATGAACCGAGTTCACACGAATGCCGTCGCCGACATAACTCATCGCCGCGTTCTTAGTCATAGTGACGACGGCGCCTTTGGTTGCATGATAAGCGTGAGAGCCCGGCGCACCGACCTTTCCCCATGTCGATGAGAAGTTGATAATCGACCCCGCCTTCTGCTTTTGCATCGTCGGGATCACGGCCCGCATACCGAGCCATACGCCGGTCTGATTGACCGCGATCGACTTTTCCCAACCAGCGCGCGACAAATTTAAGACATCGTCCGTGACGAGGATCCCGGCATTGTTGACCAAGACATCGATGCGCCCGTGCTTGGCCAGTGTCTTCTCGACAACTTCGCGCCAATTGTCTTCATTGCTCACATCAAGAATGACGTCCTCGGCACGGTCCGGCGCATCGCCATCAGGCTTCTGGACATCCCCAGAGATCACATAGGCTCCATGTTCACTGAAGAGTTTTACCATTTCGCGCCCCATTCCGCGCGCTCCACCGCTTAACAGTATTACTTTATCGGTCAGACGCATACTCTTTCCTTTCACTGTTATAGATGCCCTATCGACATAGGTCGACAGAACTGGATCGTTTCGTGTTTCCCGGATACCTCGCGAATGATCGGAGATGTACCGGGTTTCAGTCTTGATACTGATGTCGGCGGGCTCGCCGACATTCACCTGCGAGACTCCGTTATTGCGCGAGATAACCGCCATCGATGACCAACTCCGAGCCAGTCACGAAGCTTGCTTCATCGCTCGCAAGAAAAAGCACGCCATAGCCAACCTCGATCGATTTGCCCGAACGCTTCATTGGTGTGCCTTCAACAACGTCTTCCGCTCCGCTTCCCGGGATCGAGGAACTCATTTTGGTAGCGATCAGGCCGGGATGAACGGAATTGACCCGGATACCTTCACCAACGTAGCTAATCGCGGCATTCTTGGTCATTGTCGTCACCGCTCCTTTCGTCGCGTGATAAGCGTGGAAGCCGGGAGATGCGACTTTGCCCCAAGTCGAGGAAAAGTTGATAATGGATCCGTTTCTCTGCCGCTGCATAGTCGGGATAACGGCGCGCATTCCCAACCATACTCCCGTTTGATTAACCGCAATGGATTTTTCCCACTCCGCATGCGTGAGATCGAGAATGCCCGCGACCACCAACAAGCCAGCATTGTTGACGAGTACGTCGATACGACCATGCTCTGAAACAATGCCGTCTACTACGCGGTCCCAGCTTTCTTCCTTCGTGACATCTAGAGCGACGTCGTGTGCGTTCCATGGGGCCTCGCTTTCCGGTTCAATTATGTCGCCTGCAATCACGATCGCGCCGTGATCGCTGAATAGTTGAACCATCTCTCGGCCCATACCGCGTGCGCCACCACTGACAAGAACCACTTTTTCCTTCAGACGCATTGCTCCTCCCATTTTGACAGAAAATTCGAAGGTTCATGTTGTCTGAATCATTTGAAAGCGGGGGCGACATTCAACTGCTTGGCAAGGTGTGTAGACTTGGAAAAGAGAACACAGAGTGCCGACAGGAAACAGGGAACGGCGCCAAGGTAAAGTGCTGCCGATTGCCAGGTCCCGCTGTTGGCCAGGATCCAAGTCGTGCCGGCTGCGGCGATGATACCGCCGACCGGACCAATACCGACGACGAAGGACGTACCGCGCCCACGAACCGCTGCATTCGGGAAGCTTTCACCAACAAAAAATAACAGACAAGCGTATGGTCCGATGGAGAAAAACTGGCCGAGGCTATACAGCGCTGTTACCGTCCAGAAATCGCTCGGCACGAAGAGCATGGCGCCAAAGGAAACGCTACAAATCATCCAGCCGCCAGCAATGACATTGCGCCGGCCGAACTTATCCCCAAGATAGCCGTGCACGAGATAGCCAACAAAGCCGGCGAAATTAGAAAAGACGAGGACAAGAAGGGAATTACCGAAATTAATGTGGTGAACATTCATGAGAACTGTTGTTCCCAATATGCCGAACGTCTGCGCAGAAAACCAATTCAGCGTGTGTGTCATCCCTAAAACGATACTTGGGCGTAGGGAGTCGCCCTTGAAGATCTCAAAGAACGATCCAGAGTGTTGGACAGCTTTTGGGTCGCGCTTGCGTTGCTCGCGCAGTGCCTCGAAGGACGGGCTTTCGCGCAGGAAGCGTACAAGAAACGCGATGATGAGGGAGGGGACAGCCGCGACGATGAAGCACCCCTTCCAGCCAATTCTTGGCAAGAGGATTGACGTGAGCCAAGCTGCCAACATTGCTCCAACTGGCCATCCACCTTGTACTATGCTGAAGATGCGCCCACGCCAACGAACTATGAAATCGCTATGCGCACTGTTGTAGAGCTCGCTGAGGTAGGCGCCATTGACACCTTGCTCACTGTAACCGAGCCCGCTAACGGCACGGATTAGAACGAGCGGTAGAAGTCCTACTCCACCTGCCATCGCTGTCAAGGCCGAGCAGATACCCGCTCCGCCAACGGTCAGCATAAGCCCCGCCTTGCGGCCGAAGCGGTCCAAGAACGGGCCCACGCCAAGGGCCACGAACACCGTCCCGATGGCTATCCACGTTGCAATTTCGGCTTGCGTCGTCGGGCTCCACTTTATCTGGCGGCCGATTTCCGGCAGCAACATACCGAAGAGCACGAAATCGTACACGCCAAAGGTCCACGCGCCGAAGCATATGATCGAGGCAAACCAGACTTGGCGGCTACTGACCTTTGCCGGGCCTGGAATTAACATTGTATCTTTTTGAGCAGACATAGTTCCTCCAATGGGGTACGGGCGTCCAGCCCGCTCCGAATTCAAGTTGACGCCACCTACCGATGGCATCGGCCAAACCTCCTCCTGCCGCCCGTCAATAGACTCCTCATTTCATATCTAGTCAACTAAAATATCGATATTTCGCACTTGTTACGATTTTGTACTATGATATTTAAGCGGGAATTCAAGCGTGAGAGACGTTGCGCCGAGCTAAAATACCGCTAGAAATCGAAAATCTCGATTCGATCGGAGTATCTATGGAAAGCTTTATGAAAGCGAGCGAGCATGGCGACATCGCAATGGCAAACACCCTCACGGAGCAAGCTGCGTCGTTCCTCGAGCGTGACGTCTTGTCTGGTGCTCTTCCGCCGGGCACGAAACTTGTCATCGGCGATTTGGTTAAGCGCTACGGAATTGGTGCTACCCCTGTTCGGGAGGGTCTCTCTAGGCTGGTGACGCAAGGCTTCGTACAAGCGATCAGCCAACGAGGTTTTCGCGTCGCCGCTATTAGCGAAGCCGACTTGCGTGACGTTACGAATGTTCGGCAACTCATTGAAGTTGAAGCACTTCGACTTTCGATCGCGCAGGGCGACGACGAGTGGGAATCCAATATTGTGGCCGCTCTTCACAAGATCCAACTCTTCACCAGAAAAGGAGAAGAAGTATTTCGTGAGGGAGCCACGGACTTCGACGACGTGCATCGTGGTTTTCACACGGCACTGCTGGCGGCCTGTGGGTCGCCAAGGCTCCTTGAGCTCCACAGAAATCTGTACGACCAAGCCTATCGCTATCGGCGCCTCATGATGGTTCGCCACGAGGCGCGTGAGAATTTCTACGACGAGCACAAGGCGCTGGCTGAAGTGGTCCTGCGCCGGGATTCTGCCTTTGCTTGCAAGCTCGTTGCCGATCATCTGCAGCGAACGTTGACATATGTATATCCGGATCGAAAATATCGATAAAAGTATTGACTGAATATTTTCATGTTGGTACTGTTGGGCAGTTGCTCTTCGTCAAGCTGTTTTTTTCGATAGATCGGGGACGCACTCGTGCCCGGGCGAAGGCCTGACAACGCGGAGGTTCATGATGTGCCTCCGATCCAAGGGAGGATTTACTGTGACGGATGTCGTTATCGTCGGTGCCGGTGTTGCCGGTCTCTACATGCTGCACCGAGTCAAGCAGGCTGGTCTATCCGTGCGGCTCATCGAGTCGGGCGGTGGGATCGGCGGAACGTGGTACTGGAATCGTTATCCCGGCGCACGAGTGGACATCGAGAGTATTGAGTACAGCTATTCATTCTCGAAAGAACTTCAAGAGGAGTGGGACTGGAGTGAGCGCTTTGCGTCTCAGCCCGAGCTTCTGAAATATCTCAATCACGTCGCTGATCGTTTCGATCTCTGGGAAAATATTAGTCTTTCGACCCGTGTCGACTCCGCTATTTTCGACGAGGATTCAAATAAATGGTTGATCAAGACCAATCGCGGCGAAGAAATCAGGGCGCAATTTTGTATTATGGCGACTGGTTGCCTTTCTGCGCCCAAAAAGCCTGACATTCCTGGCGTGGACAGTTTCAGGGGTGAGCAATATTTCACATCAAAATGGCCTGATGAACCAGTCAACTTCGAAGGAAAGCGTGTAGGCGTCATTGGTACCGGTTCTTCAGCGATCCAATCCATACCGCTAATCGCGCGCGAAGCCCGCCATCTGACAGTATTTCAGCGAACTGCGAATTATGCTGTTCCCCTGATGAATCGCCCTCTCGATAAAGACTATCTGCGGCGGATTAAGGATCAATACGACGATTTGCGGACCATGGAGTCAAAAGCATTCGCCGGTTTTGTATGTGTTGATGGCGAACCAAAGAAGCCTTTGGAAATCTCCGCGCTGTCCGTATCACCCGAAGAGCGGGAGAAGGAATACGAATACCGTTACAAGTCAGGTGGTCTCTGCTTATATTCTTCCTATAGCGATCTATTGACTAACAAGGAAGCCAATCAGACACTTGCAGATTTCCTCAAGCGCAAGATCCATGAAAAAGTAAAGGACCCTGTTGTCGCTGAAATGCTGACGCCAAAAGGTTATCCGGTCTTGGCCAAGCGACTGTGCGCGGATACCAATTACTATGAGACCTACAATCGGGAGAATGTTCGGCTTATTGATGTCAACATAACACCCATTGAGAAGGTTACGGCGACCGGAATCATTGTGGAAGGTATCGAGTACCCGCTCGACGCGCTCGTTTACGCAATTGGATTTGACGCTTTGACTGGCGCGTTGACGAATATCGACATTCGTGGTCGGAACGGATTGGTGTTGAAGGAAGAATGGGAGGACGGCCCGAAAACGTATCTCGGGTTAATGACATTCCAGTTCCCAAATCTTTTCAATCTCGCTGGGCCGGGCAGCACGGCCGGTCTTACTCAAGCGATCCAATGCGATGAACATCAGATCGGTCTCGTCATGGATTGCATTGAGCATGTGCGCCAAGCCGGGAAAGCGACGATCGAGCCAACGGATGAGGCGCAGGCGGGCTGGACCGATTACATTAATTATGCTGCAGCTAAAACGCTCTTCCCGCTCGCCAACTCGTGGTATGTCGGTGCGAATATTCCTGGAAAGGCGCGAACGATTCTCGTTGATCTCAGTGGGTTCCCAGCCTACATCGACAAATGCGCAGGGATTGTTGCGCGCGACTTTGAAGGCTTCCAAGTCCAATAAGCTCGCGAGCTTCTTCGCGTCGATGCAAATGGCTGCTTTCGGTTGGTATGCACGCCGCTTTTTGGAGCGGTGTCCCCTGCACTCGGGTTGGAGTTTACAAAAATGCTTTCACAAAAAGCTGGCGCTTTCCTGCTCGACGAAACGCATGAACCAAACAGGAAGAGTTGGGTCGAAAAAGCTAACGACTCGAACGCCGATTTCCCCATTCAGAATTTGCCGCTGGGCATTTTCTTTTCCGACAGAACAGAGCCGCGGATTGGCATTGCCATCGGTGATCAGATTCTCGATGTAAACGCGGCCCTGTCACTCGAGCTTCTGAAGCTTGATCCCCAAATTGTGAAGGCGCTGAGCGTAGAAAACCTCAATGCGCTTTTTTCTCTCGGGAGACCTGCCTGCCGCCAACTAAGGCGAGCAGTCGCTAACCTTCTTGACGCGACCACTGTCGAGGGTTTGGAAGCGGTGAAATTGGCCCACCAATTTCTCCACCCGATGACGGCATGCACGATGAAATTGCCGACAAATATCGGAAACTATTCAGATTTTTATGCCGGCATCTATCATGCTCGAGCCGCAGGTGCGCTCTTCAATCCTGAGGAGCCTCTGCCGCCCAACTATAAATGGATGCCGATTGGCTATCACGGGCGCGCGTCATCGGTGCGACTGAGCGGTGATCCTGTCAGGCGGCCGAAGGGGCAGCGACTAGGTGGGCGAAAGGATCCAAGCGTGGGGCGCTGCGAACAGCTCGATTTCGAACTTGAGCTAGGGGTTTATCTTGGAGCTGGAAATTCCCTTGGCGACCCGATTGATATCAGTGACGCGGCCGACCATGTTGCCGGCATCTGCCTCCTCAATGATTGGTCCGCGCGT
The DNA here is from genome assembly GCF_004366535.1 of Paraburkholderia sp. BL6665CI2N2. NCBI lineage: Bacteria > Pseudomonadati > Pseudomonadota > Betaproteobacteria > Burkholderiales > Burkholderiaceae > Paraburkholderia > Paraburkholderia sp. BL6665CI2N2. The sequence continues at coordinate 423,171 of NZ_SORC01000002.1, forward strand.
GATATCCAGCGCTGGGAAATGCGGCCATTGGGGCCGTTTCTCGGAAAAAGCTTCAGCACAACTGTATCGCCGTGGGTGGTTACCATCGACGCACTGGAACCCTATAGGGTGCCTGCATTCGTTCGTTCCGGTGATGATCCCGCACCGTTGCCGTATCTTTCCGACAATCGCGACATATCAGCTGGGGGCTTCAACATAGAGCTTGAAGTATTCCTGCGCACCGCAGAGATGTCGCATACCGGTCTGCCTGCCGAACGTCTTATCACGTCAAATGCTAAATATCTATACTGGACCGTCGCCCAGATGATCACCCACCATTCGTTGGGGGGATGCAACCTACAGCCCGGTGACCTAATTGGAACTGGGACTATTTCGGGGCCAACGCGACGGGAATTGAGTAGCCTCCTGGAGCTGACCTTCGACGGGCGGGAGCCCGTAACTTTTCCCAATGGTGAATCGCGATCCTATCTTGAGGATGGCGATGAAATAACATTTTCTGCAAGATGCCATCGGGAGGGTTACCGCCCGATCGGCTTTGGCCAAGCTGTCGGAACAATCGTACCTTAAGCGCTTACATTGGAGGAGAAGCACATGAAGCTCATTGATATTAGCATCCCAATCGAAAACGACGTTATTTCCGATCCGCCGCACCAGCGTGTCGCCATCGACTATGTGTCGCATACGCAATCGGCATCGGATCTGCTCTCCTTCTTTCCTGGCCTGCGGCAAGATCAGCTGCCAGACGGGCAGGGATGGGCAACCGAAAAGGTCACGATTTCCACTCACAATGGGACACATGTCGATGCCCCTTATCACTATCACACGACAATGGACGGCGGCGTTCGTGCCATCACGATTGATGAGGTTCCCCTCGAGTGGTGCTATCAGCCGGCGGTGAAACTTGATTTCCGCTCGTTTGAGGATGGTTATGTTGTCTCGGCCAATGACATCGCTGGCGAGCTCGATCGAATCGGACATGAATTGAAGCCTCTCGATATCGTCGTGGTAAACACCCGTGCAGGAAGCCGATACGGCGAGGACGACTATGTCACGACCGGCTGTGGCATGGGACGTGAGGCAACGCTTTACCTGCTTGAAAAGGGGGTTAGAGTAGTGGGCACCGACGGATGGAGCTGGGATGCTCCTTTCGTGCATACCGCTAAACGATTCGCCGAAAGCCGAGATCCAGCAATCATATGGGAAGGACACAAAGCGGGGCGCGACAGGGGTTATTGTCAGATCGAAAAGCTTCACAATCTTGAAGCTTTGCCGTCGACTGGCTTTATGGTTTCCTGCTTCCCCGTCAAAATTCGTGCCGCGTCGGCCGGCTGGACCCGCGCTGTCGCAATTCTTCCGGATTCCTGAAGGCATGGTGGGCTGGTAATACGATGAGCACCGCGACATTGCGATTCGCTTCGTTACGCCAGCCCAGCCTCACCGCGGTCTCGCCCAAGACATCTCGGATCATAGTGCAACCCTTCACGAAGAGCGCGCCCGACAAATTAACCGGTCACGCTGGAAGAGGCGTTCTGTGACGGGCTTCTATCCTGCGACGATTTTGCATGGCTGGATGGCGGTGTGACGCGTTTGCCCGACGAGAGCACGATACTGCTGCTTCGTCGCCTGCTCAATACCCACGCTCTGGTTGTGTAGATGCTTGCGCTGGCCAACGACTTTCTGAGCGAAAACGGAACAGTGGTTAACGCGACCCTGATTTCGGCGTCACATTAACGAAGGATGCCTCGAGTACGCAAGATAAAAAGATTCTAGAGACACGGAAGGGCCATAGCTCGCACTTCGGGATGAAAGCGCACATCGGTGTGAGCGCGGAGTCAGGGCTGGTTCACGCAGTTATCGGCACCGCGATGAACATGGCGGACATCAACGAGGCCCAGTTGTTCATGCACGGTGAAGAAACGGATGTGAACATTGACGCCGGCTCTCAGGGCATTCACAAGCGATACGAGGAGGGTTCAGCACGCTTGTATGTCGCCATGAAGCCATCTAGGCGAAATCAGTTGTATCTGAACAACCGTCTGGATGCAATATTCGATCAGATCGAACGTCCCAATGTCGGCATCCGGGCCAAAGTCAGAGCATCCATTTCACGTTCTGCAGCAGCAATTTGGTTAAACAAAGACCCGATACCGGCGCATGACGAAAAACCACTGCTCAAATCACAACGCCGTTCACACTGGATAACCTGTTGAGGAAGCGCAAGCAGTTATGGAAACCGTGAAACAGAAAAGCCTGAGTGCCGTATGCGCTGGTAAACGCGAGCCACGACGGCCGATCAGACCAAACGATCAAGGTTGCGGCACGTTCGCATACACGAATGCAAACGTGCTGCGAGCCGTCGGCCCGCAGGAAGCGGAGTGTGCAGATATTCTCTAGCGGAATATGCCGCTTTGTTAGCCGTGGCTGCGCGGGGGGGCTGTCATGTGACGGTAAGCGCCACAAAGTAAGGATGGGCGTCGCACTCGAGAAGTGAATGTGAATGGTCGGGGACAATTGCCAATGGATACAGAAGCGTTTGACCTAATAACCGTGGTGGGTGAGCAACCGTTTCGGCTGTCGGCGTTACAGAAAAGCTTATTGTGGGAGGCGTTATCCCTGTTGATTATCACGCGTGCCCGAGCGCTGGAGCTTGCAGTGGAAGTCTGCCGTCGGCAAGGCAACGCGGCTCCCGATGTTCTCGATTTTCACCTTCCCGCAATCATAGAGCTGCAACGGCAGTTCGGGAGCCGGCATGATTGATATTAAGCGATCGTTGACGACACCCCACAGAGTAAGGCCGAGAGCTCGTGAGATGTCCTACAGGACTCTGTCAACGGAGATCGATGAACATCTTCCTAAGCAAGAGCGCGTTGTAGTCGTCGACGGTCTGTGCCAGCGGGAGACGCCGTAGCAGCCAGGCGAGATAGCGATACGGATCGATGCCGCTTTTCAACATGCGAGTAGAGATCGGCCCTCGCGTTTGCACCATCGATGGTGTCAGTGAACAGCCAACCGCGGCGTTCCGGGCACTACGGGCGAAGTTTGGCAGGGATTGTTCGATATGGGGCAGTTACTGTGCTGAACGTCATGGATCAGCTTCGGCAACTGCCCGTGCAGAAAGGTCAACGCCTTGCCGAGTATACGGTTGGTTGCGGCTGCAAGCGAGTGCTCAAGCATGAGCTTTTCGATGACATCGAGTATGCACGCGCTGTATCGCCCGGTCTCAGTGCGTTGACTCAGTTTGGGCGATGAGTGCGGTTACCGCAGGCTCGTTCGTTAGCCGCCCGGTTCGAAGCAATATCTGTGGACAATAATGCGCTCAATACCAAACTCGCGGGCAAGCTGGCCGCAAAGTTCAGCGAACGCCGCGAATGTGGTCAACGCCATGCCCGCGTCGTATCCATAGTGCGCAAGCAATCGTGCAATGAAGTCGCCGATTATCCAGTAAGGGTTTGGCACCGGATGCCTGAACTGATCGATTGCAACGTCGTGCACGGCTTCGAGGTCGTGCCACAGATCATGGCGATTAACTCAAACGAGCAAACGAAATCGCCGCCGCTTTGCTGTGCACGTCGGAACGCTGCATGAACTTGGCTTCGATCATCGTGACGGTGGTGGGGAAGACGGGGATGGACAATACGCCGAGGGGACCACATGATTTTCACGCTGCGGTCAGCTTCGATGATCATTCATACTCGCTGCCCTTGACATCAAGGTTCGACTCGATGCGTGAGCCAAGTCGAACGGCCAGTCGATGGGACTCGGTGTCTTCTGGCGGCAGGTCACCCCAGTCATCGGTAACGTGCCGTCTGAGATTGAGGGAAATATGTCCGATAATTAAATGCAAAAGAATTTAATTATCTAATGAATGGAATGGCGTGCTATCAAAAGGGTGTTGAAAACTGTTCGTCAGACAAGCTATTACCGTACACTATGAGTGACATCGAGAGTAGATGTGACGTTGAACGCACTGGCTCGCGGCGAGGGACGTAATCCGGGAAAGAACAGATAGCGCGTTCAAGGAGGTATTGTTGCGTCGATCGAAGCGCGCCCTGAGAGGGGCGTCAGAAATCCATCTTCATCGATAGTCAGAGAGGCGTGGTGAAAGTATGTCGGCTTGGTCCCCGTGGCAGCAGAGCCTGAAATTCTGTTGCGGGTTCTGATAGTCACGCTTGGTACCCGGGTCTCGAGGTCGCGCGAGACGGGACTCACCTTGCCGCATGCGGCAGCGCATCCGTTTCTTCTTGGGTTTGCCGACGGCGATAATTCGCCATGGGCCTCGGTCGCCGATTTCACCGAGGTCTTGCGATATCGCTTACTAGCAGGCCGGTGAAATACCTCATGTAGCGGTCATCCGGGACGCGGGCGTAAACGTTGAACTGATGTCATCAATGAGAGCGAGATGGAACAGATGCGTGGGCCAGATGGTTTTACCGAGTCAATGTTCACGGTGTTGAAGCTGGACGACTTTGTGCCGAAGGACCATCCGTTGCGTCCGATTCGCACTTGGCTCAATGACGCGCTTAAACGCATGGACGATGTGTTCGCGCGGATGTACGAGGCTGACGCGAAAGGAGACCGGCCGAGCATCGCGCCGGAGAAGCTGGTGCGAGCTTTGTTGGTGCAGGTGCTGTACTCAATTCGGCGAGCGCATGTTGGTGGAACAGATTTCCTACAACATGCTGTTCCGCTGGTTCGTCGGCCTGCCGATGGACGGGACTGTGTGGGACCACTCGACGTTCAGCAAGAACCGGGACCGGTTACTCGAACACGACGTACTGGTGCTGCTGTTTAACGAGACAGTCGAGACCGCGCGCGAGCGCGGGTATCTTTCTGGTGAACACTTTAGCGTCGATGGCACGTTGATTCAGGCATGGGCCGGACACAAGAGCTTTGTGCCAAAGTCAACGGCAGACGCAGACGACACGCCTCCTGACGAACCGCCTGCACCGAATGACAACTGGCACGGACAGAAGCGCAGTAACGAGACACACCAATCCACGACCGACGAGCAGGCGCGCCTGTTTCGAAAGAGTAAAGGAACCGGAGCGATACTTTTGTTATATGGGTCACGTGTTGACCGACAACCGTCACGGTTTGGTGGTCAATGCGCAGGTGACGCTGGCAACGGGCACCGCCGAGCGCGACGCTGCCGGGCAGATGCTCCCTGATGTCGCCGGTGTTGCGAGTCGCGCCATAACGGTGGGCGCGGACAAGAACTACGACACCGCTGCCTTCGTTGCTGGTTGCCGCGCGAATCGTGTCACGCCGCATGTGGCACAAAACGATGGACGTCCAGGAGGTTCAGCCATTGACGAGCGAACTACGCGCTGGCCGGGTTACGCGGTCAGCCAGCAAAAACGTAAGCGCATTGAGCAGGTGTTCGGATGGGGCAAGACAGTCGGACGAATTCGACAGGCGATGTATTGTGGACTTGAACGCGTAGACCAGCTCTTCGTGCTGACGCAGGTCGGCTACAACCTGACGCGCATGCGCACACTTGCGGGTTGAGGGGCAGGAAGCAATGGGTAGCACCGATATCGTGAACCCGCGAGCAACGTCGAATGCCCGCAAACGTCTTCCGCGTTTCAAAAGTGCGAACCCAGCATCCGTCGTAATACACCTGAGCGCATCAACGACCGATATTTCACCGGCCTGCTAGGCAATACCGCAATCTAAGTTAGCGCTGTTGCTTTACGCGTTACAGTTGTGCCGAAGACGAGTCACGTCGCATTCGGGAGCCTGTCCGCAATAACCGGTGTGTCATACAAAATTTTTAATTTTGAACTGCTCAGTGCCGTGTGAGCAGAGCGTTGACCGAAGCCGGTGAATGCGTATTTGCCAAAATGTAGGCTGCAAATACCGACTAAACGCGCTGCTATATGAAAGATAACCTCTTCGCAGAAGTCATCAAGAAAAAAAGGCGCACGACAGGGAAGCGTGCGCCGCGACAAAGAAGGGAAGGGTAGGAGGATTTCGCCTTCATGCTGTCAAATGCAGACGTCAACTCCCAAGCATTGAAAAACTAAGTCATTCAGACTACATAGCACCGAGAATTCAACTTTATCAAATAAGCCCAAGCTGATATAGCGCGGCACTCGAAAACACATGTCACATAAGACGAACAATTAGCGGAATTCCTTAGTTGCCCGCCAACTCATGGAGCTTCGAACCATTCGTATTGCCCTTCCGTTGGTATGGATCAAGCGTCGCCTTTCCAGTTTTTCGCTATGAGCTTGCGCGAAATTGTTCGGCCGCCTATTCCTGAAGGACAGAAAAATCAGTTGCTTTCGGTGAACCGAGCTCACGGCGCAGTTACGTCTTGGGGGGCGGAAAGTCGCCGAAGTTCTGCCGTGGATACGGGAGTGGTACATTGTGTCGATTCTTTGCATCTGTTCGTGTAGTCGCGTTGTCAGCTTTCTGAAACAGAGTTTCTTGAGTTAAAGCGGCACCTCCGTACAGTTCGACGACAATGATGGTCGACAAGCCGCTTGTGGAAATTCCGGGCGCCGCATTGATGACATCCGCCGCTCATGTACCCATAACGGCATCACACACCATCGCGAGGCCGCGCATTTCTAATGTGCATCCATGCGAAAGGCAACGTCGAAACGGAAGACAGCGTACGCAAAACTGCGCCGCTCGTTCGACTTTTTCGCGACACGTTTCGTCAAGCGTACGCAAACCGCTTTTATTGAAGACACGCAGTGCAGCGTGTTTGTCTGACGCGCACCCTATCGTCATTGTGTCAGTAACTAATCGCTCTTTGTCATTTCTGCCAGTCTCCGCGGATGCGGAAAAGATTTATGATGAACATCTTCATCAAATGCGAAAACATCGTGACCGAGATTATGGCGAGCGAAGTCGAAGACCGTCCGTTGCAAATTGGGATGCTGCTGTTCCCAGGCTTCACCCTCCAGGATCTTGCTGGCCCCCAGACCGCGTTCGGCCTGCATAGTGAAACGCATCTTATCTGGAAGACGTTGGAGCCCGTTCCAACGGATATGGGTGTCACGATGAACCCGACGATTACGCTGGATGAAGTTCCAGATAATCTGGATGTGCTGTTCGTGCCCGGTGGCGGGGGCACGCCTGAAATCATGAAGGACCAGGAAATCTTGGACTTCCTTGCCCGCGCCGGGGCAACCGCCAAATACGTGACCGCCGTATGCACGGGGTCCGTGATCCTCGCGATGGCCGGAGTGCTCGAAGGCTACCGTGCAGCCACTTACTGGCCGTTCTACGAGCCGCTGATCGCCCTAGGTATCGAGCCGAGCTACGATCGTGTCTGCGTCGATCGGAATCGCATTACGGGTGGTGGAGTCACTGCCGGCATCGACTTTGCTCTCCAGGTTATCGCGGAACTTAAGGGGCAGGACGCAGCTGAGTTCACCCAGCTTTTGTTAGAGTACGACCCGCAGCCCACAATGAACTCAGGTCATCCACGTAGCGCTCGACAGGAAATCATTGATCAGATCGCCGGCTTGTGGGGGCGAACGGAGGAAGCGGTAAGGGTGGCGAACGCGCATATGGCGCGCCGTGCCAAGCTCATGTGATCATCGGCGAGGCGATCTTTCATCGTCAGCGCTGAGGCGTAATGGCGTGCTTGGCCTCAACATGGGCCGGTACAGTATGTTCATCCGTTAGTTTGAACGTGCATAAATCTTCGCATGCAGATTGTCTACGCAGGGCAAACGGTCGCTCCTGCTAAGGGGAGCGGCGCAAGCGCCATCACCCAAGGTGACTGTCGCACTTCCGCGCGGTGAACCGCCCGGGATGGCGGGCCAGCGCTCGAACACCACGCCTCTATACGTTGGATGAACCCTGCGCCAGGCAGGCACACGTGATTCCGGTAGGTGGAGGGCGTGACGGGCGCCTTGCACCGGCACACGGATAGCCGTCCCCGGCGAAGCAGGCGTTCATTCAACTTCTGCCCGTGGCGGGCGGTCACGCTCGCTGCGGCAGCACGCACACCTCAGCCCCGTCGCGATGCGTATTTCACCGCTCCGATGGTCGACGTCCCGGCCGGAATGCTCAGGATCAGTTCAACGCCTGCCCGGTCGCACTTCGCTTCGAGCAGTTGCCGGTATTTAGCTTAGCGCAGCCCCGAGAGCGTCCGTGCTCCCTGCGGCTAAACCGCGCCAAAGCGTTCTTCTTCGCCGTAAAGTCCTGGTCTTCAGTAACCGTCCGACCGCGACCGTTCTTGACGGCGTGTTGATATCGAGCAGTTAAACGCAGCGCGTTGAGTTCAGGCGATGTTGTGGTGAAGGTGATCGGCAACGACCCATGGCAACAGTTCGTCGACGCGATTGACGGGATGCTCGGCGATGCGAGCGATGACGTGGCGCAGGTAGGCCTCGGGATCAAGGCCATTCAGTTTGGCAGTACCGACCAGGGTGTAGATTGCGGCCCCGCGTTCGCCGCCGCTGTCGGAACCGAAGTGCAGGAAGTTTTTTCGGCCGAGAGCGACGGCACGTAAAGCGCGTTCGGCTGCGTTGTTGTCGATTTCCACGGCGCCGTCATCGACGTACAGCGTGAGCGCCGCCCACTGATTCAGAGCGTAGTTGATGGCTTTGGCGGTATCGCCTTTCTGCGACACCGTACCCAATGTCGAGCGCAGCCAGATCCCGAACGCATCGAGTAGCGGACGCGCCTGCTCCTGCCTGACACGTCTTCGTTCGTCTGGTGGCTTGCCGCGAATCGCGGCCTCAATTGCGTACAGTTCGCCGATCCGGCGCAACGCTTCAGTGTTGACCTCGTTCCTGCGTGCGACGAACAGATCGTGGAATTTACGGCGCGCGTGCGCCATGCATGCAGCCTCGCGCACATCATCATCCTCGTAGATCGCGTTGTACCCCGCGAACGCATCGGCCTGCAATGTTCCCCTGAAGTCCTTCAGATGGGCTTGTGGATATTCACCAGCCCGCGTGGGACTGTATGCGAACCAGACCGCCGGCGCCTCCTTCGAACCAGCTGGCCGGTCATCCCGAACATACGTCCAGAGCCGGGCGGTACGGGTCTTGCCGTTCCCCGGGTCGAGCACAGGTACCGGCGTGTCATCCGCGTGGATCTTCGAGGCGGCCATCACGTACCGGCGAACGACCTCTACAAGTGGCCGGAGCAACGCACTGCACTGGCCGACCCAGTCCGCGAGTGTCGAACGGCTGAGTTCCACGCCGTCGCGCGCATAGATCACTGACTGTCGGTATAGGGGAAGGTGGTCACAGAATTTGGCGACCAGTACATGCGCGAGCAGCCCGGGACCGGGCATGCCGCGGTCGATTGGCCGATTGGGCGCAGCCGCCTGCACGATGCAGTCGCAACAGGTACAGGCCTTCTTGAGTCGGCGGTGACGAATCACTCGCCAGTGCCCCGGTACATAGTCAAGTTGCTCGGAAACGTCCTCGCCGAGGTCGCCAAGCGCGCCGCCGCATTGCGGACAGCTCGCGTCGTCGGGCTGATGAACAACGTCTTCGCGCGGCAGATGTTCCGGAAGTGGCTTGCGTCCCGTCGGCTTGCCCGCTTCTGAGCGGGACCTTGTCGGTGTGTCGACCATCGCCGCGCCGTCGTCGGCCTGCAGATCTTCGAGACGCAATTCCAGTTGCTCGATCTGGCGATCAATCTTCTCCGACTTGCGCCCGAATTGCATGCGCTGGAGCTTCGCGATCCACAGCTTCAGGTGCTCGATCTCGAGCGCCCGGTCCGAGAGTGTATTCCGGAGCGTCGTTACAGTGTCGCGCAGATCCGTGAGCTCGTCTTCGTGCTCACGTAACGCCGCCTCACGCGCGAGCAGGAGAGCCTTCAAGGCCTCGATGTCGTCCGGAAGGGTAGCGTCGCTGGATGCCATGCCGGCAGTTTACGCGCGTGCATTGCGCTATGCCCGCGTTGTCACATACGTTTACAAAGCGCTGGAGGGGCGCGCTGCATCGACGGGCTGTCGCCAGTCGAATCCTTCGAGCAGAAGGCCGAGTTGAGCGCTGGTCAGCGAAACAACACCGCCGTCAGCACGAGGCCACGCAAAGCGCCCACGCTCCAGGCGTTTGGCGAACAGGCATAGGCCGCCGTCGCGCCAGTACAGGCATTTGATGAGGTCGCCACGTTTGCCCCTGAACACGAAGATGTGACCAGAGAATGGATCCTTCGCCAGCACGGTCTGCACCTTCGCGGCCAGGCCGTCGAAGCCGCAGCGCATATCCGTAAATCCGGCGGCAACCCAGATGCGCGTGTTTGCCAGCGGACCAATCATCGGCTCAGGCACTGGATCACTACGCGCAGCGTGTCGGGATCGACACTCCCTTCAACGTGTACCTCGCCTCGTGGCAACTGGATCCGGATCGTGCCGGGCGCCTGTGTCGAAGGCGTAGATGCAGCCGGTTCGGCCGCGCCGCTATCGCTGGCCTCATTCACGGTGACCGGCAGCAAGGCGCATTCGCGACAGTTCACGCCAAGGCGTCCCTCCAGATACTGCTTGCGCCAGTCAAACAGCTGATTCGCGTTCACTTCGTGACTGCGTGCAATCTCCGCCACCGAACGTCTACTGGATAACGTCTCTTCGACGATCTGGCGTTTCTCGTCCACGGTACGCCGGCGATATTTCCGGGCGCCTTTGACTTCGGTGAATTCAGTCACTGTGTCCATGATTCCTTTGTGGACACAGTCACATTTGTGCCCCCCGGAAAGCATGGCGTCCCCTTCATCCGGCGTCTATACGGTCAGGGGCGGACGGTTACGGTCTTCAACAACGACCGGGTTGCATACGTCGCTCCCCCGCGCGACTGCTCCGGTCAGTGCATCCGACAGCACAGCAACTACGCTGCCCTGAACAGGCATCTTCACCCAGCAGGTTACCGAACGCGTCAGTTTCTGTCACCACCAGGTGATCGACGTCAAAATTGACGCCGAAGGCGATGTCGAGTGTCGTCTACGATTTGGACTGATGGTCTTACGATACGAGCGCGCGCTAGTGACGCTCATCCCGGTGCAGCCGCCAACTCAATGCAGTGCGCGCGTAGCAGTATATCTACTGTTACGCCTAGCATCGTTGCCGTCTCTCAGATCGATAGACGTCGCATCCGATATCTTCGTTAGATACTGTCTGCAGCGTACTGTCTTTAAAGATCATGATCAGATTTTTGCGACTTCGACATTGACTGATAGAAATCCTCTCACCCAGAGGAATCGTTCCCTTCTAGTGCCTTTAGTGCAGCATTGATTTCGCGTTCCAGCGCTTGGGCTTCGTCATGATGACTGGAGTGGTGTTCGGATTCCGCCATCAATCGAAGAACATTGAGCGCCTTGCGGCCGTAGAGTTCGCTTGCCCCGTGTTTGACCGAAAGGCTAATAAAATCCAAAGCCAGCTGCGTGTTTCCGCTATGTAACGCGATGCCCGCCGCTGAGATTGCCACTTCGACCGGCTCGGATGAAGAACGGACAATCGGAATGGGGCTCTCACCGCTTGATGTAGGCCTATATTTTAGATCCGGATAAAACCCGCTATATAGAGCGGGCATATTAGGCTGCAGTTCCTTGGGTTCGTTCTTCGGTCGCTGGGCTCGTCCTATTACCCCACGACCGTGAACAAGGTCTTCGACGCGAGAAGACTCATTCGTGGTTTTCGCAGCGCAAACGCTACGTGTAGCGTAGTGCCGGAAGAATTGTTCAGTCTTACGTCGACCCGACCCGGCTTCGCGTTTCAATGCGTCAAGCCCGCAGCGGACAAAGATGCGTATGATCGCGGCCTTCGGCTGGTTCAATTCAAAGGCGAGTTGACATAGGCTTTCGTCCATGTCTGGTGGAAAATGTACAGAACGAAGAACGAACGGTCGATCAGCCATCCTTATCTCATTCTCAAAGTAGTACACAACATATATGTGCGTATAAGCGGTTCGGACTGAAGATATCTAGTTTCATGTTCCGGAGCATTGTGCCTAGAGCGTGTTAGGGACTTTGGAGTACTGGTACTGCGTGAACAAGCATGAGCATGGTGAAGACCACGAAATGAAGCCCGGCAAGTGTTTCGGGTAGCCTTTCGTAATCACGCGCGAGGCGGCGGAATCGGTTAAGCCAGCCAAAACTGCGCTCGACCACCCACCGCCGGGGCAGCAGGATAAAGCCCTTTTTTGCTTCCTGCAGTTTGATCACCTGCAGTTCAATGCCTTCATCACGTGCGGCCTCTGCTGCGTCTTCTCCCGTGTATCCCTGATCCGCAAAAGCCACTTTGACTGTTTGCCCCGTTACCGCTGAACCTGACGCGCAAGCTTTGCTACCTGTGCACGCTCCTGTTCATTGGCCGGCGTCACGTGCACTGCCAGCAACTGTCCCAAGGTGTCTACCGCAATATGGACCTTGCTGCCGCGCTTGCGCTTATAACCGTCATAGCCAGCGCGAGGACCACTCTCGCAGGTGGACTGCAATGTCCGGCCATCCAGAATAACGGCGCTGGGCTGTCCCTGTCGTCCCTGCGCCACGCGTATTATCGAGCGCAGGTCGCAGACCATGTGTTCAAAGCAGCCAGCCTGTAACCAGCGTTGCGTCTGCTGGTACACCAACTCCCACGGCGGAAAATCATTGGGTAGCATCCGCCACGGCGCGCCGGCTCGTGCCATCCAGCGTAACGCATCAAACATGTCGCGCAGTTCATATTTGCGCTGCGGCGCGCTGACATCCATCAGCGTTAGATACGGTGCCGCGAAGCTCCACTCTTCGTCGGATACGTCACTCGGATACCCTTTGCGGTCTGCTCTTTCCATGCCACCAGGATACCAGGTCCAACCCAAAGTTCCTAACACGCTCTAGGAGTTGCGCAGTTCTTGATTCCCACGAGCTCAACAAGGATATTCATAGACGTCACATACTTTCATCGACGAGTAGGAAACGACGATTCCGTTGGCTGGTTGATGAGAGGCTTCTGAGTCGGGAATACTGTCGAAGGCATCAGTTGCCGAAATGCGAGTCCGGTTGAGGAACTTGGAATTGATTGGAGTTCTACTATTGTCGTTCCAGTCGAACTTTTATGTGGCAACTTTCATCTCGTAACGGCAAAAAACTAGCAGGTTCCGTTCGCCGTGGCCATGTCGAAGTTGTCACCAGCATACATCGATTCGTGACACTGGAGAGAAACCAGTGTTGCTCTGTACTCGGCGGCATGAAGTTGATCGCACTGTTGAGTCATGCGGACGTCTCGCCCCAATCAGCTTCGTTCCGTGACTTCAACGCACCACGACTTCCGGTAGGCGGCAAGTTGGGCAATAGCAACGGTTGATACACGTTCCGGCATCACGCAGAGCTGCCACTGGAAGGCAATTTCCAGCCACATCGTAAATATTGCCGCAATGCGAACAGATAACTTGTCCGTCTTCAATCGCGCATCGTGGCTCGATCGGATGTTTTGACATGACTACCTCCCCGTACAGGCTGCAGTGTTGTTCCGGGCTTGCCCATTAGAACGCGTACAAGGTCAAAAGGGTTCAATTTGCAAAAAAAGCCTGCGACTCGCACAGGCTGTAAACTCCTTGGACAACTTTAGACGACATCTTTCAGCTATCTGAAGTGCACAAGCCAGTTCTCAATGAACTCATGGAGGCCCGGCTCAGGTATGTGCTATCAGATTGCACGGATACTAATCCGATGGATAATTTGACGCAAGCGTAAGCGAACCGATTTTTCGTACCGAGGGTGGATCGGCGAGGGTCACAACTGACCAATAGCAATCGTATTTGCTGCCTCGGGTGCTTCAAGGTCGCCGCATCTCGTTACGTCCAGTCGGTCACGGCACCGTCGGGGTCAGGTAGTGTCAATCCTGACGACGGCAGAGGCAACGCCGTTTTGTATCGCACCTGCTTGAGTGCAAGGCTGGAGCGAATGTTGGAGATTCCTGGAATCTTCGTCAAATGATCGACTATGAACCGCTCCAGCGTTTGCATATCTGGCATCACAACCCGCAACAGATAGTCCGCATGCCCTGTCATCAGATAGCACTCCATCACCTCGGGGCGCTCAGCAATCGCCTGTTCGAAACGCGACAGGGCGTTTTCTACCTGCTTTTCGAGCCTCACCTGAATAAACACATTGATTCGTAGCCCGAGCAATTCCGGATTCAGCAACGTCACGTGCTGCTTGAACAGACCGAGCTTTTCCAGCGTGCGCACGCGATTGAAGCAGGGTGTTGAAGAGAGATTGACCGAGCGCGCAAGGTCTGCGTTCGTTATGCGCGCATCCTGCTGCAGCTGGCTGAGAATGCCGATGTCGATTCGGTCTAGCCGTTTGGGCTGGTCGGTCATAGATGAAATCTTCCGTAGCAACGATGAAATTTGGAAAAAATAGCCTATCCCATCTCGTGAATAGACGCAATTCAGACGCTTATTTTGTACCCAAATCGGTAACATCGGTGAATGTGACCTTGAATCGAAAGCACTTTTTCCGGAGCAGTACCATGACGGATTTATCCAGCGGTAGCAAGCAGTTGCAGTCGGTGAATAATCAAAGCATTGCGCGTACGGAACATCAAGACGTAGATCCGCTGGAAACTGCAGAATGGCTGGAAGCGCTTAGTGGTGTCCTCGCACATGTCGGTCGAGATCGCGCGCAGTTCTTATTCGATAAGCTCGCCGGGCATGCACTGTCGTTAGGCATCGAATCGACGCGCACCAACGTGACTCCTTACCAGAACACTATACCGTTTGAGCAGCAGCCGCGTTATCCCGGCAATCTCGACCTTGAAGAACGGCTCGCCGCCGCGCTGCGCTGGAACGCGCTCGCCATGGTCGTGCGCGCCAACAAGGCGTACGGCGAACTCGGCGGTCATATTGCGAGCTATGCGTCGGCGGCCGATCTGTTCGAAGTCGGCTTCAATCATTTCTTCCGCGCGGCCGCGCCGGGCGGCGAGGTAGGCACGGGCGACCTCGTGTACTTCCAGCCGCATTCGTCGCCTGGCGTGTACGCGCGGGCTTACCTCGAAGGCTTTCTCTCCGAGGAGAATCTGCAGCACTATCGCCGCGAAATCGGTGGCCCGGGATTGTGCTCGTATCCGCATCCGTGGCTGATGCCGGATTTCTGGCAGTTCCCGACCGGCTCGATGGGCATTGGCCCGATCAACGCGATTTACCAGGCCCGCTTCATGCGCTACCTCGCCAATCGTGGCCTCGTGCAAACGGAAGGCCGCAAGGTGTGGGGCTTTTTCGGCGACGGCGAAATGGATGAGCCGGAATCGACCGGCGCGCTCTCGATCGCCGCGCGCGAAGGGCTCGACAACCTCGTGTTCGTGATCAACTGCAATCTGCAGCGGCTCGACGGGCCGGTGCGGAGCAACGGCCGCATCATCGATGAACTTGAAGCGCACTTTATCGGCGCCGGTTGGAATGTGATCAAGGTGGTGTGGGGTTCGGACTGGGACGCGCTGTTCTCGCGCGACCGCACGGGCGCCTTGCTGCGCGCGTTCGCGCATACCGTCGACGGCCAGTTCCAGACCTTCTCGGCCAACGACGGCGCGTACAACCGCGAACGCTTCTTCGGCCAGAACCCGGAACTGGCCGCGCTCGCCGCTCAATTGAGCGATGACGACATCGACCGTCTGCGCCGCGGCGGCCATGACGTGCGCAAGCTGCACGCGGCGTACGCGAAAGCGCTGGCGCATCGTGGCCAGCCCACAGTGATTCTCGCGAAAACGATGAAAGGCTTCGGCATGGGCACGTCGGGCCAGGGCCGCATGACCACGCATCAGCAAAAGAAACTCGACTTCGACGACCTCAAGGCGTTTCGCGACCGCTTCCGCCTGCCGCTCACGGACGAGGACGTCGAGCAGGTGAAGTTCTACAAACCTGCGGACAGCAGCCCGGAAATGCAATACCTGCATGCTCGCCGGGCGGCTCTCGGAGGATATCTGCCCAGAAGGCGGACAGTCGCCTCGAAGGGGCTGGTGGTTCCGGCAATGTCCTCCTGGGGGCAATTCGCTCTCGAGGCGGGTGGGCGAGAAATGTCCACGACGATGGCGCTTGTACGGATGCTGACCGCGCTGCTCAAGGACAGCGAAGTTGGTCCACGTGTGGTGCCGATCGTCGCCGACGAAGCGCGCACCTTCGGCATGGCGAACATGTTCCGCCAGGTCGGCATCTATTCGCCACTTGGACAGTTGTACGAGCCGGAAGACCTCGGCTCGATGCTGTACTACCGCGAAGACACCAAAGGTCAGATCCTCGAAGAAGGCATCTCGGAAGCGGGCGCTGTCTCGTCTTGGGTTGCCGCGGCAACTTCGTACAGCGTGAACGATCTGCCAATGCTGCCGTTCTATATTTACTACTCGATGTTTGGTTTCCAGCGCATCGGCGATCTGATCTGGGCTGCAGCGGATCAGCGTGCGCGCGGCTTCCTGATCGGGGCGACTTCCGGCAAGACAACGCTCGGCGGCGAAGGTTTGCAGCATCAGGACGGCACGAGCCATCTGGCGGCATCGACAATTCCGAATTGCCGCGCTTACGATCCGGCGTTTGCGTATGAAGTGGCCGCGATCGTTGATGAAGGCATGCGCGAGATGGTCGAACAGCAGCGCGACGTGTTCTATTACGTGACGGTAATGAACGAGAACTACGCACAGCCGTCGGTGCCGGACGGCGATCTGCTGACGGTACGCGAAGGCATTCTCAAGGGCATTTACCCACTTGTTACACAGGAGCAGGGGCGCTCGGAATCCAAAGTCCAGTTGCTGGGGTCTGGCGCGATACTGGGAGAGGTGATTGCCGCGCAGCAGATGCTTCGGGACGACTGGCAGATCGAAGCAGCCGTGTGGAGCGTAACAAGTTTCACTGAACTGCAGCGAGACGGCATGAGCTCAGAGCGCAGTGCGCGTCTTGGCGAAGTGACGAATGCACCTTATGTCAGTACAGCGCTAAACGCTTCAGTGGGCCCGATTATCGCCACTACCGACTACGTGCGTGCAGTGCCCGAACTCATCCGTGCTTACGTTCCGCGCCGATATGTGACGCTCGGCACCGATGGTTTTGGGCGCAGTGACACCCGTCAGGCCTTGCGAGAGTTCTTCGAGGTCGACCGTAAGTCGATTGTGATCGCCGCATTGAAAGCGCTTCTTGATGAAGGCGTCCTCAGTTCTGACGTGGTGGATAAGGCACGGAAACATTATGGAAAGCACGAGGCAACGTACTCTGCGCCATGGTTAGAGTAACCCACTGTCTCGCTGAATTTTAGCGATGCTGATGAACGTTGCATCGAAGGATAGAAACAGCTATTAAAAGCATCTGGTCGCTTCTTTGGGTGAGACGATCGGGGCTATGAATACGGACAGGCGGGTTTGGTTCGTGAGTTCCTGCGCTGCGTTATATCAGACCCGGGGGCTGCTTCAACTTGCTGTTGAAAAGCGAACCAAAGGAAAACCGGTAATGAATCTCTACGTGCTCCGGCGTGTCGCTGTGGCTGTATCCGCGTCCACGTTGTAGCTCGGGAGGACCGCAGTTAAATTCGATCCAAAAGTCGTCTCCACTGCGGTGGGGCGTGGGCAGTCGATGTAAATGAAGGCAAAAGTTTGGATACGCGTGGAGGCAGGAGCGCAGCATCGTTTCCCTCAAATTGCGACGTCTTGAGGGGTTCGATGCACGCGTTATCGAGACGATGTTCGATCAAGAACCCTGAAATTCGTTTTCCGCTTCGCTGCCAGAAAGACCAGTCGACTGCTGCAAGTGTTGAGAGAAAGGGTGGCAGTAACGGAAGTCGAAGTGCCAGTAATAGGCGAATACAGGAACCCGACGGTGACCGACGTATGCGCCAATGCTGGTGACTCTGTAACAGAAGAGCAGACGTTGCTTGCTTTCGAATACGGCAAGCAACCTTGGATGAACCGCGCCCGACATCCCGTAACGACAGGCAAGTCAGGATCAATGTTGGCGACACAATTTCGGAGAATTCGTTGATAGCAGTCCAAGAAGACGCGGAAGGCGGTACCGCTGCAGCAACTCCGACCGACGAACCTGCGCAAGTTGCGGTGGCGACAGCAGCTGGTGCCTTGCTGGAAGTGAACGTTCCAGATATCGGCGACTACAAGGAAATTCCCGTCATCGAGATCTCGGTGAAGGTTGGCGATCGTGTCGAGAAAGAACAGTCGCTCGTGACGCTGGAATCCGACAAGGCGACGATGGACGTGCCAAGCTCGTTCGCCGGCGTCGTCAAGGAAGTGAGGGTCAAGGTGGGCGATAACGTGTCGGAAGGGTCGGTGATCGTCGTGCTGGAAAGTGAGGGCGGTGCTGCAACACCGGCCGTAGCTCTTGCTCCCCCTGCGGCAAAGCCCGCTATCGAAAGACCGTCGGACGCACCGGCAACGCCGGCTCCGACTCAGCCGGTAGCGCTCGCCCAGGCACCGTCGATTCCGGCGGGCGAAGGTGGCGCGAGTCAGGCGAGCCACGCATCGCCGTCGGTGAGAAAGTTTGCTCGCGAAGTTGGCGTTGACGTGAAGCAGGTACGGGGCACTGGTTCAAAGGACCGCGTCACGCAAGCCGACGTCGCCGCCTTCGTGAAGGACGTCATGACGGGCCAGCGCCTCGCGCCAGCGGGAGCGGCCGCGCCCGCTGCCGGTGGTGGTGGGTTGAATCTGCTGCCATGGCCGAAGGTCGACTTCAGCAAGTTCGGTCCGGTCGATCCGAAGCCGCTTTCCCGTATCAAGAAGATTTCGGGCGCGAACCTGCATCGCAACTGGGTCACGATTCCGCATGTTACGGTCAACGATGAGACGGACATCAGCGATCTTGAAGCCTTGCGCGTGAAGTTAAACAAGGAAAACGAGCAGGCCGGCGTGAAAGTGACAATGCTGGCATTCGTCATCAAGGCGGTAGTGGCCTCCCTGAAGCGGTTCCCGACGTTCAACGCCAGCCTTGATGGCGACAACCTCGTGTTCAAGCAATATTTCCACATAGGATTTGCTGCGGATACGCCGAACGGTCTGGTCGTTCCGGTGATTCGCGATGCGGACAGGAAGGGCTTGATCGATATCGCGAGGGAAATGACCGAGCTGTCGAAGCTGGCGCGTGAGGGAAAGCTGAAGCCGGATCAGATGCAAGGAGGCTGCTTCTCGATCTCGTCTTTGGGCGGCATTGGTGGCACGCACTTCACGCCGATCATCAATGCACCGGAAGTTGCAATTCTAGGCTTGTCGCGTAGTTCGATGAAACCGGTTTGGGATGGCAAGCAGTTTGTCCCGAAGCAAATTCTGCCGCTTTCGTTGTCGTTCGACCATCGCGTCATTGATGGAGCGGAAGCTGCGCGCTTTAATGCGCATCTGGCGGCGATTCTTGCCGATTTCCGGCGTGTGATTCTTTGATAGTGACGTGACGTTGTGCGCAATGACGCGGACGCCGGATCGCCCGGAGTGATCCGCGTCCGTGCGTCACCGTTTGCGCGCGCTTCGTCGCCGATCAACAAGAAAAGGGGACACTATGAGTCTCGTCGAAGTAAAAGTGCCGGATATCGGTGACTTCAAGGACATCGATATTATCGAGGTCAATATCAAGGCAGGCGATGTCATCGAGGACGAACAGGCGCTAATAACGCTCGAGTCCGACAAGGCCTCCATCGAAGTGCCCAACGATACCGCCGGCACCGTCAAGGAAGTTCGGGTCAAGGTCGGCGACAAGGTCTCGCAAGGTACCGTGATCGCGCTCGTCGAAATGTCCGCCGAAGCGTCGCCCGCGAAGGAAGCGCCGCAGGCCGCGGAGCCCGCTGCCGCGCTGGCGCCTGCACCTGCTGCCGCGCCAAAGGCCGCAACACCCGCACCGCAATCCGGTAGTTTTTCCGGCCGTGCGGATATCGAATGCGACATGCTCGTGCTCGGTTCGGGCCCCGGCGGTTATTCGGCAACGTTCCGCTCGGCCGACCTCGGCATGAAGACGGTGCTGGTGGAGCGTTACGCGACGCTCGGCGGCGTGTGTCTGAACGTGGGCTGCATTCCGTCGAAGGCGCTGCTGCACACGGCGCTCGTGATGGACGAAGCCGAAGCGCTCGGCGCGCACGGCATCACGTTCGGCAAGCCGCAGATCGATCTCGACAAGCTGCGCGACTTCAAGTCGGGCGTCGTCAAGAAGCTCACCGGCGGTCTCGCCGGCATGGCGAAGATGCGCAAGGTCGAAGTGGTGACGGGTAACGGCTCGTTCGTCGACCCGAACCACATGGAAGTGCAAACCGAAGGCGGCAAGAAGGTCGTCAGGTTCAAGCAGGCGATCATCGCCGCGGGCTCGGAAGCGGTGAAGCTGCCGTTCATTCCGGAAGATCCGCGTGTGGTCGATTCGACCGGCGCGCTCGAACTGCGTCAGATTCCGCAACGCATGCTCGTGATCGGCGGCGGCATCATCGGGCTGGAAATGGCGACGGTGTACGCCACGCTCGGCGCGAAGATCGACGTGGTCGAAATGCTCGACGGCCTGATGGCCGGCGCGGACCGCGATCTGGTCAAGGTCTGGGAGAAGTACAACAGCAAGCGTTTCGCCAACGTCATGCTGAAGACCAAAACCACTGCGGCCGAAGCGAAAGACGACGGCATCTACGTTTCGTTCGAAGGCGAAAAAGCACCGGCTGAAGCGCAACGCTACGACCTCGTGCTGGTCGCCGTTGGCCGTACGCCGAACGGCAAGAAGATCGGCGCGGACAAGGCCGGCGTTGCCGTGACGGACCGCGGCTTTATCGACGTCGACAAGCAGATGCGCACGAATGTGCCGCACATTTTCGCGATCGGCGATATCGTCGGTCAGCCGATGCTCGCCCACAAGGCGGTGCACGAAGGTCATGTGGCGGCGGAAGCCGCGCACGGCGAGAAGGCGTACTTCGACGCGATCCAGATTCCGTCGGTGGCTTACACCGATCCGGAAGTGGCGTGGGCCGGCAAGACGGAAGACCAGTTGAAGGCCGCCGGCATCAACTACGGCAAAGCGGTGTTCCCGTGGGCCGCTTCGGGCCGCGCGATCGCCAACGGCCGCGACGAAGGCTTCACGAAGCTGCTGTTCGACGAGGAAACGCATCGTGTGATCGGCGGTGGTATCGTCGGTCTGAATGCGGGCGGCCTGATCAGCGAAGTGTGTCTCGCGGTCGAAATGGGCGCGTATGCAACGGATATCGGCAAGACGATCCATCCGCACCCGACGCTCGGCGAATCGATTGGTATGGCTGCCGAGTTGTACGAAGGCGTCTGTACCGATCTGCCGCCGACACGGAAGGCGGCTTACTAGCAAGATAAGAAATATTTGGGCGTTGCAATGAACCACAATTTAGAAGAGTTGGAGACCATCGAGAGCGCTACCGTCGGCGATGTCGATCTTCTCGGCGCGGAGATGATCGTTGCCGCGCTACGCGAAGAGGCAGTCCAGTACGTTTGGGGATATCCCGGTGGCGCTGCGCTCCCCATTTATGATGCCTTGATCAAGCAGGATCACGTCAGGCATATTCTGGTGCGACACGAGCAGGGAGCTCTGCACGCGGCCG
Source organism: Paraburkholderia sp. BL6665CI2N2 (assembly GCF_004366535.1). Taxonomy (NCBI): domain Bacteria; kingdom Pseudomonadati; phylum Pseudomonadota; class Betaproteobacteria; order Burkholderiales; family Burkholderiaceae; genus Paraburkholderia; species Paraburkholderia sp. BL6665CI2N2. Next base: position 444,633 of record NZ_SORC01000002.1, read on the forward strand.
ATGGATTCGCAAGAGCCACTGGCCTGGTGGGCGTGGCACTTGTAACTTCCGGGCCAGGTGTAACCAATGCCGTTACAGGGATCGCTACAGCACACTTTGACTCTATCCCGTTGGTTATCATCGCAGCCAATGTTCCGACCAGTGTCATCGGTGAGGACGCTTTTCAGGAATGTGACGCGGTCGGCATTACGCGGCCAATCACGAAGCACAATTTTATGGTGCGCCAGGTCTCGGAACTCCCTAATGTCCTCAAGAAAGCCTTTTATCTGGCGAAATCGGGGCGCCCCGGCCCTGTCCTGGTGGATGTTCCGAAAGACATTCTTCTGGACCATGCACCTTTCGTATATCCGCAATCGGTGCAGATCCGATCTTACCCGTCTCCAAAGCGCGGTCACGAGGGGCAGATCCAGAAGGCCGCTGATGCGCTTGCACGAGCAAAGCGTCCCTACATCTATGTCGGGGGTGGCGTAGTACTTTCGGACGCTGCTGACTCGTTAAAAGAACTCGTCGACCTTCTCGGATTTCCCACTACAACGACGCTAATGGGTCTTGGGGCCTTTCCTGGAACAGACCAGCGTTATCTGGGCATGCCAGGAATGCATGGGACATTCGAAGCTAACATGGCAATGCATAACTGCGATGTTCTGCTTGCGTTAGGCGCTCGCTTCGATGATCGCGTTATTGGCAATCCAAATGACTTTTCGAGTAAGAATCGCACGATTATTCACATCGATATTGATTCGGCTTCGATTTCAAAGCGCGTGAAGGTTGACATTCCTATAGTCGGAGACCTTCGTAATGTCATTTCTCAACTGACATCTAAGCTAAAACGCACTGCGACTCGGCAAGATCTCTCAGATTGGTGGAATGAGATCAATGCCTAGCGGGAACGCGAGTGCCTAGCTTACGACAATGTGGGTGAGAAATTGCGTCCGCAGTTTGTTCTGGAACGGCTCCGTCAGCTAGTCAATGACGATACCATCATTTGCTCGGACGTCGGCCAGCATCAGATGTGGGTCGCGCAATATTATAAGTTTGAAAAGCCACGTCGATGGATTAATTCTGGCGGTCTTGGGACAATGGGTGTAGGACTTCCGTACGGGATTGGCGCCAAATTGGGAAAACCCGAATCGGACGTCATTGTCGTCACTGGCGATGGCTCGATCCAGATGTGTATCCAAGAGTTATCGACCTGCATGCAATATGGGATCAACGTAAAAGTGCTATGTCTGAACAATCAAAGTCTCGGAATGGTAAGGCAGCAGCAGCACGTAGATCATCGAGGCCGTTACGCTCATTCATACATGGAGTCTCTTCCAGATTTTGTAAAACTGGCAGAGGCATATGGACACGTAGGGCTTCGAGTGGAAACAAAGGAGGCTCTCGACGGGGCGTTGCGCACGTTGTTGGAAACGCGGGATAGAACCGTATTCCTAGAGGCGGTGATTGATTCTGGTGAGCGTGTCTGGCCAATGATACGTTCGGGTATGGGATTGACCCAGATGTTATTGAACGAAAGGGATATCGATGGTTGACGGCTTCCAAAGCATTGTTGGGTGCCACTTTGAACTTCCTCGGCGTGGTTGGTGTGAGGCTTAGGCGTTGAAACGGATAGGAGTTTGTTCCGCATATCGCAATGGATGAGCCTCCGCCCGTCTTTATTGCGCACAGCCAAAACGTGACGGCTTTGCTTACGCTATTGTCGTTGCTGTCTTGCTCTTTGACATCCATGGATTCAGTGAATTGGCCAGCCGCCGCGGAGAGGTCAATATCGGAAAATCGGGTCTTGGCTCCTGAGATGCAAGGTTCACAAAGCTTATGGAGCTATCACCTAATCACTTCGAGCCTTTAGATTGCTTACCTGCCGTTGCGCGTAACGGGCTTTTCCGTATACGACGTCATGTGCAAAATATCAGTCATTAAGTACGTCGCCCGAGCGGTTAGCGCCCGACTTTTCTCCGATTTGCAGCGAAGTACCATGTAGCAAAGCGTTGACACCAGAAAACGACGACCATAACTCGCTCTCGCGCTACGTTTGCAGTTTGAACGCTGCTAGGGGCACATGGTCATAAACTGGGCGGTTGAAGCGATTTCCCATGGCCGTACCGTGCGCAGTCTGTTAATGCAAAATCTGACCTTTGAGAGCGTCACAGCGGAAGCTGCATCGACGTTACCCGTCAATAAACTATCCTAAATGACAAAAGCGCGTGGTATTCGAAGGATCGTCGAGAACCGGCGGTTCAATCGCGTTGCTCAATCAGTGTCGGTCAGCAACAAGCCAGCTGCCGAGCGGCTTGGCGGATGATGTGGCCGGTACATCTAACGAGCGTTTTTCCGATGAGGACGAGCAACCCTCCCTGCAAAACCATCGCAGAACATCAATGCTTCGTTATTCTGGAAGCATATTGCGCTTTCCACCGATCGAGACGCAAGGCTGGGCTCGCCGGGATCATCGCTTTAGAACAACGACAGATCACGCCATCCGTGAACACAGGAAATACGTGAGACTGGACGGAGCAGCCGTTACGGATGGCCCGTTCGACACCATCGCTGCGAGTGCCATTGTGGTCGCAAAATTCACCACCGACCTTCCAATGAATGCGTTGGTCAGGCTGTTGCCTCTGTCCGCGACGGTGTTCGAAGGCTCCGTGGCCGGTCCTAGGTTGAGATTAGGAACACGGCCACGTGACAACCTGACAATCCTTCAAGGTTCGAAGAAGTCACCGGTGGAATCACCAATAACGATGGCGCTTCGGCCCCGTTTCATGGTTTACCTTTGTCGCGCTGCTTTAACAGAGAACTAGGCGTCAGCACCCTCGTCTTCATCTACAAATGGGAAGTTCAACTCGACTACCAGGCCAGAGGGATCTTCCAGGAACATCTGATGCACTTTAAGTGTGGGGACAGTACGTTCGCGGTACGAAACGCCCAACCGAGTTAAATTCTCACGCACCTCCGCCAGATTCACGGCGAAGAAGGCGACGTGATCGACGGCACCACTCCCATGAAGGGACTCAATGTCCCTATCGCCCATGGCCTCAATAAGCCCAGATGGGTCGAGTGGGTCGACTCCGATGAGATGGACTGAACCTTGATCGCCCTCCACGCCGTCCTTCTCGTCTAGATAGAGCCAATGGCCTGGAAATTTGAATGGTGGCCGCCATCCGTTTCTCAATCCGATCACCTCTGTATAGAACTTCAGGGAGGCAGGGAGATCGGTCGTACGTATCGAATAGTGAGCCAACTTTGAGATATTCATGTCAAGTCGAGTGTGTGAATGAAAGGAAATGGGGCGCTATCTGCCCTCGTCATTAAAGCGGTTGCTAGACCAACAACTAGAACCCACGCCGCAGTGCGACATCGACAACCGCAACCGGTTCTCTACCACTTGTGCAAAGGAATCAAAACGGTTGGCTATGACGCGCCAGAGGGGTCGCAGCTGCTGCTCGAATTCATTACAAATATTCGTTTCCTAGCATCTCGTATAACTTGCATACGAATCCCAATTGCCGGCGCTTTCAAGACTGACTATCAAAAAATGATAGTGCCCATCTGAGCATTTCGCAAGCGTAGGCTGATTAAAAGTGCAATTTATATTCGATGACAGTTAGTGTGGTATCCGAACTGAAATGTATGGTATTTGCATCTTGTTTCATCTGTTCAGTTGCGGCTGAAAAACTTAGGTACTGGTGATCCGATCAATAGAACTTCAAGATTTTCTGGTTGACGACTTCGTGGTCCATCAAAGGCGGAGAGATCACCGAAGCGGACACTTATGGAAAGACAGGCATCTTTGAACTTGTGCTGATTTGATCAACGCATGGAAGAAAAACGGCGTCAATGTCTCTGTTCACACATCGGTCATGCGACAGGAGCTGGCTGCATCCGAAATCGCTCAAAGAGGACGATAGCGACACCGCTTACGATCACGAGTACGATACCGGAGATGGCCGTGAGGTTCGGCAATGTTTTAAACACCATGACGCCCGCGATCAAAGCCCAGACTGTAAAAAAGTAATAGTACGGTGCGACGATCGCTGTTGGTCCCAGACGATAAGCTGTGAAGAGTAGGTAGTGACCCGCGAACAAGAATAGGCCAGATCCCGCAAGGAGCAGAACATGCCTTGTGTTGGGTACTATCGTTTCCTCGAGGGTGAGATGTATTGCGATGGCGCCGATGAGGACTAGTACTGAAGCACCAAATGCCACGAGAATGCCAGGAACTGTTGCCGGGACCCGACGGCCTGCAAGGTCGCGTATTGCTCCAAAAATCGCATTTCCTAATGCGAGCAGTGCAAAGAACGAAAGGCCTTCTTTTGTGGGCTGTGCGACCATGATCGCACCAGCGAAACCGACGACGATCAGCGTCATCGACATACCGCTGAGACGTTCTCTGAAGAAAAGTGCCGCGCCGATCAGCACTATCAACGGAGTTATTTGTGTGAGCGCCGCAACATTCGCAATCGGCATATTGGCGAGAGCTACGATGTAGCAGAGAACGGAAGCCAACTCGATTAGGTTTCGTATCGACACCCATCGGTCGAAGATCTTTGGCACGATATGCCATTGCCCAAGGAAACTCAGTAGAAACATACCGCAGATCGTGGCAGAGACGCCGCGTAGCAGCAGCACTTCATACGGCGGAAGGCCGGCAGTTGCCAATTTCATAAAGGTGTCACTGACGATATAAGATCCGGTCGAACACACCATGAAAAGAGCGCCGCGATATGGGGGCGTTGAAGAAGACATGACTAAAAGAAACCTTTGAGTTGGACGTTCTTTCTAAATGATTAATTTCACTGAGAGATTGGTGCGAAATACGGAGAGGCTGGTTGATCACCCGTTCAGAGACCACTAGCGTGACAGTTATTCAGGACGAGACGTTCAATAGTTGACGTCGCGACCAGCAGCGAAAAGCTGACCTACGTGCATCTTGCTGAAAGGCCAACTGATCCGAATTTTCGGTAAAGACGAAAACTGTTCCTTAACAATGCAATGAAACGTCTTACCATTTTCCATATTGTCCGTGTCCCGAGACAATTCGGGAGTAAGTGTGCAATCGACATCATTCGTCGGAACCGGGGTTGCAAGTACTTGCTGCGTGTGCAACGCAGCCCATGACGGAACGCTGCCTTTCCCGTCTTGGTCCCAATTGCCAACGACTTCGAGACCTGTCATGTCGGACGAAAGTTAATTGGATCAGTACATCGCAAGCGGCCTACCGCCTGCTTCGATTGCCTCGCCTGCGGCAAGGCACAAATCCTCTCGGAAGCGGGCCGCCACAAGTTGAATTCCTACTGGGATTCGTCCAATTAGCCCAGTCGAAACTGAGAGCGCCGGTACGCCAATCAGAGGGATAGCTACTTGCGGCAACTGGGCGTGCCACACGCGCTCGAACGACGCGTCGTCCTTGAGGTCGAGATTGTCTGGAAACGGCAATTCACCTGACACTGGCATCAGCAGCACCGGATATTTGTCGAGGAAGGCAAACCATTCGCGTGCCAACATATCTCGTCTAGCCAATGCCTCGGAGAGATCGAATGGATGTACTCGGTCGCGGATGCCTCGCAAGCAGGCGAGTGCGCCCGGATCGCCTTCACGTTCGGCCATGTCGAGTTGAGCCTCGTAGCCATCACCAAGCCATAGCTTGGTCAGGATTTCGGCTGCCTCTTGCATGGGCGGCGTGTCTTCGATTTCCTCGACTACCCAGCCGGCACGTTGCAATCGCTTGCCAGCGTCCACCACTGCTGCGGTTACTTCGGGCACCGGATTGAGGTCATCGGGATTTAAGCACATCGCGACTCGTTTCGGTCGAAGTGGCCCATTAAGTGAAACTGGTGCGTACCAAGGATCGTGAGCGTTGGGTGCGGACATTGCCGCCAGCGCAATTCGCAGATCGTTTATGGTGCGCGCCAAGGGACCAGAAACGGCGCCGATCTGGCCACCGATCGAACGTCCTCCAAAGCTCGGATTGAAGTGGGGGACACGGCCTAGACTGGGCCGCAACCCATGTACTCCGCAGGCATATGCAGGATAGCGGATTGAACCTGCAATATCGCTACCGTGGGCAATGTGCCCGATTCCGGCTGCGACAGCCGCACCCGCACCGCTAGACGAACCGCCCGGCGTGATACTAGGGTGGCGAGGGTTCTTGGTGTCGCCGTGAAGTAAGTTCGAAGAAAACCACCGATAAGATACGGTAGGGCAGTTGGTCCGGCCGAGTAAGATTGCGCCGGCCTTGCGTAGATTGGCGACTGCCGGGTTGTCGATTGCCGCTGTGTGGTCGCGCAGCAACTTCATGCCATCCGTGGTGGCGAAGCCGGCCTGATCCGCGCCGATCTTGATCGTAACGGGAACTCCCGCCAACAGTCCCAGTTCATCGCCGCGTGCGATCGCTGCATCAATTGTTGCTGCCTGCGATAGCACGTCATCGGGTCTGTAATCAACCACCGCATTGATTTTGGGATTGACTGCATCAAGTCGGGCAAGTGCCGCCTGTGCCGCCTCTTTCGCGGAGATTTTTTTTGATCTGATGAGGTCGGCCAGTTCAGTGGCCGACAGGCGCCAGAGTTCCTCCATGAAATACTCTCCTCTTCCCGATTCTAAAGCGGAATAAATTGGCATCGTGATGCTCATAACTGTCTTGCGCCCACGACCTGATCCACCTAAAAGCTCTCGAAATCGCGAGCGATTTTCGAGTTGTGCGGTGGTAAAACCCGGCGCAACGCGACACTTGCCGTGCCAGGCTGTTGCTCCGGCCAGACTATCAGGCCGGGATCTCCATTCAGACGCATCGAGGACAGCACACGTCGGGCCTCTTTCACTCTTGCTGGTGTCACACCGAAGGCGACATGCAGATCCGCTGTCAATGACACCGTTGGCGAACCAAGCTGGCGCGTCCAGCAGCGCGTCGCACGGGCCGGTTCTGGCTGTGTCTCGCTGCCGGGTCGTATCCTGAGTTCGATAGCAGACCCGTACCAGACGGCGTCGCCGTCGACCCTCATCCTTGATGGCCGGCTGTGCAGGATCAGCGTGCCTTGCGGACCTGGCTCGATTTCCCCCCATGAGGGCGGTGTGCGGATCTCAAGCGGTCCGTAGTGGGCAGCCATCCAGTCCAGTCTGAGCGCACGTCGCGCCGCACGCAGGCGAAGACGCGCCTTGCTCGCGGCATAACCGAAGGCAAATGCCACGGCCACGGCCGGCAGAAGCAGGACCTGCGCGATAAATTTCAGGGGCGCACGAATAGCTTGCCTCCACGCTTGGAGAGGACATCGACATAGACGGCGAGCATGAGGACGATACCGCTGACGATGTTCTGGTATGCGGTCGGTACGTTGAGCAGCGAGAGACCGTTCGAGAGGCTCTGCATGAGCAGCGCGCCGAGCAGGATGCCCGACACGGTGCCCGTACCGCCATACAGACTCGCCCCCCCAATGACGACCGCCGCAATGGCGTTGAGTTCGAGAAACAGGCCTGACTCGGGCGGTGCAGAACCCAGTCGTCCCACAAACATCAGCGTTCCAAGACCGGTCAGCACCCCGATAAGGATGAACGACGTCATCAGGTGTTTGGTGATCGGAATGCCGGCGGACCTGGCCGCGGCACGATTACCGCCAACGGCATACACGTGGCGCCCCCATACGGTGTTGGTCAGCAGCCACGAGAGGATGGCCGCGGCGACCAGCGTGATGGCGACCGGCATGGGCAGGCCGAGATAGGACAGCGTTGACCATGAGAGGAGGGCGACACTGGCGAAGCCCAGGGCGGCGCGAACCAGTGCCTGACGCCGGCGGTGTCTGTTTTTGAGGTTGCGCAGCGGCAGCAGCGAGATGACCGCGGCAATGCCGAGAAACGCCCAGAGCACGGGACCACTCAGAAACGCATCACCGAAGAAGCGGATATCGTCCGAGATGCCCGAGATCGTGCGCCCGCCTGACAGGGCAAGCGCGATGCCGCGAAACAGCATCAGGCCGCCGAGCGTTGCCACGAACGACGGCAGACCGAAGCGGGCCACCCAGGTGCCATTCCATACGCCGACCAGCACGCCCATGCCGACAGCTGCGGCTACCGTCACCCATGGGCTGACCAGATGGCTTGCCTCGAGCAGGGCGACGACGGTCACGCAAAGGCTCATGAACGAGCCCACGGAGAGGTCGATTTCCCCCTGCGCGACCACCACGAGCATGCCCAGGGCGACCATCGCCGTGATGGCCGTCTGTCGCATGAGATTGGTCACGTTGCGGTCGCTGACGAATACGCCATCGGTGAGGAATGAGAAGGCGATCCAGACAAGGGCCACGGCCACCAGCAACCCGGCGGCGGACCGGGCCACGGAAATGATCGAGCTCGCCCGGTTCGGGGCCGCGGCCTTCGCTTCCGGAGAGGGCGCCGCAATCGCGGGGGTGTTCGTTTCAGCTGTGTTCGATTTCATTGCTGTTCCAGTTTGTCCATTTATTGCAGTCCACCCGCGAGCGCAAGCAGCTCGTGCGGGTTGGTGTCTTTCGTGTCGAGCAGCGCTACCTGTTTGCCGTCGCGCAGCACCAGGATCCGGTCCGAGAGCTCCAGCGCCTCCGATTCCTCCATCGTCGCGTAGAGCACGGCGGTGCCGGTCGCGGCGACCTTGCGGATGAGCCTGTAGACGTCCTGCTTTGCGCCAAGATCGATCCCGCGCGTCGGTTCATCGAGCAGCACCAGACGCGGCTGGTTGATCAGGGCGCGCGCGAGCAGGACTTTCTGCTGGTTACCCCCGCTCAGATTCGATATCGGCTGGGCAGGACCCTGTGTGCGGATGGCCAGGTCCCGGATGTATTCCCTGCACAGCGCCTCGGCGCTCTCCTCGTCGACCACAGGACCTTTCCAGCGCGGCGCGCCGCGATGCCATCCGAGCATCATGTTCTGCAGTACGGAAAGATGGGCGACGACCCCGTCGCGCTGTCGCTCGGCCGAGACATAGGCTACGCCTGCCAGGATGGAATCGCGCGGGTTCTGGGGGCGCAACCCGGCACCTGCGAGCTCAAGCGCACCGTCGGTCAGTTCCGGCAGGAGGCCATAGAGCGACTGCAGCAACTCGGTTTTCCCCGCGCCTAACGGGCCATACACCGCCACGATCTCGTTGCGCGCCAGCGCAAGGTCGATCGGGGCGAGGTCGCGCGGATTCTCCAGCGACTTCGAGACACTCCAGTCGCGGATCCTGACCAGCGTGCCCTGCTTCTTTAAACGTGAATCCTGAGCAATCGACGCGACCGTGTCGCCGCGGCCATTCCCCAGCATGCCGCGTACGATCGAGGCATGATCGAGTTGTGCCCGTGGCGCAGAGACAGCGATACGACCATCGCGCAGGATCACGACGCGGTCGCAGACCTTCAGGATTTCGTCGGTCCGGTGGGAGATAAAGATGATGCCGGCACCCTGGGCGGCAAGTTCGCGCATGCGTCGTAGCAGCACCTCGATCTCGCCGGCGCCCAGCGCCGAGGTCGATTCGTCGAAGACGAACACGCGAGAGCCGCTCGCGATCGCGCGGGCAATCTCCACCTGCTCCATCAACGCCACGCCACCTTGCCCGGCGAGTGGCTTGCGCGTATCGATGTCCAGCCCGAGTTTGCGCATCGCGGCGTCGGCCTGGGCATACAGGCCTTTCCAGTCGATGACACCGAACCGGGAAGGCTCGATCGTGAGCATCACGTTCTCACCGATCGTCAGCTGGGGGACAACGGAGCCCTCCTGGTGAACGAGAGCCACACCTGCACGGTGGGCGTCACGCGAATTACTGAACTCCGCGGGACTGCCATTGCAGGTGACGGTTCCCCGGTAAGACCCGTACGGAATCTCACCGACAATGACTTTCGCCAGCGTGCTCTTGCCGGCGCCATTGGCGCCCATCAACCCGACGACCTCGCCGGGCGATACGTTAAAGCTGACATTGTCCAGGGCGCGCGTTGCTCCAAACTCGACGGTGATGCCGTCGAGCTGAAGCAGGTCGTGGGCTGTGTGCGCGCTCATGGCTGACGGCGCGACAGACGCTTCCATATTCATCATCTGCTCAGCTCTGCTTCAGACCGATATCTGCCGGCTTCAGCCAGTCGGTGTGCTTGAGGAAGTCCGGCAACGTTGCCTTGTTCACGCCGAGTGACCCGATTCGCATTCCGGGGATCTTCTTGCCGGCCACCGTGATGCTGTCGTTGCTCTGCGGTACCTGCCCGTGGGTGAGCGCGAAGGCCGCATCAGCGGCGACCCGGCCCATCTGGATGAGGTCGGTCCACGCACTCATGTTGACGCGCCCGGCCACGATCTCCTTGGCCACCTCGGGCCAGCAGTCCTCTCCGCAAAGCCATACCTTTCCGGCCAGCTTCTGCTCGGCCAGTGCCCGCAGCGCGCCGAGCGCCATGCCATCCTCGTTGGAGATCACGGCCTGGATGTTGTTGTTGTGGCTCGTCAGCGCATCCTCAACCTGCTTGAGCGCGCCCTCCGGGCTCCACGCATCGTGCCATTGATGCGACACGATCTTGATCTCGCCAGAGTCGATATATGGCTTGAGCACCCTGAGTGCGCCTTCCGTCTTCTGGCGTGCCACATCGATGCCCTCCGGTCCGCTGACGATGACCCAATTGCCTTTCTTCGCTTCCTTCAGGGCCTGTTTGGCCTGCAGTTCGCCGACGAAATAGTTGTCACGTCCTGCCCAGTAGTCCACAGCAGTGGAGGGGATAACATAGTTATACGAAATGATGGGGATCTTTGCTTCACGCTTCACACGCTCGACGATCTGCTTGCCGGCGTCGACGTTCACCGGAATGATCACGAGCGCCTTGATGCCCTGGGAGAGCATGGCGTCGACCTGGGAGTCCTGGGTCGCGACGTCCTCATTGGCGCCCTGGATGATGTAGCGCAGCCCGAGCTCGTCGGCGCGCTTCTCGAAGTAGTGGCGGTCATGAGGCCAGCGGAAGGCATCGAAGCTGGGAAAGCTGAACCCGATCAGCGCGCCGTTGCCCGCGGCACGTGCATAGCCGCCCGCGCCAAGGGTCGCGGCCGCGGCGCCGTAGGCGGCAGCCGTCTTCATGAAGCCGCGACGGGAGACACGGCCGTCCACAAGCTGCTGGGTAAGAGAAAGCAAATCGCGCATGGGTCCCCTCCGGGGGAGAAATAGTGAGCTGTTGAAGGCGGCCGGCCACAAAATGGTGGTAGCCCCCGATGAACATTCCCGATCAGACTGCCAGTGCTGCTACGGTATATAGAACAACCTATCTAAAAAAAACTGTCAAGCAGGAGTACTGGTCGCTCGCTGCGTTTATCGTGATGCGCTGCACCCAAACCGCGCGGTCAATCGAGGAGGTTGCGATAGCTTTGTAAGAGAGTGGCTCGCGCGCAAACGAGCAAACCTCCTTGTTCAAGCTGCCTTATTGGCCGAATAACAGTCCTGTGGTGCGATTTTGCGCGCCCGGACCGCTCTCATTCGCTTGTGAAATTATGGGTTTGGCATAGGTATATAGAACAACGCATCCATAACAATATGTCAATGAGGGCTGCCCCGGAGAGCCATCATCTGGCTTTCTGATAGCGTTTTTCACGCTACAATGACTTGGTCAAGGTCCGCCGGAACTTGCAAAACATTTTCGTATATGAAACAGATGTTGCGTAAAATGGCGGTATGCGGGGGGAAGGTGGGCGACGAAGATATTCACTTTGTCAGTCGGTTTCCGACCTACACCTACGGCGCTTCGGTCGCTGCGAACAGCGCTTGGACAGTCGAAGGGAAGCCTTGATCAGGGGCCGGCTGTTCGGCCAAGCTGCCCGCGACTACATATGCCTTTCATGACCGCACGCTCAAATATCCGGCGATTTATTGTGGCGATGTCGATAGCGCAGCACTCGGGCGGCTGTAATCGAGTTGTTGCGAATCAAGCCGCTGGCCGACCGCAGTAGATATCGTCGCAACTGCACCTAGCGTCACGATCCCAAGCCTAAGCCATGATTCGCTGGAGATCGACAGAATGGTGCTCTCTGTGCTGAGTAGCGCGCAGTCGGTGTCATCAGCTGCAAGGGCACTCAGCCCGACCGGGTGCGCGACGTGCTCAATTGGCTTAACGAATTCGATGGAACTCACGAGGGCGAGGGTGATCCTCGGTCGGCGCGAAGCATTGCCGGGATACGGGTCGGAGCGCAGGAGGCTACAGTTTCAGGGGGCAGTTTTTGGCGACTTTAAAACTATTGATGCTTCGGTTTCGGATAACACTTGAGATGCGGTGATGGACCGATGAGCCTTTAAACCCGTCTGTCCAGCCAAGACGAGGCATCTGTTCCGTCTTCCGAGGCCAGTTCGTCGTCGGTGCTATGCAAAGAAAGGCAGGAGGTAGTTAGCGCCTTACGGCCGAGATTGCCGCAGTTCAAGCTCAAACGCGGGGCGGCCATCGACGCTGAATCGGATTACAGAGCAGATCCGCGCGTGGTCACGTGCCGGCGAGGGCCGCTGCCGGATAGCGGGTCATGGACGGTGCTCACGGTTGAAGCAATTCGTCTCGCGGTGAGTACCCGAATCTACGCTTATATGCCGTGCTGAAATGGCTAGCATTTGAGAAGCCAGATGCATAGGCCACGCTCGCGACGGACTGTCTTTTGGGACTCTCCTTGAGTAGAGCCCTTGCTCGCATGAGCCTTGCTTCGAGAAGGTAGTCGCTTGGACTGGTACCTTCAAGTCGAAACAACTTCTGCATGTAACGTGAGGAGATGCTGTTGGCACGCGCAATGTCTTCGATCGACAAAGTGTCATCCAGCAAATGCTGATGTATGTGCTGCTTCAGGCGACGCAACAAGGCGAGTTGAGTGACGTTTGCCTGTCCGCGTAGATCGGTTTGACCGTCCAGCATCAGCGTTACCAGATCTAGCATCTGCGTCATCGTGTAGCGGAATTGGTGGTCCTGCAACCGCTCGACGCCCTGACTCACGCCCATGACATACGCATGGAGCACCGAGGCGATAGCGTTCTCAACTGGCAGCAGAAGCCCGCAAGCACTCGAAACATCGGGAAGGCGCCCTTCGAGCAATGCCCGATTGCAAGCAATCAATGCAATGGATACCCCTTCACCATAAGTCATGTCGTGAGGCTTTGACATGTCGACCAGCAAAATGCGTCCAGGCGTTAACAGCGCTCGATTTCCGCAATGCTGCACCAGACACTCCCCGCCGACGCCGACCATAATTTCGAACCGGTGAATGGCGTCAGACGCTGCATGTCCAGCGGTCCTTGTACTCGATGCCGCATTTCCCTCAAACTCGACGAACTGAAAGTTTGCGTCTTGTCGCGCGCGAAGTCGGCCTAGATAGCCGAGCCCATTCTTCCGTTCAAACCGGAGACTCCCGTGCAGTTGAACCACTGCATCTTCCCATGCATCGAGTTGCAATCTCGGATCCAACTCGCTCGTGGAGACCGAAAGCATCCGGGGCACATCAGCATTGGAGGCATTTGTTAGGGAATTCATCGTTCCACCCAATGGCCGTTTGATCGTCGGCCGGTTCCAGAACATACATCCAATGCGCATTCAAGACAAGCGGCTGAAGTTCGCTTGCAGAAAGCAGGTAGTTCGCTTTTGCGAAAACACCTGAGCAAGCCGACGAATATGATGCGGTTAGATATATATCAAAAAGAGGGAGACATTTAGCCATGGTCACTTCTGTTGAAGAAGCACTGCCGTTGGAAGTTGCTATCACAGTAGACGAACTGTTGCTATGGGATGACGCGCCCATGCCTGAGGGCTACACACGTGAAAAGGTTGTGACGTCGGTGATTGAAACGCTCGCCAAACATCAGATTAATGGAGTTTACGGGTTCGCTCACACGTCGCCGCTGGATAATGACTCAGGATTGAAGGAAATTCTGCGGCACTGGGTTGATAGTGGACATCATCTTGGGAACCACACTCATTGCCACGCCTGCCTGAATTGGGTGTCGGCAAAAAACTACTGCGAGGACATCGAGCGCTCAGAGGACGTCATCGGCGAGCTGATTGAGCGAGCTCCGGGTCGCTACTTTCGCTACGCAATGGACATGAGCGGCGATAGCACGGCAAAGCGCGGTGAGGTCGAAGACTTCCTGGCAAAGAAGGGCTATACCAACGCGCCAATTTCCGCGTGGTTTAACGATTTCGCCTGGATCGTTCCACATACCCGATCTCACTTGAATGGTGACAAGGAATCACTGACCATGCTCAGGCAAAGCTACGTCGAGGCGGCCGTCGCTCAGTTGCGCGAAGCTGCTAAGGCGGCACGCTTGGTGTTTGGTCGTGATATTCCTCACATCTGGCTCATTCATGGGACACCCATCGCCATGGATACTCTTGACGATATTCTCACGGCGTTTAAGCGGCTGGGCGTTCGATTTGTCAGTCTCGATCACGCGATGAAAGACGTAGCCCATCGAGCGATGCCTCAGGTAAGCCCGAAATTCGTAAATCAACTTCAACGATTTTGTCTTGGGCAAGGAATATCGATCGACAAGATGACCCCCTCGATGCTTCACGCCGTCCTTCAAGCATCGCCTCGGGAAGGCATGGATAGCATCGCACTGTATGAGAATTTGCTTCGCGGGCTCTGTGAGCGCGCGGGCGGAAAATATGAGTGGGCGTGGGCTTAATAACCAACGCATAGGACGCGTGTTTCTCGCCAGTATTCGCACGTCGCGGTAACCAGTTGTGCTGTCGTTGCTTGAGGGTTCCTTGCACAGTCTCTTTGGGGAATCAATTGACCCGATGGTTGGGGTAAGCGAACTGCCCATGCTGCCCATACATAGAATTTGATCACTCCTCGAGCCGAGGCGGTTGGCGGTTGACCCGCCGCCGGTCCGGTGGATGCACTTACGATGAAAAGCCAATGAACAACAGACACTGGACTACGTCCTACGGATCCGTTCCTGCGGAAATTGACCCCGATCGTTACAAATCGGTGAATGAGTTGCTGGAAGGAGCGATGGGTCAGTTTGCCGACAAGCCGGCGTTTCAGGCCAACGGACAGACGCTGACTTACGCTGATGTGGATCTCCAGTCGACCGATTTTGCGGCCTACCTTCAAAATGTGGTTGGCGTCAGGAAGGGCGACCGTGTGGCTGTAATGTTGCCCAACGTCCTGTCGTTCCCGGTTACGTTCGTTGGCATCACGAAGGTCGGTGCTATCCAGGTTAACGTCAACCCTCAGTACACCGCGCGTGAGCTCGAGCATCAGCTCAACGATGCCGGCGCGCGTGTGATTGTCGTTTGCAATGGCTCTACGTCGACGCTTGCCGAAGTCATCGGAAAAACCAGCGTCACTACTGTCATTACTGTGGGGCTTGGTGATTGTGGAAAGGTCGCGATTCCCGGGCCCGCTGTCGATGCATCGTTGCGCGGCTCGATCACGCTGCCCGATGCGCTGGAAGCTGGTGGCAACCTGCAAATGACTCCGGTCTCTATCTCTGGCGACGATGTGCTCTTCCTACAGTACACCGGAGGCACGACGGGGCTATCCAAGGGCGCGGTCTTGTCGCATCGCAACCTGATTGCCAACATCGAGCAATTCAAGGCGTTTTCGCCAAACGTCCTGCGTGTCGGAGAGGAAGTGATAGTTACTGCGATACCGCTCTATCACGTATTAGCTTTGATGGTGAACTTCCTCAGCTATTTCTCGATTGGAGCCGAGAATTGGCTGGTAACTAATCCACGTGACATCGGAGCACTGATCGACGTGCTGGAAGCTGCGCGACCAACTGTCTTCATCGGCGTCAACACCCTCTACGCTGGCTTGGCGGCACATCCGCGGACGACTGATGTTGATTGGTCGCGCTTGCGCTTATCCGCTGGCGGCGGCGCGGCCGTGCTCGCCACCACTTCGGCACGCTGGAAGCAGGTGGCAAGCAGTTTTATCCGCCAGGGTTACGGCCTATCCGAGTCGCCGATTGTCTCGTTTAACCCTGACTATATCGTCGAGTTCAACTGCACCGCTGGGCTACCGTTGCCATCAACTGACATAAAATTGCTGGACGACGACGACAATGAAGTGAATATCGGCGAAGCGGGTGAAATTTGCGTCAAGGGACCGCAAGTCATGGAGGGTTACTGGGAAAATCCCGAGGCAAACGCGAAGTCTTTCACACACGACGGCTACTTTCGTACTGGAGACGTCGGGGTATTCGACAGCAAAGGATTCCTGAAAATCGTCGACAGAAAAAAAGATATGGTCGTCGTCTCCGGTTTTAAGGTCTACCCAAACGAAGTCGAGGCCGTTGCTACCTCCTTTCCGGGCGTGGCCGAATGTGCCTGCGTCGGCATTCCCGACGAGAAAACAGGCGAGGCGGTCAAGCTGTTCGTGGTCAAGGCGCCGACTGTCGAGATAGACGAGGCTGCGTTGATTGCCCACTGTCGCGCTGGCATGGCGGGATATAAGGTTCCAAAAGTCATCGGCTTTGTTGACGCCCTGCCGAAATCCAGCGTCGGCAAGATTATGCGGCGCGAAATGCGAGACGTCTCCTGATTAGCAGAAGCCTCTTTGGGGCCGATGCGCGACAGCCGCTAGCATGCGGCACCTCAGTCTATCTCGCCGTGTCATGCATTCACATTATCAACTAATTGAGTCACAAGGAATTGGTATGTCCAATTGTCAACTCTTCGACGTTAGCGGCAAAGTCGCTATCGTCACAGGTGGCACCCGCGGTATCGGCTACATGATTGCTGAAGGCCTGGCCAAAGCAGGCGTGAAGACTTATATCGTCTCGCGCAAGGCTGATGCATGCGCTGATGCGGAGCGCGAACTCAAAAAGCACGGAGAAGCTATCGCCATCGCTGCCGACTTGTCTGCGCAAGATGCTGCCGGTGGATTTGCTGCTGAAATGCTGAAACGCGAACCCAAGATTCACATCTTGGTGAACAACGCCGGCGCTACTTGGGGAGCACCGTTCGACGATTTTCCGGAAAGCGGCTGGGACAAGATCATGGATCTGAACGTGCGCTCGGTTTTCTTCCTCACCCAGCAACTGGCGCCGGCGTTGCGGGCTGCAGGAACTGAAGTAGATCCCGCCCGGGTCATCAACATTGGTTCCGTCGATGGCCTGACAAGCCCTGAGATGGAGAACTTCTCCTACTCCGCTAGCAAGGCCGCTCTCCATCATTTGACTCGTCACCTCGCAAAGCATTTGGGACCGGCGAACATTAATGTTAACGTCATCGCGCCGGGACCTTTTGAAACGAAGATGACTGCGCAGGTGCTCAAGGAGTTTGGTGACGCGATTGTTAAAGCGATTCCGCGAGGACGTACGGGGCAAGCGTCGGACGCAGCCGGAACAGCGATTTTCCTGGCGTCTGCAGCGTCTGCGTATATCACCGGCGCTGTCATTCCCCTTGATGGCGGCTTCTCTACCACGCGATGAATAAAGGAGTTGGTTCATGACAGCACTACGAGTTAGTCCGGATGAGCTCCGGGCAATGGTTGGGAAAGAACTTGAGCCTTCGGAATGGGAACTGATCGACCAAGCGCGTATTGATGCGTTTGCCGAAGTGACCGGCGATCGACAATTCATCCACATCGACCAGGAGAAGGCGAAGGATAGTCCGTTCGGAGGCACTGTGGCGCACGGGCTCCTGATCCTGTCGTTACTGCCTGGATTGATCGAGAAATCAGTGCCAATCCCGTCGGACGTTGGCGTCACGGTCAACTACGGCTACAACAAGATTCGATTCCCATCGCCAGTGCGAAACGGCAAGCGCGTCCGAGCGAAGTTCGTGATCTCGGAGTTCAGCGTGCCGTCGGCTGGTCGCTACCAGTTGATCTTCACTGTCACGGTCGAGATTGAAGGCGAATCAAAGCCGGCGTTGGTCGCTGAATGGATTGGTATATGCCTGGTAGACAATGCCACGGAAGAGGAGAACCGAGCATGAGCAAGCAGTTCGAGGGTCGGGTAGCTATCGTCACCGGTGCAGGCAATGGCCTTGGTCGAGCGCACGCCCTTGGTTTGGCAGCTCGTGGTGCCAAGGTCCTCGTGAACGATCTCGGAGGCGGGCGTGACGGGAGTGATACGAGTGCATTTGCGGCCGATGCGGTCGTCCGAGAAATTCGAGCTGCTGGTGGTGAGGCGATGGCGAATGGAGCCGATGTCGCAAGGTTCGAAGAGGTTCAGACCATGATAGCCGCGGCAAAGAGTGCTTGGGGCCGTGTGGACATTCTGGTCAACAATGCGGGCATTCTACGAGATGCGACTTTTTCCAAGTTGTCGCTGGACGATTTTTGGGCCGTGATGGACGTACATGTGCGAGGGACAGTCAATTGCACAAAGGCGGTCTGGGATCTGATGCGTGAGCAGAAGCACGGCCGCATTGTCCTAACATCATCGGCATCCGGTATCTATGGAAACTTTGGACAGTCTAACTACGGAACAGCCAAGGCCGCTATGGTCGGTCTGATGAACGTGCTGCACATGGAAGGTGAGAAGTACGATATCCGTGTAAATGTGCTGGCTCCAACCGCAGCAACGCGCATGACGGCCGGATTGATCCCCGAACACGCAATGAAATTGATGACGCCGGAGTCTGTTACGCCCGGTGTTCTCTTCCTTGTCAGCGACGATGCGCCATCGAAGGTAATCCTCGGTGCTGGTTGTGGTGTCTTTACGCGCAACCTTGTCTACGAGACTGAAGGGGTCTATTTGCCAGAGAGCGAACGCACTCCGGAGGTTATCGCAGCTCGTTTTGCTGAGATATCGAACCCAGAGAGACTGACCGTGTTGGAAAGTGCAACGCACCAGACGTTGCGTTTCGTCGACAAAGCAACCGCGGCCACCTCAACTGCCTTCGATCAATGAACAGGAGCCAATTCTATGCGTGAAGCCGTTATCGTCTCCACCGCCCGCACCCCGATTGGCCGAGCATTTCGTGGCGTATTCAACGACACCAAATCGCCGACGCTGATGGCGCACGCCGTCCGCCACGCGATAGAGCGTTCAGGCATTGAACCCGATGCGTTCGAGGACGTCGTAGTCGGTACCGTGCTGTCGGCGGGAACTGCCGGTGGCAATCTCGCGCGTCATGCAGTGTTTGCGGCGGGGCTACCGGTCACTGTGCCTGGGCAGACGTTGGATCGTCAATGTGCGTCCGGTCTGATGGCCGTGGCGTCCGCAGCCAAACAAATCGTCGTAGACGGTGTGGAAGCGTGTATCGCGGGCGGCCAGGAAAACATCTCTGCGGTACAGAACGAATACGCTGCGTGGGGCGCGAAGACTATCGATCCGCGAGTCGTAGAAATGGTCGAGCACGCGTGCATGCCGATGTTGCAGACTGCCGAGTTTGTGGCCAAGAAGTACGGAATTTCTCGAGAGGACCAGGACCGGTACTCTCTTGAATCTCAGCGACGTACTGCCGCCGCGCAGCAGGGTGGCCGGCTCTCCGCGGAGATCGTGCCGATGCATGCCCGGATGAAGGTGCAGGATAGAGATTCGGGCGAAATTAGCTTTCGTGATGTGCTTCAGGACAAAGACGAAGGTAACAGGCCGGACACGACATTCGAAGGCCTCGCGACGCTGAAGCCCGTGGTGGAAGGCGGCTGCGTTACTGGCGGCAATGCTAGTCAGCTGTCTGATGGAGCATCTGCATGTGTGCTTGCAGACGCTCGGTTCGCAGAGCGCCGGGGCCTCAGTCCATTGGGAGTCTATCGTGGCACAGCGGTCGTGGGCTGTCCGCCTGAAGAAATGGGGATTGGGCCAATCTATGTAATCCCAAAACTCCTCAAGCAGCATGGCCTGAAGATCGACGACATCGGCCTTTGGGAGCTGAACGAGGCGTTCGCTTGTCAAGTGCTCTACTGCCGGGACAAGCTTGGGATCGACCCTGAGATTTATAACGTGAATGGCGGCGGCATCTCTATCGGACATCCGTACGGTATGACTGGCTCCCGCCTTACAGGCCATGCGTTGCTGGAGGGAAAGCGACGGGGCGTTAAGTATGTCGTCGTGTCAATGTGCGTCGGTGGTGGAATGGGCGCGGCGAGTCTCTTCGAGGTCGCCTGACGGAGTTGCAGGGAGAGGTGATTCTGCCAAGAAGACCTTCTCCCGTTAGTACCAAATGAGACTTGGAAGGATAAAAGACGGTTCGAATATTAATTTAGTAAAACTAAATGAATGAATGGATGGAGACATGAATATAAAGATGAATAGCATTAAACGGCAACATACCTTTTTTGCGCTGTCCGGTATTGCTCTTGCAATTTCGACCTCGAATGCCTTCGCAACCGATGGTATTTATTTCACCGGTAACGGAGCAATTTCGTCCGGCATGGGCGGAGCGGCGATTGCGCTTCCGCAAGATGTGGCTTCGGCTGTCGACAACCCGGCGGGGCTCGCAGAATTGGGGTCACGCGTTGATTTTTACGGGGCAGTACTGCCGCTTACCGCCGATTCCACATTTGGTTCTACCAGTAATCACCTCTTTTCCAGCAGAGTCATTGTGTCTCCGGGATTCGGGCTGAACTATCAGGTTGCGCCACAGTGGACATTCGGGGTGGCTATCACCGGTGCGGGTGCAGCATCGAACTATGGACGCCCAGTGCTTCCCGTTTCGGGGGCAGGTGATGGCAAGGCTAGCCTGATCGTTGTTAATACAAGTCCGACGATCACCTATAAGCCCCTGCCCAGCCTATCTATCGGCGCGTCGCTTGTGTTCGGCGTTGAGCAATTTCGTCTGAACGGACTGGTCGCGCCGGGGCGAGATGGCGCGCTCGAACCGGTACCGAGCCACGGCAATGAATATGCGGCTGGTATCGGTGCGGGGATGGGCGTGCTCTGGACGCCGACCAGTATGGTGTCGATTGGGGTATCGTATTTCACGAAGACATGGTTTACGGCGCTTCCCGGATATAAAGACGATGTACTCTCGCCGAGTGGTGGGCGTACAGACAGCCCGTCTAGGTACGGTGTGGGTGTCGCAATGCGGCCGTTGCCTGGGTTGACCATTGCGTTGGATTATCTGCGCATTGAATGGTCCGGCGCAGCCGGCTACAACACATCGACAACGTGGGGGTACCGCAATCAGAACGTTGGGCGGGTCGGGATCTCGTACGATGTCAATGGGAAATGGACCCTCCGTGCCGGCTACAGTTTCGCCAATAACAACGTCGATTCCAACCATACGGTGGCGAACATGTACGGGCCGGGCATCAGCCCTCGCGCAGTCACAGTTGGCGCTACCTACGCGATAGACAAAAACAACCTCATTACAGCTGCCTTCGAGTATGACATTCCGACGACGATCGTCGGAACGGGGCCGAGCCTGGGAACGAACATTCGCGCGACATATCAGGTCTATACGGCCGGGTATACACACAGGTTCTAGCGCTCCGGGCCGCTAGCTCGTGCGGTGCGCCAATCAAAATGCGAACCGTGCTGCCTCACGGGGAAGACGTACTCCGACCCAATATCGCGGCATACTGAAAGTCATGCCGATGTGCAGCCGTTGTCGGACCGCGAGAATGCGTCGGAGTCGTAGAGCATCTCTCCGATGGGCAAATAGAGGTGGTATAGCTCGGCGCTGGGGCGCTCGCCGAAACTGGTCATGCATGCGATTGACGCTATACGACGGTAGCTACTCCAGTGTTTCATTCAACCACGTATCCAATCGTGTTATGCAAGGCCTGCACTGAGCGACCGCAAGATCCAGTGTTGTGCACTGCGTCAAAGGAGGTTCGCCGTATATTGTGCGCGGTTTACGAGGATGAGCCTGTGCGGGTTCGATTGTGCCGTCCGAGCTTGCGGACAGTTGCTGCGCAGCGGAATGCCCATATCATCTGAGCTCTCCGGGCTGCTGTTCAGGCTATGGTTCCCACATGCGTATGTAGAACAATGTATCCATAAAAATGCCACGTACGGCCTTAAGAGGAGCAAGCTTAGTGTGACGAACGCAGGCGAGAGCCTGCGGTGCTGTACTGCAGATGGGAGCAGTCCTCCCGAAGTCGACTTTCAGGAGCAGGCTTCAAACCGCCCGGTGCTGCTGCGTCAAAAAGGCGTGGTAGTGAGCGACCGGATTTACTAGCTTTCTGCCGGCGGTGAGCAGTGATGCCTTAAAGCGGATGAGACAGGTTGTGCGAAGTTGGCGTATGCAACGACGAACACCGGCGACGCTGGATGAACTTGCGCAGCAATGCAACACGACGATACAAGGGTGGTGGAACTACTATGGGGCGTTCTATCGGACGGCGATGCACAGCCTCTTCGGCTACATCGACCTACGGCTTATGCGGTGGGCTCGGCGAAAGTACAAGGGGTTGCGGCAGCGCAAGCGACGTAGTGCGGAATGGCTACGTAAGATGAAGCGCGTCCACCCCCGGTTGTTTGTCCACTGGCGTGTCGTCGGGTTAGCGGTTGGATGACGGGAGCCGAACGAGTCGAGAGACTCACGTTCGGTTCTGCGAGAGACTCGGGGCGCAACTCCCCGGGTCTACTCACCTGTGAGCGTGCGTGCAGCACGGTTTTGTGCGGAGCACTCGTAAGCTCGGGCTTACATAGACGAATCGAGTTGGTCAGTTTCGAAAAGTGATGCAGTCGAGTGGGATCCTAGCGATGCGCGCTGGCGGAATTGTCAGTGAGCCGGAGTGCCACGCCCTTTGATGATAGGGAGGTGCTTTGTCGTCGCAGCCCCTCTCGCATGGATAGCAGGTAGCGGCGCAGGCCCATTTGAGAAGGAACAGGCTTGTTACGACCGGCCTCTCATCCGGTCGGTCTCCGCGAAGTCGTCCATGGCAGCGCTTCTATAGCGACG
This sequence comes from Paraburkholderia sp. BL6665CI2N2, assembly GCF_004366535.1. Lineage (NCBI taxonomy): Bacteria > Pseudomonadati > Pseudomonadota > Betaproteobacteria > Burkholderiales > Burkholderiaceae > Paraburkholderia > Paraburkholderia sp. BL6665CI2N2. Next base: position 467,384 of record NZ_SORC01000002.1, read on the forward strand.
GGTTTGTGAGCGGCAGGCGGAGGCGGGCGCGACCGTGCTCAGTCGCATTGACCTCCCAGTTGATCGCGGTGTGGCGCGATGCCACCGCGATATCCCGATAATACCTCGCGATGCAGTTGGTCGCGTAGGCGCCGCGGGCGCCAATCAGGTCCCATACGATCTCGGCCGCCTGCCGGGCGAGCTGCCCTGCGAACGCCGAATTGGAACGGTAGTTTGACCGCTCCATGGGCGAATACGTGCTGTCAGCCGCGGCGAACTCCATGATCTCCCGGCAGTCTGCGCGAATGAGCATTTCGGCCGCCTGCAGTGATGCCGATACTTCGCCGACGCGCATCTGGTGGGTCGGGTAGTTCGCGGTGTCTTCGCTGGTCCTGAGGGCCTTGCGGCCGCGCGACTGCAGCAGGAATTGCTCGAACATCCCTTCCGTCATGCCGATCAGGCACGCGGCGGGCAGGATGCCGCTGATCATGAGCAGTGGCGGGCGGAAGAGTGCGCTGCGATTGAGGGATTTACCCGGGAAGTCGCCACCCTTCATGTGCCGGATTGACAAGGTGAGATACTCGGGGACGAATATCCTGTCGACTGTGACGTCGTGGCTGCCCGAGCCGTGCAGTCCGATTGGATTCCAGGTGTCGAGGATCGTCAGCGACGCGGTGGGAACCAGGAAGTAGCGCTCCTCGTCCGGGGCGGAATCCTGCTCCACCATGCCGGCAAGGATGCACCAGTCGGACGCCTGCACGCCGCTTACAAACGGCCATTGGCCCGAGAGTTCGTAGCCGCCGTCGACCTGCCGGGCCGTGCCGAGACGGGGCACCAGAATCCCGCTGACGAGGTGGGTAGGATCGCTCCAGACTTCTCTTTGGGCCTCCACCGGCCAGTGGGCGATCATGTAGTTGTGGAACAGGTACTGGGCCAGACACCAAGCCGTGGAAGGGCAGCCGCTCGCAATTGGGACCAAGACATCCACGAGGTGCTCTAGCGAGCCCTCTGCGCCGCCGAACGATTCGGGCTGCAGCAGCCGCGCCACGCCCGTACGCCGCAGATCGAGGCTGGTGGCTTCCGGCAGGCGGCGATGACGCTCTGCCTCCTCCTCCCGTTCTCTCAGGGTTGGAATGAGGTTGCGCGAAGCGGTAATCAGGGTCCGGCTTTCCACGCGTGCACCCCTGAAATCATCGGGATAGATGACGGTCAACTATAAGCTCCCTGAAGGTGGCGAACCATGCCGAGCAAGGACGATGTCCGCATCACCCGATCAATTTACGGCATTCGTTAAGGCTCTTGCAGACGGTATATCGCCCAGGGTCACGCCGAGATCCTGGCTCAGAAGATCGAGCAGCAGGCGACGACAGCGGTCGGGTGGCATGTCCTGCGGGTCGGCCACCATGGGCAGACACAGCCCGAAGGCCGTGCCAATAAATTTGAAGGCGATGTCCGCCGGTTTGCGGCTGGGGTGGAAACTGCCCTCTTCAACGCCAGCCTCGATCAATCTTGTGATGATCTCCGCGTAAAGCCGGTGAACCTTCTGCACCTCTGCCTGCAGCACTCCGTCAAACGGCATGCGCCCGAACAGGCTTAGCCAGAACCGCCATTCCGGAATGCCGGCGGGCGAGGGCTGGCTCACGAAATCCACGAGGGCGACCAGACGGGTCGGGGCGTCGCCGCGCCGGTTCTCGAATTTGCCGAGTGCCTTGACAAACTGCAGCGTGGCATCGTTGATCGCGTCAAGCGTGAGCGCGCGCTTGTTACTGAAGTAATGGGTGATCACGCCAGACGAAATGCCCGCGACGTCGCTGACCTCGCGGATCGTGAGGTCGCGCCAGCCATTGGTCGACAGGATGTGGATCACCGCATCCATCACCTGCCGACGGCGGATTGCTTCCATTCCCAGTTTCGGCATTTTTTCGCCCCTTTCGCGCAGCATCGAACAGCCATTCTAACTTACCAGCATTGATGTGGCGGGGCAATTAGGGCTTTCGGGCAGGGTAGACCCCCAAAGCGAAGTGCTTGCATTTGTTTTTTATACAACGTATGTTCTATAAAAACGGACCCAACGGAGATTACCTTGAACACGCAAACCGCATTCAGCCCCGACGAAACGCCCGTGATCGAGCGCGCCGGGACCGCGGACGAACTCATCGAGCGCGCCCGCGCGCTCGCCCCCGCCCTGAAGGAGCGGGCTGAGGAAACCCAGGCGCTGCGTCAGCCGCCGGAAGCCACCCGGCTGGACGTCAAGCGCACCGGTATCCACCGGCTGTTCCAGCCGGCACGTTTCGGTGGCGCCGACGCGCCGTTCCGGGCTGCGGTCGATGTCATGCGCCCGCTGGGGCAGGCCTGCGGCTCCTCCGCCTGGGCCATCGTGCAGAACATCTCTCACAATTCCATGATGTGTCGCTGGCCTGTCCAGGCGCAGGAGGATGTCTGGAGAGACAATCCGGCCGCGTTGCTCTCCGGGATTCTTATCCCGAACCTGGGTCGTGCGCGCCGTGTGGAGGGCGGCTATGTGCTCTCGGGCCGCTGGCCTTTTGTGAGCGGCGTGAGCTTGGCCGAGTGGGCGATTTTCACCGCTTTTACGCCTGGACCGGACGGCGAGGAAGAAGACCGGCACTTCCTCGTCCCCAAAAGTGATTACCGGATTCTCGATACGTGGTACTCGATCGGACTGAAGGGCTCGGCAAGCCACGACGTTGTGCTCGACGAAGTGTTCATCCCGGAGCATCGGACCACGACGGTGGACACGATGCGTGAACGCGAAGCGCTCTATCCCGGCGAACCGATCAACATGCGCGCGCCGCTTTACTGCATGTTTGGTGTTTACATCGGCGGCACGGCTCTTGGCATCGCCGAGGGTGCCGTAAATACGTATCTCGAGCAGGCACGCAGCAGGATCTCGCGCGCCTCGGGCAAGGCGGTGAGCGACTTCCCAACCCAGCAGGTGAAGATCGCCGAGGCGCTTTCCTGCATCGAGGCAGCCCGCCTGCTCATCTACGGCGCATGCGATCAGATGACGGAGATCCTCGAGTCTGGCCGTCTTCCGAGTGACGAGGAGCGTGCGCGTTGCCGCGCCGAAGCAACGTTCGCCGGGCAGCTTGCGACCCGTGCCGTGAACGTAGTCTGGGATGCCGCTGGCGGTGGGGCGATCTATGAGCGTAATCCGCTCTCGCGTTACTTCTGCGACATGAGCGCGGCCAATCGGCACATCACGCAGAACTGGGACGTTAGCGCAATTTCCTACGGGCGCACCGCGCTCGGTCTGTCACTGGACAACCCGACGCTCTGAGCGCGCAGGAACCTGAGAGCTCCACATGTGGTGCCGCGTAGACGGTACCCATCCATAAACTATTCAAAAGGAGGCATCCTGCCATGGCATCTGATGCATCGTCGCCTGCGACCAGCGATGCTACCGTCCTGCGCCACCAGTTCCTGTCGGCAATGAGCCGGGTGCCGCTCAGCGTCGCGGTCGTTGTGGCGGGCGCGCCCGACGAGCGTATTGCGCTGACGGTCGGGACGTTCATCTCCGTGTCTGCGGATCCGCCGATGGTGCTGGTTGCCGTGAAGGCAAGCAGTCCTCTTTACAGGGCGGTCTCGGAGCATCGGCGCTTTGTGATTAACGTGCTGTCGGCCGAACAGGTCGAGCATTCCGAACGTTTCTCGGGACGCCCGCGCACGGGCCGGCCTTACGATCTGGCCGAAGCCCGCTGGATCCGCGCACCGGGTGAGACGCAACGTTACCTCGAAGGTGCGGTGGCAGCGTTCGACTGCGAGCTCGTCGAAGCCCGGTCCATCGCCTCGCACGTGTTGCTGATCGGACGCGTGGACGAGATCGTATCGGGCGCAGAGCATCCTCTTGTCTACTGCTCGCGCTCCTACGGCACGCTGTCGCCCCTTGGCGGCGCAGCGTGATCCTGGAACATGCATCCCAGAACAGAAAATGGCGGCAATCGCCGCTCGAATGGAGATCAAGGCATGAAAGCTGTTGGATACCAGAAGTCGTTGCCCATTGACGCGGCGGAATCGCTCGTCGATTTCGAGATCAGCAAACCCGAGCCGACGGGCGGCGACATCAGGGTCGCCGTCAAGGCGATCTCGGTCAATCCCGTGGACACGAAGGTTCGCAAGCGCACCGAACCGCCGCAAGGCGAATACAAGATTCTCGGATTTGACGCCGCCGGCGTCGTTGACGCGGTGGGTCCCGATGTCACCCTGTTCCGGCCGGGCGATGAGGTCTTCTACGCTGGCTCAAACCAGCGTCAGGGAACGAATTCCGAGTTCCACCTCGTCGACGAGCGGATCGTCGGCAAAAAGCCCAGGACACTGTCCTTTGCACAGGCCGCGGCGCTGCCCTTGACCTCGATCACTGCCTGGGAGCTGCTGTTCGACCGGTTGGGGGCGCTACCAGGCAAGCAGCACGACCCCCGCACACTCCTCGTGATTGGTGGGGCAGGAGGCGTCGGTTCAATCCTGATCCAGCTCGCGCGCCGGCTCACCGGGCTGACCGTGGTGGCGACGGCCACGCGGCCGGAGTCGCAGCAATGGTGTCTCGATCTGGGCGCCCATGCCGTGATCGATCACGCGAAGCCGCTCAAGGAGCAGATCGCAGCGCTCAAGCTGGATCCGGTTGGCCTTGTCGCGAGCCTCACGGCGACCGACCAGCACTACAAGGACGTGGCGGACATCATCGCGCCTCAGGGCCGTTTCGCCCTGATTGACGATCCGGCGGAATTCAACGTTGCCGTGTTCAAGGCCAAGGCCGTTTCGATTCACTGGGAGCTGATGTTCACGCGCTCCACGTTCCAGACGCCGGACATGATTGCGCAGAACCATCTGCTTAACGATGTCTCCGATCTCATCGACAAGGGTGTCCTGCGCACCACGCTTGACCAGAGCTTCGGCACCATCAACGCCGCAAACCTCAAGCGTGCGCATGCCCTGCTGGAAAGCGGCAAATCACGCGGCAAAATCGTGCTGGAAGGCTGGTAAGCATTCGGGCGCGGTGCGTGAAGCCCCCGCTCGTTGGCAGTTTCATTGCTTCCCGCGCCTCAACTGAAGGTCTTTCAGATATCGGACGCTGGCCTGCCAAACGCCTACTTCCCTCCGCATCACACAGGCGCATAGCGCACTAGCAAACCTGAAGGATTTTTTCATGACTATCACTATTGCTATGGAATCCATACCAAAGCTGCCGGCGCATCTGATCGAGGGATTTCGTAATGCACCAACTGCTGTGATCTCCGACAACCTCGCCCGGCTCCCCGGATCGGTGGGGTTGCGTCCCTATCATCGTGGCGCGAAGCTTGTTGGCACAGCTTTTACCGTTCGCACGCGCCCTGGCGACAATCTTGCGATTCACCGGGCTCTTGAACTGGTCGGGCCGGGTGATGTCATCGTAGTAGATGGCGGGGGTGATGAGACCCGTGCACTGGTCGGCGAAATCATGAAGACGATTGCCGAGTGGCGAAAAGCAGAGGGTTACGTGATCGACGGTGCGATCCGCGATGTCGCGGCATTTGCCGCATCCGACTTTCCCTGCTACGCGCGTGCAGTCAGCCATCGCGGCCCGTACAAGAATGGCCCCGGCGAGCTCAACGTGCCGGTATCGGTTGGAGGCTGTGTAATTTCCCCCGGCGACTTCGTGGTCGGTGACGAAGACGGCATAGTGTCATTTCCAGCCGCGGTAGCCGCAAACCTTCTAGACGCTGTACAGACTCAAATTGCGCGTGAAGAAGAGATGATAAGGACGATCCGCGAAGGACGCTATGACGGCATTTATGCCAGATCCTGACAAGCCGGCGAAATCGACCCGAATTCGCGGCGTATATCAACTAACAGAGTCTATGGAGTCTTCGATGACAGTGCCAGTGGTTGCAATCTTTCTCGCCAAGCCCGGCGAAGAGGCAAAGTTGGAAACTCTCTTTAGGGGTGTAATCGCCACCACTCTCAAGGAAGAAGGTTGCATCAGCTATCAGCTCAACTGCGACCTAGATCAGCCACGACGCTTTGTCTGGACTGAAGAGTGGGAAAGTCGCGAGCATCTCGACAAACACGCTGCCGCCCCGCATATTGCTGCGATCCTGGCCAAAGTACCTCATCTCGTCGAAAGCGCCGAGGTGATTCCGCTGCGCAAGTTGGACGGCGGTGTGGCATGAAGTAACTGTTCACGGCGAGTTTCATGCGGCCGACGCGAAGGTTTTAGCCACGTGGACACTGCGGAATGTAGAAAAGAAAATATGCATAAGGCCAATCTGTATCTACTCAGACTTCGTCAATCGAGCTAGGGTGGAATTCCTGAGGATCGACGATATCCTCGTGTCGTAGGCAATTGTTCGCATACAAAAGAATCTACGCCCCATTGACCATGGACATGTTGTCGCGATAGCTCTTTACGGGTTGTCCGAAGGGACAGTACTCGTTGGGTATTACCTGAGAAGTGGAAAAGGGAATGGCGGCCGAACCTCAAGTAGAGCCGAGTTTGAAGGAGAAGCAAATGGAAAAGGCTGAAAGATCCTTGCGATCCATGGTGGAGAAGTGGCTTTTGATGGCTCCTTCGGTGTCGGTCCGGGTGATACGAGGAAATCGCGTAGGCTCAAATGCGAGGCGCTATGTCTGCGTCGAAGCATTGCAATCGGCTGACATGTTTGCAATCTATTTATTTCGTCAAGGCGACGGTACTTGGGAGGTGTTTCCGCCTGATGCCGAACGTCAGGCGATGAGTGTTTTTTGATGTGCGATGCGCTTGGGATATGTGCGCATGCGACTGAAAGCTGGTCGCGTCTATAACCGAGAGGGGGTTCGCTGTGTTTAACGAATCAAACCAACTACCGTACGAGTACGAACGCGATCTGGACGCGTGGACATGTGCTTGGTATGACGCAGCCGTTGCAAGGAACTTTGTGCGATCGCCCTACCACCCCGACGCCGCGACCGTGAGGCGTCTTCAAGCCTATTTCCATGTGGGGCTGTTGCCTGCGGAAGCCGCTGAAGCCTGCTTCGGGATAAAACATTAAAAAGGCGTTGCGTTACCGTATTTTGTTCGAGCAAGTTTTACTATTGGGTGCTCAAGTGCGTCAGCTAACGTGAGCCTCACCGGTAGCGTCTCTCTTTGTGAGGACGGGTGCAGATAATGCAGCCTAACTACGAGGCGTTTTTAAACTTACTGAAGTCTATCTCGCTTCGACGGCAACGCTATCTAGTCTCTCACAGAGGCTCTCTCCTTAGGAACGAACTCCCGGTCGCGTGATCGACCCTCGGGACTTTGCGTCCGCGAGTTTGTTTCGAGAGCGGTTGCCTTTTCAGAACTTTGACTATTTTCGTAAAAATCAATCATGGGGACGAACGATGTTGGGGTGCCGATTGAGCGGCACGTGGGCGAAGATCGCGTGGCGCTCACGCCCGAGGTGGTCAAACGCCTCATCGAACGTGGTCTGACGGTAAGGGTGGCATCACAGGCGGGGGTGAAAGCCACGTTTTCAGACGATGACTACCAGAAAGCCGGTGCTTCAATTGTCACCCAGGAGCAGGCATTGGGCTGCAACGTGGTTCTGACGGTGCGAACTCCGGGTGACGAAGATCTGCAGTATTTGAAGCCGGGCGCAGTGCTTGTTGGCATGCTCGATCCCTTCGATCAGGGCAACGCCAACCGGCTCGCATCGGCAGGCGTTACGGCCTTTGCACTGGAGGCTGCGCCGCGCAACACGCGCGCACAGAGCTTGGACGTGCTGAGCTCGCAGGCGAACATCGCAGGCTACAAGGCTGTGCTGATCGCAGCACATCACTATCCGCGCTTCATGCCCATGCTGATGACCGCAGCGGGAACTGTGAAGGCTGCGCGCGTACTCGTGCTAGGCGCCGGCGTAGCGGGCTTACAGGCCGTTGCAACGGCGAAACGCCTTGGCGCCATCGTGGAGGCATCGGACGTGCGGCCTGCGGTTAAGGAGCAGATTGAGTCTCTGGGGGCCAAATTCCTTGATGTCCCATTTGCTACGGATGAAGAGCGCGAAGCGGCGGCTGGTTCGGGCGGGTACGCGCGGGCGATGCCGCAGTCCTGGCTTGCTCGTCAGGCGGCGCTCGTCCATGAGCGCGCGAAGCAGGCGGATATCGTCATCACAACGGCCCTTATACCTGGTCGTCTGGCCCCTACGTTAATTTCCGTAGAGACCGTGGCAGCGATGAAAGGCGGATCGGTCATTGTTGATCTGGCGGCGTCCCGCGGCGCGCAGTACGAGGGCCATCCGGGCGGAAACTGTCCCCTTACCGAAACCGATAAGGTCGTTGTCAGATACGGCGTGACGATCGTGGGTTTTTCGAATCTGGCGGCGATGGTTCCCACCGACGCGTCCGCGCTGTATGCCCGAAATCTCCTCGAATTTCTCAAGCTGATTGATACGCAGGAGGGCGCGGTGAATATCGATCTGGATGACGACATCGTGGCCGCAACACTCCTCACGCGTGCCGGGCAGGTTCTGCGGAAGTTCTAGTCATTGAAAAAGAGAAAAAGGTAGGGAAATGGAAGTCATGAGTCACACCGTTATCAACCTGATCATCTTCGTGCTGGCGATCTACGTCGGCTACCACGTGGTCTGGAACGTCACGCCCGCGCTGCACACGCCGCTGATGGCGGTGACCAATGCGATCTCGGCGATTGTGATCGTCGGCGCGATGCTCGCCGCGGGTCTCACTCTGGGCACGCCCGGCAAGTTCTTCGGCACGCTGGCGGTCGCGCTCGCGGCAGTGAACGTGTTCGGCGGCTTTCTCGTCACCCGGCGAATGCTGGAGATGTTCCGCAAGAAAGAGCCGAAGAAGCTGATCGCAGACAAATCGGCCAAGGAGAACGCGTAATGAGTCTGAACGTCGTCACGCTGCTTTATCTGGTCGCGTCGGTCTGTTTCATTCAGGCGCTCAAGGGGCTGTCCAATCCGAAGACGGCGCGCATCGGCAATACCTTCGGCATGGCGGGGATGGCGATCGCGATCCTCACGACCATCGCGCTGATTGTCAGGCAGGCTAATGGGCTCGGTTCGAATCTCGGATTGGGGCTGGGTCTGCTGCTGGTTGCGCTGGTGGTCGGCGGTGCGGTCGGCGCGTTCGTCGCGGCTCGCGTCGAGATGACCAAGATGCCGGAACTGGTCGCGGCCATGCACTCGCTGATCGGTCTCGCCGCTGTGTGTATTGCGTATGCGGTGGTGTCTGAGCCGGCCGCGTTCGGTCTCGTCGATCCGGAGAACACCGCGCCGGGCTTCCTGCCTTACGGCAACCGCGTCGAGCTGTTCATCGGCACGTTCGTCGGTGCGATCACGTTCTCCGGTTCGGTGATCGCGTTCGGCAAACTGTCGGGCAAGTACAAGTTCCGGCTGTTCCAGGGCGCGCCGGTCGTGTACGCAGGACAGCATCTGATCAACCTGCTGCTTGCGCTCGCGATGCTCGGCTTCGGCGTGATCTTCTTCCTCACGCAATCGTGGCTGCCGTTCATCATCATGACGCTGATCGCGTTCGTGCTCGGCGTGCTGATCATCATTCCGATCGGCGGGGCGGATATGCCGGTGGTGGTGTCGATGCTGAACTCGTACTCGGGCTGGGCGGCGGCGGGCATCGGCTTCTCGCTGAACAATCCGATGCTGATCATCGCGGGCTCGCTGGTGGGGTCGTCGGGTGCGATTCTGTCGTACATCATGTGCCGCGCGATGAACCGTTCGTTCTTCAACGTGATTCTCGGAGGCTTCGGCAATGAGCCGGGCGCGGCTGCGGCGGGCGGGTCGGCGGAGCAGCGTCCGGTGAAGTCCGGTTCGGCCGACGATGCGTCGTTCATGCTCGGCAATGCTGAAACCGTGGTGATCGTGCCGGGTTATGGTCTGGCCGTCGCGCGCGCACAGCATGCGTTGAAGGAGTTGACCGACAAGCTGGTCGAGAAGGGCATCGAGGTGAAGTACGCGATTCACCCTGTTGCCGGACGGATGCCGGGTCACATGAACGTGCTGCTCGCCGAAGCCGAAGTGCCGTACGACATGGTCTACGAAATGGACGACATCAACGGCGAGTTTGGTCAGGTCGACGTAGTGCTGGTGCTCGGCGCGAACGACGTGGTGAACCCGGCGGCGAAGACCGATCCGAAGTCGGCGATCGCGGGTATGCCGATTATCGAGGCGTACAAGGCGCGCACGGTGATCGTCAACAAGCGCTCGATGGCGGCGGGTTACGCCGGGCTCGACAACGACCTGTTCTACATGGACAAGACGATGATGGTGTTCGGCGATGCGAAGAAGGTGATTGAGGAAATGGTGCGATCGACATGAACCTATCAACAGCTGACGTCGGTTATTTGCGACCCTGCTGCCAGTAGCGGCCGAACCTGTCCTGCTAATAGTTTTCGCATGAATATTCCGTCAGCTTTTTTGGCTAATCAGTCAGCCCTGAACAATTCACCTTGTCTGGTACTCAATTCAGGCTGTTGGCGGAGAGGTCACGGTACGGTTGAGCAAAGCGGTGAGGACGATGGCGTAAAAAATCCTCAGCTTCCTGAGGATCATCCGCAGGTTGTGGCCGGGGCACCGCACAGCACCCCGTACATCGCGTCACCGAGCGCGCCTTTGAGCCAGTATCGATCGAGTTTGCCGTCCGCTTTCATGTGACCGATGGCTGGCTCGATTGCACTTCGCCGCCTGATCATCGCGCGTAGTCCGCGTGTAATGCCACGCCGTAAACCCCGGGCGGTAGATCTTCACGCCGTCGATGGTGACACCCTTGTAGCCTCGATCCACGACGGCGACTTCCGGCGTCACGTCGCTCAGATATTGCCGCCTGCTCCGGCGCTTCTTCCAACGTGTGACCGTCGTGCGGATTGCCCGGCATGGAGCGCATGCCAACTACCAGTCCTTCCTTGTGCGTCGTCCCCATCGACACTTTCACGCCGAACTCGTACGGTGTGCCCGCCTTGCCTTTGGCCAGACACTCGACTTCCGGTGCATGCAGTGCGTAGAGCTTGTTTTTGCCCTTTGGCTTCTGCGCCAGAATGCGCTTCGTGCGGTTAATCAGATCTAGCAGCGCAGCACGACCGGGGTCTGCGACCTGGGCGACCTGTCGCTCCACATCGCGTATCACCCGCCCAACGCGCGAACGCAGCGTGCGCAATGCCTTTCTCATACGCTTGTACTGCTTCGCGTGAGCGTGGCGGCCAATCTGAGCCCCCAGACGCGGCGCCTCGCGATTGTAGTTCTGCAGCAGCTTCCGGCCATGCCGCGCGGCCGTCTTCACCAGATGTTCGCGACATCGATCGAGCAACCGCGAATCGGTTGGATGGGCAATTGCCTTGTCCATGACCGTCGTGTCTACAATCACGCGCTTCACGCTCGAGGCCTTGATCACGCCGGCACGTTTGGCTGCTTCGATCGTCTCGGCCAGCAGCTCTTCAACACCGGCTTCGCCCCGCCGTTTGCGCCAGCGTGTCAGGCTCGACGGGTCGATCGGCGCCTCGGTCTGCAAATAGGTTTCGCCAGTGAACACCTGCCAATACGGGTTCTCCACCCATTGCCAGACGACCTCTTCGTCCGACAGGTCGAACGCGTGCTGCAAATACAGCAGCCCCGCAATCAGGCGTGGCGAGCTCGCGGGTCGACCTTGGCTGGACACAAAGCTCTCGCTCATCAGCATGCCCAGCCGATCCCAGTTGATCAGGTCACTCAAGCGCGTCGATTCCAGCCATACGGTGGCGAACATGTACGGGCCAGGCATCAGCCCTCAGCCCTCGTGCAGTGACGGTCGGCGCTACCTATGCGATAGACAAAAACAACCTCATCACAGCTGCCTTCGAGTATGACATTCCGACAACAATTGTCGGAACGGGGCCGAGCCTGGGAACGAACATTCGCGCGACAAATCAGGTCTATACGGCTGGGTATTCACACAGGTTCTAGCGCTCCGGGCCGTTAGTTACTATCATACTTTTCGTAAACATGTGTACGGACGATCCAAGTGGAGTAGTGAGGTTAAATCGCACATGGCTCTCTTCGAAGAGCGTTGGGGTCAATCTCACTTCTTCAAACTCAGGCGTGGATTCGTGGCGAGTCCATTCAAGTGTGCGATGATGACCAGACACGCGGCTTAAAGGTCGAATTGCGGATCGCAGACTCGCTGATAAGCGTCTTAGTTGCGCCATATCATTCCTGCGTGCTGGCGCGGGGAGCTATCCCGCGCCAGTCTCAATCGAAATCTTCAGCTTGCCACAAGCCTATCTCGCGCTGAGCCCTTTGGCCGGATTGATCAGATACTTCTCTCCAGTACTTCGCTTCGAGTATTTGCTGATCATCTCAGGCGTCAATGCATCCGCTAACGAAATCTCCGCTTTGTACTGGCTCGCAAACGTCGTGCGCAGTCCACTCTTGGCACGCTCTCGTAGGTTCTGTACCGTTTGTGGTCCGATTTTCGCCAGAAACTCAGTCAGCAGCCACCCGCCTGCACCCCACGCCATACCCACACGCGGAAGCACGATCGGCCGAGGATCCAACACGCCGTACATGTAGATTTGCTTGTGCTCGGTCGAGCCGTAACGCTTGTACTCACTGGTAGCGCGGCTGAGCGCTTTTTCCATAGACGCCAGAATCGCTCCTGGAACGGGGCCTCCGGATAACGCATCGAAACACAACGTCGCGCGCGTCGCAGCAATCGCGTCGGTCAGGTCGGTCTCGAACGTAGGCGAAGTGCTGTCCAGCACATATTGGGCGCCTAAGTTCTGGAGTACGTGAACCTGCGTATCGCTACGCACGACATTCACGAGTTCTATGCCTTCTTTATTGCACAGTTTGACGAGCATCTGCCCGAGACTGGATGCAGCAGCTGTATGCACAATTGCGCGGTGCCCTTCGCGCCGCATGGTCTCGACTATGCTTAGCGCCGTCAAAGGATTGACGAAGGCAGCTGCGCCCTCGGCCGGCTTGATGCCTTCCTCGAGAGCCATGCAAGCATCCCGATCGATCCGCCGATATTGCGTGTACATGCCGCCACCGACCATTGAAACGGTTTGACCAAGCAGATCCGATGCATTGGCGCCTGCACGGACCACCACGCCCGCACCTTCGTTTCCGACCGGCAGCGACTTGTCAATGCGCGATGTTAGCTGGCCTAACGCAGCGACGGAAACCGGCGCTGTCAGAGTCGGTCGATCGGCAGTCCCACCGCCCCTTGCTTTGTCAAGGTCTGCAGACCCGAAGAGCAGACCAATGTCCGACGGATTGAGCGGTGTAGCTTCTACACGAACGATCACTTCATTGTCAGCAGGGCCACTGATCTCCACCTCCTCCAATGACAACTCGAGCAAACCTTGATTCGTGACGCATGATCGCAGTTCGAGGCTCAGTAGTGACTCGCCGTCACGAATCGACGCGTGATTTGCGATAATGGAAAGACCTTCTCTCATATGACAGTTCCCGGGACCTAATGGCAGAGATGCATTGGCGGCTCTGGTGTATTTGGAAGTTTACGGCGAACGTTACGGATATTCTCTTGACGGCTGCTTTGGCAAACCGCAACGCATGCTCGGCATGCGTTATCCCCGTATTCCTTGCCTGCAAGACAAGTTCGCTTATGCGAATTCACCGCAAACTTGCTCTTCTACCCGATGAAGCGCGGGCGCATCCTGACCGGCCATCCGGCGAATGGTCTGTGGTGGATGACCGGTTACTCTGATGAAGGCGCGGCGCATTCGCTCGGGGTCCGAGAAACCGACGGTACGTGCGATTATTTCAATCGGCTCGCCGCCGCTTTCCACGCGTTGTCTGGCGACCTCAACTCGAAGCCGCTCGACGGCTTTAGCGGGTGTTTCTCCCGTCTCAGTTAGGAAAGTGCGTCCGAACTGACGAGGACTCAGACAAGCAATGGCAGCGAGTTGCTCTGTTGACAAAGGTTCGGTTAAGTGTTCGCGAATGTAGGTGAGCACGTCGCGGATTCGATCTGACGCGGGCTCCATGTCCGCCAACGCGGAGAATTGAGATTGACCGCCGGGGCGACGATGATATACCACCAGCATTTGCGCGGTCGCGTGAGACACCGAACTCCCAAGATCCTCTTCAATCATGGCAAGCGCTAGGTCGATACCAGCCGTGACCCCAGCCGAGGTCCAAATCGGGCCGTCTTTTGTAAAAATGCGGTCGCCTTCGACTTTCACCTTCGGATACTGATGACGCAGGTGCGATGCATGTTTCCAGTGAGTAGTTGCGCGCCTTCCGTCCAACAGCCCAGCGGAGGCAAGTATGAAGGCGCCAGTACAAACGCTGGCGATACGACGGCTGCCGTTCACACTAGCTATGGCAAGCTGATCGGCGACAGGGCCTAGCGCATCAGGGTGTGCAGACACCGCGCCTCCCACGACGATAAGCGTGTCCAACGGTTTCCGCTGAACTTTCTGCGTGACCACGCCCAAACCAGCCGAGGAAACTACTTCTCCTCCGGTGAGTGAGACGACTGTGCAACGATAGCCGCCGTGTGCACTGACGTTTCCTGCAATCTCGAATGCTGAAAGCGGGCCACTCAAATCCTGAATCTGAAAACCTGGAAAGACGACGAATGCAACGTCCCTTGTTGTCGCGATTCCCTCGAATATCTCATCAGACATAGCGTTTCAGTTCTCAAATCCGTTCCATCGGAGCGTTGGGGCCAACACACCGACCCGACATTGAACGATACCGCCTTCCGAGCGTGGCGGAAAGGACGAACATACCTCAAAAACCGTCATATAGTGGGCGCCACACACTCCTCGGACCGTTCAAGGTTACTGGGCATTCGCCGTTCAGGGCGGGGCCGCACGCCGAGATGAATCAGAGCGGATTCGAGTGCGTCCCGCCCCGAGTGGCCAAAATTGAGGAACCGACGTCCCACATGCGGCGAGGGGCGTCTGCTGGGATCACCGAGCAGTTCTCTCAACTGGAATCGTGGTTCCGAGAATTGCCTTTTCGCGCCGCGTGGCCGCAACTTTGGGTCGGCAGGGAAAGCACAGGTTAAGACAGCGACTCTGACGCTATTACAGCAGGCCGCTTGCCTATTGTGCCGGCAGCGCTCGGACGCTCTGAGAGATGCATCATACGGCGCAATGCGAGTAGTGCACCGATCGCCTCCAGAACCGCCGCAGGAATCCACATGATGAGCCCACCCAAACTCTGGTCGAACTCGGCGCTTATGTCCGTGAACGCTCGCCCGCAGATGGTGAAGATTGGATACAGGTCTCGTGATGAGAATGCGATCATAGAACCGAGGAGTATCTGTGGTGTCATAGTAATGATGGGCGACATCACGCGCATGCCGGCGCTCAGACGGGCAGGCGGACTTTGCCGGTGGTCCACTACCATCCACCAATACATTAGACCGGTCACTGCGACGGACCAGTTCATTGCAAAGTAGAGCCGCCAATCAAGCATTGCAACGAATTGGACCGATGGAACCAGCCAAAAGACAATCGACGCTAGAAACGCGATTGTGACGACGCTTGGGTGTAGAAGTACCGATCGGGAAACAACGATTGATTGGCGCCGCAGCACCCGCCTCAGTTTCATTCGAGCGTTTAGCGGTAACCCGGCGCGGATAACGCTTCCTGGATACGCTGCCATGACCAGAAGCGGGGCGAGATGGTGAAGGGCAAGATGTTGAAGGCGATGGACGGCGAACTGATGCTCGGCGTAATAGTCGACTCGCGTGTGAAGAGAGACGTAAAAAATGGCCATCCCGCTCCAGAACGCGACTTGGCGTCCAATCGACGGTTGAAGCCGCCAAGCGCCTCGAACAAAGAAGGCTGCAGTCACCAGAAATACTGCAACGAAAAGAAGTGAGGAAGTGAGGGTTCCCAAGGCTTTAAGAACTTCAGCAGAGTCATCAATCGGCTCCATCGGTAAGAGGCCGGCGGCGTAAGGGGAGCAATACAGCTTGTGCATCACGCTCCGGCGTATCGGTACGATCGCATATAGTTGACTAAGAGCGCAATTGCATGTCCGCGATCGAGGGATATATGTCCTGACTGATAGGTTCAATGGTCTGACGGCTTCATTGAAGCTTCGCCTGACCTCAAGCGGAGACAAGCATACATGCCCATGACCTCTTTCCTTCAGGGTCGAAGACGTATTAAGAAGTCGTTTGTTCTTTAAGGCGGATGTTCTGGGTGGAGAGTGGCCGGTGTTCATCTCACAAATCCTTGAATTTTCTAAGTGAAATTGCCCTCTGCACAGCTTTTCGGAAGACATCCTGTACAACTGGGGTGATGACGAGGACCAGAGCAGTCATCCCGACATGAACTTCCAGAACCCAGCGTACGATGGCAAACGCGGTATCGCGAACGACCAGGCGTATCGCGAGTACATCGAAGCGGAGGACAAGAAAATCGCGGTCGGACTTGCCAACGAAATGCGCGACGCGATCAAGGCGTCGCGCGGACGCGTGTACAAGACCGAGCCGTCGATGAGCCTCTATCCGACGGCGGGCACCTCCGACGACTACGCATACAGCCGCCACATCATCGATGCAAAGAAGGCGAAAGTGTTCTCTTATACGATCGAGTGGGGGAGCAAGCACCATTCGACGCCGTTTCATCCCGTGTATACGGAGATGAAGCAAATCATTGATGAGGTCACCTCCGGGCTGCTGGCGTTTTGTATTGCGGCGAAGTGAGAGTAGTGTCACTCCAATCGCTGATGGCGATAGAGTTTGAGTTTTCTGCGGGCGACCCTGTGGTTGGATCGTATTCGAAACAAATAATCGTGTTCAATACGGTACATCGACGAGGACGCCCATATATTCATGACTGGGCGCCTGTTCACCCAAGGGCGGCGAGCGCCCCGTTGTTGCA
This sequence comes from Paraburkholderia sp. BL6665CI2N2, assembly GCF_004366535.1. Classification (NCBI taxonomy): domain Bacteria; kingdom Pseudomonadati; phylum Pseudomonadota; class Betaproteobacteria; order Burkholderiales; family Burkholderiaceae; genus Paraburkholderia; species Paraburkholderia sp. BL6665CI2N2. Next base: position 484,194 of record NZ_SORC01000002.1, read on the forward strand.
TTGGCAGCGAAGAGGGAGGGCGCCGCCTGACAGAACCACAGGTGGTGGACTCAGCTCCGGTGCCGAAGGTCCGCGATCGCTCGGGCTCGGGCGTGAAGTTCAATTCGAACATTGGGCCGCCCTACATTCGTAAGTCACCCCGCGTGTCGGCGGCGTTGCCCTGGCTGTATCTACGCGGCGTCTCGACCGGCAACATGAGCGAGGCGCTGAGCGTGCTGCTGGGTGAAGAGGCCGAAGGCCTTTCGCTCAACGTGGTCAGCCGTCTGAAGGCCCAGTGGGCCGAAGAGCACGCTCTTTGGAATCAGCGTGATCTGTCCAACTCGCGCTCGGGTATATTGGTGGGCCGATGGGATCCACGCGGGGCTGCGCAGTGACGATTCGGATGGCCAGTGCCCGTTGGTAATCATCGGCGTGAAGCCGGACGGAACGAAAGAACGTGTGGCGATCGGCGACGGCTTCCGCGAGTCCAAGGACGCCTGGTGCGAGCTCTTGCGGGATCTGAAAGCGCGAGGCCTGCAAAGCGGTCCGCTGCTCGCGGCCGGCGATGGGGCTGGGTCTGTGGGCGGCATTGGCTGAAGTGTTTCCAAAGACCCGGCATCAGCGCTACTGGTTCCATAAGACTGGAAACATTCTCAGCGCCTTGCCTAAATCCCAGCATGGTCGGGCCAAAGCTGGCCTGCAGGAGATTTGGCAAGCCGCCACGCGCGAAGAAGCGCCCGCGGCCTTTAATCGCTTTACTGGCACTTATTCGGCCAGGTATCCAAAGGCGACGGAAAAACTCACGAAAGACAGCGACGAACTGCTTGCCTTCTATGGCTTTCCTGCGGAACACTGGCAGCATTTGCGAACGACTAACCCGATTGAGTCGACCTTTGCCACCGTTCGACATCGAACAACCCGCACTCGCAATTGCGTCTCGCGTCCGACCTTCCTTGGTCTTGCATTCAAGCTCGTCGAGTCAGCGGAACAATCATGGCGGCGCATTCGTGCGCCAGAAAAAATCGCCTCGCTGCTCGGAGGAATTTCCTTCGAAGACGGACTACCGGTGACCGACAGCACACCGGCTCAGCAACCGCTTGCCGCCTGATCAGATCGCGCCTCGCAAACACCACAATTGACTTTAACTCTGCGCGTGATGCGGTTGTCGTTGGCCTGCATCAGAGATTCGTCAAAGTCAGAAGGCGGTTGCTCTCCCGTAAAGGCTCACTTTGCGGTCCAACTTGAATGAACGGATGCAACTAACCGTCTTCGCCGTCGCGTGCCCGCCACACCGCAAACCCGGTTTTCCATAAGGCCCGAAGCGCTACACGGCAGGTCGCCCGTGCGATCACGCGGGAAGCGCTCGAAGCGCAATTCTGGTTCCCCGGCGGTGCTGACCACGTCCGCATGATTAAGAAACTGTTGCGAAATTAAGTTTTAGGCCTGTTAACTTTTCTGACTTGGTGTTAACTTTCTGTCTTGTTTTGCCTGACAGGAAGCAATGCCTAAAGAACTCATAGACGACGAACTGTGGTCACTCATCGAACCACTTCTGCCTGCGCGAGCACCTCGCAATCGGCAATATGCGGGGCGCAAGCCAACACCCGACCGTGCTGTACTGACGGGCATCGTGTTCGTACTGCGCTCAGGCATCGCGTGGAATCTCCTGCCGCAGGAGATGGGATGCGGCTCAGGCACAGCCTGCTGGCGACGGCTTGTCGCATGGCAGGAAGCAGGTGTCTGGCAACGCATCCACGAAACGCTGCTGGCCGAACTACGCCGTCGCGGCGAAATCGATTTGTCGCGAGCGCTCGTGGACAGTTCATCGATTCGCGCCATGCTGGCGGGAAAAAAACCGGCCCGAATCCCACGGACCGGCGCAAGCTCGGCAGCAAACACCACCTCATCGTCGACGCGCAAGGCATCCCGCTCGCGGTCATCCTGAGCGCAGCGAATCGACATGACATCACCCAACTCGATGCACTCGTCGAGGCAATTCCATATATCAGAGGCAAGCGCGGGCGCCCCCTGCATAAACCACAAATCGTTCAGGGTGACCGGGGCTACAGTTCCGAACCCCATCGGCAACGTTTGAGAGCGCGCGGCATCACGCCGTTGCTCGCAAAAATTGGCTCGGTCCATGGAAGTGGTCTCGGCAAAACGCGCTGGCCCGTCGAGCGTTCGATTGCATGGCTTCACTCGTTTCGACGCCTGAAGATTCGCTACGAACGTTATGCCCACATCCATGAAGCCTTCCTGTCTCTGGCTTGTGCCTTAATTTGCTGGACACGTCTCAAGCCACTGTTTAGCTAATTTCGCAACAACTTCTAAGCCTTTTACTGACTGGTGGCGCCGCATTGTCGCGGTCGCCGAAAGAAAAGTGCGCTTGCGTCCGGGCCAAGTGGTCAGACTCACGGCCAACGATTTCCTGATCAAACCTTGAGTTGCCGCCGGCCGGGGGAGGGGATAGTGGCGCCGGGGTCGACCTCTCGCCGTCATCGTCCGGGGCGCGTCGAGCGTCCCCAGTCGATCCGGTGTTTCTCGTCGGTCTGGCGATGCTGGAGATGGTCATGGAGGTGCAGATACTGCCTGGTTGTCGTCAGTGAGGCATGCCCGAGGTTATCGCGCACGAGTCGCAGATCGAGTTGCTGATCCGCCATATGTGACCCGGTACTATGACGTAGCCAGTGTGCCGATGCCTGCTCGAGGTTGTCAGCGCGCTGCGCATGGTCGTCGCCACGCGAACGCAACGAGCCTGCGGTGCCGCTGAAGACGTCCTTCACGAGCCGGTGAAACGCGGCGCGTGTGTGTGGTTTGAATGACTGGCCGACCGGCAGCATGAGCGGGGTCTCTCGCCCGGCGGCACCTCGAGGGCGAAGTGGCACTCGCCGCGTTGCAGGTGCTGCCCCTCACACGTGGCTCGCACCGTGCTGGCGATCGCTCGCTCAGCAGACCGGAACCCTCACATTCCGCAGTGTTGATGCCGACTGTCACGCCGCGCCACTGTGGCTGGGGCGGCCGTCTGGGTACTCACAGCGAAACGGTCGTGGCCCTTTGAGTCCTGGTGGCGCATTCCGGCACCGCTCGCGTGGATGACCGAGGCGCGCGATAGGGCGGGTAGACTGGATGCCGCGTGGCAGCTACTCGCGGCACTGGCGAGTAAATCGCGATCTCGGACTTACCCGGGGGCGCTCCATTGCAGTGCTTCCTGGTCGCACGGACCGGGCTGAGCATTTGCAATATTTGCTGCCGCGGGGAGTCACGCGGGGTCGTAGGGTTAATCTGAACAGAGATCCCCACGGCGTACAGTTTGGGAATGAGTATAAGCCTGAATCTGTACGACGTTGGCAAATGCTCCTGCAACATCCTCAATGCTTGACGCAAATCGACTTGCGAAAGTCAGTCTTGAATCGGGCGATAGACAGAGTGCTTTTCGCGTAAGGTCGAGATTTGCTGCGCGTTGAATCCCATCAGAGAGAACATTCCGTGGTGGCGCGCGATAAAGGCACATCGATTGGAATTCCGTCGGTCACCGAGCAGTGCAGCCAGCTCTTTCCAGTTGCCGACGATGCCTTGGCGCATTTGGTCCAGTTCGCTCGACCACGACGACTTCCTCGCAAAGCCTCGGGCTGCGAACGCGCTCTGCTAGAGGGTATTTCGGCGGCACATTGCGAGAAATGCCGCCTGCGAATCAAACGGCAGGACTGCCCAGCGAATCGCGCCCGGTCGCTGCCCACTTCGTCGCGACTTTGTGGGTGTGATCGACACGTCGCGCCGGGTGCGCTGCGGGCCGAGGTTGAGGGGAAAAGCCATTGCGAGTATGGCCGCAAGGCGAACGCCGCGCTCTCGCTGTCTCGCACTGAAGTCATCCGGGCGGCTGTTGAACATGTCGCGAGTTATCCAGCTATAATTCGTCCGTTCACCCAACGCTCCTTGTAACCTCGAATCTGTGTCTTCCAGACGAAACAAAACCCGCAGTGCCCGCGGCCATAGACCGTTGACCAAGGCGCTTTTGTTGCCAATGGATCGAGCTTCGGCGAGCGAGCAGTCGCTTGCCATTCATCTTGCTCTCGTTGCGTGTCGGAGCGGTCACGGAAATGGACACCTGATCAATGAATTGATGCGCGCGGTGTATCTGAGCTGGTTCCTGCAGTGTGCTGGATTTGGAAGTTGCCCCGTGGAGCAGTTCAGGATCGCCGAGTACGCCGTTGAAGCGACTTTGGCACGTGCTCACGAGTGTGGCGAGTGGCATTTGCCGGGCGAGGCGATTGAAGACTTCGAAGCGCTTGTTGCCCTTTATGATTCGCAACTGGCCAGTGTACCGCTGCACGAAGTACTTGCGGCAGAGCGGAAGCTGAGAGCGTTCCTCGCGGGGAACGGCAGTTCGCCAATCTCCATGAACGCCTGATCTGACATAGACGCCTGGGGGCCGTTGGACATTTTTCAAGGCGGCCTGTGGCTCAATGCGACCGCCGGGCTGCGCTCCCTGACTCCGACTTCAATGGTTAAGCTCCCCGGAATCGCTTTCTGGGAGGAAACTGCGCTTCCCAGTTCACCCTATGTTGGTTCACGATTTCACGATGATGCCTGTCCTTGTCCTCATACAGGGTCCCTCTCAATTATGGGAGACTTTCCTGCGGCCCTGACCCGGTTTTGCCGGTAAGCCGGAATATGGTTGCATCAGCCTCCAGCGCCCATTGCGTTTCGACGACTCAGGTGACATTGCACCGCCTGCCAATTGGTTGGCGCCTTACATTCCACGCCAAACCGCACGCCGATTGCGCAGGCTGTGAGCCGCACATTACCGGGCCAGACGAAAATGTCGAGCTGCCGCAGCCCGTCGTTTTTTGAACCCACTGCGACCGCATTTTCCATTTGCGCCGCGGCCGACGAATTGCTGTCGAAAATGCCGAAATCCTCCAAATGGCGACGCACCCGGCAAATGAGAGGGTCGTGCCTCGCAGTCAACTATCTTTCTTCTATTTTGAGCAGCGGGTTCGGGCAGAAAAAAGCCCGTGCGTTGCCAGGTTGAGTCCATATCAGGGGGACACGGAAGAGGTGGGATTCAGTTTAAAGCCATGCCCGGAAGCATTAGAGTCCGTCCGCGACGTAATTGATTGCGGCGAGCTTTATACGGTGTAGGTGTCGTTGTTTGTCGCGCCGATCAATGCAAACTGCCCGAAGCCGTCGTCGTCGGTTGACGAGACGCCTGACTCACGACTGCGGTCAAACGCGGCGGAGAAGGTATCTTCAGCGCTACGCAACTGTGCGAAGGCGGTGACATCGCCGCACGCACTGGCCAGCAGCCCGCTCAGGATCATCGCCTGGCATAGTTTCGACTGCGTTTAGATTGCCTTGCCGCGCTGCATGGCATCGAGCGCGACATGAACTGGTAAGCAAAGACGGTTCACATCGGTACGCCGCATCGGTAACAGAATGTCTCGTTCTGGCGTGCGCGTGCGGACTCGGCGGCCTTGTAATCGGGATTATCCTGACCACAGGAAAGGTGAGGGTTTGCGGGAATGGGAGGGCCTGTGCATAAAGGTGCAGGCGCGAATGTTTCAAGCGCACGTAGCGTTGGCCAAGTTGTACGCACTGGTCCGAATTAACCGAAAGAACGGCGCATCGGTCTATATGTTTGGCAGTATTGCGCAAGCGGGATCTGGGGATCTGCCGAGGAGAGCGGAATTTAACTTCGAGAGTTCAAAATGATGTCGATTGCTATCATCCGCAACGCCAACCTCTGCGCAATAGACCCTCCGCCGGGACACAAATCGGTACGTTCCCAGAAGAACCTGCCGTCAGCGGATATGCCCGGCGTCAAGTGGGGGCGGGGATTGCCTCAAAGAAGAGCTCCCCGAAAGACCAAAGGCGAGCCTATGCGATTGGAATATGCGACCGACGCAAGCGGCGCGCACGTGGTCAAAATGTCGACTGAGCAGGACATGAAGGCATGGTCGTCCTGGCGATTCTGTGCAATTAGCGATGTCGAATCGGCCGAGTATAGGTCTGAACGACTTGAGGCCGTTAATGCGCGTGGAAGCAGTTAGACAAGCTGTTTGCATGCCGCCGCCCCGGCCGCAAAGTGATTCTCTGCGTTCGTACATGTGTGCGCGTGGTCCGCTATCCGACGAGTGACGCGAAGTCCTATTCTGTTGATTAATATAGATTAATCAATAGATGCGCACGCCGGTCAACTCATATTCGGATAAGCTTTGCCGCATTCTCAGTGTGCTTTTCGCGCGGTGTCGCCCGGAGCTGGCGCCTGCAGCCCTAATGTCGCGCTTGTTAAACCTGTCGGCGTCCCTGCATCGAATGGCAATCCCGTGAGACAATCCGCGGCCCAGACGGGCAGGTCACGGAGATCTTTATCGTTACTGGGCGAACACCGTATTGATCCTTCTATCACCCTGAGCACCTCCCCTTTGTCGCGTGCCGAATGTGCCCGCATTGCCTCCAATGACTGTGAATGATGAAGTTTGTATGTGGTCCCGTGGCGAAAGTATTCATATCTTCAGAAAATCTGCGACCACCACTGGTTCATCCAACGAGTGAGCATCGCCGCTTACCGCGCCTGCTTTACGGTATGACAAGTGTCATCGCCTGTTGCCTGGGCGGGCAGTCATGGGCGTCGGGAGCAGAGGCCGCCACCGCTCCACCGCCCCCCGAGGCCTACGTTGACCACCAGAATGAGCTAGCCATGGACCAACTTCCGCCGCTCGTCGTGACGGCAGAAAAGAAGCCTGAATTGGAGCAGAAGACGCCGGTGGCCATGAGCGTATATGGCGGAGTCAGGCTCGAGGGTCTCGGTGTGAGCGACCTCAAATCCCTGAGTACAATTGCGCCGGACGTGAACTTCGCACAGGTGCAGACGGTGGTGCCGGTCATCACGATCCGTGGCATTTCGAGCCGCGACGTGACCGAGGTCGGCGATCCCGCGGTGGTGGTAGTGACCGACGGCAGTTCAGTCAACCGTCCGTACGCGCTAAGCGGAACACTCTACGACCTCGAAGGCATCGAGGTGTTGCGCGGACCGCAGAACACGCTTTATGGGCGCAACGCCAACGGCGGGCTGATTAACATCGTCACGGCTAAGCCTGCGAAGGACGCGGAAGGTAGCGCGTCGGTTGACCTCGGCAATTACAACGCCCGCAATCTCGCGGCAATGTTGAATGTTCCTGTGAACGATGCCGTGCAGTTTCGAATCGCAGCGGTTTCGCGTCGACACGACGGGTATCTGAACAACGCGCCGCAGTCCGATGGCGACGACGAAAACACGCGTTCTGGCCGCATCTCCGTTGCCGTGGAACCGTCCCGGGATTTCCACGTGCTGTTCACCGTGCAGCAGACCACGATGAGGGGCGTGGGTCCGGTGTCGCTCGACATCCCGTACGTCTATAACGCCGATGGGAGCGTGTCGCACGAGAAACCACAGTTTCCTGATGATCCGCGCACGTTCACATACGCTACGCCGCAGTCGTTAAATATCTCGGACACGCTCGCACGGTGGAGCTTCACCTACGACCTTCCCGCAGTTGAGCTAAGTTACACAGGAGGGTACGACAGCCTGGCGTACCACCACGATGGTGATAGCAGCGCGAGCCCTGGTACACCGGTGTCTTATCAGCAGAACGAATATCCGAAAACGCAGAATCACGAATTGCGGGTGGCATCCCGCGGCGACACGCGCTGGTCGTGGCAGGCAGGCGCGTCGTACTTCGAGGAGTCGTCGTCCCTCTACAGCGCGAACGTGGCACCATTCGCGGGCGGCATGTATCTGCCAACACTTGCATTCGCCTACGACCTGCATACAGCGTCAACAGCCGCGTTCGGACAGACATCGTTTGAGCTCACGGATAAGGTCAAGCTGACGGCCGGCCTTCGAATGACCCGGGACGAAAAGAGTCGCGTTGGCGAGTACTTTTTCTCGGATTCAAGCGCGCAGCCGCTGACCTACACCCATGTGCCGCAGGACAACTCCGGTTCGTGGTCGAAGCCGACGGTGCATCTTGCGGCACAATGGTCGCCGAGTGCTGTGGTGATGACCTATATGCGATTCGACACCGGCTACAAGGCGGGCGGGTTTTCATCGGCGGGACCGTACGCACCCGAAACGGTCAAGGGCGTTGAGCTGGGCGCAAAGACGCGCTGGCTCAGCGGGCGGCTGCAAATCAATGCCAGCGCGTTCGATTACGACTACACCGGCCAACAGATCTCGCAGTTGGTGCCGTTTGCGAACGGGCGAGTCGGCACGAAGATCGTCAATGCCGGACGCACGCAAATTTATGGCGCGGATACCGACGTGCTGGCGTTGATTGAGCCGATCGGCAAGATCAATCTTTCCGTGGCCTGGCTGCACGCGCGCTTCACGGATTTTCTTGTGGAAGGTGATGGAGGGCAGAATGTGCAGCTCGCTGGCAATGCACCACCGCAAAGTCCAACATGGTCAGTCGGTCTCGGTATCGAGCACGCTTGGCCAGTGCCGTCCGGCCGCCTGATCGGACGGGTGGATGCAAAATTTCAGAGCAGCCAGCATTTCACGGTATTCAACTACGGCGACGACTACGAGAAACCCCAATTGACCGCAGACCTTTCGGCGACCTATATCCCGAATGGCGGGGACTTCGAAGTGCTTGCCTACGTGCGCAATGTCACAAACACACTTACGTATATGGCGGCTGAAGAATACTCATTCGACGACTCCTATCGATATGCGTTTGCTGCGCCGCGAACCTTCGGTGTGAAGGTGACCTACTATTGGTGAGCGGACATTGCCGACGACTGCTGTCAAGCTCCTACGGTATTCGATTTATTGCAAACGTGGTTTTGTCACATTGAATAGGTGAAGCTACAAAGACGCCGTGTCAGTTTGCTGATCCTGAATCAAAATGCCTATCCTTTCTGGCAACGCGTCGCGAACACTTGAGGCGACAGTGTCATGTGCGGTTATCCGCCGATGGGATGGACCGAGTCGTGCGTGCTGGGACAGGCGGCCCGTAGGCGCGTGCCTGCAAATTCCGATAGTCGGTGGGTGTTGTCGCCAGATACTTCCTGAACAGTTTGGCCAGCCGGCCGCCGCCGCTGATACCGCAGCGTCGCGCGATCTTATCGATCGGCAGACTCGAGTCGAGGAGCATCCGGCAGCTCATATTCAGACGCGCTCGAAGGAGATAGTCGGAGGGTGTCATGCCGATTTCACTCTTGAAGCGGCGCAGGAAGTTGCGCTCGCTCATCGCCGCGACCTGCGCCGCATCATCAATTGAAACGGGAAGATCGACGTTCGCCTCCAGCCAGCGTGCAGATGCCATGATCTTCTCACTGATCTGTGTTGCCACGCTGGGCGTGCTAGGCGAAGTGAACGGCGAGTGATGCTGGGGCACGATCGACGCCGCAACCTCCCGCGCCAGATCGGACCCGAGATTCTCTTCCACGATGCGCAGCGCCGTTGATACGGCGCCCGGCGCTTCTGTCAACGACTGCGCCGGATGCGGGCTGCATGGCTCGTGACCGCCGTACTGTATCTGACAGTAGCGGCTGGGAAGGCCGGCCGCCTCCAGAATCAGCCGGCCTTCCGCAATGGGAAGCACGATCTCGCTGAATGGATGCCTGCGACGTAGCCAGTTGCTTAGGCGTTCGTCGCGTGATGCCTGCTGTACTTCAGCCCCGCCCGCAATGAACAACAGGTGCGTGTCGTTCGTACCGCGGTGCGACTGGACATCGTCGGTCCAGACAAATACTGATGATGAACTGGCGATGCGCCCACCCGCGGCCGAAAGCAGCGAGACGTCGTAGCGCGCCCGACCCGGCCGCTGTGCGGCAACAAGCGAGTTTGCCTTCTGGAAGATCTCGATTACTGCTGCGACCTCTGGCAGTGCAAATCCATTGAACAGCGCGATGTCGACGCGAGTCATCGCTCTTACTTGCCTCGGCGCGGTAGTTTGCCGCGAGTATCGCGGCAGTGTGCGTGCCAGCTCCATTTATCTTCCCCAGAATGTTTTGGTCCGCAAAGCCTGTTTCGAGGCTCTATCGTTTTGTTATGGATATGCGCTACGCAAATGACGGTGACGTCACTATCACGCGGTCGAATACGCTAACCCCTGGAAGGGCGATTTCGAGCTCGATGGACGTTGCTAGCGATCTATGAGTAATCGTTCGGCTGTAGGCGTAGTTGGCAGGATTAACAGGCGACGTTCCGACTTTTAAGTGTGCCGCCGTTGCAAACGGCGTTTGAATTTATGCAACTACGCTTCATGAAGGAATGGAACAGAGACGTTCCTGGAAACTTTTCCAGTCAATAGCAAGCAGGGGAATAGTTCTGTCGCCTCGAGCGCGATACGAGAAAAATCGCATCCAGCCGTCAAGGAAAATACCCTGCCCCGGTCGAAGTAAGCACGGCGGCCTCGCAACGTGGGGCTGGCTTATGCCTGCAATCTGTTCGACGACGTCATCAAGCAATTCGTTATTCCGGACGGTATGCGAGTTTGCACTGTTTGTCTGGGTTGCGAGATAGCACTCAACGGCATCTTCTACGAGGCATGTGGACAATTCCACATACGACGCACCAATGTCATCGAGCACTGTCGCAGCAGTCGGGTCCCGCACTGCGTCTCCCGTAGTGCGTTTGAGTGCTGCCATTCTTGCGTGTCGCGGAAGTTTTCCGAACGATGTTTCGCTGCGCCGCAAGGAGTCTTGAAAGGTTGGATAAGACGCTAGCCACCGACCAGCGACCCGACTGCCAATACGCGGTGCCGCGACAAATATGTCGGTCGGCGCAGTGCTTTCCATCTGTGCAAGCTCTCTCAGGTTAGTGTTATAGAAAGTATAACGATATAGCTGTGAGCTTGCAAGATATGCGTGCTTGCGGGTGGGTTTTTGTTACGGCAATAGTCGAGTTATTGGATGCATGCGTAATGGAACGACTACGGGCTGCACCCCTGCCGTGAGTAGCGTCTATACGATGGCGGTGCGTGCGGAGTATTCACTATTGCAACCGACGGAAGCATACGGCACCATCGATTCAACAAGGCGGGCGGCGCCGGCAATTGAATTACTGGGTCGGAGCAATCAGACGGGTTTCGCAACGGGCCTGCGCGATATTTTTTGATAGCTGTCTGCACCAACGAGCGTCCGTAGTTAGACTTGGCGTGGTATCAGGGGCTTTCCCGTGAGCAATTTAGCGAGGACTTCTAGAGGAGACAGGACGCTAAGCGCTCTTTGCGGCCTTCACGAGACACTCCGACAGCTTGTCGAAATGGCGCAGAGCGGCTTGCGTAAGTTCGATCTGTTTGCGCCGTGCGTCCTCGGTGTCAGACAGCATGATCCAGCCCTTGTCGCGCATGGATGTAATACGGGCATGCAAAGTGGCCGGCGAGCCGAGTTCGCTCACCCCCATCAGGTCCCTGACGGATAGCCGGTCCTTGGTTTGGGCAGCGCGGGCAACGAATTCCAGAATCCGCTCTTCCAGCGGGTCGAGCACGGGCAGCGAAGGCAGGCCGCGAAGCGCTTCGGCAAGTTGCAGAAACCGGAGGTAGAGGTCGGCAGGGCGCGTCATGGATTACGCTCAAATACAGGGTCGGTCGCACGCTGACCGGTGGATGGGCTATGATGCTGCTCAGTCGATCCGGGCGATCTCTATTCTACCTCGATGTCTAGCTTACGTTTGCATTTCTGGTCGGTGGTCGGCACTGCGGTCGTCTTCATGCTGACGCTATGGATCAATCAGGAAATCTTCACGCACACTGAGTTCGTGCGAGGTGTGAACTGGATTTACTTGCCATCTGGCGTCCGGCTTCTGAGCACATTGCTGTTAGGCGGCGACGGCGCAATCGGCCTGCTCATCGCGAGCTGGCTGGTTGACTTCTTTTACTTCTTTCCGCAAGACCCCGTTCGCTCATTTGCGGGAGGGATCATTGCGACGGTGGCGCCGTATGCGGTCTACCGGCTTGCGCTGGAGCGCTACAAACTACGTGCGTCGCTAACGAATCTCACGCCCAAGCGGCTTCTTGTTCTTGCCTTCGCATATTCAGTAGTGAATCCGCTTCTGCATCACATCTGGTTTGCTCTGCAAGGCGACACCGAGAACATTGCCGAACGTCTTTTTGCCATGTTCGTAGGCGATTTCGCGGGCGCGCTAATCATGCTCTACACGATGAAAGGCATGCTAGCGGTATTTCCAACGACACGACAAGCCGACTCGATAGCCGACCACGGAGACGAGGTGCCCCCGAGCGAGCGGCGCAAACAGATCTGACCGATTCGCGCAAGGGCATGCAGAACCAAAGCTGTCCGTTACCACTCTTGACGGGTCGGGTTGTAGCCACGAATCGCCTGGCTTTCCCATTCGTTTGCGGGTTGTGCATTTACAGTATTTTTTAGCCTGCGTCTTTATCATCACGTACGCGCCGCGCGTGTCGGTTATCGGCGATGGGGTAGCCCGTCGATGCCTCCTGCCGGTACGACCCGTTGGAACCGGCCCCTTACTATTTGCGACGGTTTTGCCGGGCAAGTCACTATAGAAATCATAACAAATTGAACAGACGATTGCAAATCTGCCTTGAAGGGCTGTGACGCAAATAGTGACGTCTGCATGTCAGCCTGATTGACGGTCTGTTATGGCAAGGGCCGATAAGTTGCTGCCATCGAATCTATTCGTCCGGGATGATCGGCAGTCCTGGCGCGGGTCGACAAGCTGAACTGCAATGCTCCGCCAGATATCGGTTGTAGCGAGCTGTCCACACAGGGCTCGCATCATGGCAGGATACAACCACGAATGCGCGCCCGAACCTGAATCGTTGCTTAAGCTTGACGGACAAAGGCAAAGTGTTTTCGTCGAAACGTATGTCCGATTGCCCAGCGCCGGAACTGACGTCAGGCAACTCGTGCGCGACGGCGTCAGTTGCGGGCGCTTATCGACGCACGAGCAGGATGATGAGCTCGCGATTGAAGGGCGTCGCCACTAAACAGCCGGTCAACATTTCGCAGCGTACTGTGCGGGCTACGCTCGTCAAAATCGAGCGTAGCCCGCGGCCCCGTTCGATTTACTCCCGAGTGGGAACGAGCTTGCAAGCCTCATCGCGCACCATCTTTTCTACGTCCCGGTTCCACCGGTTCCACCCGTTCCGCCTGTTCCACCGGTCGGGGCAGATGAGCCACCGGTGCCTGAAATGGGTGCCGCAGCGCCCGCAGCAAGCGCCGCGCTGGCAAGCGCTGCGGTGGGTTGGCCGTTACTCGTAATTGCACCGGCGGTCAGCAGGGCGTCGAGATCCGCGTCTGCCCCTGGTTGGCCCGGGGTGAACGATACAGTCAAGAACGAATTTGTTGATAACGTTACGCCATACATGCTCTTGATCAGTCGCGCCACCGCGTTTTCTGCATTTGCTATCACCGTGCTATTCGTCAGCGCGCTCTGGTAGGTCGAATTGGTCGTGATGCCGGCAATCAGACCGTTGAGCGTCGTGCCGAGCTGTCCAGCCAGATAGCTCAAGAGTAGCTGGGTAAGCGACGTAATGTTGTATGTCCCCGCACCGGCGGCAAATGAATTGAGGACGATTGAACCACTTGTGACCGTAAGCAGGCACGGGCCGTCGAAGTGAAACGTACTCGAATATGCTCCGTTCGAATCTGAAGTCGCGTTGCTGGAGCCATTCTTGCAGCTCATCTGGATGGCCCCGTTGGCCACCGGAGCGCCGACTGCTACCGTTCCTTTGATAGTCGAACGTGGCGAATCGCCACCTCCTCCGCATGCGACGAGCGTGCTGCTCGCGAGCACAATCGATCCATACTGCAGCGCCCGCCACGCGCGGGTATCAACTAGTTTCATGGTACTTCTCCGAGAGAAAGTCACTCATAATTTCGCAGGCGGATAGGCCTGCACTGTCGCTACCTCTTGCTAACTGCTTTCACGGTCAAGCCACAACGCCATTTTTGTAGCTGTCGAGGAACCGGTTGGCTTGCCATGTCAATCCAGCTTCGGCGGCCCATTGTCCGGTCGCGCATAGCGGATATACGCGTCACGCATGCGATACATCTGCGTCGAAAAATATGCCGCGCTAAAACGTCCCTGGTTCAGCAGATACTGGCCGGTGCTATACGGGAAGTTGAGGTTCTCTGCTACACCGGGCGACAGGTAGTTGGTCGATCCAACGCGTGTACGGAAATCCAGCGCAAACGCCTGGGTCCCGTCTACTTGAGTAATACCCGGTTTCATACCTTGACGCGGCGTGAGAGGGAAGCTGATGCTTGCACCCATGAAGCTTCCCCGGCCGCTGTGTTCGCCATGAACACTCACAGACACATCGTCGAACCAGCGAGTCAGCGTGATAAGGGGACCCTTGTCACCCCCCACATAGCGCGCCACCCCAGCTTCAACCCATAGATTCCACGAAGGTTGAACCCATCGGTAGGTGATCATTGCGTTTTCCTGATGCGACAGCGTATTTTCACCGGGCTCCTGATGCAGATATGCGAGACGTACTCGTACGACATCCGGCCGGCCAGGGACGAACGCAGTTGTTTCGTTCTCCATGCCAATGTAGTGGTAATTGAACTTACCTACGGCGGCCACATTCAGGACTCCCGGCATGACCCAGAAACTTTGAGCCAACGCTGCAGTGGTCAGGCCGCCGCGCAGGCGGTATTGGCTGAACACCCGGTGATTGTCCATATTCGCCGTGTTGTACAGCGGGGCGATGTAGCTTGCGTACAGTTCAGCGCCACGCCACAGCGGAACGAATCCTTGAATATTCGCCCCGAAAGAAATATCGAAGTTTCCGTACTCGGTGCCATACAGATAACTCGTCACGGGCGAGATCTGAATGCGCGTGAGTCCATGACGCCGATCATCGCCATGCCATGCAATCGAGTCCGGGTCATAGGTCGGCCGCGTTCGCATCGTCATCGATGCACTTGCCGCGGAAGGTGCCCCGCCGGCGAGGAACTGTGCATAGGCTTTACGATCGACGGCGATGTCCGCGAGCGGTTCGTTGGCCTTCTTGACTACTGCGCGTATTCGCTCGATGCCACGCGGTGCATTGATACTCGCCACTCCTAGCACGATGCCAAGCGCGTCAGCCTCGTTCTGGTTGTACCGGTGGTTCTCGTATTCCACGATGAGATCCCGGCCGCTGATTCCCACGCGCACGCGTTCGAGACCTGCGGCAAACAATTCCGTGGCAATCGAATCGAGCGCGGACGTGTCCAGCGACTCGGAAAGGGCCGGCGCGTGCTCAGTAGACACCGCAGAGGTTGTATTGGCTACGACGACCGACGCATAGGATCGCAGCGGCGGCACAAATGGAACCGCCTCTCCGGCAACGCGATCCGGCTGCTCCACAGCTCGCGGCTCGAGAAGCGGCTGCATGCTACGCGGCACGATAGCTTCGCTTGCGTCCGCATCGGTTGGTCCCTGCTGCATCTGAGCGTTGGTGCCATCGCACAGACCGTCTGTGCAGCGCCGTGAATTGAACCGCTCGCCGAACGGGATCTGGATGCCCACCGAGATCGATGTCCGCGGCGATACGCCGTCTGTTGACCTCACCGCACGCATTATCGTAGCGATTACGTTGGCATCGGCTAGCCAGGTGATGCGGGGCGACTGATAACGTACGCCTATGTAGGGCGTCTTCGAGTCATGTTCAGCCAGCAGCGATAGTCCCGTCTGCCAGAGCGACAACTGGGCACCTCCGAATAGGCCATCAAGCCGATCGCCTTGTCCATAGCCGATTGTCAGGTTGAGCGGCCCAATGGGCTGTGATACCGCGCCGTACTTCGACCGAAAAAAATGTGTTTGACCACCGATGTCGGTCATGCCGAACGCGATGGCCGGCTGATATTTGAAAAACTGCGGGACTGCCAATTTGACATCGGCCATCAAATGACGAAGAACAAAATGTTCCTCTCCGGCGTATCGCGTCGGCACATCCCCGGGATAGTTCGCCAAACCGCCGGCCACCTCAACGAACGGCAAGAGCCCGACGGCACCCCAGTAGATCTGAGAGCCTGTCGCTTGCGTACCGTAGCGGGGGTCGATGTAGTTGTTGTACTGCCCCTCGCCGACGCCCTCCGGCAACGGCAACGCATAGGGAATCACCAGACCGCCCGCCTGGCCGAGGGAGTTCAGGGCCGGGTCGACAGCGTGCGCCGACGCAGAAAATGCCAGTACAGCGCCGAGCGCCAGCGCTTGCGGCGCGAATTGAGGTCGATATATGCGCAATCTGCAGAGTCCCTTTTATGTTGAAGCCATTGACGGACGTAGCAACAAAGCTGGGATCACGTGACAGAACCGATCCACCCATTGCGTTTTCCACGCGATTAACTTCTTTCGGCGACTGAGAGAATTTCGTCAGTAGGCACGAAGGTGCGCAACATGGCCACGCATGCCTGTCACACTGCAAACAGACCAATGTCGGACCGCGCAAAACTTTCGGTGCCCGCGCGAAGTACCAACGGCATCCGCATAAACGGTGTCGGGTCGACCCTGCTGAAAAAGTAGAACGTCGTCGTGAGCGTCAAGCGTATCTAACGAGCGCGAGCCCCGGCAACGCAGAGTCGATCGACACGTCGCTTCTTGTGAATTTGCAACTGACCTGCTCGGCACGTGCGAGCAGCCAATCGATTTGTAGGCCGCCTCGACGCTGCGGACTTGTCAAATGCACGAGCGCAACCTGGCGCTTTTCTGTAGCAAAAATCTCAACAGTCGCCCACCACTCGTCTCCGCCTCCTGATCTATGGCTCCCCTCAGATCTCTAACGTTGAAATGTCTGTGCCCTCACTGAAGAGATCTAGCCACCGGGGTCGATCCTATAGAACAATTTGAATTTCCGACACCGCGTGTCGGAATGAGACCCAATGTTGGCGAATGCAGCCATATACGAGAGCGACACGTCCGCGAATCGTCCGTGCTGACAATCGGTGTAGTGCCAATTGGTAGCTCGTTCATGGTTCTAGTGCGCGTTCTACTAAGCCATCCTGCGCCATCGTCAGGTGAGGATACGACCTTTCTGCGGCGTGGCCGGTGACCGCCGCCGGCGACACTATCAGACACTCTGCAGCGACAAGAGACGCCCGATACCCTCTCGGCTAATGCATTGCCAAACGGTTCAACGTTGCAGCGACAAGGTGCTTCGTCCCCGGGGAGGATCAGATGGCCGAGGAAAGAACGTGCCCACTCACCGGCCGAGGGGGCTTTATTCCGAGGATGACTGGGCCGCGCTTCGCGAGTCAACCTGATCATCGTTTGGATGACGGGTAAATGCAAAGGTCAAGCTGGCGCCTGATGCGAGAGGACGGCAGAACTACTTGTTCTGGCCAAAGCGAACACGCCGACTTTAGAGGTGTAACATCCTGAACCGTGCGTGACGTGCGCCTCTCGAACCCAGCAGCAGTGAGCACCGTGATGCGCAATTGTGAGTGCACCGTTCGAGACTAAACCGAAAATTTTGCACAATGCGCCTTCATGTCGAATTCAAGTTGAGCGCACCGCAGACACTCAGGACGAACCACCCTGAGGGGTCGTTTTGCGCATCCGGTAGTCGCTCGGTGTCGTCGCCAGATACTTTCTGAACAGCTTGGCCAATTGGGCGCCGCTGCCGATACCGCAGCGCCGGGCTATCTTGTCGACAGGCAAACGCGATTCGAGCAGCATCCGGCAACTCAAGTTCAAACGTGCCCGAAGCAGATAGTCGGAAGGCGTCGTACCGATCTCGCTCTTGAAGCGCCGCAGGAAGTTGCGTTCGCTCATTACTGCGACCTGAGCTGCGTCGTCAATAGAGATGGGGCGTTCAACATTAGCCTCCAGCCAGCGCGCGGAGGCCATGATTTTTTCACTGACTTGCGACTTCGCGTTGCGGGCGATTGACGAGTTAAAGGAAGTCCTGTGCCCCGGCGCGACGGATTCGGCAACCAGCCGCGCCAGTTCTGGTCCTAAGTCCTCTTCAACGACACGTAGTGCTGTCGCCACGGCGGCCGGCGCTTCACTCAGCTGGCTTGTCTGATAAAGACCGTGCGCTTCGGTGCCGCCATACAGAAGAGGGCAATACCGGCTGGGAAGTCCGGCCACCTCCAGAAGCAGCCGTCCCTCCGCGATCGGATGAACGATCTCGCTGAACGGGTGCCTCCGGCGCAACCAGTTGCCAAGGCGTTCGTCGCGGCACGCGAACTGCACGCCCGCACCGCCCGCAATGAAGAGCAGATGCGTGCCATTTGTGCCGCGGTGCGAGTCAACGCTATCTGTCCAGACGAACACCGACGACGAACTCGCAATGCGACCACCTGACGCCGACAGCAATGAAACGTCGTAGCGTGTGCGGGCCGATCGCTGCGCTGCAACGAGTGCGTTTGCCTTCTGGAAGATCTCGATAATCGCTGCAACCTTTGGCAGAGCAAAACCATTGAACAACGCTATGTCGACGCTAGTGATGTCGTTTACCTGCGTCATCACCGTACTTTGCCGCGAGCAGCGGGGCAGAGTATGCACTGATTCCATTTTTCCCTCGGAATGTTTGACCTGCAAAGGCCTTTCTCTCGAAACTTTCTTTATTTTGATAACACATGTTACACAAATGATTCTGACGTCATTATTACATGGTGATCGAGCTAAGCATTGGAATTTTAAGAAACTGAGCGAGCAGGAGGCGCATGAACATGGTGCGTATTCATGTCGGGTAAGTCGCGGTATGGTGCGGAAAGATACAGAATATTAGCGGGGCATAATTTTTGGCAAATGAGACGGAGTGTATAGGGCCTCTTTTGAATTAGCTTATATGTTGAATGATATAAAGAAAGTCATCGGAACGTTGATGCCGGTACTTTGCCGCTAGCGCTTTCCGCCTTTTTACGAGAGGTGGAACGGAGGCTTGATCGTTTCACGTGGAGGGTGGCTGACCTTAGACCTAGATACGCTGGCCGTTCGCTGTTAGCGCGATCATGCAGAAACAAGACATTCAGACAATTGATGACAGCGCCTGCGAAACCGCGGATTCCATCGTCGGTGCGCGCGAGCGGAATATGGCCGAAGATCCGTCGTTATCCGGCTCGGTTCTTGTGTAAGTCGGAAAATTCGATAGATTGCGCTCGCATTCAAACTGGGTGTTCAGCGAGAGGCTGGAGGGGTACCATAAGAGGCTCCGGTCGCAGTTGTGCGACTTGTGCCAAAAACTGTAAGAGCTGCCCAAGTTCGACCGTGGTTGCCCGTGGGAATTCAGGTGACCCAGCTTGAAGAATATCTCGTTTCCGCTCGCGAAGAGCAATGGGAAACTCCTCGAGCTAATGCAGATAAGCAAGATTAAAAGACCGCCACAGAACAACGTGCTGCGTTAGTTTCGGGCGGAATTCGGTACTGTCGCTGAGAATCCGTATCGGCCGCGTTCCTGAGATGACCCAATCATCGGCTATGAGCGAATAGCAAGAAATGAAGTTCAATGAGCGATCTGGCGATCAGAAAGAATTTGACTTCTGGTCTGTCGAGCGCATAACAAAGACCGCCGATTCGGGCGGGTTTTCTACGCTCTTCGCTGCCCGATTAAACGGCCTTGGGCCGGTTTTTTCTTGTGCAGTAGAAACGGCGGTAGCCCCCGTGCACAATGAAACGTGCTACGAGGATGACTTACTGGAAGCGTCTGCAGACGGCAGGTGAGTACTGGTCGATCAGGGACTGGAAAGGCGCGTTATGTCCATAAGCTATCCCCGATACCAGCAGAAGTGACACGGCTGCGACAATAGTTCCTCGTAGTTGAACATGCGAGTTGGCCAGCGAACGTACGAAGAACAAAGCGACAGCCGAGCCAATAGCCCAACCTGCGATGACCTCTGACACCGTGTGGGCTTCCTCGAACACGCGAGCTGCGCCTATGATGGCACCCCCTGCGAGGCCTAGGGTTACGCCGATGGACGAACGCCCCGCACGGCGCAGAAACAACGCGATGCAAGTCGTCCACACGGCCGACGAGAGCATCGTGTGTCCGCTGACCACGCGAAAACCGATTTCACTGATTTCTATGCCGCATCCGGCGTAGAGGATCTTTGTTGCTCCGACGATCGCCATGCCCACTGCCAGAGAAGTCAGCCAGTAGGCAGCCATCCGCCGATCAGACACGGCAATCCATATTGCGCAGCCCATTGCCAGCGGGAGAGTTACTGCGGCGTCGCCAAAGTTGCTGAGTGAATTCCACATTGTGCTCAAATACCGGTGGATGCGAGATGATTGGTTAGGAAGTGCCTGTTATATTCGGGATAGGCGCCCTAGTCAGGCACTAAAGTTGTCGAATAGCAACGCGGTAGGATTGTCCGGCGTGGGCAACTAGTGGGTCTGAAGCTGGGCCGCGCAGATGAGATAAATCTCGGTTACGGCTGGAGACCGGAAGTTGAGATGCACACCGTCGACAAACATGCTTGCTACGGTCTTCGCATCAAATGTCATTTCCAAAATCCGTGCGACATGTTCCGCCAGTTGCTGCGCGCCCCTCGTGAACGTCAGCTGCGGCCAGATAATGTCGCCGCTGTTGGATCGCGTCCAGCAACGCGCAGCTTCGAGCAGGTGTTCAACCCTGAGCCATCTACCGGTGGCGTGATGCCGTTGCAATTGTGGCACGACGAGATAGGTCAACAGTTCCGCGAATCCAAGTAGGCCAAAATCAAGTGGCTGAGTCATCGGGCATCGGCTTCGCAGACGGATTTCGACACGCAATGTGTAGTGGGCGAGCCGTTGCCTGACGGAAGCGCAAAAGAGTGATCGTTCCTGTCGCACATTCGGTCGCACATCGAGTCAACACCACGCGAGATCGAAGATCCCAAGGCAGAACATCTGGCCTCCAATCTGATTGCCTCCGTCAAAATGTTGGCGTATTCCGTCGAGCGCGACTCAGCGGCGCTGCATTTGCGTTTTTGTGACCACGCGCAAACCGTCGACTGGTTGCGTTCCATCCGGCAGTCTGCATTACGAAGACTCTTCGGGTCGCGTTGGAAATCTCGATCGAAGCGCTTGAGTCGGGAGTGTTCGACGTCTTCCCCGTTCCCGACGGACCTTCCTTCACCCCGATACTTTCATATTGACGCCTTGCGCGGCGATCAGCCCCCCGGCGGGCCGCTCCATTGCCGAATTCGGTCAATTTAGTGGCTTTGCCCGCCACTTTCATCGGGGGAAGTGCGGGCACGGCACGACCTTGATAGACAGACGGAAACGACCACGAAGACCTAAGGGCACTCGGCCACCCCTTGCTTCGAACGTGCGCGACCTCCATCTCGATGGGTCTCCTTTTTTTGATTGTCCAAGTGACGGAATATTTTCCAATCTTAAGCGATCGTATGGGACAGACTGAAAATAATAGTCAATGACCCCGTCTTGTCGTACTCAAAGAGCCGTGACTTCACCTTTAGGACGCCATCGAACCCCGGTTCGTCGACCGCCATGATAACGTTGTCTCCGACCAGGGGGAGCAGATGTATCATCCGCAATCCGGTGGTACGGTATGTACCAAAGCCACCAGTGTACTCGTACACATACGTCACATTCTCGTCCATAAGTGTCTCATTCGCTTGTATGAAAAGTCATTCTACTGAGTACTCTCGCGCAGCTACGGTCGCGACAGGACGAAACTCGGGGAAAATGATAGGTCTCTTCTGGGCGTAGTCAGGCGGCAACGACCGTAGTGGGCAGCGATATCGATCTGCGTGCCGAACTTCACACGTCAGCGCGAAAGCCGATAGGTACGGCGGGGTTGTTCACAGATTTGACCGCTGCCACTAATAAATAAATTTCCATGTCGACCTTCTGGTGCGCGCGACTCCTATATCGGAAGCGCGAGTGGAGATTTTTGATGCACGCGTACGCAATGTTAGCTTATACATCGTGGACCATATGGCAGCGAATCGAATCTGGCGGCTCAAGAAAAAATGCCTGCCGTCCGAGGGGGCGGCAGGCGAAATCGAGGGGCGGGGTTGCCTCAGAGAGGAGTCCCCTCGAAAGACCGAAACGGAGTTTAATCGGTCGAAGTAGACAGCGGACATGCGTGGCGGATTGAGTCAAAACGTTGGCTGAACGTGACATGAAAAGGTGTCGTCCGGGCAGGATGACCCGCCCCGGATTTGGTAGAGGTTCCAACTCTTGAGAGAATGGAGCTATGAACAAGTTGAACAAGTTTTCTGCTGAAGTCCGCAACGTGCTACGCGCATGGTGCAAGAGCATCGGGGCGAGTATCCCTCACAGTGGGTAGCGATCGAATCCGTCGCCCCCAAGATCTGCTGTACGAGGGCTTTGATAATCATATAGCCGGTCTCGCGCCGTTCGCGTAGGACGGCTGGCGTAGAGTCAGGGCTGCGACACCGACGTGACGCACAGGAGGTTGGCATGAAAAAAAATTTAGCGGAATCGACCTGCGCTCGAACAACAGTGTGGTCGTGGTCAGCGATGCGGTGGACCGCGTTATCTATCAACGGCGGCTGCCCAACGACGCGTTGCAGATCCGCGCCGCATTGGCGCCGCATCGCGAAGAACTTGAAGGCGTGGTCATCGAAGCCACGTACAACTGACACTGGTTGGTCGATGCACTGCTTGCTGATGGGTATTATGTCCATCTGGCCAACCCGGCAGCGATCAGGCAGTACGAGGGGCTGAAATACTGCGGTGATTTCACCGATGGAGCTCCTGCAGCAGGTCAAGCTGAATCCCGAATACGCGCTGCTGAACACGGTGCCCGGTATTGGTCCGGTGCTGGCGACCACTATCATGCTCGAAACCGGCACTATCTCTCGCTTTGCCACCGTTGGGCACTTCAGTTCCTACTGTCGCTGTGTGGACAGCAGGCGCGAAAGCAATCACAGGAAGAAAGGCGAAGGTAACACGAAGAATGGGAACCGCTACCTCGCATGGGCGTTTGTCGAAGCGGCCAACTTTGCGATCCGGACCTGTCCGCAGGCCCGGCGCTTTTACGAACGCAAGAAGTGCATGCGCAACGGCATCGTTGCGATCAAGGCACTGGCGCACAAGCTGGCTCGCGCCTGCTACCACATGCTTCGGGGGCGCAAAACATTTGAGACAGTTCGCTGCTTTGGCTAGCGGGTGATGCAGGGGGAACGAACCCGGTAACTTGACTGGTGCACAGCCATGGCTTTGACTGGGTCTTTCCTTTGCTTCACCGCACCGACTGTCTGCAGCGATCGGGTCGCCCCGGGCGAGGAGCCACGTTTGACTGGCATTGCACACGCAACAGCCACGGCTTTGCCCGACCCTTCGGACTTCGTCCGGCACCAACGTTTCTTTGGGGCGGCCATGGCCGCCAGGGCCCACGTGACTCACCTCACGGTATGCTTGATCCAGATGGGTGTCTGGTGCGATCCGTTTCGCAACCAGAACTGAGAAAACCGGATGCGACATAGATCATGCGGACAGGAGAAATCCCGCAAGCTTCCTGGCGATTGCCATCTCGATGAAACGCATATCGATATGGCAATCGCCAGGGCGGGGAGATTTTGTACCTTGACTCCGGCCGGCTAATGGGTGTCAAGTTGGCCGAAGATGGCGTGCGCCATCTGGGAAAGATAAGGTATCCTTATTGGATAATTCAGGCGCTGCTCACGCCGGCCCAGCACTGCCAGGCAAGCAGGCGTGCCTGAAGTTCTGCGCGATGGCGGGCAGCCTTCATCTGGTGCCGGGGCAAGGCAAAGTGCTGCCGGATCGGATCGAAGCGGGAGAGAAATGTCTGCGTACGCCGGGGATCGCGAAATCGTTGCATCTGGCGCTCGCGCCGGCGCGTGAGCTGGTGGCTGTTTTCTGCGCGGGTATTGAACCGGGCCGACGCTTTCACGAAAAAATGTTTCACGCCAGCCAGTTCGGGCACCTCCGCCTTTGCCGCCGGATAGTTAAGCAGTTGATCGGTGACGATCTTTCGGGGCACCGGGTGTGAGCGCGATACCTTCCAGAAGAAGCGTTTGGCCGCAGCCTTGTCGCGCCGCTGTTGCAACAGCAAGTCCAGTTCGGTGCCGTGTTCGTCCACCGCGCGCCAAAGCACGTACGGCTCGCCGCGCAGCTTCACGAACACTTCATCGGGGTGCCAGGTCGAACCCGCCTTGCCACGCACGGCCTTCGCGCAACGCGCAAACTGCGCACCGATTCGTACGTGACACTCACGCCGCGCTCGAGTAGTAGTTCCTCGATGTCACGCAGGCTCAGGTTGAAGCGATGGTACCACCGTACTGCGCAGCTGATGACCAATGCCGGGAAACGGAAACCGTAGTAAGGTGATTTGCTCTTCTTCATCCCGCCATTTTACCCGGCACGCTCATCAATTTGACAAAGCCCTTGTGAGGGCAACGTCGTGCGTAAGGCATTGAGCATGAGTTATGGGCGCTGCATCGGTTGCGCGACGTGAGGACGTTAGGCTCCGGTCACGCGACTTTGGGATATACGGAAATTATGTTGGCGCAATCCGCCACATTCATCTCATCACGGGAAATTTCGTGAAGAATAGGCGCCGTTCGATATTACTCATCGCGGCGCGTGCAGGGGTACCTGTCATCGCCACGCCGCCTATCCTCACTTCCTGATACCCGAATCGATGAAAGTCACCATTATCGGAACCGGATACGTTGGCCTCGTCACGGGCGCGTGTCTGGCAGAACTGGGCAATGATGTTCTGTGCCTCGACGTCGACGAAGCGAAAATCACGATGCTCAACAACGGCAAGGTGCCGATCTACGAGCCCAGCTTGGCCGACGTGATCGACCGCAATCGTGAAGCGGGGCGGCTCGCGTTTTCGACCGACCCCGCTCAGGCGGCTGCGCACGGCGACATCCAGTTTATTGCGGTTGGCACGCCGTCCGGCGAAGACGGTTCTGCCGATCTGCAATATGTGATCGCTGCAGCGCGGAGTATCGGCAGGTACATGAATGCGTTTAAAGTGATCGTCGACAAATCGACGGTCCCTGTAGGCACGGCTGATAAAGTTCGCGACGCGATTGCAGAAGAACTCGTCTTGCGCAATGCCGATGTACCGTTCGCGGTTGTGTCGAATCCCGAGTTTCTCAAGGAAGGTGCCGCCATCGACGACTTCATGCGACCCGATCGAATCGTGATCGGCTGCGACGACGACGTATCCGGCTTGCGTGCCCGAAGCCTACTTGAGCAGCTCTACGCGCCGTTCAACCGCAACCACCAGCGCACACTGTTCATGGACGTGCGTTCGGCCGAGTTCACCAAGTATGCAGCAAACGCCATGCTGGCAACGCGTATCTCGTTCATGAACGAGATGGCCAACCTCGCGGACTGCGTCGGTGCCGACATCGAGAGCGTGCGTCGCGGTATCGGATCCGATCCGCGCATCGGCTATAGCTTCCTATACGCGGGCTGCGGATACGGCGGGTCATGTTTTCCAAAGGACGTGCAGGCGCTGATGCGAACTGCCGGGGAATACGACATGGAGTTGAACATTCTCGCCTCCGCCGAATTCGTCAATGAACGCCAAAAGACCGTGCTTTTCAATAAGATCCGGCGACACTTCGGCGGTGCGCTGATGGGCAAGCGCTTCGCCTTATGGGGACTCTCGTTCAAGCCGAACACCGACGACATGCGCGAAGCAACTAGCCGCCGTCTGATCGCCGATCTGCTGCGCAATGGCGCCACGTTGAACGTCTACGATCCCGTCGCAATCGAGGAGGCCCGGCACTGCCTTAGCGCGGACCTCGATGCCGACAGTTTCGCGCGGATCGAGTTTTCGCACGACCGCGACGCGGCGCTCATCGGCGCGGATGCCCTTGTGGTACTTACGGAGTGGAAGGAATTCCGCAGCCCCAATTTCGAGCAGATGAAGGTCGCGCTCAACGACACGTTGATTTTCGACGGACGTAACCTGTACGACCCGCATGTGATGAAAGAAACCGGCTGGATCTATTACACGATCGGCCGCGACGCGGCTCGCGCCGCCGCCTGAGCGCGAGCAGGGGGACGCGGAATGCGCACCTGCCTGCACCATGTACCCGGCACATGCAACTTGGGTGGCGATGCGATGCTAAAAATGATTGTCAATCGAGCTTTGGTATATGTTCGGCCCGGAAAGCAAATCGCCAGTGAAGTGGGCGGCATTGATCTGATGCTCTATCTTGCGGAACAGAGCTGGAATGCGCTGCGAGGCTCGGTGCTTTCGCTGCGCTGCAAGCGTGCGGGCATATGCTTTGTCGGACGCTACGTCCGCGTCCGGTTTGCAAAGCGAATCGAGATCGGGCGCTTTGCCACCATCGGCGACGGTACGATTCTCAGCGGGTTGGGTGCGGGCGGCTTACGTGTCGGTGGGCGCGTCACGATCGGCGCCTATTCGCGGCTCATCGTCGGCACGGATCTCGCGCGGCCCGGCAGCTACATTTATATCGGCGATGGTTGCGGCATCGGCGAGTACTCGAGTGTGGGGGGCTCGGGTGGTGTGTCAATCGGCAGAAACACGATCATTGGCCAATACTTCAGTGCGCATCCGGAAAATCACAATTTCGCGGACCTGTCGCGGCCGATTCGCGAGCAGGGGACGACGCGCATGCCGATCGACATTGAAGAAAACTGCTGGCTAGGCGCGCGCGTCACCGTGCTCGGCGGGGTAACGATCGGCAAGGGCAGTGTGATTGCGGCCGGGTCGGTTGTCACGCGCGACGTGCCGCCTTATTCTATCGTCGCGGGCGTTCCGGGGCGTGTTGTGGGCACGAGGCGCGGAGGCGACGATGCTGGCGCTTGATATTTTTGTCGTGCTGTACCAGCGCGATCCTGAAGCGGCCGAAACGCTCATCACATTGAGCCAGATTGATTTCGCCTCGCTCGGCATCGATGTAGAGGTCCACATATG
This sequence comes from Paraburkholderia sp. BL6665CI2N2, assembly GCF_004366535.1. Taxonomy (NCBI): domain Bacteria; kingdom Pseudomonadati; phylum Pseudomonadota; class Betaproteobacteria; order Burkholderiales; family Burkholderiaceae; genus Paraburkholderia; species Paraburkholderia sp. BL6665CI2N2. The sequence goes on from NZ_SORC01000002.1 coordinate 510,986, forward strand.
GGACAACGCGCGGGCTGTACCTGTGCCGCCGAATGCGCACTTTCTTCCGTTCCGTTGGCGGTATTTCGCGTCGCCGGAGAACGAGCCGTTATCGAAGGTGTACAACATGCTGGTACGCGAGTCGAGACGCCCGCATGTGGTTATTTTCGACCAGGACTCGAGCGTCGATGCAGCGTTCTTGGAAAAACTCGCCGACTGTCTCGAAAAAGTCGAAATCGAAGCCGACGTCTTTGTGCCAGTGATTCGGCACGACGGGCATTTGATCAGCCCGGGTCGGTTGCGGTGGATCAAGGGCGAGGCGCTGTGTAGCGTCACGACGAACGCCATGTTGCCAACAGACTTCACCGCGATGATGAGTGGGCTATGCATCAGTCGCGCCTTCCTTACGCGACTCGCGCCGCATCCGTTCGACGAACGGCTGCGCCTTTACGGCGTCGACACACGTTTCTGCCGCGATCTGGCCAAGCACGGTGCGAGAGCTTACTTGCATGAAGCGGTGCTTGGCCACGATTCGGCGCTGCGCAGCACGACCGATCCGCTTGCGGCACTGCAGCGACAGATATGGCTATGGCAGTCGTGGCTACGCGTATTCGATCGCAATCCGTTCGAGATGCTGGCGATCCGATGCTATGTGATGTGGAAGGCTTTGCGCATATCAGTGGGTCCGCGTGCGCCGGGAAATTTCTTTGACGTGATCGCGGAGGTTTTTCGGTGAGTACATCGCTAGCTATCGTGATGATCCATCAGGGCTCCGAGCTGTACGGATCCGACCGCAGCTTCGTGTCTGCCTTGTGCGCGTTGCGCGAGCGGCATCCTGACGCTGTAATCGATGTGGTGTTACCCGAGGCTGGCCCCATCGTCGATCACGTCGTCGGATATGCGAGCCGAATTATCTACAACTCCAATGGCGTATTGCGCAAGAAGGAATTGAAGGCGCGGCCGTGGCAAACATGCAGACGCATGATCGAAGCCTGGTTGGGATATCGGAGCATGTTCCCTTCGTATCAGATTTGCTACGTGAACACCGTCGTGTGCGTGGCTGCCATCGCGGCTTTGCGCGGACAGCGTGCGGGGGCCTATGTGCACGTGCGGGAGATCCCGTCCTCGCTTGCTTGCCGCGTTTTCAGGGCCTTGCTGAGGTTCTCGCGCGCAGGCCTGATCTATAACTCGCATGCGACGGCTGCGGCATTCGCGCTGCCGGGCGATGTGATCCACAACGGGGTCGACGTCGCCGGTCCCATCGCTGTTGCTGACGCTCCACAGAACCGCACAAAGCGGCTCGCAATCATCGGCCGCATCAATCCGTGGAAGGGACAACAGTTCGTGCTTGATGCGCTGTCCATGCTCGGGCGCGCATTGCCCGTGCACGTGCGGATTGTCGGCGATGTCTTTCCGGGCTATGAGGGATTGCTCGTCTCGCTTCGCGAGACCGCAAAAACGTGCACGCAATCTGTTGAGATCGAAGGTTTCACGAGCGATCCGGGCGCGCATTTCGCGTGGGCCGACTTCCTGGTGGTGCCGTCGGTTCAGCCCGAACCCTTTGGGCGCGTGGCGATCGAGAGCTTTGCGTACGGGCGGCCGGTCATTGCCGCGGCCACGGGTGGTTTGCAGGAGATCGTGACCGATGGCGTCAACGGGTTTCTGTTCGCGCCGGGGGATATGCGGGATTTTTTGAGGGTGGTGTCGAGAGCGTTGGCGATGACGCATGACGCGTATGCCGACATGGCGAATGCCGCGCGCGAGAAGTACCTGAGCGCCTTCACGGTCAAAACCTATATGCGCTCGGTTGCCGACACCGTACAACCGTTGCTCGACGATTCTAGGCGGGCGCATGAGGTTTCTGCCTTACAGCGTGAAACACGCTAATGTTGATGGTCGAAAACCCAATGAAAATTACATTTATTCTTCCGAAGCTGACACGACATCCGACCGGTGGCGGAAAGATCGTGTATCAGTATGCGAATGCCATGGCAAGCGCCGGTCATACGGTCGAAGTGCTGCATCCGGAGACGCTTTTTCTGTGGAGCCTGCGGAAGAACCTCTTGCTCAAGCTGCTCTCGCTTGCAGCCGACTGTGCCAGACTGCTGAGAGGGTGGCTCGGGCAGAGCACACCGATCGTACCGTGGATGAATATCGATCCGGCGGTGAAGATCAGTGTCGTGCCCGCGCTGTTCTCCCGGTACATCCCGAACGCGGACGTCGTCGTGGCTTCGCTCTGGCGTACGGCCGAATACGTAGAGCGCTATCCCGCGTGCAAGGGTGAGAAGTTCTATTTCATCCAGCATCACGAGACGTGGTCCGGCCCGGAGCGCCGGGTGAATCAGACGCTCAAGTCGAGGACGAACAAGATCGTGATTTCCGGGTGGCTCAGAGACCTCGTCAACGATCTATCGGGCGGCGACGCGTATCAGGTTCCCAATCCCGTCGACCACAACGAATTCTTTGTGACGGCGCCCATCGCGGGCCGGCGCCCCGTGGTCAGCATGCTGTACTCGCCTCATGCGTGGAAAGGGGCAGCCGATGGCGTGTTGGCGCTCGGTCATGCGAAGACCCAGTTTCCCGACATGGAGGCGATTCTCTTCGGAACGTCGCCCCGGCCGGACTTTCTGCCCGAGTGGATCAAGTACGTTCAGAACCCAGGAAAGCGTGTGCTGCGCGAAGAGATTTACAACGCTTCGTCAATCTATCTGTGCCCTAGCTGGACTGAGGGCTGGGGTCTTCCAGCGCTGGAGGCGATGGCGTGCGGATGCGCGATCGTTACGTCGGACAACGGCGGCACGAGGGATTTCGTCGTGGCTGGCGAGAATGGGCTCGTAGTCGCACCCAAGGCGCCTCGCGCGCTGAGTCAGGCCCTTATGTCGCTGCTCGCGGACTCCGGGCGACGCATGAGTTTCGCAGCGTCCTCCGTGGAGCTTGCGAAGCAATTCACCTTGCACGCATCGGTACAGAAGCTTCTCCGCGCGTTCGAGAACAGGTATTCGGCGGAAGTGCAATGCTGAGCCGTTTGACACACGCTACAGGGAGTTCCCGCAAACGCAAGATCTGGTCCACCTATGTGCCATACACGCTTGGCATTGCCAGTAACGCGGGCCTTAACATCGCATTGATTTCCCTTTTGACGCATCGGCTGGCGCCGTCCGGATACGGCACATACTCTGTTTCCATTACCGTGATCGTTCTCGCGAGCTCGGTTGTAGGGCAGTGGCTGCAGCAGGCGACGGGGCGATATCTGGCTGGCTCGTCGGCGGTCGCTTCGGCCTATACCAAGGCGGCGGTATTGCTCGGTGCGGGCGGCATCATGCTGGCGCTTCTCGCGTTGTTTGCCTTGATCGCGCTCTTCGTTATGCTAGACAGCAAGCACGGCGCCGGTCTCTGGCTCGTTTGCCTATTCGGCATTGCAGCACAGACCCTCTTCACGCTAGTAGGAACCGTATTGCAATCGGAGCAGCGAGCGTGGTCTTATTCGGTGCAGCAAGCATGTTCCGGTAGCCTGAAGATCGGTTTTTCGGTGCTTGTCTGCCGTGCATCGCAACAGAACGTCGGCGGATTACTAGTCGCCTGCGGTGCGGCGCAGTTCATCGGTGTTGCCTTTGGCGCGTGGCAAGCCCGGCTTTTCGACCCGGCCGTGCTACGCCAGCTTGGATCGCCACGCGTGCTGCTTGTTTTGCGCAAACTGCGAGTGTATGGCGGAGCGATGACGCTCTGGTTCATCTTCATGAATCTTGCCATGTATAGCGACCGGTTGATGGTGCGCGCGCTGAGCGGGTCTGCGACGGCCGGTCTCTACGGCGCGGCGTCGACGCTCGTGGTGGGCTCGGTGAGCCTGGTAATGGCGCCGATCCTCGCAGCAACGTGGCCGCAACTCATGGCGGCGTGGAACCTGAAAAACGAGCATGCGGCATCGCGGCAGCTGGGCGATCTTCTCACCTATCTGATGTGCGCGGGCGTCGCGCTGGTTGCTATCGTCAACGCTGTAGCCGAGCCGGCTACGCGTCTGTTCCTAGGTGAAAAGTTCAGTGCAGCCTCCTCGCTGCTTGCTTTGTTGGCCGCATCGGCATTCAGCTTTTCGCTCGGCCCGTTTTTCCACAAACCTCTGGAGTTCAAGGAGAAGAAGGCGACGATGTGCACGTTCGCCGCGATCGTGCTGCTGGTGAACGCGCTGCTTAGCGTAATTCTCATTCCGCGTCTGGGCGGGGTCGGAGCCGGATCGGCGGCGCTGGTCTCGGGTGCGCTTTACTGCGTGCTATGCGCCGTACAGGGCCGAAAGATTGTGAAGTGGCACATCCGGACGGACCGGCTGGCGACGGTCTCGGTTCTCGCCATCGCTGCTTCGTTTTTTGCAAGGCGCGTTTCTTCGTCGTGGCATTTCGACCGTGACCTGTGGGAATTCATGTTCACGAGTGCGTCTTTTGTGGCGTTGTTCGGGGTGGCGTTGGCCGGAGCCTTTGTCGTGACTTCGGCTCGCCGGCGGTTGAAGATAATGGGTGGTTAAATGAATACGGAGAATCAGTTGCAGCAAGAGCTTAGCGCGACGGGAGAAAAGGTCTATCTGCTCGACAAGATATTGTTTTGTATTTGGCTACTTGTACCCGCATATCAGTACTCCGATCTCCACGTAGAGAATTCGCGCGTCGGATTCTGGGGGATAGCCTCAATCCTGATATTCCGGATGGCGATACGGGACCTGCAGCGCAGGAAGTTCATCATCCCGTCCCGAGGGCTGATTGGTCCATTTATGCTTGTGTTCGGCTGGAAATTCATCGAGTTGATGAGGGCGCCCGGCCAGATCAATACCGCCTTGCTATTCTTCGTGGATTTCCTGATCACTTACGCCTGTTGCCTTGCCGTCGCGCCGCGCATCTTCTCTGTGCGATCGTGGCTAATCGAGTTTCGTCGAGTCAATGTGTTTGCGCTGGTGCTCGCCATCGTTTCGCACCCGTTGATTCCCGATCGCACGGACATGGCTGGCTGGGACAAGGGGGCGAGCTGGGCGTTCGCTCACCCGAACATCGCAGCTATGTATCCTCTCGCGATATATTTGCTGACCATCGTTATATTTGGCACTGGGGCGAAACGGGGTTTTAGATGGTTTGATTTGTTCTGCGTCGTGTTTAGCCTCGGCACGCTTGCCATGACCGGGTCTCGTACTACGCTGGGCGTGGCGGTCGTCACGACTCTACTCGCGCTGTTCAATGTTTTCTCGCTTACCTATCTTAAAGACAGCGTAAACGGAGAATCCCGGACGATCAAGGCGGCACTCAAGCTTTCCGCGATGTTCGCCGTCTGCGGAATCGCCTACTTTGTCTATTCCGATATTGGCCGTGCGGCGATCGATGCGTTATTTAGCGGCCGGCTGTCCTTCGCCGCAGACATTCTGTTCTCGGCGAAGGATCTCGTGCTGGGGGTTGGTCTGATGCCGCCAGGCGCAAATTTGCTTGCCGACAGCTCCACGCGGGGCGCAGGGATCGATGGTCTCTACATTAATCTGGTCTACGGCGAGGGATACGTCGGTTTAGTGCTCTTCGTGATCGCCATGTTCGGCTTGCGCCGCATGGCCAACGTCAATCAGTGGTGCCGCGGATTTTTCGGGGTTGTGCTAATCAGCTGTCTTCTCTTTGGCGTGACGGAGACGCATTTCTGGCTGCTGGCCAGCCCGCTTACTGCGTTGATCATGGTACTGGCATCTACACTCGGCACGCAGGCTGGAAGTTATATGACTGTGTTTATCGGAAAGCCCCTGCCGCAACTCATAAGCCGATGAGCGGGTTTGCATCCGGAACGTGAGATTGGGAATCGGCGCTTTAGAATAAGGCGCAGGTCATGCCTAGGCATTGTCTGCAACATGCCATGTGACATACGCGATCCGCTAGACACGAAATAAAAATTGATTGCCTTATTTGCGTTGTGTACCAACTTGGGTTGCAGGATCCGCAAATATGCGAGGCGATGATGAGAGGAAGACCGAAGGCGCCCCTGGTCGTGAGCGAAGCGAAACGCGAAAAGCTCACGGCACTGATGCGGCGTAAGACAGCACAAGCGCTGGCCTAGCGCGCACGCATTGTGCTGGCCTGCGCCGAGGGCATCGACAACAAGACGGTCGCGACAAGACGATGTGTCGCCTCGCATACAGTTTCGAAGTGGCGTTCGCGAATCGTCAATCACCGCGTGGACGGGTTGCTCGATGCACCGCGCCCGGGAGTACCGAGGACGATCGAGGACGCGCAGGTGGAGGTGGTCGTCGCACGCACGCTCCAATCCGTACCCACGGGAGCGACTCATTGGAGCACGCGTACAATTGCCCGCGAGATCAGGATGTCGCAGACAGCCGCGTCGCGTACCTGGTGTGCCTTCGGATTGCAGCCGTATCGGCAGGAGACCTTCAGGCTCTCGATCGATCCATTTTTTGTGGACAAGGTGAGCGATATCGTCGGGCTGTGCCTGGATCCGCCGCTCAAGGCCATGGTGTTGTGCGTGGACGAGAAAAGTCAGATCCAGCCGCTGGACCGCACCCAGCCGATATAGCCGCTGGCCCGTGGCATCCGGACGGCGTTTACCGGTGGTTCGCGTTTACTAACCATACTGCTCACCTCAGCACTTCATCCACCCGATGCTGATAGAACGCACCTCGTCCTCACGGGCTTGATGCCGCACATTCGTGCAGGTTACATTGTCCCGGCGGCTTCATCCCAACTCGTTACCGAGATCGCATACGTCGGTAGGGTACGGCTGACGGAACAGCCGGTTTCCTCGCTGGCCGAGGCCAGCTGCAACAATCTCTTATGCGACTTCCGCATCGCACCCATACAGGATGTCTAGACAGGCTGCGGTCAACCGCCGTGATCGGACGCGTTCGCGTCCGGCGGCGTTAGCGTTCCACCCTGATCTCGTAGCTTGCCGCGAAGGGCAGCCCGTCGCGATTGATGTCAAAGGTCAGGCGTTGACTGTCGGTCCGGGAAGCAACGGCCCGAAGGCGCCGTCCTAGGATATCGAGCGCAAATACGGAGCCGCGTGCGCCCGACACGTGCAGGGAGACAGTAGCGGGAATGCGCTCCATCTGTGCTGGTCCAGCGGTTTTGTAAAGGCTCGCCGAGGGAAGCTCGCCTTCCTTGGGTCGAATCGTTTGCCAGTTGCCTCGGAGATCTGCGGCTTCGAGTCGCTGCGGCCCAGTCGCGTCAGTGCCAACGGTGAACCCGGGTATTGATAGCAGCAGACGGCGCGACGCAGTCAGAGGCTTGTCGTCCAGACTCGTGAGGAACGCAGTCGCGAATCCACGACTGCCCGGTGCGAGAGTCAACTCAAGCAGCGACGAGTCTACTCGATGACCGACAGGAATATAGCCCGAGATCCCCGCGGCGTATGCGGATCCGAATGTGAACCGGCGCGCTGTCTGGTCATAGGAGAAATAGGACGATGTTTCCAGGGGAGCAGGCGAATGCACTCCGAATTCCGGCCCGTTTTCGAGCGCGATCTGACGGGTCATCGGGATTTGCGGCGAGATGCCGAAATGCTCCGACAGGTAGGACGCGAGATTGCCCAGTATGCCGTTAGCATCGGCCATGGCACGATCATCGGGTGAGAGTGCAATAAGCGACTGGCTCAATGCGGTGTCGGGATACAGGCCACGAAAGTAAGCCGCGCATTGAGCGAATTGAGCGAGCTTCGTGAAATCGCCACGCAAGCTGAAATCGGACGGACCGAAGGCGTTCCATTCCCGATCGTGCGCGTAGTCATAAAGGATCAGTCCGTCCCAATCCTGAGCGACAGCAAACTGCGTGACGATTGGCAACAGGTCGGACGCTTGCTGGTTAGGCCATGCCTGATTGAACTCGCTGATCACAAATGGGCGACCCGCAACACGCGCAAAGGCAGTGTTGAGCAAGGTCTGCTCGGGAGAATCCCCTAGCCAGTTGTTTGAAATGCGCCAGTCGGCCCAGTTCCATTGACGATGCGGAAATAGATAGTGGTCGACGTAAAAGTGTGCATCCGTGAAGGTCGCGTCGCTATTCACATCGAAGTTCGCAAAGCCCCCATGATTCCAGCGCCCGGAGTGAATGATTTGTGTGCCTGAGATGGGCACATCGTTACCAAGCTCATCCTTCACTACGCCGACCATCCGCTCGATGTAACGCTGATCCAGACCAATGAAGAAACCGGCTGCGAGGCGAGCATCGTCCGTGGATAGTCCCGGCCGATCAAGCGGCAAAGGTGCTGCAGTAAGGTGTCGGTCCTTGCGATAGGTATTCCATTTTTTTCGCAATTCGTCCCGGAACCGGCCGGTAACCAGCGAGGGCAGTGTGCCTTCCTGCCAGCTGTCGACGAGGGTGGATTCGTTGTTAATCTCGACCATGGCGAGATTTTGGCTGTCGCGAAGCCGAAGCGCAGAAAGCAGATTCCTTACGTACGTTACTTGCCACGACATCATATCCGCATCAAATATAGGTAGTGGCTTGCTCTGCAAAGGAATGTGATCGGTGGGTTGTCTCGCCGGGAATGTGTGGTTCGCGTGCAGATTCAAATCGACGTAAATGCCGTGCTGTCCTAGCTGAGTAATGAATCGCGACAAGTCTGAGACGGCTTGCGGATCGAGTTGTGGATTGGCGGCGCCGCGTAGCATGCCGACGGGGCCGTCCGCGGAATTTTCCGCGGGTTGGTCTATCGCATGCAGCCTGACGATGTTGACGCCGAGCGCCGCAAGACGCCGTGCCAGTGCTTCGCCGTCAGTCTTCGAAGGAAAGTTCGCGGACAGTGCTAGCGATACGCCGAAGAATCGGACGCGCTTGCGATTTCCGGGGATGCCCGGCGTGCCGGCTGTGAAGAAATGGCTGTCGCGTATGACAATACGGTCTGAGGTCCCGAGCGCTGCGTCAGACTGTTTGGTGACGAGCACGAAACTTGGCGACATGACCCGGAGGTCGACCGGCTCGTACCGCACGACGTCGGAACCTTGGAACTTGCAGCAGCAGAAAAGCAATGCAACGCCGGTAGCGGCGACAGTCTTTCGGGCATACGGAAGAACACGTCGGGTCATGATGAGCGGTGCGCAGATAGGTCGGCTGAGTGTTGTATAAGCATACGGGACGCTCGTATAGTGAAGCAGGTAAGCGCATGGCGGCGAGCCTTTTTGCGCGGAGTACACCATGACGCTCACTCCACCTTGGTGTCAAGCTGCTCCATACTGTCCATAGCCGCCACGCTGGAACTCGCGTTGGTCGCTCGCGCAAGTGCATCGAGCGCAGGCTTCCGGTCCGGAGCACGATGAGCCGGGCGCGAAGCGAACGCCGCGCTTCCTTTGCGGCCTCCAATATGTCGGTGCAATAACGCCTCGTACTGCGCGAGAACGCTATCCCAACGGAATGAGCTTTCGAAGCGCTGCGTGCTCGACTCGCCCATGGCTCGCGCGGTAGCGGGATCGCCCAGCAGCGCCGAAATATGCATATCGCAATCTGCCTCCGTTGCGAAGAACCGTGCCTCCGGCCCTGCCACCCATCGATTGAACACGTTGTCATGCGCAATTACCGCGCTGCCGGCGCCAAGCGCTTCAACGAGCGACGGGTTCGTGCCGCCCACGCGATGACCGTGCAGATAGAAATGTGCATATCGCCGTAGTGCACGGACAGCCGATTGATCGTAGATCGCGCCGGGGAAAACGACTTCGTCGCTGGCCGCCTCAAGTACTTCGCGGTGATACTTATGAGCCTCGCCATCGTATTTGCCCAACACCACGAGCCTTGCGCCGCGCGGCCGGCGCGAGAAGGCAGTTACGATCTCCAGCACCGAATTCTCCGGCTCTGGACGAGCGATCACTAGACCGTAGAACGTGTCATCAATTCCGAGCGCCTCAAGGGGCGCAAGGCTCGCCGCCCCCACCGGATCGGCGCCGTACGGAATCGTCGTGATTTTCCGGCGATTGACACGTGTTGCGAGGTGCGCAGCGATGGCAGGGTGATCGGCGATCAGATGATTGCCTGTCCAGCAGCCGATGCGTTCATTGAGCCAGAGCCACGCGCGCTCGTGGAACTTCCACTTCTCACGGCGCCACTCCAGGCCGTCCATGTTGATCAGATTCGTAATGCCGCGCCAGCGTAAATACGTACAGAAGACGGCGGTGTTGTAGCCGAGCGTGAGGACGAGAGCAGGTTTGCGCTCAGCCGCGTCCCGGACTGTCTTCCAGTCGAACTCCATCGTCCCCAGAGCACCTTCGCGCGTAACCGGGACGGTGATCCGATGCACGCCGCGCCATGTGTCCTCGACCTGCTCCGCCTGGCCGACGTCGTCCTGGCAATACACCGTGACCTTCCAGTCCCGTTGCGTAAGATAGAGCGCAAGCCTCTCGGCAAACGTCTCGAAACCACCATGGCGCGCCGGTATACCCCGCGTGCCCAAAATGAAAAGTTCGTTGACTGGCATATCGCCTGATCCTGTCGTTGATTTGCGCGCCGATGGTGCGCTGAACAAATGTTGCTCAGGCATTAGGGTAGGGCAACGCGCATGGCGAATTCGGTCACTGTCATCATCGATTCCGCCAAAGTGATGCGCGCATCCTTATGGCCGACGGGCTTGGCAGGGACGAAGCAAGGGCATCTTGATGTGTTCTCAGATGATGTCTGAATGCGCCAACGATTTGACCGAATCGGCTACGCCATCGGTCCTAACATAGCCATCCTCTAAGCGTCCTATTCGTGCGGTGCGTCACTGCCGAGAGTGACACACTGACCGTGTCGGAATAGAACCAGGCGATCGTGCCATTTCCAACAATCAGCGAGGGCTCGAGATGATCGTTGTGACCGGTGGTGCCAGTTTCATCGGAGCAAACTTCGTCGCAGACTGGTTGGCCTGCAATGGCGAACCCGTCCTCTGCGTCGATACGCTAACCGAACCACTTCGCAAGACGGGCTATGGGCATTATCTGTCTTCGCTTCTTCTCGGTGTCGCGCCATGACGATCAACGTAAAACACACTGCCATTCACGATGTGAAGCTGATCGAGCCGAAGGCGTTCGGCGACGCGCGCGGCGCTTTCTTCGAGAGCTTCAATCAGAACGAGTTTGAAGATAAAGTCGCGCGTGGCTTTCATTTTGTGCAGGACTACCACTCGATATGGACGCGTCGCGTGCTACGCGGCCTGCATTATCAGATCCAGCGTCCGCAGGGGAAGCTGGTGCGAGTGGTGGCCGGCGAAGTATTCGACGTCGCCGTCGATCTGCGCCGCTGGTCGCCGACTTTCGGCCGCTGGGTCGGTGCGCGCCTCTCTGCTGCGAACCGGCATCAGCTATGGATTCCCCCAGGCTTTGCGCATGGTTTCGTGGTGTTGTCCGACGTCGCGGAGTTTCTCTGCAAGACAACCGACTTCTGGTTCCCCGAGCACGAACGCACACTGCTGTGGAACGACCCGGATATCGGTATTGAATGGGACATCGACGGCATGCCTCTGGTAGCGGCCAATGATGCCGAGGGTGTGAATTTCAATTCGGCTGAAGTCTATTGATGCACGCCGATGTCAGGCACGGGTGTGTCAGGCGTCGGGGATCGTGACACGTGCTCCGGTTGTGGTGCAACGGCTCAAGCAGTCAAGGATCGACAATTGCTTAAAAACTCTTTCATTTACGGACCGTTCAAGTCTCGCTTGACGCAACAGTCGAAAGCCGCACTCGGTTTATCATTGGCATTGCTGACGCTCAGCGGATGCGCGCTGGCGCCCGGTTCCTATATGGGTGTACCACCCTCTCAGGATACGAGCGCACAGACGGGGGGCGAGCCGCAGACGACGGAACTCGTCCAGGGCGGCATCACGTTCCGCCTGCACCCGGTGAATGGCGGCTTGATCGCGCAACTGTCGTCGCGCCCGGCTGCTGCAGGACCGATCTCGCCGCGTCTGCCGCCGAGTATGCCTTCGACCTACCTCGTGCGGAGCGGCGATACTCTGCGGGTGATCGTATGGGATCGGCCGGAACTGAATAACCCCGGGTTCTCCGCCTTAAATACCTCGATCGTTTCGGTAGGCGGCAGCGAAAGCACCAGCGTGCCTTCGGCGACAGCGGGCGGCAACCTGGACCCGGTGGGCCGCGTTGTGCAGCCCGACGGGACGATCTACTTCCCGTATGTCGGCAAGGTGAAAGTCGCCGGTCAGACCACGGACGCGATTCGTACCGATCTCACTAGCCGTCTCAACAAGGTCGTGAAGAACCCGCAGCTCGACGTCACGATTTCGTCGTACCGTAGCCAGAAGGTATACGTGTCGGGTGCGGTCAAGGCGCCGGGCTCGCTCGCGGTAACGGATACGCCGGAAACGGTGGCGGACGCGATTTCGGGCGCGGGTGGATATAGCGATGGCGCGGACCTCGGGGCGGCAACGCTAAATCGGGGCGGTCAGGTGTTCCCACTCGATCTGTACGCGTTTTTCTATAACGGCGATCTCTCGCAAAACGTACTTCTCAAGGACGGCGACGTCGTCAACGTACCGGAGCGTCGGTTCAAGAAAGTGTTCGTACTCGGCGAGGTCACGAAGCCCGTATCGCAGGTGATGCCGGTGGGCCCTTTCAGCCTGTCTGAAGCGATCGCCGATGCCGGCGGTCTCAGTCAACTGTCCGCTAACGCCTCGCAAGTCTACGTATTCCGCCAGGGACTCAACCGCACAGTCGAGGTGTTTCATCTCGATGCGGCCTCGCCGGGCATGCTGGTGCTAGCGGATCAGTTTCAGTTGCAACCACGGGACGTGGTCTTCGTCGACGCGGCGCATGTGACCCGTTTCTATCGCGTGATCTCGCAGATGCTGCCGTTCGCGAGTTCTCTGTACTTCGGATCTCAGGTATTCAAGTAGTGCGCGCGACGACCATGAACGACATAGGGAGCCAACTTTGAATCTGCTGCTGATCTGCCATGCGAACGTGTGCCGAAGTCGCTTCGCCGAATGTGTGTTCCGCCATGCCCTGTCCGATGCATCGGGAGCGTCCGTCCAGTCAGCCGGACTGGAGGCGTTGAGCGGGGTGGCGATCCACCCGATCGCGCACAAACTGCTTGCCGCGAAGGGCTACGCGATTCCTGCCGAATCCTCTTCCGCGCGCTTGACGACCCCTATGCTGCATTGGGCCGACCTCGTACTCGTCATGGAGACGGCCCAACGCCGGGAAGTGCTCAGACGCTATCCGTTTGCCACCGGCAAGGTGTGGACGCTGGGTCATTGGCTTGGAAGTGAAGTCGACGACCCGGTTGGCGGTAGCGAGGCGTTGTTCGAGGCGTCGTTGGCGCTCATCGAGCGCTGTGCGAGTAGCTGGCTGCCCGCGTTCTCTATGCAACCTGCCAACTGAAGACGACACCTACCATGAAGTCAGAATCGACTTTGCATAACATGCCGATGCCTAACATGGTGCCCAACCGCGCCGAAGAGGATGTCAGCCTTCTAACGCTCTGGCATAACGTTCAGAGCCATTCGCGTTTGTTCGCAGGCGTGACCGCAAGCATTGCAGCGCTTGCGCTTCTCTATGTGCTGGTCGCCTCGCCCGTGTACAAGGCTGACGCGCTCATTCAGGTCGACGAGCAGCAGGGCTCCGCACTCGGCGCGTTGTCGGACGTCGCCAGTGCGCTTAGCCTTAACAAGCCAATCGACGGCGAGCTCGACATCGTCGCCTCGCGCGCTGTGCTCGAGCAGGCTATCAATGTCACGCAGGCGCGAACCGCAGTGTCCGTGAGCCGCATCCCGGTACTGGGCCGCCTCTATGCGCGCTTTGCGACACCTCCCGATGGTCTCGCCGATGCGCCACTCGGTCTCACGCGATTTGCCTGGGGCGGTGAGAAGCTGGAGCTGGCTGCCTTCGACGTGCCCGAGACGCTCTATGGCGAGAAATTCCGTTTGCATGCGCAGGGCGGCGACCGTTGGACGCTCGACGATCGCGACGGCGTGACTGTGGCGTCGGGAAGCGTTGGGCAGCGCGTGGACTTCACGGTGCAAACCGACTATGGTCCCGGCAAAGGCTCGATCAAGGTGCGTGCGCTGAGGGGACGTTCTGGCACGTCGTTCAAGCTTGTCGAAGCGTCACTTCAGAACACGATCGAGGCGATAAAAAAACGCATCAAGGTCGAAGAGACGACGAAGGATTCGTCGATGATCGCGCTGTCCTTCAAGGATACCGACCCGAACCTGGCTGCCCGATTTGCTAACGAGGTAGCACGCGCTTACGTGGCGCTGAACATCCGTCACCGCGCCGAACAGTCGCGTCTGAGTCTCCAGTTCCTCAATCGCAAGCTACCCGCGTTCCGTCAGGAGCTGGAACAATCAGAAGATCGTTTGAACTCGTATCGCATTCGCACGAAAACGATCGATGTGGAGCAGCAAACGGAGGCGCTCCTCACACGTGCCGTGGATCTGACGAAGCAGAAGACGCTCGTCGATCTGAACCTGCAGGCGACCCGCGAGCAATTCCGTGCCGGCCATCCTGCTGTTCAGACGTTGCAGGCACAGGACGCGGCACTGGACCAGGGGCTGCGTGAGATCGACAAGGAAGTGCAGGCGTTGCCTTCGACGCAACAGGACTACCTCCGTCTTGCGCGCGACGTGGCGGTGGACACTCAGCTCTATACAGCGCTGGTGGCCAACGCGCAGCAGCTCGAGATTGCCGAGGCCGGAACGACGGGTAACGTATCCGTCATCGATTTCGCGGTGCCCCCTGAATTGATGGACTGGCCGAAGGTCCCGATTGTGCTCGCAGGCGGCGTATTCGGAGGATTGTTGATTGCCTTCGTTGCGGCGCAAGCGCTGGCGGCGATGAAAGATTCACTGCGCGATCCGCTGGATGTGGAACGTGTGGCGCAAGTGCCGATCTTCGCGGTCGTACCGTCCAGCCCCGGTGAGCTGGAGATCGCAAAGGAAAGCCACAAGAATGGTAAGCGTGAAATGATGTTGCTCGCCGGCAGGGATACATCCGATCCTAGCGTGGAAGCGTTACGCTCGTTGAGAACCACGCTCAAATTCGCCCTGCATGGCAAGGAAGGCGGCTCGATCCTGTTCACTGGTCCGACCCAGGGTGTCGGCAAAACGTTCGTCGCCGCGAACTTCGCCTATCTGCTCGCAATGAAGGATCTGCGTGTGCTCATGATCGACACGGACATGCGTCGTTCTGGGCTCAAGCGGTATTTCTCGCTGGAGCCGGCGCATATCGGTTTATCCAACGTCCTCGCAGGCGACGCGACGCTCGACAACGCTATTGTCAAGACTGGTTTGGACGGGCTCGACATCCTGCCCGCCGGCGACGTGTTGCCACCCAACCCGGGTGAGCTGCTCGAGCGGCCGGCGTTCGCTGCACTGCTCAAAGATTCCGAGGCCCTTTACGACTATGTCATTGTCGATTCGCCGCCGGTGCTGCCGGTTAGTGACGCCGTGACGGTCTCACAGGTTTGCAGCGCCGTCTTCGTAGTATCGCGTGCCGACTTGACTAGCCGGCATCAACTGATCGAAACGGTGAACCGGTTGCATCAAGCGGGCATCAAGGTCACGGGGCAGGTGTTCAACGGCTTCCAGGCGACCCGCTATGGCTACGGCTATGGCTACGGCTACCGTTATCGTCGTCAAGGTTGAATGAAGCAGCGCTGCGGCAGCGTGTGGCACTGACCGCGGCGCTTTCGTCGAGCGCGCTTTGCCTTGAAGGGGGCAGCGATCGCGGCGCGGACAGCATGCGGAGCAGGCCCAGCGAGTCGGGAGACCGGGCGCGGAAACACGGGTTCGACGTATTCGATATAGATCGGATAGCTAATTTAAATACGATTTCCCGGAACAGCCAAGATGTGGCTTGATTCGGCCACTCTGTTGGTTCCGCAGTCCGCCTTTCGTAACATGGGTCTGTTTGAAAAACGGCGTCGTTGTCGAGCATCGCGGTGCTGGCTCCGCGCGAGATCGGCACAGCGGCTATCACCGGCGCACTTTACACAGCAATGACAAAGTGAAAACAATAGGCATCGCACTATTCGACGGCTTTGCTCTCCCTGAGATCGCTTGCCTGATGGAAGCTTTCCAGTGCGCGAACGAAATCACGGAGTCGGGTCAGAGCAGCTCGGCACACTTCGACGTTTGTTTGCTCTCGACGATCGGCGGCCGCATCGTCAGCTCGTCATCTGTATTCGTCTGGAC
Organism: Paraburkholderia sp. BL6665CI2N2; assembly: GCF_004366535.1. Classification (NCBI taxonomy): domain Bacteria; kingdom Pseudomonadati; phylum Pseudomonadota; class Betaproteobacteria; order Burkholderiales; family Burkholderiaceae; genus Paraburkholderia; species Paraburkholderia sp. BL6665CI2N2. The sequence goes on from NZ_SORC01000002.1 coordinate 527,102, forward strand.
GGAAAGCATCGAATCGCGGCAACATCCACACCGCTTCCATGCGCTCTTTGTCGCCGGTGGTGCAGATATAAATCAGGCGTTGCGGGACGAGGAACTGCTTGCGTGGCTTCGTCGCACGTGCCCCGTCACGCAGCATGTATTTCCGGTGGGTGAAGGCCGCTTGCTGCTCGACGCTTCGGGCTACCGGCGCTATCTCGTGAGCGAAACAGCGGGCGACAAGACGTCGTACCGCGCCGCGGAAAACAGAGACGCGCTGGATGCGGCGTACGGCAGCGTGCCGGGTTCGCTGCGCTCGGCACTGCTGCTGATCCAGCAAGAGTTGGGGCCGCATGCGACGAGCCAGATCACTGATGTAGTATCGCCTCCCGTGTTCACCCAGTTCACCGATATCGTCCGTCGCAATACGACGGATAACGTCAGCGAAAAGATCCAGGCTTCAGCTCGTTGGCTAGAGGAGAACGGGTACCGCCAGGTGGGTATCGACGAAGCCGCGCAGGTCGCTGCGATGAGTGAGCGCAATTTTTTGCGGCGCTTCAAGGCTGAACTCGGCGTGACACCCTCCGACTATCTGCTCTATGTTCGGCTCGACATGTCGTGCCGGCTGCTGGTGGAATCGATGTTGCCGGTCGACAAGATCGCACGACGCTGCGGCATCGGTAGCGGTGGCCGGCTTGCGAAGCTGTTTCGCAAGCACTTGGGCAAAACACCGACGGAGTATCGCGCAGTCCATCGGCAAATATTTCGTTCCTATTAGGTCAATGTTATTGGGGGCTTTATCATGTTCGCCGCTATGCTCAACCTGACCTATTTTTTGCTTGCTGTTATCGGCGCGTCGCTGGTCGCCAGGGCCGTAGTCAGTAAGGTGTCCAGCCTTGGCCGAACGCCGCGCAATAGCTCGCCAGTGGCGGTAGCGGTCGGCCCCGCGTCAACTGCGCTGCTCGAGCATGTACTAGCATCAGCGGCCGGACCGTTTTCGCCCGAACTCGTGTTCGACGAGCACGCGCCGGAAGCAGGCACTGTCGCGGGCCTGCCGCTCGTGAATTCGCTCGAAACACTGGGCGCGCTGGTGCGCCGACGCGGAATCAGAGAATTGTGGCTTCTCGGCTATCCCATGCGCCCCGCATCAATCGAGCTATACGTTCGCGAGTTCCGCCACGACTTCGTCAATATCCGGCTGATGCCGGACTTGCGCGAATTTGCGCTCGCGAAGCCGACTTTTGTCGACGTGCATGGCTTACCGGCAATCAACCTGGTGGCTTCGCCTTTGACGCCGGGCGGTGAGTGGCCCAAGCGTCTCTTCGATTGTCTGTTCGCCGCACTCGTGCTGCTGTCGATCTCGCCGCTGCTGATGATAATCGCGATTGCCGTGCGGCTTTCTTCGCCCGGACCGGTTCTGTTCCGACAGATGCGCAAAGGCGTCGACGGCCGTGAGTTTGCGATCTACAAGTTCCGCACGATGCGCCAGCATGTCGAGGAGGTCGGCCGACTGACCCAGGCCCAGCGCGGCGACGCACGCATTACTCGCGTTGGTGCATTCCTGCGCAAGACAAGCCTCGACGAGCTGCCGCAGTTCGTCAATGTGCTCAAAGGACAGATGTCAGTGGTGGGGCCCCGGCCGCATGCGGTCGAACATGACGAGCTGTACAAGGACCTCGTTGAGGACTACATGTACCGATATCGCATTAAGCCCGGCATCACGGGCTGGGCGCAGATCAACGGATTGCGCGGCGAAACCGATCGCGTCGAGAAGATGGCGGCACGCGTCATGTTCGACCTCTACTACATTCAGAACTGGAGTTTCTGGCTGGACCTCAAGATCATCGGAATGACGTTTCTCAAAGGTTTCGTCAGCAAGACCGCATATTGAGCCTGCCATGACACGACCGCTCCGCCATTTCTTCGTCAGGCATCATATGACATCTTTAGCAAAGCATCTGGGACGCGGCCTGCTTATGTCGGCCTTGTTTGCAATGCAAGCCACTCCGGTCGTCCAGGCACAGATGATAGGCGACACCGGGTTGCGATCGGCGTTGACTTCGTCACTCTTGCAAACGGCGCACCAGAAGAAGCAGCGTCGGCGCCAGTCGACCGATCCGTACATGTCGCTCATTGAACAGAGTAATCCGGACCGGCGTTTACGTGAACTCACGTCAAAAGCCGATCCGTTCTCGCAAGCATTGCAGGCCACACCCTCGCAGATTGCTTTGTCGGGCACGGTCGGGATGAATGGGGGCATGGTGGGCGCGTTGTCGAATGGTATCGCTCGTGGCGTCGTCGTCGGCGCGTTGGGCGGAATGATGCCTTCGCAGGGTATAGCGCTGTCGGGGGGGCTGCCGGCAATCGGGAATGCGCTCGGGCCCGCGGTGGTGTCCGGAATGAGCGGTGCGGCATCGCTTTCGCCCGCAGCGATATCGGGAGCATTGAGCGCCGGTTGCTCGGCGGCGCTCCTGAGTTCCGGTTCGTGCCATTGATGCGGCTATTGCCCCTGTGTTTTCCCGCCTTCAGGGTACGAGCGGTACTTGCTGCGCTTAGAGAATGTTTCAAAAGAGTCGTCCGAGCGCTGAAGCGTTCGCCAGCAGATCAGGCAGCACGCGAGTTTAAGGAGCCCTTCATGGATGTCGGCACGACGCTCATATCGAGTGCGAAGGCGGCGAAATCCATGCAGCCACGCATTGGTTCGCTCGACGACCCAGCGGACTTTACCGAGACCGCTGCCATGGGGTTGGCCACGCCGGGCGATCGATGTGGGGATGCCGGCGGCGTGCAAGGGCCGACGATACTTGTCGTGGTCGTAAGCGCGATCCGCATAGATTCGGGCCGGCTTGCGAAGTGGTCGACCGCGCAAGCCACGAACCGGCGGGATCGCATCGACCAGTGGAAGCAGTTGCGTGATGTCGTTGCGATTCGCGCCAGTCAGGATGACCGCGAGCGGCGTACCGTTGGCGTCGGTGGCAACGTGATGTTTGGAACCGGGTCGCGCACGATCGGTGGGGTTCGGTCCAGTTTTTCGCCCGCCTCAATTGCTCGAACAGAAGTGGAATCGATGACGACGCGAGAAAAGTCGATCCGGTCGGCGGCACGCAACTTTGCGAGCAGGATCTCGTGGAGCCGATCCCAGACGCCGGCCTGTTGCCAGTCGCGCAAGCGCCGCCAGCAACTGATACCCGATCCGCAGCCCATTTCGGCGGGCAGATCGCTCCAGCGAATGCCGCTTTTGAGCACGAACAGTATCCCGGTCAGCGCGGCCCGATTGGCCACGGGCTTGCGCCCCGGATACCGGAAGCGTCTCGGCCTTGCTGGCGGTAGAAGTGGTTCGATCAGTGCCCACAATTCGTCGTCGATGATTTGCCTGGCCATCTCCTCGCTCCGCTCGTCACAACGCTCGAGGTTAACAGCTTTGCGTTTGAGTTAACAGTAGTCGTAGCTCTTTTTGAAACATCGTCTTAGGACACGCTGTCCGGAAGCGCCCCCACTTCCTTGCCCAGCCTATAGTCGGTGGGTGTTGTTGAAAGGTACTTCCTGAACAGCTTGGACAACTGACCGCCGCTTCCAATACCGCAGCGGCGCGCGATCTTGTCGACCGGCAATCGCGATTCAACGAGCATCCGGCAACTGATGTTCAGACGCGCGCGAAGCAGATAGTCGGAGGGCGTCATGCCGATCTCGCTCTTGAACCGCCGCAGAAAGTTGCGCTCGCTCATTGCCGCGATCTGTGCCGCATCGTCGATGGATATGGGACGATCAATGTTCGCCTCCAGCCAGCGCGCCGACGCCATGATCTTCTCGCTGACTTGCAACTCGGCGCCTGGGGTGACGGACGAGCTGAAATGCGTCTTGTGCAGTGGTGCGATCGACTCGCCGACCTGCTCTGCCACCTCGGGACCGAGATCTTCCTCGACGACGCGCAGCGCCGTGCACACGGCCCCCGGCGCTTCGTGCAGCGGCCGCGCCGGATACAGCCCTCGCGTTTCGTTGCCGTCAGGAAGAAGCGGGCAGTAACGGCTGGGAAGGCCCGCTGCTTGCAGAAGCGACCGGCCTTCCGCGAGCGGATGAACGATCTCGCTGAACGGATGCCTGCGGCGCAGCCAAATGCTCAGGCGCTCATCGCGAGATGCCTCCTGTACGCCCACGCCGCCTGCGATGAACAACAAGTGAGTGTCGTTCGTGCCTCGGTGCGACGCGACGTTTTCGGTCCAGACGAACACCGACGACGAGCTACCGATGCGGCCGCCTGCAGCTGACAGCAGCGACACTTCATAACGTGCGCCGCCAGATCGCTGCGCAGCGATGAGCGAGTTCGCCTTCTGAAAGATTTCGATGATTGCTGCCACCTCAGGCAGTGCGAATCCGTCGAACACCGCGATGTCGACGCGAGTTATCGCGTTCGCTTGCGTCGGCAGGGCACTTCGCGACGGGCTCCGCGGCAGACTATGTATCAGTTCCATTGATTTTCCCCGGAATGTTGTGGTCTGCATGTCTCTCAAGACTCTAAAGTTTATTGTTTGCTGAAGCATACTAACCAAATCATTCTGGCGTCTCTATTGCATGGCTGAATTGGCCAATACAATGGCCGTTAAGGACACTTAGTGGTAGGCATGGCACTGGCGCCGAGCATATTCGTGGTCGATTTATTCGCGGTTATAGACGAAGAACATCGAATGGCATAGTGTGATTTTTTGAAAGACTGAGACGCATGGTATAGGCCATTTGTCGAGCTAATTCGTAGTCGGCTCCCCTTAATGCCTATGGCAGCGGCGACCCGCAATGATTATGAAACGTCGGTCTCTCTTGCAGAAGGGCGTGAAACTAGGCACGACGCAGGAACACGCGCGAATTAACCGTTGCATAACCCTCATTCAATATGGCGTGGGTATATTTTCTGGGAGTGAGCGCAACCAGCGCACGAGGTTCTTTCGCAGCCGCCTGGGCGCGACGATTGATTGTGTCACCTGCAGCCAGCACCCGCATGCCATGGACGTCGGTTGAAACGTGCGTTGACATTGAACTTCGAGAGAGGCGCACTCGTGAAGGCCGGAGCGCGAGGAAGAGGGAGCCATGCAGCTCCCGGAGTTTGATAGTTTCATCAAAGAGCGGCAAGACGGCGTCATGCACAACATTATGCGTTTATCGCAAAATTTCTCGGCAGGCTATGAGTAAGCGACTCGCCACGCTTGCGATTTCCCGCTTCGGTTCAGGGCGAGATCATATCCGAACTGAATGTCGGTATGGCGCTGCATGCCGCGCCACATCACTGTATAGCCTAGGGGAGGGTCGCTGGCGCGAGCGAGATGGCCTCCTAGTCGCGCCCCACCTTGATCAGATTTCGCAAGAAGGGCGGTGCCTGCGCGGTAGGCGGTGAGTCGGAAACTACACACTCGAGCAAATGGATTTCGCGTGGTGTGAACGCCGCGTCCAGAGGGGCCTCTGGTGCGCACCGACTGATCATGCTGAGCCATTACGCGCCAGCTCAGGATGCAAAACACTGAGATCAGGTTCGCAAGTCGGTCGGCAGCGGTACTCAGCTTCGAGTCTTCGGCCTTGCACGAGCTAGCGTCAAGCGTGATGTATGGGCTGCTTGATGATTGGCGATTTCAAGCGGCGAGTTTCTGCTGAATCGGTCGATTGTCTTGCACCGGTTCGCCGTCGCTGATGGCAATGTCTTCCAGCAACACCTTGATCTTTCCAGCCCGTTGACGCGGCGCCGTGTTTTCTCGGGATGATCACCAGCAGGCACTGGCCGTCCGAGTCCTCACTGCGCAGGCCGGTACGAATGCAGTCAACCCACCAATACACATAGCGCGGCTTCGACAGATCACGCCGGCTCCGTCTGGCATGCTCGTCGGCCCTTGCGCCTTCAGGCGGCTCACCAGGTTCGCCGACAGACCATTGGCGTCGTCGCCCAGCAGCACGCTTAGTGCTTCGCTCATGCCGCCCGTCGAAATACCCTTCAGATACAGCCACGGCAGCGCGGCGCTCACGCGCGGTGGCTTCCTCAAGTACGATGGCACAATCGGTGATTTAAACTTCACGCCCGATCCCGATCGATCACGAACCTTCGGCACCTTGACCGGAATCGGCCCAGCCGCCGTCGACACTCCGCTCTCGGGCAAATAGCCGTTGCGCAGTACGGCACGCCGGGTGTGCATTGTCTTGATCTTCTCGAACCACTCCAGCAGCGCGGACAGCCCCGCCTCGGTTACCTGCTGGACCACCTAGCGTGCTCTGTGCCAAACCAGTTCGTCCGGACCCAAACCGACTTCCGATAGACCGACGACTTCGTTTCCTTAAACTTGCTCATGGTGGATGGTTTGTTGTTCGCTGCTTTCCGACTTCGACAATCAGATTCTCAGCTGAAACCTCAACCGCCTTCAATCTCCCGCCTCAATCCTTCGTACACCACTTCCGACTTTGGCTCAGGTCGCTTATCCAATACCGCAATTCTCTGGTCAATTCCTGCCACTTTTTACCACGACCGTCGATGTTCGACAATCATTCATGGATACTGGTCGAGCAGACATAGCGTAGTCGCCGAACGAACGCTGGCCAACAGCGATGGATGCGCGGCCAGCCTGTAAGCAGCCTCAATCTGCAAGTAGTATCTACAATGGGAATCGCTCCGTGCGTACCTAATCCAGAGGCTACGATCAGATCAAAGATAACGTTTCCGGCCTCGTTGAGGCGTTTTAAATGGTTAATTTTATGCAAAAACATTTCAGAAAGTCGAGCCAGCCTAACCGCTCGCGTTCGAAGGATATTTCATGATTCTGGTAACGGGCGGCGCCGGTTTTATCGGCGCCAATTTCGTGTTCGACTGGCTCAATGCGTCGGACGAAGCGGTACTGAACGTGGACAAGCTGACGTACGCCGGCAATCTGGGTACGCTCAAGTCGCAACAAAACGATCCGAAGCACATTTTCGTGCGCGCGGATATCTGCGATCGCGCTGCGCTCGACGCGCTCTTCGCCGAGCACAAGCCGCGTGCCGTACTGCATTTCGCCGCCGAGAGCCACGTGGACCGTTCGATTCATGGCCCGGCTGATTTCGTGCAAACGAACGTGGTGGGCACCTTCACGCTGCTGGAAGCGGCCCGTCAGTACTGGACTGCGCTCGGCGAGGCCGACAAGGCCGCGTTCCGCTTCCTGCACGTGTCTACCGACGAAGTATTCGGCTCGCTGTCCGCGACCGATCCGCAATTCTCCGAGACCACGCCGTACGCGCCGAACAGTCCTTACTCGGCCACCAAGGCGGGTTCCGATCATCTGGTGCGCGCCTACCATCATACGTACGGTCTGCCCGTGCTCACCACGAACTGCTCGAACAACTACGGTCCGTACCAGTTCCCGGAGAAGCTGATTCCGCTGATGATCGCCAACGCGCTCGGCGGCAAGCCGCTGCCGGTGTATGGCGACGGTCAGAACGTGCGCGACTGGCTGTATGTCGGCGACCATTGCAGCGCGATCCGCGAAGTACTCGCACGCGGCACGCCGGGTGAGACGTACAACATCGGTGGCTGGAACGAGAAGAAGAACCTCGACGTGGTCCACACGCTGTGCGACCTGCTCGACCAGTTGCGTCCGGAGACGGGCGCGTCGTACCGCGATCAGATCACGTATGTGAAGGATCGTCCGGGCCACGACCGCCGTTATGCGATCGACGCCCGCAAGCTCGAACGCGAACTCGGCTGGAAGCCGGCGGAAACGTTCGAAACGGGTCTCGCGAAAACGGTCCAGTGGTATCTGGACAATCAGGAATGGTCGGACGAGGTCGCCTCCGGCGACTATCGCAAGTGGGTTGAGACCAACTACGCGCAGCGCGCGTAAGGGCACGGCAATGGCGCGCAAAGGCATTATTCTCGCGGGCGGTTCGGGCACCCGCCTGTATCCGATCACGCACGTGGTTTCCAAGCAGTTGCTGCCGGTCTACGACAAGCCGATGATCTACTACCCGCTGTCCACGCTGATGGTTGCGGGTATTCGCGACGTGCTGATCATCTCCACGCCGCAGGACACGCCGCGCTTCGAAGCGATGTTGGGTGACGGCAGCCAGTGGGGCATGAATATCCAGTACGCGGTTCAGCCTTCGCCGGATGGGCTCGCGCAGGCGTTCATTATCGGCCGGGATTTTGTGGGCAATGATCCGTCGGCGCTGATTCTCGGTGACAACATTTTCTACGGCCACGATCTCGCGAAGCAGCTGGAGCGCGCCAACGAGAAAGCCGATGGCGCCACGGTCTTCGCGTACCACGTGCACGATCCCGAACGTTATGGCGTGGTCGAATTCGACAAGCAGTTCCGCGCGCTGTCGATCGAAGAGAAGCCGGTCAAGCCGCGTTCCAACTACGCGGTCACGGGTCTGTACTTCTACGACAGGCAGGTCTGCGACATTGCGGCGGACATCAAGCCGTCGTCGCGTGGCGAGCTCGAAATCACGGACGTCAACTCGCGATATCTCGCCAACGCCGCGCTCAATGTCGAGATCATGGGCCGTGGTTTCGCGTGGCTCGACACTGGTACACATGATTCGCTGATCGAAGCCGCGACCTTCATCGCTACGCTGCAGAAGCGCCAGGGTTTGGTGGTCGCGTGTCCGGAGGAAATCGCTTACCGGCAGCAGTGGATCGACGGCGAGCAGCTGCAGGCGCTCGCCAGACCGCTCGCGAAGAACGCCTACGGCAAGTATCTACAAAACCTTCTTACGGACCAAGTGGCATGGCCATCCAAGTAACCGCAACCGCGCTGCCTGAAGTCAAGATCATCGAGCCCAAAGTGTTTGGCGACGCGAGAGGCTTTTTCTTCGAGAGCTTCAATGCGAAGGAATTCGCCGAGCAGGTCGAGCCGGGCGTCGAGTTCGTGCAGGACAACCATTCGCGCTCCGCGAAGGGCGTGCTGCGCGGGTTGCACTACCAGGTCCAGAATGCGCAGGGCAAGCTCGTGCGCGTCGTCGAAGGTGGAGTGTTCGACGTCGCGGTCGACATCCGCAAGAGTTCGCCGAATTTCGGCAAGTGGGCGGGCGTGGTTCTGTCGGTCGACAACCATCGGCAATTGTGGGTCCCGCCTGGTTTTGCGCACGGTTTCGTGGTGCTGTCCGAGTCGGCGCAGTTCCTCTACAAGACCACCGACTACTGGTATCCCGAGCACGAGCGCAGCATCGTCTGGAACGATCCGGCGATCGGCATCGAATGGCCGATCGACGAAGAGCCGCTGCTGGCGGCGAAAGACGCGGCAGCCAAGCTTCTGGCCGATGCTGACGTCTTCGCGTAAGGGGTTGGCATGAGCGCACATGATGCCAGGCGGACAATCCTCCTCACCGGCGTAAACGGCCAGGTCGGTTTCGAGCTCGCGCGTACGTTGCAAGGGCTCGGCACCGTGGTTGCGGTGGACCGCCGCGATGGACCTGTCGAATCTTGATCAGATCCGCAGCGTGGTTCGCGAAGTGCGGCCCGCGCTAATTGTGAATCCGGCTGCCTATACGACGGTGGACAAGGCTGAGCAGGAAGTCGAACTCGCGATGCGCACCAATGGCGAAGCGCTGATCCATTATTCGACCGACTACGTGTTCAACGGCAAGAAAGACGGCGTCTACGTCGAAGACGACCCGACCGATCCGCAGAACGTTTACGGGTGTTAACGGCTGTGAGAAGCCGACACTAAACGGCGGCATCGATCAGAAGTGCGGAATGGTCATGCCCTGCTGAGCGGTTTGGGAATGTTTTGCGCGAAGAGGGGGAGGTGCTTCCGGGTGCGTCGGAAGGAGTCAGTAGGGCGAGTGCACACGCACCCGACGCGGCTCGTTTCAGGAAGTAGTGACGCTGAAGTCGGGATGCGTTGGAAGAAGGCTTACCGCCGAAGAAACAGGCCCGACACCGGCTCAAACCGCCAAGTTCCCGATGTCGAGCCCCACATGCGCATGGGGCACGGGTGCCGGGCCAGTATGGCCCAGTATGCAAGCGATGAGTACCAGGCCTTACTGAAGCAGCATCACGTGGTTTGCAGCATGAGTCGCAAGGGAAATCGTTGGGACAATTCGGTGATGGAAAGATTCTTCCTGAACCTCAAAATGGAGCGTGTATGGCAGTGTCAGTACGCCAACCGCGATGAGGCTCGGCGCGATATCAACCAATACATAGTCGCTTTCTACAATCCGGTGCGGTTGCACTCCACGCTGGGCTATCTGTCGCCCGCCGCTTACGAGGCGAAACCGACAGCAAAAGAACCTATCTGCCTGTCCGAAATTAGTTGACCACTACAGCGATGACGATAAATCGGCAGGTGCTGGCGGCAATATGAGTGGTAGACAACGGCACGGAATTGGCTGAGTGGGACATCGAAATACGCCGGCAGTGAGGCACGCGAAGCGGCGCATGGCGCAAGGAAAAATCATTGCGGGTATTCTCAGTGGAAATACCCTGCGCGCCCTATTGTCGGGTTCGGTCGACAGCTTGATCTGTTTCGCCGTTCGCGTCTCGTCCCATCGCTTGCCATCTATCATGGTCTCCTGCGGTTAGCGGGTGACGATTGGGTTACAGTCACCCGCAGAGTTTCGAGCTCGGAAACGCATAGGATAACTTTTTACCAATACTGATCGCTTATGCCTTTGTCATCGAAACCCGATACCAGAGCACAGGCCGAACTCCTGACCCTTCTCGTGGTTTCGCAACTACTGATGCGTCACGTGGCACACGTATGGCTGACTGTCGAGCAGGTAGTTGAATCTACACATCTCTGACTTTGGTTCCGCGGCGATCGCAGTGAATGGCTGGAGCGCGTAGAACTGGCCGGCCGCGCCCGAAGATTGGCGGAAAGTGTGACGTGAATCGAAGGGGATATCTTCAAATCTGGAACCTGGCGACGGGCTCTCTTGGCTTGTGGACGCCAAGACTACCGCTGCCCGGCGGCAGCTAGAATTTACAATGTCTGCATAGAATTTGTTATCGATCGGAATGCCGCTAGAAACCGGCCACGCCCTGAACAGCTATTGGTATCCGCGTCCTTCCCTTAAACCCAATGCCTGCGGTGCAGGCAGCGATAAAAATGAAAGGGCATCACATCGTGCGCGCCACGCGAGGTGGCGCAGGACTTTCTATGTTTGTGCATGCAAAAGCAGGTGCACTCGGGCCGCTATCACTGCGTCCGGTGCGGCCTACCGCGAATAGTCGGACGTTATGGTCGTTGAAAGCCTGCAAAAATGCCGATCACCGGCGGGGCAATGGCGGCGGAGCGACCGGTGACATCGGCGGCGCAGAAACAACGATTCAGTTCTCATGGGCAGGGATTGGATACCCACGGCCTTTGCGTTTCGGCCGCGAAGATCCACACATGGGACAACGCAGGTTTGAGACATGAAGGCTAACTACTCGTAGCCGAGCCTGTGACTCAGAATGGGCGCGAAAAAGAGCGCCATCGCCGAGCCCGCAGCCTTGCCCTCGAGCTCCGCGGCCGCAGCTGCGGCCTGCATTCCATACGAGTACGTGAAGAGATCAAATAGCTGAGGCAGGCAGTAGAGCACGGCGATCACAATGCAATAGCCTTGTATGATCGCCAAACGCCAGCCCTTCTCGAAGGCGACAGCGGCGGCGACGATGCGTAGAATGCTGAACAACACCATCGCGCCGACAGCCGCCTGTTCGCGGACCAGATACTCTGGAATAAATTCGCCCATAACTCCCTGTACTTCGATAGGTTAATCAGCCTGAAATTGAAAGCCGCCGATTCGAACGTTGCCATCGGACGGCGGACCGCGTGGGACAATCCTTCTTTGGAATTGACGAACGAGGCGACTGGTTTTGATGTTACAGAAATCGTATCCGTGCAATGACGACTTGGCTGAATGAACCACGATAACGGCCGATATAATCAATATCTACCGTCCGTAGACGGCATGCGCCCTTTGTGCAAGCTTTTCGGATGTGTTGACCGTGTCCGCTTTTGGTTACCAACGCGAATGTGAAGAGGCTCCATTTAAGAAGTTGTTGCGAAATTAGCTAAACAGTGGCTTGAGACGTGTCCAGCAAATTAAGGCACAAGCCAGAGACAGGAAGGCTTCATGGATGTGGGCATAACGTTCGTAGCGAATCTTCAGGCGTCGAAACGAGTGAAGCCATGCAATCGAACGCTCGACGGGCCAGCGCGTTTTGCCGAGACCACTTCCATGGACCGAGCCAATTTTTGCGAGCAACGGCGTGATGCCGCGCGCTCTCAAACGTTGCCGATGGGGTTCGGAACTGTAGCCCCGGTCACCCTGAACGATTTGTGGTTTATGCAGGGGGCGCCCGCGCTTGCCTCTGATATATGGAATTGCCTCGACGAGTGCATCGAGTTGGGTGATGTCATGTCGATTCGCTGCGCTCAGGATGACCGCGAGCGGGATGCCTTGCGCGTCGACGATGAGGTGGTGTTTGCTGCCGAGCTTGCGCCGGTCCGTGGGATTCGGGCCGGTTTTTTTCCCGCCAGCATGGCGCGAATCGATGAACTGTCCACGAGCGCTCGCGACAAATCGATTTCGCCGCGACGGCGTAGTTCGGCCAGCAGCGTTTCGTGGATGCGTTGCCAGACACCTGCTTCCTGCCATGCGACAAGCCGTCGCCAGCAGGCTGTGCCTGAGCCGCATCCCATCTCCTGCGGCAGGAGATTCCACGCGATGCCTGAGCGCAGTACGAACACGATGCCCGTCAGTACAGCACGGTCGGGTGTTGGCTTGCGCCCCGCATATTGCCGATTGCGAGGTGCTCGCGCAGGCAGAAGTGGTTCGATGAGTGACCACAGTTCGTCGTCTATGAGTTCTTTAGGCATTGCTTCCTGTCAGGCAAAACAAGACAGAAAGTTAACACCAAGTCAGAAAAGTTAACAGGCCTAAAACTTAATTTCGCAACAGTTTCTAAGTCTCGGCAGACTGTCGCCGGCAGTAGTTGAGCAGGGAATCTGTGGCGCCCATTTATGTTAGGGGCCTGCAGCAGTGCTTACCGGCTTGGTTGAAAAATAACGTCAAGCAACACCGGCACGCACTAGCTGCTTGGCGAAGTACTTCGACAACGGCGTACCGTGTACATAACGGGCGGTGTGTTCTCAGTCGACCAGATCTGCGGAGAGACGAGCAGCGCGCTGATATCGGCACGCTGCTCGATGATATCGTCACCTCGGGTGAGCGCCATGTCATAAGCAAGTTCGTCGTTCGACAAATCGGTCTGCAGGCTCAAGGTCGGCGATAGCTGTAGGATGCCTGCTCAGTAAGCAAACCTGTTTGGAATTTCAGTGCACCGGGCAGCGCGATGTCAAAGTAAGGTGCGGCAGTGCTGCTCATTGGATCGGGCTCGTGCCGGTGATCGGATGCGTATGCTTGAGGCTGCTACAGCGCCGCGTTGTTGCGCATCCGATAGTCCGTCGGAGTCGTCGCCAGATATTTTCTGAACAGCTTCGACAACTGCGCGCCGCTGCCGATGCCGCAGCGGCGCGCAATCTTGTCGACTGGCAGACGCGACTCCACGAGCATCCGGCAACTCATATTCAGACGTGCGCGAAGCAGATAGTCGGAAGGCGTCATACCGATCTCGCTCTTGAAGCGGCGCAGGAAGTTGCGTTCGCTCATCGCCGCAACTTGTGCTGCGTCGTCGATTAAAATGGGGCGATCGACGTTCGCTTCCAGCCAGCGCGCCGATGCCAGGATTTTCTGGCTGATCTGCGGCGTCACGCCAAGCGTCATCGAGGAGCTAACCGGCGCCTTGGGCTGACGGGCGACCGACTCGGTAACCTGATGTGCCAGATCGGGGCCGAGATCCTCTTCGACGATCCGTAGCGCGGTTGATACGGCGTCCGGTGCTTGTGTCAGCCGCACCGGATGCCGCCCGTGTGCTTCGTTGCCGTCATAAAGTAGCGGGCAGTAGCGCCCGGGCAGCCCGGCTGCCTGGAGCAGCAGTTGACCTTCCGCGATCGGATGTACGATCTCGCTGAACGGATGCCTGCGGCGCAACCAATTGCTCAACCGCTCGTCGCGGGATGCCTGCTCTACCCCGACGCCGCCGGCGATGTACAACAGGTGCGTGTCGTTCGTGCCTCGGTGCGATTGGACATCGTCGGTCCAGACGAATACCGATGACGAACTTGCGATGCGGCCGCCCGCGGCGGACAACAGCGAGACGTCGTAACGTGCGCGGCCCGATCGCGGCGCGGCGAGAGAGTTAGCCTTCTGGAAAATCTCGATGATTGCCGCGACTGTAGGCAATGCGAATCCGTTAAACAGCGCGATGTCGACGCGAGTCAGAGAGCTCGTTCGCGCCGGCGCGGCACTTGGCCGCGAGCTGTGCGGCAGAGTACGTACCAAGTCCATTTTGCTTTTTTCCCCGGAAATGTGTGGTCTGCAAAGTCTTCTCCCAAGACTCTGTATTTTTCTTATTGCCGCATGCTATACGGTTGATTCTCGCCGCAATATTTCATGGCCGAATTGGCCAACACATTGGCTGTTGACGACACGGAGCGGTCAGATATCGCACAGCCTGCAGGCCGTCTGATTCGGCCTTTGTGAACAGGTAAATTTCCAATGCGCTGGCGCACGTCTCGACAAAACCGAGATGGAATGTATAGCGCATATATTTTTTCTTAGAGGTGAGTGTATGGACCGGAGACATGGGTAACAGGTGTGCGGAGACATGGGTAACACATGATCCGCTCATTCCTGCTGGTTCAGGTTGATGGTTCCGAAACGGTGATGCGCAAAAAACAGGTCGTAGCAGCTCTCTTCATCGACGCGCTCGCGGATGGCCACGGGCAGGTTCTGCAATGCGTTCGATACCTTGAATCGCCGGTTCCTGAAGCGTAGTTCACCGTTCCACTTCACGCACTGCACGTGGTCGTTTGCGCCGTACTCGATCGGCGGCAGGATTTCGGGGTAGGCGCGTGGACTCGGTCGATAGCGCGTGCCCGGGGTCGCCATGTCCAGCGCCTGATGCGGGCGTTGATGGTTGTAGACCGGGCGCCACTCATCGAACGCCTGCTGGGCGCTGGGCAGGTCCCTGAAATGGCGCCCGGCGATCACCTCGGCCTTCAGCGTGCGGTGAAACCGCTCCTCCTTGCCGTTGGTCTGCGGATGCGCCACGCGGCTGTGCGACAGTCGCACGCCCAGCCGGATGAGCCAGATGGCCAGTTCGGTCAACTGGCCCGGCTGGCTGGGGCTGCCCCACGGCGAACCGTTGTCCGCGTTGATGCGCAGCGGCAGCCCGTAGCGGCGGAACGTGCGCTCCAGATGATGCTGGACGATCCGGGTGTCGGTGCAGATGCAGGCATCGAGTGTCACGTTGTAGCGCGAATGATCGTCCAGCATGGTCAGTGGTGAACAGTGCCGTCCGTCCTGCAGGTCGAACCAGCCCTTGAAATCCATCTGCCAGAGATCGTTGGGCTGCGCATGCTCGAAGCGCTGCCAGGCCGTGGCGGCATCGGAAGCGGCCGGGTCGATCAACCCGTGGCGATGCAGGATATCGGTCACAGTGCTGGGAGCGGGCACGTCCGTGTGACCCAGATCGCACAGACGTCGGCTGATCTTGCGTCCACCCCAGGCCGGATGCGCCCGCCGCAGTTCGACCACGCGCTGCTCGACCGACGCTGTCGTGCGTGCCGGACTCTGCCGGGGCCGTCGCGAATGATCCGTCAGCGCGGTGGCTCCGCCCTGCGCGTGGCGATCGAGCCACTTGTAGCCGGTCTTCGGGCTGATGCCAAAGCGCCGGCACAGTTCACGACGGTTGGCGCCTTCCTGCGAGGCCAGCTGAACGAATTCCAGACGCAGATTCATGGTGTCTCTCGGGTTCCAGGGCATAACCGGCTCCAGGCGATTCGCTCGCCCAGAGTGTTACCCATGTCTCCGCACACCTGTTACCCATGTCTCCGGTCCATACAAGGTGAGTTAAAAAAGGCTGCTCAGCGCGGCTGAAGATGTTTCAGCAGATTAGCGCGCAGGCTAGCTTGAGGAATGCGTCATGAATGTCAACGCGACGTTTGAAGCGAATGAGAAGACGACAGAAACCATGAAGCCGCGAGTGAGTTCATTCGACGACCCAACGGCATTTGCCGAAGCCGCTTCCGTGTTCGGTGCGGCGCCTTGCGATTATCGGCCTGATGCCGCAATCGCGAAGTCGGCGCGATGCGCAACGGAACCCTAGCGTCAGTTGGCGTAGATGAGTTAGAAGCTGTTGCGAAATTAGTTAAAAAGCGGCTTGAGACGCGTCCAGCAAATCAAGGCACAAGCCAAAGACATAAAGGCCTCGTGAACATGAGCGTAGCGTTCGTAACGAACTTTGAGTCTTCGAAACGAGTGAAGCCGGGCAATCGAACGTTCCACTGGCCAACGTGTTTTGCCCAGCCCACTACCGTGCGGCGCGCCGATTTTTGCGAGCATCGGCGTGATGCCTCTCTCACGCAAGCGCTGCCTATGGGGTTCGGAAATGTAGCCTCGGTCGCCTTGTGCGATTTGCGGCTTGTGCAGCGGACGTTCCCGCTTGCCCCGGATGTGTGGAATGGCATCGACCAATGCATCGAGCTGGGTAATGTCGTGACGGCTTGCTGCACTCAATTGACCACGAGTGGGATGCCTTGCGCGTCGACGATGAGGTGGTGTTTGCTGCCGAGCTTGCGCCGGTCCGTGTGATTCGGACCGGTCTTTTTCCCCGCCAGGACGGCGCGGATGGATGAACTGTCGACGAGCGCACGCGAGAGGTCGATTTCGCCCACGACGACGCAACTCGGCCAATAGTGTTTCGTGGATGCGTTGCCAGACGCCGGCGTGCTGCCACTCGACCAACCGTCGCCAGCAAGCGGTGCTTGAACCACATCCCACTTCTTGCGGGAGCAGATTCCATGCAAGGCCCGAGCGCAACACGAACACAATGCCTATCAGCACCACGCGGGCGGGTGTGGGTTTGCGGCCCGCATACTGCCGATTGCGTGTCACAGTTTGGCCGGCGAATGCAGCGCTTCGATCAGTGCACGCAGTTCGTCATCAATGATCGGTGCTGGCATTCTCTGGTCCGTTGTTCAGGCGACCAAGGTTAGCCGATTTACGGAAAAGCAAACAACCCTCAGGGCTATTTTTGAAGGGGGCCTCCTCGTATTACAGCCGTGTGCGACACGTGTCGCACACGGCTGTAATACGAAGCCATTTGGAGCACGCGACAAGTCAACGACTTGGTCTTCTCCGACAAAAGCTTCCCGATAACCGCCGTAAAGCGACCCGGCACACTGGAAGAGTTAGAATGATGTCCGGTCGTTCAGGATATACGCTTGCAGAAGCGCGCACACGTGTATCTTTGCCTGCCCACAGCTTAGTCTGGTGCCTTGTCTGTATTGCAAGGACTCTGCAGCTATATGCGTCCCAGGATACGGTCGCCTGCGCATTGATTCAATGTGACAACTTGCGAGCCGACTTGACTCTCCCGTTGGTGCGGAACCTGGCGATTACGGGTAGGAGGGCGGAGCGTCGTTATGGGCTCACGCTTTCAACCTGTCGATCGCCTTCCGGACTAACCGACGATAGGGAGCCACGCGAACCAACGCATTGTGCCCTTTTGGGCGCGTGCCTTCTGCGATCGTTCATTAGGTGTCCGTGCGCGATTTGCCCGGGTTTGCGAGTAAGAAGTTTCCTGCCTTTTTGCGCACGCGGCGCGCTTGTATGATGTAAAGCGCCTCGTTCAGCTTGTTGTTCGCCCACAGGGGTTGTCTCAGGCAGGGTTGAGGTAGAAAAAATCTTAGCAAACGAATGTGCTTGAGGCTAAAAAAGCTTTGCGCACGAACGTTAACAAGTTCATGTACAAACAAGACATTCAGACAATTGTTTCCACCGCTCGCGAAACGGCCGATTCTATCGTCGGAGCGCGCGAGTGGAAAACGGCCGAAGATGCCAGCGCGATGCACGCTGTGATCTTTTGGGACATGCTTGCCAAGCGATTGCCTGACACGAGCATTGCAGATATTCTGTCAATGCTCGACTAGCGGGCGCCGTACGTTCAGATGCAGTCGGAGCCTGATTGGCCGGGCAAAAACGATGCATCATGATGCGACGCTCAGGTGCTTTGACAGTTCGCGGCACAACCGGCCGCTCGTTCTGCCCGACTTCCGCTAATTTGCGTCTGGGGCTTCACCACGACTAATGGTCGAAAAGACCGACCAGCGAGAAGATCTTGACGACTGATCCTTGCTTCGATTGACGCTCACCTTGTTGCTGAATGAAGACTTGCATTGCGCACGTCATCTCTTCAGCTGAAAGTTTGCGATAGGCGCAGATGTTGTATGTGACGCCGTTTCGCTGGTTTTTGATGAAATTGTCTACCTTTGGTAGCGGCATGATTTCCTCGCAAACGTCAAGTGATTGTCCGGCGGCAGCGGAATTTTCGTTCACGGCGCTGGACCGCATCATCATCGTGGATGAACCGGAGCATGCGCGGGGCTGTCATTTAGCTTCGGGAGCGACGGTATCTGCTGCGTTTCCCGATCCTCGCACGAGTAGTCCCTGCCGTGATCCATACCGCCCGATATTGGAGGTGTCCACGAGAAAGAATCTGCCGCCCGAGGGATCAGTAGGCTGAAAGGTTGAGGGTGGGCTTGGCTTAAGATAGGCGCGCCTCCAACGACCGAAGCTAAGCTTAGTCGTTCGGAGCTGGCTGCGGACGCATGCGGCGGCAGCGGTCATGCTCTTGACGGAAGGGGACACGAAAAAGGGCGTAGCCAGACTAGACCGGTCTAAACATACCAGGTCTCTGAAGCTGATTGGAGTCGCCCCTGTAATATCGCACACCGCCTCAGACCAAGGTCGATGAATCGGTCCTGCGCCGGAACTCGCTTGGCGAGCGGTATCGCAGCGCGCTATGCGGTTGCTTTTCGTTATAATGCTCGAAAGCGACGGCCAGATTGCGAGCGGCCATTGCTGCATCAGGCTTCGGCATCAGGTCAATGTAATTGCGCTTCGTTGTCTTCACGAAGCTTTCGGCCGTCCCCACTTCTCTGTGGGCTGCACACAGGCGTCGTGAGCGGCCTCAGGCCGAGGTCGGATGCGAACGCGCGCGTCTTCTCTGCGATGTGGCCCGAGACTTCGTTGCTGAGCCATTCAATTTCCGCAGAAGCCTTCAAAACGTCGCTGAAGCGCTGTTCCACAGCTGCGAGCATGACCTCACACACCGCGGCCGCTATGGCCAACGGCCGTCGCTGCCCAACTCATGGTCTCGCGCTCACAGCAGTCAAGCGCGAAGGTCACGCGCAGCGGTTGACCGTCGTCGCAGCGAAAGTTGAAGCCGTGAGAACACGATCGCTGGTTGCTCTTCGGCACAGCCACTTTGCCGTCGTGTCGGCGCTCGATGCGCGGCCACGCATCATCACAGATACTTTCCGATCCCAATCGAATTGAAGGCCCACTTGGCGCGTTCCATGGAGACGTGACTACGGCGCGCCCGGTGTCTGGGGAATGCCTCTCGCCAGGCGCACCCGTGCCGACTCTGCATTGGCGAGCCCGACACGGAGTAGCTTGGGGTCGCCTTCTCTACGGCAAAACTCAAGATATGCTGCAATCGTTTCCTCGCTATCCAAGTAATCGGACGTGACAAACGGGGTAATGATAGTTTTTGGTATGGCGGATCGTGACGAGGTGCGGGCAGCGTCGCGCGTGCGTTGCTAGACGCCGCTTTTCTACGGCGTAGAGCCACAGTTTTCGCCACAATTCTGTGTCACGTTCGCGGTTCAGTCCAACTCGTCGCCAGCAAACGGCGGGAGCCTCTCAAAATTGAGCGAGCGTTTGCGACGGCGTGCCCATATCGCGTTCGCGTCAGCGGCGGTGGCAGCGGCGCTCGGTAGGCCGCTGGGTGATACCAGCAATCGAAGGCTTGCGTCGGGAACACAAACCCCGCGAGGGACATCGAGATAGTCGAATGCGGATGCTGGACGGGGTAGGGGCGCGTCAGCCTTCGGCGCGATCGAAAAAGCAAATTACGACCATGACCAGCGCCACAATCCAGTACCACGGCGGCAAGCGACGACGTGAAACCAGAACTCGACTATGGATTTCGCCGTTTCCAAGTCTAAACGATGCAGTGTCACAGCTTCCGTGTGTCTGGAAAGGGGAGTGTCTTGCCACATCGTGGGCGTCGGGTCCTACCGGCCGTATATTGCGTTCGCGCGCTCGATGTTGATCAAACATATTTTGGTCTTGGTGAGATCGCGCCGGAAGCGTTGATAGCGGCCTGCGGGTGCCTATTGCTGGCTGGGGCGCGCCCGGCTTCTAGCGGAATTCCGATCAATTACATAGTCTATGCAAACACTGTAAATCCGGGCTGCCGCGGGAGAGCGATAGTCTTGGCGTCCACAACCCAAGAAAGCCCGTCTCAAGGTTCCAGCTTTGAAGGTTATGTCTTCGACTCGCGTCACGCTTTCCGCCAATTCTTGGGCGCGACTGGCTAGTTCTATGCGCTCTAGCCAGTCAACACGGTCGCCGTGGGACCGAAGCCAGAGATGCGTAGATTCCACCACCTGCTCGACTGTCAGCCATCTGCGTCCGACGTGACGCATAAGTAACTGCGACACTACGAGAAAAGCCAAGAGTTCGGCCTGGGCGCCGGTATCGGGATACAGTGACGAAGGCATGAGCAATCAGGAGTGGTACACGGTTATCTCACGCGGCTCCGAGCTGGAAACTGTAGCCAAAAGGTCGACCGCGAAGCGTGAAGACCATAATAGATCGCAAATGATTGAACGCGACCCGAACGGCGGAACAGACCAAGCTGTTGACCGAATGCAACAATAGATGGCAGCAGGTATTTCCATCAAGAATATCCCGCATTAATCTTTTTCCCTGCGATTTTCGCTTTTCCGTGTGTCGCGGGGCCGGCTTTTTTGATGTTTCACTTAGCCAATTCGTTGGCCTTATCCGCCACTTTCCTCGCAACAAATATTTATCGATTTATGATCGTTGCCGGTCATCTTGGGGGCGCTCCACTTACGCCCCTGAGTTTTAACCTGCCCATCGAGCACGGGCAGATCTTTAATCTATTCGGTTGGGTCGTGCTGCCGCTTGACGTAGGAAATCGTGAACGAAATCGTTGACCTCATATATGAGTACGAGGCGATCCAGGATAAGGAATCGTTGTATGCGCGGGTGTTGATGTCCTTTATTGCCGACCGCGAAGTGCGGACACGGCACACCCTCGATAGACAGATCGAAGCGACCACGAGAGATGGGGAGCAGCTCGTGCGGCTTAAAACATCACGCGCAAACCGCTCCGATCGAGCACCTCACCAAGCTTTACGATAGTGAATTGTCCCAAGTTCCCTGAAGCGTAGCTGATGCTCGCCGACAGGGTCGTCATGCGTCGCACGAACCACGCGGAATGGCACCCGGGCGAATTCCGGCTGACGATGAATGAGGCGCTATCTAAATCCTCCGGATCGGACACTGCTCGATCAGGGTGCGGCACCCCGTTATTCAGCTCTCCTGCGGGCTGCCACGAGACGTGCTCGGTCATATTGCAGCCACGTATACGCTATGATCGCGCCACTTCGCACAATGTGCGGAAGACCGAGCGGGTGTAGCTCAATGGCAGAGCAGAAGCCTTCCAAGCTTACGACGAGGGTTCGATTCCCTTCACCCGCTCCAGTGGAAGTGTGGCCGAGCGGTTTAAGGCAACGGTCTTGAAAACCGGCGAAGGAGCGATCGTGCCGTGATTTCGAATCTCACCGCTTCCGCCAAGGGCCTCTAGCTCATGCTTGGTTACCGGCTCCTTACTTTCCAGCATATTTTGGTGTCTAACTTCATCGCCCATGCCTGTACATATCGAGCGAGCGTCGCACTTTCCTGCGTCACACAATTGGAGGTGTAGTGAGTGACCCCGTGACTGTGAAGTTGCTCGATTTGCTGACGCTGGTCGCCATCCAGACTCACAGCCGATCCGCAGGGCTGATCCCCTGATGTCTTGGTCCATTGGTCTTAATAGGCTTTTTCTTTTATCTATTCCGACAAGAGCTTGTCTCAGGCAGCGATGTCAGGCCTTCCAGGCACTCCATCACGCTAGAATGCGCTCGCTTTCGGACCGTTTGGGAGATTTCTCGGGTTAGCGCCTCCTCCCAAAGGTCTTTTCAGCCCGCCAACTCGCGTCGGCGGGCTTTTTCTTGTGCGGTTCCGTCAAGTGGTGGAACTATTCGGCCGAGCGCAGCAAAACTGGGATTCGGCTGGTTACACTCTCTGACGTCCACTCGAGGGACCGCATCTCTCAGGGCGAACTCCGTCCCTCGAATTTTCGGCCCGCCGACCTCGTACGGCGGGCCTCTTTTTTTGACGGAGAAGTCTTTCTTCTTTGTTTCAAGCCCTTCTCCGGTCAGCCACGCTAACACCACCGCCTCGGGAGTTGCTTTTTGTGAAAAAACCCTTATTTCTATTTCCTGCCTCGAATGCAACGGCGAGGACGGATTGCCGCACGAGAGTCAGCCACCCAGTACGACACTGGCCTGGAAGTTCACCGACGATGGGCGGTACGTTTCCGAGTGCCCGCGCGGCCAACACGCGTTAGTAGATCTTCGACAGCAGAAGTATGAGGCGCTATTCCAGATCGGCGCGTATGCCACCGAGGACGGATATTATCGGGAGCTGGCTTCGTCCTCTACTGCGAGTCTTGAGCGCTTCTATGAGTTTTTTGTGCGCGCTGCCACCGATGACGACGGCGTCGGGCCGACCCGATCAGCACGCGGTCGACCTGCTTCTTCGTTATTGAACAACACCTAAGACTAGCGATACGTGCGGAAGACATCCTTCGCACCATTGCAGTCCGGTGGACGAACAGGTCAAGGGCGGCCTCGCTCCTTGTCCGCGGAATCGAACGAGCGCGTTTCCTGTGAAACGACGAGCCTGATCAACTGATTACCGTCGTTCGCCGGCGCGTACCCGTCACACCGCAGACCCGGTTTTCAATCAGGCCCGCAGCGGGCTACACGGCAGGGCGCCTGCGCGGCACACGTTCGCCGCCTGTTCTGCTACATTTCGGGAAAATGGACAGCAGGTTAAAAGATCGCAGCTGGATTTGGGAGCTAATCATGGACGTTATTGAGTTGATGCCAGCCGTGACGGCGGACCGACGCGAAATCTCATTTCGCCTGGCAGGTCAGCGCAGCGAGGTTGCCTGTGCGATCACGCGGGAAGCGCTCGAAGCGCAATTCTGGTTACCCGCCGGTGCTGACCAGGTTCGCATGCTCAAGGCTTTTGCTGACGGACGACGTCGCATTGTCGCGGTCGCCGAAAGAAAAGTCCGTCTGCATCCGGGCGAAGTGGTCAGACTCACGGCCGACGATTTCCTGATCAAACGTTGAGTTAGCGCCGGCCGGGGGAGGGGAATAGTGGCGCCGGAGTCGGCCTCTGGCCGTCATCGTCCGGGTCGCGTCGAGCGTTACCAGTCGATCCGGTGTTTCTCGTCGGTTTCGCGATGCCGGCGATCATCGTCCATGTGCAGATACTGACTGGTGGTCGTCAGTGAGGCATGCCCGAGATTATCGCGCACGAGTCGCAGATCGACTTGCTGATCCGCCAGATGTGACACTGCCCTATGGCGTAGCCAGTGCGCCGATCCCTGCTCGAGGCGGTCTGCGCGCTGCGCATGGTCTTCGCCGCGTGCACGCAATGCTTCGGCCGCACCGCTGAAGACGTCCTTCACAATCCGGTGCAACGCGGCGCGCGTGAGCGGTTTGCGTGACTGGCCGACCGGCAGCACGAGCGGCGTGTCCTCGCCCGGCGGGGGGAATGCGGGCAACCCGCGGGTTGCCCGGTACGCGCCAAGCTCCGTCATCATTTCCGTGGTGGCGGGCACAAGCCGTTCCTTGCCACCTTTGCCCATCACTTCGAGCCACCAGCGATCCTTGCCGTTCTCGTCAGGACGACGAAAGAAGCGACCAATCGTATTCGTGCCCACCTCCGTGATCCGCAGGCCACCCAGATAAAGCAGCGTAAAAAGCCAGCGCACGCGTGCGTGATGTTCGCGCTCGCGACGGGTCTCACTGGGCATGCCCTGGATGAACGTTTTGACTTCGAGCCACAGTTCGGGCGACAGATACCGGACGATGCGCGGCCTGGCTCGGCGTGCGCGCTGGCGCGACAGCGACAGGGGATTGCCGGCCAGATAGCCCGCCTGCACCAGCCACGCAAACATGACGTTGAGGATCACCATCGCCTGCCGCTGGCTCGATTCCGACAGGGGGCCATGGAACGGCCGCCAGCGCGGGTCGCTGCGTGGGTGCTTGCGTCCACCATCCGCGGTCCATCGCGCAGCAGGTTGCGGATCGGCGAGGAAGTGCTGGTAGACAAGGAGGTCCTCGTGCGTGAGCGAGGAGAGCGGTTTCGCCATCTGCAGGGTGGACCACAGCAGCAGCCGCTCGGCTTCCTTGCGGTAGTTGTCGAGCGTCGTCTTCGTATCGACGAAGCGGGCGAGCCACGCGCGGACCGCGTCGAGATCCGTATCAGCGGCGACCTGCATCTGGCCGTTCGCGCGGTTCGTGCCGTGCCGCCCATCGAGCTCGGCGGATAGTTCCAATGCATCGATCGGATGCAGGGCGGTCAGGGCAGTTTTCATGGTCGAGGACGCGGCGGATCTGGCGCAGGGGGCACGCGACAATTGTCGCGCAAATCGCGAAATTATCAACATTATAGTACTAATGTCAAAATTACGGCAGCAGTGCGTTCGATATTGAGCGGTTTACGTAGTAATATATAAGAAAATCGGCTCGCGAAAACCCTCATGAGTGACGTCCTCTCCCCCGACGCGGCGCTGGCCACCGAGATCGAGCACCTCAAGGCCCGGTTCCCGAAGACCCGCGAGCTGTACCGCGAGGTCTGCGCGCTGCTGTTCTTCCGCTTCGGCATCACGCCGACCGCGAACCGCCTCTACCAGCTGGTGAAGCGGGGCAGCATGAGCACGCCGACCCAGGTCCTCGGTGAGTTTTGGACCGAATTGCGCGAAAAAAGCCGCGTGCGCATCCACCATCCCGACCTGCCCGCCGATCTCGGGGCGGCCGCTGGCGAACTGGTCGCCACGCTCTGGCAGCGCGCGAGCGCGTCAGCGGAGGCCGCGCTTGGTGCGTTGCGCGAAGAACTCGAGGCTCAACGCGTCGAGGCGCAACAGTCGGTCGCCGCCGCCCGCGACGAACTGGGTCGTACCGAGACCGCACTCGAGCAGCGCACCGCGGCGCTGCTGGCCGCACAGGTCGAGGTTCGGGAGCTGGAAAAGGCACACGCTGGAGGCCACGCGCAGCGACAGTCACTCGAAGCGGAGCTCGCGCGACTCAGGGACGCGCTGGCTGGGCGCGATCGCGAACTCGTGGAAGTGAGGGAAGGCTTTTCGCGGGATCTGGAAAAGCAGCGCGAAGCGGCGGAACGGGCCGAGGATCGGCTCAGGGCGTCCGAAAAACGCGCCCTGCTGGAGATCGACCGCGAGCGGGGTAACGCGGCGAAGCTGCAGAAGGAACTGGACGAAGCCGCGCGTCGCGCGGACCGTAAGGATGCGGATCATCGTCGGGCAGTTGACACGTTGCAATCGCAACTGGGCGACGCGCGTCATCAGACGGGCGTACTACAGGGGCGGCTCGATGCGGTTCAGGCGGAGAACACGCGCCTGCAGACGGAACTCATCGCGGCTCGGGACGCGCATCGAGCTCCTGTTCCTTCCACGGTCCGGAGCGCCACGCGTGCGACCCGCCCGTCCCGCGCTGCGGTCGCGGCCAAACCGGGAACACGTCGCAAAAAAGCGGTATAAACAGCAGATCACTGCATTCTGGAAAGTCGCTGCATGGCTGATATCTATCTGCTCACCGGGCTGACGCTCCCCGCCGGCATCACGCATGAGTCGCTGCCCGGGGCAGTGAAGGCGTTCTTCGCCGACTGCTGGCAGCGCATGAGCCGCATCCAGATGATTGCACGCGCGAAATCGAGGGGTCTGCGCCTGTCGGTTCGCGCGACAGGGCGGTGCGCGCATGGCGAAACCGGGCTGTTCGAGCTCCGTTTCAGTGATGGGACAGCGGGCTGCCTGATGTTGGCCCACCTCCAACGGGTGCGGAATAGTCGTGGCCGCAGTCGTCGACGTGGCCGTGCTGCCGTTTCCCGGCCGCCGGCGCGGGACCCCCGTCAGACCAGTCTGTTCTGAAGGCAACGGCGCTGTTGCGGTGCCACGCAGCGCCCGCTATGCTCGCTGCCATCAACGAACCGGGGGCCCGGAAGTGCGGCGTGTGGCGGTCAGAAAATCTTCAGTTCATGGGCGGGGCGTCTTCGCGCTGCAGGCTATCACCGCTGGCGCGCGTATCCTTGAATATCGCGGTGAAGTCACCTCCTGGCGGCGGGCCGCTGCCAGGTACAAGCGTTCTGGAACGCCCGGTCACACGTTTCTCTTCGGCCTGGCTGACGGACGCGTCATTGACGGCAGCGTGGGTGGCAACAGTGCCCGCTGGCTGAACCATTCCTGCCGGCCGAACTGTGAGGCGATCGAGGATGAGCGGGGGCGCGTTTTCATCGAGACAATCAGGAGTGTGAAACCGGGCGACGAGCTGTTTATCGCCTATGGACTCACGATCGATGAGGCGAAGTCCCCAGAAATTGTCGCTGACTACGTGTGTCGCTGTGGGGCGAAGAAGTGCACGGGCTCGATGCTAGCCTGACTGGGGGATGACGACCATCGCCAGCCGTGGGAGAACACAGCGCGACCCATGTGAAACGGGCAATCCTGGAAGCCTGACCGGGTCGTTGTTGTGAGGCTGAAAACGCCTTTCCTGGCCGACGCAACGATTATCTCCGCGCTGCGGAGGGAATTTGACGTGCGACCCGGAAAACCGCCCCAGTTTGCCCTTCAGTCCCGGCTCCGGTAACGTATCTTTCTCTCACATTGGGCAACGCGATCGCAGTGCCCGTTGCAAAGGAAACGAAAACCATGAACAAGCAGGAACTCGTTGATACCGTCGCCGCCGCGACCGGAAACAGCAAGGTGGCCGTCGCAGGCACAGTCGATGCGCTCCTCGCGGCAGTGACGGGGGCGGTTGCCAAAGGCGAAGGCGTGCAACTGGTCGGGTTCGGTACATTTACGACAGGCGCGCGCGCCGCACGGATTGGTCGTAACCCCGCCACCGGCGCGGAGATGCAGATTCCTGCGGCAACGACCGTGAAGTTCACCGCAGGCAAGGCGTTCAAAAGCGCCGTGAACGCAGCGTGAGTGACGTGACGATGCATTTTCTCCTGCCAGCGGGCAGTGTACGGCCCGCATGAGTGCGCTCACGCCCGCACCACTGCTGAACGAAGTCCGGCTCCTGATCGATTCGGCACGTGAGCGCACGGCCGCAGCAGTGAACGCCGAGCTCACCCTGCTGTACTGGCGGGTTGGGCGCTGTATCCATGCAGAGGTGCTAGGCGGCGTCCGTGCAGAATACGGGCAGCAGGTAATTGCATCGCTCGCACATGCCCTGACCGCCGAATATGGCCGCGGCTGGAGTGAACAGCAACTGCGGCATTGTCTGCGCGCCGCGGAGATTTTTACGGACGAGGCAATTCTCTCCGCAGCGCGGAGAGAATTAAGCTGGACGCACATCAAGACGCTGATCTATATCGACGACCCATTGAAGCGCGAGTTCTACCTTGAGCTCTGCCGGCTCGAGCGCTGGTCATCCCGGCAACTGCAGGAGCGGATGAATTCGATGCTGTTCGAACGCAGCGCGATTTCACGCAAGCCGGCAGAAGCCATCCAGCATGACCTTGCGCAGTTGCGGCAGGATCAGCGTGTGCAGCCAGACGTTTTGCTGAAAGATCCGTATGTGCTCGATTTCCTCGGCCTGAACGATCACTACCTCGAGAAGGATCTCGAAGACGCCATCCTCCGGGAAATGGAGCAATTCCTGCTTGAGCTCGGCGCCGGCTTTACTTTTGTGGCTCGCCAGAAGCGGCTGCAGATCGATAACGACGACTTCTACATCGACCTGCTGTTTTACAACCGCAAGCTAAAGCGGCTGGTGGCCGTCGAACTGAAACTCGGCGCTTTCAAGGCCGAACACAAAAGCCAGATGGAGCTTTATCTTCGCTGGCTCGCAAAGCATGAGCAGGAGCCGGACGAACTGCCGCCGCTCGGCATTATCCTGTGCGCCGGAAAGAAACAGGAGCAGATTGAACTGCTCGAACTGGACAGGAGCGGGATCCACGTCGCGGAATATCTGACCATGCTGCCGTCGCGAGAGACGTTGCAGGCCAAACTTCATCAGTCAATTGAGACGGCGCGGCTGAGGCTGCAGAACAAGCCGTAGAAGTGAGAGCGGGACAGGC
Source organism: Paraburkholderia sp. BL6665CI2N2 (assembly GCF_004366535.1). NCBI lineage: Bacteria > Pseudomonadati > Pseudomonadota > Betaproteobacteria > Burkholderiales > Burkholderiaceae > Paraburkholderia > Paraburkholderia sp. BL6665CI2N2. Next base: position 555,389 of record NZ_SORC01000002.1, read on the forward strand.
TGTGTTTCAGCACGGGTGGCGAAATGGCGGCGCTCCGTCGACCGCTGGCGTGTGGCTTGGCGTGCGATCCGACGAGCGGTCGCGGCTTCGGCGCTGGCCGCTACAACTTTTGTTCGAAAACGCTCTTACTTTTCCTTCATCGGACGTGAAGCGGCTGGTCGCGGACTGCTGGCCCGGGATGAGCCGCGCGCAGCTCGTCGCGCGTGCCCGCCGGCAGGCGCTGCAGCCGTCGCTCAGGGCGCACGGTGCAACAGCGCCGGGGGATACTGGGCTGTTCAGCCTGACGTTTCTGGCCGGGGGCGGGCCGGTGCGGCTGATCGCGCACCTGCGGCGCGTGAAGCCGCGGCGCCAGTCTGCGCGGCCGCTGAAGGCGTCGAAGCCGCCGGCACGCGATCCGCGGCAGGGCGCTCTTTTCTGACGGGCGATGAGGAGCTGAGGATGGGCCGACCCCGGATTGAGTGGAACGATGCACAGCTGCTCGCCATCATGAATGGCATCGCGGCGATCGACCGGGATTTTCCGCGCGACAATGCGCGCTTTCTGGATGGACTGATCGCGGAAGTGCGGGCGATTACCGGCCGCGTGTTTGGCGCGACCGATAGCCGGCTGCTGCGCGATGTCGCGCCGCAGGTCGGCGTCCAGCGCCATCCGAGTGCCCCGACGCTCCAGCAGGCAATCCTGCGTGCGCAGGCGCTCGCGCCGGTCTCGCAGCAGGCCAGTGCAGACAGCCGGCCGGTCGATCTCGAACTGATGCGACAGGCGCTGGCCCCCGTGGTGCGCGAGGCGCTCGGGCCGCTCTACGCGTCACAGAGGGAGCGGGCCGTCGACCAGGGGACGGTCGCGGCGCGCGATGCCGGCGAGGTGGGCGAGAGCCGCCAGCAGGCCCTGTTGGGCGCGCGCTGGAGGATGCGCACGCCCGGATCCGCCGTCTTGAGCAGGCGAACGCCCAGCTGCACCGCGAGCTTGGCGAAGCGCATGCAGCGCGGGATCTGGCCGGTGAACACGTGAACCGGCTGCTTGGTGAGCTGTACGCGTCGATCGAACGCGCCGGCCTGGGCACAACGACCCTTGCGCAAGACGGCCGCGCAGCTGGCCGGCACCGAACGCTTCCTCAAGATGCAGAACGATGCCGTGCGGCTGCAGGCGAGCGGCGAGGCCGACGCGCTGCGCGCGCAGAACAGCCAGTTGCGTGAACGCATCGACCACCTGTTGCTTGAAGTCGATCAGTACCGGCGCACCCTGTCGAGCCGACCGCCCGGGGGCGCTGAACGCGCGGTACGCCGGGATGGTTCGCCGCCCATCGGGCTGAATGTGGGTTCCTGCCGGCAGCCCGCCGTTCGTGCCATTGCCGGTTCGCGATGACTCCAGTTATCAGATGTGGCGATTTTCCTCTTGCCGTGCCCGGGCGCGTGGTATTCGAAGCTGGAAGCACCCACGGAAAGAGCAGGGCGGGAACGTCAGCTCGCGGGCAGCCGCGAATCGGGGAGGGACAATCGCGGTCGCTGGGCACGCGGCGAAACGTTATCGCGCGAAGCGGTTGCCGGCACCATCGTGGGGACCACGCTTGCTTTCTCATATATGCCCTATCGCCTCGAGCTAGTCGCCTTCGCGCTATCCGCTGACAGCATCCCCGAATCGCTACCGGCATCCGCGTCCAGGTTCATCGCCGCGCGCTGGCCCTGAATGAGTCGCGCCCAGCTACTCGACCGCGCCCGCCAACTGACCTTGCGCGCGACGCTGGGCGTGGGCCCCGGCTTGGGGTCCGATGGCAGGGTGCGCTTCTATGAGGTTGGCGTTGGACGTCGCAATACCGCGCCAGCGTAAATCCGCAAATTGAACACGGCAGGCAGAGCCTGGAAGATCCGAGACGAACCCGGATGGCAATCCGGTCCCATGGATCCGGGCGGCAAGCGAATATTCGCTTGCCGTTAAAATAGCAGGGAGAATGTCGCCACTTCATGGCAGCTGAAGGCCACGGGCAAATGCAACCGCGATTACAACGAGCCACAGAGGCATGAGAGATTGATGAGCCGACGAATTTCCGGGAATGCAGCGCGATGACGGCACCGATTGCGCTAGGCATCAGGCCTCCCGGGACTGGGCGCGTCGATGATTAACGGCGAAGTCGTTCAAATTATCGAAGTTCTGGCGCGCTCGGTTCAGGGAAGAACGTTACCTTTTCGTTGCCGTGGGGCAGACGGGCGTCTCTATTATGTGAAAGGTCGTGACGCCGGACGCCAGAGTCTCATAGCCGAGTGGCTAGCGTCCAGCATGGCGTTGGCGTTCGGTCTTCCCGTTGCTGAGTTCCGGATCGTTGAGATACCGGAAGAACTGGCGTGGCTCGGACTTCCAGACTTTCATGATCTTGGAGTTGGCTACGCATTTGGGTCGGTGATCGCCGAGAATGTAATCGACTTGCCCTTTGGCCTCGTCGACGGTGTGCCGGATTGGCTTCGTCGGGACGTCGCGGTTTTTGACTGGTGGGTCAAAAATGACGATCGCACGCTAACGAGCCTTGGCGGGAACGTGAATCTCCTGTGGCAGGTTGTCCAGCGGGAGTTGATTGTCATCGACTACAATCTAGCTTTCGATGACGCGTTTGACGCCAAGCAGTTTTTGGCGGGGCACGTTTTTGCAGCAGACTGGAACAGCGTATATCAGGATTTCATTGCGCGGCCGGCTTACGAGACGAGGATGCGCATGGCGCTGCGCCGGTTTGAGGAGGCATGCGACAAGATGCCCGACGACTGGCTGGAGGCGGCACCCGGAGTTCCGGCACGATTGACGCCGGACATGGTCAAACAGGTGCTGGAACGTGTCGATTCAGCAGATTTCTGGAACAAAACATGAAACACGCGTGCAGATATGCCCTCGTGCGGTTCATGCCATACCCTGAAACAGGAGAGTTCGCCAACGTCGGGGTCGTGGTCATGAGCCCGACGGCGCGATTCTTTGGTTACAAGCTCCTTGATAGGGTCGGACGCATTACCGCGTTCTTCGACGAACTCGACGCCACAGTCTACAAGCGTGCGCGGGAGACCTTCCGTGACGAGCTTGGTCGGATTGGCCAGATGATTGAACGCGCTTTCATCGGCGCAGTGAATGGTTCGAGCGGTGATTTCGTCAACTTTGCGTTTGACGAGTTGTCGCGTCCTCGCGAAGCGATTATCTACGCCGATTTGCCTCGCGGCGCAATCGTTGCCGATCCTCGCGCAGCACTTGAGGAGTTTTTTGACCACTACGTCGGTCGGTCATTTGTCACGCCGGTCTACCAGGAGAGAATGGTCGAGCAACGTGTGAGGGGGATTCTGAAGGCAGTCGATTTGCAGAAGGCCTATCAGACACGAGTGCTGGGACTGGATATCCAGGCGCGTGTTCCGTTCGTCAAGGTCGATGAGAAAGATCGCGCTGTGCGTCTGATCAAGCCGCTGGATCTCGATCGCAATGATCCGACCCGCCTCTACGATCACGGCTGGGAATGGCTGGGGAAGATCAAGAAGTTGCGTCGTGACAAGCAGTTGAACGGCGAAGCGCTTTTTGTTTTGCGTCCTCCAGAAAGCCGTTTCGACGCAAGCGCGGCTGTGTATGCCGACGTCAAATCCGAGCTTGAGCGTGCGGACATTCAAGTTGCCGAAGAATCGGAAGTCGAACGCATTACCCGCTTTGCCGCTGAGGCAGAGGTTTCGTAAGTTTCAGCCCCGCGCCTTGCGGGGCTTTTTCTTGGTCCCCGGAATTAGAGAATTCTTTGCGTGACCGAAACTATTCAGGGAACAGTCATCGCCAGAGTTTCACTCTGAACCAGAGCCAGGAGCATGGTCATCCGCAGAGTTTCACATCCGACAAGTCGAGTATCGTTATCCGGCCAACGTTGGGACGCTTGAGTCACCGCGCTCTGAAGGGAGGCGCATTTCGACGGCCGAGCAGCTCGACCAGTTCCCGCATGTCCGTCAGGTCATAGCCGCACTCATGCACGGGCCTGCGAACGCGGATAGCGGTCATGGTGTCCTGCAGCGGCTTGCGCGAGCGCACATGCATGACGACGTTGCCAAGCGCGACAACCGGGAGGTCCTGATTCCGCGCGACAAACTCGACCGAGCCGCGGTGGATGTCATCCATTGCACGCTGGTGCAGCACAAGTCCCACCCAGGCGCGGCCGGTGAACGTGTCATCGAGCCACTCGACCTGCGCCGCCAGCACGTCTTCTTTCGCCGGAAAGTCCGGTACAAGAATGGCCAGGCAGTCGGGCAGGCCGCGCAGGTGCCGGTTTTCCCTGTCGGGTCGCGACAGGTCCTGTGGCGTCAGGCGGTATTCGCCCTTCGGGGCGCGTGTACGGGCCAGCGTAATCAGCTCGGACAGGGTGCCATATCCTTCGCGGTTTCTCGCGAGGAGAATCAGCCCGAACGCCGGGGAACCGTCGGCGTTCACCAGACGGAAGTAGGACCCGACGATAAACGGCAGCCTGGCTTCCTTCGCAGCAACGTGTGCGCACGACGCCTGCCAGTGAGCACTCGTCCGTGATGGCCAGCGCTGAATAGCCCAGCTGCTCTGCGCGCTCGCCAGTTCTTCCGCATGGGAGGCGCCATGCAGAAAAGTGAAGTTGGAAAAGCAGAACAGCTCGGCATACGCCGGCAGGGTGGAAAAGGTGGAGTCCATGGTGTGTCATCCGAACAGGCCATGCAGGAACCACCGCTGGTCTTCTTCCGCGTCGCGACTGCTGACTCGCTCGCGGTATATCCAGACGCAGCTCTGGTCTTCGCCCTGGGCGACGAAGTAGTCCCGGGTCACCAGTTCGCCATCAAACCAGCCGGCCTCGATGCGTTCGCCAGGCGACACCATGCGCAGTGGCGAGCCGTAAAACGGCCGGTGTTTGCGCATGAGCAGACGCACCGGTTTTTCCAGAAGCCATGTCGGTCGCGGAAGTCCTTCAGGCAGCACGGTGCCTTTCGATGCGTCGGCGAAGGCACCCACCGATTGGCAATCTCCGGCCGGTAATCCGCGGTTGGGGCCGGCCGGAGCACGTTTTCTTCACCGAGCCGTGCAACTAGCAATTCGACCAGACGGGCGTGATCCTCAGCTGAGCCGCCAGGTTCCGGAAACAGCGTGTCCGATGCGGGCGCCGCAGGTCTGCCGCGCTCGTGCTCCAGCAGGAGGGTTACGCCTGTCAGCGCCAGCTGTTTTGCGCACAGCCAGCCGCATAGCTGCACGATGAGCCGATGCGCACCGAAGAGCGCCGCTTCTGCATGTTCGATGCGGTCGGGCATTTCAATGCGGGCGGAGAACGTCGGCGGCAGTTCCAGCCAGTCAAAGAGTTCAGGTGCCGCGCCGAAAGCCCGGTCCAGCGAATCAAGAAGGTGCTCGCCGCAACGGCGTTGCAGTCCGGCGCGCGGGAGCCGTCGCACGTCGGCAATCGTTTCGCAGCCAAGTCCCGTGAACCAGTCCGCGAACGGTCGTATCTCCGGCACTGACAGCAGTGACTATACGGATAGTTGCCGCTCGAGCGAGTCGATCTTGAGGACGCGCCGGTTGCGGTACTTCGCGAGCAACCACGCGCCTTGCCCGGTCGGTGCCGCGCTGATGCGTGCGGTCAGCCCGATCGCTTCGAGAATCGCTTTGGCGTGGCGGCACACCGCAAGCAGACCGCCGAACAGACGCAGGCTCGCGCCGATGTCGACAACCACGACAGCCTCGTCGAGCAGGGCGACATCTGGCGAAAATTGCGTGAGCGCAACAGCGACCTCGCGTTGTGCCGCATATTCCCGGCCGGGGTCGCGCTCGTGCATCGCCACTTCCGGCGCGAGCGTCAGCACTCCGCCGCGTTTCATGCCGATCCGTACGCCCGCTGACCTCGCCACCCCGTCGGCAATGAGCACCCTGTCGCGATCCAGGACCACGCAGCCGTGCGCAGGTTCAGGCAGCCACCGTGGCCGGAAGACCTCGAGTTGCAACCGGGGCAAGTGGACGGCGAGAAATACGCGCATGGTGCGAAAACAGAACAGGGGTGGGTTGAAGGGGGATCGACAGAGGGTCTGCGCGTGCTGGACCTCGTCGCTTTGCAATATCGACGGTCAGGCCGTCGCGCTCTGGCCTTAGCGCCAGTCGTAAAACGGCGGGGGACGCATCCTGCGCGGCCGCCAATGGGCGAACCATGAAAAAAAGCGTCTCCGAAGACTCGGCGGCCAGATGTAGCCGCCGCAGTGGAGACGTCTGGACGTACTGCGTCCAGACGAGGAGTGCGCCGCAGCTTCCGGCACGCAGAATCTGCTCGGCTGACCACAATGCATCGGCCGTCTTCGCGGCGCGGATCTGCAGCAGCTGTTCTGGGGAAAGACCGATGTACTCGAGACCGGGGCCGTTCGGAACGTGCGGCGGCTGAACCATCGCAACTGGCCGTTTGCCAAGTGTGCTGAGCGCAGGTCGAAGCAATCGCATCTCTCCCACGCCGGCCTGCTGGACCAGCAGGTCAATGAGGGCACCGATCGGCCATCCGCCGCCGGGCAGTTCGGCTGAAAGGGCCGGGTAGCCGGTCTCGACCGTCCTGCCCCGGCCGCGCGCAAGCTGCGACGCCCGCCATAGCGACGGGTGTATTGCTTCCGGGATGGGTGATGGGGCGGTCATTGGATTGCGCAAATACCTGTATATATGTACAGTATCCTACACGGAAATCCGTAGCGGCGAACAGGCACTTTTTCGGAGGAGCCAGATGGACATATGCGTTCGCACGCCTGTCTGCCATCCCATGCCGGAAATTGCGGTGTTTGTTGCCGGGATGAAAGCAGCGTTCGGCGAGCCGGAAATCGACGAAGCCATCCGCCGCAGCAGGGCGGGAGAGACGACGTTTTACGCGTGCGAAAATGGCCGCGCTGTTGGCACCCCTACGCCAACGCAAGCCCACGTCTGGCGTGTCGACGGGGCGATGCGGAACCGTCACTAATGTGCTGACTGCGACGGGTCATGTGTCGGCACCGCGAAATCGTGCCAGGCGTGAACAGCACGAGGTCATACGGAGAGGATATGTTTCGAGTTTTGAGTGTGGGCGCAATGCTGCTTGCTCTTGCTTCCACTGCAGTCGCAGGCGAACACTACGTTGAAATCTGGAATCCTCCTGAAGCGAGGCTGCAGCCGTCCGGGAAGGGCAAGCCGAGACCAAGCAAGATTGCGGTGCTCTCACATCACGTATCGAAAGCTACACCGCGCCGGGTCGCAGACCCGGTAACGAAGTCCTTGCCGAACAAACGCGTGGGGAATGGGCCTGGCAAAACTGCGACGCCGCGCGCGACAGACCTTCCCCGAATAATGACGCCCGAAGGAAATGTGCTCCGCGTGCACGACGGGGGAGCGCTGGTCGAGGTAGTCCATTAGAAAAAGTCCGTCTGGGAAGGCCCCCTCTCTGATCGAGAAGAATAAGTCCTTCACGTAGTCGGTCACGAACGGCAGAAGAGGGGGGCTCCGCCCGTCATTATCTGTCTTAATACGGCCTATGAAGCGTCATTCGCCGGCGCCGTCGCTCGGACGTTCGGACGTCGCATGCATCCAGTAAGCGCTCATTCAATTCGCGAGGACGGATGTTGCTTCATCGGCCATTGCCGACATTCAAGCGAACTGGAGCCTACGTCAGCAATACGGCGGACTGCCGACGTTGTCGGCTTGAAGCAGAGGAGCGGCACCTTTCTACATCAGCGAACTCACACTTTCGACCCTTCTCGGTCATCTGTTTCCACGGCTTTCTAAAGGCCGCTTACAGAAGGACAACGGTCATTTGCAGTGGGCCGGCGTTATTCCATTGCCAATGGACGATCCACCTCGTCCTGTCCCCTCCTGGATTGTGTACTTCGCCATCGCCGACCAGTCGCGGTCCCCCAACCCAGCCGCGACCGTATCGGCCATCCGGCCGTGGACCGCAGCGAGCATCGGCAACGTTCGCCCCGCTTCGCGGGCGGCTTCCGATGCCAGTCGCAAGTCCTTCAGACCGAGCGACGCCTTGAAGCCGGGCTCGTAGTTTTCGCCCGAGATGTTCGCCGAATAAACCTCATACGAATGACTGCCGAACAGCGTGTTCAGGATTACGTTGAAAAAGCGCTCGCGTTGCAAGCCATTCGCTTCGGTCAGTACGACGGCTTCCGCCATCGCCTCGATCGCCATCGTGATCATCATGTTGCACGCGATTTTGGCGGCATTTGCAGTCGGCGCCTCATAGCCCATATCCCAGATGCGTCCGCCAATCACTTCGAGCAACGGACGTACCGTTGCCACGGCTTGAGGGACGCCGGCCGCGAGCACATTGAGTTCGCCCTTCGCCGCCACGTCGGGGCGTCCGAGCACGGGCGCGGAGACATAACCGATACCCGCCTCCTCGTGCACGGCAACCAGTTCACGCGCGAACGCAACCGAAATCGTCGACGTAACGACATGCACGAGTCCGCGCCGCGCCTGTGCGAGCACGCCGGACGCGACGAGCGTCGAGCGGATCGCGTCGTCATCGGACAGCATCGTGAGCACGGCATCGCCCTGGGCCGCCTCGACCGGCGATGCGACCATCGTGACGCCTTCCGATCCGCCTGAACGATTCCACGCTTTCACCTCATGTCCTGCGCGCGCCAGGTTGCGGGCCATCGCGCGTCCCATCGCGCCGAGTCCGATGATGCCGATTTCCATGTCTTTTCTCCTGCATTTCAGATGAATCGTGTTAGCCAATGCTCGTGTCTTGCATCGCCTCGACTGCCCGATGAGCCATTCCAGGAAAGAAGTGGGCGCTGCGTCTGAGCTCTCTTCGCAGGTGCCTCTTTATAGCGCCATCGCGCGCAGGCGGCGCGGTGCAATATCCGTGAAGCGTGTCACGTCGGCCATCACGGCGGGCGCTTCAGGCGACGTAAAAGCCGCATCGACCGATGGTTCGTCGCGAAACCTGCATTCGCAAATCGCAAGCGTTCCGGCCTGCTGCTCGGCGGGGACAAAGGCGGCGACCCCGACAAGGCCGTGGCGTGACCAGTGATGCATCACAAGGGGCAAATGACGGTCGACGTAATACGCGCGATCGAAGTGTGCACCGGTCTCGCCTTCGTAGGTGACATAGATCGTGACGTTGGTATCTCTCGACATGCTGTTCTCCAGTGACTAAGGCGTGAAAAGTTGGCATCGATCGGATGCATCGCACCGGTGATGTCGCGCGCGGGTGCCGATGCCAGATTCAGACGGGTCTCGCGGCTTCACCGTTTATCGCGGCGGACCGATCGGCATCGTGACAAAGACCGCGAGAACGCTGCTAGCCGGGGTCGTCGGCCGGGGCGCACGTCTTGTCGCCGTGCGCCGCGCGATGGATCGCATTGACAATGCTTTCATAGCCGGTGCACCGGCACAGATTGCCGCTGATCGCGTGACGTATCTCTTCGTGGCTCGGCGACGAGTTATGCCTCAGGAGGTCCGCCGCCGCGATCAGCATGCCGCTCGTGCAGAATCCGCATTGAAACCCGTTCTCCACAATGAACGCCTCCTGCAGCGCCTCGATTCCGCTGAGGCCTTCGATCGTCCGCACGTCGTTTCCGGAGATCGACGCCGCAAGCACAAGACAGGACTTCCTTACCTCGCCATCGATCAACACAGTGCACGCGCCGCAATCGCCGGTCAGGCATCCGATGCGCGTGCCTTTCGCATCGAGCGCATTGCGGATAACCTCGACGAGCAGCAGTCGTGAGTCCACTCGTTCAGAACGCGGCTCGCCATTGAGCGTCAGCCGCACCTCGATCGTTCCTTTCATGTCTTCGTTCCCGTGAGCAGGATGCGCAAATGCCGTTTTACGACGTCCGGCACGATGGCGCGACGATAATCCGCGTCCGCAAGTTCATCGCTCCAGCCTTCGCCGACAAGATCCCGCGCACCCATCGCCGCCTGCTCGATGAATGCATCGGGCGCGAGCAACACCCGTTCGTCGGTCGCGAAGCGGCGATACGCCGGCCGTCGGCCGGCCGCGCCGACGGCGAGTCGCACACTGATCTGCTCGCCCCGATGCAGGGAACACGCGACAGTCACGATGGGCCACGAACTCGCACTCACCTTGTACTTCTGATACTCATACGCTACGAGCGTCGTATCGCGCGGCACACGAAGGCCAACGAGAAACTCGTCTGCGCGGCGCGCGGTGCAGAAGGCGTCGATAAAAAAGTCTTTCGCATCGACATGACGCACGCCCCGCGACGAGCGCAATTCGAACTCTGCCTCGAGCGCCGCGAGACATCCCGGTGCGTCGGACGAAGGATTCGCGAAGCTTGCTGCCCCACCGAGCGTGCCCTGATTGACGATCGATGCACCACCCGTGACCTGCGCGGCCATCGCCGCAAGCAACGGCGCATGGCGCGCCACGAGGCGTGAAGCGAGCAATTGCGCATAGGTCGTCATCGCGCCGATGTGCAGATGCGTATCGTCCAGCGCGATTTCATCCAGACGGAGCGCGCCGAGACTGATGACATGTCCGGGACACACGAGATTCGCCGACATCGACGGCACCAGCATCGTGCCGCCGCCGAGCACCGACGCATCCTCGCGAAAGGCGGCTAGCAAGGCAGCCGCTTCGTCAAGGTCCCTCGGTTGGTGAAAATCGAAGTAATGGCCGATCACGCGCGTCCCTCCCTGAGGGACGCCATCACGCGCGCCGGTGTCGCCGGCACGTGTGTGAGGCGCGCATCGTCACCCAGCGCATTCGCCACGGCATTGCTCACCGCTGAGAGCGCACCGCCGAGCCCCGATTCGCCCGCCCCCTTCATGCCGAGCGGATGAAACGGATTTAGCGTCACGCGATGTCCGACGCGAATGGGCGGAAGATCATTAGCGCGAGGCAGTAAATAACTCTTGAAGCGATCGGTAATCATGCGCTGATGTTCATCGAACTTGATCAGTTCCCACAGCGCGGCACCGATGCCCATCACGACCGCGCCTCTTAGTTGCGCTTCGACGAGCGCCGGATTGACCATCGCGCCGCAGTCGTGCACCACGGCATAGTCGAGCAGCCTGCTATTGCCGGTCGCCATGTCGAGTTCGAGCGCCGCGGCATGTACGGAATATGAGAATGTCGGGTACGTGGCGATGCGGCCTTGCGCATCCGGCTCCACGCGCACGTTCTTTGGCGCGAAGCTACGCGTCACTTCGAGCGGCAGCGTCACGCCGGCTGCTACGGTGAATGGACGCAGATGCGCCCCGAGCGCGAGTTCGGCCACCGCGATCCGCGCGCCGTTCGACTCACGCCATGCGTGGCCGTCGTGCAGCGAAATGTCGTCGGGCGCACCGCCGAGCATGTTGGCGGCGCACTGAGAGAGCCGCGCGCGCAACTCCCGCGCGGCGAGATACGCGGCGGTCCCGCCGTACATCAGCGCACGGCTGCTCGCGTTGCCGGTGCCGAGCGGCGTCACGTCTGTGTCCCCTTCGATCACGCTGACCTGGTCCGCGCGCAGGCCGAGCTCACCGGCAACCATCTGCGCAATGCCGGTATCGCTGCCGCTGCCCGGAGACGTCACGCCCGTCAGCACCTGCACGTCGCCCGACGGCATCATGCGAACGGTGGACGTCTCGTATCCATTTGGGAAGTTACCGGGCCGCGCGCCGCCTTCCGGCGTCAGTTCGAACGCAATGCCAATACCGATGCGACGCTCGCTGGTACGCGCCGCGCTTGCGCGCTCCTGCCATTGCTCGTAATCGAACATCGTCAGCAACTGCTTAAGGCCGCCCGGATAGTCGCCGCTATCCACGTTCAGCCCGGACGGCAGCAAACGCGGCAAGGCTTCTCGCGCGACCAGATTGCGCCGTCGCAATTCGACCGGATCCATACTGGTTTGTCGTGCCAGCAGATCGATAGCATGTTCCAGCACGAGGTTGCCGATCTCTTTGCCGTAACCGCGTATGGCTTGCCACGGCGGTTGATTCGTGATCGCCAGGGAGCACTCGACGTCGCAGTGCTCAATCGTGTAGACGGTCGGAAAGACGGCCGGCGTGACCAGCGCCATCGCCCAGCTATGACCCGCGCCGATGATGCCGACATCCACCATGATGCGGTCACGCCAGCCGATGAGCCTGCCTTGATCATCCGCCGCGATCTCGAAGCTGTGATGCTGCGAACGCGCGCCGGCGAGCATTGTTTCGCGCCGTTCCTCGACCCAGGCGACCGGGCGTTTCGTCATCCGGCTGAACAGCGCGACCAGCACTTCTTCGGGATGCCCCGCCATTTTGAGTCCGAAGGTCCCGCCAATGCGCGGCGCGATCACGCGGACCTGTGACTCCTTTACGCGCAAGGCCGCTGCAATCAGCCAGCGGCTCGTATGAGGGTTCTGGAACGTGCCCGTCAGCGTGTAGCGCTCGCCGCGCGCGTCCCATTCTGCGACGTAGCACAGCGTTTCCATCGGTGCACTGGTCGACGGGCCGACTGTCAGTTCCCCTCGTGCGATGTGCGCTGCGCGCCCAAATGCAGCATCGGCGTCCCCCGCACGAATGCGGTCGCGCACAAACAGGTTTGTATCCCAGCCGGGTTGAACCACCGGCGCACCCTCGCGCAGCGCGTCGCATGCGTTCGCAGTTGCCGGTCGCACCGCGTATTCCACGCGAATCTTCGCGAGCGCGGCTTGCGCGTCGTGCACCGACGTCGCCACGAGCGCCGCGACCGGTTGGCCGAAATACGTTGCCTGACCGAGTGCAAGGCAACGGCTCTGCAAGGGACCGCGCGCGCCTTGTGCGGGCAGATCCATGGCAGGCGGCATCGCATCGCTCATGCGCGCTGCGTCCTCTCCAGTGAGACCCGCGACCACACCCGGCATGGCGAGCGCGTCCGACAGGTCGATCGAGACGATCGATGCACACGCGTGAACGCTGCGCAGGATGGCAAGATGGAGCGCGCCCTCGGGAACGAGATCGGCACTGTAATCGACGCGCCCTGAAACGAAGCGCTCTGCGTCCAGACGCGCCACGCTTTCCCCAAGCAGGCTGCCAGGCGACGCATCCTTGAAAGTCGGTTCCATGTTTGTTGCGCGACGGCCCGATTGCCCGGACCTCGCCGTTCGTTCGTTGCTCATCGGCTCGCCTGGCCACCCACCCGCACGCACAGCATCGCGCATGCGCCGAGCGCCAGCAATGTCGTCATCAGAAAAAGCCCGCTGGTGAGCGTGCCGCTCAGCGTCTTGAGCCAGCCCATCGCAAACGGACTGGCGAATCCGCCGAGCAGACCGAGGCTGTTCACGAATGCGATCGCCGGAGCGGCGGCCGGCGACCCAGCGAAATAGTCGGACGCGAGCGACCACAGCAGCGGAATCGTGACGAACACCGTGGTCGATGCGATCGTCAGCAGCACGATGGTCGCAGTCAGATCATGCGCCAGAAGCGGCAGCAGTGAAAGTGCCGTCGCGCCGGCCAGGGCCGCCAGTGCGCCGTGCCAGCGGCGTTCCAGGAGTCTGTCCGAGTTGCGGCAGATCAGCACCATGCCCATCGCGGCGATGCCGTACGGAATGGCAGAGAGCCAGCCAATGCGCCCCAGGCTCGTCGCACCGGCGCTCTTCAGTACCGTCGGCCCCCAGAAGCTCAACGCATAGGTGCCGCAAATAAACGTGAAGTAGGCGAAGCTGATCACGTACACCTTCGGGTCGGTAATGACCTGCCGAAGCTGCCCGGCATGTTCCGCGCCGGCCTCGTCGCCAGCGTTGCGCAACGCGTGGCGCAAGGTGTCGCGCTCCGGTTCCGTCAGCCATTTTGCCCGCTCGATGTCGTCCGAAAGCGTGAACCACGTCACGATACCGAGCAGCACCGCCGGTGCCGCTTCCACGATATAGAGCCACTGCCAGCCCGCAAGACCTGCGACGCCCGCGAGCCGCGACATCGCCCAGCCCGATACCGGGCCGCCGATCATCCCCGCGATCGGGAAGCCGGTCATGAAGAGACCGAGAATCTGCCCGCGCCGGTTGCGCGGGAACCATTGACTGAGGAAGTAGACAACGCCGGGAAAAAAGCCCGCCTCGAACACGCCGAGCATAAAGCGGAGTACATAAAATGCGGTTGGACTCGATACGGTTGCCATTGCGCAGCCGGTGAGACCCCATAACACCATGATGCGTGTGATGGTCTTGCGGGCGCCGATGCGTTGCAGAAGCAGGTTGCTCGGCACCTCGAACAGAAAGTAGCCGATGAAGAATATTCCCGCGCCGAGCCCGTACACCGCATCGCTGAAGCCGAGTGCGTCCTGCATCTGTAACTTGGCGAATCCGACGTTGATGCGGTCAAGATACGCGATTACATAGCACACGATCAGAAGCGGAACGAGCCGTATCGCAACCTTGAGATAGAGCGCGCGCTGCGAATCTTCCGGGGCCGTTACCTGAGCGGGAGCGTGTGCATCGAGAGTGATTTTGCGCAACATGATGATCCTCTCAATGGAGTTGAACGGAACGGCACGTGAATGACGGGAAGCGTTTCATGAGGCTGTCTCCTTGAGCCTGTCGCGGCGCAGATGGTCCGGCGGCGTCTGCTCTTTCTGGGGGCGCGCCCGAAGGCGGCGGATCGCTCGCATCGAAAAACTGATCGATCGAACAGTCAGCACAGTATCCGAGGAGCCAGGTTCCGGTCAACGGAAAACGCGGCTAATCCGCCGGGGACTTTCCCTTGTTGACTGATCGATCAGTCAGTACTAGTATCGGCAGCTGAATGCATCGCCTGGCGAAGAGATGCACCTCGCGACAGGCGTCGGAGTGATTTTTAACCTTCATCAGAGGAAAGAGCCGTGAGCACCTTCAACGAGTACTCAGACAAATTCGAGACCATCCGCATGACACGTACCGAGGGCGTACTGGAGATGCACTTCCACACGCACGGCGAACCGCTGGTATGGAATCTCACAGCCCATCGCGAGTTCGAGCAGGCATTTCTCGATGTAGGACGCGATCGGGAAAACGAGGTCGTGATCATGACCGGCACGGGCGATGCCTTCAGCGGCCCCTCCATTGCGCCCGGCATGCATCAGAACCGCAATTCGATGACGCCCACGATCTACGATCCGATCTACTGGGAAGCAAAGCATCTGCTCATCAACCTGCTCAATATCGAAGCACCGGTGATCAGCGCCATCAACGGCCCGGCCGTGCGTCATGCAGAGATTCCGCTGCTCGGCGACATCGTGCTCGCATCCGACACCGCTGCGATCCAGGACACCGCACACTTCCAGGGAGGCATGGTGCCGGGCGACGGCATGCATCTGATCATGCCGCTGCTGATGGGCCGCGCGCGCGGCCATTACTTTCTGCTGACAGGTCAGAGCATTTCCGCAAGCGCGGCACTTGAAATGGGATTGGTGAACGAAGTGCTGCCCTCGGCCGAGCTTTTGCCGCGCGCCCGTGAACTCGCCAAACTGATGCTCAGGCAGCCCCGTCTCGTGCGACGCTATACGCGCACCTGCCTGAATCAGGAACTGAAGGCACGACTGCACGACGTGCTCGGATACGGACTCGCGCTGGAAGGCATCGCCCGTATGAAAGAAGCGGCTGCCTGAACGGGACCCGGCTTCTCACCTGTATCAACTTCACAAATTAAGGAGGCAGCATGACTGTCAGCAGTATTACCAGACCGATCGATATGGTAGGTTCGGTCATCGATGTGGTCGATTCCACGCCCGACGTGCTCGGCGAGTCGATCATCTGGGATGAGAAAACGCAACTTCTCTGGTGGGTGGACGGGATCGGTCAATCGATCCATCGCCTCGACATTTCAAGCGGCGCCAAGAAGAGCTGGCCGATGCAGGAAGAGATTGGCAGCATCGGCCTGCGCGCCAAAGGCGGTCTGCTCGTAGGCATGCGCTCGGGCTTCTACTTCTTCTCGCCCGAAACCGGTGAGCTGACCGAAGTGGCGCGCCCCGACGCCGAGCGCCCAAATAACCGTTTCAATGACGGCAAGTGCGACAGGCACGGCCGCTACTGGTCCGGCACCGTGGAAGCGTCCGCCTACACCCCGCGCGGACGCCTTTTCCGACTGGATCCGGATCTGAATCCGAAACTCGTCATGGAAGGCATCACCTGCATCAACGGGCTCAGCTTCAGCCCGGATAACCGCCTGATGTACATGACCGATTCGTTCAGTTGCCAGATCGACGTGTTCGACTATGATTCCGTCGACGGCGCCATCTACAACCGTCGCAAGTTCGCTGAAGTTCCGCTCGGACGTGGCATCTGCGACGGCTCGACCGTCGATGGCGACGGGTGCTTCTGGAGCGCGAACATGGACGGCTGGTGCGTCACGCGTTACGACCCGCGGGGACGAATCGACATGGTCATCAATCTCCCGGTGCGGCGCGTGAGCAGCCTGTGCTTCGGCGGTCCGGATCTCGACACCCTCTTCATCACCACGGCGCGCCGGCGCATGAGTGAGAAGGAACTCGCGCAGCAGCCGCTCGCCGGCAATGTGCTCGCGGTACGTCCCGGCGTAAAGGGACTGCCCGAGCCGGAATTTCTTGGGTAACGGCATGCGCTGCCCGGTATATCGCGTCGCGTGAGGATCGCGATATACTGACTGATCGATCGAATAGTACGGTGGGGGAATCGTCAAGATGAAGACAGAACGCGAAAAGAAGGCGTCAGCTCGCACCGCCAACGGTGCTCAGGAACCGGACCACGCGCCCGGCACGCGCCTCTCCGCGATCCTGAATGCGGCCGAACGGGTGTTTGGCGAGCACGGCTACGCCGGCGCGAGCATGCGAAACATCGCGGAGGAAGCGGGCGTCGCGCAGGCGCTCGTGCATTATCACTACGCGACCAAGGACAAGCTCTACGAAGCTGTATTCGAGCGACGGTCGTCGGCGATTAATCAGCACCGTGGCAAGCTGCTCGACGCTCTCTTCGCGAGCGAACGCACCGCGACCGTCGAAGACGTGCTGACGATCGCTTTCACCCCGCTATCGGAAATTTTTCATGGCGAAGATGCGGTGAATCTGGCGCTTTACGTGCAACTCGTGGCGTCCGTCAGTCTCGGCAGCGACGAGCGTTCACGGCGCATTCGCGAGACCTACTATGATCCGATCGCGGAGCGATTCATCGACGCCCTGCATACCGTCGTGCCTGGCATTGCACGCGAGCAGGCGGTGTGGGCGTATCTGTTTTCCGTGGGAGCCCGGCAGCAAGCCCATGCACTCAATGGCCGGGCGATGCGACTGGGCGCACGGGACCGCGCGAGGAAGTCGACGGCACACTATTCCGACCTCGTCCGCTTCGCGGCGGCAGGCATACGTGAGTTGGTGCGCAACGAAACAGGCACGAACGTAAGTTCGAAGGAGCCCGAAGGCCGCGTCGCCAGGCCCTCGAGTGGTCGAACGAAGAAATCGCAAGCCAGCACCATCGCGAACACACCGACTCGTAGCGTGCGCGGTCGCGAGTGACGCGACCTGGCGATTCAGCGGCCGGAGGGTTGACTCGCCTAAGAGGCGCGCTCGCGGCGCCACCTGTGGAGGAATATGAATGACTGACCTAAGCACATCCGGCTTGCCGACGCAGCAATTGATTGAATTCGACAACGTCGCTGTCTCGGTGACTGACATCAATCGATCCGCAGACTGGTACGGGCGCCTCTTCGGGTTTCGTCGAGGATACTCGACCTACATCGAACCACTCGAGGCCGATTTCCAGATTCTCGAAAGAGACGACATGCGGATCGAACTTCTTTCGCGTGCAACGACCGTTCGCAATCCCGACGCGAATATTGTGCCGGGGCCGCACATCGACCGGACCGGGGCGAAGGCGATTGTTTTTCGTACATCGAGCCTCGAAGCCGTCACATCGCACCTCGAGAATGAAGGCGTAGTCTTCGAATGGAAACTCAAGCCTCTCTCTGCGGACGGCTTGCGGTCGACGATGGTTCGAGACCCCGACGGTACGATCATCAATATCCTGCAGTACCCTTAGTATTCACCTACGAGCCCATTGGCCCAACCCGACGAGCCGCGCCTGAAGCGTCGGCGCTGCGTCGTCGGATGCGCAAAACACTCGACGGCCAGCCGTGTGGCCGTAGTCCACCGCTGATCGGCCATTTGAGCGGCAGTCTCATGTGATGGTCGGACGACCGCTGCCGGCCGGCAGTACTCGCACGGCGTCTCGCCAGATAGCGGCCGCACGCGCGTTCTCGAACGGATGCCGCGTGCGGCCGAGAACGACGCCTTAGATCTCAGTCTGCTCAGAGATCTCCAGTGCATCGTCGACTTCGATTCCAAGGTACCGCACGGTACTTTCCAACTTGGAATGACCGAGCAGGAGTTGAACAGCCCGGAGATTTTCGTACGTTTGTATATCAGCGTGACCTTGGTTCGGCGCATCGTATGGGTGCCGTAAATCGTCGGATCGAGTCCAATGTCAGCGACCCACCGATGCACGATCCGAGCATATTGACGAGTCGAGACGTGTGGCGAGTTGAGGAGACGGCTGGGGAAAAGATACTGCTCCGACTTCAGCTGAGCTTTGTCAATCCACGCAGACACAGCGGACCGGGTTGGTTCGGTCAACTCGAATTGCACCGGCCGCTGCGTTTTCCGCTGCACGATCATCGCTCGCGGCAATACTTGACTACCGTGCATGACGTCGCGAACACGAAGATTGACCAGATCGCAGCCTCGAAGTTTGCTGTCGATGGCGATATTGAACAGTGCCAGGTCGCGAACCGAATGCGCATTCTGGAGATGAATCCGTATCGCCCAGATGTCCTTCAGTTTGAGCGGCGGCTTTTGCCCGATTAGCTTGCCTTTGTTCCAGGGAACCCGCGTTTGCTTGGTTTCCATGTCAGACTCCAATTGGTTGATCGGAGTCTGATTTTGTGCCCCGCGCGAGGGTCCCTTTCCGTCTCTGCAGATCGGATGCGTGCACCCGGCCATAAGCCGCCGGTCGAGGTCGCCATCCAATTCAAACAACTAGGGTCTCGTCCGGGCCCGCTGAATGGCGGGTTTCGGGCGAGCAGATCGCGGATGGCATTGCCTCTACGCGGCCAATAGTTGCCGTTCGCGCCTAACACGCTCCAGATTTTGGACGTTTGGGCGCGATACCCCAGGCTATTGAAGGCCGCCGCTGGCGATCAAGACGTCACCGGTCATCCAGGCAGACTCATCGGAAGCCAGAAACACTGCGATCTTTGCGATGTCCTCTGGCTGGCCGATTCGCCCGAGCGGCGTCTGGGCAATTCATCCACCCCCGGATCCGCCGCGCCGAATGTTGGATGATCCCTCGGTCTCCGTGGGGCCCGGGTTGACGCAATTGACCCGAATTCCTCGGCCTCCAAGTTCTTTGGACAGTACCCCCGTGATCGTCTCGACGGCGCTCTTGCTCGCCGTATACACCGCGGAGGTCGGCGGTTTCATCGTAGTGATGCTAGCGCCGACGTTGATGATGCTACCGCCATCGCGCATCTGTTCGGCGGCGGCCTTCGTCACGCTCGCTACGCCAGCCATGCAAATTGATTGAATGCGCCGAGGAGAAGTCCTAGGACGTTGATGTCCATCAGTTTGTGGAAATGCTCTTCCGTGATGTCTTGCAAGCCGGCGAATTCATACTTTCCGGCGTTGTTGACCAAGATGTCGAGTGCGCCATACGTCCGCATCGCCTCTTCGACAATCGCACCCGCGTCCTCTGCCTTGGAAACGTCGCCTTTGATCGCCACGGCTCGGCCGCCTCCCTGCTTGATGGCCGAGACCACGGCTGCAGCATCCGTCTGGCTCGCGGCGTAGTTTACGACGATCGCGGCGCCCTCCGCGGCGAGGTGCTTGGCGATCGCCGCGCCAATGCCCTTCGAGGCACCGGTGACGATCGCAACCTTGCCATCCAATTTTCCAGCCATGGTGCTTCCTTTTGGGTTGACTATTTCTTACCGATCGATAAGGAATCGTCCAGGCTTGTCGTTCCGATGTCAAGAGGTTATCTTATCGATCGGTAAACAATTAACTATCGCGATGGCGCAGCGCCCCACTGGAAACCCACCCGGCCGCCCGAAATCGTTTTGCGAGGACAACGCGCTGGACGCCGCTATGGGAGTGTTCGCTTCAAAAGGCTACGAATCGGCTTCCTTGACCGACCTGACCGACGCGATGGGCATCAATCGAGTCAGCCTTTACGCGACTTTTGGCAACAAGGAAGCGCTGTTCATGAAGGCTTTGACCCGTTATACGGACGCGGGCGATCGACGGCTCGCATCGCTTTTGGCGGGCTGCAGTGCTCGAGAGGCAGTCGAGAACTTGCTGCGCGACAGCGTTCGACGCTTCACTGATCCGAAAGCAGGGGGCGTTTGCTTCGTGACGCATGGGCCGTTGCCTGAGGACACCGTTTCCGACGACACACGCCGATATGTCGCCCGCAAGCGCGAGGCGATCGAAATGGTGCTCAAGCATTTGCTTGTACGTGCGGTCGAGGATGGAGAGCTTGCACGTGAAGTCTCGCCCACGACGCTCGCTCGATTCTTATCCGTTCTGATTCAGGGCTTGGCCTTGCAGGCTCAGCACGGCGGCACACGTCGCGAATTGCTGCATGTCGTGGATGTTGCGATGGCCGCCTGGCCGACCGCACACCCAAAGGCGTGAGCAGCAAGTGCAATAGAGGTACGAGATCGCAAATTGACCACGCTGCATGTGGAACTCAGACTGCACCACTTACGGACCGCTAGCGATGAACAGTCTTCGCGATCTAACACGTGCTGACGCCGCCAATGAGGCGAATTGTTCCGATGCGGAAGTTTGGCGCTGGTTCAGCAGCGCCTACGAAGAGGGGCGCGTCAGGTGGTGCTTATCCGCTGGTCTTTGGTATGTCAGCGTGGATAACCGACATCTCGCGACCGAGCCCGACTTCGATGCGGCCATCCGAGCAGCCCGTGAAAACGCGCTCAATCGAGCCGCAAAATGCGGAAGACGCCCGCGCCCGACCAACAAAGAAGGTGTCGTTACTATTGGCATGGGGCGGGCGAGGGAGAAGGCGGCAGCCGCCTAGCTGGCATTTCGCGTGACGACTTTGGTCTATCTGGACACCTGCTGCGGTCCGCGGATCCCGACCCGCAGCCTCACCTGTTTTTCAGACTCTCGGACAATAGCATCCTGCACTTATCGCCACGCGCCAATCCAGCTCCGTAATCGGCGCCGGCGAGTAAGCCCTTCCGCAGCCTGCAACGCCCGGTTTCCGTCTATAAATACATCGAAAATGTTCATTGATACGCGGAAAAACTGCGATTGATGGGGAAACGTTGCGTAAATCAGTATCGACGCATAGATACAATCGTCTTCTGAAGCGAGGCCTGCGTGTTTCGCGCCGTAGCGACCGACCGAGAACGGGAGGAAACGCTACTCCCAGCACTAGACGCCGATTAACCGATCGGTCCGATGCACGCTGGGAATATCCCTCGGACGCAGCACGAGAATGCAGGGTATTCATGATTGATCTCAAAGACATAGAAAAGGCTCGTTACCGCCTTAAAGGACACATTGAGACGACGGTTTTGGCTTCCTCGTTTCAACTCTCAGAGGTGACCGGCGTTTCAGTCGGATTAAAGCTCGAGCACCATCAGAAGACGGGCAGCTTTAAGTTTCGTGGCGCCACCAACGCAATCATGGCGCTGTCGGCGGACGAACGAAGTCGCGGGGTTGTCGCCGCGTCGACAGGGAATCACGGCCGTGCGCTTGCTTTTGCAGCTCGAAGGGCCGGTGCCCGCGCAGTTATCTGCATGTCCCGCCTGGTCCCCCAAAATAAGATCCTCGAAATTCGCCGTCTTGGCGCGGATGTCCGCATCGTCGGTAACTCGCAGGACGATGCGCAGGAAGAGGTTGACCGATTAGTGGGCGAAAACGGGCTCGTAATGGTTCCGCCTTTCGACCACCCGGATATTGTCGCCGGTCAGGGGACGATCGGCATTGAGATTGTGGAGGCGATGCCCGATGTCGCCGCCGTTCTTGTCCCATTGTCGGGCGGAGGGCTGGCTGCAGGAGTGGCCGCAGCGGTGAAGGGGCTACGGCCTGCAACGCGGATGATAGGTGTCACCATGGATCGGGGCGCGGCAATGAAAGTCAGTCTGGATTGTGCGCGTCCTGTAAAGGTCGAAGAATTCAGCAGCCTCGCCGATTCGCTCGGAGGCGGCATTGGACTTGAGAACACAATTACTTTCCCAATGTGTCACGCCCTCCTCGACGACGTAGTGCTGGTGACCGAGCAGGAGATTGCTGCGGGCATTCGTCACGCTTACGAGCACGAGCGGGAGATTGTGGAAGGCGCCGGCGCTGTTGGGATCGCTGCGGTCCTCGCACGTAAAGTGACCTCGAAGGGCCCGCTTGCAATCGTCCTCTCAGGACGGAACATCGACATGGGCCTACATAAGAACGTACTGAATGGTTGGAACAGTGTGCAGGGAGAAGCAAACTCATGACCGCCATGAAGGTATTGACCGAGCACGATCTAAGGCAGGTCATCGTCCTGGATCTCCGAGTAGTCCAATGTATTGAAGATGCCTTTCTTGCACTTGCGACCAGGGCGGTCGTTATGCCGCCCATCCTTCGGTTGGATATTGTCGAACACCGTGGAGAAGTCGACGTCAAGACCGCCTATGTGCCCGACCTCGACGGTTTCGCCATCAAAATTAGTCCCGGCTTTTTTGACAATCCGGCAATCGGACTACGCAGCACTAACGGAATGATGGTGCTCCTTTCAAGCAGAACGGGCCTGGTCGAGGCATTGCTTCTCGACAATGGTTACCTCACCGATATCCGTACAGCCGCAGCAGGCGCGGTCGCTGCGAAGCATCTCGCTCGCGAGGGCGCGTCGGTAGCGGCGGTTTTAGGATCAGGCATGCAGTCGAAGCTGCAACTGAAGGCTTTGATGCTCGTGAGGCCGATCACGGAAGCGAGAATCTGGGCGCGTGATTTCAGCCGGGCACAGGTTGTTGCTGGCGAACTGTCGAGTGAATTGGGGATTGCCGTAAAAGCATGTCGACACGCTCAAGCGGCAGTACAAGGTGCCGATGTGATCATTACGACCACTCCTGCAAGCCGACCAATCTTCTTTGCAGAGTGGCTCGAATCCGGGCAACACATCACGGCAATGGGATCGGACGCGGAACACAAGAACGAACTAGAACCGGGGGCAATTGCGCGGGCTGACGTCTACGTTGCGGACAGCTTGGCGCAGACGCGTCGTCTCGGCGAACTGCACCATGCGATCGAAGCGGGCCAGGTCTCAATGTTCGCTGAGTTTGCAGAGATTGGCGAGATCATTGCCGGCACGAAACCGGGGCGCGAAAACGATTTGCAAATAACCATTGCCGACCTCACGGGAACCGGTGTGCAGGACACAGCAATCGCGACACTCGCGCTGTCTGCCGCTCGGGCCGCCCAGATCGGTGTCATATTCGAAAGTTGACGGAGACGCCAATTTTCGAAGACGTCGGCGGTGAACACTAAGGTGTGCTGCGCTAGACGCGAAAACGTGCATTGGCAATGTCATCCGGCGGTGCAAATCGATCGCCG
The DNA here is from genome assembly GCF_004366535.1 of Paraburkholderia sp. BL6665CI2N2. Taxonomy (NCBI): domain Bacteria; kingdom Pseudomonadati; phylum Pseudomonadota; class Betaproteobacteria; order Burkholderiales; family Burkholderiaceae; genus Paraburkholderia; species Paraburkholderia sp. BL6665CI2N2. Next base: position 578,865 of record NZ_SORC01000002.1, read on the forward strand.
TTTTTTTCCCTTGCGAACAGGAGTTTCAATGACGATCCAGCGTATCAACTCGCCCGTACAATCCGATCTGCCAATCAGCAACGCGGTGCTTGCAGGCCAAACCGTATACACGTCGCAAATACCCCGTGATCCTGCTACCAGCAAGATTCTCGTCGATGCCGATACCCTCACGCAAGTACGCCAGACGTTCGGCAATCTGGAGAGCGCATTGCGCGCCGCTGGCGGAAGCCTCGCCGACGTCGCACAGCTCACGATTTATCTGACGGATCCAGACGACTTCGCCGAGATGAACCAGGTCTATGGGGAGATGTTCGAAGCGCCCTTTCCCAATCGCGCGACCGTGATCGTTAAAGCCCTGATGGTACCGGGCATGCGCATCGAAATTCAAGCGCATGCTTATCTCGGCGGTATCCGATAATCCTCGATCTCGCTAAAGGCGTTTTTCGGCACTCTCGTCTGTGTCGGCGCGGACAGCAACATCCCCCGACGCGATTCTGTTCGAAATTTACTATCCCTTCGAAGAAAGTGGGCCGGCCGTGCAATTCCTCACGACCGCTCCCATGAACGAGCCCACTCGACACAAAGTCGCCTCTAGCAATGCTGAACGGATTTTACGACTACGATAATCGGCCCAATCGACTTTTTCGCACTCCCGTGGGGGGAAATTGAGCGCTCCCTAAATCACCGGGCGCGAACTAAGATGGCTCGGTTAGTGAAACCGGGCGAGGACTAGCGTCTTAAGCGCCCAATCGAAGCGAGTTTTACGGAAGAGGCCAATGCGCTCGCGCCCGGCGATTGGCGTAGTGTGCTCGCCGGGCTTGAGTTGTTAGAACCGTCGACACATTGAGTTGCTCGCGTGCGTCGCCCAATCCGCGCCAGTCGCTTGGGCTATAACTGAGGTCGGTCGGAGCCGGCAGACGGTCTGTCGTAGCATCCGACGCGTCGATCAGCACATTTTAAACTGGCGATGGTTGCGAGCGACCTCACCCGCACGACCTGAATGCCGGGGGGTGCCGCCGCAAGGAGCGGAGCGGCGAGCCGCCACGGAACTAAGACTGCGAGCCACAACGGGCGCGTGCCCCGCGCAGAATGCGCGGCGAACCGGTAATTCAGCGGAAACTCGCGCGTCCAAGCCTCCTCAACATGGCTTCGGTCCTCATGACGGGGCGCTTCTTAAAAGCCTTCTAGGTAAAGCGGCGGGGCGAGTAAGGAACTGGATCGGTAAAAGGCTGGACGCCGGTGACCAGCTCGGCCAGCAAACGCCCGCTTGGCGGAGCAGCGGTCATTCCGTAAGTGCCATGTCCGAAGCATAGCCAAAGTCCCGGCCGTTCTCCGGCGGCACCGATGACCGGCAGACTGTCCGGAGTAGACGGACGTTGCCCAGTCCATATCTTGTGAGGTGCTTCGGTCAGTGCAGGAAATAGCTGCTGAGCGTGACGGACGAGCTGCAAGGCGCGCTGCTCATTCGGCATTCCGTCCACGCCAGAGAACTCCACACTGCCCGCCACCCTAAGGCCATCGATCATTGGTGTGAGACCTACGCCCCGGCCGCGATGGATGAAAGGAATGCCGATCTCCACGTTGCTAGCCTGAATCATCACATGGTAGCCGCGTTGACTCTCCAAAGGGATGCTGATTCCCAATGGACGTAGCAACTGCATCGACCACACGCCAGCCGCCACGACGATGTCACGGGCGCGATGATTCCCGCTTGATGTCAATACCAGCCACTGGTCGGATTCTGGTATCAGTTTCAGCACCGATTCCCGATGAAATACTCCCCCGGCTTCAAGAATCTTTTCCGCCAGCGCGTCGTTGAGAGCGCCTGGACTGTTCGTATGCCCATTCCCTCGCTTGAGAACGCCGAATTTGACGGATGATGAAATGCCCGGATATAAAGTCTGGATTTTTTCCGGAAACAAGGGCTCGACGTCGAGTCCATACTCGATTGTCATGCGCTGTTCGATCTCAGCTGCGGAACCGGTCGAAGGCGTATCGCTGAGATAAACCTGCCCGTTCTCCCGAATGTATCGGCCATACAGTTGGTCACCCACCAAACGTCGCCATTCGGTCAGAGCCGGGGCGTTCAACTTGCGCATCATATGCGCCAATTCCGTCATGCGGCTGCCTCTGCCTTCACGCAACCAGCGCAAAAACCACGGTATGGCATGGGGTGCGTATTGCGGGCTGATCGCAAGCGGGCCGAGCGGATCAAGTAGCCACCCCGGTACTTTGCGAAGCATTCCAGGCTGCGCGCCGGGCATGAAACTGTCTGGCGTGATGAATCCGCCGTTCCCATAGGAAGCGCCGCCTGTCGAAGGCATAGGATCGATAACGGCGACCTGGCGTCCCGCCAATTGCAGGCTACGCGCTGCCGATAACCCGGCAACACCGCCTCCGATTACGACAACAGTGTCAATCATTGGAATGGGATTTCTTCAGAAATTTGCGGGTCAGCTGATCAGCCGGTCTAGGAATGCGCGAGCCCGATCCGTTTTCGGATTCGAGAAGATCTCCTCCGGCGTCCCGTCTTCGATGATACGACCGGCATCCATGATCACGACCCTGTCGGCCACTTCTCGAGCGAAGCCCATCTCGTGAGTCACGACGACCATCGTCATACCCGACTTAGCCAGGTCTTTCATCACCTTCAGAACTTCACCAACCAGTTCGGGATCGAGCGCAGACGTGGGTTCGTCAAAGAGCATGATCTTCGGATGCATGGTCAAGGCCCGCGCGATGGCGACGCGTTGCTGCTGACCGCCGGATAGCTGTGAGGGATAGTGTGCGTGTTTGTCGGAAAGCCCCACCTTCTGAAGCATCATCAACGCATCGCGATTCACTTCATCTTTTTTCCGCCGATGGACGACTTGCGGAGCCAGGCACAGATTTTCCAATGCCGTCATATGTGGGAAGAGATCGAAATGCTGGAAAACCATGCCGATATCGCGCCGTCTCCTGCATACCTCTGCTGGCTTCAATTCGTAAAGCGTGTGGCCTTCCTGCCGATAGCCAACCAGCTCGCCATCGACGAAAAGGCGTCCGGAATTGATGTTCTCGAGATGGTTCATGCAGCGTAGCAACGTCGATTTCCCCGACCCGGAAGGACCTATGATGCACACGACTTCGCCCTGGTGAACCGTCAGGTCGATACCTTTTAAGACTTCGAATGGGCCATAGCTCTTGCAAATGTCACGAGCCTCGACCATCACCTTGCTACGTTGCTGAGCGTTGAGCATTGTCATGATTAACCTTTCTTTGCGATCTTCACTGACTTGTTCAAGCGCCTTTCGATGTTGCTTTGAACCAGAGTCAGAATGGTTGTGATCACGCCGTACCAGATGACGGCGACCATCAGCAAAGGAATCTGTTCAAATGTTCTCCCGTAGATGATCTGGACCGTCGTGAGCAGTTCGGTGAACCCGATGATGCTAACCAGCGACGTGGCCTTCACCATCGAAATAACTTCGTTGCTTAACGGCGGAACCACGACCCGCATCGCCTGTGGGAAAACAATGTGACGCATGGCGCGCATCGGGGTCATGCCGAGTGCCAGCGCTGCGCGGCTCTGGCCGGCGGACACCGAGAGAATGCCCGATCGGACGATCTCCGCGACATAGGCGGCTTGCGCAAGCCCGAGTCCTATGACGGCTGCAACCAGTTGAGTTACGACCTTGTTGGTTGCAATGATTTTCAACGACGGGCCGAAGGGAATCCCGATGGAGATCATCGGCACGAGCGCTGAGAGGAAGTAGATGAAAAGAATCATCACCATTGGCGGAATGCCGCGAAAAATCCACGTAAAGCCAGCGCTCGACCAGGAGAGCAGTGGATTTTCGGACAGGCGAAGAATAGCGAGCACAATGCCCAGACTGATTCCGACCAGTTCCGCGAGCACGGTGAGCAGCAGCGTATTTCCGACGCCGACCAGTATTGGCGTGCTGACCAGATACTCCATCACCGTCGGCCATTGCCACCGTGGGTTGGTAATCAGAAGGTCGGCAATCGTCAGCAAGACGAACAGCATCAGGGCCGCGCTTAGCCATCTGCCCGGGCGGCGCAGCGGTACGACAACGAAATTTTCGATTTCGTCTGTGCGATGAGGTTTGTTCAACTGCTGTGAGTTGCGCATGCTAGCTAAAGTAGAAATAGGGTTTGCCATGATTCGCTTCACTTCAAAGCCATGCGTCGTTGATCGAGATCTTATCGACTGCCGTGGCCTCCTGGCCCCATTTTTTGAGGATCTGCATGTATTTGCCGTTGCTATAAAGCTGGTCGAGCGCGGCTTTGACCGCATCTCGCAACTGGGCATCCTGTTTGTTGATTGCGTATCCCAAAAGCGCGATCGACCGCATCTCGCCCACCTGGCTCAGCTGATTCGGAGATTGCGCCACCGCATATCCAACAACCGAACTGTCGCCAGACCACACATCAGCTCGTCCGGATCGGAGTGCCATCACGGTGCCGGAAGGATCTGAGAAAGTCTGAACGTCGAGACTGCTACCGGAAGCTTGGCATTTGGCCTGCTGAGCCGTTAATTCCCGCTCCTGGTAGGTCCCGCGGATGACGGCGACTTTCTTGCCGCATAAGCTGGCAAGATTCGTGATGCCAACACCGTTTCCTTTTAACACCGCCATACCGATTCCCGCTTTCACGTAGTCGACAAAATCAACCTGCGTTTGCCGGGCTTTCAGGTCTCCGATCGCGCCAACCGCGAGGTCTGCGCGTCCCGACGAAATCGCTGGAATCAGGCTATCGAATGTGCCCCGAGTCATCTCAAGCTTCACTCCAAGCGCATCAGCTACCGCGCGTGTCAGGTCGACCTCCATACCTTCCAGCGTGCGAGCGTCTTTCGCAACGTAAATCATCGGTGCACTGGAGTCGTTTGCAGCGACCCGTAGCACCCCTGATTCCCTGACCGACGGCGGCAAAAGCTTCGTCAGACTGGTGTCAGCGTGAGCGGGAAGAGCAAGGACGGTGAAGACAGCAAACATCAGTGGCGATGCTACCTTTATTAAGATCCGTTTCATTTTTACGAAGCTCCAGTTGGCTATCAAAAGCGGGCCGTTGGTCAGCCCAGGTACGCGGTGGAGGCAAACTCGGTGGGGACCACCGCGGGCGAGTCAGCTGTGTTCCGGACGACGCTGACATCATCGGCGAGTCCGGATTCACCCCAGGTTGATTTTTTGCGTCCCTAGGTGTTCATATTCCAGAACGAATAGATCGTTTAATTTAAGGAATTCGCTCATTTCAGCACGTAAATTTCAGCAGTTCTCTTACATGACCGCACATTAACATCAAGTGTTTTTTGGCGAAACTGCGTTTTTTGTTATGCTGCTATTTGGTTTGTTATAGGTGGCAAATATGAAGCGCAACAGATTGCAACTGAAGCATGTAGAGGCCTTTCGCGCGGTCATTTCCGGGGGTAGCGCGTCTGAGGGCGCGCGGATTCTTGGACTTTCCCAACCGGCGGTCAGCAAGATCATTGCGCAAGCCGAGGAGCTATCCGGCATCACGTTTTTCGAGAGACGTCAGGGACGCCTGATCCCCACGCAGCTGGCATTCCGGCTTTTCCACGAGACCAACGCGTTGTTCTCGACCATCGATAACATCGACCAGATTGTTGCGCGGGTTATTAACAAGGAAGTTCAGCCCATTGCACTGGGCTCAGTACCGTTGATTGCCGTGACGTTGCTTCCCAAGGTGTTGCCTGCATGGCAGAAAAAGACAGGGCGAGCGCTACTCGTCCATACATACGACACGCCGAATCTGTTGAACGTGCTATCGGCACAACGGCTTGAATTTGGTATCACTGTCGCGATTCAGCAAAGTCACGGTTTGGACAGCATGAGGCTTATCCGCAGCCCGCTCTACTGCGCCATTCCCGTCAATCACCCGCTTTCAGGCAGGTCAGTTGTCCGGGCGCACGACCTTAATGGAGTGAATTACGTCAGCCTGTCGCGGGGAGAAAGCGTGCAAGCGTCAATAGATCGAGCCTTCGTGGTGGAAAACTCCCGGCCAAACGAAGTCATGCAGTTACCCTTGATGTCCGCAGCAGTTAGGATGGTCGAAGAGGGGGTGGGGCTGACACTGGTTGATGTATTCGCGATGCACGCCGCCGATCGAAGCCGACTTGTTTTCCGGAGATTCGAGCCCGCCTTGAGCTTCGAGTATTTTGCAATATGGGCTAGAAATAGAGAGGCAGACTTCGATCGTGCCGGCTTGATATCGATGCTCGCGCAGACCGCTCAAAGTATGCAGGAGGAGGCGGATAGCCTCGTCGATTTTTCCAGCTCGCCCTGATTTTCGCCGCGTGACGCAGCAACTAATCCTGCGCCACGCGGCCACAAAACGGACCGTGCCCTTAAGATCGTGGCGCGTTACCGACTCAGCTCGTCCATCACTTCCCGAACAGCCGTTTCGGCGATTTGGACTATCTCGTCGATCTCACTCCGGGTTGTAATCAGCGGGGGCGCAAATCCGAGGATATCTCCGTGTGGCATGGCGCGCGCGATCAGACCTCGATCTCGAGCCGCCTTCGAAATTCGGGCGCCGACTTTAAGCTGTGGCTCAAAGCGGGTCTTGCTTGATGGGTCGGCAACTAATTCAATGGCTGCCATCAGGCCAACGCCCCGAACCTCTCCCACTATGGGAAGATGCCCGAAGGTGTTTCTCAGTTGCTCCTGAAAATAGGAACCGACTTCGTGAGCGTTGCCCGGGAGATTTTCCCGTTCGACGATATCCAGCACGGCGTTGGCCGCAGCCGCGCCGATTGGGTGGCCGGAGTAGGTATAGCCATGGGAAAACGCGCCGACCCTGTCGGCACCGTCTTCCAGAACTTTGTAGACCTTCTCTCCTACGATCGATCCGGAAAGCGGGAAATAGGCGGACGTAAGTCCCTTGGCCACGGTAATTAAGTCCGGCTCAATCGAATATTTGTCGGAGCCAAAAAGTGCACCGGTCCGTCCGAACCCCGTAATGACTTCGTCTGCAATCAATAAAACATCGTATTTGCGAAGCACTTCCTGAATCGCGGCCCAATAACCTTCGGGAGGCGGCGTGATGCCGCCGGTGCCGAGTACAGGCTCGGCGATAAATGCGCCCACAGTATCGGGACCTTCGCTCAGAATCATTGCTTCGAGTTCTGACGCCCTCCGTCGAGAAAACTCGAGCTCCGTCTCACCTTCCTGTGAGCCCCAGTAATAATGTGGAACTCCAGTGTGCAAGATGTTGGCGACCGGAAGATCCATATGATCATGGTAGAAGCTCATGCCCGTCATTGACCCGGACACAACGCTGCAGCCATGGTAGCCACGCTGGCGTGAAATGATTTTCTTCTTGCCGGGTTTACCCCGTAGGTTATTGTAATACCAGACCAACTTCGCATTGGTCTCATTGGCATCGGAACCCGACATGCCATAGAACACCTTGCTCATCTTTCCAGGTGCCATTTTAACGAGGCGGTCAGAAAGGATGGCCAGTTCATCGGTGGTATGCGCGGCGTATGAATGGTAGTACGCGAGACGATAGGCCTGTTTCGTGATCGCCTCGGCGACTTCTGTGCGGCCGTAACCAACGTTGACGCAGTAGAGACCGGCGAAACCATCGATGTATTCACGTCCGGTCGAATCTTTGATCCGGATGCCTTTTGCAGTGTCGACGATCGTGGGATCGCCTGCTTTTCCCGTCGCGTAGTCTTTCAGCTGAGTGAAAGGGTGGAGCACTGACGCTTTATCGAGCGTCGCTGTGTGAGTCGAATTCGTGGACATATTCCTGATTCCTGTTAAGCCGCATAATTGCCGATACAGACGTATTTCGTTTCCATATATTCCATCAGCCCGTGACGGGATCCCTCACGACCAAGACCGGATTGCTTCCATCCGCCAAACGGTATGGGGGGGCCCGTGAAACTAGCGGTGTTGATTGCGACCATGCCGTATTCGAGGCGATCCGATAGACGCATGGCTCGACCGAGATCTGATGTATAGACATACGCTGCCAAGCCCATCTCTGTGCTGTTGGCGCGGGATATGACTTCTTCTTCGGTGTCGAACGGGAGGATGGCGGCAACCGGACCAAAGGTCTCTTCGCGAGCTATCAGCATTTCGTCGCTGACATCGGCGAGAACAGTGGGGGTGACAAAATTTCCGAGCAGTTCCTCGTTGGTCCGTGTAGTCACAATCCGGGCGCCAGCGGAAGCCGCGTCGGCAATCTGCTCACGACATTTACGTGCAACGGTGTCACGCGTCATTGGCCCTATATCAACTCCCGGTTGCAGCCCATGCCCGACAGTGAGCCGGTCGGTGGCGTTTGCAAAGGCGCTGACAAAAGCATCGTAGCTGCCGCGTTGGACGTAGATTCGATTCGCAGCGAGACAGTCCTGACCCGAGGTCGCAAACTTTGCCTTCATGCATCCGCTGACCGCAGCAGAAATCTGCGAATCGTCGAATACGATGAAGGGAGCGTGACCTCCTAATTCCAGAGACACTTTCTTGACCGTATCTGCAGCCTGACCGAGCAAAAGCCGGCCGATTTGAGTGGAGCCAGTAAAGGAAAAAGCTCTGACCTCTGTGTGCTGAAGAAGACGCTGCGTCAGTGGTGCGGCTTCCCCCGTCAGAACTTGAAACACTCCACGCGGCATGCCCGCCTCCTGCGCGAGTCTCGCTAACGCTAATGCCGAAAATGGGGTCTCTGGCGCGGGTTTCACTATCATCGTGCAGCCGGCAGCCAGCGCAGCACTCGTTTTGCGGGTGATCATCGCACATGGAAAGTTCCACGGCGTTACGGCGGCGGCGACGCCAACAGGTTGCACCTCGACGGTCAACCGACTCCCCGCAAGATGGCTCGGAATGGTTTCGCCGTACGCACGTTCTCCCTCCGAGGCAAACCAGTCCAGAAAGCTCGCCGCATATTCGATCTCGGACCGGGCCTCCGCAACGGGCTTCCCCTGCTCCGCGGTCATGATGATCGACAGATCCTCGGCATTTGATCGGATGCCTTGCGCCCATGCGTGGAGTATCGACCCGCGCGACACCGGTGTCATGTTTCGCCATTTCACAAACGCCGCTTTGGCGGAGGCTACAGCGGTCGCGACAGCTTCCGGTGGGCACGCTGCCACTTCCCCCAAGAGTTCGCCGGTCGCCGGGTCGAAAACGTGCAGACAAGCCGTTGCGTCGACCCATTCGCCGGCGATAAACGCTTGTCTTCCAAAGAGAATGGGGCGCTTCAGCTTTTGAAGCGCAGTTACCGAAATACCTTTCATTGCTGCTCCAGATACTTGAACTTGTATTAACTGACAGCGTCAATTTACGCGGCCTTCGTCGACAGTTGACCGCGTTGTTCTAGCTTGTTAGTCTGAATTCAAGCACTAATTCCCCCACTCACGCGGAAAAAACGCATGCACCAGCTTGATAGGCACGACGCTGCGATCTTGGATATGATCCAGCGCAATACGCGGCTAACCTCCGAGGAGCTCGGCAGTATCGTCAACCTCTCGCCCTCGGCATGTCAGCGCCGACTTAAGCGCCTTCGATCCGAAGGCATTGTCGAAGCCGAGGTTGCGGTCTTGTCGCCGAAGGCGCTGGGCCGTGCCATCACAATGATTGTGCTGGTGTCCCTTGAGCGGGAACGGGCTGACATCGTCGATCGATTCAAGAATTCGCTTAGATCGACGCGCGAAATAATGATGGGCTTTTACGTGACGGGCGACGCAGATTTCATGCTGATCCTGACCGCAAAAAGCATGGAAGACTATGAGCAGTTCACGCGGCGCTTCTTCTACGAAAACCCGGATATCAAAGGCTTCAAGACAATGGTCGTCATGGACAGGGTCAAAGCGGGATTCGAGTTCCCGATAGATGTCGACGACCCAATTTTCAACGGGTCGCTGGCAACTTGAACGACGCCGTGGTTCCTGCAGTGAATGCATAAAGGCTCGGGGGCGTTCTGGATTGTGTACCGCCGGATGTAAGTACAGCGATCGTGGCTGGTGCGTTTCATGCGCAATTGGCCGGTTCTGTGACCTTGAGATCACGGAAAGCATCCCGATTACCGATACGGGCGTAGAGACCTTCTGCAATACGCCCCGAAAACTGTTCGTGAAGGAGTAGCACGATGCGCGCGTCACCGATCAGTCCTACCGTCGACTTCGACGCGTAGGGTGTTCAGCACGGCTTCCTGAAGTTGCCATATTCGCGCAACGATTCGGCATGGGGCGCGGTGATGATTCCCGTCACCGTCATTGCGGGCGGAGCTGGGCCGACTGTGCTGCTCACGGGCGCGAACCACGGCGACGAGTACGAAGGGCCGATTGCGCTATCGAAGCTCGCGTCGACGTAGAAGGTAGCCGATGTAAACGGCCGCGTCATCATCGTGCCGTTCATGAACTATCCCGCGTTTTGCGCGGGCACCCGCACGTCGCCGATCGATGCGGGTAATCTCAACCGCAGCTTCCCCGGCAAACCCGACGGCACGGTGACGGAGAAGATCGCCGATTATTTTCAGCGTCATTTATTGCCGCTTGCGGACTACGTGCTTGACATTCATGCGGGCGGCCGCACGTTGGACTTCCTTCCGTTCGCCGCCATCCACGTTTTAGAAGACGCGACACAGCAAGCGCGTTGTGAGGCGGCCATGCGCGCGTTCGGCGCGCCGTATTCTATGCGTATGCTGGAACTCGACAGCACCGGTCTTTACGACAGCGCGGCGGCAGAAGCGCGCAAGGTGTTCGTGTCGACAGAACTCGGCGGCGGCGGCTCCGCAACGGCAAAAGGTGTCGCCATCGCGGAGCGTGGCATCCACGGGTTCTTGGCCCATGCGGGCGTCGTCGAGAGGCAAGTGCGTATTTCGGACGAACGTGACCGGCCGTTTCGGGATGGTGACCGGCGATTTCGGCAACGTGACCGGTCATTTCGGGAACGTGACCAAGCGGACCGAAAGGCAGGATTGGCGTTGCGCATGACATCAACTACGCGGGCTATGCTCGCCGGCTTTTGCCGGAGAGAACATGCCCGTGCACCGGATGAACATGCGCATGGTCAACGACGTTTTACGACTTAAATTCGACGGCGGCTTCTCGCCCGATCGGATCGCCGCGTCTCTGGGCATATCCGAGGGCGTGGTCACGAAGTACATAGGACTGGCCGGTGCCGCCGGGCTGGACTGGGCAAGCGCCTGCCATATGGATGAAGGCGACCTCGAGCGGCGGCTTCTCGGCAAGCCCACGGGCCCAGCAGGCTACGCCCAGCCCGACTACGGACGCATCCACCAGGAGCTGCGTCGCAAGGGTATGACGCTGACGTTGCTGTGGGAGGAGTACCAGGCCGAGTTCGCGGACCGGCAGACCTACCGCTATACGCAGTTCTGCGAGCACTACAAGGCGTTCACGAAACGCCTAAAGCGCTCGATGCGTCAGATTCACCGCGCCGGCGAGAAGCTGTTTGTCGACTTCGCCGGCCCCAGGTTGCCGCTAACGACTGGACGCCGCGCGCACATCTTCGTGGCGGCCATGGGCGCATCGAGTTACACGTTCGCATGCGCGACGCCAGCCGAAACGATGGAGGACTGGCTGGGCGGCATCACTCGCGCGCTGACCTTCTATGGCGGCGTGCCGTAGTTGATCGTGCCGGATAACCCGCGCGCGATGATTGCCGATCCCGATCGCTATGAACCTCGCGCCGGCGACACCGTGCTGGACTTTGCGCGTCACTACGGCACGTCATTCCTTCCTGCACGCGTATATCGTCCGCAGGACAAGCCGAAGGTAGAGGTTTGCGGTCCAGGTCGTCGAACGCTGGATCATGGCGCGCCTGCGTCATCACCGGTTTGAGTCGGTCCACTCGGTCAATGAGGCGATCCGCCCGCTGCTAAAGAACCTGAATGAGAGGCCGTTCCAGAACCTGCCGGGATGTCGCGCCAGCGCATTCGCCCAGCTGGACGCGCCGGCATTGCAGCCGCTGCCGGCACAGCCCTATGAGCTCGCGCGCTTCAGGACAGTGACGGTTCACATCGACTATCACGTCGAGATCAACAAACACCGCTACAGCGTGCCGCACGCGCTGGTCGGTCTCAAGCTCGATGCGCGCATCACGGCGGGCGCTGTCGAACTGCTGCATCGCGGTCGCCGAGTCGCCAGCCACGCACGCAACGAGCGCGCAGGCGGCTACACCACCGTCGTGGAGCACATGCCGGCGGCGCACTGCGCTCATCTGGAATGGACGCCGCAGCGGCTGATTCATGGGGGACAGCAGATCGGCGCGGCAGCCGCCTAAGCGCCCAAGGACAAGCTTTTGACTCAGACGATTGGCGACAGGAGATCAAATGAGCGGGAATGATTACTTGACGTCACTTGAATACCAGTGGCGTGGAGATGAGACGACCCAGCCGTCGGTCAGATAGCCAAACGCAGGCGGAGTCCTCCGCCTGCGCAATGATCTTGCTCACGGCCGGCTGCGACATACCGAGCGCTCAAGCAGCTTCGGAGGCACTTCCCCCAGTCATTACGGCACGGAAACGAGCTTCAACTGCAGGCACGTCGCTTCACAGTTTCGGCCTATAACAAAACGAATGTCACTATAACAAAAAACCCAGTTCCGCCAAAAAATTCTTGATGCTAAGGTGGATCCATTCGCTATCTTATCGTTGTTTTATAAGTGATTTCCCGAATCTCCGACGCAAATCCCTTCTATGCAGCAAGGCATAACAAAGGAGCAGTCATGTTCGAATGTGTGGACACCGGATATGAAAGACCCGGACATCCGATCTCAGGCGTCGTGCGCAAGGGTGACCAGATATTCACCGTGCAAATCCCTACGGACGTAGAGACGGGCAAGTTGGTGAACGGTGGTATCGAAGAGCAGGTGCGCCACGTTTTCCAGAAGCTTGCGCACGCCATGCAGGCGGCCGGTGGTTCGCTTGCCGACGTCATGCTGGTGCAGGTATATCTGGCGGACCCCGCTGATTGGGCACCCATGCATGCGATTTGGACGGGCACATTTAAAGAGCCATTTCCCGCGCGTGCCACAGTAGTCGTCAAGCAATTGATGCTTGAAGGCATGCGCATCGAAATCGTCGTTAACGCTCATCTGGGCTAATCGGGAAACGTTGATTCGCCCGACCCGAAAGGAGAGGATTTTATGAAGTCGTTCTGCAACGCAGTCGCAATTGCGGTCACGTTCGTTTTGAGCACTGCCTTCGCGGTTCAGGCGCACGCCGACACCAAGTTGACGAAATTGCTTCCGCAATCGATTCGCGATTCCGGAACACTACGGGTCATTGCATCTCCCGGAAGTCCGCCCATGCAATACTTCGGTAAGGATGGAAGTACGCTTGAGGGCATGGAGATCGACCTGACCTATGCTGTAGCCGACGTGTTAGGAGTCAAGTTAAGTATCACCAACGGTACTTTTGACAGTTTGATTCCGTCGATCGCAGCAGGACGCGCAGACGTTGCAGTCGGCTCGATTGGCGATCTGAAGTCACGACAAACACAGGTTGATTTCATCGACTACGTGAAGGCAGGGATAGGGATGGCTTCGCTCAAGGGAAACGGTGCCGGCATCAAGAATCTTGCAAGCCTGTGTGGGAAGAAAATCGCCACGGTTCGGGGTACTTTCCAAGAGCGGGAACTCGCCGCCCAGCAAGCGAAGTGTCAAGCGGCTGGCAGTCAACTGGAAATTCAGACTTTTACTGATGATTCTGGCGCCGTGCTTGCGCTTAGGTCGGGCCGGGCGGATGTGTGGTCGGGTGACACCGCGGCCGTCGGTTACGCCGTGAGGCAGTTTCCTAACACACTTGAAGCAGTTGGGGAGATGCGGACCATTGCTCTGCTCGGGTACGTGGTAAGCAAATCGAACGCACAACTGCGCGATGCCGTCAAAGCCGCACTGGATGAATTGCAGGCCAATGGAAAGTACCAGCAGATTCTCGACAAATGGGGCCAAGGGGCAACGAGGATCGAAAAAATTAGCATCAATGATGCGTGGCTCTAAACCGGACCAGATGATGGCAGATCAATCGTCCCCCCCGCGGCAGAGCCGCATGCAGCGTTGTCGCGTGACGATCATCGCCCATCATCCGGAAAAGAAGATTACGTTGTCGGGCCACTGCGGCATCGCGGGAGGTGGCTTGGCGCAGCGGCGATGGTTTTTGTCCTGCTTTCGGTCGCGGATTCGCTAATCACCAATCCGCGTTGGCAATGGGGAACAGTACTGGAGTATCTTTTTAGCGCCCCTGTTCTAGCTGGCGTGAAGACTACGTTGCTGCTTACGATTTTTGCAGAAGCCCTAGGTATCAGCTTCGGTATCTTGCTTGCCATCATGCGGCTACGCTTGGGCGTCGCCGGCGAACGACCGACTGAACCGCCCCGGGAATCGTGGAGGCTGGTTGGTTTAAGTTAATGCCGGCGCAGCGATGGTATTGCTGAATTGCCGGTAGTAGTTTGCCTCAGCTTCAGCGGGCGGGATATAGCCGAGAGGTTTCATCAGCCGATGATGGTTGAACCAGGCTACCCATTCCAGCGTCGCCAATTCGACCGACTCACGCGTTTTCCACGGCGCACGACGATGAATCATTTCTGCCTTGTACAGGCCGTTGATCGTTTCAGCCAGCGCGTTATCGTAGCTGTCGCCCCGGCTGCCAACCGATGGCTCGATGCCTGCTTCGCTCAGCCGTTCGCTGTAGCGAATGCTGACGTATTGCGAACCTCTATCGGAGTGATGGATCAGTGTTCCGTCATTGTCCGGCCGTCGAGCGTACAGCGCCTGCTCAAGTGCATCCAGAACGAAGTCCGTGGTCATCGACGAACTGACGCGCCAGCCGACAATGCGCCGAGCGAACACGTCGATCACAAATGCGACATAGAGCCAGCCCTGCCACGTCGAGACGTACGTGAAATCCGACACCCAGAGCTGGTTCGGCCGGTCAGCCTTGAACTGACGGTTGACCCGGTCGAGCGGGCGTGGAGCCGATACGTCGGGAATAGTCGTGCGAACTCGCTTTCCACGCATCACACCGCGCAAACCCAGTTGCTTCATCAGCCGCTCGACGGTGCAACGTGCCACCGCAATACCCTCCCGGTTCAACTGCTTCCAGACCTTGTCCGCGCCGTAGACCTGCATGTTTGCCTGCCAGACCCGCTTGATTTCCGGACTCAGAAACTCATCGCGTTTCGCTCGGGCGCAGCGGCGCGACGGATCGCGAAGCTGTGCGGCATGACGCCGATAGCCCGACGGGGCAATCCGCAAGACCTTGCAGATCGACTCGACCCCGAAGGTGTCGCGATGCTGATCGATAAAGGCCTTCAGGACTTCAGGCGGCGGTCGAGTTCCGCCTGGGCGAAAAATGCGCTCGCCAGCTTCAGGATCTCATTGGCACGGCGCAGTTCCTTAACCTCACGCTCCAGTGCCTTGAGGCGCCCACGTTCCGGCGTGGGGACACCCTCGCGCTCACCGCTATCAACTTCTTCTCGCTTAACCCATCCCAGCAGCGTCTGGCTCGTACAGCCGATCTTGGGGGCGATGGATTCGATTGCTGCCCACTGTGAGGGATACTCGCCCCGATGCTCTTGCACCATGCGCACAGCACGTTCCCGGACTTCAGCAGAAAATTTGTTCGACTTGTTCATAGCTCCATTCTCTCAAGAGTTGGAGCCTCCACCAAATCCGGGGCGGTTCAGACCGTTAAAACTTCATCAAGAGACCTTTGATTTTAGTGTGCCGGACGACCGAGATGGGTGTGCGCCGTGAAAAGGTGGCGCTTTCCAGCGGGTGCAAGCCCCGCCCGGCAAATGCTCCAGCCGGAAGCAACCGGAGCAGCTATGGAGGCAACGAAGTGGCTGAAGCCTTCGGTGATGCGTGTCACAAATTGGTGACAGCGCGAGTGTGCAGGCCGTAACGCGAGTGAACGCCGAGCAAACCTCGAAAAGGTCGATGCGCAGGCCGACCCGACAACCCTATCGGGGAAGGCTGATACGGCTGGGTGAATGAGCAGGCTGGACGCCCAGTCGCTGTGCCGGGGTAGTGGCGACAGCATGTACACAAGGAAAGCGTACGCAACACGGGAAGTCCCTCGGCGTGGTCAGGGATGACCAACCGGACGCCCGCGAGGGACAGGCCGGGCGCCTTGGGATGACGGAGAGGCCCGTAGTACTGCTGAAGCCGGGTAATGCCGGTGGAGGGAAGGGGCCTCAGTTCAAGACAAACGCAACACGTAGTGAGGGACCTGCAGATTGGGCAACCTATCAACTCCGATCAGTGTTCAGAAGCTGCAGACGGCGTTACACGCGAAAGCGAAGGCAGAAGCCGGGTACCGCTTTTACGCTCTGTACGACAAGATCCACCGTGAGGATGTGCTGGCGCATGCGTACGCCCAGTGTCGCTCGAACAGGGGCGCGCCGGGTGTCGATAGGCAGGACTTCGCGGAGATTGAAGCGTACGGGGTGCAGAAGTGGCTCGGCGAACTGGCGCTTGCGCTCAGGCAGGAGAGTTACCGGCCGGACCCTATCAGAAGAGTGTTTATCCCGAAGGCCAATGGCAAGCTGAGGCCACTGGGCATCTCGACCTTGCGTGATCGGGTGTGCATGACAGCAGCGATGCTGGTGCTCGAACCGATCTTCGAAGCGGACCTTCCATCAGAGCAGTACGCTTACCGCCCGGGGCGAAACGCCCAGCAAGCGGTGATCGAGGTGGAGGAACGGCTGCATCGAGGGCAAACGGACGTTGTTGATGCCGACCTTGCGGACTACTTCGGAAGTATTCCACACGCCGAACTGATGCTGTCGCTTGCGCGACGCATCGTCGATCGGCGCGTGCTGCATCTGATCAGGATGTGGCTGGAATGCCCCGTTGAAGAAACCGACGATCGAGGCCGGAAGAAACGTACGACGGAGGCCAAAGACAGCAGACGTGGCATTCCGCAAGGCTCACCCATCTCACCGCTGCTGGCGAATATTTATATGCGCCGGTTTGTGCTGGCATGGAAGAAGCTCGGACTTCAGCGCAGTCTTGGCAGTCGAATCGTGACCTACGCGGACGATCTGGTGATCCTGTGCAAGAAAGGGAAGGCTGAGGAAGCCTTGTCACGAATGCGCGAGATCATGGACAAACTGAAGCTGACGGTCAACGAGGAGAAGACGCGAATCTGCAAGGTGCCGGAAGGCGAATTCGACTTCCTGGGTTATACGTTTGGGCGGCTGTACTCAGCGACGACTGGCCAGGCCCGTATGGGCATGCGTCCGTCGAAGAAGAGTATCCGGCGCATGGTCGAAAAGATTCATGCGATGACCGCCCTCAAGACGGTGTGGCAAGAGACCACGGAGCTGGTGGGCAGGTTGAACCGCACGCTGCGCGGCTGGGCGAACTACTTCAAGGTAGGCTCGGACAGACGCGCGTATCGGGCGCTCGACAGCTACACCGCTACGCGGTTGCGTCGGTGGTTACGCAACAAGTACAAGGTTCGACGTCGCAGGGGCGGGACTTATCCATCCCAGCACCTCTACGGGCACTTCGGTCTCGTGCGTCTGACTGGTCCATGGTTGTGAACCTGCCGTGTGTGAAGGCGTGATGTCCTGTCCGAGAGCCGGATGCGGGAGATCTGCATGTCCGGTTCGATGAGCGGGGTGTGGAAACGGGGTTAGGGCGAGGTTATTCGGGCACCGCCAGACGAAAGAGGCGGCAACAGACAAACCGAACCTACTGCTACCGCGCCACATCTCGACTCTACCGTCAAGACTCGTTCGCCGTTCCCGGAAGCCGACGTTCGACTGCATCTCATTGCGGATGACAGCAAAGTGGTGCTCTGCAGCCGCACGGCGACGGAACGGCGAGCGTCGGCAATGGCCGATCAATTGTCCGTGAGCGGCGTCACCGAGCGTCTGCTCGACTCTGATGCCCGCCTGCGCCTCAGCAGGAACCGGCAGGGTGGACCGCACCACCGAGGCAGCGTATTTGATCGAAGTATTCGTTATCGCGCGGGCACTGGCTGCCGGTTGCGTCCTCGCAGACGCAGCCAGATCTCCGAAACCCTGCGCACCTATCGATTGGCCTCTTCAGTGCGCGTCGATGAACGTTATGACGTCGGCCAGAACCGGCGAGACCGTATTCTGCGCCGCCGAGAACGACTCGACGATCGTATCGTGACGTAACCCTGATATTTTTTCAGTTCGACGACGTCGCGATGCGCGCGCAGCGCGCCTGCGAAGCGATCACTGTTATGGGGATCGACATCGGTATCCGCCGTGCCGGTGGCGAGCAGCATCGACGGCTCGTTTCCGGTGACGAATGCGATCGGCAGCGCGCGCTGGCGTAATGCTGCCGGAAAGATCTCGTCCGTGTGAGGGTCGCTCGTCGGCATCGCGGCGTACGGACCCGCGAGTCCGATCATCCCGGACAGCGCGCGGATCGGTCGCGAGCATCGCGGCGATATGCGCGCCGGAGGAATGTCCCATCCCGAAAATGCGTCCGGAATCGCCCCCAAACTCGCGCACGTGATCGTGCGTCCAGCGCACGGCGGCAGCAGGATCGTCGAGAAAGCCAGGGAAGACGGTCTCCGGATAGCTGCGGTAGTCCGCTGCGATCGTAACGATGCCTCGCGCGGCAAGCGCTTGCGCCACTCCGCGTGAATCCGAGCGGTCGCCACTCTGCTAGGCTCCGCCGTAGAAATAGACGACCACGGGGTGGTGGATGCGGCTGCCGGGCTCGGGCATATATACGTCGAGCCGCTGGCGGGGTGCATTGCCATAGGCGATCCCGCCCGGCTCGTCGTGTTTGCGCGCCCGACAGGCGATCACGCCGGCCGCGCATGCGGTCAGTGACAATGAAATGAAGCTTCGTCGCGCCATTACATGCATGTTGCAATCTGCGGTCGTTATCGTAAATCAAGGATGCGGCGCGCTCGTCGCGGCGACAGTCCTGCGGTTGCGGTTCAACGCGGCATAGGCCTTCGCGCGTGCCCGTGAGTGACGTATCGTCGAGCGGATGGAGCACGGGCGCGCGATCTGACCTCAGCAACCCGCGCCTGAGCGACGCCAATCGGCAAACGACGCGCCCTGTTCATTAATATCGCGTCAGGCACGTGAGACACGCGTTTCGACAGGTGAGGGCAAGCCGTGGGCCGACCCGATCAGGACGCAGTCGATCTGCTTACCCGTTATTGAACAACACCTGCAACTTGCAATACGTGCGGAAGACATCGTTCGCAACAGTGAAGTCCGGTGGACGAACAGGTCAAGGGCGGCCTCTCTTTGTCCGCGGAATCGCACGCGCGTCTGTGGAGAAATCCACGGGCCTGACAACCGATTGCCTCCAGAAGGCGGTTGCTCTCCCCGTAAAGGCTCACTTTGCGGTCCCACTTGAATGCACGGATGCAACTAGTCAGTATGACTCCGCGAGGTAGAGGCTGGCCCGCCGGGAGGACTCAAACGCGGGTTAGTATTTCTGCCAGAGCCGCACGGTGTGGGCAGGGCCACACCCGGCGATATCCATCACGGAGGCCGGCGGGTAGCAGCAACGCATTGCTGCGTCGCCGCCCCCTAAGAACGCAGCGTGCGACTTTCACCGCACTGCGCTCAAGCACAGCGTTAAGTGTCGTCCAGACACCGACCATGTTGACTACACATGGACTTCGCATACGTCTCATCGTTGATTCACCGTATTGCAAGGCGAGAGGCGCCGAACCGCAGTGATACCGGTCTCTTCCAGGCTTCCTCTCGTCGAATCTCAGACGATGGCATACGACAGCTGCACCATGCGGAAGTGGGCACCCTTTCAGGTCAGGGCAAATCTTGAACCCTTATGCGGCCCATTACAGGCCGCCGTTCGCTTTTTCCGCAATCCCATGCCCGCTCCCCCAACAGCTTTCCTTGCGGATTGCCTGCCTTCATACCGGTTCACTGGAATGAAGGCGAGAAATCGGGTTTACCACGTTCCCATCCTTGCCGACCCACGTCGGTGGGCCTATCCGGTTAGCACCTGCCTGTTCCCCGATGGCGCTTCGACGACGTACTTCCACACGCTAAGGAAGTAACCGGCCATTCACCTTTTGGTTCAAGCCTATCAGCAGCTTTGGCTTGTCCGTTTTTTCGAGGATTCGAGCGGCAATTCACTTACGTTGTGCGTTCGGAACTTGCCTAGCCTTCACACCGCGTTGCTGCTTGCAGTGTCGGCCCCCTCGTCACCGAGATGAGCCGTCATTCGAAAAGTACATTGTCCCAAGAGCTTCACACCCGACAGTTACCCATCGCGCATGTCCTGGTAGGCAACTGCTGGTCGTACAGCAGGTCACAGCTCTGCCGCAAATAGCAATGGCGGCGGAGTGCGACAAGACAGGGAGGAGCTTTGCCATCCAATACCTCAACCGGTTTACGTCCGGCAGACGGCGACACGTGTCGCAAAGCGTGGAAAACGATAGCACACTGTACGTAGGGCTCGACGTTCACAAGGATTCGATCACGGTTGCCTATGCGCTGGGCACAGGCGAGGTCGAACTGCTCGGCAAGATTGGCACGACGAAGACGGATATTGATCGCCTCTGTAAGCGCCTGCAATCGAAGGCGCGGTACATCCGTATCGTCTACGAGGCGGGCCCGTGCGGCTATGGACTTTACCGTCAGCTCCTGGCGAAGGGAATCGACTGCATGGTGTGCGCGCCGTCGCTGATTCCGAAGAAGCCGGGCGATCGGATCAAGACTGACCGGCGTGATGCGATCAAGCTGGTGCGGTCGCTGCGCGCTGGCGACCTGTCAGCGGTGTACGTGCCAAGCGTGGAAGACGAAGCATTCCGCGATCTGGCTCGTGCGTGGGTCAGCGCCAAGGACGATCTGAAGCGTGCCCGGCAACGGCTGAAGGCCTTTCTGCTCCTGCATGGCGTGCGCTATGCCGGCAGCGCCAACTGGGGAGCTGCGCACCGGCGCTGGCTGAGCGCCTATGCTTTCGACAGCGTCTGGCAGCAACTGGCGTTCGAGGAGTATCGGCGCACGATCGAGGATCGCCTGGCGCAATGCGACCGACTGGAGGCCGCGTTGCGCGAGGCCGTCGTCAACTGGCGATTCTATCCTGCCGTGCTGGGCCTGCAGACGATGCGCGGCGTGCAGTTCACCACGGCAGTGGGCATGCTCGCCGAGCTCGGGGATCTGTCACGCTTTGCCCACCCGCGGCAGCTGATGGCCTGGCTGGGGGTGACGCCGTCCGAACACTCGTCGGGCGACAAGCGCCGTCAGGGCAGCATCACCAAGAACGGCAACAGCTATGCAAGAAAGCTGCTGGTGGAAGCGGCCTGGAGCTACCAGCACCCGGCCCGCGTGAGTCCCGAAATCCAGCGCCGCCACGAAGGCATCCCCAAGCCCATCGTTGACCGCGCCTGGGACGCGCAGATGCGCCTGTGCCGGCGCTACCGGAAGCTCGTCGCGCGCGGCAAGCAGAAGAATATTGCGGTGGTCGCGGTCGCTCGCGAACTCGCCGGTTTCATCTGGGACATCAGCCAGCTCGCCATGTCGCTCTCCGTACGGCCTGAGGTGCACATGGCGTGACCTAACCCTTAAGCAACACGTAAATCAACCTCACCACCCGAGCAGGAGTTTCCTGAAGGCGGCGTAGCCCGGCACCCGAGCAACCCGCGAGACGGTTAGGCAACGGATTTGATTCGACTTGCGGCACTAGATAGCGGCAGGCTCGCTGGGCGGACTTCTGTAATGCGGTAACCAACCCGCGGATATCAGCATGATCCACCGTCGAGATTTACTGCTACGTCGCCCTCAGGAAATTCAGATGGCAGATCAAAACCCAAAACCGATCCCCTCTTGACAAGCGGAGTCATATCACCGTCTGTCGCCGTCGCGTGTCCGCCACACCGCAAACCCGGTCTTCCATGAGGCCGGCAGCGGGCTACACGGCAGGTCATCGGTCTTGCGATGCTGGAGATCGGCGGCACCTCGAGGGCGAAATGGCACTCGCCGCCTTGCAGGTGCTGCCCGCTCACACGTGGCTCGCACCGTGCTGGCGATCGCTCGCCCAGCAGGCCGGAACTCTCCCATTCCGCGGTGCTGATGCCGATTGTCACGCCGCGCCACTCTGGCGGGGGCGGCCGTCTGGGTGCTCGCCAGCGAAACAGTCGAGGCCATTGCGTCCTGGTGGCGCATTCCGCGGCTCGCGTGGATGACCGAGGCGCGCTACAGGGCGGGTGGACTGCATGCCGCGTGGCAACTGCTCACGGAACAGGCGAATAAATCGCGATCTCGGACGTACCCGGGTGCGCTCCATTGCAGTGGTTTCTGGTCGCACGAACCGGGCTGAGGCATTCGCAATATTTGCCGCCGCGGGGAGTCACGCGGGGTCATACGGTTCATCTCAAAAAAGATCCGCACGGCGTTCAGTTTGGGAATGAGTATAAGCCTGAACGCCGTTGGCAAACGCTCCTGCAACATGCTCAATTTGACGCAAATCGACTCGCGAAATTCAGTCTTGAATCGGGCGATATAGACAGAGTGCTTTTCGCGTAAGGTCGAGATTTGCTGCGCGTTGAGCCCCATCAGAGAGAGTGAATTCCGTGGTGGCGCGCGATAAAGGCACATCGATCGGAATTCAGCCGGTCACGAACCAGTGCAGCCAGCTCTTTCCGGTTGCCGACGATGCGTTGGCGCATTTGGTCCAATTCGCTCGACCGTGACGACATCCTCGCAAAGCCCCAGGCTGCGAAGGCGCTCTGCTAGACGGTATTTCGGCGGCTCATTGCGAGAAATGCCGCATGCGAATCAAACGGCAGGACTGCCCAGCGAATCGCGCCCGGTCGCTGCCCACTTCGTCGCGACTTTGTGGGTGTGATCGACACGTCGCGCCGGGGTGCGCTGCGGGCCGAGGTCGAGCGGAAAAGCCACTGCGAGTATGGCCGACACCGCGCGCATCAATTCATTGATCAGGTGTCCATTTTCCGTGACCGCTCCGACACGCAACGAGAGCAAGATGAATGGCAAGCGACTGCTCGCTCGCCGAAGCGCGATCCATTGGCAACAGAAGCGCCTTGGTCAACGGTTTATGGCCGCGGGCACTGCGGGCTTTGTTTCGTCTGAAGACATAGATTCGAGGTTACAAGGTATCTGAGGGTTGTGTCGCGATAAGATTGGCAAGGCAAGAAAGTGCCGCAATGACAAGGAGTCCTTACGCTACCAACGAATAGAACTGATCGGCGGCGGTTCGGGGGACGCTGCTGTCGTTCATCTGGCCTTTCCTGATCATATGCATCATCTCAATGCCTGACAGGATGATGCGGGCACACCGGAAATCCTTGAAGCCCATCATGGGCCTGGTTCGTCGTTTGATCGCCCGATGATCCTGCTCGACGATGTTGTTCAGATATTTTGACCTGCCGGACCTTGATGGGCGTTTCCCGCTCGGCGTTGATGGCCTGGAGGGCGGCCAGATTCGCCCCGCTTTTATCCATGGTCACAGTCTCGGGCATCCCGTTCCGATCGATGGCTTTCTCGAAGTAACGGCGCGCGGCAGCTTTGTCGCGATGCGCCCGCAACAGGAAATCCACCGTATTGCCGGCTTTGTCCACCGCGCGATACAAGTACTTCCACTGGCCGCCCACCTTAACGTAGGTCTCATCCATCCTCCAGCTCTTGCCGACCGGACGTTTGTGCTTGCGAAAGGCCTTCTCGAACAACAGTACGAGTTTGATCACCCAGCGATGCACGCTCGAATGGTCGACCTCGAAACCCCGTTCGGCCATCATTTCCTCGAGATTTCGAAAGCTCAGCGAGTAGGCCACATACCGCCGCACACACAGCAGGATCACGTCCAGCGGATAGTGCAGGCGTTTGAGTACATTCGCTACGCCGGCAGGCAGGGCTTTTCTCGCAGTCGCATTCTTCATATCACGCTTCACTTCAGGAAAATGTCCGTCTGAATTTTACTCCCGCATCCTTAGCGCGACACAACCACTCTGCGGCAGAACAGCCTTGCCTGTGATCGCGGTAAATTTCTCGTTGGGTGGCAACACTTTCCGACTTGTCCGGCGCCTCGAACAAATCCACACACAGGAGACGCTGGTTGCAGCGCGTCGAGAAGCTCGCTCTGTTGCTTTCCAGTACCCACGACGATTGAGTTTACTTCTTCGCGGGTTGTTCTGGCTCGGGGTGAACGGCGATTGGGTCGCTCGCAGGAAAGGTCTCTCCGAGCGCTTCATCCAGTTGTTCGTCCAGCGTCATCGGCGCTTCCTGCGCCTCGACTTTCGACTTCCGGATGTCGACGCGACTTTCCTTTGTCATGTTGCGCTCCATATGGGAATCAGCGGAATTTCGCTATTGCAGCGGCGTTGCGTGCATGCAATCACCGTCATTGGAGGCGGAGATCACCACCTTCATCACGCAGATCGAAAATCGCGGCATCGACGACATCCAGATCGACGTCACTGATCTGCCGGGTGGCGCGAGAGATCGGCGCGCGCGTGAAGCAGGAGTTGCTCCACCCCGGGCACCGCGCATAACGAGCTGCTCGCGAAGATCGGTTCTGAGTTGGACAAGCCGGGAAGGCTCGCGTTTCTGCCGTCGCACGATCTGGCATGCAGATACTCTCCGGGGTTCTCGATTTGGCCGCGTTTTGTGTGCTCGCCTTGGAACCCGAACGCTAACGGCGGGCATTACCTAAAGAGAACATGTCGTTCGTTTCACACACATTTCGTACTTCCGGCGTGCTTCCGTCTTACAAGCGACCGGGATCTTAGACCCGGCACAGACGGCTAGGTCGAGTGTCATGCCTTCGGCGCATAGCGATCTTATCTGTGGGCAATTCACATAGACGAGCCCTGCCAGGACGACCGCTGCGAACACCGCAATAGTGGTGCTTCCTGCCTTCATGCCGTCCTCCACCGGACGCGCCGTACGGGATTTGAGCCGGTGACCAACGGATTCGAAGTCCGTTGCTCTACCTCCGGAACTCACGACCCGAAAGAGACCTTGCCCGCCGCTTGCCCCGCGTGCACATGTGTTCTCAACGACCTCGTTGCTCCAGGAAGCACATCCAGTGACGAAGCGTCCGCTACAGCACGGTCGGCCGACGCTCAGTTCGCGCAACTGCTCGATTTCGATTTTCCGGCCCTTAGATTTGGTCGTATCAGTCTTCGCAAGTTTAAGCGTGAGCACTCTCCAATTCGAACTGCGCGTCGATGTGATGGACGTCCACGCGGAATGATCCGCATAACTTGTCGGGGTGTCGATCCGGCCCAAATGTGAACTTCAACAGAATTCAAGATCACAACCCTGATGCAGCACAGGGAAGCTCATGCTGTCGCGCCACTGCTGTTCAGGCTCTCTAGCGCCTTCCTCAGGCGTTCCTCCTGATCGTTCGTCAGAGACGTCTTCAATACCTTTCCCCCGAAGGGTTTCAGTTCCGGCAGAACCTTGTCGAAATTCACGCGACGCACGAGGATGAAGAGCGCCGACGAACCCGGCTCAATGTTCTGGCCTGTCGAACGCATGAAATCGTCATCGATTCCATAGTCCGAGAGCGCGCCCGACAACGCGCCCGTGCCAGCACCGACGGCCATGCCTGTTGCCAGCCCGACGAGCGGATTGAGCAACATCAGTCCAACCAGCGCACCAAACAGACCACCCCAGGCCGCGCCACTGAGCGCGCCGATCTTGACAAGATCGACGGCTTGCTTGAGGTGTACCTTGCCCTTCGCGCTACGGACCACGATGCAGGCATCCTCAAGGTCGATCAGGTGTTCCTTTTGCATCTGCTGGAGTTTGGTCAACACCTGGTCGGCCGTCTCTTCGCCTTTGAAGCTTACAACGACCAGATCGCTCATCGATTTGCTCCTTTGCTCTGGAAAATAAAACGAGACCGTTTCGCCGCAAGACGGTTGAATCCATGCTGAGCTCAGCTCAGCGCGCAAGCCATCGACCGCGCCGCGAAGCAGCGGTGGTGCCAGCCAGCCTTGCATGTCCCGCCCGGCGCGTACCTTCGGACGTCGACGTGGCCACTGACCCGATGACGATGACATCAAGACTAGATTCTTGCCGGTTGCACTTCTTCCTCATTCCTGCAAGACGTGTCGGATCTCTGCGCTTCTGCTGCGCGGCTTTCAGGTGTCAACGTACGGCAGCATTGTGCAAAAACTGCGCAGGCGTAGGGAAGAAAATCGGCCCGGCGCGCCCTACCGTTGCCCTACCGTAGACGGATGCGTGTGGCGCTGGGCGTGGCCCGCGTGCCAGCGTTAGTCCATCAACAAACCGACGAGGAGCGGCGATGAGAACCGACGAAGACATCAAGCGAGACGTGGAGTACGAACTGAAGTGGGATCCGGACATCGATCCATCAGATATCGGGGTTGCGGTCAAGGACGGTGCGGTCACATTGTCCGGGTTCGCGCGCAGCTTCCGGCAAAGGCGCAAGGCCGAAGAGGACGCGACGCGTGTGCGCGGCGTGAGGGGGGTCGCCAATGACGTGGAAGTGCGAGTGCCGCTGATCGACAAACGACCCGACCCGGAGATCGCGCGCGAGATCATTGCCCAACTGAAGGCCGAGCTGCCTTATGCGGCGGACACCATCAAGGCGGTCGTCAAGGACGGAGAGGTGACGCTGAAGGGCGAAGTCGAATGGGACTACCAGCGCCGCCGCGCGGCCGACACGGCGCTGCGGGTGAGCGGCGTAACCGGCCTGACGAACGAGATCGAGATCAAGCCGAAGGTCAAGCCCGAGGATCTCAAGCGCAAGATCGAGGACGCGTTCAAGCGCAACGCGGAAGTCGACGCGCAGCACATTACGGTGGAGACCGAAGGCAATAAGGTCGTCCTGCGTGGTACGGTCCGCTCGTGGGCCGAGCGCGAGGAGGCCGAGCGGGTCGCATGGCTTGCCCCCGGTGTGATGCGGGTCGACAACCGGATCACCATCGATTACTGACAGGCCACAGGAGACCGCGCGGCTCGCTTGCGTACCGAATGGCCGAGGGGCGGGAAAGGACACGCACCAGGACCGGAAACGCCCTCGGCGCTCCTGACAGCCGCATTCTGCCAGAATGACCTGGGTCGATGACACCGCTCGTCGGCTCGTTGCAACTTGAATTGAACCGGCTCGCGAGTTTGTCATGAAAATCCTGGTGGTACTGACTTCACACGACCAGCTCGGCGATACCGGCCGGAAAACCGGATTCTGGCTCGAAGAGTTTGCCGCGCCTTATTACGTGTTCAAGGACGCAGGCGTCGAGATGACGCTCGCTTCGCCCAAGGGCGGGCAGCCGCCCCTCGACCCCAGGAGTGACGATCCGGATTCGCAAACCGAAGCGACCCGGCGTCTCAAGAAGGACAACGAAGTGCAAGCGGCTTTGGCAAATACAGCGAAGCTTTCAACTGTCTCGGCTGCGGACTATGACACCGTGTTCTATCCCGGCGGGCACGGACCGCTATGGGATCTGGCAGAAGATCCGCAGTCGATCGCATTGATCGAAGCCATGTATGCGGCGGGAAAGCCAGTCGCTGCGGTTTGCCACGCTCCCGGTGCACTCCGTCATGCAAAGCTGCCCGATGGCTTTCCACTCGTGCGAACAAGCCCGTCACTGGGTTTGCCAATTCGGAAGAAGCGGCCGTCGGTCTTACGGACGTAGTGCCTTTCCTCGTCGAGGAGATGTTGAAGAAGAATGGAGGCAGGTATTCGAAGGGGCCAGATTGGCAATCACATGTGGTTGTCGCGGCAAACCTGATTACTGGCCAGAATCCCGCGTCGTCGGAAGCAGCAGCAAAAGCGCTGCTCTCGAGGCTGGGCATCGCCTCAGACGACGCTTGAGTTGAAGGAGCGAGTCATGGCAAAGACGACCGGGGCCAGCAGGTCAGAAAGCCGAAACCAATCCAGCGACGTGATATACGTGCCTGAGCTTGCAACTTTATTTTGTACAGCGCGAAAACGCCGGGCCACGGCCCGATCAACGCTGACACGTCCACTGCCAAGGCGGAAAACAGATAAGCTACTTCGAGAAACTCTTGTCGCTCTGGTTTAAGCGCGAGCGCTGGAGTCCCGCGGTTATTGTTTTGTCCGCAACGTCGCTAAATGAATCAGCTACCGACGTTCCGGTGGGCAATTCTGAATGCGCGCGGCGTCACACCGGTATATCGATGAAACACATCGGTGAAATGCTGCTGAGTCTGAAACCCCGCGCGCGCACCAACGTCGACGAGGGGAATGGTCTCCTCGCACAACATCGTCCTGGCAAATTTCACCCGTTCGAGTGTCACGTACAGATGGGGCGGGTTACCTGTCGCCGTTTTGAAACCGCGTGCGAAGTTTGATGCGCTCATGTGCGCCAGAACTGCGAGTTGCCCGACCAGAATGGTTTCGGCTATGTGCTCATGAACGAAGGCTTGAATGCGAGTCAGCATTTGACGCGTAAGAGGCATGTCCGGCTCGACCGCGCCCGCACAGTGCCCGTAGCGCAGAGCGATGTGCACCGAGATGACATCGGCAAAGGCGTCGGCGCAGGCAGCGTCGATGAGATCGGCGTTATGCAAGACACCCAATGTATCCGCGGCCTCGCGCAGGAACGGATCCCAGGACTTGGACCATTTCGGGACCGCGCCAAACGCTTCTTTCGAGACTTGCCCTAGAACGCCCGGTTTGAGTGCGATAACCCATCCCTTGGGATCGTTGTCAGCGATGGTGGCCAATTGCACCCCGGCAGGAATAACCGCGACAAATGGTGCACTTATCAGGATCGAGTGACTCATTCCGCCGTCGTCGCAACCCTCAGCCTGCACAACAGTGCTACCCGTCGGTATAACGAGCCGAAATCCCTGCGCCGAGTTCAGCCCGCCGTTGCTGAAAGCGACATCCATCGGTTGGCAGCGTAACCCGTGATCCGGGGTCGATCTTGTTACTTGCTTCATCATAAGCAGTAGTCTCCTTGCTGCCTCGTCGCATAGCTAAGCTTACGTCGAATTCAAGGCCGCTTAAGGCGGATTCGTCATATGGGCAGAAGCAAACCGACTTCGTTGATGGGTTGCTGCTGAGCTATGTTGCTGGGCAACTCGGGACGACGCTCGACACGCTGTTAGCCGGGATTCGAAGCAATCCATCGCTCGCGAAGGCTTTTTGCAAGCCGACGCTTACGTCGGGTATTGCGCAGCGTTCGAAAGCGGTCGGGTTCGCGAAGCGGCATGTCATGCGCACCGCACGCGGGCCCGCGATCTGGGAACATCGATCGGATTTGGCTTGGGTAAGGCGATCGCGCTCGAATCGAGCCTACCGTTCATCGCGATACCGACCGCGTATGCAGGCTCAGAGATGACACCGATCTATGGCCTGACCGAAGGCGGTCTGAAAGGTAGGGGACGCGGCGTGCGTGTCTTGCCGAAGACAGTGATCTACGACGCCGAGCTGTCACGTTAATTGCCGCCCGGCTTGTCTTTCGTGAGCGGCCTCAATGCCATTGCGCATGCGGCGGAGGGGATGTATGCCCATGACGGCAAACCAGTCATGTCGATGATGGCTGAGGGAGGAATACGTGCGTTGGCGACCGGACTGCGCGGCATCAGGAACGGGCTCCAAAGCCTGTTAGCGCGCAGCGATTGTTTCTGCGGCGCATGACTATGCGGCTGTGTGCTGGGGCACGTGGGAATGGCGCAGCATCACAAGCTTTGTCATACTCCTGGCGGAAGCATCAGGCTGCGGCCTGCGTAAGCGCACGCGATCATATTGCCTTACGCACTGGCATGCAACAGCACGGCGTCGCGTGAGGCCCTGACACGAATCTGTCACGCGCCAGGCGACGAGAGCGCTGCGCATGGTGTCTTCGATGCCTCGACGAGGGCTCGGCGTCCCATCTGGCTTGCGCGAGACTGGCATGCAGGAATTTGACCTCGCCTCGACGCTGGACTGTAGTGAGAAGCCAGGTGCTCGCCGAGCGCGACGGTACCAGGAAACCTTAGCGGGGGTGCCGATGATTTCACACGTGCAATTGCTTGAGGCGATCTTGCGCATGGTCGCAGCAGTGCTGCTGGGTTGTATCGTCGGGCTCGATCGAAACCTGCATGGCAAGCCAACCGGCGTCAAGACACTAGGCCTCGTTGCGCTCGGCTCCTGTCTTGTCACGATGGCCGGCATGTCGTTCGAACTACACGGTTTTACTGACGGCGGCACCGACGCCGGCCGTGCGATTCAAGGCGTCATTACAGGCATCGGTTTTCTCGGCGCCGGGGTGATCCTGCAAAACCGCGCCACCGGAAGGATCAGCGGCTTGACGACGGCGGCTTCGATCTGGGTCACCGCCGCGCTCGGCATTGTATGCGGCATCGGCGCATGGCAGATTGCCGGTATTGCCACCGTCCTGCTCCTGCTGCTGCTCTCGGTGGGCGGCAGCATCGAACGTGCGTTGCACCGGCGCTGGTTAGGAAAGTCGCCTGAAGAACAAGCGGCAATCATGCGGCACGACGAATAGTCACGCGGCGGCGCACTCATCGGCGGACCGCCCATTGGAACGAGCGTGCCGCGCGCCAAATGAATCGATCACGCACGATGCGAGACATATATCAGTGATGCTCGCTGTTGTAGTCGGACCTTGCCTTGGGTGTCGCGCGTACCTTTGCGTATTGAAACTCGGGCAGCGCCTTGATCGCATCTTTCGTCGCACCGGCAAGCAGCAGTTTGCCATTGTTGAAATCGAGCTGCTCGATCGGAATAGCCACGTCGTGATGCGACACCCCCAGAAACTGGTTTGCGGCGACGATTGCAAACGATACCGACCGGTCGGGTGCCACGATAATGTCATGAATGACGCCGACTCGCTCACCCTTCTCGTTGAAGACCGGCTTGTCCATGACCGACTTTCTCACGCTCCAGCCGGCCACGATCGCGGCCGACTCTTCCACGCTGACGCCAAGCGGCTGGGTGCCGGCCACCTGGGCGTTCGCATCTAGTGGGAGCGCGAGCGACGACGCGAGCAGCCATACAAGCAGATTCGTTTTCATGAGAGTCCCTTCGTGATGGTGTTGACGGCGCGACACCGGGCCGTCAATGATCACGCTAATGCCAGACCGTGCGCAGCGTAAGGTCATGTTAGAACGCCTCACGGCAAGCCGCTGTAAAAAAGCGGAGACGGATCAGCTTATTTTGGTGCCTCCGGGATGCCAATCTGGATGCCATTCAGCACGCCTCATGAATGAACGCAGAATTGCGAAACACATGGCAGAAACGCGAAAGAATCGCCGATGCGTGGAGCGTAGACTAAAGTCCATCTGACGGTACAGCCTGGAGTCCCACATGGATGAACTGCTTGGACGCGCCTGGTGGATGCTCATTCTGCGTGGCACGGTCGCGCTGCTGTTCGGCACTCTGGCGCTATTCTGGCCCGGTCTCACTCTGCTGCTGCTCATCACCCTCTTTAGCGCCTACGCAATCGCCGGCGGCATTGTCGCGATTGTGGCGGCCATCCGCTACCGCGCCACGCACAGCGGCTGGTGGGTGCCCTTGCTACTCGGTATCTGCAGTATCGGCGCCGGTGTGATTGCCGCGCTGGTGCCGGGCATCACCACGCTCGTGCTGGTCGCCGTCATCGGTGCAAACGCAATTATCACGGGCGTATTCGACCTGATCGCAGCGACGCGGCTGCATAGGCGCCTGCGCAATGCGTGGATGCTGGTGCTAACCGGAGTGCTATCCGTGCTGTTCGGCATCCTCGTGCTGCTCTTTCCCGGCGCCGGCGCACTAGCGCTCGTCTGGCTGATCGGCGTGTATGCATTGTTCACGGGCGCGCTGCTGTTCGTACTCGGCATCACTGCGCGCGCCTGGCATCATGACAGCCTGACCGGCGAGCCACACGCGCCATTGCATCCGTAAACGCACCGCGCGCGGGGATGCATAGTCACCCGGCCACGACAGCAGCCGCGCCCCTCGCATCCGGAGGTCGAATGGACTACCCGTCGTCTCCAGTGGTCCAGCCTCTGGGCTGGCTCTGGCGTACCTGACGCAAGGAGAATCACATGCTTCTCGATCTCGACAAATGGAATCCGTTCCGGTTTTTGCGCTCGCACTCCGCGCAGGAAAACGCATCCGGCCCCGCCGGTGCGTCGCGCACCAGTCAGCAAAGCGCACGGCAAAATACGCAGCAGACTGGCGGCACGCAAACGGGCGACGGGGCACCGATGGCAACCGCTGCTGCGCCGGCAGCACTCGCGTCTGCCAGCTGGCCGCTGCCCGATCCTATTCATCTGTTCGCCGAATTGATTCGTGATCCGTTCGGCGGCCGTGGACCGCTCGGAAGCTGGTTCGGCGACTTCAGCGCCAGCGAGTTTCAACCACGGATCGACGTCACCGACGAAGGCGACGCGCTGCGTATTGTCGCCGAATTGCCGGGCATGACCCGCGACGACGTCGAGCTGGAAGTGATTGAAGACATGCTGATCATCAGCGGCCAAAAGCGCTTCGAATCGACGAGCGAAGAACAGGGATGCTATCGGGTCGAGCGGTCGTTTGGAGACTTTCAGCGTGCGGTTCCGCTGCCCTCGGGCATCGATCTCGATCGGGCAGAGGCCAGATTTGAAAATGGCGTGCTGACGCTGCGTGTCCCCAAAGCGGCCGCGGAACCAGCCGCGAAGCGGCGCATTGAGATCAAATAACGCACTCCGCACTCCGCGGTCAGGCCTATCGTTGGCAATTGGACGATGGCCGTTGGAGGAAGTCGCGGTACGCCTCGGCACGAACGACGCACCGCGCGGCGCTGGATTGAGCATGCCGATGCGTTCCTGCGCATAGCTAACGGAACTGGGTGTCGGGGAAACAACCGATCAAGCCACGTGCCGTCCACTTAATTGCTTGCTTCGGGTGCAGCGCGAGCCCAGCGCGCGAACAAGGCGGCGTCGGAACAAGCAGCGGAACAAATATTTTCCACCACCCATTACCCGCCCGGGAAGCGATGCGCTCACGGACGAACAGGAGATCATCATGGCCGAGTGCAGTGTTTGTGGGAAGCCCGCAACTTCGCAGATCACGATCACCGAAAACGGTCAACGCCGTCAGCTGATGCTGTGCGATGAGCATTACATGGAGTTCATGGCGCGCAATCAGCGCCGCCTGTCGCCGCTCGAGTCCCTCTTTCACGGCGGACTTTTCGACAGTCTGTTCGACGACATGTGGCCACAACTGGAAGGCGGGCGCGGTAGCCGGCCACGCATCAGACGCGCGCCCGGACAGCCCGGCGGCGCGGATCAGGATACAGGCCCCGGTAGCGGGCAAATCGGCGATTCAACGGGCGCGCAGCCAGCCGGCCGGACACGCCGGCATCGCCGGGCGCGTGAAGCGGTAGACCTGCAGACGTACCTGAGCCAGAGCGGTCTGGACCGCCTGCAAGCCGCGGCGCAAGCAGCGGTCGAATACGGCAAGAACGAAGTCGATACGGAACACTTGTTGCTGGCGCTCGCCGATAACAATGTGGTGCAGGAAATCCTGCGCGAATTCAAGCTTGATCCCGAAGAGATCAAGAAGTCCATCGATCAGACCGCGCCGCGCGGCACCCGCAAGGAGCCGAGCGACAACGAGCAGATCGGCGTGTCGCCACGCGCCAAAAGTACGCTGGAAAATGCGTTGAAGGCGTCGCTGGAACTGGGTCACAGCTATGTGGGACCAGAACACATACTGATTGGGCTTGTGGAGGAAGAAGACGGCTTTGCAGGTGAGTTGCTGCGCAAGCTCGGGCTGTCGTCGCCATCGCTGCGGCAAAAAGCAGTCAAGGTGGTCGGCAAGGGTGCCGAAGACGGCAAGATGGAAGACCGCTCCACCACGCCCACGCTCGACAAGTACGCTCGCGATCTCAGCGCGCTTGCGCGTCAAGGCAAGCTCGATCCGGTGATCGGCCGTGACAAGGAAATCGAAACCACCATTGAAGTGCTCGCGCGGCGGCGCAAGAACAATCCGGTGCTGATCGGCGAACCCGGTGTGGGCAAGACCGCTATCGTCGAAGGCCTCGCGCAACGCATTGCTCAGGACCAGGTGCCGGAAGTGCTGCGCGGCAAGCGCGTGGTCGAACTGAATATCAATAGCGTCGTGGCAGGCGCGAAATATCGCGGCGAGTTCGAGGAACGCGTCAAGCAGGTGCTGGATGAGATCATCGAGAATCAGGACCGTCTGGTCGTGTTTATCGACGAACTGCATACGATAGTCGGCGCCGGCCAGGGCGGCGGCGAAGGCGGCCTCGATATTGGCAATGTCTTCAAGCCCGCGCTCGCTCGCGGTGAACTGCACCTCGTGGGTGCGACCACGTTGAACGAATACCAGAAGTACATTGAGAAAGACTCGGCGTTGGAGCGGCGCTTTCAGCCCGTCATGGTGCCTGAGCCGAGCGTCGAGGAAACGATCGAAATTCTGCGCGGCCTGCGGGATCGGCTCGAAGCGCACCACAAGGTGAAAATCACCGAAGAGGCGATCGTTGCTGCGGCAAAGCTCTCGGATCGCTATATCGCCGCACGCTTTCTGCCAGACAAGGCAATCGATTTGCTCGATCAGGCCGCTGCACGCGTGCGCATTTCGTCGAATTCGCGTCCGCAGCCCTTGCACGATGTCGAGGCGAGCATCCGCCGCATCAAGCAGGAACAGGACGCGGCCAGCGCTGCTAAAGAATTCGACAAAGCCAAGGAACTGGAAGGACGACTCGTCGCAGAACAAAAACGCCTGCACGAAGCTACCGAAACGTGGAAGAAGGAGCGCGGCACCAGTTCACAGGAAGTGACGGCGGAAGACATTGCGCAGATCGTTTCGTCGCTCACGGGCGTACCGTTATCCGAACTCACGGCTGAGGACCGTGAAAAGCTGCTGCGACTGGAAGACCGCCTGAAGGAGCGCGTGGTCGGTCAGGATGAAGCCGTCTCCGCGGTCGCCAAAGCAGTGCGGCTTTCGCGCGCCGGTTTGACGGAGGCCGGCAAGCCAACAGCGAGCTTCCTCTTTCTTGGACCTACAGGCGTGGGCAAAACCGAACTCGCGAAGGCGCTTGCCGCTTCGGTATTCGGCGACGAGAGCGCGCTAGTGCGTATCGACATGAGCGAGTATTCCGAGCGCCACACGGTGGCACGGCTGGTTGGCGCGCCGCCCGGATATGTCGGCTACGAGGAAGGCGGGCAACTCACCGAGCGCGTGCGGCGCAGGCCATATTGCGTGGTGCTGCTCGACGAAATCGAAAAGGCGAACGCCGAGGTGCACAACCTCCTGCTGCAACTGTTCGACGAAGGGCGGCTCACCGACGGCAAAGGCCGTCTGGTCGATTTCACCAACACGATCATCATCGCGACCAGCAACGTCGGCTCACAGTTGATCCAGGACAATATGAAGGCAGACTCGAAGCAACTCGACTATCCTGAGCTGCGCGACCGGTTGATGCAAATCCTGCGGCATCATTTCAAGCCGGAGTTTCTCAATCGCGTCGACGAAGTGGTTGTGTTTCATGCGCTCGGCAAGGAGCAGATTCGCAGCATCGTAGATCTGCAACTTGCGCGCGTGCGACGCACGGCGTTGGCCCAGGGCATCGATCTGTCGTTCGACGATGGCTTGCGCGATCACCTTGCGCAGATTGGCTATGACCCCGAATTCGGCGCGCGGATGCTCAAGCGCAAGATCCGTCTTGAAGTGGAATCGCAACTCGCCGATGCGCTGTTGGGAGGCGACGTGCGCGACGGCGACAAGGTCACAATGGTCTACGACTCGGGTACGCACTCTGTGCGTGTGCAGAAAGGCGCCACGCGCACAGAAGCGCCCAGCGAGGCGTCGAAGCCGGCACCGGCGCATGCGTGACGCCGGCATGCTCAGGAACGCGACGCCGCTCGCACGTGCGGGCTACGTCGCCGTTACGATTCGAGTTCACCTGCGATGATCTCGTCGCGATAACACCAGATCCACGTTTCGCCGGGTTCGATTGAACGTACCAGCGGGTGGCCTGTCGCGTGAAAATGTTTGCTTGCATGCCGGTTGGGCGACGAATCGCAACAGCCGACGTGGCCGTACGAAAGACAAAGCCGCAAATGTACCCACGGCTGGCCAAGCTTCACGCAGTCCTCGCAATAGCCGATGGGCGTGTGGAGAATGCGGGCTTCCCTCAGGTGCGTGCAACCAGGGGTCATGATCGTGCTCCTCGGACAGGTGCGCGCAGACGCGCGCGGATCAAGGTTGCGCTTGAGGTTGCGTTTGCGCTCGAGCGCTATTCAGATAGCGATGCACCAGCGCCACAGCCATTGCCCCCTCGCCGACTGCGGACGCCACGCGCTTGATCGATGCGTGACGCACGTCGCCAGCTGCGAATACGCCGGGCATACAGGTTTCCAGATGCAGCGGCGCGCGTTCGAGCGGCCAGTTCAGGGTCGCCCGATATTCCTGCAGGTCGGGGCCGGTCACGAGATAGCCGCCTTCATCGCGGACAATGCCAACCTCCTGCGCCCATTCGGTCTGTGGCACGCCGCCAATGCAGACGAATAGCCAATTCGTCCTTACCGTGCTTTGCCGGCCGGTGCGCACATCGGTCAGCGTGATCTCCTGCAACACGTCACTGCCTGCGAGCGCGGTAACTTCGGCGCACGTGCGCACTTCGATGTTCGGCGCCGACGTGATGCGATCCACCAGGTATTGGGACAGCGTGTTCTTAAGCGATGCGCCACGCACAAGCATATGGACGCGGCTGGCGGACTGCGAAAAATGCATGGCGGCCTGTCCCGCCGAATTGCCGCCGCCCACCACATATACGTCTTCGCCATGGATCAGCGCGGCCTCACTGGCGCCGGCGCCGTAATAGAGACCCGCGCCGAGAAAACGCTCTTCACCTGCCAGGCCTAACGTGCGATATGCCACGCCGGTCGCGCAGATAGACGTGCGCGCCGTGATACGTGTGCCGTCTTCCAGGTACACGATGCCCTGGCCGGGCGGAAACTCCGCGTGCACGCCGGCGCGCGCGAGCAGGATCTCGGCGCCGAATTTGATGGCCTGGTCGCGCGCCCGTTCAGCGAGGTCGACGCCGCTCACGCCCTGTGGAAAGCCCAGACAGTTCTCGATCTTCGAACTGCTGCCTGCCTGTCCGCCCAGTGCCCAGCGCTCCACCAGTATGGTATGCAGGCCCTCCGATGCGCCGTACACCGCCGCGCTCAATCCCGCCGGTCCTGCGCCGTAAATCGCCAGATCGTAGGCCTCACGGGATGGACTTGCAAACCAGCCGAGCTTCTCGGTGATTTGCCGGATGGTGGGACATTCGAGCCGCGTGCCGTCGTGGAAGACGCAGACCGGCAAGCGCGAATCGCGAAGATGCTGCACGTGCGCCAGTTCCTCCGCTTCCTTATCGCTGCCCAATTCTACCCATTCGAACGGTATGTCGCAGCGATGCAGGAAGTCGCGTATCTCGTAGCCATTTGCGCTGCGCATGCGTCCATAAATAGTGACCATGAAAATGCTCTCCACCTCTGAGGACGTTAGCGACTTCTTTCGTTTCACGCGCTTCACAAGCAGGCGGCAGCGCCAGGATAACGGCGGTCGGCCGTATTCGTGCACCGTATGCGCATCGGAGGGTGGCGTCTTTCGCGACCCTGCCGGCTTTTGTTCCTTTGCGCCGATTGTTCCGTCACGTCGGATCGTGCGACTCTTCCAGCTTGTGATCGACAAAACGCATGCCCCATTCGATGCCGTCCCGCACCGCCTCTTCCGGCGCAAGCCATTCCGGCTGAACCGTCTCCGGACGGAATTCGGCCACGGTGCTATCGGCATGGCGCACACTCACCTTCGCCTGCCACGCGCCGTAGGCGTTCTGCTCCGGCTGTACCACGATCTCGTAGCCTCGATGCTCAAACACGTGCGTTTGCATGAGCTGCTCCGGTTTCGTATCAAGGCGTCAATCTGGAAGCACGAACTCGGTACGCATGTCTTCGATCACCTTCTGGACATGATGTGCCCAATCTGCGCCGGGGTCATTGAGCGGCACCATGTTCCAGTTGCGGCCGGATGCGTCGGGCGGGTGCCGCTCTGGTAGCGGTATGCGCACGCGCAAAGCTCCCGGCACGCCAGCGGCGATTGTCGCCATGCGATTCTGCAGTTCGTTGCGAATCTGCTCAGCGGTTCGAACGGTCTTCGGCATCGGTCTACCTCCCTCGGTCGCGCGTCCGGATCGTGACTGAATTGCGCATACGCTTCTCCCGCGTGAGCATGCACCAACGATGCTTTAAGTCTAGTCGCTAATCCGGCTGTGTTTGGACAATCGGTCGCTTCTGCGGACTGCATCACGGGAGGGCGCACCGCAAAGCTGCTTTTCGAAAAAATGCGCAAAAAGCCGAAAGACGCCGGTGTGCAAAGGCCCGATCCTCTCCAGGCCGACCCGCAGCGTATCTTAAAGCGGTTGTCCGCAGCTGATGGGCTGCTGGCGAGCTGGCAAAAACGAAGATGCTCGACCTGCTAGACCCGAGTGACCGGGCCACGCTTGAAGTCGTACAGGCGCTGGATCGGCGGGCGCGGTGTCGAGGTCCTGACGCTGGACGTAATGTTCCGGTTGCGCAATAACCGCAGCAGGCCAGTGCGTGTGCAGGTGGCCCTGAAGCAGGCGACGCCGGACCGCGACGGAGGCTAGTTGTCTGTTATTCAGGATACGCAAGCGGACCAACGGGAAAAGGCCGCGCGTGATGCGCGCGTGGCTGCATTGAATCGTGCGTCACGCGAGGCCTCCTGAGATCTGCATAGGTCGTATGAGCGGTCGACGATCGGTCGGCACATCCTGGTGGAGTGGTAATTACGTAATCCCTGATCGGCGCTGCCAAAATGGCGTATTGAACCGCCCCGGATTTGGTGGAGGCTCCAACTCTTGAGAAGATGGAGCCATGAACAAGTCGAACAAATTTTCTGTTGAAGTCCGGGAACGTGCAGTGCGCATGGTGCAAGAGCATCGGGGCGAGTATCCGTCACAGTGGGCGGCGATTGAATCCATCGCCCCCAAGATCGGCTGCACGAGCCAGACATTGCTGGGGTGGGTCAAACGAGAGGAAGTCGATAGCGGCGAGCGCGAGGGCGTGAGCACGTCGGAACGCGAACGTCTTAAGGCACTGGAGCGCGAAGTCAAGGAACTGCGCCGCGCCAACGAGATTCTGAAACTCGCGAGTGCGTTTTTCGCCCAGGCGGAGCTCGACCGCCGCCTGAAGTCCTGAAGGCCTTCATCGATCAGCATCGCGATACCTTCGGGGTCGAGCCGATCTGCAAGGTCTTGCGGATTGCCCCGTCGGGCTACCGGCGCCATGCTGCACAGCTTCGCGATCCGTCGCGCCGCTGCGCTCGCGCGATACGCGATGAACGCCTGCGGCCGGAGATCGAGCGTGTCTGGAAAGCCAACATGCGGGTCTACGGAGCGGATAAAGTCTGGAAGCAGATGAACCGGGAGCGTATCGCCGTGGCTCGCTGCACGGTCGAACGGCTGATGAAACAACTGGGTTTGCGCGGCGTGATGCGAGGCAAGCGTGTTCGCACGACTGTTCCTGATGCCATAGCCCCGCGCCCGCTGGATCGGGTCAATCGCCAGTTCAAGGCGGCACGGCCGAACCAGCTCTGGGTTTCTGATTTCACCTATGTCTCGACGTGGCAGGGCTGGCTCTACGTGGCCTTCGTGATCGACGTGTTCGCCCGACGGATTGTCGGTTGGCGCGTCAGTTCGTCGATGACTACAGACTTCGTCCTGGATGCACTTGAACAGGCACTCTATGCGCGGCGGCCAGGCGGCGATGGAACGTTGATACATCACTCCGACAGAGGCTCGCAATACGTTAGCATTCGCTATAGCGAGCGACTGGCCGAAGCGGGCATCGAGCCCTCGGTTGGTAGCCGTGGCGACAGTTATGACAACGCACTGGCCGAGACAATCAACGGCTTGTACAAGGCGGAACTGATTCATCGCCGCACCTGGAAAACACGGGAGTCCGTCGAGTTGGCAACGCTGGAATGGGTGGCCTGGTTCAATCATCATCGACTGATGGAACCCCTCGGCTATATCCCGCCTGCCGAAGCTGAGGCAAACTACTATCAGCGACTTGAAACACCGGTCGCCGAACCCGCATTAACTTAAACCAACCAGCCTCCACGATTCCCGGGGCGGTTCATATTCCATATTGCGTTCGTCGGAGTACAGTGCATGGACCTGCTGCTTCAAATCTAGTACCTCTTCGAGTACATGGCAGGTACCCTGTATCAAAAGCGCGAAATAGTTCGACATCTGTTATCAGTAACTGAATACGTCCGTTTTGCTTTGGGCAACTATCCGCAAAGAGCCCGCGCAAACGCGAAGGGCCGTAGCACGTGCGTTACGCGACCGTTGAATGAACAGTGCACGGCGCATGTGCAATCCATGCACGAGCGCGGTGCGTTCGCGGTGCAGC
The DNA here is from genome assembly GCF_004366535.1 of Paraburkholderia sp. BL6665CI2N2. Lineage (NCBI taxonomy): Bacteria > Pseudomonadati > Pseudomonadota > Betaproteobacteria > Burkholderiales > Burkholderiaceae > Paraburkholderia > Paraburkholderia sp. BL6665CI2N2. The sequence continues at coordinate 619,207 of NZ_SORC01000002.1, forward strand.
GACGGCCGCCCGGCAGCCAAATCATGGAAAGAAAGAAATGCTGGCTGCGCAAGGATCTCGATGCGTTGCGTCTACAGTGGGACATGCTCACTTTTTATGAGCGGTTCGAGCAGCTTGTCGCGCATGTGCTGAGCGTGGTGATTTCTATCATCATCCTCGTGTCGCTCTGGCAGTTGATTCGCGCGGTGATTTCATTGCTGGTTTCAGACGCGCTGAACCCGCTGGATCACGCGGTATCGAAGAATTTCTCCAGATCCAAATCTACAACCCATCGATACCCCGACTGGATGTAGCTTTGCGCCTGCGCCACTGCCTGATGCGCCGAGCGTCCCGGACGGAACCCGTAGCTGGATTCCGAGAACCTCGGGTCCTACTGTCTTTGCAACACTTGCAAGACCGCCTGCGCAACGAGTCGATCAAGCGCAGAAGGGATGCCGAGCTTGCGCACGCCATTGCCGTCAGGCTTGGGTATCTCGACCCGTCTCACAGGTTGAGGCTTTATGTGCCGTTCAGCAGCGTGTCCCGTATCGACGGCCAGTGCTCCCGCAGAAACGCCGGGAGTGCCTGCACCGTCATGCCGTCCACGCCCGGCGCTCCCTTGTTCGCCTTCACACGCTTCAACGCCTGCTTCAGGTTCTCCCTCTCGCAGACTTCTTCCATCAGTCCGTCACACGCCGACGGGCTTTCAGATTCGGGGTTCGCCACAATAGGTTCAGCCCCTCGATCAGCGCCATCGGGGCTTCACCCCTGCTTCCGCTGTCGAGGACGCGATGCGTTTTCTGCTGCGTTCCCGTGTCGCGTTCTCCGGCCTACTTGCCGCTCCTTTCCGTTTGGACCTTCAGGCGTCGCCGCCCTACTATGCCCGCTGCTGACTCCTGCGCGGTGGTCAACGTCCCTTGCGGTCCGTTCAGTCCTGATTGCAGGACACCGGGCAGGCCTCCCGAGGTAAGCTCAACCGCCTTCGCCACACGCCTGCCAGATTTACCACCCAGGCTCTTGATGGTTATGTACTTCGCAATCACATGCTTGCTCGTCCAGCCCGATAGGCCTCGTATCTGGTTTCCGTTCGTCAGGTCATGGCTTTGCTACGCGCTTCTTTCAGACCCCGCCGCACGACGACGCCTTGCGTTTCACTAGTCCTTCACCACCATCAGGCTGGACAGGGGACTTGCCCCCCACGCTGTTGCACATGACAAAAGCCACGGGGCGAGCCGCATGGCAGTTCACTAGGGGCGAAACCTGGCCCGCCTGGACAATCTTCCAGCGCGCTATTCGACGTTCCAGTAGAACGCCGCCTGCGTGCTCCCTTTGCTGGCAATGCTGACGGTCTTCGTCTGATCGCGGTCCTTGTAGGTCGCGTGCACCGTATAGCGGCCGGGACGCAGCTTGACCAGCATGAACGGGCCGAGCGAATCGGCTTGCAGCACCACGTTGTTATGTGCGTCGACGATCCGGACGTGGACATCAGCGAGAAAGTCCGATCCCGGTCCGACAAACTGCATCGACAGCGGCCAGTGGCTTCGCGCGCGCTTCAGCGCCGTCGATTCGTCCTGGCCGACGCCGCCCGACACGTAGGACACGTCGCCCTGTTGCTGGATCTGCGGCAAGCCTCCGCCGTTTGCGTTGCCGGCACTGCTGTAGGTGATGGTGCCGCCGACCGCTCCAGTGGCTTGCGCCGCAAACGCGTTGCCGGCAGGGCCGAACGCGAACGCAGCCGCGAGGGCCGCGGCGACAGCCATATGCTTGCTGTTTTGTGCTTTCATAGTTTAACGTGGCATTCATGTCGCTCTCCGTACTTGCGGCGAGCGCTCAAAAATGACTGCGTCCCATCTCGCGTTTCACTGGGCCGTTGCCGCAAACAGTCCGGCAAGCTATCTGCCGATCGCCAGCGCGTATCGCAGTATCAACGTCATGCTGCGACCACCAGAGACGCGTCGATCAGGTGCTCCGCGAGGAACCAGACCTGCAATTCGTTAGTGCGCAATACGTCGCTGACCAGCACGTCATTGGTGCCAAAAGTCGCCCAACTCGTTGGCCTTTCTGGCTGCACTGCGAGTGGCCACAATGACGATCTCATGCGCCTCCAACAGGCGCGAATGCTGTACCGGCACCTCTTCGCGTCCGCGTGGCGGACGCGGGACCATGGTCATTTCCGCCACATCGGCAGCCATGGCGATGCTGACCCCACCGAGCAGTTGGATCCGCTCTGCTAGCGTGTCGACGAGTTCGACCTGCTTATCATAATGCGCGTCATACAGCAGATGCAACGACTGGAACGTAGGCCCAATGACCTGCCAATGATGCTTCTTGTACATGTCGCGCAGCGTCATAGTGTCGGCCAGGATCTGATTCAACAGTTCTATGCTCGTTTCGCACGCGGTTTGGGGCAACGCGATTGGCAGCTTTACGACATGACCGTACGGCTGCAATTCATGTGCGCGCTGGTGCAGCTTCGGCTCGGGCACATGTATCACGTCGCTGGATTGGTTTCGGCTTTCTGACCTGCTGGCCCCGGTCGTCTTTGCCATGACTCGCTCCTTCAACTCAAGCGTCGTCTGAGGCGATGCCCAGCCTCGAGAGCAGCGCTTTTGCTGCTGCTTCCGACGACGCGGGATTCTGGCCAGTAATCAGGTTTGCCGCGACAACCACATGTGATTGCCAATCTGGCCCCTTCGAATACCTGCCTCCATTCTTCTTCAACATCTCCTCGACGAGGAAAGGCACTACGTCCGTAAGACCGACGGCCGCTTCTTCCGAATTGGCAAACCCAGTGACGGGCTTGTTCGCACGAGTGGAAAGCCATCGGGCAGCTTTGCATGACGGAGTGCACCGGGAGCGTGGCAAACCGCAGCGACTGGCTTTCCCGCCGCATACATGGCTTCGATCAATGCGATCGACTGCGGATCTTCTGCCAGATCCCATAGCGGTCCGTGCCCGCCGGGATAGAACACGGTGTCATAGTCCGCAGCCGAGACAGTTGAAAGCTTCGCTGTATTTGCCAAAGCCGCTTGCACTTCGTTGTCCTTCTTGAGACGCCGGGTCGCTTCGGTTTGCGAATCCGGATCGTCACTCCTGGGGTCGAGGGGCGGCTGCCCGCCCTTGGGCGAAGCGAGCGTCATCTCGACGCCTGCGTCCTTGAACACGTAATAAGGCGCGGCAAACTCTTCGAGCCAGAATCCGGTTTTCCGGCCGGTATCGCCGAGCTGGTCGTGTGAAGTCAGTACCACCAGGATTTTCATGACAAACTCGCGAGCCGGTTCAATTCAAGTTGCAACGAGCCGACGAGCGGTGTCATCGACCCAGGTCATTCTGGCAGAATGCGGCTGTCAGGAGCGCCGAGGGCGTTTCCGGTCCTGGTGCGTGTCCTTTCCCGCCCCTCGGCCATTCGGTACGCAAGCGAGCCGCGCGGTCTCCTGTGGCCTGTCAGTAATCGATGGTGATCCGGTTGTCGACCCGCATCACACCGGGGGCAAGCCATGCGACCCGCTCGGCCTCCTCGCGCTCGGCCCACGAGCGGACCGTACCACGCAGGACGACCTTATTGCCTTCGGTCTCCACCGTAATGTGCTGCGCGTCGACTTCCGCGTTGCGCTTGAACGCGTCCTCGATCTTGCGCTTGAGATCCTCGGGCTTGACCTTCGGCTTGATCTCGATCTCGTTCGTCAGGCCGGTTACGCCGCTCACCCGCAGCGCCGTGTCGGCCGCGCGGCGGCGCTGGTAGTCCCATTCGACTTCGCCCTTCAGCGTCACCTCTCCGTCCTTGACGACCGCCTTGATGGTGTCCGCCGCATAAGGCAGCTCGGCCTTCAGTTGGGCAATGATCTCGCGCGCGATCTCCGGGTCGGGTCGTTTGTCGATCAGCGGCACTCGCACTTCCACGTCATTGGCGACCCCCCTCACGCCGCGCACACGCGTCGCGTCCTCTTCGGCCTTGCGCCTTTGCCGGAAGCTGCGCGCGAACCCGGACAATGTGACCGCACCGTCCTTGACCGCAACCCCGATATCTGATGGATCGATGTCCGGATCCCACTTCAGTTCGTACTCCACGTCTCGCTTGATGTCTTCGTCGGTTCTCATCGCCGCTCCTCGTCGGTTTGTTGATGGACTAACGCTGGCACGCGGGCCACGCCCAGCGCCACACGCATCCGTCTACGGTAGGGCAACGGTAGGGCGCGCCGGGCCGATTTTCTTCCCTACGCCTGCGCAGTTTTTGCACAATGCTGCCGTACGTTGACACCTGAAAGCCGCGCAGCAGAAGCGCAGAGATCCGACACGTCTTGCAGGAATGAGGAAGAAGTGCAACCGGCAAGAATCTAGTCTTGATGTCATCGTCATCGGGTCAGTGGCCACGTCGACGTCCGAAGGTACGCGCCGGGCGGGACATGCAAGGCTGGCTGGCACCACCGCTGCTTCGCGGCGCGGTCGATGGCTTGCGCGCTGAGCTGAGCTCAGCATGGATTCAACCGTCTTGCGGCGAAACGGTCTCGTTTTATTTTCCAGAGCAAAGGAGCAAATCGATGAGCGATCTGGTCGTTGTAAGCTTCAAAGGCGAAGAGACGGCCGACCAGGTGTTGACCAAACTCCAGCAGATGCAAAAGGAACACCTGATCGACCTTGAGGATGCCTGCATCGTGGTCCGTAGCGCGAAGGGCAAGGTACACCTCAAGCAAGCCGTCGATCTTGTCAAGATCGGCGCGCTCAGTGGCGCGGCCTGGGGTGGTCTGTTTGGTGCGCTGGTTGGACTGATGTTGCTCAATCCGCTCGTCGGGCTGGCAACAGGCATGGCCGTCGGTGCTGGCACGGGCGCGTTGTCGGGCGCGCTCTCGGACTATGGAATCGATGACGATTTCATGCGTTCGACAGGCCAGAACATTGAGCCGGGTTCGTCGGCGCTCTTCATCCTCGTGCGTCGCGTGAATTTCGACAAGGTTCTGCCGGAACTGAAACCCTTCGGGGGAAAGGTATTGAAGACGTCTCTGACGAACGATCAGGAGGAACGCCTGAGGAAGGCGCTAGAGAGCCTGAACAGCAGTGGCGCGACAGCATGAGCTTCCCTGTGCTGCATCAGGGTTGTGATCTTGAATTCTGTTGAAGTTCACATTTGGGCCGGATCGACACCCCGACAAGTTATGCGGATCATTCCGCGTGGACGTCCATCACATCGACGCGCAGTTCGAATTGGAGAGTGCTCACGCTTAAACTTGCGAAGACTGATACGACCAAATCTAAGGGCCGGAAAATCGAAATCGAGCAGTTGCGCGAACTGAGCGTCGGCCGACCGTGCTGTAGCGGACGCTTCGTCACTGGATGTGCTTCCTGGAGCAACGAGGTCGTTGAGAACACATGTGCACGCGGGGCAAGCGGCGGGCAAGGTCTCTTTCGGGTCGTGAGTTCCGGAGGTAGAGCAACGGACTTCGAATCCGTTGGTCACCGGCTCAAATCCCGTACGGCGCGTCCGGTGGAGGACGGCATGAAGGCAGGAAGCACCACTATTGCGGTGTTCGCAGCGGTCGTCCTGGCAGGGCTCGTCTATGTGAATTGCCCACAGATTAGATCGCTGTGCGCCGAAGGCAAGACACTCGACCTAGCCCTCTGCGCTGCGTCTAGCATCGAGGTCGCTTATAAGCCGGAAGGGTCCAACTCAGGACCGACCTTCGCCAGCAGGTTGTTCGACGCGGTGCCAGTCGAGCGCGCGGGACCCGTGGTGCCGAGCCTCTCCTGCTTCACGCAGGCGCCGGTCTCTCGCGCCACCCGGCAGATCAGGGACGTCGATCTGGATGTCGTCGATGCCGCGTTTCGATCTGCGTGATGAAGGTGACGATCTCCGCCTCCAATGACCGTGATTGCATGCACGCAACGCCGCTGCAATAGCGAAATGCTGCTGGTTCTCTTATGGAGATCAACATGACAAAGGAAAGTCGCGTCGACATCCCGAAGTCGAAAGCCGGGGCGCAGGAAGCGCCGATGACCCCGGACGAGCAACTGGACGAAGCGCTCGAAGAGACCTTTCCTGCGAGCGATCCAATTGCCGTTCACCCCGAACCCGAGCAACGCGCGAAGAAGTAAACTCAATCGTCGTGGGTACTGGAAAGCAACAAAGCGAGCTTCTCGACGCGCTGCAAACAGCGTTTCCGGTGCGTAGATTTGTTCGACGCGCCCGGACAAGTCGGAAAGTCTTGTGATCCAACGTGCACATTTACCGCGATCAGGGGCGATGCAGTTCGACCGCAGAGTAACTGCGGCGAACGCCAAGCGTCCCGGGGGATGGCTTCAGCCCGATTTCCTTGCGTCGACAATTCCGTTCCAGGTTCGCAAAGTCGCCATGTTCATTCGCCAAGAAAGGATGGAATTGAAAGCAGCATTGCGCAATAACTGTGCAGGCGAAGGGAAGAAATGCACGTCGGCACGCTTTACGATGGGCCAATTCGTGCGGCGCAGGCGCAGCCCGCGTGCGCGTTAATCCATCAACAAACCGATGAGGAGCAGTGATGAGAACCGACGAAAACATCAAGCAAGACGTGGAGTACGAACTGAAGTGGGATCCGGACATCGATCCATCAGATATCGGGGTGGCGGTCAAGGACGGCGTGGTCACGTTGTCTGGTTTCGCGCGCAGCTGGAGGCAAAAGCGCAAGGCCGAGGAAGATGCGACGCGTGTCCACGGCGTGAAGGGGATTGCAAATGACGTGGAGGTCCGGTTGCCTCTGATCAACAAGCGGCCCGATCCGGAGATCGTGCGCGAGATCGTTGCCCAACTGAAGGCCGAGCTCCCTTATTCGGCGGACAACATCAAGGCGGTCGTCAGGGACGGATACGTGACGCTGAAGGGCGAAGTCGAATGGGACTACCAGCGCCGCCGTGCGGCCGACACGGCGCTGCGGGTAAGGGGCGTAACCGGCGTGACTAACGAGATCGAGATCAAGCCGAAGGTCAAGCCCGAGGATCTCAAGCGCAAGATCGAGGACGCGTTCAAGCGCAACGCGGAAGTCGACGCGCAGCACATCACGGTTGAGGCCGAAGGCAATAAGGTCGTCCTGCGCGGCACGGTCCGCTCGTGGGCCGAGCGCGAGGAGGCCGAGCGGGTTGCATGGCTTGCCCCCGGTGTGACGCACGTCGACAACCGGATCAACATCGGACGCTGACGGGCTAGAGACTATCCGTCACTCGCACAGGAGCGCGGGGAGACCCCACGCTCCGTCATCGATGGGCGTTGGCGATGACTGTCGCTGACCGGCGCCCTCGCTGGCGTCACGCGACGATTTCCGATGCCCGCCGAACCGGCGACCGATCACGCAGAGAGGCGCATCATGGCTGTCACTACCTGGGTTGTCGTTGCCGACGGCAGCCGTGCTCGAATCTTCGAGACACCGGGACTTAAGCTGGACTTGCGGGAAATTGAAGACCTCGTCAATGTCGTCCCTGGTGGACCGGCGCTGAGCGAGAAGGATCGCGAAAAATTCGCGAAGACTGTCGCCGACTGCGTCGAACAGGGACGGCTTCATCACCGGTATCAGCGATTGCGATTTGCCGTGGAGCCGAAGTTTCTCGGGATGCTGCGTGAGCGTCTGAGCGAGGAGACGCGTCAGATGATTTTCGAAGAGATTAACGAAGACCTCTCGGCCCTTGATGCGCGCGAAATTCAAGCGCACCTGCGAAGGCATTGACGGCGACCTGACGAAGACCGCATTAAATGGGCGCGATAAAATGTGAAGTGCAACAGCTTCCTCGTGTAAGGTGCGCATATGCAAAAAAGAAGAACGTATCAAAAGCTTCAGCCTGAAGAGCGCATGACTATTGCAAGCATGAAGCAGCAGGGTTCGGGTGTTCGGCCCATGGCCCGAACACTCGGGCGCCCGGCATCAACTTTGAGCTGCGAGCTGACCAGAAACACATGTTCTGCCGTGGGATATGGGTCTGCGCCGGCACGGAGGTGTCAGAAATTTCGTGTGCTGAGGCCGGTTAAAAATCTCAGCTGATGGCGGCGGTGAATCGCTCACCGAACAGAATGGCGAACTGATTGACAGCTTGCCGCCAGGTGATAGGCGGCATCTTCCAATCCTTTTCAATGTTGCGCAAGGCCAGATACAGCAGTTTGCTGGCGGCTTCGTCGCTCGGGAAGTGGCCACGATTCTTGACGATCTTGCGCAACTGCATGTGCATGCTCTCGATGGCGTTGGTCGTATAAACGATTCGACGCACCTCGTGAGGATAGGCAAAGAAGGGAATCACCTGCTCCCATTGGCGTTGCCACATGGCCGGGACGGTAGGGAATTTGCGGCCCCATTCGCTTTGCGCAAAGGCCTCGAGCGCCGCGGCCGCCGCTTCAGCCGAGGCGGCCTGATAGATCGGCCTGAGCGCGGTAGCCAGCGGCTTACGGTCCTTCCAGCTCGCCAGATTCAGCGAATTACGGATCAGATGCACGATGCAGGTCTGGATCTGCGCGGCCGGAAACACCGCCTCGATGGCCTCCGGGAACCCACGCAGGCCGTCGACCACCGCAATCAGGATGTCGTGCAAACCGCGATTCTTCAACTCGTTGAAAACCTTCAGCCAGAACTTGGCGCCTTCGGTTTGTTCGATCCACAAGCCCAGCACTTCCTTGCGGCCGTCAGCCCGAATGCCCAGCGCCAGGTACACCGCCTTGTTCCTGACCGTGCCCTCGTCGCGGATCTTCAGTCGAAGTGCGTCGAAATACACAATCGGATACATCGCCTCGAGCGGGCGTTGTTGCCACTGCTCGACCTCAGCCAGCACCTCGTCGGTGACCGTGGAAATCAGATCGGGCAACACTTCCAGGCCGTACAGCTCCAGCAGGTGAGCCTGGATCTCGCGTACGCTCATGCCGCGCGCGTACATGCTGATGACGTGGTCGTCGAATCCCGCCAGTCGGCGCTGGTACTTGCCGACCAGTTGCGGCTCGAACGTCGCCTGCCGGTCTCGCGGGATATCCAGCGTCAGTTCGCCGTTGGGTGTGAGCACTGTCTTGCGGCTCGTACCGTTGCGGTGGTTGCCGGCGCTGCCTTGCTCCGCCTCGCTCTCCAGGTGATGCGTCAGCTCCGCGGCCAACATGCGCTCAGCCAGTTGCTTCTTCAGTTGCCCGGCCAGGCCCGATTCCCCGAGAACCGACTCGGCGTTCCTGTTCTGCACCTGCGCCAGCAGTTGATCGATCAGCTCATCGGGGAACAGCTTCGGCGCCTTCGGGTTCTTGCTCTTCTTGGTCACTGTTGTTTCGGTCATTGGACGTTATTTCCGTTATCGTCTCATGACCTCGACACACTAAAAATCTGACAGGCTCGCCGGCACAGTCGCTCAGCACGGACCGACGCGAGGCTGCGCGCCCATGTTTCCAAGCTGCACTCTCAAAGCCTGTCGTGGCGCGTCGTACTCACCCTGCTGGAATGGAAGTGGTCGCCCCAGCAGATCTCAGGTACCCTCAAGCGCATGTGGCCCAATGGTCCCACCCAGCACGTCTCGCACGAGACCATCTACACCGCGATCTATGCGCAGCCACGCGGTGAGCTGCGTCGCCAGCTAATCGCCTGTCTGCGCCACTGCCACAGCACGCGTATGTCACGCGAGCGGGGCGCTGACCGGCGCGGCCAGATCCCCGACATGGTGAGCATCCATGTGCGCCCGCCTGAGGTCGACGACCGGGTGATACCAGGCCATTGGGAAGGCGACTTCATCAAGGGCGCCGGCAATCAGACTTCCGTCGGGTTGAGCGCACCAGTCACCTGGTGCTGCTGGCGAACATGGAAGACGCCACCGCCGCCTCGGCACTGGCGGGCTTCACTGCCAAACTGAATTCGATCGCCTCCCCAGTGCGCCAGGGCTTCACCTAGACCAGGGCAAGGAAATGACCCGGCATCAGGAGCTCAGCGCCGCCACCGGCGTGCGCGTGTACTTCTGCGATCCGCACAGTCCATGGCAACGCGGTACCTGCGAGAACACCAACGGGCTGCTGCGGCAGTGTCTGCCGAAGGGTACTGACCTCTCGATCTACAGTCAGGACGAGCTCAATGCCATCGTCAACAGCCTCAACAGCCGACCTCGCGCCACCCATGCATTTCATTCGCCTTTCGAGCGCTTCGAACGTATGCTCGCAACCGCTTCGATAACCTCAGCTTCCATTCATTAGGAACTGTTGCGCTTCACTCTTAAAACCGGCCGCCACTCCGCCGACCTATTCGCGACGTTGCAGCGCGGCGATGCGCTTGTCGATCGGAGGGTGTGTCGCGAACAACCCAAGCCAACCGGGTTTGTCGGTGATGCCGAATGCCTTGAAAGTTTGCGGAAGTTCGCCGGGTTCAAGCCCACCCAAGCGGGCGAGTGCGCTGATCATCGGCCGCGGTGAAGCCAGCAGTTGAGCAGATCCCGCATCGGCGCGAAACTCGCGCAGGCGCGAGAAGTAGGCGACGATCACTGAAGCGAGGATACCGAAGACGATCTGGCAGGCGATGACAGTAACGTAAAAACCAGGGCCCACCCCGCGTTCAGTGCGGAAGAAAGTCTTGTCCACGAAGTAGCCGACCACACGCGCGAAGAAAATCACAAAGGTGTTCACTACACCTTGAATGAGGGTCAACGTCACCATATCGCCGTTGCTCACATGCGTAATTTCATGTCCGAGGACCGCTTCTATTTCCTCGTTATTCATCGATTGCAGCAAGCCGGTCGAGACGGCCACCAAGGCTGAATCCCTGAATGCGCCGGTGGCAAACGCGTTCGGCTGACCTTCAAAAATTGCAACTTCCGGAATACCGATGCGGGCTTTCTGTGCGAGTTGCCGTACGGTGCCCACCAACCATTGCTCGGTCGCATCGTGTGGAAAGTCGATGACACGCGCCCCGGTTGTCAATTTCGCCATCGGCTTTGAAATAAGCAGCGAGATAATCGAACCGGCGAAGCCTACCACTGCGGAGAACACGAGTAGGGAATTGACTTTTAGCCCGCTCTCAGTCAGGAAGCGGCTGACACCGAAGACATTCAGTACTATCGAAAACACCAATATCACCGCGAGGTTGGTGGCGAGAAACAGTATGACGCGTTTCATTCGCGAAGCTCCTTTAGAAGCTTGCTACGGGTTGGCCTGGAGCAGAGCGTGCGTCCATGGTTCTCGCGCTTCTTCCTTCTTCCCGCCCAGACATGTTGGATTCCTGCGGTTGTGCGCGAACTGCCTCCGCAACGGCGGCACGATGCATCGAGACCCCCGTGCCGCATGTGAGGTAAAGATGGGGGCCCTGGCGTAGCGGCGGGGTATCAATCAATGGGCCAACCATCAATGCCATCCAATTCAATCGAACTGTCTCGGGAACAGCACAGTGCGCGGAATCTTCGTCCGGAAAGTGGAGGGCAGCCGGACGATGAGTCGGGCTCCAAGATCAACGCGCCATGTTCGTAACCGAGGCCAAGGCCACCCCGGTCTGACCGGCCATCCAGTCTCCGCGCGCAACGCCGCTGGCTCAGCCGCACGAACGATGCCGTTCAGGCGGCATCGCCTACGGCCGTGCATCGCGTCAGACGTGCGCCGGTTTCTTGGCCGACTTGTCCGGAGCTCCGTCTCCGGTGACTGCTTCTGTGCGAGCACGGCGTTTGCAACCTGTCGCAGGTCATAACGACTTTGTCGCCTTCGCGCACGTCGCCGCGCAAAACGGCACCCGCGAACTGCGACTCCCCTTCCTGAGGGATTTTTCGCTTGAGCATGCGTGCGTCCAACTCCGGGTCATAGCCGATGTCCGCGAGATGGATTGCCGGCGGCGACGATTATCGTGTTCGTAGAATCAACCAGACGTCCCTTGCCGTCCGTGAGTCGGCCTTCGTCGAGGAGTTACAGAAGCAGGTTATGCACCTCCGAATTCGCTTTCTTGCGCTCATCGAGCAGCGCCACGCTATACGGCCGGCGGCGCACGCGCCACGTGAACTGGGCAAAGGGTGAAAATCGGATTATCTGCGGCTGATTTCAACCCTTGGCGTATTCGAATTCCGGGAGCTTGCTCAGCGCATCCTTGCTCGCGCCCTCCAGTATCATCTTCGGCGTGATCTGCTTGAACCGCTGCACCGGGATAGCGACGCGGTGCGCGGCGATCCCGAGAAATCCGCCAACATCGATAATGGCCACGGAAATTGACCCGTCGGGCGCGATAATCAGGTCGTCGACCCGTCCTATCTTTTCGTTTTTGTCGTTGTACACGTCGGTGTGGACTAGCTTCGATGCACGCCACCCCTTCGCTACGAGTTGCGTTTGGGTGACGCTCACGCCGAGAGGCACCGTGCCTGCGACCGGGGCGGCGGGCTGCTGCCCCGTCGCGGAGCCGGCCGGGAACACGGTGGCCATCACGGCGAGCAAAAGTGAGAGGGTTCTCGCAGCCTTTTCGAGTTTTTCATTCATGATGTACTCCCAATGCGTACGAATGAATAATGGGGCACCCTGCCGGCCCGCGGCTTTTATGGGTGCAGCGTCCCTCTCCGCTTGCCCGAGAAGTTGCTACGCCGCCGGCCGCGCGGACTGTTGCGGAGTGCTATCAGCAGCACTGCGGTGATCAGGGTCTGCATAGGCCGAGCGGCAGTGAAATCCACCGGTCTTTCTGGCTGGAGCGATGCCGGAACGCTGTGACGACCGCCGCGGCGCACCCTAACAGCGCGGACGCCGCGAACATGGCGATGAGCAGAACAAGCGTAATTCCAGGCGCCAACAGCGCGAGCAGGCCCAATAGTAGTCCCGCGATGCCTCGCACCAGGAGCAGCATCCGCCATGCATGTGCTAACAGTTCGTCCATCGGTGGTGCTCCGATCTGAACCAAAGTGAACTTCATCTTGGGCGTCAGCTTTGGCGCCGAGCTGATTCGGCCTATGACGTCAATCCTAAGCTCGCCAAGGGCGTGCTTCTTTCTCTTTTCTGCCTGGATGTATCGAAAATCTGCAGTGTGACCCGCGCGGAAGGGCAGGAGCGGGTCGAGCTTGTGTGAAAACACGCTGTTCACCTAGAGGGTGTTAGGCACTTTTTGTCGGACCTGGTATCCTGGTGGGATGAAAAAACGCAGGCCTTACCCAACGGATGTATCGGATGAAGAGTGGTACTTCGCCGCTCCGTACCTGACCTTGATGAACAAGGACGCACCGCAGCGCCGCTACGAACTGCGTGAGATGTTCAACGCGCTTCGCTGGATCGTACGCGCGGGTGCACCGTGGCGTTTGTTGCCCAATGACTTTCCACCGTGGGAACTGGTCTACCAGCAGACGCAACGCTGGATTCAGGCCGGCTGTTTCGAGGCCATGGTGAATGACCTGCGTTCGATCATCCGGATCGCCCAGGAGCGTCGTGGTCAACCCAGCGCGGTCATTCTCGATGGGCGGACCCTGCAGTCGACCTGCGAGAGTGGACCTCGCGCCGGTTACGACGGCTACAAACGCAAACGTGGCAGCAAGGTCCACATGGCGGTTGATACGTTGGGGCAATTGCTTGCTGTGCATGTTACGCCGGCCAACGAACAGGAACGTGCGCAGGTCGGAGAACTGGCGCGTCAGGTTCAGCAGGCCACGGGCCAGACGGTCAAGGTGGCGTTCGCCGATCAGGGATATACCGGCGAAGAGCCTGCGCAGGCAGCACTCGACGAAGGAATCGAGCTTCAGGTAATCAAGCTGTCGGAGGCGAAAAAGGGCTTCGTGCTGTTGCCGCGCCGCTGGGTGGTCGAGCGCAGCTTCGGCTGGCTCAACCGCTTCCGCCGGCTGGCCAGAGACTACGAGCGATTGCCCGAAACCTTGGCTGGTTTGCACTTCGTCGTATTCTCCGTGCTTATGCTTGTCCACTTTGCAGCCCTTAACAAAAGTGCCTAACACCCTCTAAACTGAATTGACTCATTCAGCTTGGGTGACCGGATGAAGCGATTCTTTGAAGGCGAAGATCGCAAGCAGGTGACACTGCTTCCGGAGCGCCTGGATGACTTCGTCGCCGAAGACAATCCGGTCAGAATTATCGAGGCGTTTGTTGAAGAGCGTGACCTTGCGTCACCACGCTTCGATGGCGCGATGCCGTCGACTACTGGTCGCCCTTCCCATCATCCGGGCGTGCTGCTGAATATCTATATTTACGGCTACCTGAATCGGGTCCAGTCGAGCCGCCGCCTGGAACGTGAATGCCAGCGCAACGTTGAATTGATGCGGCTCACCGGACGTTTGGCACCGGATTTCAAGACCATCGCGGACTTCCGTCGTGACGACGGCACTGGCATTCGCAACGTGTGCCTCCGTTCCTCAAGTGGACATGCTGAAACTGCACTCTGGCGCAGTGATGCCGATCGGATCTGGAGGGCCTCTGCCTGCCACCCAGAGCCTACGTCCCCGAAGGGAGGGCGGTGTCCATTCCATCTCGGCCATCTGCAGTCGTTCGTGTGGACGCCAAGGAGGACGTTCAGACGTCGGCTTCGACCCCGACAGCGGACTTCGGCAGGCGTCGCGTCACCGGCAGGATGTTCACCCTCTCTCGGGAGTAGTCTGTTAGCGATGGCCAATCTCTGGCAGAGCGACCGGGTGCAGTCGCCTCATTACGGGACCAATGCGCAGTCGGCAAAACCCTGCTCTACCTTTTCTCATGTCAAGGTGTGTACTACCGTGGCAGGCTACCATTGTCTATGGCGCTTGGTATCGGGCGTGTACTAAGGGTGAGCTTTCGAACCCCGGCGCGAAGCGGATCGGCCCGGCGCGCAAGCCCTTCAGTCACTCGATGCTTGATACCCCGGGGGCCGCGATCTCCGATGCCACATCACCGACGGCGATCATTGCCGTGGCACTGTTGTCAAGTGCCGTCATAACGACTTGCCAAGATCATCCATTGCAGCTTGCCAGTCAGGCGAGCCCACGCAAAGTCGCTGGGATCATTCTTACGCCGTGCCTAGCATATCGTCTTAACGGTTGTGGCGCGCGTGAGCCGCCGGGTAAAACAAGCCTGCCTCAGCGAGTTGCCGCACCGACTTACCGCGTACGGCTGCGGATCTGATACGCATGTTTTGACGCGTAACTGCTACTCGTTTTCGGATCGCAGTCAGGTCATAGTTCGCAACTCAGATAACCGTGCGAAAACAACCTCATGCGTTTTTTGCAACGCTACACAGGACGAATACGCTGGCCGCGACCTGTATTCGACGAGCATCTTGACGCGGTGGTGACTCTCGCCGTTGCATCGAGCGTGGCTGGTTTGCTCACTGCCAGCCTGACCGCATCTCGCGACGCCGTCGTGCTGGTTATCGCACTATCGGCTTGCTGCGCGGTTGTGTACGTTGGTTACCGGGTCCGCCCAAAAGCAAGATTGCAGCGCGCGGCGCGCATCGGTCTTCGCCGCGGGGAGTTCCATGTCGTTTATCAGCCCATTGTGGACACGCGCACGCGACACTGCGTGGGCGTGGAAGCTCTGCTCCGGTGGGGCCATCCAAAGTTCGGAGCCGGAGGGCCGGGGCTATTCATTGGAGAGCTCGAAGGCACGCGTTTGCTCAGAGCGTTGACCTGTTTCGTGCTGCGCGAGGCGAATAACGCGTGCACCCAGCTGCCGTTCCCTCAGCACTGGCATATATCGGTAAATATCTGCGCGCGCCATCTGCTGGAGGACCGCTTTGTCGAGGATATCTGTGAGTCCGCCGGTCCGACGCTGGAGCGTCTTGTTCTGGAACTCACCGAGCGCAGCTGCGTCGAGCGTACGCCGCGGGTGGTCACCGCGCTTGACCATTTGAAGCAACGCGACGTGCGCCTGTCACTGGACGATTTCGGCACCGGCTTCAGCAATCTGGACCTACTCGCGGACTTCCAGTTCGATCACGTAAAAGTGGACCGGCGATTTCTAGCCATGAGCAGCGAAGCGCGCATCCAGTTTCTGAAGTCGATGGCCGCATTAGTGCATGCACTGGGGGCCAAAGTTGTCGTGGAAGGCGTCGAGAGCGCTGCAGAACACGATGTGGTAAAGCGCTCGGGAATCGACCTGGCGCAGGGATACTGGTATGGGAAGCCGATGGCCGTCGATCAGCTCCGGGCATTTGCGTCGGCGTCGATAAACACGTTACAAGATGGCACCGGAACGGAGCTTACAGCGTGAAAGACGAATGCATTATGAATGCGCAGCAACAACGACAACCAGCCAGCGCCCCCCTGCGCCCGGAAAGCGACTACGATCAGTACTTTGAGCGGGTGACCCGGGTCGCCGCCCGCGCGCTGAACTTACCTATATCCGTCGTATGTCTCGACCGACTGGGCCAGCCAGAGGTCATCGGCGCATCCGGGAGCGGACGGGACGTCGTATTCCATGTGGAGACGTACTATTGCCGCACGCTCCAGTGCGAGGAGCCGTTCGTCGTCCGGGATGCGTTGTCTGATGCGGAACTTGCGCAGGGGTCACTGGCAACCGGCGAATCGGGGATCCGCTTTTTCGCCGGCATTGCGCTGCGTCTACCGTGCGGCAAACCCATCGGTATGCTATGCGTGATGCACGCGATGCCGCGGCGCTTCACGCGCCAACAGCGTCAGATGCTGGTAGACCTGGGGCAAATGATCGAGCACGAGGTTGGACTGCGCAAGCTGGACAGCTCTGATCGTTTGCAGGTGCTTCAGGCGATCGACCGGCTTCAGGCCCAGCATGCGCTTTACGTCGAAACGTTCCATCGGACACCGGTCGCTATCGCGCATATCGGAAGGGACTGGGAGTGGCGGCACATGAATGATGCCTGCGTGAAATTCTTCGCGCACTCGCGCGCTCCGCTGACGAAAACGAAGATACTCGATCTGCTGGATGCGAGCGACCGGACCAACCTTGAAGAGGCCGTGCAGGCACTTGATCGTGGCCGCGGGGTCGAGGTCCTGACTCTCGACGTAACGTTCCGGTTGCGCAACAAGCGATGTAAGCCAGCGCGAGTGCAGGTGGCACTGAAGCAGACGACGTCGACCCGCGACGGAGGCTGGCTGTTTGTCATTCACGATACCCAGGCGGAGCAACGGGAAAAAACCGCGCGCGATGTGCGGGAGGCTGCGTTGCATCGGGGAGCACATGAGGCGTCGGAAGTTCTGCGCAGGGCGCATGAGCAACTGACGAACGCCGAGCGCCAATTGGGAGCCACGCGCGTAGATTTGCGCGCCGTCGCTGACAATCTGCCTGTGCTGGTCGCTTACGTCGACGGAGAGCGACGTTATCGGTTCGCCAACTCAACCTATCGCGAGTGGCTGGGGGTGGACCCGGAGGAGATCGTGGGACGGCTCACCCATGAGGTTCTCGACGCTGACTTTTTTGCTGCCATCGAGCCGTACGTCCAACGCGTGCTCAGCGGCGAAAGGGTCGAGTACGAGGTTGGAGCGACGCTTAACGGGAGTCAACGTGTCCTGCGTGGTGTGCTGATGCCGCGTCGCGTCCATGATCAGGCGGCTGATGGGTACTACCTGCTGGTGCAGGATGTGACGGAGCGAACGGCGTTGCTCGATCGCCTGCGGCATCAGGCGTTCCACGATGCGCTGACCGGCCTGCCTAACAGACGCTCGTTCCTCGAGAGGCTGGATGAGGCGTGCGCAGCAGGTGGCGACGGTGTGGCTGCCATCATGTTTATCGATCTGGACGGCTTCAAGGGTGTGAACGATACATACGGGCATCAGTGCGGCGACGAAGTACTGGTTGAAACCGCGCGCCGGATCAGCCGCTGCGTGCGTGGCGGGGATGTGGTTGCGCGGCATGCCGGGGATGAGTTCACAGTGCTGCTGACCGGCCCTGCAATTGATCGTGCTGCACTGGAGAGAATTGCACGTGCAATCCTGCTGACACTGAGCCAACCCATAACGTTGGGGGCGAAGGTCGTCCGGTTATCGGCCAGTATCGGCATGCTACTGCGCGGGCAGGCAGGGTCATTGAGTGGGGAAGCCCAGTTACGCGCGGCGGATGCCGCAATGTATCGCGCGAAAGTCGCAGGCAAGGCGCGTATTGTCGTGCATGAGCTTCACGATTCACCGGCCGGCGTGTCGGGTTGAGATCGACGCCCGTATCATGCCGGCTGAACCGGACCGGCCAGCTTTGCGCCGCAACGCGATTCATCGGCGCACAAGGCACCTAGTGTCGCGACCGCTTTATCGAGCCGCGCCGACCACGGGTAGCCATAGTTCAGACGCACATGGTGGCGAAAGGCGCCATCCGCAGAGAAGATAGGTCCGGGCGCGACGCTGATGCCACTGTTGAGCGCAGCCTGGAAGAGCTGTATCGAGTCTGCGTGATCCGGTAGCGCCACCCAAGTGAAATAACCGCCGTCAGACTTAGAAACTGTTGCGAAATTAAGTTTTAGGCCTGTTAACTTTTCTGACTTGGTGTTAACTTTCTGTCTTGTTTTGCCTGACAGGAAGCAATGCCTAAAGAACTCATAGACGACGAACTGTGGTCACTCATCGAACCACTTCTGCCTGCGCGAGCACCTCGCAATCGGCAATATGCGGGGCGCAAGCCAACACCCGACCGTGCTGTACTGACGGGCATCGTGTTCGTACTGCGCTCAGGCATCGCGTGGAATCTCCTGCCGCAGGAGATGGGATGCGGCTCAGGCACAGCCTGCTGGCGACGGCTTGTCGCATGGCAGGAAGCAGGTGTCTGGCAACGCATCCACGAAACGCTGCTGGCCGAACTACGCCGTCGCGGCGAAATCGATTTGTCGCGAGCGCTCGTGGACAGTTCATCGATTCGCGCCATGCTGGCGGGAAAAAAACCGGCCCGAATCCCACGGACCGGCGCAAGCTCGGCAGCAAACACCACCTCATCGTCGACGCGCAAGGCATCCCGCTCGCGGTCATCCTGAGCGCAGCGAATCGACATGACATCACCCAACTCGATGCACTCGTCGAGGCAATTCCATATATCAGAGGCAAGCGCGGGCGCCCCCTGCATAAACCACAAATCGTTCAGGGTGACCGGGGCTACAGTTCCGAACCCCATCGGCAACGTTTGAGAGCGCGCGGCATCACGCCGTTGCTCGCAAAAATTGGCTCGGTCCATGGAAGTGGTCTCGGCAAAACGCGCTGGCCCGTCGAGCGTTCGATTGCATGGCTTCACTCGTTTCGACGCCTGAAGATTCGCTACGAACGTTATGCCCACATCCATGAAGCCTTCCTGTCTCTGGCTTGTGCCTTAATTTGCTGGACACGTCTCAAGCCACTGTTTAGCTAATTTCGCAACAACTTCTTAGTCGCCGTCGTATTGGCCGGGAAGTACCGGCTGATCGCGTCGAGCATCTGCGATTGCTGATGGGCCAACTCGCGACGTAGTTTGTGCAGGAAACGTTCGTAGCCGCCATGCTCCAGATAGTCGGCGATGGCGCGCTGCGCCGGCATGCTGGCCGATAGCGTGGTCATCCATTTCGCACGTTCCAGCCCGCCCGCGAACCTTCCGGCTGCCGCCCAGCCGATACGATATCCGGGCGCAAGGCACTTCGCGAACGATCCACAATGGATGACAAGACCTCTTCGGTCGAAGTATTTGGCCGGACGCACCGGGTTCGGGCCAAAATGCAGCTCGTTGTAGACGTCATCCTCGATGAGCGGCACGTCGTGTCTGGCGAGCAGATCAACCAGTGCCTGTTTCCTGGAATCGCCCAGTGTCACCCCGGTCGGATTGTGGAACGAGGTCATGAACCAGCAGGCGCGAACCGGATGTTGCTGCAGCGCACGCGCGAGCGCATCCAGATCATGCCCCTCCATCGGGTCAACCGGAATCTCCACTACGTTCAGCCTCAGACGCTCGATAGCCTGCAGCGCTGCATAGAACGTCGGCTTTTCGATCACGATCACATCGCCTGGAGCGGCGAGCAACTGGGCGCTTAGAGTCAGGGCTTCGAGTGCACCGCTTGTAATGATGATCTCGTCGACGGGCACCGTCATCCCCGCCATCAGGTACCGCAATGAAATCAGTTGGCGCAAGTCTTCGTGTCCCGGCGGCAGTGTGTCAACCATCGTCGCCAGGTCCACTGAGCGATTGACAGTCGCGCACGACTTTCCGACGCGTGCCATCGGAAACAGCGCAGGGCTAAGGAACGCTGAACCAAATGGGACAGTCTCGGGCTGCCTGATCATCTTGAGGACCTCGAAGACAAGTTCGCCGACATTGACGGCCTTCGGGTCGGTACCCAGCGAGGTTTCGGGGCTTTGTCGCGGTAATTCTCTGGCCGTCGGTAACACGAAATAGCCTGAACGCGGGCGCGCCATGATCGTGCCCCTATTTTCGAGCAGGTAGTAGGCGCGAAATACCGTCGCGGGGCTCACGCCCCAGGCCTTGCACGCGGCGCGAACCGAAGGAATACGCGCGCCGGGTGGCAGATCACCGCGCGTGATGAGCTCGCTGATTTGGTCCGCCAACTGCTCGTACCGTTTCAACTTTTACTCCTCACAGACACCATTGCCGACGTCGGACCCGCCCCGCTAGCACATACACCTACCATTAAAAGATAGCTGCTTTTCGATCTGATACGGCCTTTCTTTCGCAATCTGCTTCTATTGCGGACGCACACACGCTGGCAAAGTGCGCGCAGACCGGTTCCACTTGTTTCGATGTTTCGCGTACGCGTAGCGGTCCGATCGACAACGATTTTCTAGCCTAATTCTCTTAGCGATAAATCAATGGCATTGGGGTTCCCGGCATCAACTATCAGGCGCAGCGCCTTCATCGCGCTCCGTCGTTCCTCAAGACAAGGGTTGGCAGTCGTCCTGGTCATCTGCACAGGCACCTCATTCGCTCTTGCAGGTCCGGCCAGCCCAGGTTCCGGTCGCATTCTCACGTTTGAACGCGAAGTCTGGCAACAATTGACGGACTGGCTTGCTGGTCCACCAGCGCCCCGGATTCGCTTCGGCTCAGCCTGCGCGTCCATTGCGCAGTTGCCCGTTGTTCCCGCAGCCCTTGCCGGACCGGTCGCTGGCCCGATGCCGGTACTGACAAACACCTGCGATTCGCTGGACGATATGCGTGCGGATACCATCGGCACCGCTGCTGCAAGGGCCAGTTCGGGGCCGAACGTTGTGACGCTGCTTAGGGAACTGCGTTGGCAAATCAGCAACCACGAGACGGCAGTACGAGGCGGCTTTCTGGCCTCTGACGCGGTGGCCGGTATCGAGTCGTGGGCCGGCCGGGCGGAGCAGTCGACGGAACCACCCGCGATGTCGACCCCGGATTGCTCATTGGGTAAGAGTTGTCAAACGCAAGCGATCTCGGCTTCGATCGCCACCGACACACTCGCCTCGGTGCGGCCTTCGGCCAGCACTACGACGCAGCGTATTCCAGTATGGACCATATTGGGTTTTGTATTGTGGCCGATCCTGGTGGCAGTTTTAGTCGTTGGGGTCGGTTGGGCCCTCAAAAGGTGGTTTCGCTACGACAAGTCGCTGCTGCGTGCTGCGCGTGCAGGGCTGCGTCGCGGCGAGTTCCATGTTGAGTACCAACCCGTCGTTGGCGTGAGGCGCGCCAAGTGCGTCGGCGTCGAAGCGTTGTTGCGATGGGACAACCAGAAGTACGGCGCGCTGGGTCCAGCTCACTATATGGAGTTCATTGATAACAGTAGTTTGATCGGACCGATGACGCGATTCGTCCTGTCGCGTGCCTCTCAGGAGCTGCGGGAAATCGGCGCTCCGAAATCGCTCTACCTGGGCGTTACCGCTCCCGCTTCTTACCTGGTAAGTTCCGCCTTCATTGCGGACCTGGGCGACATTGGCTCCCTCGGTCTTCCACCGCTAATACTAAAGATCGGAGCAGGCAGCGCGAGGAAGTTCAAAAAACGTCTCATCCCTATGATGGCGCAGGCGCGTGATAAAGGAATGCGTTTTGCCCTGTCGGCCGTGCGTTCCACTGACGTCGGACTTGAACTGCCGGCAGACATGAGTTTTGAGATGGTGAAGATTGACAGGGACGTGCTGGGAATGGATCCCGATGAGCGCTCCAGACAGCTCAATGCGTTGACGAGCATGGGCCATGAGATCGGCGCCGTGGTCGTGGTCGAAGGCATTGAAAACTCGGCGCATCACAACGTCGCGCGGGCGAGCCGTGCCGAGTTTGGTCAAGGGTTCTTCTATAGCCGTGCACTCGGCGCCAGCCGGCTGAAGGTATTTATCGAGACCGCCAACGCGCCGTCCTCAAAGCTGGCGGGAGCCGCAACCGTGCTCGGCTGGCGGGTTCGAAATTTTTAAATGAGGCGTTCACCCCGCAGCCGGAGCAGGTCGGGACAGCTCTACGTAATTAGCATGACATAATAATGAAGCGCTATCTCCAACTGGCGGCGGAGTTCGAAAACCTGATTGCGAACGGTACGCTTGAGCCCGGTGTGCGGCTCCCATCGGTGCGCCGGGCCAGCAGTTCGTACCGCGTGAGCCCTTCAACCGTTTTCCAGGCTTACTACACTCTCGAACGACGAGGCCTGATCGTCGCAAGACCTCGGTCGGGTTATTTCGTCGCCAGTCGGCCTGCGTCAACGAAATCACTAGCGATTGTTTCGAAGCGCAGTATTGACGAGGCTGATGGCGACAGCCTGATTATCCGCTTCATGAAGGCTCAACGTCGATGCGCGCATCCGGGGCTTGGCTCTTCGGAGCCATGTGCCCAGCTGTTCCCGTTTAGCCGGATTTCGCGCTCTTGGGCTACAGCGATCCGGAGGATGGCGAGTTCCCGGAACGCCTTGTCGGCGGGAGAGGCGGAAGCAGATCTGCGTCACCAGATCGCCCAGCGCTACATTCTCACGGGTGTTACGGTTCCAATTGATGAGGTTGTTGTGACGAGCGGCGCGCTCGATGCACTGATACTCTGTCTGCAGGTTCTGACGCGACCTGGCGACACTATCGCAATAGAACGTCCCGCTTTCCATGCTGTGCGAGATGCGGTTAAGCGCCTCCGTCTGAAGTTCGTGGAAGTCCCTGTCGACCCACACCGTGGACTCGACCTCGGCGTATTAGCGGAGGCGTTGCGGCAGCATCCGGTACGGGCTTGCTGGTTTATGACGACGCTGCACCAGCCTACAGGCGCGACGCTCTCCGATGATCGGAAGGAGGCGCTCGTAAGGTTGCTGGCAAAATATGACGTGCCGCTAATCGAGGACGACGTATTCCGCGAACTGCATTTTGGCCTGACGCCGGCATATCCGGCGAAGCGCTTCGATTCTAACGGTCTCGTGCTGCACTGCGGTTCGTTTTCGAAGTGCCTTGCGCCGGGTCTGCGCCTCGGTTGGGTAGCGGCGGGGCGCTACGCTGCGAGAATTGAGCACGCACGTTGGCTGACGATGACCCCGGCGTCTGTGCCCGCGCAATGCGCAATTGCTGACTACCTTGAGCATGGGGACTACGACCGGCTTCTACGTAAACTGCGCCGCGAACTGGCGTCCCTCCAGTCCCGGATGGTGGCCGCGGTCGTCAGGTACTTCCCCCAAGGGACACTGGTGGTCCGGCCGCCGGGCGGATTCTTTTTATGGGTGCAACTTCCAGAAGGAGTAGAGGCAGTGCAGCTGTTCGAAATGGCGGAAGCGCACGAAATCGCGATAGCACCCGGCGCAATCTTTTCATGCAGCCGCGAATTCCGCCGTCACATCCGGCTTAACTATGGCCGTCCGTGGACCCCCGACGTTGAAAAGGAGATCCACACTTTGGGCATGCTGGCGAGGCGAGCAATGGCTGAGCAACGGACAGCACGGCATACCAAGCGCGAAGGAGCGGAATAAATGGCAGACGAGGGGTCATGATTGCAGCCGATACGAACTGCAGCGCGGAGGATCGAGGCCGCCTGCGACCGCGTCTGGCATGAGTTGCTCGGCCGCTAACACGGATTGTTCAGGGCCGACTAAAGTAAAAGGGCACACCCCGGGTTGAAAGGGCACACGCCAGATGGGGCGGTAACCTCCGCGGGAACAAGCTGCAAGCGTAATGGAGAAGTCGGTGTTACTTGCTTAAAATCGGGAGTCCCGCTCCTGCCTCCATCGCAGGACTTTGGCGCAACGCGTCGCGTGCTTCTGATCGTCCTGATCGTGTCAATCATCGTGCCTGTCGCCTGCTTCGTCGGCTACTGTTACCGCGACTATGTCTTTCGCAAAGCGGACGCCAACGATGTCATCATGCGGCTCGTGCGAGTTGCGCAGTAACATGCGCTCAAGGTCATGGATCTGAACAACGACATGACGACGCGCGTGATGGAACTGCTTGGCCACAACGACGCAGCGCAGATCCGCAAGGCGCGGCAGGATCTGCATCGAAGACTGGCGTTCATCGGCGGCAGCTACCCGCAGGTCGCCGCTGTTGCGGTCTTCGGCGCTGGCGGTGAACTGCTGGCGAGCAGCCGTTATTTTCCGGTGGCGGAGGTATCGATCGCGCACCGCGATGATTTCGGCGCAGCCCAGGCCTCCTAGCCTGCCTCGTACATTTCGCTGCCGATGCATGCCAGCGTTTCCGAGCGGCCGGTTTTTGATACGACTACTTCGCGCTTCGACCTGAACGGGCGCCTTTCTCGGGGTCGTAACTGTGGCAGTGCGCCGCGACTATTTTGGACGGTTCTATAACGAACTTGCGGGCCAGGATCTGCCGTTATCGGCGGGGCTATACCGGCGCGATGGAACTCCGCTGGTAGCGGTCTCTTGTGAGCGCCGCTCGCCCACCTCTGAAGCTAACGGAAGTGCACAGGACCGGAACTCGGCCACTCGGTATCTGGAGACACGCTGTCAGGGCTCGGTGAGCTACGCGGCAGCGATGGCTCTCAGTGGCTTGCGGCGTTTCGGCGAGTAGGCGACTATCCGCTCGAGGTCGCAGTCGGATATCGTCTATCTGCGCTCATATCGCAGTGGTGGCGGCACTGTGCCGTGATCGGTGCGCTCGTCGGTGTGCCGAGTGTCGCCGTATGGGTGCTTATCGCGTATTCCCTGCGCCGCCTCGCCGCAGAAGAGCGCACATGGCAGTAATGGCATCGCGAAATCGTGCGCCGTGAATCGACCGAGGCTTCTGCGCGGCAACATCAGCATATGAGCGCGCTCGGCAATCTGGTCGCGAACGTAGCGCACGATCTCAACAATCTGCTGCTCGTGGTCGCCACACACATGGCCGTCGCACGCGATAAGGGCTTCAATGGCGTGCAAGACGAGGTCACCGCAGTCGAGCGCGCGCTGCGCGGTTCTGCCTCGATGGCAAGAGGACTGCTGAGCGTCTCGAGGAAGCTGCCGCTCAAAAGGCAGCGTTTGCATCCCGGCACCTGGATCCCGTCTGTCCGGCCTGTGATTCGGAACGCGCTCGGCGACACAGTCACGCTCTCGATGGACGTGCCGCCAGATTCGTGGCCGGTGTTGGCGGATGCGGCGGAACTCGAGCTGGCTTTGGTCGACGTCGCAACAAACGCCATGGACGCGACGGGCGCAACCGGACGTTTTGTCATCCGCGTTCAGAACGTTGAATGGGCGGGCGACGATCCAACGATGCCGAAGGGCGACTATGAAAGATTGAGATGGGGTGTCCTGCGATGTCCGCCGTCCGTCTCAGTACGGCCACAACGTGCCGTTCGACGAGCGAGGAAAGCGGCCGTTGGACGGCTGCATTACTCCGGAATCTGACAGACGGGCTACAGGCATAATTCGGCAATTGCCGACATTGGGGCGGTCTGGGTTCTACGTCAGCAATGTGGCGGACTGCCGACGGTGGCGGCATCGAACAGCCCGACGGCAGTTTCATGCATCAGCGAACTCACACTCCCGACCCGGAGCGGACCTTCCAGCCGGCGTCACCTCTGCGGCTGCTTTGAGGGGTTGAACGGTCGGCTGAAAATCGTTGCCCATAACTGTTGATCGCGGTTTCGCGAAAGCCGATTGGATGTCGCCAATCCGAATTTTCCGTGCGATCGGGGCCGTGGAGCGAGATGCGCGGCGCTGCGAAGCGCGGTTTGCCTGCTCAGCGTCCCGTCGCCGTCAGCCTTCCACATCCCGGAAC
This sequence comes from Paraburkholderia sp. BL6665CI2N2, assembly GCF_004366535.1. Lineage (NCBI taxonomy): Bacteria > Pseudomonadati > Pseudomonadota > Betaproteobacteria > Burkholderiales > Burkholderiaceae > Paraburkholderia > Paraburkholderia sp. BL6665CI2N2. The sequence continues at coordinate 645,136 of NZ_SORC01000002.1, forward strand.
CCATCGAAGCGTCATGCTCGAAACTCGACAGGCATACGACAATCTTTGTCTTGAGTGCCCGCTGAATTCCGTGAGTTGAATTTTCAATCGGCGCGCATGTAGGCACACAAGGCGAGTCGCGGCGCACCGTGCACATGACGAAAGACGGCTTCGTGCTATTCGTAATGAACCTCGCGCCATACCGGTTTGGGTAGCCTCCCGAACAGCACAGCGCGTGGCAGTTACACGCGAGGTCACGCGGCGCGTACGCGACGATCAACAGCGCGCGCGGTACGGTCGTGAAGTGGTCGAGCTGGCGGCGGATGCGTCCCGCCGTGTCGCCGCCGCGTCGCCGGTCAGCGACGCGATGTCCCTAGACCTATTGGACCAAGGTCTCATTGACCGGCCTGAAGCTCAGGTGTCTGATCGTATAAGGAACGTTCATGCATCCAGCCTGATCCTCGCCAGCGGGAACTCTCCACCACTGCAGGAAGCGGCCGTGGTGCGAAGGCGGTCATGCGCGTCATTGTCTGGAAGTCTCCTTTCATGCCACCTGACGCACCGCGAATATCCTTTGTCTCCGCTGCAATATGAATCGTAGGGAGAGAGCAAACATGGACTGGAATCGCTGGTACAGCTTAAAGAGTTACCTAAGATCTTCGCTTTGGACTGTGCCGTTCATCGCAGTCGCGATCGATGCCGTGGTGAAGCCTGTTTCTGAAATGGTGGGAAGGTGGATGATCAGGCAAGGAACCCTCGATCCGAAAACCGGCTTTCTTGGGCTGTCCATGACTGGGGCGCGATCGTTGCTCGGTGACATCGTTTCCGCGGACCTGGCGTTCCTGGTCTTTACGTTCGGTTCGCTGCTCGTCGCAATCCAGGTCGCGGGTGGGCAGTACACGCCTCGGATCATCGCGACGACACTGCTGCGCGATAACATCATCCGTGGCATCTCGGGATTATTCGTTTTCACACTGCTGTTCGCCAATAGAACCGAGAGCTGGATGGGCGAGAATGAGGTACACCAGCTTCAAGTGTTCATTACAGCGCTATTCGGCTTCGCTTCCCTCGTTGCCTTCCTTTTCCTCATTGATTACGCCGCGAAATTTCTGCGTCCCGTGAGCCTCGTGGCTCGCGTTGGCGAGCAAGGGATCGCGGTCATCGATAGCGTTTATCCGGCCGCGACTAAGGGCGTAACTATCCAGCCCGAATGTGACCCGAAGCGAGGCGCGCCTGATCGCATTGTTCATCAGCGCGGCAAATCCGGCATCGTTCTGGCCCTGAACCTGGAAATGCTGGTGGCCAAGGCGCGGCGTGCTGACATAGTCATCGAATTCGTGCCGCAAGTCGGCGATTTCGTCGCAGTGGGCGAACCCTTGTTTTATTTGTATGGAAACGCTGGCGCAATCAACGAAAAGCGGCTCCTCACATTTGTCGCGTTCGGCACGGAACGCACGATGGAGCAGGATCCTATGTTCGCGTTTCGCATCCTGGTCGATATTGCGCTGAAAGCGCTGTCGGCAGCGATCAACGATCCGACCACGGCCGTGCTCGCGCTCGACCAGTTGCACCGTCTTTTGCGCATCGTGGGCAAACGGTCTCTGCACATCGAAGAGATAGAGGATAGGTCGGGTCAGGTGCGCGTGATCTTGCGGACGCCCAATTGGGAAGACTTCGTGCATATCAGTTTTCGCGAGATACGACAGTACGGCGCGGGGAGCATTCAGATCGCGCGGCGTCTGCGCTCAGCGATAGAGAATCTCATCCAGACCCTGCCGGAGCATCGTCACGACGCATTGCGCATCGAGTTGACACTGCTCGATCGCACGATTACCTCGACGCATCCATTTCCGGAAGACCTGGCGTTGGCCCGTGTTCCCGACTCGCAAGGGCTTGGAGGTTCGGCAGGCTTGACGGCGAACAATTAGCCACTTTGGAGGCAAGCCATGCGCAAACTCATCATGGGCATCGTCGAATTCCGCGAAAATAGGCTGCCGCAATATGCGGGACAGTTCAGTAAGCTCGCGCTCGCCCAGACACCTGATGCGCTCTTCATCACATGCTCGGACAGCCGGGTCGTACCTGACCTGCTCGCCTCGACCCATCCGGGCGATCTGTTCACGATGCGCAACGTTGGCAACCTGATACCACCGGCGACCGCGGAAGGGGCCTCTAGAGGCGACCTCTCCGAGGCAAGCGCAATCGAGTACGCAGTGCTGGTGCTGAGAGTCGCCAATATCGTCGTGTGCGGGCATTCTGAATGCGGTGCGATGAAAGCCGTGTACGCGCGCAACCCGAAAACAAATGCGCCGAACCTCGATAAATGGCTGTACCACGCCAACAACGCGGCGTTTCGCCTCGAACACGAAGGTCCGCTCGATGACAGGCTGAAACCGCACGATCAATTGTCGCAACTCAATGTACTTGTGCTGCTTGAGCATCTGATGACTTACCCGATCGCCCGCCAGCAGGTCACTGCCGGGGCGCTGGTATTGAGCGGCTGGTGGTTCGACATCGCGACCGGCGATATGTATGCCTATGAGCGCGCGAGCCGCTCGTTCGAAGTTATTGACCGCGCGATGGCTGATCGGATCATTGCGCCTTGCCGCACGGGCGCGGTGACTGCGCATGAAGGGAGGGCTGATTGGAGACACGACTCACATATTCTGCGCACGAAGAATCGCTCGCTCTCTGGTTGCGAAGCCGACATTTGAATACCCGAGTGAAGGCGCGGGTCAACATCAGTATGCGATACCGAAATACTGAATCCAGTCCGTCTCGAAGCGCGATTCTCGTCATCTTTCTTGCAGCCAGGCTGTCGCTACTGGTGCTCTCTGCTCCAGGTCGTCGATCCAAGCATTTAGTTGCGTGTGTATCGCGCAAAGCGCGGGATCTCCTGACGCGGCAGTTTGAACAGCATATTTGAAGTTGGCGGTTCTGGGTGCGGTCGCATAAAGTGTGTGGAGAACACCGCGCCTTGTTCTGATGATGATCCGCACGGCTGCGCGCCGGCGGGCATTGAGATCTATGTAGAAACCGTTCCAAGAAGAATCGTATCTCTCGTCTTGGCTGGAGCACGCAAATGAATAAGCTTGTTATAAGCGGTGCGACGACGATGATCACACTGGCCGGCGTAGCGCATGCGCAAAGCAGCGTCACGCTTTACGGTTTGATCGATGCGGGTCTGACTTACACGAACAGCCAGATCACTGGAACCGGCGGCGGACACAGCAGTTGGGAGATGACGAGCGGTGCGGTTCAGTACAGTCGCTGGGGTTTGCGCGGGGCTGAAGACCTCGGCGCAGGATTGAAGGCCATCTTCACCCTGGAGAGCGGCTTCAACCTGAACAACGGACAGTTCTCATCGAACAACCGCATTTTCAATCGCCAGGCGTATGTCGGCTTGTCGAGCCGCGATTACGGCACGCTCACACTGGGTCGTCAAACCGACGGCATGGTCGACTTCGTCGCACCGCTTTCCTTGACCGGTACGGAATTCGGCGGCACGCATTTCGCGCACCCGTTGGACAACGACAACCTGAACGATTCGTTTCAGATCAATAACTCCGTGAAGTATCTGAGCCCGGACTTCGGGGGCCTCAGGCTCGGTGCGCTGTACGGCTTTTCCAATCAGGCGGGTGGGTTCACGAACAATCGCGCCTATAGCTTTGGCATGTCCTATGTATTGGGGGCGCTGAACTTCGGCGCTGGTTACCTCCAACTCAACAGTTCCGCGCACACTCCTGGACAGTTAAATACGAATGGCGCAGTCACCGATACAACCGGCTCGTCCCTGCAGGGCGCGCTCTCGCCGGCCACTGTGCCTTTAGGCGTGCTGGCCAGCAGTCAGAAGACCTTTGGTGCTGGCGTGAACTACACCTTCGGCCCGGCTGTGGCGGGTTTCGTGTACTCGCACAGCAAGCTCGCCCAGTTCTTTCAGACCGGGCTAAGTGGAACTTTCCAGAACTTCGAGGGCAACTTTCGCTATGCGCTGACGCCGGCGGTCGCACTTTCGGCCGCGTACACCTATTCGCGTGCTGGCGGAAATGGAGGCGGCGGCATTCCCCATTGGAATCAGGTAAGTGCGATGGCCGATTACCGCCTCTCGCGGCGCACCGATATCTACATTCAGAGCGCGTGGCAACGGGTGAGTCCAAGCGGCACTTCGCCATTGGGCGTGGCATGGATCAACGGTGTGAGCGCCCCGTCCTCCACAAGCGACCAGATCCAGGCGACGGTCGGCTTGAGACATCGCTTCTAATGCCCTAGGAAGGAAAATTGCTTTTGCGTCGCCCTCGACGCATGTGCCACCTTTCTCAGCGGCGGCTCAAGGTTGATCAGGAGACCTTCAATCGACGGGGTTGCCCCACTGCTCAGTGACTGCTTGTGGCCGACAGCGTCAGTTCAATGAAGGTACTGTAGAGCAGCCGTTGAAATCGTCGGCGGTTGCTTTCGGGCGCCTTCTGTGGATGAGTACAGTCGGCCAACACGCGACACTCGCGGACCGGTAACCAACGGCCGAACGTTCCCGTGAAGCGGACTTTCGCATTTCAACGCTGTGGCTTTGACTCTGCGATCGGCTCCTCTTCACGTTAGCGGCTCGGTGCCAGTAGACTACCCATCTAAGCAAAATCTGGATTTTCCGGTTCGCGCGTATGCGCCGAGGTCCCGCGGACAGAGCGTTTCGCGGGTTCTGGTCCTCACTTCGTGAAGCTCCTTGCAGAACGCTCGATTCGCGTCAGGAATGTCATGGATTATTTTGCCGCGGTACGGGCGTTCGTTTGCGCAGCGGAACTGCAGAGCTTCAGCAAGACGGCCCATGAGATGGCAGTCAAGACCTCGACCATCTCGCGCTACGTGAGTGAGCTGGAAAAGGATCTGGGCATTGCCCTGTTTAACCGGTCGACGCGGGGGCTCGTCCTGACGGAGGGCGGCAGGCTATTTCGTGAGCACGCCATCGCCGCCCTGCAGGCACTCGATGACGCGCGCGAGGTTACGTCGTCACTGAATCGCACCCCGCAAGGCGTGCTGCGCGTCACGATGCCGTCGGCCTTCGGACGCCGGCATATCGTGCCGCATCTGCCGGCGTTCATGACGCGCTATCCTTCCATTGACCTCGATATCGTGTCGACCGATGAAACGCTCAACATGATCGAAGCAGGCATCGACGTGGCGATCCGTATCGGCGTGCTGCCCGATTCGTCGTTGATGGCCAAACGCATTGCGCCGCACCGTCGCATTGTCTGCGGCAGCCCGGCGTATTTCGAGCGGAGCGGGATGCCTCGTGTGCCTGAAGATCTGGCCGCGCACGATGCGCTTCGCTTGTCCCTGCTGCCCGACGACAAATGGTTTTTCATCCGCGTCGCCGATGCACAGGTATCGCCGGAGCAGGTGCTGGTGGAATTGCAAGGGCGCTTGCGCGCGGACGACTCCGAAGCCGTGCTGGAACTCGCTGTAGCCGGCTGCGGCCTTGCTCTCCTGCCGACCTGGCTCGCGTCTACGGCTCTGCGCGAAGGGCGCCTTCAGCACGCGCTGCCTGAATGGGAGGCGCGCACGGGGCGAGCCGAACCAGCGGTCTGGGCGGTCTACCCACCGAAGAAAATCGTATCGTCGAAGGTGCGGGCGTTTGTGGATTTCTACGCCGAGACGATTGGCGAGCCGCCGTACTGGGACGACGGACTCGCGACGGAGCTTCGGCCTTAATGGGTAAAGCGGATGTCGAGCGTGCGCAGCCAGGTCTGCAAGCCGGCATCCTGAATCGGGATCACGTAGGCGTTTTCGTTCGTTTCGTTGAAGTGCGCATGCCAGTATCCCGGCGGCGTAACAAACGTCATCCCGGTTTCCCAGTCCACGCGGGTCGGATTCGCGATGTTGCCGTTCTCATCCAGTTCGGTACCGACCAGCGTATAGACGCCTCGGTTGCCACCGGCGATGAAGTCTAGTGCAATCGACTGGTGGCGGTGCGGCTTCTGCATAGAGTTGGGCGGCACAATGCCGAACATGGCCCACAACACATGCGTGACCGTTCGCGTCTGCGGGAAATTGGCGTTGCCCATCAGCACGCTGATGCGGTTGCGGCGGCCCGCATTGGCTTCTTCCGAGACCTTGCGCAATTCCGCCTGCGCCTGGGCGGCGGGATAGAGCGTCGGCGCAAATCGCGCGCGGACGCCCGTCGTGCCGAGATAGGTGAGCAGCGGCGCGTCGTTGACGTAATAGAGCGTGGCCGCCGCGTCGGCGGACAGCACTGCAGCATCGCCGCCCGGCAGCGTGAAGAAATCGCCCTGCGCGAACGGGAAGCTCGTTTCGGCCTGCGTCACGCTGCCGGTCCCGCTAATGACATAGCAGACCTGCGAGGTCGCGTTCGGGGCAAGCGTCAATGCATCGCCTGCGTTGATGCGCAGAAAATTGGCGCTCAAGCCGGGGCCGGTCGCGGGGCTGGGGCAACCCAACTCCGCGGAGAGGTCGAGCGGCACGACTCGAGTGGCGCCTTCTGCGTACAGCGAAGGCGGGAAACTGCAGAAAGGCACGCGCGAGATGAGTTTCGCACCGATCGGATTGGCGGACGACGTGTACTCGAAGTATTGCGCGTCCAGGGTCGCGACAGCGGGTTCGGCGAGAAGCGCCGGGGACGTCTTGGTCAACATGGTCTGCTCCTTCAGGTTAGGGGAGCTTCGTGCGGGTTCCCCCATGAAGTTGGGGTTGGCGTCCGAAAGCTGATCTGACTGTAGGCGCGGGTCGTTGGCCTCAGAAGTGCCGGGAATCGAAATCACCTTTGCGCAAAGGGGTACACCGTACATCCGCTTCGGGGGCACCGGCGGTTGTTCGGGGTGGGGCCGGTGTGGCAGTTCGTCGTCGACCCGGTTCGCATGGGAAGCGACGTCAACAATGGCGTGTTGGCGGGCCGCAATCACAGTAACAGCGGACGTTTGTCGTCCGACATTAATCGTCCGCTCCGGGTCGCAAGTACGCATTCGGTTGCAGTGGCAGCAGACGCTCGCCGCCGCCGAAGTGCGAATGTCGGCAAAGCGACTCGTAGCTGCCTGACAGATGCGATACCTGAATGTCGGGAATGGCCGAATGGACTGATATGACTTTCCGTGTCAATCGGGATCGGTTTTTGTTTTCGCTTTGTAGGCGCATGAATTTCCTGAGGGCGGCGTAGCAGTAAGTCTCGACGGTGGATCGCACTGATATCCGCGGGTTGGTTACCGCATTACAGAGGTCCGCCCCTTGAGCCTGCCGCTATCTAAAGCCGCAAATCGAATGATGTCCGTTGCATAGTCCAACCGCGGGTTGCTCGGGTGCCGGGCTACGCCGCCTTCAGGAAACTCGCAAAACCTATGTAGTGAAGCTCAACGCTACGCTGACTGCTCGTTTCTCGTTACGGCGAGCGACATTGCGAGCTTGCTAATGTCCCAGATGAACCCCGCCAGTTCGCGTGCGACGGCGACGACAGCAATGTTCACATTCTTGCCGCGTGCTGCCAGCTTGCGGTATCGGCGGCAGAGTCGGACCTGCGCGTCCCAGGCACGGTCAAGGATGCGTTTGGGAATGCCTTCATGTCGACGCTCGATTTCCGGACTCACGCGTGCTGGGTATCTGTAGCTCCAGGCGGCCTCGACGAGCAGCTTCCTTGCATAGCTGTTGCCGTTCTTCGTGATGCTGCCCTGGCGCCGCCGCTCACCCGAAGAATGTTCTGAGGGCGTCACGCCCAGCCAGGCCATCAACTGGCGCGGATGCTCGAAGCGGGAGAGGTCCCCCAATTCGGAGAGCATGCCCACGGCGGTGATGAACTGTATGCCGCGCATGGTCTGCAGACCTAGTATGGCTGGATAAAATCGCCAGCCGACGACAGCCTCGTGCAAGGTCGCCTCGAGGCGCTCACATTGCGCAAACCTGTCTTCAATCGTGCGGCGGCATTCATCGAAGGCTAGTTGCTGCCAGGGGTTTGGAAATGCAAATACGCTTATCCATCGCCGGTGCGCGGGACCCCAGTTGGCGTTACCCGAGTAGCGGACTCCATGCGATAGCAGGAAGGACTTCAACCGCTGGCGGGCCTGTCTGAGATCTGCTTTCGCTGCCGCCCATGCGCGCGCCAGGTCCCGGAACGCCTCATCTTCAACATCCGGCACGTGTACAACTGACAGGTCGCCAGCGCGTAGTGCGCGTACGAGCTTGACCGCGTCGCGCCGGTCCGTTTTGACACGTTCGCCCGGTTTCTTCGGAATCAGGGACGGCGCGCATATCACGCAGTCGAATCCTCTTTCAACGAGTTCTCTGTAAAGTCCGTAGCCACAGGGGCCGGCTTCATAGACAACGCGGACATGGCGCGCCTTCGACTGAAGACGTTTGCACAATCGATCGATATCCGCCTTCAGCGTTCCGATTTTGCCCAACAGTTCGACGTCGCCCATATCGATCGCGTACGCCACCGTGATCGACTCCTTGTGAACATCCAGACCGACAAACACCGTGCTATCGTGGTTCACGCTGGCCTCCGCGCTGGAAATCGCCGGGGTGTGCCCTGTGCACACCGTGCGGCTCTGGCAGTGATGCTAACCCGCGTTTGGTTCCTCACGGCGGGCCAGCCACTGGCTCACGGAAAGTCATACTGCCTAAACCGCTCGCGCGGTAGGGGGCTGCGGCCCGACTCTGGCGGCGAATGGGAGGCCAGTGGCGCCGGTGGTTATGTTGGTGGTTGAGGCAATCCGCCTCGCCCTCCAGCAGGAGCCCCATCATGACCTCCTCCGATCCCCGCGTCAGCCCGATGCGCCGCCATATGCTTGAGGACTTGCGCATGCGCAAGTTCGCACCCAGGACCCAGGCCGCCTATCTGCGTGCCGTCCGTCAGTTCGCCCGATACCTCGGGCGTTCACCCGATACCGCCACCGTCGAGAACCTCCGGGACTACCAGCTGCATCTGGTCGATCACGGCGTGTCTCCGATATCGCTGAACGCCGCGATCAGCGGGCTGAAGTTCTTCTTCGAAGTCACGCTCGGCAAGCCTGAGCTGATGGCGCGCATGCAGCCGGTACGCGTGCCCCGCACGCTCCCGGTTGTGCTCAGCCCCGAGGAGGTGCGGCGGCTCATCGCGGCAGCTGGAAACCTCAAGCATCAGACCGCGCTGTCGGTCGCCTATGGTGCCGGGCTGCGTGCGAGCGAAGTGGTGGCGCTGAAGGTCGGCGACATCGACAGCCAGCGCATGACCCTGCGCATCGAGCAGGGCAAGGGCCGCCGCGACCGCTACGCGATGCTTTCGCCGGTCCTGCTCGAACGTCTGCGCGTCTGGTGGCGCGTGGCCCGTGCCCAGGGCTGCATGCTCGATGGCGGGTGGCTCTTTCCGGGCCTTGATCCGATCGACCCGCTCAGCACGCGGCAGCTGACCCGCGCCATCCATGCGGCCGCCGAGGCCGCAAACATCAACAAGCGCGTCTCCATGCATACGCTGAGGCATTCGTTTGCCACGCACCTGCTGGAACAGAAGGAAGATATCCGCGTGATCCAGGTGCTCCTTGGACACAGGCAGATCGAGACCACCACGCTCTATACCCAGGTCGCCACTGATCTCCTGCGCAAGGTGATCAGTCCACTGGACCGCCTGCCCGCCGGCTAGCCCGGCCGCACGCGGAGCCCTCCGTGCTGGAGGTCGCGGATATCTTCCGCGCCTGCGGGCCAGCGTGGCGCCGTACGGTAGCGCTGAGCCTGGGGCAGCTGAAGGTCATGTCGGCCATCGAACAGTGCCGCAGCGCGGCGCTGGGGGGACATGTGCTGCGCTGTTCCGGCTGCGCAAAGGTTGAGATCGCCTATAACTCGTGTCGTAATAGACATTGCACAAAGTGCCAGGCGAGCGCCGCACACCGGTGGCTCGAGGCACGTCAGGCCGACCTGCTGCCTGTGGAGTATTACCACGTCGTCTTCACGCTACCTGCCGCGATCAGTGCGATCGCCTGGTACAACAAGGCGGTGCTCTATGGGCTGCTGTTCGATATCGCCGCCGAGACGCTGCGTACCATCGCGGCAGACCCCAGGCACCTCGGCGCGCAGATCGGCACCACGCTCGTGCTGCACACGTGGGGCTCGGCGCTTACGCATCACCCGCACGTGCATGGCATCGTCCCCGGCGGCGGCCTGTCGCCCGACGGGCAGCGGTGGATCGCCTGCCAGCCCGGCTTCTTCCTGCCGGTGCGCGTCCTGTCACGCCTGTTCCGGCGCCGCTTCCTGGAGGCACTCGATGCGGCGCACCGGCAGGGCCAACTGCAGTTCTTCGGCGAATATGCCAGCCTCACCGATCCGGCCGTCTTCACCGCATGGCTCGCGCCGCTGCGTGCCTGCGAATGGGTCGTCTATGCCAAGCGTCCCTTTGCGGGACCCGAAGCGGTACTCGCGTATCTCTCACGCTATACGCACCGGGTGGCGATTTCCAACCAGCGTCTGCTCGCCTTCGACGAGCGCGGCGTCACGTTTCGCTGGAAAGACTATCGCGCGAAGGGGCGCACCCGCTACAAGACCATGACCCGCGAGGCCGGCGAGTTCATGCGCCGCTTCATGCTGCATGTCCTGCCTGGCGGCTTCCATCGCATCCGTCACTACGGACTGCTTGCCAACCCGGTGCGCCGCGCCAGACTCGCGAAGGTGCGCGAACTGCTGCACGTTGCCACCGGCGTCGTCACGTCTCCGCGCGAAGCCGTCAGGGAAACACGGCCCGCCTTCATCTGCCGCCACTGCGGCGCGCCGATGATGGTCATCGATATCCTCGCGCGCACCGCACCGATCCGCGCGCCCCCCACGCGCCGGGGCCCGACATGAATACAACGGTTTCCGGACGTGCTACCCGACCGTCGGCTTCGCGGCAACGCGGCCCACGAGCGGACGTTTGCGCCTGTCGCTTCACGCAGTCGCTCCCACGTCCACTTCGCCCTTCCGACTGCGCCACTGCGCCGCTTCGTCAACGCGTCAGTCCCGATCCGCCACCCCGCCTGACTGCGCATCCCGCAACACTGCCTGGCATCCCGGCTCATCAATCGCCATAGCCTCAAAGCTTCCCACCGCATCGCGGCATCCCGCGGTTTCCTCCCTTCAGGTTTATTCAACGCCTGCCCACACGTCCCGTCGTGCATCTCCAGGCCTGTGGACACGGGCAGGCATCGAACAAACCTTAAGACTTGCCGTCCTCCCGGATTACCGCCGGCTGCCCGACCGCTCAGCTAGCCGTCCGCTGAAATGCCGCTTCGTCGCCGGGGGAGAGTGGGTTGGCGGGGCGATGTGCCCATTCCGAGACGGGCTCTGTGAGCACGTAATGGGTCGGGCTTTCCCCGTGTCATCGACGGACGCCACCCTGCTGAGCAGGCAGGAGCAGCGCTGGCGCTCTCGCGCATAGTTACAGGCCGCAGCGGCCGCCGATTCTCCTTTCCAGCTAAGAAGTGCTAAAGATAGTGCCGCGTTCCCGAGAATCAAAACCGATTCATTGGTGTACGCAACTAACGGTCAGGCCCTTGCAGCGGCCGACTTGGCTCCGCCACAACAGCATTGCCCAAAAAAGGGCCGCCGGCCAGCTTATTCATGCTTCAAGAAGCGTGCCCGATTCACCCGCGCTGTTCAGGGGCGCTCGAAGTCATCCGGTGTCAGTGTCAGGCGTGCGCACGGATGCGCGAGCAGCTTTCGTTCGGCGATCGCGCGGATGCGGCTGTACCCGTCCCGGAAAATCCTCAGGATCCGGGCGTCCCCGGCCCGCGGCTCAAGCCAGAAATGGGCCTCCGGCGCTGCAATCGTGACGATGCATTCGACGGTGGTGTTTCCGCGGACGAGCCAGAACGACACGCCCTATCGATTTGCCAGAATCTGCGGCTCGAATTCAGGTTTTTCCATGGCTGGTTCCGGGCGTCATCTCGTAGGCGAGTGAGCAGGCTGTCGATCGCTCCGATGATGCCAGCGATGGTCGCCGGCATCGGGCCACTGGCTGCCTGACATCACTAAAGTGGACGGAGGATTGCGCGCTCCGCTTGCCGGTTTGTACCGGCGATAGAACCGTCATCAGGAAACGGTCAACCACCGTGCCGGTCGGTCATGCAGGTTGTCTCGCTCACTTCCGGGTCGTAAACGCCTCACTGATCTGCCGCGCGCGCTTAACCTCGTCACTGTGGAGGTAGATCGAGGTGGTCGATACCGAGGCGTGCCGCAGGTTGTCGCGCACCGTGGTAAGTTCGGCGCCGTGACCGAGCGCGTAGGTAGCGTGGGTGTGCCGCAACCAGTGGGGGCTGGCGCGGCGCAGCTTCTCCGCGAGCGGTGGGTGATCGGTTTCGATGGCACTCGCGGCAAGGACGAGAAAGCGCTCAAGCACGCTCCACAGGCGCACGCTGCTGATGGCCGCGTCACTGTCCGCGTCCAGGCTGCCGATGACCGGTGTGTCCGGCCGCCAGCGCGCCATAGTAGTCGGCAACTGGCGCCCGGCCAGATAGCGGGTTAGTGCGTCCCACGCGAGCGGCGGCAGCGCCACCCGGGCGACCTTGCCGCCTTTGCCGGTGACGCGCAGCCAGTGCTCGCCGCGTGCGTCGGTCTCGACGTGGCCGAGCGTCGCGCCGACCAGCTCACTCGCGCGCAAACCCGTCGCAAAGCCGAAATCGAGCAGGAACCGCAAGCGCTGCGCGGCGGGAACCGTCCAGCCGTGAGACCATTCCAGCCCCTCGGCCATCGTACGCACCAGCGCCCATTCCCCGTCGGTAAAGGCGCGCGACGCATCGAGCGTCGATGCCGTCTTGCCGCCGCGCACCCTGATGCCGGCAAACGGATTGGCCAGCACGTAGCGCTGTTCGACCAGCCAGCGGAACAGGGCGCCGAGAATCGACAGCGCGTGCGCGACCGAGCGCGCCGAGAGGGTGCCGTTAAACGGCCGCCAGTCCGGTGACGTGCGGGGCCGCACCGGGCCGATCCAGCGTCCCCGCGGCGCCGGATGGCGCAGGAACGTCCGGTACGCAATGGCGTCTTCGGTCGTGAGCGACGACAGCGCGCGGCCGCGTTCGACGATGGCCCAGAGGATCAGCCGCTCGGCTTCCTTGCGGTAGGTCCGCTGCGTGGCGGGCGACTCGTGCAGGGACAGCCACGTCTGCACGGCGTCGTAGTCGTTGGACGCGTCGAGCGTGCAGGTGGCGGGGGGTGCGCGGAACGTGCCGGCGGAGCCGTCGACCTCGTGCGGCAATTTGAGGGTTTCCCACGGCACGATGTCGCCGCGCTGGCTCGCGACCACCAGCGCACGCGCCCTGTCCGTGAGCGCGGGCCAGGCGGCGAAGAACGCCTCGATCGAACGGGCGCTCGCCATGCCGAGCCCCGGCACGGCCTTCCACCACTGGCGCCGGCGCGGAATGCGCACGGTGAGATCGGCGAGCGTCGTGATGCCGGACGCGTGCAGTACGCGCACCGCGCGCGGGGAAAACCACCGCACGACGTCGTCGGCGATCTGCGGTCCCGGAGAGCGCGCCGTGCGCAGCGCATTGATCGCCTGCGCCACGCCTTTCGCTTGCTGCTCGCGTCCTGCTACCGGATGAGTGAGGAGTGCGACGAGATCGTCGCGATGGGCCGCGCGCGCAACGTCCAGCAGCCTGCGCCGGATGCGCCCGAGGACGCCGCGCGCCGATTTCCCGTCACCCAGTGCGGAGGGCAGGTAACGCGCCACGGCCTGCCGCACGGACACGCCGGCGTACCACGCGCGGAGCACGGCAAGCTCGTCGGCACCGGGAAAACCGGATGCAGAGGATTCAGCGTCAGCAGCAGGCGCGCAGGGCAGGGTGAGGCGCGTTTTCATACCCCGGAGTTTAGCGTAGAAACAGATGCCTTTAGATAAGAAAACTTATCTTAATAGCGACACGCACGCACGTTTTTTTTCGTGAAACTGGTCGTCGCTCACAAAGTAAAGTTGGTTCCAAATTTCAACTAAAGCTGCCAGTTTTTAGCAAAACCGCACACGGACCATGAGCCGGGTACCAGCTATTGTTAGATCACGCGTAGTGGTATCTGGCAGCGTAGCTGAATGACATCTGGTGCATCCGGCAACTGCCGGATTGCCTGTACTAAAGCATGGCTCCGGTCATGATCAGCCGCACATTTTGGTGACCGTTGCTTCCCGCTGGAAAGAATTTTTCATATGGCGTGACCGGGCCGGGGCCACCGCGCGCATTGTGATATCCCCATGCGGAGGTCACCATGTCACAGGAACTCCCGACGCTGGAATCCGCTAGCCGCGTTCGTCGACGTTGGCAGCGAACACATGCATGTTTCAGTGGGCGGCAACAAGCCGGAAGTGTTCGGTACCGTGACGTCCCAGCTGCACGCGTTGCGCGACACTGGCGGATCGCGCAGGGCGTGCGTTCGGTTGCGATGGAAGCGACCGGCGTTTACTGGTTGCCGTTGTACGGCGTACTTGAAAACGCCGGTCTCGAAGTGCGCGTGGTCAATGGCCAGCAGACACGCAACCTGCCGGGCAGGAAAACCGATATGGCCGACAGCCAGTGGGGCGCCACGCTGCACATGTGTGGCCTGCTGCACGCCGGCTTCGTACCGCCAGCTGACCCTCGCCGGTTGCAGGACTACCTGCGTCTGCGAGCCGATCATGTCGCGGTCGCAGCCAGCTGTGTGCAACTGATGCAAAAGGCGCTCGAGCGCATGAATATCAAACTGCATGACGTCATATCCTCACTGGCCGGCGTCAGTGGCATCGCGGTGGTACGTGCGATCATCGCTGGCGAGCGCTCCCCCGAGGGACTGGTAGCACTTTGCGCCGTGCAGATCCGGCGAAAAAAAGTATCGCACTCAGGTCGTCCGCTGCGCTGATCTGCTTTCGACCGTTCGCACGGTTGACGCCGTGGCGACCGTCAAGGTCGCGCGCATCGAGCGGGCGCGGCGCGATCAGGGTCGCCGGCATGGTCTGAACGTGGATCGGTGGGGGCACATGTCATCGTAATGGTCGCATGCGCGGAAGAGCCTTTGACACTACACGTGTGATGTCAAAAAATCGAATGTAACGTCTCGATAGGACGGCTTTTTGTCAATGAGCTCCAAGGAGCAACAGGTGACGAACCTCCGCCGGCGTGTCGTCCTGCTGTATTGGCCACCAGCAATACCAGCACCACGCCGTAAACCACCACAGGCGGAAACGCTTCCTTGATGTTGGCGGCCAGGCCCTTGCCGGTCACGCGGCCCAGGCTGGCGCACATCGCCTGGACGGCCGCCATTAACGGAAACGCGAACGGTATCGTCCACAGCATGCTCAGACCGAATTGCGCACCGGCCTGCGAATATGTGGCGATGCCGCCTGGATCGTCGTCGGCGACGCCCGTGATGAGGCCGGGGCCGATGCGCGCGAGCGGGTGTTCCTTGAGTCGTGCGAGTAGCGCGCCCGGGCGTTTTTGCTGTGTTGCCTCGAGTTCCACGGCGCTCTCCTAAACATGCGCGTACCGCACGGCGTGTGAGGGCGGCCGCACAGGGCGCAAAACCTGCATCACCGGTTAGTGCCTGTGCAACGCCGAAGCCGCGCTATAAACCACGCGCGGATCGTGCTGGCCTTTGTACACTGCCGGAGCGGTTCTGCAGCGTGTACACAGCTGTCTGCGCCGAGCGAACCGAATATTCGACGGTGAACACGACGTCGTTCAGCTCGCAAAACTGTCCGACGAACGCGAGGTTTGCCCAGCCTTCGGGCATCACTTGCGGACGGTCGCCGCGCTTGCGCCGCAGGAACTGGCTGGTGATGAAGGGCATCAGGCACGGAATGCAGATCGCGTCGTCGAGAATATTCGGGGCTTCCGCCTGAATGTTCAGATGACCGAGAAGTTCCGTCATGATTTCGCGGCCCGTGCATCCGGCCATCGGCTTGGCGATGAAATTGCCCGGCCGGTCGATGAAAAGCCCGTAACCCCAGAACACCTCGACACCTTTCGGCTGCCCCAGGAAATGCGGCTGATGCGGCAGCACAATCGAGACGAGCCAGTTCGATTGGGGAAAGGTAATCAGGCCACCTTCGCCGGGCACGTTGCCCGTCAGATCACGGATCAGGCGGAACAGCGTCGGATCATGCAACGTCGCTGTAAAAGACAGCCATTTGGATTCTTCGACATGGTCGGCGAAAACGGATGGATGGCCGAATTCGGCTCGTCCTGCTGCGATGGTTTTCCAGAGCGCCCACGCGCCGCTGCTGTCGTTATGATTGAACACGGCAGGGCGGTTCGTGCCGCCGAGGCTCGACCCTGCCGTCATTGACCCGAGCGTGACGATGACCTTGTCCGCCGCACCGACTGGAATCTCGACGCGACGGCTTTCATGTTCGCAGACGACGCCTGCCACCCGATTCAGTGCGCCGCTTTCGTCAGAGCGCAGATCGATGACCCGCGTGTTGGTGCGAAATCTCACCCCGTGGTTATCGAGCCATTTGCGCAGCGGCCGCACCATCGAATCATACTGATTGTAGACCGTGCGCATGATGCCGTGCAACTGGTTGAAGCCCGACGTCATATGTGCGAAACGTAGCAGATAACGCCGGAATTCGGCGGCGCTATGCCAAGGCTGGAAGGCGAACGTCGTGCACCACATATACCAGAAATTGGTTTCGAAAAAGTCCGGCTCGAAGTGGTCGGAAATCCGGCTACCGCCGAGCTGGGCTTCCGGTTCGAGCGAAAGACGGCCGAGTGAGAGCAGGTGCGTTTCGGCGAGCCAGTAAGGGGGCGCGTCTTCGCGCTGGCCGTTGCGTATGAGCCGAGCCTTCGAGGAAGTGCGGCTCGTCTCGTTCCAGTCAAAGATTTCCTTCGTGACGCTGATGCGGCCGTCAAGCGTGGGAATTGAATCGAACAGATCGTAGGTGCACAGATACTTGCTCTCGAGCATGCGGCCGCCGCGCACGACGTAGCCTCCCTGTGGCGTGCCGGCGCCGTCGAGGCTGCCGCCCGGTTTGTCGAGCGCTTCGAGGATCATGATGCGGCAGCCGGGTACGTCGGCGTCGCGAATCAAAAACGCCGCGGCCGCCAGCGAAGCGATACCGCCGCCGACGAGATAGAAATGGCCGGATGCGATCGCTTTATCGCGGCCCTGACCCGCGACAGGATGCATGCCAGAGTATTCGGAATTATTCATATCGTGCTCCCCGTAGGGTGATGGCCTTGGATGTATTGCTTGGACCATACCCGCGCAGCGGGAAGGCTCATTGAGTTGGATCAACAGAGCTCGACCGGGCTCGCCAATGCAGTGCAAGTGATCCACACGCATGCCCGGCAAAAAAGGAGGTATTGCCTTTATACGACCCACCACGCGAGCGCGGCTGTTATCAGCACGCCCCCCCACGACGGCCACTCGCCACCGGCCGAGCAGGACCAGGGCCGCGACGACCAGCGCGAAATCGCGCCCGGTATGCACTGCGCTGGTCCACACGGGTCGTACAGCGCGGCGATCAGAATGTCGACCACAGCGGCGTTGATGCCTGCCATGGCGCCGCGCATTGGTGCGAACGCGCGAAACTCGCCCCATAGGGGGTAGCGCCGCGCTGACCAGCAGGAATGAAGGCAGAAAGATCGCCACGGTAGCGATCAGTGAGCCGGCCGTACCCCGCCGGCTGACCCGTGCTGGCGGCGCCGAGAAACACGGCGACGAAAAAAGCGGAACCGGGACCGTCTGCGCCCGGTTCCGTCGCATTAAGGCAGGCGGGACAAGCAAAGGCGATATGCGAAGGATAGCTTATGAAACTATCGAGTAAAATTGCTGGGCGGCAGACAGCGGACAGTTGCCAGAACATTGCAGCTGTCCTTTCTTGATCATGCGCATTAATTCGATGCCACTCAGAATAACACGCGCACAGTTGAAATCCTTGAATCCGAGCATCGGTCGGGTTCCGCGTTTGATGGCCCGATGGTTCTGCTCCACGATGTTGTTAAAATACTTGATCTAACGAACCTTGACGGGCATGTTGCGCTCGGCATTCACCGCGTTAAGCGCGGCCAGATTGGAGCCGTTTTTGTCGATGGTCACCGTCTCGGGCGAACTGTTCTGACCGATTGCCTTTTCGAAGAAGCGCCGCGCAGCAGCCTTGTCCCGCCTAGCTCTGAACAGAAAGTCAATGGTATTGCCCGCCTTATCCACCGCGCGGTAAAGATATTTCCGCGAGCCCTTGACCCTGATATAGGTGTCACCAACCCGCCAGCTCTTGCCGACCGGACGCTTGTACTTGCGAAAACGTCTTTTCAAACAGCGGCACCAGCTTGATAACCCAGCGATGTACCGTCGAATGGTCGACGTCAATGTCACGCTCAGCCAGCATTTCCTCAGGGTTCCGAAGACTCAGCGAGTAGGCCACGTACCACCGCACGCACAGCAGCATCACTTCAAGGGGATAGTGCAGCCGCTTCAAAACCTTGGCGATGGCCGGAGCAAGCGTAGTTCGTGGTCTCAGTGTCTTCTTCATCGTGCGAACAAAGCGTTTGCATCAGCCTCGAAGTTCACCTCCCCCGCGTTAATGCGACAGAGCCCCGCGCGCGCCGTTCACCGAACTGACATTGACGATCCGCCCGAACTGCCGCTTGAGCATCCCGCCGAGCAGAGGTTTGGTCATGTTGAACATGGAATCGAGATCGGTGCGCAACACCTTGTCCCAATCTTCCTTGTTCATCCTGACAAAAGTCGAGTCGCGGGTGATGCCCGCGTTGTTCACCAGAATGTCCACCGTACCGAATTCGGCGAGCACGCGCTCGGCGCAATGGGCGCACGAATCGAAGCTGGAGACGTCGGCCTCATAGGCGATGAAATGGCGACCGGCATCGCATTCATGGGGGAGGCAACGTGATCGTTGCGCTCGGAGTGCGACATGGCGACCACCATGCCCGCATCGTGAAGACGCCGGCTGACCGCGGCGCCCAAGCCACTCATGCCACCGATAATGAAAGCTACACGCTAGCCGGCATGATGCTCTTCCTGCTTCGGACGGTTGCTGGAGGCCGGCGAATTAGCCGAAGTCACTGGCGAAACCTGACTGGAGACGTCGCCTGGGCCCGCTTGTCCGTTGGCCATGCCCGCCGGCGTGCTTGCCATACGTCGCAGCCATTCCCGCCACGGCAGCATGACCGGATTCATGGGGGCATGCGTCGGCCATTGCTCGCTCCAGGCCGATTGCCAAGTCGCCAACGCTTCGCGCAGGCCTTCGCTGAATCGGCTTTGCAGTCGCACGGCAGAGTCCAGCCCTTGCTGCCAGAGGTTTGTGGTGGTCGCCATGTAATCGCGCACCGTAGAATGGTAAGACGCCGAGAGTTCGCTCCAGTCATGAGCGGTCGACACCGCATTGCGAATGGCATGCGCCGCCGCAAGATCGCGCCGGATGCGCTGCATCTCGAACTCGGAAACCTGCTGCCGGGCTTCGTGGCTGAAACTCACCATTTGCAGCGCAAACGAGAGATTCGCGCGGTACAGATCGAAGGGTGTGACGGATTTGCCTGCCATGATAAATCTCCTGACGTGACGAAGCGGTCCGCATGCATGCAACGAGAGGTTGTGGCAAATGCGTGCGCGGCAGCAGTACGTCCAATGTACACGAGGCAGTCAGAAGTTGGTTGACCCGTGTCAACCGCGAGATAGTTTTCTGCGAGCGCGAGCGCGAGCGCGAACGCTTTGCGCTGTCCGTCGGCCGTTTCGCCGTACGTTCTGACGTGACGGACGACTCCCGCTACGCAGCGAGAGAGTTATGCCAGAGTGGAGAGTGAAGCGCGCCGGGTTTTCCGGAGACTCCAATTCTTGAGAAAACGGAGCTATGGAAAACACCAAAAAGAAGTCCCCAAGGTACTCGCCGGAAGTTCATGAGCGGGCTGTGCGAATGGTGCTGGAACATCAAGGCGACAGTGAATCGCAATGGAAAGTGATCGCCTCGATCGCAGCAAAGTTTGGCTGCTCAGGCGAGACGCTGCGCAGCTGGGTGCACAAGGAAGAGCGGGATCGGGGGTTGCGTCCGGGCACGAGCACGCAGAGCAGGATCGGATCAAGGAACTGGAGCGGGGGTGCGTGAGCTTCGGCAGGCCAATGAAATCCTGCGCAAGGCGTCTGTTGCGTATTTCGCACAGGCGGAGCTCGACCGCCGACCGAAGTGATGATCACGTTCATCGATGATCACCGGCGCGTCTACGGGGTCGAGCTGATCTGTAGGGTGCTACCGATCACGCCGTCGACGTACTACAAGCACGTGGCCCGCCGCGCCGATCCTGGCTTGGTGCCGCCGCGGGCCCGGCGCGACAGGATGCTCAAGGATGAGATCCGGTGCGTATGGAAGGAAAACTTCCAGGTCTACGGCGCAGACAAGGTCTGGAAGCAATTGAGGCGGGAAGGCATCATCGTGGCGCGCGGCATGATCGAACGGCTGATGAAGTTGAATGGGCCTGCGTGGCGTGGCGTGGTGCGGGGCAAGACGGTACGAACAACAGTGAGCGACGTTGTTTTTGTGCCGGCGCCGACATAGTTTCATGACCCACGAATCAGTCATTTCAGGCTAATTGGCTGCCATACGAATAACAGCACGAGCGCCGTGAATCAGAAGCGTTCGTAGTGCTGTATCGCCACGCTTGCTGATGCCCAGCAAACGTGGTTTGCCACACGAGGAGTGCTGACGCGGGACCGGACCCGGCCACGCGGCGAGTTTACGGCCGTCTCGAAAGGCTCGGGGGTTACCGATTGATGCTGCCAGCGCGGAAGCGGTGAGCGGCCCGACTCCGGGAATCGTTTCAAGAAGTTGCCCAGCCGCATCCGTACGATGCATCGCGCGGATGCGCCCCTCCAGTTCAGTTGCCTTGTTGCCCAGTTCGCGTAAGTGCTCCACAAGAAACTGGATCAGGGTCCGGAACTGTTCACAAAGCTCATGCTCGCGATTGGAAAGAGCTTCGATGACCCTTTGTCCGAGCAGCCGGATGCCTTGCGGCAGGACAATAGCGAACTCGCTCAGCAAACCGCGAATCTGATTGGCCAATGCCGTACGGGACTTACTGTAACGAGCCCGGCGCGTGCCCCATGCAGTGAAAGCATCGTCTGTTGCGCCTGCGTCTTGATCGGCACAAAGCGAATGTGCGGTCGATCTACCGCCTCGCAGATTGCCTCAGCATCGGCTGCATCGGTCTTGTTGCTCTTTACGTAAGGTCGAACGAACTGCGGGGCAATGAGGCACGCCGTGTGTCCAAGCTTCGTGAGTTCCCAGCCCCAATAATGCGACGACCCACATGCCTCCATGCCGACCACGCACGGTTCAAGCTTTGCGAAAAACGCCAGTACATCAGCGCGGCGCAGTTGCTTGCGTACGACAACATGCCCCTGAGAATCCACTCCATGAACCTGGAATAGAGTCTCTGCAAGATCCAGTCCGACAGTGGCAATCTTCATGATGAACACTCCTTTGCCGTGGAAGTCACGACTTCTCCACTTTGGCACATGCCGAACCCCGAAGGGCGGGAGTCGTCCATCACGTCAGAGCCCTTAATCTCTGGAATTCGTTTGGCAGACCCATTTCTTGCATAAATTTATAGTTGCGTCCGTCGCATCGAAAGTCGGACCCCTCCGAACAAAGCCCGCCAGAATCATCTCCAGCGGATAATGCAGGCGCTTCAGTACCTTGGCCAACCCCGGGCTTGGCATCTTCATCGATTCACCCATCAGCGACTTTGTATCAGCCGGATTCTACCGGCCGTCTCCTACTGCGACACGACCTGTAACCCAGATTGCGTTAGGAGTCGCCAGCGGTAGCGAACAGTCCGTGTTCCGGTTGCGCCCGTTCGTTGTCGATACACTGCACACGCCAATGGCCGGACATCAGAGCGAGGTCGCCTTCCGTGTACCACTGCACGCGTCCAGCTTCACCTTGGAAGAGTCCGTAGCAACGGTCTAGATTCAGTCCTTCTAGAACATATACAGGTGCCCTGTCGTTGGGCTTGCACACTAGCGTATTGCCGCGATCCACGTGCAGCGAGCCCCATTTAGGCAGTTCAAGTCGAAAATGACCTTCGCGCGACCATTGCCGCTTTTCCTTGTCGATCCAGAGGATTGCAAATGCCATCGGATGGGCCCGATTGAACATTTCGAGTTGGACAGTAAGACGCATGAAGATTCTCCGAACATATATTCCGCCAAGCTGAGACTACCGAGAAAATCGCGGCGCTTGCCGCGAAATCACTGACCGAGTGCTCATTGCATCAGCGCATGCGAGTCGTACGTCTATGTCGGGCCACCCGACCGGCCCGTAGGGGTATCGCCATCTCTCCCCAATGCATCTTGCGAGGAGGATCAGCGTGTGCGCGCACTGCGCGTCGCGTGTACGACAAAATGTGCAGTGACGCTCGTCACTAGAGGGTGTTAGGCACTTTTTGTCGGACCTGGTATCCTGGTGGGATGAAAAAACGCAGGCCTTACCCAACGGATGTATCGGATGAAGAGTGGTACTTCGCCGCTCCGTACCTGACCTTGATGAACAAGGACGCACCGCAGCGCCGCTACGAACTGCGTGAGATGTTCAACGCGCTTCGCTGGATCGTACGCGCGGGTGCACCGTGGCGTTTGTTGCCCAATGACTTTCCACCGTGGGAACTGGTCTACCAGCAGACGCAACGCTGGATTCAGGCCGGCTGTTTCGAGGCCATGGTGAATGACCTGCGTTCGATCATCCGGATCGCCCAGGAGCGTCGTGGTCAACCCAGCGCGGTCATTCTCGATGGGCGGACCCTGCAGTCGACCTGCGAGAGTGGACCTCGCGCCGGTTACGACGGCTACAAACGCAAACGTGGCAGCAAGGTCCACATGGCGGTTGATACGTTGGGGCAATTGCTTGCTGTGCATGTTACGCCGGCCAACGAACAGGAACGTGCGCAGGTCGGAGAACTGGCGCGTCAGGTTCAGCAGGCCACGGGCCAGACGGTCAAGGTGGCGTTCGCCGATCAGGGATATACCGGCGAAGAGCCTGCGCAGGCAGCACTCGACGAAGGAATCGAGCTTCAGGTAATCAAGCTGTCGGAGGCGAAAAAGGGCTTCGTGCTGTTGCCGCGCCGCTGGGTGGTCGAGCGCAGCTTCGGCTGGCTCAACCGCTTCCGCCGGCTGGCCAGAGACTACGAGCGATTGCCCGAAACCTTGGCTGGTTTGCACTTCGTCGTATTCTCCGTGCTTATGCTTGTCCACTTTGCAGCCCTTAACAAAAGTGCCTAACACCCTCTAAGGCGGCTGGTTAGGGAGCGGCATGCGCCGCAGCGGCGGCACATACGAATAACGCGGTATATGCGAGCTGCGGGGCAGGCATTGATGGTACGCGCTCCTACGCTAGGGTACGAGTCAGTTTACGGCCCGCCACTGACCGTGTCGTTGATCTCGATCAAGCCGAGAATGTGCGTGTATTTGACGTGTTGTGGTAGCGCCTATGCTGATGGCTGGCGCACGGCGGGGTCCGCGCCGAATGAATTTTAAGAAGGTGAGGCACGTCCAACGCACCGAAAGCAACCCAAGGCGAAGCACTGGTGGAGAAGTCGGGTGGATCCGTTCGCCGACGCGTGGCCGGTAATCGAAGGGTGGCTGATTGCAGAGCCCTCTGTGCCGGCCGACGTCTTGATGGATCGGTTGGCCGAGATGTTTCCAGAGGCGTACGCAAGTCAGGCACAACTACGAACGCTGCAGCGCCGGGTCAAGGCATGGCGAGCAGAGCGCGTAAAAGAACTGATTCTGGGCGGCCTACGAAAGTCCGCTGATGCGCCAGCCGAATTGTGAGTTGCGGAAAAGTTGAAACTCGCCGGGGACCGGGCGCTCCGCGCCCGGCAAACCACGAAAGAAGAGAAGAGAAAAGCGAAACGACAACAATCCCTCGGGTAACATTCCTTCGTGAGGCAACACGGACCGGCCAAGATGGTTGTCGGTAAACCGGACTTCCTGCTTGACGCTTTCCACTTACATGGGACCGCGGCACTGAGATGGCGAGTCACAGGAAATTTACGGTTGCCACGGACGTGCAGGTGTATTTCTGCGATCCGCAAAGCCCATGGCAGAGAGGCAGTAACGAGAACACGAATGGCCTTCTACGTCAGTACTTCCCCAAAGGGGTGCCAGTGGACGGCTATTCGCAGGCTGAGTTGAACAAGGTTGCCGCGCGCCTGAATGGTCGGCCTCGACAGACCCTGCAATTCATGAACCCTGCTGAGAAACTGGCAGAAACGTTGGGTGTTGCATTGACCGGTTGAATCCGCCTTGCCAAAGCCCTCGGTGGCGCACGGTTTTTTTTCATAGTGCGATCCAATGGAATTGTCAACGCCAAGTGTCAGGACATCAGAACCCCTCATCGCATGAAGCCCTTGGCATTCGACCTAAGTTGCGCGCGGCCGTTGCAAGGTGCCTTTGTCGGGGCCCTGATGTCAGCCGCGGTGGTCGGATCAATGGGTCGCGGCGGGTTGGTGCGTACCCGTTAGCGTCCTCAAGAACGCGACGATTGCGTCAATGTCCGATTCCGCCAATTGTTTGCCGACCTGATATGTCGCCATGTCACGTACAGCTTCGCGCAGATCGATGCGGCTGCCGTCGTGGAAATAGGGCGCGGTCAGCTCAACGTTGCGCAGCGTCGGCGTCTTGAACGCATGGCGATCGAGCGGATCTTTCGTAAAGTTGGCGCGGCCGTTGTCCGCGTCGGTGCGCGCGTGGCCCCGCGCGGCGAAGTAGTCGGCCGCGAGGCCCATCCGTTCGAACGACTGCCCGCCCAGATTTTTGCCAACGTGGCAGGTCGCGCAATGGTTTGCCTTGAATAACTGGTAGCCGCGCTGTTCCTCGCTATTCAGCACATCCCTGTCGCCGCGCAGGTAAGCATCGAAGCGACTCGGCGTTAGCAGTGTCGTCTCATATTCGGCGATCGCGTCTGTGATGTTCTCGCCTGACCAACCGTCCGGGTACACCCGCAAGAACTGTTGCGTCAGCGATGAGTCCTGTTTCAGCTTATCGATGATCTCACTCCATGACGTGGACGCCATTTCGACCGGATTCAGCGGTGGGCTGCCGGCCTGCTCCTGCAGCGTGGCGGCGCGACCGTCCCAGAACTGCTTGCGGTTGAGTGCCGAGTTGAACACTGTCGGTGCGTTGATTGCACCCAACTGGCCGCCCACGCCGGACGAAACCTTATTTCCATCTACGCCACCGATCGCTAGCGTGTGGCAGCTCGCACACGATATCGTGTTGTCCGCCGATAGTCTGACATCGTTGAAAAGCTGCTTCCCGAGCGCGACCTTGCCCGCGTCAGTCGGCAAGGAATGAGGCAAAGGTTGTACCGGCTCGTTAGCGAACTCTGGTGCAACGCCGGGCGTCGCATATGCGCTGCGTCGCTGGGACGCGATCCAGTCGAGAAGCGCACGTTGATCGTAGGCGCTCAAGCCGGTGGTCCAGTGTACGAAGCGAAACAGATTTGGTGGCATTGTGCGTTCGTTCACAGTGGTTTCCAGCTTTGCAAGATCGGCTTCGGGGGCCGGTACGCCACTCTCGAGCGCCGCGTACAGGCTGTCGATGCGGAAGTAGGCGAGGCCCGTCTGTATGTCGTGCTCGGCTAGCTGACGAATGCCTGGTAGCGCGGCATAGTTGGGCAGGACGGTTTTCGTCGAGTGGCAGTAATAGCACGCGTTTCGATCTAACACTTCACGGATGCCGTACGCTTGTGGGGACGCGGCCAGTCTCACGGCCGCTCTTTCCGCATAGTCCTTGTCGTGGATGTACGCGATACCGCTGATGCATAGATAGCCTATCAGCACGACGGCGATCGATACGATCAGAAGTTTCTTCACTTGCTCTCCTGCTTCGATTTTGGTCGGAATTCCATACCGTTTACATCAGGTAGGTCTTGATGTTGATATCGGCTTCAGAGCGATGACGCGTTGATCGTACAGAACGCACAGCAATCGACTATTGCGGTAAAGCAATTGTCGAACCGAACGCAGAATGTACTGAGGTTCTCACGTTGAGGGTTCCGAGACACGCGCGAAGGGGGTGTCTGTCTATATAACGGACGGATCCTGGGCGAAATCAGTGACGTAGTGCCATGCCGAAAGGCGTTCGTCGAGTTGTTTGCGGTAGGGGCGGCGCAGTGGATGTCTTCGCTCGGCCTACGCTTGTGCATCTCGCACCGACTATCCGTAGTACTTGGCATTCTCTAGCCACGCAGCTTAAAGCGTGTCGATGTCAGAAGGCTCGCATGCGCATCGTCTATCTGAGCCAAGCCGCGCTCGATCAAACGCGGCTGGAGATAACTGAAGCTTAAGCGTACACGGGCTGCACCGCACGGTCCATGGTGCTTTCCTTCGACGAGTTTCACATTGTGCTTCCGGCGCACCTCGCCGACCAATTCGGCGGAATCGATGCCTTCGGCAAGCGAGACCCAGAACGAAAATCCACCACTCGGAATCTCGTAATCCGGTTTGCAGAATCGGCAGGCCTGTAACAGCCTATGCATTGCGTCACGCTTGCTCCGGTAGTGCGTCCTTAGGTGTTCGACGTGAGCGTCCAAAGACGACGACTGCAATAAGGCGAGCGCCATATTGCTGACAATGGGACTCACACCTCCATCGCATTTCAGGTGGGCCAGGCGGTCGACAATTTCCGGCTCGGCCAGCACCCAGCCTACGCGAAGCCCGGGGCCTGAGATTTTGGAGAAGCTATGCACATTGATGATGTTGCCACCCGCCTGCAGAACCTCGGGTGACGCGCCATCATAGGGCAACTCGCTATAAACCAGGTCCTGCACCAGCCGCACGCCGTTGCGGGACAGCAGAGCCTCCACCTCGACCATATGCCGGTGTGCAAAGTATCGTCCAGTCGGATTGTGGAACGCCGGAGTGGTGTAGTACAACTTGGCTCGCCCCTTTGCGTGCAGCAATGCTTGTTCGAGCAGATCGAGGTCGACACCCGAGGAATCCGCACCTACTTGAACCACCGTCGCGCCCGCTATAGAGAAAATGCGCAACGCGCCGAGATAGGACGGGTCTTCGGTCAGCACGACGTCTCCTGGGTCGATAAAAGCATCGGCGAGCAGTTGCAGGGCTTGTGAAGCGCCGTTCGTCAGAATCACATTGCCACGCGCCATCCGGTACCTTTGGCCAAGCTGTCCGCGCAGTTCGGGAAGGCCATAGGCGTCGGTGTACTGTGGTAGGTCGGAGATGCTGACGCCCGTCTCGACGGTAAGCGGGTCCGGCCATTGCAGGCGGGCGAACGTCAAAGGGTCGGGAAGCCCATAGGCGAAGTTGACTGTGTCCTTGCCTGAGGTGTAGTCGAATACCCCATAACTGAGCGAAGTGCGACTGCGCATCGACATGACTGGCTCCATCGTTGGTTACGCGGCATCGACGGCGCGCTGGAAGCGCGACTGATATTGGCGGATGAACGAGTCGGCAATCGGCATTCCGAACGGCGGAAATTCGGCCGTTGCTCTGGGAGGCGTAGCCAACAGCGTGGCGTTTGCGCCGAGTGCCGGTGTCCAATTCTCGCCAAAGAACACGTTTCCATAGCGTTCGGCCAGCACTGGCATCACGGGATGGAGCATGCTCAGAAAGACGGATACGTGCACCGGCCGCCACGTTTCCGGGCTCGTGCCGAAGCCCGTCGCGACGAAGTATTCGTCAATCAGATCGAGGGCGTTCCAGAAGCGTACCTGGTCCATCGCGGTGATATAACGTTGGACTATGTCGTCGTGCGCCGGCGTAAGACCGCTTCCATCGACATGCGCCGAGTGCAGTGAATCGCGGCGGAGGGCGCTTTCCCACGCAAGGATGTGCGAAGCCGACCGGATCAGTTCGCCGATCTGGAAATCGTTATTGTTGGTGCCGAACGGCTTGGCAATCCGAGCGAGCGCATAGCGCAATACACTCGGGTCGACCTGCCGGGATACTTCGTCTGCCCAGAGTGCATGGTCGCGGCTGGTCGAGAATTTCTCGCCCTCCAATTTGTAAAAGTCCTGGATCGAATGATTTGCCGGAAGCGGATAGCCGCGCGCAAGCAGACTGCCAGTCACGCCGATGGTGTAGTAGAAGCGGTTATCTTGGCCCATGAAAAACAGGAGGCGTGTATCGGGGTCGCGCATCACGGTGTCGTAGTTGACCCCGTCGCGCGCGCACTGCAGGCGGATCCCCGTCTCGAAACACCAAAGCCCTTCGAACCACGTCATCAACGTTTGTCCCGCAATCTTCGCGGGTGCTTCAAGTGTCACACCCCGGTCGAAAATGCGCGACATAGGCAGCGGCCGCAATTCGTTACGCAACCATGCACGCGCTTTACGCTGGATCGTTCGATCCCATTCACTCCCCTTGATCGCATCGTCAAGCATGGCTGCCATGCGAGGGATGTCGAAAACCGCCTGTTCGATGGGGCGAAGCGATAGCGGTTTGCCGCACGACGTGTGGACTGGCGCTCGCAACTTCGAGTGCTGTTGCGCCAAACCGCAGTTTTCGCACAAGTTGCTGTCGGTGGACGCATCGCACGCGGGGCAGCGGCCGACGGCAAGCGAATCGGCCACGAACTGGTCACAGTTTTCGCAGTAGAGTTGATGGCCATCACGCACATCAATGTAGCCTGCAGCTTCCAGCTCGCGAAAGATCTTCAGACTGTTCTGCTTGTGCGTAGCGTCCGTTGTTCTGACGAAGACATCGGGCTCGATGTGCATTGCCCGCAAGCAATCCATTATCTCGTCAATATGCAACTGCGCGACTTCGTCAATCGGACGACCGAGCTTGCGCGCCTTCACTACCGTATAGGTGCCATGCTCGTCCGCACCTGTGACGTGGTAGGCGCGGTGACCTCTCATGCGTTGAAAGCGAACGAAAAGATCGGTGAGCAGATAGACCCCGCCAATATGGCCGAGATGCAGCTTGCCGTTCGGGCAGGGCGGTGCGGGGCAAACGAAAAAAGTGCGTGTGGTCACGTTAGTCCCACCATATCGATAGAAATTTCAGGCTCGCTGCCGGATCGGCATTGCGAATCGCGTGCTCCTGGTTCGGCTCGATATAGAGCAGCGTTGAATCTGCGACTGGCTGCGCCTGACCATTCACCTCGAATACTCCGTTGCCTGAAATCAGTACCCACAGTTCATGCTCGGAATGGGAGTGCAGATTGACAGCGCCCGCCGGCACGACCTCAACAATCGACGTGCCGAACGCTTTTGTCAGGCCAGCGGGCAGATGTTCGAGCAGCCGGCAAACAAGAACGCCGTATTCCGGCCGCATCATGGATGGGTCAATCTGCTTTGTGTACACGCACATCCTCCGGTGAATTACATTAGGTGCGATAGAAAATGCCATTTGGCGGCTTCAGATCGTGGATATCCGATTCCTTTCCTTCGGGTGGGTTGTAGGCACGCTTCAGTTTGTTGTATTCCGTACGCGTGGGGCCGCCAGTTGAGGCGCGCTGGAACACCAGATAGAGCACGCGGCGCGAACGTTTACTTTTGTTGGGCTGCGAATAGTGCGGCGCGTAGTCGTCGAAGACGAAGATGTCGCCGGCCTTCCAGGGCATGGGTTCCCACTTGAACGTCTCGGCCACCTCCGGATGAATCACGCCGCCGGCATCCATCGGAAACACACCTTTCTGATGGTTGCCCGGACTGAAGAACAGGCCGCCGTTGTCCGGACCGGAATCGTCGATGGCGATGGCGACCACGGCATGCACCATGCGTTCAGGAATGTTGTGCGGGATGTGATAGATGTCCTGATGCGGACGATAGCCGCCGCTGTCCGGGTACTTGAAGATGAGCAGTTCTTTGAGCATGCGGGTATCTTCATCGAGAAGCGATTCGACAGCCGTCTGGATACGCTTGTCGGCCAGCAACAGGTCGCGCAGCTCGTTGTTGAAGTCCAAAAAGTTCTCTACCTTTGAAACGATCCTGCGGTCGTCCTCGGTCTTCTCGAACCACATCATCCATTTGTTGTCGCTGATTTCCCAGCGCGAGACATCGTTGACCAGAGCAGAAATCTTTTCGCGGGTGACCGGATCGAAAAAGCCCTCTACTTTTAGATATCCATCTTCGTGCCACTTGGATTTTTGCGTTTCATTCAGCATGCGAACCACCTCGTTAAAGAAAAGAGTTTTCAAGGAGAAGTCAGGCGGTGAAATGCGCCTTCATGCGCATGACGCCGAGTAGCACCACATTGGCGAGTACGGCGCCTAGCAGGACGACGAGCATTGCATCGGCGCCGAAAACGTGAATCAGGGCGCCACATAGGAAAGGGCATCCGAACAGACCGATGAAATAGGCAAGCGTAAAGATTTGCGAAGTCATCGGCACCGAAACGCTGTGGTCTCCGGCGAGGTTCACGGCCATGCCGTTCAGGGTCGAGTAGCTCAGTCCGTAGCCCGTGGCGAACAGCGCGGTAGCGACGATATAAAGCGTCGTGCTGCCGTGGTTCAACAGGAACAGTACGAGCGAGGCGCCGGTCAGCAAAAACAATGCGAGCGCCAGTCGCTCGGGCTTGATGCGTCCCATGGTTCTCGCGAGCGACAAGCGCAGTGCCACGCTGGTTATCGTGAACGTCAGGAAGAACAGGTCTGGCCTGAGGTTACGCGAGACGGCATAGGGTGTCTGGTAAGTCGCCAGCCCGGCGAAGACACAGGCTGCCAGTGCGATCATTGCGATCGGCACTGCTGTTCGTGCCCTGAGCAGGGCCAACGTGTCGGTCGCGGTAATGGCCACGCGCGTCATCGGCAAACAGGACCTATCCCTCATCGCCTCACTGGCGATCTTGACGCAGACTGCCGCCACCGCGCATGCCGCAGCGGACAGAAGGTAGGCCAGCGCGATCGAGCCGGTATATTGGGCGATCAGGCGGCTCAAAGGCGCCGCCATGCCTAGGCCGGCCATTTGCGTGCCGGAAACGAAGGTCAGGTACTGGATACGCGCGTTGGGGCACAGATGATGGATGATTTGCAGCGGCGCGAGTATGAAGAACACGGACCACCCAGCGCCCAACAGCAAACCGCCTGCATAGACGGCACGAATGTCCATTGGCGCAGCGGCGAAGCAGAGCATGCTGCCTGCCATGACGAGCGAGGCCAGCGCAATGGTCGGCATGACACCGATACGCTGGGCTATGCGCCCAGCCACGCAGCAGCAGATCATGGTCGAGACCATGCCGCTCGAAATCACGGCGCCGGCGACATCGCTCTTCATGCCCAGGGATTGCAGGTACTCGGGCAGGAGAAAACTCGTCCCGTACGAAGCGGCGATCACCAGTGACGCGATCAGAAACGGAATGAACGCCCGTAATTGGAGGGATGCCGGCAAGTGCTCGGCGTGTGAGATCGCACGCTCGCCAGTCGATAGATAAATGGAGGAGCCAGTCATGCGCTTACCCCACTGCCGGTTGATGCGAGGCCTGAGGCGCGTCGCACAGTATCGATCCTGCTTCAGTCTCCTGATCCTCAAGGCTGTCGAGCAGTTGCCGGTCCGGAACATCCGGATAGAAGGCAAGACCTAGCAGACTGTTGATGATGCGGCTGTTCCTGTACGCGACCAGCGAAAGATTGACGCTTTGCAGGCCGTGCTGCACGCGGCTTTGGTTTTGCAGATACACGGGACCGGGCATTGGCGCATCGAAGCGCACGGCGTAATCGGGATCGAGCGTTGGCAGACCGTCTTCACGGCTTGCGCCGTCAAGCAACTTCTGAACGAATGGCAAATGGCGCGGCTGAAAACCGGTTGCCAGGATGATTCTGTCCGCGCTTATCCCGTTGCGCTGCGACGTGACGAGCGAGGTCAACCCGATATGCCAGCGACCGCTGCGGCGTGTGATCTCGTCCATTGTCACCGAAGGCAACAGACGAAAGCAGTCGGCTAGCGTGCCATGGACGCTGCGTTCGTACAACGCTTCATAGAGCCGGTTGCACAGGCTGGCGGAGATGCCGTCGCTGGTGAGCTTTTCGCTTTCGACAATGGCCCAGCGCCGCTGGATTGGCAGCGTGTGAAAGCGTTGGCTATAACTGGGCATGTATGCTTCATTGACAAATGCGTTGTCGTCCATCGCAAACAGATTGGCGCGCGACGTCGCCCAAGTGATCTTGTCGGGACCTGACTCGGTCAGCATGTGCTCGACGACTTCCGCGCCGCTCTGCCCGCCGCCCACCACCAGCACATGTTCGTCTTCGCTGAACGGTTTCCGGTTAAGGTAGTCGTCTACGTGATAGACCGTCTCGCCAACCACCTGCCGCGCACATGCCGGCACCTTGGGTTCGACGCCGACCCCGACCACTACTGCGCGCGCATGATAGGTGCGCGCGGTAGTGGTCACGCAATAGCCCTTATTGCAAGGCCTGATATCGATCACCTCCTCGCCGAATCGAAGCGTGTCCAGGCATTGCGCGACCCATTGGTAATAGTGGGTGAACTCACGTCGCGACGTGCTGTTTCCACCTTTATTCACGAAGCTGTACAGGCGTCGATGTACAGCGAGATAGTTGAGAAAAGAATATGGGCTTGTGGGATTCACCAGGGTCACACAATCCTTGAGCGGCGACACCTGGAGTTGACTTTGGGGCAGCATGAGCCCCGGATGCCAGGAGAATTTTATGCGCTTCTCAAAGAAGAGCGCTCGCAAACCGGTGGGCTGAATGAGCGCGGCGAGGCTTAGATTGAACGGTCCGATACCAATACCGATGACGTCTAGCATGTCCATAGGAACTTGTTCCGCCGTTAGAGGGGAATTGGCCAACCGAGATAGTGCAGCGCAATTCCCGTGGACTAAGATTGAGGCGGCGGTGCCGGCGTACTGCGTAGCCGATGCCCGCTTCAGGAAGACGAAAGCGGTAGATGACGATCACTTTTTTTCCCAATGGCGTCATTCTGACCAGCACTATGCTTGGTTCGACATTACCTCTGGCCGCCTGAGTGAATCATACGAGGAATTGAGAAGCTGAACACTTTGAACCTACGCAAACCTTGCGGTGCGTCAATTGTCCACGCGTGTTGCGGCGGTGGTGGTGCACCAACGTCATGCGCTCGAAGGTTGAGCCGATGAAGGAAGTGGCGCGAATGATTCGCCAGCACTTCGATGGCATCGTCGCCTAGACTCAGACCCGCCAGACCAACGGCTTCATCGAGGTCATCAGGGCTTGTTTCAAGCTGCCAAGCGCAAGGCTCGCGGTGACACGCGCTTCACGACGATGCGCACCGTCCTCTTTCTCATCGCCGGCAACCTGGATTTCTCCAGCTTTAACCCGCACGCCCCGTGAGCCACATTACCCACCGCATTTTGAAGAAGATGCCAAGTTTCCGAGGATGGCATCGAGGTTCCGCGATTCGATGAGCAACCTCCGCGCGGGATAAGTGCTTGCGAAAATCGAGCCAAGGGAGGCCGGCTGATCGTCTTCGGACCGTAGCGATAGAGCGAGCTGCCGCGACAATAGACCGCGTCGTATTGACCACTGAGCTGCAACGTCAGCAATCTTCGAACGGCAACGTAGCGAAAAGTGTTTCGTCGACTGACGGCGACAGACCAGTCCTGGTCAGTAACAAACCATCGCACCACACACGTTCGACGCGTCCCCACGCACAGGCTGAAGCAGCGTCCGGGAAGAAACCTCGCCCGTGATAGTTGGCGCTCGTGTTGCAGAGCAACGGAATACCCGTCAGCTTTTCGTATTCGACCAGAAGTTGCGCCACCGGACGCTCGGAAGTTCTAGAAATGGTCTGCAATCGGGCAGATCCGTCGAGATGCACGACAGCAGGGATTCTTTCTTGCCATTCCGCGCGCGTCTGATGATCGAACAACATATAGGGATCAGGGCTCCCCGGGCTAAAAATGGTCGGCGCACGATCCTCAAGGCAAATTGGCGCCACGGGACGGAAGTGCTCTCGAAACTTGATGTCGTTGAGATGATCCTTCATTGTGGGCAAAGTCGCGGCGGCCAGAATGCTTCTGCCCCCCAATGCTCGTGGTCCGAGCTCGGCTCGGCCGGCAAGGAAAATGACGGGCTTGCCACTGGCGAGTATGCTGGCGAGTTCTGCAATGGAGCAAGTAGATGCCATCCATCCGGGCGGTACTTGGCAACCTTTTAAGGCCGGTCCGCTATACACCGACCATTCCAGCGGCACGAAGCCCTTCTCGGCTGCCAGCGCGCAACAAGCGGCGCCAATCGCAGACCCGCTATCGTTGGGAAACGGTGGCACCCAGATTGCGTCGAACAAACCGCTCGCGCGCAGGGCGCTGTTCCATTTGATATTGAGTCCGCATCCGCCAGCGATGCACAGATTTTTCGGCCCCGCAATCGAATGGCGCTGCAGCGCGATACCCATTTCATGAACGAGAAGACGCTCGAGGAATACATGGAACGAGGCGAGTACGTCTTCGGGCGGCTTGGCTTCCAGTCGCAGCGCGCTTGCTTCGAAGAACTCTCCTACAGCCGCTAGCGACGCGTCCGCGCTGTGGATGTTCTCGCGATAAGCTTGCGCACACTCCGTGTCGCCGGCAAAGCGTGCCTGATAAAGCTCGCGAAATACCTCAACGATATCTTCGTCAACCGAGCCCAGCGCGATGTAAGCCATCAGCTTGCCGGCCACACCCAGATCCCATCGGGCGCCGCCCGGCTTCTTATAAGGACCAAAGTGATGACCCGCCGCAGCGTAGATGTGACCTATCACGGGGAACAGGCAGTCAACATGGCGGGCGCGGTGGCGTTCTACATGATAGAGGCGTGGGACGATGCCACCATCCCACACCAAACAGAATGCAGGTTGCCCGCTTTGGGCAAAGGGACTGGTGCAGTACGCGGAGGCCACATGGCCTGACACGTGAGGATAGCTTTTATAAGGAAAGGACTGGCCGCCGGCAAGCAGTCCGGAGCCGTCGATCGAAGCGAGAAGATCATCGGCTTGGCGTTCGGCATAAGGGGCTCCTTTCAGGCTGACGGGAATCGACCCGCTGAGGACCTGAAATTGCGACTCGACTACTCCGTCCCAGCCGTCGATGACAAACTGGTCGATATCGTGCGCACCGAAACCATGCTCGGCCAATGCGATCGCGATCGCGTCGAGGTCGTCGATCGCCTGATACCGCGGATTGTTGTCTCGCTTTTCCTGCTCCACGCAAAAAACCAGTTTTCCATCCTCGACAAGGGCGATCGCTCCGTCGTGCGTCAGTTTGATCCCACAGATGCGCATAATATCTCCCGGCCTAACGCTGGTAAGTTGGTCCACACGAAGGCGAAGCCGCGTTCCGAAAACAGGCGAGCAGACAGTCTTCATTCAACGACTGACCGACGCACCTCCACCTCAAACGATCGATCTCAACCAGCTCGTCTTTCAGGATGGTTATGACCGTCTCGGCTCCGGCAATGTGACCCCATCGCCGGCAATTGGCGTCACGTGCCGATCCGAAAACCAGCTGTCCACCGGGCGCAAGCATCCGTGCTAAATTGCGGACAGCGGCGCGCACCTCGGCGCTGCCGTCGAGGTAATAGAGAACCTCCGCCACCACGATCAGATCGAACTGTTGCTCAGTCGAAAAATGCTGGACATCGGAGACGATCCAATTGATGTGTGGCGGGGCCATCATCCGTTCGCGTGTCCTAGCAATCGCGTGTGGCACGATATCGATCACGGTGAGCCGTTGGCAGTGCGGTGCCAATTTTTCCGTGAAGGCTCCGCCTGCGCATCCGACTTCGAGCGCATTTGTGACGGATCCCTGCGAAAGTGCCATCCGAAGCATTTGCCTGTGGCGCTCGTGCTCAAAGGGATTGCTGTCGAGCCGCCATGGATCGTCTGCGTCCAATTCCCGACGCAGCAATTCGAAGTTCGTTTGATGTGTCAATTCCGCCTCCCTTTATGGCGCGCCGCTGCAAGTGTCCGGACCTTGGGCCGGGACTGGTG
Source organism: Paraburkholderia sp. BL6665CI2N2 (assembly GCF_004366535.1). Taxonomy (NCBI): domain Bacteria; kingdom Pseudomonadati; phylum Pseudomonadota; class Betaproteobacteria; order Burkholderiales; family Burkholderiaceae; genus Paraburkholderia; species Paraburkholderia sp. BL6665CI2N2. The sequence goes on from NZ_SORC01000002.1 coordinate 680,957, forward strand.
CTCCGTTGAAAGCCGGCGTGTCGGTACAAGAACCGCACGGCGGCCAAACGCTATTGTTTAACGTTCTAGAAAAATAGCTCGCGAGTGCTGTTACCTAGCTTCAGACCTTCAGCAACTCATTGGAGGCGCGTCGTTACCGTGACAACGCCCGTGAGGGATGTAGCCGAACCCGACGCTGTTCCCACAATCCCCGCAGCTCCTTGACGAGGGCTTCACGTCGAGTCTGCTCAGGCGTAGTTGTATCGAGAAGATGTCCGAGCACGGCTTCGCCTTCGATCCGCATCAGCAGATCGAACAACTCATGTGAAATACGCACACGGTCATAGTTGGAGCCGCCGGTGCGAATTTCGCACACCGTCTCCTGACGATCCCGCGCAGTGTGAGCGCGGACTCGATAGAGCGATGCATAGGGCGGCAGTGAAACCGCGAGCGCAGTCCAATGTTCCTGCGTTGCGAGCCGCTTTTTGACGAGGAACGGCCCGACCACAAGTCCATCCAGCTCTGTCGTCAGAAATGTGGCAATCGCGTCTGCAACGGAATCTACGATCGGCTCAGCGTTGTTATTAAAGGAAGTATTGAGCAGAATTGGGATTCCTGTCCGCTTCTTGAACGCATTAATAACCTCCCAGTAGGCGGGATTGGTCTTCCGCGATACTGTTTGCAGCCGCGCTGTACCGTCAATGTGCGTGATGGCGCCGAGCAAGGCACGCTTGGAGTCGCGCACGCGAACTACAAAATTCATAAAAGGAAATTCGCGGGTACCCTCTGGGAGGTCAAAAAATTCGTGCGCATCATCCTCCAGCACTGATGGCGCGAACGGTCGGTAACCCTCGCGCTTCTTGACCATGGCGTTGATTCGGTCTTTGTTTGCGGTCGGCCTGGGATCGGCAAGAATGCTGCGGTTGCCAAGCGCGCGTGGCCCGAATTCCGAACGACCCTGGACCCAGCCAATCACGGCGCCATTGGCCATCCAGTCGGCTGCTCTGCCGGCCACGTCATCACTGCGTTCAACATCGAGGTGCCCGGCCCACGCATTCAATTCTTGCTCCACGGCCAGATCGCTCCCCAGATCGGGCCCCCAATAAACCTCCTGCAATCGCTCACGCGGCGCGGGCCGACCGAAGTCGTTTGACATCATAAGGGCAGCGCCTAATGCGCAACCGGCGTCATGCGCTGCGGGCTGCACGAAGATGTCTTCGAAAAGTCCCGAATACAGCAGCTTACCGTTCATGGTGCAGTTATGAGCTACTCCTCCGGCTATACACAGCCGTTTCATACCGGTGACCTCGCGGTGATGGCGGAGAATGTGAAACACGATCCGCTCCAGCGCTTCCTGCAATGAAGCACCCACATCCCGATGCTGCTGTGTGAATGGCATTCCCTTTCGCCGGACCTGGATGCTGCGGAGCAACGTCGGACCGATGCGGTCCAGGTAGACGCGGTACTCACCGTTGGCGGACAGTTGATAGAATTGCTCGAAGAGCCCGCGATAGGGAGCGGGATCCCCATAAGGTGCAAGCCCCATGACCTTGTATTCGTCGAACAAGCCGTACCCGAGGTACCGGATTGCTTCGAGGTAAAACAGCCCTAGAGAATTATTCTCTGCGAAAGTCGCGAGTTGCGTAATTTCGGTTCCAGATCCGAGCGCCAAGAGCCCCGAGAGGAAATCACCGCCGCCATCGACCGCGAGGATCAGACTTTGCTCGAATCCAGACATCGCAAACGCGCTCACGGCATGCGCCAGATGGTGACTCACGAATGAGACTCGCGAAGGATCGACCTCGGTACCGAATTCCCGCATTAGTAAGTTACGCAGAAACAGCTTGGCATCCACCGGAATGGAGATGTTCGGCTGGGACAGGAACAGGCGTTCGAGCATAACGTTGCAATAGGCCTCGGTAGCGTAAAACGCGATGTGGTCGATATCGCTGAGTTGAATCCCTGCGGATGCGAGGCAGTATTGAATTGAACTGCTCGGGAACTTGTTAGAGTGCTTGATCCGGTTGAGGCGCTCCTCTTCGACGGCCGCTATTACGCGTCCGTCCCGGACAAGCGCCGCAGCGCCGTCGTGCAGAAATGTGTTCGGCAGTTCGAGTGAATTTTCATGAAGTTTGTCTAGCCCGCCGCTCACTCCTAAGCACAGCATGTTTCTCTCCTTCATCGTGGTAGGAAGCCCCTTTGGCAAGACTCGAACCCCTGCCACATAGGTAAAGTAGGGTATCGCTCGCCGTTGCGAACACCGGTCAGACGTCACCAGCCCCAAAGAATCTCGCGTAGGGTCCGTCTGCAAAATGGCGCCGCAATTCATGAAAATTCTGTACCGTTTGGTCCGGGGTCGCGTTTCTTGGCGACGAAGGATGGCGCGACCAGAAAGCTGAAGCGCTGGAACCCCGAGGAAGTCCCCAATCGTTGCCAAACATGCGGCGGGTTCAATAGGATGGCTCCCGATGCATGTGATTGATCGACAACTGCTGCAACGTCATTTCCTCGGCTTCGCTCAGTTCTACGACACACTTCATCCACTACCCGGCACCACGAAGGTGCCAGCAGGTTTGCGAAATTCAATCGGATTTACAAGGAACACTATCCTCCATGCCGTACAATTCGTAAAATCGTTTGTCTTGATGGAACACATCCACACTATGGATAAGTTGGGATCATGCGTTTCAAGGGCCTCGATCTAAATCTCCTCGTCGCGCTCGATGCTCTGATGACCGAGCGTAATCTCACCGCGGCGGCACGCAGCATCAACCTGAGCCAGCCGGCCATGAGCGCGGCCGTCGCCCGGCTACGCGCCTATTTCTGCGATGAACTATTTACGATGAGGGGCCGGGAACTTGTCGCAACACCGCGTGCAGAAGGGCTCGCTGCTCCAGTCCGCGAGGCTCTGGTGCACATCCAGCTCGCCGTTATTTCCCAGGACGTGTTCAACCCAGCCAAATCGGATCGCCGCTTCAGGATCATTCTTTCCGATTTCATGGCAGTCGTATTTTTTCGAAAGATCGTGGAGCGTATTGCACGGGAAGCTCCCGCCGTCAGCTTCGAATTGCTGCCACTTGCCGATGACCCCGATGAGGTTCTCCGGCGCGGCGAAGCCGATTTTCTCATCTTGCCGGAATTTTTCATGTCGAGCGCGCACCCTAAAGCGAAGCTGTTCGAGGAGACGCTCGTGTGCGTAGGCTGCCGTACGAACCAGCAGCTATCAGGGCAGCTCACATTCGAGAGATATATGTCGATGGGGCACGTTGTGGTCAAGTTCGGGCGTTTGCGGCAGCCCTCCATCGAGGAATGGTTTTTGCTTCAGCACGGTCTCAAGAGACGGGACGAGGTCACCGTGCCGAGCTTTAGCATGATCCCGCCTATGCTATTAAACACTGTCCGTATAGGGACGATGCCCTTAAGGCTGGTCAAGTATTTCGAAAAAGCGATGCCTCTGCGGATCGTCGAACTTCCGCTGCCACGTCCCGCATTCACCGAGGCCGTCCAATGGTCTGCCCTTCACAACAGTGATCCGGCAAGCAATTGGATGCTGGAGATAATATTGCAGGAGGCGTCACGCATGATTTCTCCGCCTAAGACCACGCGAAGACCAATCCAGCCAAGTTAGGAAATGGGATCTTTCAGCAAGGTTTTTGCGGCATGGATTTGTGGCGTTTCGAGGGTTTTGTGGCGATATAACGTGTATCGCCACATTAGGCCTCATTCGGCGCGGTGACGGCAAACGCCTGATCGAGCAGGTTCGGCGCGACCGGCAAGCCGTGTGTCAACCTGGTTGTTGCCTTGAAGCTGCGGTTCTGGTTGCAACGCCACCCCCTGCTTGCGACGCAGTCTCTTTATAGGATGTACGCCGAATTGTCGGCACCGCTGGGGCTACCGGTCTCCACGGCTCGCTGAAAAGCGTCCACGGCATGGCGTGCGCGCCCGCGCGAAGTGTGCGGTGAGCGTCGGCTTTGACTAGTGAAACGATCGCCATGAACTGCAATGGAGTTTTGCCATAGCCAAGCCGGGGACATATTGTCGATCTGTCAGTTGATCTTCCGGCGGCGATTATCGGGACCCGGACTGTGCGAGCAAGGCTTCGACGACGTCCAAGCCTATGCAATCGATCGGGTCCAGCCTGCGCAGCTTGGCGATCAGCTTCAGTGCAACGGCGCGCTCGCCGCGCCGCACGCTGATGAACGCGAGCGCCTTCAGTGTGAAGAGCCAGAAGCGGCCCGGACCAGGAATGGTGAAGTCGGTGTCGCCCGGCTGTACTGCACACCAGTCGCTGTCGAGCGACGCCCGCCGGGCGGCGACCGCCAAAGCCTTGGTCGCGACCTCCTGGGCCTCGCCAAGTTCACCCCGGTTCGCATGGAACTTATACAGCAGATAGTAGGGTGGCAGGCAGCGCGGGTACGACAGGACCGCAGTCCACAACGCGGCGGCCACATCGTCATTGCTGCCGCCGCGGGTTCTCTCGATCAGCTGTAGCACGGGGGAGGGAACATTGCCGCCGAAGAGAACGGTCGATTCGATACCAGTAATGAGATTCATCAATTTGCTCCGATATGATGAGGCGTCCGGCTGCTTTTGCAGCGCTCGGAAGCCGATGTGACGATGGATGTGTTTGTCTACGCGAACCTGAACTGGATGCGATGCCCGCCGCGCGGACACGCCCATTCGAGATTGTGATGGTCCGTGCACAGAATGCGGCAACTACCGCATTCCAGGCAGCCGCCGGTAATCAGCGTGACCGAGCCGTTGCTCTCCTTCCGATAACAAGGCCGGGCACACGAACGTGCAGTTTTTTTTGGCAAAGTCGTTGGTGCAGACTTCAACGTTTTTGATGTGGACGTGCGGCCGCCCGACGTCCACGCGGTAGCGGTTCTGAAACAGCTTTTCGATATTGACAGTGACCGTTTTCATCGGAAGGCTCTCCAGAAATTGTATGCGTCGCCGACCGTCCGGTCAGCGAGCGATTTTTGCGGAAACTGACCATGACATCGTGCTTTTTGGCCTTGTTGTCGACGCCATCTACCGTAATCACGGTGCCGGCCGCTTGAGCGACGAGATCAGGGTATGTTGTAAAGAACTGTAGATTGCGGTGCGGAATTTCTGGCATGTCGCGGTACTTGTGCAAATCCTTCATCACGAAGCTTTTGTCGAGCGCAACCTTGTACGCCGACAGCACGTTAGTGCGGTAGCCGCGGCGGCCGGCTGCTTTTGCGGCTATCGCCATCTCCGCGGCGAGGCGTCCTGTGGTCATGGGGAGGTTGGAATCTTCGCGATGCGTGGCGTTGACGAAGCCGCCCGAGTGACCGACGATCATCCAGCCATTGCCGTAAACTTACGGAATCGCATTGAAGCCCCCTTCGGGGATCAGGTGAGCGCAGTACTCCTTCATCTCGCCGCCCGCGATGAGTGGAGCGATCGACGGATGATGCTTCATTTTTTTTGAGCAGCACATACGTGCTCATGCGGTTCGGGTTCTTTTTGAAGTCGCCCGGCATGCAACCGACGCCGATGGTCAGCGACTCTTTATTCGTGTAGAGAAACCCCGTTCCTGTCATGCCTTCGGTGATGCGGCCGACCATCTCTATCACGAAGCCTTCCTGATCGGCGACATTAAAGCGCTGGCGAATTGTCTCCTCCGGCATGAGGAGAATCTCCTCCACAGCTAGCGCGACGTTGCCCGTCCTAATTTCGCCATGAAAGCCCGCCTTGCGCGTCAACGTTGAGTTGACGCCGTCCGCAAGAATCACGATATCCGCATAGACTTCACCGTGTTCGCGGTTGCATTGCAGGCCGACGACCTGGTCCCCGTCCATAATCAGGTGATTTACGGTGGTCTCGCAGATCAGCAATGCACCGGCCTCGCGCACTTTCGATGAGAACCACTTGTCGAACTGCGCGCGGATGATCGTATAGCGGTTATACGGCGGTTTGTTGTAGTCGTCGCTGCGTACGTGTGTGCCCACGAACGAAGTATCGTCGAGCATCCACATGCGCTGTTCGATGATGTGGCGCTCGAGTGGCGCGTGGTCACGAAAGTCCGGAATGATCTGTTCCAGCGCGTCGGCGTAGAGGATTGCGCCTTGAACGTTCTCGCTGCCGGGATATTCGCCGCGCTCGATCTGAAGCGCCTTTAGTCCGCTCCTGGCCGTAACGTAGGCTGCAGCGTTGCCGGACGGTCCGGCGTCCACGGCGATCGCATCGAATTGCGAGGGATCTCTCATCTAACTCTCCTTGTGTGCCGGATTTGCCGCAGCGCCAGATGGTCCTTACAGGCATGCGTCAACGCCGGCAGCAGTTGCAGTGCGTCCCCTACAATGCCGTAGTGCATGTAGTCGAAAATCGGTGCGGTCTGGTCGGTGTTGATTGCGACGATTACGTCCGAGCTTTCCATACCGACGCGGTGCGGGATCGCGCCGGAGATGCCGGCAGCGATGTAGAGTTTCGGTCGCACGGTTTTTCCGGTCTGCCCGACCTGCCGGTCGTCCTCGACCCACCTCGCCTGCACGCACGGGCGGCTTGCGCCAACTTCGCCACCGAGTACCCGCGCCAGATCGAATACGAGCTTGAAGTTCTCCGGATTCTTCAGTCCTTTGCCGCCGCTAACGATCACGTCCGCGTAAGGGAGGTCGATCTGGTTGCTTTTCGCATCGGCGATGAAGTCGAGCAATTTGGCCACAATATCGGCCTCGAAGATCTCAAGCGCGTCCTGCACGATCTCTCCACCGGGGCCTTCCTGCGCCTGCGGCATCGCCATGACCCGTGGGCGCACCGTCGCCATCTGTGGACGGTATGCGAACATCATGATCGTATAGAGCAGCGAGCCGCCGAAAGGCGGCTGTGTGGCCGCCAGTGCGCGCGAGGCCGGGTCAATGTTCAATTCAGTGCAGTCGGCGGTGAGGCCGCTCAAGAGCGTCGTTGCGACAGATCCGGCGAGATCCCGGCCCATCGAGGTTGCTCCGAGCAGCAGAATCTCGGGGCGGTACTTGTTGACCAGGTCGGCCAGCCCCTTCGTGAACGGTTCGTTGCGATAGCCGAGCAACACAGGGTCGTGAATCACGTACGTTTTGTCCGCGCCGAAACTGAACGCCTCACTGGCAAACTGCTCAAGCGGCTCGTCGGTACCGCCGAGCACGGGCACAGCGACACGACTGCCGAGTTTGTCGGCGAGCTTGCGCGCGTGAACGAGCAGCTCCCACGACACGCTATGCACGTGGCCGCGGTCGTGCTCGAGAAAGACCCAGACGCTCTGGTAGGCTTTCAGATGTTCGGGCAGATCGAGGTTACGGCCGGTGGCCCGTTTGACCGGCGCGGCCGGCTTCGTTTCCGAGGCAGCGGGCGAGTTCATGAGGCCGTTTTCATCAACAGGTCCGCCTCCAATGTCGGATGGCGAGCAAATATCTCGTGCAGGAGTTTCAGCGACACGTCGCGCAGGCTGGACGCGTCGAATTCGAGCATCTCGGCCTTTTCGTCGCGTGGTGTCGGCCCAAACACTTTGCTGACCGCGGTAGGTGAACCTTTCAGCCCGATCTTGCTCACGTCCTCAATGCCGGCCTGCTCGCGATTCCATTTGCGCACCGGGAATCCTGCCGCGTGGATCGTCGCGGGCAGTGTCGCGAAGCGCAGCTCGTTCGTATTCTCGAGCCTCGTCACGAGACAGGGCAGTGCGGTTTTCAATACTTGCACACCGCCTTCGACGCGCGCTCGACTACGATCGTGCGCGGGTCGAGGTCAGTCTCGACGATCCGGGAAACATACGTGAGCAACTGGACGCTCAATCGCCTTGCGATGCCGGGGCCGACCTGGGCAGTGTCGCCGTCGATGGTCTGCTTGCCGGCGAAGATGATGTCTACTGCCTGTCCATTTGCAATCTGCCGGATTGCATCGGCGAGTGCAAGCACGGCCGTCGCGTTGTTACTCGGCAGTCCTTTCTGTTGCTCGATGTACTGAAAGAAGCGCTTGAGGATGTGCAGGCGGCTCACGTTCACCACCTTCTCGTCGAATGCGATGTCGAAAAATCGCAGGAAATCCTCGGCCGACGACAGGTGACGCAGTTGTTCGATAACTTCTTGCATCTCGTTACTTCTATTGGACAAGTTTGGCCGCCATAACCACACTCACGACACCGTCACCCGCGTGTTGGTGGCTTGGATCAGGAAGTGGCGCAAATCGGTTGCATTCGGCGCCCGCTTGTACTGCGTGGCGAAAGAGCGGATGCGCGCAAGCAGGAGCGGGATGAGCCGCTCCGACACCCTCACGCCTAGAGCGTCGTAGGCCTCACGCACACTTTGAGATCCAGAATGTTTCCCGAGTATCGTCGACCGTTGCCGGCCGAGCTCTGCTGGATCGAATCCCTCGTAGGTCGTGGGGTGCTTCGCGAGGCCGTCGGTGTGAATGCCCGACTCGTGAGTAAAGATGTTCCTACCGATGATGCTCTTGTTGAAGGAAACTGCGCGGCCTGAGGCTTGTTCGACTAACGACGAAATGTCGGGCAGCGCTCTGGTGTCGACGCCAGTTTCTCGTCGCAGCAGGTGCCGTGCGCCCATCACGACTTCTTCCAGCGCTGCATTGCCGGCGCGCTCACCCAACCCGTTGACGGTGGTGCTCGCATGGGTCGCGCCGGCCCCAAGGGCGGCTAGTGTGTTGGCTGTGGCGAGCCCGAGGTCGTCGTGCGCATGTATTTCGATATCCAGATCGACGGCAACGCGTAGCGCTGCAATGGCGTAGAAGGTCTTAAAGGGGTCCAGGATACCGACAGTGTCGGCAAAGCGCACGCGCTGGGCGCCGTGCTGCTGCGCGCATTGAGCCACTTCTACGAGAAATGAGGGATCCGCGCGCGAGCCGTCTTCCATGCCCAGGGAAATTCTTGGATGGTTTTTTTCGCTGCCTCGCAGAAAGGGTTTGGAGAACTATGCGAAGTTTTGCCGGTAGTAAGCGCCTACGCGACCTGCCAGACGCTTGTCGCGTCGTGTCGGCGCGATCCGGCTTGTCCATGTCGCCGAAGACCGTGGCCGCATTGGACATGCGCCTCGGTTGATGCTCGGCGTACGCCTGAGGATTTTTCTCGGAGTCAGGGCAAAGATCGACAACCATTTTGATATGCCTAAATTCCATTTCTCCGGCCCGACGTTTTGCTACAGTATTCATGAGAGCGTCCACGAGAAATTGACTTGAAATTTGGTGCCGTATCCGCCGAGAATGCTCAGCGAGTTCGGCATCGGCGTTTCCTTCGTGCAGGCGATGAAGCGTCGCCAGTGGTGGCTTCATGTGCTCACCGTAATGGCGGTCATCGGGCCGTCCACGCCGCTGTTGCGCCATGTGTGAGCCAGTCGCAGACGGACTGCCCGCTCACGCCGAGTTGCCCGGCGGTAAGCTTGCGCTTGATCCTGTGTCCGAGCAGCGACAGGGCCGCGCTCGCGTGTCTCGATGCATGTGATTGATCGACAACTGCTGCAACGTCATTTCCTCGGCTTCGCTCAGTTCTACGACACACTTCTTCCGCTACCCGGCACCACGAAGGTGCCAGCAGGTTGGCGAAATCCAGTCGGATCTACCAGGAACACTATCCTCCATGCCGTACAATTCGTAAAATCGATTGTTTTGATGGAACACATCCACATTATTTATAAGTTGGGATCATGCGTTTCAAGGGCCTCGATCTGAATCTCCTCGTCGCGCTCGATGCTCTGATGACCGAGCGTAACCTCACCGCGGCGGCACGCAGCATCAACCTGAGCCAGCCGGCCATGAGCGCGGCCGTCGCCCGGCTACGCGTCTATTTCTGCGATGAACTGTTTACGATGAGGGGCCGGGAACATGTCCCCACACCGCGTGCTGAAGGGCTCGCCGCTCCAGTCCGCGAGGCTCTGGTGCACATCCAGCTCTCCGTTATTTCCCGGGACGTCTTCAACCCGGCCAAATCGGATCGCCGCTTCAGGATCATTCTTTCCGATTTCATGGCAGTCGCATTTTTTCGAAAGATCGTGGAGCGTATTGCACGGGAAGCTCCCGCCGTCGGCTTCGAATTGCTGCCACTTGCCGATGACCCCGATGAGGTTCTCCGGTGCGGCGAAGCCGATTTCTTATCTTGTCGGAATTGTTCATGTCGAGCGCGCATCCTAAAGCGAAGCTGTTCGAGGAGACACTCGTGTGCGTAGGCTGCCGCACGAACCAGCAGCTATCAGGGCAGCTCACATTCGAGAGATATATGTCGATGGGGCACGTTGTGGTCAAGTTCGGACGTACGCGGCGGCCCTCCATCGAGGAGTGGTGTTTGCTTGAGCACGGTCTCAAGAGACGGAACGAGGTCATCGTGCAGAGCTTTAGCATGATTCCGCCTATGCTATTAAACACTGACCGTATAGGGACGATGCCCTTCAGGCTGGTCAAGCATTTCGAAAAAACGATACCTGTGCGGATCTGATTGTTGCCTGAATGGCGCTGCGGTGATGGACGACGCTGCGACTGCGCGATCGCTGGGTGCTGAAGATCATCATTAATCAAGTCTATCGCTCACAGTACGCGTGCGGTGCGCCACGGGGACTGTCGTCGTTGTCGACGCTAGCGGCCGTTATGTAATACAGGTTTCTCGGACGGTTGTGAGTGATCGCGATGGTTCGGCAGCGTGCCACCACTCCGTGCACCGAACTCACGACTTAACGTCGGACTTCCACGGCCAGTGAGCGCTAGTTTCAACATTTTCTCGGTCCTTCTGGATCTGCTCGCGGTTGAGCCTGGCTTAGCTGGAGACTGCAACTTGGTTCGTCGAGATTCGGTCGGCGTCGGCTTCAGTCGATGCCGCATGCACCTCCTCGCTAGCTCTCAACAACGGCAGACCGAGGCCAAACCGCGAAACTTCGCCCTTTAACGCGGCGATATCCGCCCGCCATGTATCCGCGTTACCGACAAGCAGACTGCGCTGGACTGTGGAAGTGAGACGCTTGCGATTCAACTCAGGCGCTAGCTTCACTCCCTACAGGGAACAAATACTTGGTAATTTGTTCTCGAGTATGTTCTATCTCGATGACATCAGTAATCAGCCCATTAATTTTCAACAATTCTGGGTTTTCAATTTCATCAGTCAGTTTTCGCATTATGGATCTGGTGGTTTCATCAGACTCAGACATTACTTTCTTCATCGTGTCCGGGCTGAAAACGCCGATGTGGGCCCGCGGATACGCCAGTACTGCCACAGGCTCAAATCCAGGACCACCCATGGCGTACACGCCTCCCGTATACGCTTTTCTGGCAACGAGCAGTAATTTTGGTACCTTGCATCGAACATGTGCTCTGAATAATTCCGCTGCGGCCGAAAATATGCCACTATTTTCAGCTTCTCTACCGATCATAAATCCCGGGATATCGGCAATGAATATGATTGGCATGTTGGTTTTTGCGGCAATATTTATCATTTTTACCATTTTTGAGGCGGATTTCCGATAAATTGCACCTCCATTATGTCGGGGGTTGTTGGCGATAATTACAGCGAAATTTCCTTTGATGCTCGCGTAGGCGGTCAACACTTCCTCCGCGTATTCGGCGCTTATCTCCGTAAAGCTGCCTTTGTCGATAAAGGAATTCAGCAAATGATGCATGTCATAGGGTGTGCGATGATCTGTTGGAATTAATTTTTCAAAATCAACCGCATCGGGCTCTTCATATTCAAGACCATGGGGTCCCTTGCCTTTGAAACTTCCATGCAGTAATTTTCTTATGCACTTGAATAAACCTTCTTCATCTTTGAATACCAGTTGAACCGAGCCCGAGCCCCTGCTGTGAACGTCTGTTCCACCTAGCGAATAGAGATCGGACTCCTGGGCCAGCATTGCCTTCACCATATCCGGACGACCCATACATAGAGCACCTTTCTCAGTCATCAACACTAGGTCTGCGAGCATCAACGGTAAAGCAAGTGGACCTGAGGTCGGACCGAGTATGACGGAAATTAGCAAATTTCCTTCCGCAAAGTCTGCGAGGGATGCACTGACCCTGCCCATTCCGAATGGAGATAAAAGTAATCTGGCCATGTCCGGCGAGAGCACTTTCGTGGTGTCGAAACTGCCTGTCCCTCCTGTCTTGTCCTGAATGTAGATTAAGGGGGCGCGTTCATCCCGGGCCTGAGTTACTGTGCTGATGATCTGCTCGGCAGTGCGCCACTGTCCGCCTCCCTGAAATTCACAGTCTCCTCCGCGATTCATGACCAGAAAGGTTTTTACCAAATTTATGGTTCCTTCGCCGCAGATGAAATGACTTTTTGCGGCAGGTTGACGGTCAACAAAGCTATCTGCGTCAAAGAGCACGTTTATTCTTTTCAACGAAATTTGCATTAGCTATCTGCCTCCTGGCAATGCGTATGAATGTTGGCTGTTATCGGTGCCGTGCGACGGCCGCACGGCAGTCATCGCGCACGCGTCGCTACGGGGTACGCACCGACGCGCAAGCGGTGACGAAGCCGCCCGCGAAGCTGGTTGGTAGTTGCGCTGCGTGCAACTCGCCGTCCGCAGCGGTCCTGTGCGGTGCTGAGTGGCAGCCTCATTTTCAGGAAGCCAAAATGTCTTCCATAGACATTGCTGCGGCCAGAAGGCGGCGGTCCTGGCCCCGCGCGGCGTCAATACTCAACCCCACCGGTAATGCATCATCGGGAGCAACTGGAAGGGTGATAGAAGGTATCGCGGCGTTGCTGGCCAAGTCGGTGTTACGTATCACCTCGGCAAACAGTCCCGGCCTGCTGGCATCGCTCAGATGAGGGACGCTACGCGGAACTGTCGGGTACACGAGAAAATCGATGCCTCGAGTGCTGAACAGCGAGTCTATTTGTAGACGTAAGACGCCTATATTCTGAATTGCTGATGAATAATCGGCGGCAGATATAAGCTGTCCACCAAGATTGGCGTGAATGATGTTGCGGACAATTTTGTCGCGAATGTTATCAAATACGGCATTTATCCTGTTTCCCCATCCTAGGGAAAGCAATGTGCGGGGAAAGTCAGTGAAGAATTCGTAAACCGGAATGGTGAAGGTTCCGCTTCTATTCAGGTCAGCAACAACCGCGTCATCCAGTTCAACGCACTGGAAACCAGCGCAAGTCAATCGCCTGACGGCATGCCAGCAATACTTTCGGACATCATCCTCCAGGTCAGTCCACATGGAGGCCGGAAGGCCTATTCGGCCGCGAGTATTTTTCTGTTTTGGCGGAAGGTGGCTATCGGGGGACAGCAGGTCATATAGAATTAATGCATCTTTCGCCGTCCGCGTCAGAAGGCCCGGCGAATCCTTCGTGCGAGAAACTGGAATGATTCCGGCCGAAGACCAGCGACCACTTGTGGGCCTGAAGCCGGTGATACCACAGAAGGCGGCCGGTATCCTTACGGAGCCGCCGGTGTCCGTTCCGATCGCCATCGGAACGATGCCGGCTGCCACAGCAGCGGCACAGCCGCCACTGCTGCCGCCAGCCAAATGCCCTGGAGCCGCTGGATTTCCCACCGTTCCCCATCGAGGATTGACCGATGTGATACCAAAGCTGAGTTCATGCATGTTGTTCTTGCCGGCAACGACAGCACCGAGCGCTCTCAGCTTTCTGACAACAAGCGCATCGCGCGTGGCTATACAACCTTCCATCCCCGGTGTCCCGGCAGTGACAGGGAGCCCCTTAACACAAATATTGTCCTTTAAGGAAAAGGGAATGCCGTAGAGCGGTGCGCCTTTCAGGGCATCATTCGCTTTAGCGAAATGCGCGTCCGGGCCGCAAGCACGGATGAAGCAGTTGAGCTTTTTCAGATGCGAATCAGCGCTGAGTGCACGCTCACGGATTTCAGCCGCTGAAAGTGCACCGGTACGTATGCCATCGCAAAGCGATTCCACAGTGTTTTTCGAATACATAAAATTTCCGCGAATAGGAGGTCATCGTGTCCGATGTCAGTAACGATAAGCACTGCGGATCTCGTCAAGAGGATTGCCCGGTAAAAGATTTCCTCCTGCGCTGCGTATGACGGCGCAGGCGCTGTTCACAGCCGTCTGCACAGCTCCCTCAATCCACCCACCGGTAAAAGAGCAGCCACATCCTGCCAGATAAAGGCCGGAATCCCATGCGGGATCATTCGCGGTCTTGAACTGAAAGAAGAGACGCTGCGAGTAAACGTCTTCGCCCGGATAGTTGAGCTTAAAGGCACCCGAAGAATGCGGATCGGTCAGCCAGTCATGGTGCAGGATGCTACGTTCATAGTCGTCATCGGCGGGAACCAGGTGGCGCGCAAGTTCTGGATGGAATGTAGCAAGGTCGTCAACAAAGCACTCACACCGCTGTTTTTTGTCGGGAACACTCAGTAGCTTGTGAGCGTCATCTTCCCAAGTGTAACTAAGCAGAACCACACCCTGACCATCTGGCTTATCGGGTTCGTAATCAAGGCAATATACTCCTCTCGCAAAACTGTCAGACTGGATGGTGACTGGCAGGTCTTTAGTGATCCAGAACTTGTCGCGGGTGAGCATGAATAGCTTTGAGGAACCCGTAAGATGCGTTTCCCTGACGGCTCGTGAGACGTCGCGGCTGAGAAACGTTTCGTCGTCGGTCAGGCAATGAACCATCTGCATTGCCCTGTTGTTGCTAGTGACGATCACTCGGTCGAAAACCAATGCCTCGTCTTCATCAGTTACCAGCGTTATCTTTCCATTCTCTTTGTAGATGCGACCCACGCTATTGAAGCGAACCCGTTCAGAAACGGAGCACCCTGCGATCTCCGCTCCCGCCAGGCGCTCAGCCAGTGTAGAGATTCCGCAAGAAATCAGGCGTTGATCATCCAGATAGCCGTTAACGACCACGCGCAGTATTTCGGTGAATCCGGCCTGATAAACAGGTAGGAAACCTCCGGATCCTATTCCTAAAGAGCCAAACAGCTCAAAGTGATAAGGCCTTTCCCAAGGGATACCTCCGGGGGGGCGAGGGCCAGTGAATATCGCGACAATGGCCGCATAGAAAGAACTGTCACGGAACACATCGAGCCACGTTTGCCATGCCGCACGCGCTTCCTGAAAGCGATGTGATTTCAACATGACCGTGATTTCTGTCGGCGCTACAAGAGATGTGCCATTGATCACGCACCCTTCCTGTAAAAATGCCCTCCAGCCTTCATGAACGAGCTTGAACAAAGGTGGCGGCGAATCCCCCGCCGGCCAGGTATGGCGAGTGCCGCGATAATGCAATTCGGTATCAACCACTCCTGGATCGGGGAAAGACGTGGTCGTGGAAATGCCGTGTTTGTTCAAATAATGGAAAAGACCGGTTGCACTCGGAGGGACCCGCATTGCGCCCATTTCAGCAATAAGGTGCGGGTACCGCGGATCAAATACTTGTGACCATATTCTTCCTCCAATGCGATCGCGGGCCTCAAAGACCGTAACGTCGGTTACGCCTGCCCGCATCAGCTCAGTCGCCGCCACAAGACCGCTGATACCGGCCCCCACGATGCCAACGCGCGGAGTTGGAGTGCGTGATGAAAAGGAGCCGATTCCCCCTTCAGACTCGCAGAGCTGGAGGAACGGCGCGTAGTCATACAATAGGTCAACAGTCGGTGATGGACTTTGTGACGATGCGACGTGATTTTTCATGGATTTTCTCCTTTATGGCAATGCATCCACTTGAGGAATGATGATGGCTGGAAATAGCGCAGGGACCTTCGACAGAAGAGATCGAGGTTATTTATTCCGTTGCCGATAGCTGTGCTGCTCCTCGGCAGAAAAATGCTATTCATCGTGAATATCCATGGATGCCACGATATCAAATTGACTGCGGTCATATCAAACAAATAAAATTGATGTTTGTAGCAAGCTAACGTGAGAGTAGCTTCGTCAGCCATGACTCACTACTGATAAAGGGAGTTGGTCGATTTGTGAGAAGATATTTCGGGCGTGCGCAAGCTATTTCGTCTGCCCTGAACAATCCGTTTGGCGTGGTGCCAGCCGGCGCGTGTCAAGGTACTCGCCTCAGTCATGCAGCCAAATGCTGTTTAAGTGCGGTGTGCGAGGCTATCGTGACGACTGACTCGCGCCCGGATTGGGGGCGACGGCGCCGATTGGCGTCCAGTGCAGCGTGACGGCATGATCGATGTTGTGATATTAGGCAGCGAACTCGTCGGACCAACGGTTGAGCACGACTATGCGACTACCCTCAGAGGATCAGTTGATTCTCATGTCGCGAAAATTTTTCAGCTACCGTTATCGGCGTGATCGAATTTCAGCGCTTTCAGCGCTTCGGCGAGGCGCAAATCGAGCGTCGGGCGATCTGCGGCCGTAAACAGCACATGTCCGACGCGGGCGCAAAAGTCCGTCAGTTTTGGGACTGTACCGCCGATGTGCGAAAGAACCTCGACCTCTTCGAAGCCGGGCGTCGCGCGCACGCGTTCGACCGCAGCGGCGCCGGCGAAGCGCCCAGTTGCGGCCGTGAAGAACTGCACACCGCTCACGCGCGTCGCATGCCTTGCATCACAGAGGGGCGCTGGATCGGTGTCGCCGAGATGACTGCGTATCATCACTTCTGGCAAGGAGATGGACTTGCTGAGTTCAACCAGCCGGTAAATCCGATCACCTCCGAGCCGTGCGGCGATCTCGATGAGCACGGGGCCGTCGCGCGTCATGCGCGCCTCTGCATGGAAAACGCCGAGGTTGAGGCCGATTTTCGCGGCGACCTCCTCGACGTAAGCGACCAGCGCTGTACGATGCTCTGGCGCCAACGCTGCTTCGACAATGTGCCCCATCTCGACGAAATACGGCTCGGCACTCAGCAGCTTTTCTGCCACCGCAAGCACGCGCGGCCCATGTCGGCCGACGTAACCTTCGATGCTGTACTCCGGACCCTCGACATATTGCTCAAGTAGCAACACGTGGCCAATTTCGCGACCCATATCTACAACGCCGTGGCGCATGGCGCGCTCGACCGCGAGCTGCAGCCCGACAAGAGAGTTGACGCGCGTCGCGTGCTGGTTACCGCAGCCGTCCACAGGCTTAACGACGGCTGGAAAGCCGACCTGCGAGGCGGCCGTCACGATGTCACGACGATCTGCGATTCGGGCGAATCGGGGCCCCGCCAGTCCCGCAATTGCGAGGTGTGATCGGCTGCGGTACTTGTCGCGAGTGAGCGCTGCCGCTTCGAGCGGCAGATGCGGGAGACCGAGCCGAGCGGCCGCTTCCGCCGCTACATCGACTGAGTATTCGAACCCAGGTACGATTCCATCGGCGCCAATGGCGCATGCGGCGGCTGCGACGGCGCTCGACGAAGCAGTGTCCACCACCGTGAACGACGTGACGCCCGCCCGTAGGTCACGCGGCACGACGCGCTCGGCGGAAAACACGTGCGCAGCGACACCAAGGCGCGCAGCGGCGGCGACAAGCGCTGTGCCGGACGACGCCGGTTCAATCACTATGATGGCGGTCATGGGGACGTTCCTTATATAGCAACAGTTTCGCGTCGGGGCGTGGTCGCCACGAGTAGCTCGTCGAAGTACTCGTGGAGCAGTTCGATGAAGTGGCGCAAATAGGTCTCAGCCTGTTTGATTCCGCCCCACCCGTCGATTGCCCGCTGCAGACCGACCCACATCACATCATCGTGACCGTGAGATCCGTCGTGCTGAATGTGGTCGAGCGGGCGCTTCACGAGATCGTGCCCGAACGCGCGCGCTCCTGCTTCGGTGATGATTTTGTTATAGCGATCCGAATACCATTCGACAAACCAGTTCCAAACCATTGTCGGCAGTGGACCGTCGCGGCTAATGCTCAAATAAAGATAGCCAATCAGCTTGTCGGTGCTGTGGAAAGGTGCGATGCAGTCGATCTCGGCTGCAGACAGGCTGAATTTCTCGATGTCACGCAGAAATAGCCCCTCATGCCGATATTCTTCTGCAAGGTATTGCGCGAGAATTTGCGCGAGCGTGTTGTCCTTGAAGCCGATTTTGTACAGCGCGAACGCGTCGACCTCGTTGTTAAGGCGGATTCGCAACACTGTTTCGATGAGGTGGCGACGATAGTATTCACTGTCGATCCAATCGCCACGATGGAAGGCGGCGGTCTCCGGCGAAGTAGCGAACATCTGGGCGACTGCGTCTTGAGCGACTCGCTCAAGACGGGCTCGATCGTTGCTTGTATTCATATAACCATCCAGATGAAATAAAAAACAGGGCGCACCGGTTACTGTTTATGCCTGCCGGACGAACCAGGGGCACAGCTGCCTTTACAATAAGCAATGATGTCCCTTGGAGAGTCTGAGAATTCTCCTGCAGTGGGGGCTAAGCCGCGTTGCAGTCGCTGTGCGGGGACAGGGCGCTGTCGGGCGCTCCTAGACGATTTTTGATCAGCGTGGCTTTTGCGAGTGGATTCGTGCCAAACGTTGCGGAACGCTCTCGCCTCGAATGTTTTTGTCGACTGAAGCTAGCTGGTTCGATCTTCTCGTGTGCCGCCACATGGAAACTCCTTCTCGAGAGGTGGCTGGACCATGGCCACGAGCGCTACCACCGCAAAGCGGTGTGGTAGCCAGGTTGTGCTAATCGTGCTGTATGCCATCGTCGCGGGTAACGGCACTGTACTTCATTGGATCGCGCATATGGATGCGACGGTGGACATCGGCGCGGTAGCACGCACGAATGTCACGGACGCTTTCAGCAACGCGTATCCGGTTTGCTGTCCGTTCAATTCCTCTTCATCTATGCTCTCTGCGTGAGTGACGGAAGGATATTAACCGCGGCTGTATGCGTGGTATAACCTGATAATCTTTATGTTTGCATGAGGGGAATTGATGATTCGCGATCTCGACAGCACGCTGCTGCGTACGTTCGTTACGGTGATAGAAGCCGGCAGCGTGAGCAATGCGGCGGTGACTCTTCATCGCACCCAGGCTGCCGTGAGCATGGCCCTTCGGCGTCTCGAAGACGAAGTCGGCCAACGCCTGCTCGAACGTTCACCGCGCGGCGTGAAGCCGACCTCGGCGGGCAGCCTGCTACTGCCGTATGCACACAAGGTGCTTGAAATTGGCCTCGCGGCCCGTTCCGCGCTGACTGTCGGTGACGTCTCGGGTACGGTGAGGGTGGGCATTCTGGAAGACATCGCAATGAGTCACCTTCGCCATGCATTGCGGCAATTCTCAGCATCGTTTCCCGATGTCTCGTTGGAGATAGTCGTTGATGCGAGCCCGGCGTTATCGCAGCGGCTCGCAAGCAACACACTTGATTTCGCGATCGGCGATCCTGCGCTGATCCACGCGGAGCCGCTCGTTACCTGGCGGCATCCGCTTCGCTGGGCCGCCGCACGTTCCCGCAATGCCGACCTGCGTGATGGCCCCCTACCAATCGTCGCATTCGGCGGAGCATGTCGATGGCAGGAGAACTTCTTTGCGACGTTGCTTGACGCTGGCATCGTGTGGCGCGTTGCCTGCACGAGCACGAGCCTGTCGGCGATCCAGTCGGCCGTCGAGGCCGGACTCGGCATTGCTTTACTGCTCGACTGGCACGTGCGCCGCGATACTATGCACGTGATCGATCCGCGTGCTGTCGGGCTGCCGATGCCGCCTGTGGCTGAATTCGGTCTATTCAGCCACGCGAATTCGAACGACCGCACGTCCGCAGCAACCGCACTGCAGCGCTTCCTCTTTCGCTCGCTGCAACTCTGTTTGCCAGAAGACGGCGCACTCGGCAGAGAACGCGCCACCATGCCGCTACGTTTTCCCAACTGATCTACGTCGTGCCGCGGGTTGCGTCGAAGGGGCGATCTTTCGATGCGTCGACATCCGCAGAATAGTTGCGCCGAACAGTCTTGATCCTAACGCAAGCGTCCAGTCGGAGATTTGGTGCGAGATGAAGAAGCCGGCGGGCGAACTTTGACGAATGTCAATGAAAAATCCGGATCAAATTTATTAACATTATTTTCAGGATTACTGATATCGCACATTAATCTTGCACCAAAAAACAAAATTGGCTGGGCAATTGGCCGGATTAGGGGAACACTGATTTATCAGGCCCGGCCGTCATCGCTGAGGTGTCCGCTGAAGGATCTGGTGATCCAGGTCGAGCGAACGAAGGCGCAGATTCGCGCACGGGTCGAGCATCCGTCGCATATCGTCAAGAACCTGTTCCGTCGTCGCAAGGTGCGCTACAGGGGACTGGCCAAGAACATGGCGCAACTGTTCAGTCTGTTCGCCCTGGCGAACCTGGCGATCGCGCGAAACCGGTTGCGGTCGGTTCATGGGAGCAGTCCGTCATGCGTATGAAAAGTGCGAGAAATGAGGCGCATCCTCGGGTCAAACTCACCAGACTTGCCAACGCTTCATTTCTGCATCCGGAAATTCCGACCCATCGCCGCCGACAACCTTGCGGGATGGCCTATCAATCAGCGATTCCTTAACAGCCCCTAATATCATTTTGTTAAGGCTTCTTAACAGTCCCGGGTCGTCGAGCGCTGCGTCAGGCGGATCGCCAGCGTCTGCTGCCAGTAGTCATCCTCCACATAGCCCGGCTCGGCATAGCCAGTTCCGCAGTCCGCCCCACCAGCTCGACATGCGTGGGCATAACCACACTACGACACTTTGACCCGTATGCCGCAGGCTTGGATCAGGAAGTGGCGCAAATCGGTTGCATTCGGCGCCCGCTTGTACTGCGTGGCGAAAGAGCGGATGCGCGCAAGCAGGAGCGGGATGAGCCGCTCCGACACCCTCACGCCTAGAGCGTCGTAGGCCTCACGCACACTTTGAGATCCAGAATGTTTCCCGAGTATCGTCGACCGTTGCCGGCCGAGCTCTGCTGGATCGAATCCCTCGTAGGTCGTGGGGTGCTTCGCGAGGCCGTCGGTGTGAATGCCCGACTCGTGAGTAAAGATGTTCCTACCGATGATGCTCTTGTTGAAGGAAACTGCGCGGCCTGAGGCTTGTTCGACTAACGACGAAATGTCGGGCAGCGCTCTGGTGTCGACGCCAGTTTCTCGTCGCAGCAGGTGCCGTGCGCCCATCACGACTTCTTCCAGCGCTGCATTGCCGGCGCGCTCACCCAACCCGTTGACGGTGGTGCTCGCATGGGTCGCGCCGGCCCCAAGGGCGGCTAGTGTGTTGGCTGTGGCGAGCCCGAGGTCGTCGTGCGCATGTATTTCGATATCCAGATCGACGGCAACGCGTAGCGCTGCAATGGCGTAGAAGGTCTTAAAGGGGTCCAGGATACCGACAGTGTCGGCAAAGCGCACGCGCTGGGCGCCGTGCTGCTGCGCGCATTGAGCCACTTCTACGAGAAATGAGGGATCCGCGCGCGAGGCGTCTTCCATGCCCAGGGAAATTCTGGGATGGTTTTTCGCTGCCTCGCCGACGACGCGTGCGATCTGCGCCAGTACCCAACTGCGCGACTGCCGCAGCTTGTGTTGCAAATGAATATCCGAAACGGGAACCGAGAGATGAACGATATCGGCATCACAACGCAATGCCGCGGTGAGATCCTCGTCGGTGAGGCGCCCCCAAACCATCAGGCGGGCGTCGAGGTTCAGGTCGACGATTGCAGCGATGCACGCCATTTCGTCCTCACCCATGGCAGGAATTCCGATTTCGAGTTCGGCCACGCCGGCCTGCGACAGTGCGGCGGCGATTGCGCATTTTTCCTCAGTGCGAAATGCGACGCCAGCGGTCTGCTCGCCGTCGCGAAGCGTTGTGTCATTGATGATCGGATTGCGCATGTCAGATCTCTTGAGTTGTCGCTGATGGATTGCAAGCGTTGTGCCAAGCGAGCATCTACAGTCGGAGCGCAATTTGCGGGATGTTGACCGGCACAATGTCGGGTTATAGCGGTGCATCGTCCGATTGTTCGTGTCGCGAATGTTACGTTCCGGACAATTCGGTCGTGCTGCAGGTGGCTCGATCAGCTCCATCCGCCAGCGAATGGAAGGTCGAATCTGTTCGCTTGATGCATACTCGAAATAATTAAAAAAGCAATTTGGCCATGGACCGGTCGAGATGGAATGGACGCCGCCCTCCCTCCGGAGAAGTGGGAGCGCTTGGGGTCCCCAGGACCGAACGACATCAATGTGTCGAGGTGGGGTTGCGACGGCGCTGTCACGTTGCTGACTCCATGACGAGATATCGGCCAGGACAGTCGTGTCTCAGAACACGGTGGTCGGAGCTTGGGCAATGCCGGTGAAGAGACGCCATGCTTCAAATCGCGCGGCGAGCTGTTTGCGATAGAGCGAGGCGCTCAGCAGATGACGCTTGAGCGAAGTGTTGGGGGATCGGACCGAAGCACGACAGGAATGACTGCGTGCGTTCGGGCAAGCGAAAACCTCGCATCCGGCGCTCGCATTCACGCGTGGGTTGATGACTGTTTTCAGCAGGGTTGTTCACGCGCGCGCAAGCCTTGACGAACACGTGCTTCGCATTCGCGAGCTCAGGGATCTCCGTTTTCGCGGCCGGGTAGCTGCGCAACTGGTCGGTGACGATTTTCTTCGGCGCCGCAGGAGGATAGGTACTGCGCGCCCAGCGCAGTTGTTGGCGGAGATACGTCCCCAGTCTGTCTGGAACGACTGTCGCCGCAATGGCGTCCGGAACGTACTCGGTCCGATAACCTGCGGTCAGCATGAGAATTGTGAGATGGCGGTCCTCGCCGAAGTCGCTCCGCTTCCCGCGAAAAAATTGTGTCTCGTACTGGTCTAATAGCAAAAGAAGCACGGACCGTCGGTATATGGTACACGGACCGCAGCAGCACATAACAGCGCCGAAGCGAGCCTGTGCGGCGCGTTCTTCGTTGCAAGCCAACCAGTACCCCATATCGATCAGACGGGTCAGCCAGGTATCGCTGCGGTTGCTGGCCGTCAACTGACCCATGGCCGTGCCGATCGCTGGATTTTGCATTTTCAATGCAAGCTTCGTGACCACGTCTGAGCCGATTATCGTGTCCGATCTGACGTTAAGCACCAAATCTCCAAACGAGCGGCGTATCGCGGCGATCTGTGCCTTGCGCTTTCCCATATTTTGGGGAAGCGTAATGAGGTTGAATCTCGGGTCGCGCGTGTACGCATCGTATACCGGCCGCACGGCGTCGAGATTCGCAGAACCATCATCAACTACATAGACCCGCAGTTTTCCGTCGTAGTCCTGGTTTGCAATGGACTCTAGGCATGCCGAGAGTGTGCATGGATCCTCGTTGAAGCAGGGAACGATGACATCCACGCCCGGCAGAGCGTCGGAGTCGACCAGGCCGTCCGACAGCGATGACACGTTTGTCGGCTGAGCATAAAGCGCCTGCGTGCTTTTATAGACAGTCGAGAGCAGCGCATAAAACGAGAAAGCGCTAGTTGCGGCAAGCATGTTCATAGGGTGTCTGGTTCGTCCGCTGAGGTTGAGGAAGCGATCGGATTGCAAACCCCCGGTCATGCAATGCTGGAATCATGAGGGAAAGCGCCATGAGGGTCTGCTCGCGCAGACCAGCGTGAGTGCATCGTCCCAACTCATCGGGAGGGCATCCGTCGTGCAAGAGTACAATTGCGCCAGGCCGGACAGAGGCCAGCACTGCGCTGACAATCGCGTCCACGCCGGGACGGGACCAGTCTCGCGGGTCTACCGACCAGTGGAGGGGCGCCAGGCCAGCGCTCGCTGACGTAGTGAGCACTGCTTCGGTCCACATGCCATACGGGGCACGCATATACCGCAGCGGAGCCTAGGGGCTCGCCATCCTGATGACCCTGCTTGCCGTTAATATTTCCTGTTTTACTTCGGTGGGTTCGCATCTGGACAGGTCCGGATGAGTCATCGTGTGGTTTGCGACCTCGTGCCCTTCTGCGATCATTCGCTGGATCAGCTTCGGCTGACTCGCTGCGTACGCGCCGATGACACAGAAAGTCGCTGGCACCCGGTGTTCCGCCAGCACATCGAGGACGTCCGGTGTGCAAAGTGGACTAGGGCCGTCGTCAAACGTCAAATAAACGCTGCGACATCCGGTGGTGTCAGCGCACTCGCTGCGCGCTTCGGATAAGCAGTGCCTCACAGCTCTGGCCCATTCCGATCAATTATCGTTCCGGTCGGCCAATCGCTCATTGACCGTCCTATCGGTAAGACGACAATGAGTACGTCCTCGATGCGCGTGGGCGGCGTGTCGAGATGCACTTCTCGCAGGGTCGACCTCACGCGAACTCCGGACACAATAGTCGCCAGACCGTGTCGGCCGAGCAGCCTTGCAATATGCTGCCGCAACGCGTGTCGAACCGTGCCGAAGCCGAATGGAACGTCAAGTTCCTGCAACACGGGATACATCACGCGCATTAAATGAGGGATTCCGAGTCCCTCGAGATCCGGACGTACCGCGTACAATCCTAGTTCGGCCACTAGTAGATCGACTGCGCCAACCTTGATGAAACGACGCAGTGCGCCGACATGAGCCGCTACGCCGCGCGCGTCGTAGCCGATTGCACGGACCTCTGGCCTCGCACCAGCCCAACTGTGATTGCCTTCGAATGGTTTTGCATTAAACGCCCCGGTCGGTCCGTAGGTATTTTGGAAGAACTCGGACAGTTCGATGTGGTCGGCGAGTCGCAACTCATTTTCCCAAGCCAGCCTCCACCGCACCTGAGAGCGCAGGGAGAGAGGTCCTCTATCTGTGGACACGGCCAAATTCACGACTGCCTCCTATGCGCCGTCCGGCCTTTGAGGGTGGACCTGACGCACGCGAAGGACTTGCTGAGAAAACGGTGCGATTTCAAGAAATCATCTGCACTCTGGAACAGTGCTGGGATGAAGCCCGAAGAAAAGAGTATTTCCGTCAACGCTTCACGGACCGATTGAACCTCTTCCACGATGGAGATTACATCGAGTTCGCGTGCCTTGCGCACCGGATCTACCAAAGACTTCCCCCGCATCTTCCGCACGATCTGACCGCGATTGACACGAGATCCATTTGGCCGGGTCGCTGAAGCATTTGGCACCTGCAATCGGCTGCTCCCAATTCGTCGCGAAGCCCAGCCGAAGTCGAGGGTTGCATCAACTGTACGAAGGTAAGCGGCCGATATAGAAAGGGTTTGGAGAACTATGCGAAGTTTTGCCGGTAGTAAGCGCCTACGCGACCTGCCAGACGCTTGTCGCGTCGTGTCGGCGCGATCCGGCTTGTCCATGTCGCCGAAGACCGTGGCCGCATTGGACATGCGCCTCGATTGATGCTCGGCGTACGCCTGAGGATTTTTCTCGGAGTCAGGGCAAAGATCGACAACCATTTTGATATGCCTAAATTCCATTTCTCCGGCCCGACGGTTTGCTACAGTATTCATGAGAGCGTCCACGAGAAATTGACTTGAAATTTGGTGCCGTATCCGCCGAGAATGCTCAGCGAGTTCGGCATCGGCGTTTCCTTCGTGCAGGCGATGAAGCGTCGCCAGTGGTGCTTCATGTGCTCACCGTAATGGCGGTCATCGGGCCGTCCACGCCGCTGTTGCGCCATGTGTGAGCCAGTCGCAGACGGACTGCCCGCTCACGCCGAGTTGCCCGGCGGTGAGCTTGCGCTTGATCCTGTGTCCGCGCAACGACAGGGCCGCCGCTCGCGTGCGCGTGTCCCGATGCATGTGATTGATCGACAACTGCTGCAACGTCATTTCCTCGGCTTCGCTCAGTTCTACGACACACTTCATCCGCTACCCCGGCACGACGAAGGCGCCAGCAGGTTTGCGAAATCCAGTCGGATCTACCAGGAAACACTATCCTCCATGCCGTACATTTCGTAAAATCGATTGTTTTGATGGAACGCATCCACGCTATGAATAAGTTGGGATCATGCGTTTCAAGGGCCTCGATCTAAATCTGCTCGTCGTGCTCGATGCTCTGATGACCGAGCGTAATCTCACCGCGGCGGCACGCAGCAAGGCCCAACTCAACGTCGTTCGCTACGCCGATGACTTTATTGTGACCGGTATGTCGAAAGAAGTGCTCGAGATGCTTCCGGCGGTCAGGCAGTTTATGGGCCGCTCAAGGTCTGGAGCGCTCGGAAGAGAAGTCCCGGATCACGAACATTGCAGACGGTTTCGATTTCCTTGGCCAGAACGTGCGCAAGTACGATGGCTACTGGCCCGGCGCCTGCACGCTTTGCCCGCTCGAGGAACGATGTCACCCCGCGACTACCGACGCATTCGACGATGGGAACATGAGCATATAGTTGAGGCCATGCAGCGTCGGCTAGAGCGCAAGCCTGACGCAATGACCATCCGCAGAAGCACATGTCGAACATGTCTTCGGCACGCTGAAGCACTGGATTGGGGGTCACACACTTCCTGACCCGAACGCTCGGACGGGTCAGCACCGAAATGAGTCTACAGGTGTTGGCCTACAACCTGAAGCGCGTCGTGAAGATACTTGGGGTTGCCAAAACAATAGAGGTAGTGAGGATGGCTGGCACCTAGAGCCCGGAGGGGCTTTTTTTTTGCACTTGAAACGTTACGCTAACGCAGCCATGACTTACCAAACCAGATTAATCGGACCGATAGGCTCGGATGTGACGATCTGAAATCGGTTTCCATACGTCCTCGGCCAGTTCAGGACAGACATTTTGTCGCCCGACACGGAAGCGCTTCTTGTGCCAAATATCCCACTGCGCCGGGCGGGCACGCCCGAAGCGGTCGCAAAGATAGATCTTCGTCCTATGCTCGGATGCGGCGAGTTATCTCACGGGCACCGAGGCAGCAATCAATGATGGACGACACCTGTAATCGGCTGCACCTGGAGTAGACAAATCGCAGTTGATTTGAGCGACATCAATGGAACTCGCGTTCCTAACGGAATCCACGCAGCGAAATCGCAAAAGCAGAAAATAAGTACATCAAGGCACTACAGTTTCACCGTCCTTCCATGAAAGGGCATTATCTTTTGAGGTCAGCCCGTGAAATTGGGCGCTAGATCGAGGATGATATGCAACACAATGCCCGCAAATCCGAACAAGGTGACGGGGAGCACGGTCCCCACAACGAGGACGTCGTCATGCTGCATATCGCTTCCGTACGCGAAAGGCCTAGCTCAAAGTCCGAGACGGACCACGCGGTCCCTATTGTGCAGTGGTACGAGAGCGCGCTTACCGGCATCTTGGAGATATCGAAGGTACTTAGCGCCTCCTGCCGGCTCGAAGTCATGTTGGCCAACGTCGTCGATCTCCTGCAATCGTTTGTGCAGATGCGGCTCGGTATCGTCTCTCTCTTCGACGATGATGGCGTACCGGACATTACCGTTGGCGCCGGCTGGAGCGAAGGCAGCGATGAGCGCTACCGGATGCGCCTGCCGCAGAAGGCAATTGACCAGATCATGTCGACGGACAGGCCGCTCGTCGCCGAGAACGTAGTGGGGCATTCGGGCTTCAGTGCCGCCGACGTGGGCGTGCTCGGTGCTTCCGACAACACGCGAGTGTCGTTCATCGGCGTTCCTATTCGCATCGACGCGAAGGTCGTGGGCACGCTGACCATCGACCGCATCCTGGACAATGGGTCTAACTTCCGGCTCGATTGCGACGTGCGGCTGCTTACTATGATCGCCAACCTGGTGGGGCAGACGGTGAAGCTGCATCGCTTATTCAAGAGCGACCGCGAGCGGCTGATGGCGGGGAGGGACGGGCTGCAAAATCAATTGTCCGAGCTCAAGTACCCTGCGCAGGAGCGTAAGAAGTTTCATGTCGAGGGGATCATTGGCGACAGTCCGGCGCTGCGCGGCCTGCTTGAGAAGATCGCGGTGGTAGCCAAATCGAACAGCACAGTTCTGTTGCGCGGCGAATCCGGTACCGGGAAGGAGCTGGTCGCCAAGGCCCTTCACGAGCTGTCGCCGCGAGCCAAGCGGGCCTTCATCAAGCTCAATTGCGCGGCGCTTCCTGAGACGGTGCTGGAATCCGAATTGTTCGGTCATGAGAAGGGTGCCTTTACCAGCGCCTTCAATTCGCGCAAGGGGCGCTTCGAGCTCGCCGACAAGGGGACGCTGTTTCTGGACGAGATCGGCGAGATTTCGGCCTCGTTCCAGGCAAAGCTGCTGCGCGTCCTGCAGGAGCAAGAATTCGAGCGCGTCGGCAGCAACCAGACCATCAAGGTCGATGTTCGCGTGGTTGCCGCCACGAATAAGAACCTAGAAGATGCGGTGGCAAGGAACGAGTTCCGCGCCGACCTTTATTATCGCCTCAGCGTGGTTCCCTTGCTGCTGCCGCCGTTGCGTGAAAGGCGCAGTGATATTCCGCTCCTCGCCGTTGAGTTTCTCAAGAATTTCAACAGCGAGAACAGCCGTACGCTGACCTTCGATGCGAACGCGATTGAAGTGTTGATGAACTGCGGTTTTCCCGGCAATGTCCGCGAGCTCGAGAATTGCGTGCAGCGGAGCGCGACCCTGGCGCCGGGACCAGCGATCGTGAGAAACGACTTTGCCTGCTGCCACGGCCAGTGCCTGTCCGCGATGCTGTGGAAGAGCAGATCGGACGAGATGGTGCTGCAGCCCGGGCCGATCGTACCAGTGCAAGTGAAGCCGGGTACGCCCCCGGCTGAGGCTGCTACGCCGGGCGCAGTTGCGGTCCCGCCTGTCGACAGCGAGCGGGCTCCGATAGTGCCTGGCCGTGCAGCTCTCGGAAGTGGTGCGAAGATGACCAACCGCGAGCGTCTCATCGCCGCCATGGAAAGATCCGGCTGGGTGCAGGCAAAAGCGGCGCGGCTGCTTGGACTGACGCCTCGCCAGATTGGCTACGCGCTGAGGAAATACGGTGTCGAGATCAAGCGTTTCTGAAAGCACTGTCGGACTTGCGGCGTGTCGGGGCCGCGACATCGCGACTGATGTGAATAGCTCAGACAAGTCAAGCCAGGGTTTGGCGCGGACCTTGGCATGATCACGATCGGAAGCGACCCAGTCGGCGCCAATTCGGTAATCGTCGAGAACAGCCCGGCCGACCTCAGGGGCGGTCGGTATCTCGAGTAAGGTGGTGCGAACGCGGCGCTGTCATCGCCGGTGCGTCGGCCATGTCGCGCTCGACCATCAGCCCACACCGGATGCGGTCAGCGACGCAAGCGGTGGTGTTCGATCCCGTTGAATTTCTGGAGGCGCGCCCGGGGTCATATCAGCGAGGCTGACTCTGTCGCACGCCAACAAGATCGTGCGCCGTATGGACGCTGTGGGCAGATGACCGGGAGTTCCGGGCAGAAGACACATCTGCCGCTGCGGTTGCGTAGTCAGCCCGGCTAATAGCAGGACAAAACGCTGACAACACGAGAAGAGTCGACCGATTGCTTAGGTAATCATGACGTGATGGCACGACAGGTTAGAGCGTGGTCGGCAAAGCCCGGGAATGTCCGAGCACCGTCGAGTGTGCGAAAGCGACGGGGAACCGATCAAGCGAAACCCGTCAGGCACAGCGGCACAGCCACATTGAAAGTCCGAATCTATGGTTGCAATCTACCTACCCATCATCGCCGATTGAAAACTTGGCAAACTGAGGGTGTCCATGGTGTGCTACGAATGCAAGCGCAGCGATTGCGTGAGCAATGCTTTATTGAAGATGAGGGCGGGCCCCTCGAAGTCGGCTTGCAGGAGCTGGCTTCAAATCACCTCAAGCTGCGCGGGTAAAGAGTCCGCGTGGTGAGCGTTGAGGAAAAGGCGGAGAGAAATTCTGTCAGATGAGTGCTGGTGAGACGAACGCAGAGCGTAGTGCCGGAAATCGGCCCGCTGCGTTCGACGTGGCGGGAGCTGGAAACGTGACCACGGTTGCCGGATTGCGGGCCATCGCGAAAGCGGTGGAATCACCACCGGCGCCTATCGGTGCGCGCGCCAGTTCTCGACCCTACCTGGGAGGGCCTGTGGGTTCGATTCCCACGGGCTACCCACCTACTGACATTCGTTGAGTCGAAGTTGGGATCGAGCGCGGCTGGCCGCAATGGCCAACATTAAGACATTCAGTAAAAGCGAGTAACAACCCAAGTTCGTTCCTCACGCATCAACACCCGTCTGCCTCGCCCGGCTTGATTCCGCCAAGGTATCGTGTGAGAGTTCGCGCAGAATTCCTCACTATCTCCGCCCAAGCGGAGTCCAGTCTCTCGCGGGGCATGGTCAGCGTAATGACACCGGCGAGTTGCCCGGACGGGCCGAACACCGGCGCGGCGATACCTGCCAATTGCGGATCGCGGTCTCCTGCTAGCGCGATGACCTGCTGGCGGCGGATCTGCTGACCGAGTGCCTTATCGCCCTCGTGGCAGTAGGCTCGCAACACCCGGCCTCCTGTGCCACGATCCAGCGGCAGTAGCTCGCCCGCGCGGATGTGATCTCGCACAGGCTGTGGCGAGTCGACGCGATACAGGCATAGCCGTTGCGCACCTTGACGTACGTGAAACGCGGCGCTTTCACCGGTCGCGGCCACCAGTTCCTGCAGCACGGGTATCACCAGCGACTCGCTGGAAGACGATTGCGCATAGATGGCATGCAGCCTTGCGACGCCGGACCCCAGCACGTAGCAGCCATCGGCGCGGCGCACCACGAGATGCGCATGTTCCAGCGACGCGAGCAGGCGCAGCACGGTGCTCTTGTACAGGCGCGTGCGTTCCGCGAGCGCGCTCAATGACAGCACGTGCGTGCCGTTGCCGAAGGCGGCCAGCAGGGTCAGCGCACGGTCGACTGCTGCCACGCCGCCGGCTGCCAGATTGTCGTCGGCCAACGATGCAATGGCGGGCTGTTTGGACATCGTGCTTCTCCTCAGACGGACCGTTGCAGCAACGCTTCCACTACGCCGAAGCCGAGGTGGCCAGCCGGATCGAGCTGTCGTAGTTGTGTGATCAACTGTGTGGCGGTTTCGCGTTCGCCGCGCCGCAGGCCGATGAAGGCGAGCGCCTTTAGCGTGAACAGCCAGAAGCGGGCGGGATCGGGCGCGTGGAAGTTCGCGTCTCCGGCTTGTACCATCTGCCAATCCTCATTCAACCCGGCGGCATGCGCAGCTGCTTTTAGTCCCAGATGGGCCGCGTGCTCTGCCTCATCGAGTTCGCGGCGTCCGGCATGGAATTTGTTGAGCAGATAGTAGGCGGCAAGGCTTCGCGGAGAGGTCAGCGTGACGCTCCACAGGACTGCGTCGATCTGCTCGGCCGGCGCGCCATGCAGGCCTTCGATGAGGCGCCGCACCGGTTCGCGGCCTTCGAGTTGACGCGTGAAGATTTTCTCCACGTCGGCCATCGTCACGCTGCTGTAGAGCACCACGTCGGGATAGATGAGCACGTTCGTGCGCTGATCGCACGGGCCGAGACAGCCCGAATACGTGATCGCGACGGTATCGGGCGCCTGGCGTTTCTGCTGTTCCGCCCAGAAGGCCTTCAGCAGCGCGGTCGAGCCCTTGCCCCCGGCGCCCCGCGGATGCGGCGGCGGCCGGTTCTCGGTGCAAGCAAACACATGTCGTTCTGGTCTGGCCATGACGATGTTCGTCAACCGAACTTGAACAGGATGCCGTGACCACCACGCGGGTAGTCCCACTCGATATTCTGGTGGTCGCTACAGAGGATGCGGCAACTGCCGCATTCGAGGCAGCCGTCGGTGATCAGCGTCACCGCGCCGTTGCCTTCGGCCTTGTAGCACGAGGCCGGGCAGACAAAGGTGCAACTCTTCTCGCTGCATTCGCTCCGGCAGACGTCGGCATCCTTGATGTGGACGTGCGGCCGTCCTGCATCGACGCGGTAACGGTTCTGGAACAGCTTTTCCTCTACGTTGACGGGTAGGGTGCTCATCGGAAGGCCCTCAGGAGTTTGTAGGCGTCACCCACGATGCCGGAAAGCGAACGGGCTTTGCGGAAGCTCGAAAAAATCTCGCGCTTCTTGCTTTTCTTGTCCTTACCGTCGACCGTGATCATCGTGCGCGCGGCGCGTGCCATGAGGTCGGGGTAGGTCGTGAAGAACTGCGGATTCTGGTGCAGCACGGCCGGCATGTCGCGGTACTTGTGCAGATCTTTCATCACGAAGCTCTGATCGAGCGCGGCCTTGTAGGCCTTGAGCGTGCCGGCGCGGTAGCCGTGGCCCGCGGCTTTCGCGTGGATCACCGTTTCGGCGGCGAGGCGTCCTGTGGTCATGGCAAGATTCGATCCTTCTCGGTGCGCGGCGTTCACGAAACCGCCTGAATCGCCAACGATCATCCAGCCGTGGCCGTAGACCTGCGGGATTGCGTGAAAACCGCCTTCGGGAATCAGATGCGCGCAATACTCCTTCATCTCGCCGCCCGCAATCAGCGGTGCGATCGACGGGTGCCGCTTCATCTTTTCGAGGAGCACATAGGGGCTCGTGCGGTTGGGGTTTTTCTTGAAGTCGCTCAGCATACAGCCCACGCCTATGGTGAGCGATTCCTTGTTGGTATAGAGGAAGCCAGTGCCCATCATGCCGTCGGTGATCCTGCCGACCATCTCGATCACGACGCCGTCGTCCTCGCCGACGTTGAAGCGCTGGCCGATCGTCTCCTCCGGCATGAAGAGAATCTCCTTGACGGCGAGCGCAACGTCGCCGGCCCCGATCTCTCCATGAAAGCCCGCCTTGCGCGCGAGCGTCGAATTCACGCCGTCGGCGAGCACTACCACGTCGGCATAGACATCGCCGTGCTCGCGGTCGCACTGCACGCCGACCACCCGGTCGCCGTCCATGATCAGTTCCTTCACCGTGGTCTCGCAGAGCAGCAGTGCGCCGGCTTCGCGCACTTTCGATGAAAACCACTTGTCGAACTGCGCGCGGATGATCGTGTAGCGGTTATAGGGCGGCTTGTTGTAATCCTCGCTGCGCACATGTGTACCGACAAACGACGTATCGTCGAGCATCCACATCCGCTGCTCGATGATGTGGCGCTCCAGCGGCGCATCGTCGCGGAAGTCCGGGATGATCTCTTCGAGCGCCTTCGCGTACAGGATCGCACCCTGAACGTTTTTGCTGCCCGGATATTCGCCGCGCTCGATCTGCAGCACTTCCAGACCTGCCTTGGCCATCGTGTAAGCGGCAGCGTTGCCGGACGGACCGGCGCCGACCACAATCACATCGAACTGTGAAGGTTTTCTCATCGTGATTCTCCTCAGGCAACCTGCTTGCGGCGCCGGGTCAAATGCTCAACAAAAGCCTGCTTCAGCGCGGGCAGTACTTGCAACGCATTGCCGACAATCCCGTAGTGTGCGAAATCGAAGATGGGTGCGTTCGGGTCGGTGTTGATCGCCACGATCACGTCTGCGCTTTCCATGCCCACGCGGTGCTGGATCGCCCCGGATATGCCCGCGGCGATGTAGAGTTTGGGCCGCACCGTCTTGCCGGTCTGTCCCACCTGGCGCTCCCCCTCGACCCAGCCGGCCTGCACGCATGGCCGGGTCGCACCCACTTCGCCGCCGAGCACGTTCGCCAGTTCGAACGCCAGCTGGAAGTTTTCCGGGCTCTTCAACCCCTTGCCGCCGCTCACGATCACATCGGCATAGGGCAGGTTGATCCGGTTGCTGCTCGCATCCGGGATAAAGTCGAGCAGCCTCGTGACGATGTCCGTCTCGACCATCCCCAGCGTTCCATGGACGATATTGCCGGTGCGTTCGGCGTCGCGCAGCGGCATCGGCATCACGCGCGGGCGCACCGTCGCCATCTGCGGACGGTACGCGAGCGTCATGATCGTGCACAACAGCGAGCCGCCGAAGGTGGGGCGCGTCGCCGCCAGCGCACGCGACGCGGGATCGATGTTGAGTTCGGTGCAATCGGCGGTCAGCCCGGTCAGCAGGGTCGTCGCTACGGAGCCGGCGAGGTCGCGGCCCATCGACGTCGCGCCCAGCAGCAGGATCTCGGGCTGATGCCGGTTGACGAGGTCGGTCAGCCCTTTCGTGAACGGCTCGTTGCGATAGCCTTGCAAGACCGGGTCGTGGACGATGTACGCATCGTCCGCGCCGTAAGTGAAGGCTTCTGCGGCGAACTGTTCGAGCGGTTCATTCGCGCCGCCGAGCACCGCGATGCCCACTCGGCTGCCGAGCGTGTCGGCCAATTTGCGCGCTTCACCGAGCAGTTCCCACGAGACGCTGTGCACGTGTCCACGATCGTGCTCGATAAAGACCCAGACGCCTTTGTAGGCCTTCAGGTGTTTCGGCAGTTCGAGGTTGCGTCCTGCGCGGCCGGCGGGTTTCTTCGCGGGGGCGGCGGGTGCGTTCATGAACCCTCCTTCATCAGCAGGTCAGCTTCCAGGGTAGGATGGCGCGTGAAGATCTTTTGCAGCAGGTTCACCGACACGTCGCAAAGACTCGATGCGTCGAGGTCGAGCATCTCCGCTTTCTCGCTGCGCGGCGTCGGTCCAAAGACTTTGCTGACCACTGTCGGCGAGCCCTTCAGGCCGATCTTGCTGAGATCTTCGATGCAGGCCTGTTCGCAGTTCCATTTGTGCACCGGATAGCCGGCCGCATGAATCATCGCGGGCAGCGTCGCAAAGCGCAGTTCGTTGGTGTTCTCCAGCATTGTGATCAGGCACGGCAGCGCCGTCCTGAGCACGTGCACGCCTCCCTCGGCGCGGCGCTCGACGGTGATCGTGCGCGCATCGAGAGCGGTCTCGACGATGCGCGACACGTAGGTCAGCAGTTGCAGCCCGAGGCGTTTGGCGATACCGGGGCCGACTTGCGCGGTGTCGCCGTCGATCGTCTGCTTGCCAGTGAACACGATGTCCACCGCCTGCTCCTTCGCGATCTGCTGGATACCCGCTGCCAGCGCGTACGACGTAGCGAGCGTATCCGCGCCAGCGAATGCACGGTCGGTGAGCAGCACGGCGTCGTCCGCGCCGAAGCTGATGCACTTGCGCAGCGCTTCCTCGGCCTGCGGCGGGCCCATGCAAAGCAACGTGACCTTGCCGCCGAAGCGGTCCTTCAGTCGCAGCGCCTCTTCGAGTGAAAACAGGTCATACGGGTTGACGATCGCCGGAACACCCTGGCGCATGATCGTGTTGGTGACCGGATGAACGCGGATCTGCGTCGAGTCCGGGACCTGCTTGATGCAGACGACAATGTGCATGGTCTTAACGATGTGCATGGTCTTGCTCCACCTGTCAGGCAAGGGTGCGCGCGGGCAGCGACGCGCGCAGACTGTCGAGTGAAACGTGCTGCCGCCCATTTGTGTTCCGGAACACCTTGAACACTTTTTCCTGCGCCGGCGTGGAGGTGACGAAGTCGCCGTAAGCCTTCAGCAGCAGCGCGTGATACGACGCGAACAGGGCGGGTTCGTCGCCTTCCGGCAGCGCGTCCTGTTGCTGGATGTACTGAAAGAAGCGCTTGAGGATGTGCAGTCGACTCACGTTGACGACCTTCTGGTCGAACGGGATGCCGAAGAACTGCAGGAAGTCCTCGGCTGAGGACAGCGCCTTGAGTTGCTGGACAAAGCTTTCCATCGCGTCTACTCCTTGCAAGCGGATGAGGATAGGTGTGGGCAGAACGTCGGCTCGGCGAAGTACTTGTCGCAGGCGCCGCTGGTGGCGCACGGTGTCGTCGTGCCCGACTGTCCGGGTTTCGCGACGCACTTCGTGAAGCCGACCACAGCGCCGCTCATGACAATTCTCCGACGGTGTAGCGCAACTCGATCAGGAAGCGATACAGGTCGGCGGCGCTGGGCGCTTGCTTGTGCTGGGTGGCATGGTGGCGGATACGGGTCAGCAGCAGCACGAGCAGCTTTTCACTGACGGGCAGGCCGAGCGCGTCATAAGCCTGGCGCACGCTTTGCGAACCCGAATGCTTGCCGAGCACGACCGAGCGTTCGCGACCGAGTTCGGCGGGATCGAAGCTCTCGTAGGTCGATGCATTCTTCGCGAGCCCGTCTGTGTGGATGCCGGACTCGTGCGTGAATACGCTGGCGCCGACAATGCTTTTGTTCAGCGCGACCTGGCGTCCTGAAGCCCGTTCGACAAGCCGAGAGATGCTCAATAGCGCGGTCGTGTCGATGCCGGTGTTGCGACCCATGATATGGCGCACGCCCATCACGATCTCCTCCAGCGCGGCATTTCCGGCGCGTTCGCCGAGACCATTGACGGTGGTGTTGGAGTGGGTTGCGCCGGCGCGCAGTGCGGCAAGGGTGTTCGCGGTCGCGAGCCCGAGGTCGTTGTGCGCGTGGATTTCGATTTCCAGATCGACCGCGTCGTGCAATCGCGCAATCGCTTCATAGGTCGAAAAAGGATCGAGGACGCCGAGCGTGTCCGCAAAGCGGATGCGTTGCGCACCGCACTGTTGCGCGTGCCGCGCCACGTCGTCGAGGAACGAGGGGTCCGCGCGCGAAGCATCCTCCGCGCCCAGCGAAACCTTGCGGCCGCTTTTGACGGCGGCGCTGATTACGCGATTCACCTGCGCGAGCACCCATGAGCGCGGCTGGCGCAACTTGTGTTGAAGGTGGATATCGGAGACGGGAATCGACAGGTGAATGATGTCGGGATTGCAGCACAAGGCCGACGCCAGGTCCGCGTCGGTGAGACGGCCCCAGACCATCAGATCGGCGTCGAGATTCAGCGCGACGATGGTCCGGATGCAATCGATTTCCTCGGCACCCATTGCGGGGATACCGATTTCCAGTTCGGGTACCCCGGCGCTTGACAGCGCCTCGGCAATCGCGCATTTTTCGGCAACCGTGAATGCGACGCCAGCGGTCTGTTCGCCGTCGCGCAGTGTGGTGTCGTTGATGATCGGATTCGACACGGGAAGTTGTCCTTTAGGCATTTGATCATACGGTTTGCAAGTACTGCGCCATGCACGGTTAGTGCGAATAGCCGCTTGCCGCAGGGCTTTCCGGTGTTCGCTGGCGCTGTGATGAAGCGGTTCCAACGAAGACCTGTCGCGAATGTCCTGTTTCGAACAGCCAGGTGTAGCGATGAACACGGCGCTGCAGAAAGCGATGCGCGATGCGATGGGCGTGGTCAGCCAGGACGTGCGGACGCGGTCGGCGCGATTATGCAAACGCTGTAGGGATTGGTTATCCATAGGAACGGCGATGCGGGAAGATAAACACATGCGGCGGCTATCAGCGCGGCTATGACCGCTATGGCGCTTGAAGAGGCCGCACGGCGCAAAGGACGCATGCCCTCAACGCTCACGCGCGAGCTCGCGCGTATGTGGCGGCAGTTCGATCGTCAGGTCGGCGTCGCGCAGCTTCACGCAGCACGCGAGACGCGATTGCACGTCAAGGCCCCACGCATTGTCGAACTGGTTGTTCTCCTCGTCGTCGGGAGGCGCCAGTCAGTGAGATCTTCATGATTGCCTCACACGGAAAACGAACTGCCGCAGCCACAGGTGCTCTGCGCATTGGGGTTGTGAATGACGAAGCGCGAACCTTCCAGGCTGTCCTCGTAGTCGACGCGCGCGCCGGGCAGGTATTGCTGGCTCATCGAATCGACCAGCAGCGTGACGCCGTCCGTGACGGTCTGCATGTCGTCGTCCGCCACCTGGTCGTCGAACGCGAAGCGGTACTGCAAGCCCGAACAGCCGCCGCCGGACACGTACAGCCGCAGCTTCAGGTTGGGATTGCCTTCTTCCTCGATCAGCGAGGCCACTTTCGCAGCGGCCTGAGGCGTGAATTCGAGTAGGCCGGGCATGACGCCGGGTGTGGCGGAAGCCGGTTGGGTGAGCGTCTCCATGGAGGTTCCTCTCAGGCTTGAATGGACTCACTTCGGGTTAGACGAGCAGGTCGGTTGCTCGGCGAGTAACAGGTCGTCGGCTGCTGCGCGTCGAATCGTCTGGCGCGAGAGAAAGTCAGACACTGCCGCCTTGATCGCGTCCTCGGCGCGAGAATCGAGCAGTGGATCTCGACCGGCGGCAATGGCAGTTCCTCGACGATCTGATGCGTGCACAACGTCCCGGAGCGCATGCCACGCTCGTGGACGCCGCCGTGCATTTGGCACGCGATCCGCATGCGCGGCCCGAGCCCCACGAGGTCCAGACAATCTCGTGCGGGTCCCCGTTGACGAGCGCGCTGACCTGCTCGCGGGCGAGTTCCATCGCTTCTTCGCCGACCCAGCCGTAGGCATGCGAACGGCTGGCGGAATTGCCGTACATCTCGGTCAGGTAAGGCAGCATGCGTCTGATCACGCGCGGATTGACCGGCGTGGTGGCGGCATGATCCAGATGCACCGGGTTGGCGCCGCGCGGATGGAGGCTGGTACTGACGCGTTGGAAATCCGACATTGCAGGCTCCTGAAAGCGGGGGTAGTGCGACCTTCAGGGCAACTTCCATGCCAGTGGATTTTCACGCTCTAGTGGCCTCTTTCAGCTGGGCCGCTGTTGTTTCGCTGTTGTTTTTGTGTCGATGCGCCCGACGAGTGAGGATTGCCGCCGTTCTTTTTGTCGGATTTGTCGTTAACATCGAAAGCGCGCAGCGCACGAAGGGGAAGTCAACGGTGAACATTCAGGCAAGCGTTGGACTGCGTCTACGAGGTGAGCAAGACGCTGGTTTCGTCGCTCGATGTGGCGAAAGCCTTCCGCGAGTCCCCGAATTATCTTGTGCAGACGATGGAGTGGCGGCGCGCCTTTGTGGTGCTGGCCGAACCGGACGGGCAACTGCGCGGCCTGAGCGCTACGGGACTCTCGCGTGACGAGCAGCAGCGGACGACCACACGTTCGCGAAATCGCAAGCCGGGGAAGCCGGAGGGTGAACGCGAACGATTGATCTGGTTTGTGCGGGTCCCTCTCGCTGGTTCAGAACATGCTGTCCGGGTCGTGTGAGATTTGTCGCAACACCGACACGACGCAACGAAATTGTAGGGATACGTCGCGCGCCGGGATCAAACAGAACTGCGAAATATATCCTAACCCATTGATTCCTGGCGTTCTTGTCGAGTGGCATGGATCTGGCTCTATGGCTTGCGCGCGGCCGCCGTTGGTTGCGAGGAGATATCCATGCAAGCGAGTTCAAATGCGAGCGACTTGCCCGCAGCGGCCTATATCAGCATTGGGCAGATTAAACCGCTCGGTGTGAAGATCGAAGACCCGTCCACCGGTGGCGGCTGCGGCACGCACGGTGGCGAGGGTAAGGCCAGCTGCGGCGTGTCGGGTAGTCTCGACGACATGCCGCCGGACATCTGGGAGAAGGTCAAGAATCACCCATGCTACTCGGAAGAAGCCCATCATCACTATGCGCGCATGCATGTGGCGGTGGCGCCGGCTTGCAACGTCCAGTGCAACTACTGCAACCGCAAATACGACTGCTCGAACGAGTCGCGTCCCGGCGTGGTCTCTCAGAAGCTAACGCCGCAACAGGCAGTGAAGAAGGTCGTGGCGGTCGCAAGCGAGATTCCACAGATGACGGTGCTTGGCATTGCCGGTCCTGGTGATTCGCTGGCGAGCCCGAAGAAGACCTTCGAGACGCTCCGGATGCTGCAGGAACAGGCGCCGGACATCAAGCTGTGCCTGTCGACCAATGGCTTGGCGTTGCCCGACCTCGTGGACGAAATCTGCAAGTACAACATCGACCACGTGACAATCACCATCAACATGGTCGACCCGGCGGTGGGCGAGAAAATCTATCCGTGGATTTTCTGGAAGCACAAGCGCGTGACCGGTTACGAAGCAGCCCGAATCCTTCATGACCGGCAAATGAAGGGTCTCGAGATGCTCACCGCACGCGGCGTGCTGACCAAGATCAACTCGGTGCTGATTCCCGGCATCAACGAGGACCACCTGGTCGAGGTCAACCGCGACGTCAAGAAACGCGGCGCGTTCCTGCATAACATCATGCCGCTGATCTCGGAGCCCGAGCACGGCACTCACTTTGGCCTGAGCGGCCAGCGCGGACCGACTGCGCAGGAACTCAAGGCCGTGCAGGACGCCTGCATGGGCGGCGCCAACCTGATGCGTCATTGCCGCCAGTGCCGCGCGGA
Source organism: Paraburkholderia sp. BL6665CI2N2 (assembly GCF_004366535.1). Taxonomy (NCBI): domain Bacteria; kingdom Pseudomonadati; phylum Pseudomonadota; class Betaproteobacteria; order Burkholderiales; family Burkholderiaceae; genus Paraburkholderia; species Paraburkholderia sp. BL6665CI2N2. The sequence continues at coordinate 720,744 of NZ_SORC01000002.1, forward strand.
TGCGGTTGGCCTGCTGGGCGAGGACCGCAGCGAGGATTTCACCCTTGACAAGATCGAGCAGATGGAAGTGGTCTACGACCTCGACCGCCGCCGTGAATACCAGCAGCGCGTCGAAGCCGAGCGTCAGGCGCAGCACGACGCGAAGCAGGAAGCGCTGGCTGTCTCTCGCGAGATCGACGTCGCCGACGACATGAAGGTGCTGGTCGCGGTCGCAACGAAGGGCGGCGGCCGGGTCAACGAGCACTTCGGCCACGTCACGGAGTTTCAGATCTTCGAGGTCTCGGCAGCCCAAGCGCTGTTCGTCGGCCATCGCCGGGTGGACCTGTATTGCCGGGGCGGTTACGGCGACGACGAGCAACTACCGTCGGTCGTGCGCGCGCTTCGCGACTGCCACGCGGTGCTGGTCGCGAAGATCGGCGCCTGCCCGAAAGACGAACTGGCGCAAGCGGGCATCGAGCCGGTCGATCAGTACGTCGGCGAATTTATCGAAAAAGCGGTGCTTGCTTGGTTCAACGACTACCGCAGTCGCATCGCCAGCGGCGCCATTGTGCACCTAAACCGCGGCGATGCTTCGATCCGCCAGGGCGCTTACACCTCGTCAGCCTCAGCGGCGTGACACACCCTTCCAGACAGGACAACAGGAGAGCCGCCATGCCTCTGAAGATTATTGCGTCCACCTGTACGGGATGCTCGGCCTGCGAACCGGAATGCCCCAATGTCGCGATCAGCGACAAAGGCGGCGTGTTCGCGATCGACCCCAAGAAATGCACCGAATGCGAAGGCCACTTCGACGACCCGCAGTGCGTCGCCGTGTGTCCCGTGGACGGCTGCATCGTTCAGGTTTGAGTCTGGCTCGTGGCCGGCCCGGCCATTCATCCATCAGGAGACTACGCATCATGCTGTCCAACGTAACTGTTACGAGCGCCGCCGAGAAGTTCATGCGTCGTATCGTGCGCTTTTCGGGCCTGCCGGCTGGGGCCGGCTTTCGTCTGGTGGCGAGCGCCGGCGGCTGTTCCGGCTATACCGCGAAATTCACCGCCGAGCCGGCGCTGCAACCAGGCGAACAGGAACTCGACATCAACGGCCTGCGCGTATTCCTGCCGGCTGAGAGCCGGCTGATGCTCGAAGGCATAACGATCGATTTCGCCGACACGCCAACCCAGTCCGGCCTGATCTTCTTCAATCCGAACCAGGCCGCTTGTGGTTGCAGCAGCAGTGCGGAATCGGCGCCGCCGGGCGTGGCGACCATCGATGTCAGCGCGATTGGCCGCGGGCGGCCGCCGCTGCCGCGTCAGATCTCTTGAAGAGGAGCGATGGCGATGGAGTCCGGCGACCGTGCCCTCGACGACGTAATGACCGCGTTTGCGCAGAGAGCGATTGGCGGCGGCTTGCCGTCGGGCGTCAATGCATTGATCGCCGAGGCGGGTCGGTTGCGCGAGCGCCCCGACGAGGCGCTCGCGCTGTTGCAACGCGCCCGCGCCGCCGCGCCGCGCCATCCGGTGCCGTTGATCGCGCTGTACCGCTTTTACTTCTACGGCCATCAATTGGCGCAGGCGCGTGCGATCGGCGAAGACGCGCTGGCGGTCGCCCGCACCGCGCTGGGCTCAGATCTCGGCGACGAACCGCTTGCGGCCGCGATCGTGACCACGCGTTATGACGCGGCCGCGCGTTTTTATCTGTTCACGCTGAAGGGCCTCGCGTACCTCAACATGCATCTCGGCGACTTTGAAGAAGCGCGCATGCGACTGCGCGAATTGCGCCGGCTCGATCCCGAAGACCGGGTGGGGGGCGCGCTGCTTTCGCAGGTCTTGGATCGTCATGAGACCGGCGTCGGGTCCGACGATGCAATGGATGCGCCGAGCGCTTATCCGACGCGCGGCTGGACGGGGACGCAACCATGAGCGTACAGAACGTGCGCGTACCAGGCGGCGACATTGCACCGCGCCACTGGCAGGGCGGCCCGCTCGACTGCGCCGGCTGCGGGTACGTGCGGTTGCGCGAGTTGCCGGCGGAGCACGGTTGCGGGCCAGCGAGTCACGCCGGTGTGTTTTGTCTGCCCGCATTGCTCGGCGACCCCGACGAGATGGGCCGGCTGCAGCTCGCATTGCGATTGCCGCAGGCGCAACTGGCGCGCCTGATCCACGATCCGCATCGCGAGGTGCGGATTCGCGTGGCGCAGCGCCTGTCGCCTGCTGCATTGATCGGCATGCGGGGCGATGCCGACGCCAGCGAGGTCGAGGTACGCCGCAGCGTTGCCGAGCGTCTGCCCGCCACGCTGCTATCGCGCCTCGCGTTCGATCGCGATTGGCGAGTGCGCTGGCAAGTCGCGCGGCGCGCCGCTGGCGAAATCGTGGCGTCGCTCATGGATGACGCGGACGAAGAGGTGCGCGCGCTCGCGCGGCGGCGCCGGCGGTCGGGCGAGGTCGCGAACCTGATGACCACCGGACAGACGCAACGATCAGCAGGAGTGAAGCATGGCTGACATCAACCGCGATGACGACCTGATCGAGGTCGCGTTTCCCCCGCGCTTCAACTACGGCGAGCGCGTGATCGCACGCGCGGTGATCCGCAACGACGGCACCTACAACGGCAAGGACATCGGCGAAGTGCTGGTGAACAAGGGCGAGATCGGCTACGTCACCAGCATCGACACCTTCCTTCAGCAGTTCTATATCTACGCGGTGTATTTCGTCGAGAGCGGCCACCGTGTCGGCATGCGCGCGAAAGAGCTATGCACGCTCGACAACCTGCCGGACGACGTGGTGCAAGGCTTGGGCGAGCGGGCCGAAGCGCTGCACAAGATCGGCACGCGGGTCCAGCCGGAAACGTCGCAACCGCAGGAGCCGTCAGCATGAGTATCGAACCGGTTCAGCCTGCTTATCAGTGGGGCATGCGCGTGATCGCGCTGGATGACCTGTGCAACGACGGCAGCTTTCCGGAGCGCGGCCAGGACGATTGTCTGGCCGAGGCGGGTACGGTCGGCGAAATCGTCAACGTCGGCCAGGTGATTGAGAGCGGCGAGCCGGTCTATCTGGTGGAGTTCGGCAACTGTGTCGTCGGATGCACGGAGAATGAAATTGCGCCCGCACCCGCCGGCCTGCTACCCGAAGAAGGAGCCATGTCATGACGGTTCGGGCGAGCGCGCCAGAAGCGGCGGCGCCGCGCGAGGGTTTGCGCGCGGGCCGCCCGTTCGACCTGACCCAGCGCCAGATCGAGCAAGCGTTGCGCGAGCGTACCCGCTACCGCTATGTGGTGCCGCGCGTGCTGCGCGATGGGCCGGGGTTCCGTATCGAGAGCCCGTGCTGCTCCCGCAATGTCGACGCGAATGGCGGGCTGATCGACATAGCCTGGCTCACGCGCGATGAAGACGGTATGTGGCACCCGAGCGCGCGCGATCATGCGTCGCACCGATGGATGCCCCAGCATGAGAGCACCGATCTGGCCGAGCTGCTGGACACGCTGTGCATCGATCGCGAATGCGTGTTCTGGCCGTGAAGCAAACTAACGGAGCCGGGCGACGATCTATCCCGACCACAACGCGACCATGCAGCCAGCCTCTGCCGTGGCAGGCGATGCTGTCCATCCTGACGGATGTGTGGGGCAACGCGTCGTCGCAGCATGCCGTCGGGCAGCAGGCGAAGGGCACGCTCGCTGCGGCCCGTGCGACGCTCGCGCGAGCGCTCGGTTGCAAGCCCGCAGAGTTGATCTTCGCCAGCGGCGCCACCGAAGCCAATCACCTGGCCGTGTGCGGGCTGCACGCGGCGGCGCCGGAGGGCCGGCACCGTGGCGTATTCAGCGCGATCGAACATGCAGCGCACCTGAAGCTGGCGCGTTCGCTGGCTGCACGCTGCTGGAGGAAGCAGCGCATCCCGCTTGAACCTGGTTTGAACCTGTCATCAATCTCCGGAGTCCGCAACCATGAAAGTCATGATCCGCAAGGACAGTAAGGGCGCGCTGAGCGCCTATGTGCCAAAGAAGGACCTGGAGGAGCCCATTGTCGCGATGGCGCAGCCCGGGATGTGGGGCGGTCTCGTCACGCTCGCAAACGGCTGGCAACTCGAATTGCCCGCGATGGCCGACGATACGCCACTGCCCATCACGGTCGAAGCGCGACGCATTGCTGGCGTGGAGGAGTGAGATGAGCCTGAACGCCGAGCAATTGGACTTCGCGGCGGACCTGCTCCGCACGGCACAGACGCTACGCGACGCCGCCACGCAATGGCACGAACGTTATCCCGAGGTGCGCACAATGCATGTCAGCGCAACGGTGATGCGCGACGAGACAGCAGCGCTCCGGTTCGGTGCGCGCAGTGTCTATTTCGCGATGTCGGCCGGGCATTGCAGGTTCATCACGCAGCGGCCTGAAGAGGCCGATGCGTTGATCCTGACCGAGGACGAGGCGCATGGAAATCGATGAGATCGCGCTGAGCGAACCGGCTTGCGCGGCGCGCGAGATCGATCTCGTCAACGCGGTGCTGCAATCCTCGCGTTGGAGCGACGGGCCGATGCTTGATTCGTTCGAGCGCGCGTTTGCGGGCTGGGTTGGCCGGGAGCATGCGGTCGCGGTCGCGAGCGGCACGCTCGCCACCTGGATTGCGTTGCGCGCGACGGGGATCGGCCCGGGAGACGAGGTGGTCTGCGCGTCGCACACCTGGCATCAGGTGGCGCAGGCGATCACGCTGGCGGGAGCCATGCCGGTGTTCGCCGACATCGACTACTGGAGCGGTTGTCTGAGCGCCGAAAAAGCCGCGCAGAAGATCGGCCCTCGCACGCGCGCGATCCTCGCCGGCAATACCAACGGTCACCCGGCCGCGTGGGCGCTGCTGCGCGAACTGGCCGACGCGCAGCGCTTGCGGCTGATCGAAGACAGTACCGAGGCGTTGGGCTCGCGCTACCGGGGCCGCAACGTCGGCAGTTTCGGCGACGTATCAGTATTCGACTTCTCCAGCCCGTCCGCGCTGTGCACAGGAGCGGGCGGCATGCTCGTCACCGACGATGACGAACTCGTCCATGAACTGCGCTATCTGCGCGAGCGGCGCGTCACGGACCGCGCGTCCGTCTCGGTCGGCTCGCGGGTGCCGCTGCAGGCGGGCATCAGTGATCTGACCGCCGCGCTCGGTCTCGCGCAACTGGCCGAACTCGACACGCGCCTCGCGCAGCGAAAGCAGGTCGAGACCTGGTATCACGAAGAGATGCAAAGCTTCGAAGGGATCAAGCCGGCCTACGTGGCCGAGGACGTCGAAGAAGTGCACTCGATGCTCTATGTTGTGCATTTGGGCAAGCGTTTTACGCAGAGAGCGCGCGCCCAGATGATCGACGACATGAAATCTTGCGGCATTGAGACGGTGGCCTACAGCCATCCGCTGCATCAGCAGTTCCACTACATGAACGCGGGCGATGCGATCGGCCGCAAGAGCGGCCTGTTGCCCGACACTGAGCGCATCGGCGATCGCGCGCTGGCGCTGCCGCTGCACACACTACTCGACACCGACCAGGTCAAGTACATCGTCAAGACGCTGAAAGACACCGCGACCAACGTGGGCGCCGGCGCTGCCATTTATCTGTGAGGCGCACTCCATGACCGTTTCAGTCCAGACGATCGCCGAACGCCTGTGTGCGGGCGGCGTCATTCCGTACCTGGGACCGGCGCTGCTCGCGCTGTGCCCCGATACGGCCGCCCCTGCCACGCCGCTCGCGCTCGCCGAAATCATCACGGCCAAGGTCAGCGTGCAGCACAAGATCCGCACCCGGCTGACCCGGGCGGCGCAGTTCATCGAAAACTTCAAGCATCGCAAGTCGCTGGTGAGCGTCATGAATGAGGCCTTCGCCATGACGTCGACGCCGTCAGCACTGCATTGCGCGCTGGCGGCGATCGGCGCCGGGCTGGTTGTCGACAACTGGTACGACGACACCTCGCCTGCGCGCTGGCAGGCGCGGCCGCAGGACGGCTGGGCGCAGTTGCAGGGGCTGTCGCAGGCCGAGCATTTCGGCCATTGGTTCGCGGCCTATAGCGCAGACGGCGCGTTGCTGGATGCCGTGCCGGCCTCGGGCGCGCTGCTCTACAAGCCGATTGGCGGCCGTGCGCCGGCCTCTAACTACCTGGTCTCTGACAGCGACTTCGTCGAAGTCATGACCGAGATCGATATCCAGACGCCTATTCCGCCCGCCGTGCAGGCGTGGCGCAGCGGTCGAAGTTTTTTGTTTCTGGGCTTTGAGCGACGAGATGACCGCGGTCGAATCGCTGGTGGTCGACGTGGCCATCGTCGGCGCGGGGCTACGCGGCCTCGCGCTGGCGCGCGTACTGCATGCGCAGGACGTTTCCGTCGTGGTCATCGAAGCGCGCGAGCGCGAGGGCGGCCGTGCTGACGCAATGTTGCGAAGCCACGCGTCGAGATCCGGGCAGATGCCCTTCGCGCGTTCCAGCAGGCTGTCGGCGGTGGCCTGATCCAGCGTGCCGGCCATGAAGACGGTGAGACTGAGTGCCATCCCGTAGGCGCCCTCGAGGTTCATCTACATCTATATCGACAGCGCGATTCCCCATTGGGCTCAGCGCAGCAGCTTGCGGCGCTCGGCCGGCGAATAGTTGCTGAGGTGCCCTTCGCGCGCCGCCTGACGCCGCGCGCGGGAGATGATCGCGCGGCTCTTGCCGGGCGAGGCCGGCGCGCTGACCTGCTTGTCCAGCGCGGTGCCGCCGCATTGCGGGCAGGCGGGCGTGTTGCCGGCGCGCACCAGCGTTTCGAATGCGTGGCCGCAGGCCGCGCAGCGGTAGTCGTACAGAGGCATAGTGACCAGATCTCCGTTTCAGGTGGATGGGGCGCAGCGGATCGCCCGTTGGTGCGAGCTGTGGTCTGTCATTGCGCGCTCGCTAGAACTTCATCCCGACGCCTATTCCCAGTACCAGTGGGTCGATGTCCAGCCGGCCCAACGAACTATCGCCGACCGAGGCGTCCGTGTGCATTCAGATCTTCTTGATATCCGCGTTGAGAAAGACGGTCTTCGTGATCTGCACGTCGACGCCAGCCTGCACCGCCGGACCGAAGCTGCTGCGTGACACCTGGATGCCTTCGGAGCCCGCGCTCAGGCCGTCGTTGTAGAAGTACGTGTAGTTGACTCCCGCGCCGACATACGGTCGGATCATGCCAGCATGGTTGAAGTGATATTGCAGTCGCAGCGTCGGTGGCAGCACGTTCACGCCACCAGATCGCCGAGGCGAGACGTCACGTGGTGCCGCGAGGTGGCGAGAATCAGCTCGATGCCGATCGCGTCGCGGATCATATAGGTCAGGTCCAACTCCGGCACGAGTGCGTTATTGACACCCACGCCGAGCGACGACAAGGTGCCGCTGGTGTGTACTTCGCGCTCGATCGAGATGGCACGCAGACGCACGAGCACGTCACCGGCGTGGATCCTATCCGCCGTCACCTGGCCTGCCATCGTGCTTCCGTTCGCGCTGACGTCATCCGCGTATGCCAGCACTTCGAATAAACCGGTAGAGCACAGGCTTGCCACGATCATGACGGCCTTGATCATGTGCTTCATCGCTTTCCCCTTGTTGATGTATGCGGGGAATTGTCGACGCGCAAATCAGGGCTGCCCTTGCGCAGGGTCAACCGGTCCCGATCCCGAAGTCAGGATGCGACACCGGGTCACGCGTAGGAATGTCGATAGCGGGAGCCTTGAGGCCGGACTATTGGCCTTCAACCGCATTGACTGGTACCCAAGATGTTTCTCGCACCCGGAGACACCGATTTCGCAGCCATTGCCGGACTGGCTGCAGCCGCCGAACGGCACGCAGATCATTCTGCTACTTCTGCGCATGCAACAAGGTCATTACGCACGACCATGGCTGCAGCGCCAGATATCTGAGCTACCTCGTTCGTGAGATGGATCTGGCCGCGTCACATCTCGGATCTGACCGGCGAACCGTGCAGCTGCATCTGGGAGGTGGAACGCCGACCTTCTTCCCTGTTGCCGAACTCGAAGAGCTTTCCAGCAACTGCAGAACCGCTTCGCGTTCTCGATCGACGCAGAACTTGCCATCGAAATTGATCCACGAACCGTCAGCGCCAGAACGCTTTCACCACTCGCGCGCCTCGGCTTCAACCGAGCGAGCTTCGACGTACAGGACTTTGCTACCGACGTTCAGCAAGCTGTCAATCGCATCCAGCCGCTCGATGTGGTGGAACGCGCACTCAGCGGCGCACGCGATGCGGGATTTCTCTCAATCAACGTCGACCTGATCTACGGTTTGCCGCAGCAGACTGTCGCCTGATTTAGCCCGCGCACTGCGTCAGTGCACCGCACCCCGCCGTTTTGCTCATCCTTGATCGACATCAATCACAAAGCTGGCCGGTTGTCGGACCATGACGCTGCGAGTGTGATGCCGCATGCGTCAAGCCAGCTTCAGGTCAAAAGTGCCACAATCCGGACTTAACCACTATGACAGACAGAAAAGCCTTAAGGAAACGGCCGATAGCCATCGTCACGACATTGAGCGCCTGTCTATCGGGATGTGATCTGACTGTGCTTGATCCAAAAGGGAGCGTCGGCGCGGCCGAGAAGTCGCTGATCGCCACTGCCACGTGGGCGATGCTGATCGTCGTGATCCCGGTGATCCTGCTGACGCTGTTCTTCGCGTGGCGCTACCGTGCGTCGAACCGTCACGCGGTCTATGCACCCAAATGGGCGCACTCGACGGCGATCGAGATCGTCGTCTGGACGATCCCCGCCCTGATCATCCTGTACCTCGGTATCCTGACCTGGCGGACCACATATGAGCTCGACCCGTACCGGCCGCTGCAGTCGAGCGTGAAGCCGATCGACGTCGAGGTGGTCGCGCTCGACTGGAAGTGGCTCTTCATCTACCCGGACCTCGGCATTGCGTCGGTGAACCAGCTCGCCGTGCCAGTCGATACGCCGGTGAATTTCCGGATCACGTCCGATTCGGTGATGAACTCATTCTTCATCCCGCAACTCGGCACCCAGGTGTATGCAATGGTCGGCATGCAGACCCGTCTGCACCTGGTCGCGGATGCACCGGGAAATTTCGAAGGCATGTCCGCCAACTTCAGCGGCAAGGGATTCGCCGACATGAAGTTCCGCACGCTCGCGACGAGCGCCACCGACTTCGACGCATGGGTGCGGAAGGTCAAGGCTTCGCCGGACCGCCTGAGCATGGACGAATACGCCGAAGTCGCGAAGCCGAGCGAGAAGCAGTCGGTACGCTACTTCTCATCGATCGACCAGTACCTGTTCCGCAACATCGTTGCCCGATACAACAACGGCAACGTCACGGCCTTCCGCGACGCCTCCTGTCGCACGCAGACCACGGAGTAAGCCATGTTTGGAAAACTCACGCCCGGCGCGATTCCATTCGATCAGCCGGTCATCATGGGCGCGGCCGCGTTCATGGCGCTCATCGTGCTGGCGGTCATCGTCACGCTCACGAAGCTCGGCCGCTGGAAGTGGCTCTGGACCGAGTGGCTGACAAGCGTCGATCACAAGAAGATCGGCATCATGTACATCATCGTCGCGGTGCTGATGCTCGTGCGCGGTTTTGTCGACGCCATAATGATGCGGCTTCAGCTCGCGATCGCGTTTCATGGCCCCGGTTACCTGCCGCCGCACCACTACGACCAGATATTCACCGCGCACGGTGTCATCATGATCTTCTTCATGGCGATGGCGCTGATGGTCGGCCTCTTCAATCTTGTCGTGCCGCTGCAGATCGGCGCGCGCGACGTCGCCTTCCCGTTCCTGAATTCGCTGAGCTTCTGGATGACAACGATCAGCGCGATCCTGATCAATCTGTCGCTTGTGATCGGCGAGTTCGCGCAGGTCGGCTGGCTCGCGTATCCACCGCTCTCGGAGCTGCAGTTCAGTCCCGGCGTCGGAGTCGACTACTACATCTGGAGTCTGCAGCTCTCCGGCGTCGGTACGCTGATTACCGCGATCAACTTCTTCGTGACGATCGTCAAGCTGCGCGCGCCCGGCATGACGCTGATGAAGATGCCGGTGTTCACGTGGACCGCGCTGTGCTCGAACGTGCTGATCATGGCAACGTTCCCGATCCTAACCGTGACGCTCGCACTGCTCGGCCTCGACCGCTACGCAGGCATGCACTTTTTCACAAACGAGCTCGGCGGCAACGCGATGGTGTACCTGAACCTGATCTGGGCGTGGGGCCACCCGGAGGTGTACATCCTCGTGCTGCCCGCGTTCGGCATCTACTCGGAAGTGATCGCGACCTTCGCGAAGAAACCGTTGTTTGGCTACAGAACGATGGTCTACGCGTCGTGCGCGATCACGGTGCTCGCATTCCTCGTGTGGGCGCACCACTTCTTCACGATGGGTTCCGGCGCGGACGTCAACGCGTTCTTCGGCATTATGACGATGGTCATCGCGATCCCCACGGGCGTGAAAATCTTCAACTGGCTGTTCACGATGTACCGCGGTCGCATCGAGTTCACCGCACCCGTGCTGTGGACGATCGGCTTCATGGTCACGTTCACGATCGGCGGCATGACGGGCGTGATGATGGCGATCCCGGGTGTGGACTTCGTGTTGCACAACAGCCTGTTCCTGATCGCGCACTTTCACAACGCGATCATAGGCGGCGTCGTGTTCGGCTATCTCGCAGGCTTCCATTACTGGTTCCCGAAGGCGTTCGGCTTCAAGCTTAACGAGAAGCTCGGCAAGCGGGCGTTCTGGTGCTGGTTCGTCGGCTTCTACGTGTCGTTCGTGCCGCTCTACGTGCTCGGCTTCATGGGCATGACCCGGCGCCTGAATCACTACGACAACCCGACCTGGCATCCCTGGCTGTTCGTCGCCGCATGCGGCGTGGTGCTGATCGCACTCGGTGTCGTGCACCAGATCGCCCAAGTCGTCGTGAGCGTGATCCATCGCAACGAGCCGGGATACGGCGACCTGACGGGCGACCCATGGAACGGCCGCACGCTCGAATGGGCCACCTCGTCACCGCCCGCTGTCTACAACTTCGCGCGCATACCGGTCGTCGACCAGCTCGACGCGTTCGCGCACATGAAGGAAAGCGGCGCAGCAAATGCCGCACTGGCGCATTACGAGGACATCCACCTACCGTCGAATACCGCGGACGGCTTCCTGATCGGCGCATTCAGCCTCGTGCTCGGCTTCGCCGGCGTCTGGCACATCACGTGGCTCGCCGTGCTGGCCTTCCTCGCGATCGTCGCCGCGCTGATCGCGCGTAGCTTCCGCGACGACCATGGCTACGTGATTCCGGCCTCGCGCGTGCGCGAAATCGAAGCACGACGCGGCAGCGCACCCACCCCGGCCGCCCTTGAACTACCCGAATCCGCGGAGACCTGATCCATGTCGCAATCTGCATCACTCGTCCATCACGGCAGGTCGAGCGCTGAGCACGGCCCAACGCCCACCGTGTTCGGCTTCTGGCTGTACCTGATGACCGACTGCATGCTGTTCGCGTCGCTGTTCGCCGTGTTCGCCGCAATGGCGCACGAGTTCGCGGGTGGCGCGTCAGGACGGGACCTGTTCGACATCCCGGGTGTCGCACTTCAAACCGGCGTGCTGCTGCTGAGCAGCACCACCTACGGCTTCGCGATGCTCGGCGCGCAGCGCCAGGGGCGTGGTGCCGTGATCGGCTGGCTCCTCGTGACGTTCGTGCTTGGCGCGCTGTTCCTCGCGTTAGAGCTGCGCGAGTTCTCGCACCTGGTCGCCGACGGTGCCGGGCCCAGTCGTAGCGCCTTCCTGTCGTCGTTCTTCACGCTGGTTGGCACCCACGGCCTGCACGTAACAGCCGGCCTCGTCTGGATGGCCGTGCTCGTCGTGCATGTCGTCCGCTCGCCTGAACTGTCCGGTCGCGACCTCACGAGTCTGACATGCCTGAGCCTCTTCTGGCACTTCCTCGACATCGTGTGGATCTGCGTGTTTTCGTTTGTCTATCTCGGGAGCATGCTCTAAATGGTCCATTCACACTCGACGTCCACGACCGCCTCGCGTGGTGACGTCGCCGGTTATATCACCGGTTTCGTGCTTGCCGTGGCGCTGACGGCTGGCTCATTCTCGATCGTCACGCAACGGTTGCTGCCGTCCGGCTCCGCGATTATGGCGCTCGCGTTGCTGGCGTTCGTGCAGATCATCGTGCATCTGGTGACGTTCCTGCATCTCGACCTGTCGCGCGGCCAGCGCTGGAACGGGCTGGCGTTATGCTACACCGCGCTCGCCGCGCTGTTCCTGATCTTCGGCACGATCTGGGTAATGCACAATGTCAGCATGAACATGATGTCGCGCTGACTCGCCACCATCGCGAAACGGTCTGGTCACATCATCGCGGACACGGCATGTAGCCGTTGGCCGCGTGCGTGGTGTTGTGCTGCACCGCTCTACCGGTCTTCTTCATGAACAGTCCGAATCACCCCGTTCCCGCCAATGACCATTGCCCCATCGCAAGGTCATCCGCTCGTGGCTGACACCGTTCGCCGAACGCCGCACCGCCTACGCGCTTCTGCTGCTCGTATTCGACTACGTTTTGCTATTGTGTGCGCTCGCCGCGAGCGTGTTCGCGCACGGGTTCGTGCTGAAGACCGTATTCGGATGCATGGCGGGCTTCGTCATCGGACGGCTCTTCGTCATCGGTCACGACGCATGTCATGAGAGCCTGACCCGGCACCGCACGCTCAACCGCTGGCTGGGCCGGATCGCCTTCCTGCCGTCGCTCACGCCGTACAGCCTGTGGCAAGTGGGTCACAACGTGGTGCATCACGGCTACACGAACCTGAAAGGCGTCGATTTTGTGTGGGCACCGCTGACGATCCAGGAATATCGCGCCTTGAGTGGGCCACGGCGCGCACTGGAACGTATCTATCGCAGCGGCTGGACGCCCGGTCTCCACTACATGATCGAAATTTGGTGGACGAAGATGTTTTTCCCGTCGCGGGCCGCAATGCCGACGCGGCGCCCCGTGTTTTTCCGTGACTGCACGCTGGTATCGGTGTTCGCACTGCTGTGGATCGGCGCGCTCGCGTGGATCGCTCGCGCGACGCAGCGGGGGGTGTTCCCGTCAATCGCATGCGGGTTCGGGGTGCCGTTCCTGTTCTGGTTCGCGATGGTGGGTTTCGTCGTGTACGCGCACCACACGCATCCGCAAATCCGCTGGTACGACGATCGCGCGAAATGGGGGCGTTCGGATCCGTTCGTATCCACGACGGTGCACTTGACCTTTCGCTGGCGTTTTGGCGCGCTGTTTCATCACATCATGGAGCACACCGCGCATCACGTCGACATGAGTCTGCCTCTATACGGGCTCGTCGGTGCTCAGCGAACCCTCGAAGCGATGCTTCCGGAACGGATCGTCGTGCAGCGATTTTCGTGGCATTGGTACTTCGACACCGCACGAGGCTGCAAACTATACGATTTTTCGACTGATCAGTGGACCGACTTCGCTGGTCGCGCGACGCACGTCCCTCTTAGTAATTGAATCGGTCGTAAGAAAAATGTCACACCGTACGGCAAAATTCGCCCTATTAGCCTTCTGGCTTTGCAGGGAATCAGTGCAAGCCGTAACGCATAAAAAAAAGCCTGCAGGCCAGCACTACCATAAGCCGGGAAGACGATTAATACGAACACTGCGGTTCGCTCGGGGGCCTTCATCTAATCCCGCAACTCGGGGTTCCGTGCTTTCGCTCGGCGTTCGTTACGTGCGGCCACTTCAGGTCGCGTTCAATGCAATTTGAATTCAATCACGAGGGTAAAAATGCCGGATATCAGCGGAAATGCGACAGCAATTGGCGAGGCAAACACTCAGCAAATGTGTGCTGCCCTGACCGTTCAAACCTATGTAAATAGCGTTCTCGAACAGCCCCAGGTGGATTTTTCTGGCATCGACGGTCTGTCGCAATACGAGACACAAATCAACGACGGGCTCACCACCGCGAAAGACCATGCGATCTATTATCTGGACACGCTGCAGCCCAGCCTGATCGAAAACATGGCAAACATCGACAACTACTACCAGCTCAACAAAGCACTACCGGCGACCCTGCCGGCAGGCTCGACTGTTGCTGAGTGGACAGTCGCCCTCACGGCGGTGCAGCAGGAGTCGGTGAAATACCAAGGCGCCGCGAACCAGATTGTCACCAACCTCCAGACGCTTGGTGCGAATCTAACGACGGACTCAGCGGACTTCACAACCACCGTTACCAATATGAATAGTGCGGTTGGCGGAGCAGACGGGATTCTCGCCATCATCATAGGGGAACTCAGCAAAGCTCAGGCAGAAATCGACGGCGCAATCGCCGGAATCGTTCTGAGCGGGCTGACTGTCGTAGGCGGCGTATTTGTCATCTGCGTAGGGGCGAGCGCTGAGTTTGTCACCGCTGGCGCGTCTACCGGTGCAGGCGTCGGCGGCGTTGGCATTGTCTTGGCGGGAGTCCTCGGTGAAGCCGGCGCGGCAGCCGGGCTCGTCGCAGCGAATAAGGCGAAGGCGTCGCTGCTCACCGAACAAGCGGACCTGAAGGAAGAGGTAAAGCTCGCTACGGCGATTAGTGGCGGCTACACATCACTTTCCACGCAGGTCAATGGTGCCATTACTGCAGCATCGGCGATGGCAAACGCGTGGGAAAGCATCACATCTGATCTGGGCGACATCATCGCCGATTTGAACAAGGGGATTTCGAGTGCGGACGAGATCCGCACCCTGTTCATAAACGCGGCAAACGGCGAAATCGGGACGCTCCTGGCGGACATCCAGACGGTCAAGGGCCAAATGGCTGGCGTAACCGTGCAATCGGCCGCCGCGCATCAGACCGTAAGCGATCTCATCGCGAAGGTCGCCAATCTGCCCGCCTCAGCAGGAGTGGCGTAACGCGATCCGCTAGCCCGTGCGGCCTCCGTCGGGATTGATTCCAACGGAGGCGGCCCCGTCATACCACAACGAAGGAAAGAGACAACATGGGTCCTTTTTCACAGACTTTGGCCGCCCTGAACAGTAGTGTCTCCAAATTGCGGTCCATCCAAGGATTGCCCGGCGACGGGGTGCCAATTCAGAACTCCGTCTGCAATTCTCTTATCGGCATTCTGAAGGACGCCGCTCCTTTTCAGACGGCCCTGCTCGGCTATACCGGTTCGGCAATCACCGCGCTGAATGGTGCGCTCGCTGACCTTAAAAAAGGTGCAAGTCCGGGCTCGATAGCCAAAACTGTCTCGGGCGTCGCTGCCACCATCAGTACGTACCAACGAAGCGCGACATCACTACTGACCCAATCGAACGCTGCCGCGGCTCTCATGTCGTCGTCGTTTACGCAGCTAGCCCACGTCGAAGGCTCTATCCAGAGTCAGATGACGACTTTGCAGGCACAGGAAGGCGCGGCACGGGGCCAATTGGCTGCCGCACAAAAGCGTTACTACTATCTCCTTGCACTGGGGCCATTCGGTCTACCGGGCCTTACGGCTGCGCTTGGTCTTTATCTCAAATGGAAAAGCGATGCTGCGGCGATTCAGAATCGCATCAACTCGCTATCGAGTCAGATCGGCGTGCTGCAGGGTTTGGTCACGGCGTGCAAGACATTGGCCACCGCCGAGGCCTCCAGCCTTAGCGACCTGACAAATCTGAAGACCGCGATCGATGACACTGCCGCAGACTTCACCGTGATTATTAACGATCTCAATCAGGACCCGTCTCCCTCCGTCGTTGAGCTTCGTTTAACCACTTGTATCGCAATGCTCGGCGTTCTACAGGCCGACGCTTCCTGATAGTTCGAAGCTTTCGCGCTGCTCAATCGGTGGCGGAAGCCACCGATGAGTGGTAACCAGCGTGCCATACTGAACGCATCTCAAGACGTGCCACCGGGGCTTGGGGTGAACATACCGTGTTTACGCCGACCGAAAATTCGGCCACGTGTAGGGATCGCGCCGACTGAAAATTGAGCCGGGCAATCAACCTATCCTGCTAGTTTTTCTGGCAGGGTGTTTGGGGATGATCCCGATGACGATGATTGGCAAGGTGCGGCGGATGTTCCGCCGCCAGAACAAGTCGGTACGCGAGATAGCACGTCTCACAAGCCTGTCGCGCAACACGATTAGTAAATATCTGAACATGGATGTTCAGGAGGAGCCGAAGTATCAGCGGCGCTCCCAGCCGACCCGGTTGACGCCGTTTCATGAGGCGCTGGTGCAGGCGCTCAGTGTCGACGCGCGGCGGTCGAAGAAGGAGCGGCGCACCGCCTGGATGCTGTTTCAGGAGATCAAGGCGGGCGGCTACGACGGCTGTTACTCGCGGGTGACCGATTTCATCCGGGGCTGGCAGCAAGGCGAAGGCAAGGCGGTTTCGAAGTCGGCGTTTGTGCCGTTGCGATTCGAGCTGGGCGAGGCATTCCAGTTTGACTGGTCCGAGGAAGGACTGGTTGTCGGCGGCATTTACCGCAAGCTGCCGGTGTCGCACATGAAGCTATGTGCGTCGCGGGCGTTCTGGCTGGTTGCCTATCCGAGCCAGGGGCACGAGATCGAGATGCTGTTCGATGCCCATACGCGCTCGTTCGCGGCCTTCGGCGGGGTGGACCGCTGGGGCATCTACGACACTATGGAAACGGCCGTAGACAAGGTTCACAAAGGCAAGGGTCGCACAGCAAATCCGCGTTTCGCAGTGATGTGCTCGCACTACCTGTTCGATCCGGACTTCTGCAACGTCGCCAGTGGCTGGGAGAAAGGCGTCGTCGAGAAGAACGTGCAGGACAGCCGTCTGCGCATCTGGATTGAGGCGCGTGCGCAACGCTTCGGCAGTTTCGCTGATCTGAATGCATGGCTGGCGAACCGGTGCCGGTCGTTGTGGGATCAGGTGCAGCATCCGGACTATCGTACCTGAGCGTCGCCGACGTGTTCGAGCAGGAGCGCGTCCATCTGATGCCGATGCCGACACTGTTTGACGGTTACTGTAAGACTCGCTAACAAAGCCTGTCATCCGAAAGCAAGCAGCAGTTGCAGCCCGAGGTCGGCTGCCATGTCGAGTGCGCTGCGGCCATCCGGTGCGCACAGTTCTGCGTTCGCCCCATGCGCAAGCAGCATCTGCAGGACGTCGAGGCGAGCGCTCGCGGCTGCCTGCATCAGGCATGTGATGTCGTCGTCGTTCACATGGTCGATTGGCGCGCCGGCGTCGATCAGTTGCAGGATGGTCGCGGGGCCGCCGTGCAGGCACGCGAACCAGAGCGCATGGTTGCCGTCGTCATCGAGCGCGTCGACGCGTGTGCCGAGTGCGAGCAACGCTTCGACCACCGCGTCCTCGCCATGCTGCGCGGCGCGCATCAACGGCGTTTCGCCGTTCACGCAGCGCGAATGCGGAGCAGGGAAGCCGTGGTACGTCAGCCAGGTGGAAAGTGCGGCGGGCACGATCGTTTCGAGTTGTGCATCGGCGTTCTGGACAACGCGCGAGGCTAGGCGTTCGCGGACGACGAAAGCAGTGTCGGTATGCATGATTATGGTCGCCTTCGGGTGCAAGGGAACATCGGTTGGCGCAGCCGCACGGGCGGCAGCCGTTGGGATCCGCGCTTCAGACGGGCCGGTTCTCGTTGGGGTTGCGCACCGGCCCCATCAATTCAAGTCCTTCGCTGTAGGTGATCGTGTCGAAGGTCACCTCGAATTTGATGGCCGCGTCCGCTACCGCATCCACTTTGCCGCCTGAGTCCTTCTTCTTCAATTCATTCTTTTCGAGGTACAGCAGTTCGAGCATCTCGTTGTAGACGGTGGACTCGAGAATCGGCAGCACATAGAACATCGCGCCCTTGTATGGCACCTGATATCGCTTGCTCAGGTCGATGTTGTCGCAAAAAAGAAAGTACTTGCCACTCGCCGAGAGCGTGTCGCTGAGCACCTCGGCCACGTCCTTCAGATGCTCGAAGCTCAGCAGATACCCGGCGAAGAAAGGCAAGTGCTTATGGCCGATCGTCGCGCATGCCATCACCTGATCGCAGGTCAGCTCCGGCGGCCGCGCTTCGTCGGCGAGCTTCGGGGCAAAGCGCAGCGCGAGTTCGCCGCGGAAGCCGACCCGGCCGAACTTGTTCGTCAGCCCCTTGAGTACCGGGTTGAGCAGACGGCCTTCATGTTCGAGACGGGCGAACGCGGTGTCGTCGATCTCCTTGTGGGCGAGCGTTTCGGTCATCACAGATCCTTGGGTTGAACAGTTGAAGAGGGATTCACGTCTGCGTGTTGCGCATCCGGTCGGCGATTTTGAAAAAAGCCTGCATCAGTTCGTCGCGCAGCGCCGGATCGACACCTGTCTCGTCGAACGCGGCGCGCATGCAAGCTAGCCACGCATCCCGTTCGGCGGTGCCGATCGCGAATGCGGCATGACGCGTGCGCAGCCGTGGTTGGCCATGCTGTGCCGAGTATCGCTTGTCGGCACCGAGCCATTCGCACAGATACAGCACCAGCACGGCCTTCGTCGAAGACAGGTCCGGGTGATGCATCGCGCGAATGCGCTGCGCGTCGGCCCGCGTATCCATGTGCCGATAGAACGCGTCGACCAGGCGGTTGACGTCGGTCTCGCCGCCTAGACGGTCGAAGTGCGTCTCGCGCGGCACGGGTCGCGAAGGTTGGGTGGCTGGTGTGTCCATGGTGCCATCAACGCAATAACCGAACCAGGCGGCAACCCGGCGATTGTCCGGCTGCACGCAGGCCAATGCGACAGAAATCGCACGACAAACGCGCCGAATGGTTTCATTGGCGACGAAGTTCGCGTGGTTTGTCGCGAAATCGACAAGACACAGGAGGAGTCCGCAAAAGTCCCGAACCAACCGCCGCAGCGCGGCGGGGCGGACGCGACGCAGTACCGCTGGTGACGTGGCACAGAAGCTGCATTTGGAGTCCAGCGCGGACACAGGTCCGGCCGATGCGTGACTCGATATAAGAAGACCCATACAGGCACGACAGGCTGACATGGTCGCGGTTACGCAACCCTGGTTTCAACCCTTCTTCCTGAATGGAGAAATGCAATGTCTAAACTTCGGCAAATCGCGTTCTATGGCAAAGGCGGCATCGGCAAGTCGACCACCTCGCAGAACACCCTGGCAGCCCTGACTGAACTCGGGCAGAAGATCCTGATCGTCGGCTGCGATCCCAAGGCGGACTCTACCCGCCTGATCCTGCATGCAAAGGCGCAGGACACCATCCTGTCGCTAGCGGCCGAAGCCGGCTCGGTGGAGGACCTCGAACTCGAGGACGTGATGAAGATCGGTTACCGCAACATCCGTTGCGTGGAGTCCGGCGGCCCGGAACCGGGCGTCGGCTGCGCGGGCCGTGGCGTCATCACGTCGATCAACTTCCTCGAAGAAAACGGCGCCTATGACGGCGTGGACTACGTGTCGTACGACGTGCTCGGCGACGTGGTGTGCGGCGGTTTCGCAATGCCGATTCGTGAGAACAAGGCGCAGGAAATCTACATTGTGATGTCCGGCGAAATGATGGCCATGTATGCGGCCAACAACATTTCAAAGGGCATTCTGAAGTACGCGAACAGCGGCGGTGTGCGGATCGGCGGGCTCGTGTGTAACGAGCGTCAGACCGACAAGGAACTCGAACTCGCCGAAGCGCTGGCGAAGATGCTCGGCTCGAAGCTGATCCACTTCGTGCCGCGCGATAACATCGTGCAGCACGCCGAGCTGCGCCGCATGACGGTGATCGAGTTCGCGCCCGAATCCAAACAGGCGGAAGAGTATCGGCAGCTCGCCACCAAGGTGCACAACAACGCGGGCAACGGCACGATCCCGACGCCGATCACGATGGATCAACTGGAAGACCTGTTAATGGAGCACGGAATCATGACGTCCATCGATGAATCGCAAGTAGGCAAGCCTGCAGCGGAACTGACCGCCTAAGCGAGCGCCGCTGCGCGCGGCACGGTGTTCTTCTTCACGCGATGAACCGGGCCGTGCCGGCTACCCGCTGCCAGGCTTGATACCCACCCTATGGAGCATTCCCATGAGCGTCACAGTTGAAGAGCGCAAGGCCGCGAACAAGGCCTTGATCGATGAAGTGCTGACGGCCTATCCGGAGAAAATGGCCAAACGGCGCGCCAAGCATCTGGGCACCTTCGAGGACGGCAAGCCCGACTGTGGCGTGAAATCAAACATCAAGTCATTGCCGGGCGTGATGACGATTCGCGGTTGCGCGTACGCCGGCTCGAAGGGCGTGGTCTGGGGGCCCATCAAGGACATGATCCACATCAGTCATGGTCCGGTCGGTTGCGGCCAGTACTCGTGGGGCGCGCGTCGCAACTACTACATCGGCACTACCGGTATCGACACCTTCGTGACGATGCAGTTCACGTCGGACTTCCAGGAAAAGGACATCGTCTTCGGCGGCGACAAGAAGCTCGACAAGATCATAGACGAGATTCAGGAACTGTTTCCGCTGAACAAGGGCATCTCGATCCAGAGTGAATGCCCGATCGGCCTGATCGGCGACGACATCGAGGCCGTCTCGAAGAAGAAGAGTGCCCAGTATGAAGGGCACACCATTTTGCCGGTGCGCTGCGAAGGCTTTCGCGGCGTCAGCCAGTCGTTGGGCCACCATCTGGCTAACGATGCGATTCGAGACTGGATATTCGACAAGGCCGATCCGGACAAGCGGCCCGAATTTGTTTCGACGCCTTATGATGTTGCGATCATCGGCGATTACAACATCGGCGGCGATGCCTGGTCGAGCCGGATTCTGCTCGAAGAGATCGGCCTGCGCGTGATCGCGCAATGGTCGGGCGACGGCTCGATCGCCGAGCTCGAGAATACGCCCAAGGCCAAGCTCAATTTGCTGCATTGCTACCGCTCGATGAACTATATCAGCCGGCACATGGAAGAGAAGTACTTCATTCCGTGGACGGAATACAACTTCTTCGGCCCGTCGATGATCGAGAAGAGCCTGCGCGAGATCGCCAGCCACTTCGACGACACCATCAAAGCCAACGCGGAGACGGTGATCGCCAAGTATCGTCCACTGGTCGATGCGGTGAACGCGAAGTTCAGAGCGCGCCTGCAGGATAAGACCGTGATGCTGTTCGTTGGCGGCCTGCGTCCGCGCCACGTGATCGGCGCCTACGAAGACCTCGGCATGAACGTGGTCGGCACCGGCTACGAATTCGGCCACAACGACGACTATCAGCGCACCACGCACTACGTGAAGGACGGCACACTGATTTACGACGACGTGACCGGCTACGAGTTTGAGAGGTTCGTCGAACAGGTCCAGCCCGATCTGGTCGGTTCCGGCATCAAGGAAAAGTACGTGTTCCAGAAGATGGGCGTGCCGTTTCGCCAGATGCACAGCTGGGACTATTCCGGTCCATATCACGGCTACGACGGCTACGCCATTTTCGCGCGCGACATGGACATGGCCATTTCCAGCCCGGTGTGGGGGCTCGCCAAGGCGCCCTGGAAGAAAAACCCCTAAGCGCCGGCCACCGTACCGGTCACCGGACTGATCACCGGCCAGCAGGCCATTGAATTGAATGTCAGGAGCATCCCGTGCCCCAATCCGCAGACCACATTCTCGATCAGGAACTCCTGTTCCGTGAGCCCGAATACCAGAAAATCTTCCGCGCGAAAAAGGAAAACTT
This sequence comes from Paraburkholderia sp. BL6665CI2N2, assembly GCF_004366535.1. Classification (NCBI taxonomy): domain Bacteria; kingdom Pseudomonadati; phylum Pseudomonadota; class Betaproteobacteria; order Burkholderiales; family Burkholderiaceae; genus Paraburkholderia; species Paraburkholderia sp. BL6665CI2N2. The sequence continues at coordinate 742,336 of NZ_SORC01000002.1, forward strand.
CGAGTTCAACCATTCAGACGGGCAGGTCAAGCAGATCGTCGAGTGGACCAAGAGCGAAGACTACCGGCAAAAGAACTTTGCACGCGACTCGCTCACCATCAACCCGGCCAAGGCCTGCCAGCCGCTCGGCGCTGTGTACGTGGCCATCGGCTTTCACAGGACGCTCAGTTTTGTGCATGGCTCGCAGGGCTGTGTAGCGTTTTACCGCTCGCACTTCTCGCGTCACTTCAAGGAGCCGACCTCGTGTGTCAGCTCGTCGATGACCGAGGACGCGGCGGTGTTCGGCGGCATGAACAACATGATCGACGGCCTTGCAAATGCGTACAACCTGTACAAGCCCGACATGATCGCGGTCTCCACGACCTGCATGGCGGAAGTGATCGGCGACGACCTCGACGCGCTCATCAAGAACAGCAAGCAGAAGGGCAGCGTGCCGGAAGACTACGACGTGCCGTTCGCGCACACGCCGGCCTTCGTCGGCAGCCACGTGACCGGCTACGACAACGCGCTCCTCGGCATCCTCAGGCACTTCTGGGACGGGAAGGCCGGCACAGCGACGCCGCTTGAGCGTGTGCCCGACGACAGCGTCAACTTCATCGGCGGCTTCGACGGCTATGTGGTCGGCAACATGAAGGAAATTCGCCGCATCTTCGATCTGTTCGGCGTGACGGTGAACATCATCTGCGACCCATCCGAAACGTGGAATACGCCGACCGACGGCGAGTTCCGGATGTACGAAGGCGGCACGACCAAGGAGGTAGTCGAGCGCGCGTTGAACGCGAAGGCGACCTTCGTGTTCCAGGAATACTGCTGCGAAAAGACCAGCAAGTTCATTGGCGAGCATGGCCAGGAAGTGGTGGTGCTGAACTCGCCGGTTGGCGTCGCGGGCACCGATCAGTTCCTGATGGAAATCTCGCGCGTGACCGGCAAGCCGATTCCGGCGCAACTGGAGAAGGAGCGAGGCCAGCTCGTCGATGCGATGGCCGACAGCCAGGCTCACCTGCACGGCAAGCGCTTTGCACTCTACGGCGACCCGGACCAGATGCTGGGCTACACGCAGTTCCTGCTGGAACTCGGCGCCGAGCCGGCTCACGTGCTGGCGACCAACGGCAACGAAACCTGGGCTGCGAAGGTGCAGGCGCTGTTCGACGCGTCGCCCTACGGCGCCGGCTGCAAGGTGTATCCGAAACGCGATCTGTGGCACATGCGTTCACTGCTGTTTACCGAGCCGGTGGATTTCCTGATCGGCAACACCTACGGCAAATATCTCGAGCGGGATACCAAAACGCCGCTGATACGCATGGTGTTCCCGATCTTCGATCGCCACCATTACCATCGCTTCCCGACCTGGGGCTATGAAGGTGCGTTGCGGGTGCTGGTCACGCTGCTGGACGAGTTCTTCGAAGCGCTCGACGCCAACACGATCGACGTGGCGAAGACCGACTACAGCTACGACATCATTCGCTGACGAGGAGAGCGCGGCCATGGCAGACACAGCAGATGCATCGGGCGCGGCAGATGCAGTTCTGGTCAAGATGACGCAGGGCGGCCGTAACGTCGAGGTCATCAACGGCTAGGTTTGCCTGGCCGGTGTGGGCGAGGCCGACCACCTCGTCCCGCTGCTCGAACACCCGAACCGGCAGGTGATCGCCCAGGTGCTGCCGGGAGGCTGCGCATGTGGGCGCCGGTTGCCGTTGACGCACGAGGAGATTGCGATTGCACAGGGTGCGATGTCGGCGGCTCGACGGCAGTTCGACGCGAGCCCGGCGGGCATCGCGCCGCGGTTACCTCGTGCGGTGTGGGCGAAGATTGCGGCGGAGGGTGTCGAGTAGCGGGGCACCGCTGAAAACGAAATTGCTGCGCTGTGTGTAGCTAGCTGTAGCGACTCGTTGTTGCGCGTTCGCACCGGTACTTGGCGCCGCCATCTAATCAAAGAGTCCGTTCATGAACCAGTTCACCGATATTGATCACAAGAACCTTGACCCGGTAAGGCAGCAATTTGCATGGGAAGCGCTAGCTGCGCATTTTGATGATCGGTCCCCGGAAGATCTCACCTCCTCGCAGCGGCAGTTTCCCCATCACACGCGCCCCGAGCTTCAACAGACGCTGTCCCGCCTGCTGACGCCGTTCGCTCCGCGCCTTCTCGGCCTCAATCAGGTTCATGAGCGGTTTCCGTTGACAATTTCCTCGCTGTTTGTGCAGAGTACCGGCCCGATGTCTACCACGGTGTCCCTTGCTCCTGTGAAATACCGGAATGTCGATGTCGGAGAAGAAACACCGGTCGCGGTACTTGACAACGGCTTGTGGCTGATCACCGATGGCGAGCTGAGAGCCGCTGTGCTGTTCGAGCAGCACATGGAAGGAATGAACACGTCTATCGCGAGCGTGGAGATTGTCAGTCTGCCCAACGCGCGCGGGCTGGCCTTCGGCAGCGAGGTGTATGCGGGGCTGGAGCAGGCAATTCGCGAGTCCCGTCTGTACCGAGGCAAGGTTCTTTCCCTCGAGGTAACCGAGGATTATTCAGGCCAGCCCCGCAGCATCGTCGTGCACCGTCTGCCTGCCGTGGAGCGTCAGGACGTCATCCTGTCACCGCAAACGATGGAGCTGCTGGATCGCAATATTTTTGAATTCGCACGCACCAGAGAGGGATTAAAGATATTACGCCAGTCGTTGCAAAAGGGTGTCCTGCTGTACGGGCCGCCCGGAACGGGCAAAACCCATACGATCAAGTACCTCGCCAGCAATCTGCCAGCGCATACCACCCTTCTGATCAGCGCCAATCAAGTGGGGCAACTCGACAACTATATGCTGCTGGCCCGGTTGCTACAGCCAAGCATGGTGGTCATCGAGGACGTCGATCTCATCGGGAGACATCGCACCGAGATGCGCAGCCCCAAGGAAGAGAGTCTGCTCAACCGGTTGCTCAACGAAAATTTACGGACTTCACCAGGACGCCGAGATCCTGTTCGCGCTTACCACCAACCGGCCGGAGGAAATCGAGGAGGCGCTCGCGGCCCGTCCAGGCCATTGAAATACCGGCACCTGATGCGGATTGCCGGGCGCGCCTGCTCCGGCTCTACGGTTCGAGGATGAGCATCCCGACAGGCGTCGCAGCGCTTGCAGTGGAGCGGACTGAAGGCGTCGGCGCTGCATTCATCAAGGAACTGGTGCGCCGGTTGGCCCAGCAAAGTATTGCGCGTAAGGCCCAGGGCGAAGTGAGCATGGAGGATGCTGAAAACGCGTTGCAGGACATGCTGGTGCGCAGCGGATACCTGAGTCAGGCGCTCCTTGGCGGCGCACCCGCACGGGAAAAACCGCAAGTACGAATCGTGGGTGACCAGTGCTTCTGAGCGTTGCAGGGAGCGAGGGGTCCGGTCCGGAAGAATGATCGGAAGGGGCCGGCGGCCCATATGCCGCCTCTGACTCACCATTTCATCTGCTGGCTACCTGAGTGCCCGTCGAGCATTCTCACTGATTGTGGATCCTGGCCGATGTTATCGAGCCGTTCTCAATTAACGTGACCCCGTTCTCACTTAATGTGGACCTGGACGCGCCGATATTCTCAGCCAATGTAATCCCGAAAAGGCGCTGTTATCGGGCCTTGGAGATTTATGTTATCGAGCCGCTACAGCTAGCCTGCGTGACGAACCTCAGCGAGGGAGCGGGGCATGATTTATGTAGTCGAGCAGTCTGACTCAGTGCCGCTGCGTGCGTGGTTCGCCTACGACGACTTTGAGCGCGAGGTGGCGGCGTCCGACCCGTTGAGCCTCGCGGAGATCAATGACGAGGTAACGCCGCGCGAACTGCTCGCGCTGGTCGACGACGACTGAGCCGCCCAGCGGGGCAGGCGGCGCGAATGGCGCATACACACTGGAAGATCGTTCGGGATATGGGCGCAGGCGCGCTCGGTGCATTGCTCGAACGCGTACCGGCCGAGATCAGGCCTGAGCGCTTCGAGCGCTTGCTGGAAGTCTGTCTCTGCGACTTTGCGGCGTATCCCGGTCATGGTAGACGGACTACGCGAAAGCTCCACGGATGCGCCGCGCGCTGACTGCTTACCTGGCGGTTCGCGAACCCTTGAGGCCGGATGCGTTGCTGGAGGCGCGCGCGAATGCGATCGCACGGGTCCTGCTCAATAGGGAACGGCAAGGCAGGCAGTGAACGTGTGTTGTCATTTTCTGTGTCGCGAACCGTCTGTCGCAAACCGTTCAAACTCGCCATGACGATGCGCGCGAGCGACTGCTTCAGCGCCAATTGGCACGTTTTCAAGGCGTTTCCCGGTGGTATGGAACTTGCCACTAGAGAAACGTCCATCCATCAGGAGCACGTCATGTCTGCTTCGCTCAATGCCCAAATCGCCGAAGTTTTCGACGAGCCGGGTTGCGACAAGAACCAAGGTAAGAGCGAGAAGGAACGCAAAAGGGGCTGCACGAAGCAGCTTTCGCCGGGTTCGGCCGCAGGCGGGTGCGCGTTCGACGGCGCGAAGATCGCTTTGCAGCCGGTGGTGGACGTCGCACACCTCGTGCACGGGCCGATTGCCTGCGAAGGTAACTCCTGGGACAACCGGCACGCCGCTTCGTCCGGTTCGCAACTCTATCGCACCGGCTTCACCACCGATATCAACGAACTCGACGTGGTGTACGGCGGCGAGAAGCGCCTGTTCAGGAGCGTGCGCGAAATCATCGAGAAATACGATCCGCCCGCAGTGTTCGTCTACCAGACCTGCGTCACTGCGCTGATCGGCGACGACATCGAGGCAGTCTGCAAGCGCGCCACCGAACAATTTGGCAAGCCGGTGATTCCGGTCATTTCCCCCGGTTTCGCCGGGCCGAAGAATCTGGGCAACAAGCTTGGCGGCGAGGCGATCCTCAACCATGTGATCGGCACGCGCGAGCCCGAGTACACGACGCCGTACGACATCAACGTGATTGGCGAATACAACCTGTCGGGCGAACTCTGGCAGACCAAGCCGCTGCTCGACGCGCTAGGCATCCGTATACTCTCGTGCATCTCCGGCGACGGGCGCTACAACGAGATAGCAAGTTCGCATCGCGCCAAGGTCAACATGATGGTCTGCTCGAAGTCGATGATCAACATCGCGACAAAGATGCAGCGGCGCTACGGCATCCCTTACTTCGAGGGCTCGTTCTATGGGATCGGCGATATGAGCGACACGCTGCGCCATATCGCCAGCCTGCTCGTGCAGCAGGGCGCGCCGGACGATCTGCTCGAGCGGACCGAGCGCCTGATCGCCGCCGAGGAAGCGCGCGCGTGGGAGCGCATCGCGCACTACAAGGCGCGCCTTACCGGCAAGCGGGTGTTGCTCATCACCGGTGGCGTGAAGTCTTGGTCGGTGGTTTCCGCGCTGCAGGAAGCAGGGCTTGAAATCGTCGGGACCAGCGTCAAGAAGAGCACTAAGGAAGACAAGGACAAGATCAGGGAGATCATGCGCGACGACGCCCACATGATCGACGGCATGACTCCGCGGGAGATGTACGCGATGCTCAGGGACGCGCGGGCCGACATCATGCTGTCGGGTGGCCGCTCACAGTTCGTCGCACTGAAGGCCCGCATACCGTGGCTCGACATCAATCAGGAACGCCACCACCCTTATGGCGGCTACGAGGGGATCGTCGAGCTGGTGCATGAGATCGACCGCGCGATCTACAACCCGGTGTGGCAACAGGTGCGGATCCCTGCTCCGTGGGGCGACGACGGGGGAGCGCTCGGTGTGATCCAGGCGCAAGCCGCACGCCCGCTGTCGAGCGCCGCGGGGTGGGGGCGATGAGCCTCGAACCCGGTGTACCGAACTGACGCCCCCGAACTCGAGAACATGCCATGGCCGATGTCGTCGAATCTATGAAAGCCTGTGCGGTCAATCCGCTCAAGATGAGCCAGCCGCTGGGCGCGAGCCTCGCGTTCCTTGGGCTCGATGCCTGCATGCCCGTGATGCACGGCTCGCAGGGCTGCACGTCGTTCGGCCTCGTGCTGCTGGTGCGCCATTTCAGGGAGGCGATCCCGCTGCAGACGACAGCCATGGACGAAGTCACCGCGGTGCTCGGCGGCTACGAGAACATCGAGGCCGCGCTGCTCAACATCCGCAAGCGCGCTGCGCCGAAGGTCATCGCGATCTGTTCAACAGGTCTCACCGAGACCGAGGGCGACGACGTGGACGGCTATCTCGTTACCGTGCGCAAGCGCAAGCCCGAACTCAACGACACTGAGATCGTCTATGTGTCGACCCCCGACTATGTCGGCGCATTCGAAGACGGCTACCGGCATGCGATTACCGGCATCGTCAACGCGCTGGTCAAGGCGTTGCCAACGGTGGCCAATCAGGTGACGTTGCTGCCCGGCAGCCATCTGTCGCCTGGCGATATCGACGAACTGCGCGAGGTCATCGAAGCGTTCGGCTTCGATGTCATCGTGCTGCCCGACATTTCCGGCTCGCTCGACGGCCATATCGCGCCGGACTGGCGCGGCACCACACTGGGCGGTACCACGCTCGCGGAGATCCGGGCCGCGGGTGCATCGGCATTTACGATCGGCGTGGGCGAGCAGACGCGCGACGGCGCCGAGGCATTGCATGCTATCGCCGGCACACCGTTCGAAGTGTTCGGGCGGCTCACCGGACTGGAACCCAACGATCGTCTGCTGCAATTGCTCGCGCAGCGCTCCGGACGACCCGTTCCCGCGAAATACCGGCGTCAGCGCAGCCAATTGCTCGATGCAATGCTAGACGGCCATTTCTACACCGGAGGCATCAAGGTCGCGATCGGCGCAGAGCCCGATCTGCTGTTCGCGGTCGGCAGCATGCTGCACGAGATGGGCGCGCAGTTGCGCTGCTGCATCAGCACGACGCGATCGCCCGCGCACGCGTTGCTGCCCGCTGATCAGGTCGTGATCGGCGATCTCGAAGACATGGAGCGCGCTGCGGCGGACTGCGACCTGCTGATCACCCATTCGCACGGCAGGCAGATGGCCGAGCACCTGCAAAAGCCGCTCTTCCGGATCGGTTTTCCGGTCTTCGACCGGGTTGGAAACGCACATCGACGCTACGTCGGCTACCGCGGCACGATGAACCTGATCTTTGAGATCGCCAACCTGATGATCGAGCAGATTCCGCATCACGATCCGGGCGACTGGCCGCTGCCGCAGGCCGCTATCGATCTGGCCGCGCGCGATCCGGCGCGCGAAGCGAACATTCCTGTCGTCGCGGCCGGTGCTTGACCCACCTAAAGGAGCACACAGCATGAAGATCGCGTTCGCCACCCAGGACAGGCAGTTCGTCGATGCGCATTTTGGCTGGGCGAGGAGCATCGTCACCTACAACGTCACACCGGACGGCTACCAGTTTGTCGAGGCGTTCGACTTTGGTGACAAGCTCGAAGAGGACGGCGACGAGGACAAGCTCGCGCCGAAGCTCGAAGCCGTCAAGGATTGCGCGATCCTGTACGTCGCCGCAATCGGCGGCTCGGCCGCGGCTCGAGTGGTTGCGCTGAAGATTCACCCGATCAAGGTGCCGCGGCCCGAGTCCATCGGGGAGATTCTCGGCAAGTTGCAACAGGTGCTGAAGGGCACGCCGCCGCCGTGGCTGCGCAAGGCGCTGGCGAAGGATGGCGAACGTGTATACGACTTTGAAGACGATGAGGTATCCCATGGCTGAATCATCCGCAATTCCGTCCAAGGCCAGCGACGAAATGCTGCTGGTCGCACCGTTCGTGCAGCAGCTCGTTAGGCAGTTGCGCGCGCAGGACACCCACGGCGTGTGGGACGGAAAGACCGACCTGCAACTGCTCAAGCCGTACATCCACACGCCGGAGGAACGCCGCGCGATTCCGATCATGGGCGACCCCGACCCCGAAACGCTGTGGCGGCTCGATCTTTTCTATAGCGCGATTGCGGTGGCGATCGAGCGTGAGACCGGCCACATGGTTTCGCCGATGATGAAGATGAGCCACGAGGGCTTCGGCCGCATGGTTTTGCTCGCGGGGCGGCTCGTTGTCGTCAACAAGCAGTTGCGCGACGTACACCGGTTCGGCTTCGCTTCGCTGGAGAAGCTCGCCGAGGCGGGCGCAAAGCTTCTCGACGAAGCGGTCGAGGTGATCCGGACGTACCCCGCCGTCGCACAGTACGGCGCCTGAAGGAATCGTGAGGGACCGAGACGATGAGCACCGATGCCGATGAACTCAAGGCGCACCTGAAGAAACTCAACGCGCAAGCGACCCAGGCGAAGTTGGACCTGCACGACCTCTCAGAGGAACTCCCGACCAACTGGGAGAACATTCTCGCTGTCGCCCAGCGCTGCCATGACGCCCACGCCGCGCTGATGACAGCCCGCACGGCTGCCGCTGCGGCAGCGGCCTGAACCAGCGAAGCCACGGAGCCACGTCATGAGCGATACCTTCAGCGTTACGCTGCCGAGCGGCGCCACCTGGACGCCGACCTTCGTCAACAGGCTCGACGAAGAAAAATGCATCGGTTGCGGACGCTGTTTCCGTGTCTGTCCGCGTGGCGTGCTGCAACTGGTCGGGCTTGACGAGGACGGCGCGCACATCGCGCTGGACGGCGACGGCGACGGTGAAGACGACGAGTACGAGAAGAAGGTGATGACTATCGTGCATCGGGAACTGTGCGTCGGCTGCACCGCGTGCGCGAAGATCTGCCCGAAAAAGTGCTACACGCACGCGGCGGCCGTTCTCTGAGCGATGCCACGATGAACGCCTATGCAACCCTGATGGCGTGCGCGGTGGATGCGGGTGATCCCACCGTGCTGGCGCTGGCCGGCGTGCTGTCGAGCGGGTTCGAGCACCACGGCGTTGATGTGCTGCCGATGCCCGGACTGGACGCCGACCAGACGCGCCGGATGCTCGCGCGCTGGTTCCCGGGTGCCGGGCCGGCGCTCGGTCTTACGTACGTCTTGTCGCCCGCCACGATGCCGCGTGATGACGAACTCGAAGATCTGGTGGCGTTGCTCAATCACCATGCCGATCCGCGCGCCGGCCCGGCAGACGAGGCGAACTGCGTGGCCCATGCCTTGGCCTGCGCGAGCCTCGGGCAAAACCACCTTTGGCAAGACCTGCTTCTGCCGTCGCGGCGCGAGCTGTCCGCGTTGATTAGCCGTTGGTTTCCGCGGCTGGCCGCGAAGAATACGCATGACATGAAGTGGAAGAAGTTCTTCTACAAGCAACTGTGCGAGCGCGAGGGCCTGTTCATCTGCAAGGCGCCGAGTTGTGGCGTCTGTTCGGATCATGCGCTTTGCTTTGGAGCGGAGTAGGCAAAAATGCCCGGCTCGCGCCCCCCGTTGAGCAGGTGCGTCGCCGGTCCGCTTTGCCAGGCTTCTTCGGTAGATTCACAGTGAGAGGGCGCAGGACTTGCTTAAGCATGCTCATCGTTATCTATTCAGGCATTCAACCGAGAAATCGAACCACAAACCTTACACATCTATGGATTCGTTCCGACCTGCTGCGTCCCCGGGGCCCCGCCCTCGCTGTACGCCCTGCACCCGGGTCTGCTGCCTGACGCTGCAATGGCCCGTTGCGCAGTCGCAGCAGCAAGGGCAGCGCGCCCGAGCATTGCCGCCCGCCTGCGTGCCCGCGCTGCCGCAATCGCTGCACCGGTTACTCGCGATCTGCGACGAAGCGGGGTTGCGCGATCTGGCGCTGTACCACTTGCAGCGGCTCAGGCTTATGCCGCTGTTTGCACGCCTCGATCACCGCTTCGATTGTGTCGCGTCGCGGGTGGCCGACTTCGTGGGCTGGGCGGAGCCGCTGTCCGAGCATCGGCTGGCGCCGCACGCTCGTCATGCCGGCCGGACGCGCTACACGTACGACACGGTGCGTAGCTGGTTTCTCACCCCGGCAGCGGGCGAACGGCTTGCGGGCCATGCCACGAGGCGCTCGCCATGAGACCCATGCCGCCTGCCGTTGCCGTAACGGTGCAATCCGAAGCGCAGCCCGTCATGAATCAGAACCGCGGCGCATGCCTTCCCGAAAGCAGTGCGAGCCTGTCGCTGGAGCGCGCGCGGGCACATGTCGCGACCCTGCAGCGCGAGTTGTTCGCGGTTGAGCAGGCGCTGCTCGACGGCCGCGCATTGACGCGCGCATTGAGCGGGCGTCGATGGGTTTATGTAGGCGGGCGGCCAAGCATCAACGCCGTGCTGCGTGCGCTGGTGGAAGCGGCCGGAGGCGAGTTCGTTCATCACACCGGGACCATCGACGACGATGGCCGTGCCGAAGGCTTCGCGGCTTTGCTGTCAGGCGCCTACCGGGTGCTGTGCCCATTGGATCTGATCGACCCGGACTCGCTGGTCGCGCTGCGGCGGTTGTGCGCGCGTCACCGCGCGCCGTGGTCCGCTTTGCGTTCGTCGAGCGTGACGAGCTTCATTGCGGGCGTGTTGCGGGCTCGGCCTGCCCAGCCGCACGGCGTGGTCGCAGCGTCGCGCTTCTGCCTGAGGCATGGCTGACGTCGTCATGACTTTACATAGCGCGAGATGTGGGCGCAAAACTGCCTTTGACGTGGTCTTTCCACGAGAGGGCCGGCCATGTCGGACTCCGCACAACGCTACGGCCTTTTCCTCAACGTCGAGAACCCCGACGGCGACGCGCGATGCACCTGACGCAAACCGTTCGTAATGCGCCTGCCGCCCAGACGTTCGGCTACCACGAGGTGTGGCTCGCCGAGCATAACTACAGGTCGTACGCGAACAGCAGCGCGCTGGCGCTGCTGTTCGGCCACATCGCGACTCGCTTCCGTTGCATATCGGGCTGCGGGGATATTGTCGGCGCATAAGGCGCGTGCGCGGATGCACGAAGCGTTCGCGTTGATATGACATGGTGATTTCCCACTCATTCGTACTGGCCATCGCAGCATTAAGACATGAGGCGTCGACGTAACAGCGCGACTGACAGGAAGAACGGCAACACCGTGCAAATGCAGAGAGCGCCAATATGCAGGGCAGCATAGCTCACCGGGCGTCCGAGCATCGGGGGACGGATAAGGTCGACGGAATGTGCCAGCGGTAAGAAGCGCGCTACGTCGCAAAAAACGGCAGGTAGCTTACTGATCGGGAAGATCACGCCGCTCAGGAGCACCATGGGCGTGAGGACGAGCGTTTGATAGAACACGAAGTAATCGTGACTGGGTGCAAGCGCCGCGAGGATCATCGCCAGACTCGCGAAGGCGAGGCCGGTCAGGGCGATGGCAGGCGATGCGTAGAGAATGGATGACCACGCGGCATAACCCAGCACGGTGGCTACCACCATGACGGCAATGCCGGCAAAAAAGGCCCTGGTGGCGGCCCATGCCAGTTCACCGAGAACGATATCGCCGAGCGTGAGCTGTGTACAGAGGATCGCTTCCCACATGCGCTGAACATGCATGCGAGAGAAAGCTGCGTAAATCGTTTCGAAGGTCGCGGAGGTCATTGCGCTCGTCGCGACCATACCCGCCGCGAGAAACGCGATATAAGATGCGCCATCGACGCGACCTACCATTATCCCGAAACCAAAGCCGAGGCCGAACAGATAAATCATAGGATCGGCAAGGTTACCGAGAATCGAGGCAAACGCGACTTTTTTCCATGCCAGATAGTTGTGACGCCACACTGCAACCCAGTTCCACACGTTCGCGGGCAGGGTTGCTGCATAAAAGTCTCTCATCGTTCACTCCTTTATCCCGCGCTTGGTTAACTGCAAAAAGGCATCCTCGAGGTTTGCTGGACGCTGTAAAAGGCGCAGCGCCGTGCGCCCGCGCAACTGTATGCACACCCGTTCCGGATCGGACACATAGCAGAAAAGGGCCTCCCCACTAACCTCGATACGCTGCGCGTGCGGCGCGATCAACGTGCGCAGCTCATGCGGATTGCCGCCGTGGATCTCGACCACGTGGCTCCCGATCTGTTCTGCGATCAGCGCGCGAGGCCCGCCTTCGGCGATCTTTCGCCCCTCCTCCAGCACACACAGTCGGTCGCACAGCCGCTCGGCCTCTTCCATGAAATGGGTGGTCAAGAGGATCGTCTTGCCGCGCGCCAACAGTGAACGCAGGCTTTCCCAGATCAGGTGGCGCGCATGAGGGTCGAGACCTGTTGTAGGCTCGTCCATGACCAACAACTGTGGATCGTTGATCAGCGCGCGTGCCAGCATTAGCCGCCGCTTCATGCCGCCGGATAGTTCGGTGACGCGCGCATCGACCTTGCTTTCGAGGCGGGCGAATTCGAGCAGCGACGGCACGATCGCTTCAATTTCACGTGTGCTCATGCCGAAGTAGCGGCCAAACACCAGAAGGTTCTCGCGCACGGTGAACCCGGGCTCGAGGTTGTCGAATTGTGGCACCACGCCAATGCGCATACGTGCCGAGCGAGCGCGCGCCGGCACTGGCTCCCCGAGCACGATGATCTTGCCTGCGTCGGGCGGCACCATGCCGAGCACCATACGCACCGTCGTGCTCTTGCCCGCGCCATTTGGCCCTAGCAGACCGAAACACTCTCCAGGCGCGACGCTGAACGACAATCCGTCGACTACGATCTTGTCGCCATATGACTTCCTTACGCTGGCGAAGCTGATTGCTGCTTTGGACATGGGGATAAGAAGGAAAATTACGCGCTCGTCTTAGAGAAAAAGAAGCCGTTCTGCTGCCGCGGCCCGATTGAAAACGCCCTGGCCGATAGAAGATCGTCGCTTGCCATGCGGAAGAGTTACTGACAATGGAGTACTAGGATTCCGGTGAATGCACTCGCGTTGGGAAGACGGCAATTGAGCCATTGCGTGAGACGATCGCACTCAAGCGGACGACTACCGACGGTGAGCGATTCTGGGGTGGCGCAATATTCGAGATCCTATATGTCCGATTAACTAATTGCCATCGGATGCTTCGTCAAAAGTTGCTAATGTTGAAGACTCACACGCGTGATCCGGTCGACGGTGCGGAGTCGCAGCGCTTGACGCTGAAGTCACGTTCGGCTTTGTAACCGGATCCGGAGTCTCGAGCTGTTTTTCTCGAACGTTCGATACGTTGCCTGCAGAGCCACGGGACAGCCAATCGCTATTGCTCAATGTGCACAGCGCATAGGCTTTCAGCGGGAGCAAGAGAAAGAGGTTAATAGGTGTGTGAAGAGAAAAGCCAAGAAATCGAATCTGGCGAGCGCGAACCGATGCCACGCTACAGCGGATCATGGTCAATGATGCGATTATCAGGGCAGTCCACCACGGCACTGTCGCTGTCAATGCGAGCTGCGCGAGCCCCGCTAGGACCGAAAAGGCGAGAAATAGCGAGCCCAGATTCAGTCCGATCACGTCCAGCGTAAGGTAGCGATCGAGACAGGGCAGCAGGCGCAGCGAAAGCAACGTGTCCCGATAAGTACTGCGCGCCCAGCGCAGTTGTTGGCGCAGATACGCCCCCAGTCTGTCCGGAACGACTGTCGCCGCAATGGCGTCCGGAACGTACTCGGTCCGATAACCTGCGGTCAGCATGAGAATTGTGAGATGGCGGTCCTCGCCGAAGTCGCTCCGCTTCCCGCGAAAAAATTGTGTCTCGTACTGGTCTAATAGCAAAAGAAGCACGGACCGTCGGTATATGGTACATGGACCGCAGCAACACATAACGGCGCCGAAGCGAGCCTGGGCCGCGCGTTCTTCGTTGCAAGCCAACCAGTACTCCATATCGATCAGGCGGGTCAGCCAGGTGTCGCTCCGGTTGCTGGCCGTCAACTGCCCCATGGCGGCGCCTATCGTCCTATCTCGCATTGTCAATACAAGCTTCTTGACGACATCGGGTGCCAGCGTCGTGTCCGAGTCGACGTTGAGTACCAGTTCCCCGGATGAAGAGCGTATCGCGGCGATCTGTGCCTTGCGCTTTCCCATATTTTGGGGAAGCGCAATGAAGTTGAATCTCGGGTCGCGCGTGTACGCATCGTATACCGGCCTCACGGCGTCGAGATTGCCAGAGCCGTCGTCGACCACATAGACCCGCAGTTTTCCGGCGTAGTCCTGGTTTGCAATGGACTCCAGGCACGCCGAGAGCGTGCTCGGTCGCTCGTTAAAGCACGGCACGATGACGTCCACGTCCGGCAGAAAGTTGGAGTCGGCGGCATTGGGCGACTTCGCCGGACCACTCGTCGGTAGGCCATGGAGGGCCTGTGCGCTTTTGTAAACAGTCGAGAGTAGTGTATACAACAAAACTGCGGCAGTGTTGATTGTGGCAATGGCATTCATAGATGTCGGTTTGGCCAGTGTGGTTGGGGTAGCGAGCTGATTACAAATCCGCAGTCATGCAGTTCTGGAATCAGGCGGGAAAGCGCCATGAGGGTCTGGTCGCGCAGCCCAGCATGACAGCACCGTCCTGACTCGCCGGGAGGACATCCGTCGTGCAAGAGCACAATTGCGCCAGGCCGGACAGAGGCCAGCACTGCGCTGACAATCGCATCGACGCCGGGGCGAGACCAGTCACGCGGGTCGACCGACCAGTCAAGAGCCGCCAGCCCCGCCTTTGCCGTTTCAACGACCACTTCGTCCGTCCATATTCCGTAAGGGGCACGCATATGCCGAACTGTGGCCTGGGGACACGCCATCCGGATGATCCTGTTCGCGTCCAATATTTCGCGTCGTACTTCATCAGGTTCGCATCCAGACAAATCCGGATGAGTCATCGTGTGATTGGCAATCTCGTGTCCGTCCGCGATCATTCGCTGGATCAGCTTCGGGTGGTCCTCTACGTACGCACCGATGACGCAGAACGTTGCTGGCACCCGGTGTTCTGCCAGCACATCGAGGACGTCCGGTGTGCAAAGTGGATTAGGGCCGTCGTCAAACGTCAAGTAGACGTCGCGACGTCCGGCGCGATCGTGGCACTCGTCGCGCGCCTCGGATACGCAATCGAGGACCTTCACAGATCTGGCCCGTTTCGTTCAATTATCGAGCCAGTAGGCGGCTCCACGGTCGATCGTCCCATCCGGAAGGCCGCGACGGGCACGGTTTCGGTAAGCTTAGGTGGCGTGTCGAGAGATACATCCGAAAGTGTGGGCATCATGGATGACATACCTAAATCTGTCGTACTACTTAGGTTTATAAATATGAAGTATTCGATCAATCAACTTCGATTTCCATTTCCGCGACGACGGGTTTCACTGTGCAACACACCAATTGATTTGTAAAATCGATTGTGTTTATACCTTTCATCTATAACGTGGATACGTTGAGAAATGCGTTTTACAGTAAGTGGATGAAATGGATGTTAGATCTTGCCCAACCCAAATGATCGTTGGGCGTGTGTGCAGTTCGCGATGACCGTCCCGACGGTGTCGGACAGAATCGCGCAGATGGTAGCCAAACGATATCTGAAACCCGTCGAGAAGCCGGTGTTTCAGTAGGATGGCTAAGGATATCGTCCTGGCCGGTCGGCGCATTAAGCACTTTCGGCTGCACGGCAGCGATGCTGGCGTTACGCTTGGGTGCTCGATCTCGACATCGAGGGGTTCTTGACCATGTTGATCACGAACTCATGATGGAAGCGGTGCGGCAGCATGCTCGTTGCACATGGGTGGAGGTGTACGTGGAACGCTGGTTTAAGGCGCCAATGATGAGGGGGCAGGAAATGGTGTCGCGGACGCAGGGCACGCCGCAAGGTGGTGTCGTCAGCCCGGTACTGTTTAATCTCTATATGCATTATGCCTTTGATACCTCGATGGCGAGGCACTTTCCGGATACGTCCTTCGTGCGGTAGGCCGACGATGGATTGGTCCACTGTAAAAGCGAAGCCGAAGCCAGACGGTTGCATGCGGCAATCGGTGCGCGTCTAAAGGCCTGTGGCCCGGAATTGCGTCCTGAGAAGTCGAGGATCGTGTACTGCCGGAATGGGTATCGCAAGAAGGACTATCCCAACACGAGCCTTGACTTTCTCGGATACACCTTCCGCGGTCGGCTGGCCAAAAGCAAGCGCGGCATTTACTTCGACAGCTTCAGTCCTGCGCTCAGTAGCAAGGCCGCGAAACGCATCCGCGAGCAAATGCGGGTGTGGAGTATCGGCCGCTGGACGGATGCTGCGTTCGAAGATATTGCACAGTGGGTCAATTCCACCTTGCGAGGATGGTGGAATTACTACGCGGCGTTCTATATGAGCGTGTTCAAGCGTGTGATAGGCCACCTCAACGACATTCTGGCGAAATGGGCGGTGCGGAAGTACCGCCGTTTCAAGCGAAGTCGCGCTAGGGCCCGGATATGGCTCAGGCGATTGGTGGAACGTGCCCCGGGCGTCCTGTACCACTGGAAGCTGGGGGTATTGCCATCGGCTGGATGACAAGAGCCGCATGAACCGAGAGGTTCACGTACGTGATCTGTGAGGGCTCGGCGGGGAAGTTCCGCCGGGCTACTCGACACTTCGCCAAGGAGTCGATGTGAAGTACGCGTTCATCGAGCGCTATCGACGCCACTGGCCGGTCTCGGTGCTATGCGAAGTGCTGGGAGTCAGTACAAGCGGATATCAGCAGCGCCGGCAACGCACTGCACAGAGGCCAAGCCGCCCCGGGGCCGCGTGAGTAACGACGCACTGCTCGCAAACCTCAAGGCGATTCACACGCAGACCAAGGGAGAGTACGGCTGGCCTCGCATGTGGAAGGAACTGCTCACGCAAGGCGTGCGCGTGGGCAAAGAGCTGGTTCGCAAGCTGACGGCGCAGCATGGCATTCGAGCCCGCCACAAGCGCAAGTAAATTGCGACGACGAACTCGAACCATCAATGGCGTGGTTCCGGCGCCGTGCTGACGCCGGCGTAATTATGCATAGAGACCGGGGCAGCTATTACGTGATCATCGCCGCAGCAGGACATGATACGGTTTCGTCGTCCATATCGGTCGCGATGTGGGCGTTGAACCGCTTCCCTGAGCTATTGCCGCGACTACAGGCGGAT
Organism: Paraburkholderia sp. BL6665CI2N2; assembly: GCF_004366535.1. Lineage (NCBI taxonomy): Bacteria > Pseudomonadati > Pseudomonadota > Betaproteobacteria > Burkholderiales > Burkholderiaceae > Paraburkholderia > Paraburkholderia sp. BL6665CI2N2. Next base: position 759,234 of record NZ_SORC01000002.1, read on the forward strand.
CGTTCGCTGATTCCGCAGTTTATCGATGAAACCCTTCGCTACGCATCGCCGGTGCGTCATTTCATGCGCACAGCGACTGCCGACACCAACGTCCGGGGTCGGACAATCCGCAAGGGCGATTGGCTGATGCTCCGCTATGGCTCGGCAAATCGTGACGAGCAAGTCTCCCCTGAGCCGTTCGCATTCAATTTCGACCGCAAACCGAACCGGCATCTCGCTTTCAGCGTCGGCGCCCACGTGTGCCTGGGTCAGCATCTCCGGTACCGGCAAGCGGATGCGGCGCATCGGTATCGTCGCGCTCGCACGCCGTCTGGCGATCGCCCTGTGGCGTTATCTCGAGTACGGCGAGATCCCCGTTGGCGCGATACTCAAGCCGCGCGACGTCAACACCGTGAGGGCCTGAATGATTGAATGACGTCGGATGCAGCAACAGCATCTAAAGGTCAACGCGCCCGAAACACGCTCGGGCTACCCACTGCGGGAGGCCGTTTCCCTAGATGGGGCGCCGTCGGTAACAGGGTAGCTCCAGCGCTTCGCGCACGCGGCATGAGGTGACCGGCCTGTCAGGTCGGCACGGATAGAAGGTCGACCCGGCACTGACCGGCCAACAGATACCCTGACCTGAATGACATTGACATGCCAGGCTGCAACAAGGCTTACGCGATGAGCGTCGGTACCGTCCTTCACGCACCGGTCTTTAGCGCCAGCCTGCGTCTGGTCATGGTAAGTGATCGCGCAGGCTGGCGGTAGAGACCGAACAAGGAGGCTTACATCGCATAACAGAATGTTGATCGTGAACCGGGCTTGACTTTCAGTTCCCCATAGAAGAGCGTGTTAGGAACTTTGAGCGCGACCTGGTATCCTAGAGGAATGAAAAAGGCAGACCGCAAAGGGTATCCAACTGATGTGTCGGACGAAGAATGGAGTTTCGCGGCACCGTATCTGACGTTGATGGACGTCGAGGCGCCCCAGCGCAAATACGAGCTGCGCGACATGTTTGACGCATTGCGCTGGATGGCTCGTGCCGGCGCGCCGTGGAGGATGCTGCCCAATGATTTTCCACCGTGGGAACTGGTGTATCAGCAAACTCAACGTTGGTTGCAGGCCGGCTGCTTCGAGAGCATGGTGAGCGACCTGCGCTCGCTGATACGCCTGGCCCTAGCCGTCGGGGACAGCCCAGTGCGGTCATTCTCGATGGGCGCACGATACAGTCGACCTGCGAGAGCGGCCCGCGTGCGGGCTATGACGGTTATAAGCGCAAACGCCGCAGCAAGGTACACATTGCGGTGGACATAATGCGACAGTTGCTGGCGGTACACGTGACACCAGCCAATGAACAGGAAGGCGCGGAGGTAGCAGAGCTTGCGCGCCAGGTCCAGCAGGTAACGAGGCGCACGGTTAAGGTGGTCTTGGCCGACAAGGGATACACGGGTAAAGAGCCAGCGCAGGCAGCACTGGACGAAGACATTGAACTGCAGGTGATCAAACGGGGGTGTCCGGAATTTTGTGTAAACGGGTTGAGGTTTAACCCGGCACCAGCCGCTCTTCGAACTGGATCGTGAAGCGGTTCAGTGCGGCCTTCCAGTCGCGGATCGGCATCGTCCACTTCTTGCTGATGTTGTTCAGGGCCAGGTAAAACAGCTTGGTGACGGCCTCATCGGTCGGGAACGAGCTGCGGGTCTTGATCACCTTGCGCAGGCTCATGTTGATCGATTCTATGGCATTCGTGGTGTAAATCACCTTCCTGATCTCCGGTGGGTAATCGAAGAACGGAATCACACGTGCCCAGTTGCGTCGCCAGCTCTGTCCGATGGACGGATAGTCCTTGTCCCACCTGGCCTCGAAGGCGCCCAGCATCTGTTCGGCCAGTTCGAGGGTCGATGAAGTGTAAATCGTCTTCAGGTCGGCGGCGACTTCCTGCTGCATTTTCCACGGCACGAAGTTCAGACTGTTGCGCACCATATGCACGATGCACAGTTGCACGGCCGCTTTTGGGTAGACCGCTTCGATGGCTTCAGGAAAGCCTTTAAGCCCGTCGACGCAGGCGATAAAGATGTCCTGCACGCCGCGCGTCTTCAGCTCAGTGACCACCTGCAGCCAGAACTTGGCCCCCTCGGTCTGGGCGATCCACAGGCCCAGGACTTCCTTGTGGCCGGCCATGTTCACGCCGATGGCCAGGTACACCGCCTTGGTCCGCACCGCGCCGCTGTCGCGCGCTTTGACGTGAATGCAGTCGAGATAGACAATCGGATAAAGCACGTCGAGCGCACGGGCCTGCCAGACCTTCACCTCATCACTGACGGCGTCGGTGACCGCCGAGACCAGCGTCGGCGAGACCTCCGTGCCGTACATTTCTTCCAGGTGCCCCTGGATCTCGCGCACGCTCAGGCCACGCGCATACAGCGAAATGATCTTGTCATCGAAGCCCGTCCAGCGCGTCTGATGGCGCTCCACCAGCTTCGGCTCGAACGCCCCCTGACGGTCGCGCGGGATATTGAGCGGCAACTCGCCAAACTCCCCCTGCAGCGTCTTGGCGCTATGGCCATTACGGGTGTTGCCCGTGGCATTGGTCACCGTTTCGCTTTTGCCATGGCCCAGGTGTTCGGACATCTCCGTCTCTAACGCACGCTCCACCAGCATCTTGGTAAGCTGCTTGAGCAGGCCGTTCTCGCCTATCAGGTCTTCCGGCTTCTGGTAATTCGCCAGCAGGCTGTCTGCCAGCTTGACGAGTTCAGCATCGGGTTTCTCTCTTTTATTGCGTTTCGCTACGGTCATCTATGCTCCTGTTGCTGGCAGTCTCCTGCCAAATGACCGTTTACACAAAACTTTTTACACCCTCGATCAAACTCGAGGAGACGAAAAAAGTCTTTGTACTGCTGCCCCGGCGATGGGTGGTCGAGTGCAGCTTTGGCTGGCTCAACCGCTTCCGCCGTCTCGCACGTGACTATGAGCGGCTACCCGAAACTCTCGCCGGGCTTCATTTCGTCGTCTTCCCAATGCTCATGCTCGTCCATGCCGTGCCAGTACTTCAAAGTTCCTAACACGCTCTAACGTGAAACAACCCGCGAAGTGTGATTTCGACAGGATGAACTTGAGTCAACTCGCGGACATCAGGCATGAAGTCGCCCCTTGCAGAACTACTGATCGCTCTGTCAATTGCCCTCACATCATATAAGGCCATGCCGAATTGATGGTGCAACTCCACACGTGTCGCTGAGGTCAATAGCGCGCCGAACCTGAGGGCAGCTGTCTCTGTAATGGTCGACCTGACGAAGCTGCGCACGCATGGAGTGGGAGCACACCGGACGCGTGATGCGATTTGCTCCAGCGTATCAACCAGCTCTTTCTACTTTACTCCCCGTACACCATTTCCGACTTTAGCTCTGCGCCAGCGGTGTTGATCAAACGGAAAAATGAAGTAGTCGCGCACGTTTGAGCGGTTCGGGCTGGTCGCGGAGGCCAACTTCCGGCACTCATCCTTTTTCGGCCAGTAACTCGTGCGAAAAATAGTGTCCCAGATGGTCGTAAAGAACCCATAGTTTCGGTGCCGAAGATGCAGTTCCAATCGCCTTCGTCGTTGGCAACGTTACGTTCTCGCCGCCGCAACCCGTCTGCGCCTGCGGCATCACCATCACTCGTGGGCGCACCGCCGCCACCTGCGGGCGGTATGCGAGCGTCATGATCGCATAGAGCAGCGAGCCGCCGAAAGGCGGCCGTGTGGCCGCCAGTGCGCGCGAGGCCGGGTCAATGTTCAACTCAGTGCAGTCGGCGGTGAGGCCCCTCAAGAGCGTCGTTGCGACAGATCGGGCGAGATCCCGGCCCATTGAGGTTGCACCGAGCAGCAGAATCTCGGGGCGGTACTTGTTGACCAGGTCGGTCAGCCCCTTCGTGAACGGTTTGTTGCGATAGCCGAGCGACACAGGGTCGTGAATCACATACGCTTTGTCCGCGCCGAAACTGAACGCCTCACTGGCAAACTGCTCAAGCGGCTCGTCGGTACCGCCGAGCACGGCCACAGCGACACGACTGCCGACTTTGTCGGCGGGCTTGCGCGCCTCACCGAGCAGCTCCCACGACACGCTATGCACGTGGCCGTGGTCGTGCTCGAGAAAGACCCAGACACCCTGGTAGGCTTTCAGATGTTCGGGCAGATCGAGGTTACGGCCGGCGGCCCGTTTGACCGGCGCGGACGGCTTCTTTTCAGAGGCAGCGGGCGAGTTCATGAGGCCCTCTTCATCAACAGGTCCGCCTCCAATGTCGGATGGCGAGCAAATATCTTGTGCACGAGTTTCAGCGACACGTCGCGCAGACTGGACGCGTCCAATTCGAGCATCTCGGCCTTTTCGTCGCGCGGCGTCGGCGCGAACACTTTGCTGACCACGGTAGGTGAACCTTTCAGCCCGATCTTGCTCACGTCCTCAATGCCGGCCTGCTCGCGATTCCATTTGCGCACCGGGAATCCAGCCGCGTGGATCATCGCGGGCAGTGTCGCGAAGCGCAGCTCGTTCGTATTCTCGAGCATCGTCACGAGACAGGGCAGTGCGGTTTTCAATACTTGCACACCGCCTTCGGCGCGGCGCTCGACTACGATCGTGCGCGCGTCGAGGTCAGTCTCGACGATCCGGGATACATACGTGAGCAACTGGACGCCCAATCGCATCGCGATAGCGGGGCCGACCTGGGCAGTGTCGCCATCGATGGTCTGCTTGCCGGCGAAGATGATGTCCACTGCCTGTGCATTTGCAATCCCCCATGTCTGAATCAGCGTACCGACCACCGAGAAATGCTCTCTCGACAGGAGACCCCGTTTGTCGGACAGGCCCATGACTTCAGTAAAGAGCGCTTCCACGACTTCATGCTCCAGCAACCGGTCGCGGTTCTTCGAGAACACCGAGTGGTCCCACGCGTCGTCCTCGATCGCCAGTCCGACGAACCAGCGGAACAGCAGGTTGTAGCGCATCTGTTCCATCACCATGCGTTCGCTACGCACGAGTAGAACACCTGCAGCAGCAACGCCCTCAGCAGCTTCTCGGGTGCAATCGAAGCCCGGCCGGTGTCGGCATAGATGACGTTAAACAGCCCGTTGAGCCGTCTCAACGCGTCATTCACCAGCAGCCGGACCGGTCGCAGCGAGTGATCCGCCGGGACGAAATCCTCCAGCTTGACCGTCGTAAACAGGGGTTCCTGCATCTCATCCATTCCGCGCATTGCATCCACTGCCAAAGTTAATGAACGCGATATCCATAACGGCTGTCCCTCAAACCCCGCTTACACGGGACGTTGTGCCAAGCGAGCATCTACAGTCGGAGCACAATTTGCGGGATGTTGACCGGCACAATGTCGGGTTATGGCGGTGCATCGTCCGATTGTTCGTGTCGCGAATGTCCCGTTCCGGACAATGCGGCCGCGCTGGAGGCGGCTCGATCGGTTCCATCCGCTGGCGGACAGAATGTCGCACATGTTCGCTTGACGCACACTCGCGATAATCAGTTAAACAAAAAAATTTGGACATGAAACGTGGAGCGCGTGACTTTTGTTGTAACAGCGACGCATAGGGCGTGGTTGTCGGGCTTGGGGGCCGACGCACGACAACAGAACTTATCGGATATCGCGGGACTCGCGCATTAGCGGAGCTCGAGTGAGTGGCATGGATCTCGCTATTGCGTATTGCGCCGCCACTTTTGGTTGCAGGGAGATATCATGCAAGACTGCGCGAACGCCAGCACGCCGCCCTCGACTGCCTATATCGGCGTTCGGCAGGCACTGCCCTTGGTGTCGACCGTAGACGCATCTGTCCGGGGCGGCGGCTGTGATTCATACGGCGGCACAGGCAAATCGAGCTGCGGTCCGTCCGACGCGCCCGAGAGCATGTCGGCAGAAGTATGGGAAAAGATCAGTAATCACCCAGGTTATTCGGAAGAAGCGCATCGCGATTATGCGCGCATGCACGTAGCGGTGGCACCCGCCTGCAAAATCCAATGCAACTACTGGAGCCGCAAGTATGACTGTTCGAACGAGTCGCGGCCAGGCGTCGTGTCGGAGAAACGGGCGCCGGAGCAGCCGTGAAAAAGGTGACGACCGTCGCGGCCCGGATTCCGCAGTTGACCGTGCTCGGCATTGCGGGTCCCGGGGACTCGCTAGCCAATCCGAAGAAAACGTTCGACACGTTCCGTATGCTTCGCGAGCGCGCTCCGGACGTTAAGCTATGCCTGTCAACGAATGGTATCGCGTTGCCGGACTTTGTCGACGAGATCTGCAAAAACAGCATTGTTTGCGTGACAATCACCATCAACATGGTCGATCCCGTCGTCGGCGAAAAGATCTATCCGTGGATTTTCTGGGACCACCGACGAATCACGGGCAAGGAGGCCGCGCGCTTCCTTCACGCGCGGCACATGGAGGGGCTGGAGATACTGACTGCGCGTGGTGTACTGACGAAGATCAACTCGGTGTTGATCCCGGGCATCAACGACGAACTCCTGATCGAGGTAAATCGCGAGGTAAAGAGGCGAGGCGCGTTCCTGCACAACATCATGCCGATGATCTCAGACCCAGAGCATGGCACGTATTTCGGCCTGCACGGCCAGCGCGGCCCCACTGCGCGCGAGCTGAAGGCCGGGCATGACGCCTGCAAGGGCGGCGCGAACTTGACGCGCCATTGCCGGCAGTGCCGTGCGGATGATCGCCCGCTCCCGATCAGCAACGACGGTACGTACACCGGTAAGGCCATGGGTGAGCTGCTCTTGAGCAAAGGCGACGTGGGCTACGTCACCGGAATCGACACGTTCCTGCAGCGGTTCTACATCTATGCGGTTCACTTTGTCGAACGCGATCATTGCGTCGGCATGCGCGCGAAGGAACTATGTACGCTCGACCACCGTTCGCAAGACGTGCTCGCGCGGTTGGGTGAGCGCGCTCCATGGAGAATGCGCGTGGTGCCACTGCACGACGTTTGCAACGACGGTGGCTATCCCGGACGGGGCGAATGCGAGCGTCTTGTGAGGGCCGGCGCGCTCGGCGGGATCGCCAATGTGGGGCGTGTGATCGAGACCGGGCGAACCGGTGTACCTCGTCGAGTTTGATGGGCAGGCGTCGGCTGCACTGAGGACGAAATTGATGCTGCCGCGCTGCGACCATTGCTCGAGAAAGACGAGTTCTGCCTATGAAAGTCCATGTGTTCGTCGCTGGACGTTCGTCGCCCGGCGGGCCGGCGCCTTTTGCTCGCGCCGCTAGTTCGAAGCGATGCACGTACCTGCGGCGCAAATTTTTGCAACCAACCCAGGAGGTCTCAACGTGAAACTCATAATTCGAAAGGACAGAAAAGGCATTCTCGGCGCCTACGTGACGAAGAAGGATCTGGATGAGCCGATCGTCTGCATCGCTCAGGCGCAGACGTGGAGCGGGCTCATTATGCTCTCAATCGGCTGGCGGTTCCAGGTGCCAGAGATGGCTGCCGACACTACGCTTCCGGTCACTGTAGAAGCGTGGCGCGTGGCGGGCGGGCACGACTGACATGGCGCTCACAGCAAATCAGATTTGTGTGATAGCCCAGTTGATTCTCAACGAACCGACGCTGCTGGATGCCGCGGCAAGTTGGCGAAAGCGCTATCCCGACGTGCGTGTCATGCGGATCGGCGCGGTCGAACTGCGCAATGAAAAGCCGGTTCTCGAGTTTCGTGGCCGCCGCGTCTATCTCGCGACGTCGACAGGGTTTTGCGTGTCTGTGACGGCACAGGCAAGTGAGGCCGATATGCTCATCGTGGCCGAGGAGGAAGCCTGCGATGGCGACTGACCAAATCACACTTAGCGAGCCAGCCTGCGGGGCGCGAGAGAGCGAACTCGTCCATGCAGTACTGCAATGTTCGCCTTGGAGCGATGGACCAATGCTCGATTCGTTTGAGGCTGCCTTGCCGGCTGGAGCGACCGCGCCCACGCGGTGGCCGTGGCGACGGCACGTTCGGCACCTGGATTGTGCTGCGTGCGCTCGGCATCGGCCCGGGCGACGAAGTTATCTGCGCGTCGCACACGTGGCATCAGGTCGCGCACGCGATCACCCTAACAGACACGGCACCGGTGTTTGCCGATATTGATTACTGGAGCGGCTGCCTCGACGTGGCAAAGGTACAGCGGAAGATCGGTAAGCGCACGCGCGCAATTCTCGCTGGCAATGCCAACGGGCATTCGGCGGCCTGGGGACCGTTGCGCGAGCTTGCCGCCGCCCTCGTTGATTGCGAACATTGAGAAATAATTCGTTGCAGGCGGCTTCGAATTTCCTTCCCACATCAACAGCCCTACCGGAAGGATTACGTCAGTGTTAGGCCAGCATGGTTTCATCGGTCTGCTAAAGGGGTTCTCGATTCAAGGGATGGAACGTCAAAAGTTGCGGCGGCATTCGAGTGTAATGACAAATCGGGCGGGACCCGGGATTCACGAAACCTGCTTTTATGTCTGAGTTTCACAAGCTCGCGATTTGAATGAGGCGTGAGTCAGCGGATTTCATAGGGGCCGGCAGCGAAGCGGAAGCTGCAAAGAGGCGGATGTACAGCTGCAGCCCATCCTATTCGTCAAGACCTCGAACATCTGGCGCAAACGGGGGCGTTCATGTAGACATAAAAGAGAATCGAAGATTAATTGATTCGACATGACATGACATCGACACCGCGCTAGTCCGCGAGCGCCTCTCGCACTTCGTCGAGGGCTGCCGGATGCGCTTCAAGCAGCCTTTCGAGCGGCGCGACTGCACGCTTGACGCGACTGCGCGCACTGGCCGGGAGCGCTTCGCACGCATCTTCAATACTGCCGGGATGATGCTCACCGAGAAAGCCGATGACAACGGCAGCCTGCTGCAGATCCTTGAGAGACTTCGTGTTGTCGTTCGTGCGCAACTGGGAGACGAGCAGCTTGTGTACGGCAAACCGGTTGGCGTCTGGCACGCGTACCGGCACTGCACCGTGGCGCGAGAGCAGCACGCCGTTCTGCGAGGTTCCAAGGACGTAGGCAAGGTAGGGGAGGCCGGCGGCGTGCGCCTTAAGTTCGGGTACTGGCCGGATTGTAAAATTCTCGTCGGCCGACGGCACAAGCAGGTCAACATGAAAACGCGACGCTCCCGCCTCCTTGAAGGACGTTGCTGGCGCCGATCGGTCGAGCCCTGGCACCTCGACAAACCGGATGCCCGTCTGCTTGAGGATTTCGAGAAGTCCGCCGGCCGGAATATCGGAGAGCGCGAGCTGCTCGCGTCGCGCGATGTCGATGTCCTCGGTGTGATAGCTTGCCGCGCGGATGCCGAGCCGGTTCAGGATCACGCCGTACGCGTGGGAGCCGACCAGCGTGCCGCCCGCGGCAAACACGCCGTGGTTGAACAGTGCGCCAACGGTCGCATAGGTCTTCGCATCGGCTACGCCGAAGTTGAGCTTGGCGAGTTCGCGCACGGTCTTGATCACAGCCTTGACCTCGTCGATACGGTTCTGCACCGATTGTTTGAGCGTGTCCGCCTCTGGCGAGCCGACAGGCCCCGCGAGATACGCCTGCCGCTGCCGGCCGTCGCCATCGAGATACTGACGCGCGTAGTACTCAGCCTCGCCTTTGCGGTGCTGGACGATGGTCCCGGGTGCACCGATGAAAACCTTATCCTGTATCTGCGCGACGCGTTCGAGGTCGGCGTACATCGCATGTAGCGCAGTCTCGTGAAGGGTGTAGAGGGATCCAGTTGCAGAGATGACCATGGTTATCTCAGTAGTTTTTTATAAATTACTGAGAATAATACTCCATACCAGGCAAGCCGGTATCAGTAGTTTTTCGGAAACTACTGATACCGGCTCAGCCCGTCCGACACGACTCCTTTCAAACCGGAGCAATCTTCGGATACGGTATTTGACATAATTAGGTATGTCCCTGTTTTTGGTTCCCTGCTTGGGTTTGGACAAGGGCGTGCACTGGCAAACTTGAGAGAGTATGATGTAGCACAGATGTGACACATGAGAGGCCTCTATGTCTACCACCACGCTCCGCCTTCCGCCGGAACTCCGCGATCGGATCTCCAGACTAGCTGAAGAATCGGGGACTACAGCCCACAGCTTCATGCTGGAGGCGATTGCGGAGAGGGTCACCAGCGAAGAACTGCGTCGCGAATTTCTCACTGAGGGTAACGACCGCCTCGCAAACATGCTGGAGAACGGCCTCGGAATTGAGTGGGCCGACATGCGTGATTACATAGGCCAGCGGGCCGCAGGGCACGATCCGGGAACACCGAAGGTCAAGCGATGGCGCGAATAGTTCTGGCGCCTGAAGTTCGCGATGATTTTGAGCGGATCTTTGACTTCCTGTTTGAACACAACGCGGCGAGCGCCGCAAAACACATTGACGATATCGTTCGCGCGCTAGACATCCTTCAGACGAGTCCTCAGATTGGACGGCCTGTTAGTGGCCCCGATGCGATGCGCGAGCTGGTCATTTCGAATGGCGCGCATGGCTATCTTGCGCTGTATCGTTTTGTGGCTGAGCTGGACGTTGTGCTGGTGGTCGCTATTCGCAGCCAGAAGGAGTTGCGATATCGGCGTCACGCCAACTGAACGGCAGTGACAGCTTTGGCGCCGGCTAGATACGTTAGATGTGACTGCCCGGGTCAGCCGGTAAGGGACCGCGTCAATTTGACATAAGATAAATTATCAACAATTTTAACGGGGTGCGATGGTATCATCGCGGCGACTCCACGCTGGCTCCGCTTGTCGACTGCCGGTTCCCCCACGATAATTTCCTTCCGGGCGCGACAACCGGTGCCCCGACTACCAAAGCGCATGAACAAAGATCTGGGTACGCCCGCATGGGCTGAGGATTATCACCACTGGTTTGCCGAACTCAAGCAGCGCGTCGAGCGCGCGCGGCAGCGCGCCGTGGCCAGCGCGAATCGCGAACTGGTCACACTGTACTGGCAGATTGGCCGCGACATTCTCGACAGGCAGCAGCGACAAGGCTGGGGGGCCGGCGTTGTCGACCGGCTCGCGCGCGACCTCAAGGCAGCGTTTCCCGACATGCGCGGATTCTCGCCTCGCAACCTCAAGTACATGCGCGCGCTGGCACAAGCCTTCCCGCAGCCGGAATTTGTGCAACAGCCCGTTGCACAATTACCGTGGTCGCACGTCGTGACACTGCTGGACAAGCTCAACGACGACGCCCAACGGTTGTGGTATGCGGAAAAGTCGCTCGAGCACGGCTGGTCGCGCAGCGTGCTGACCATGCAGATCGAGACGGCCGCCCATGGGCGTGCCGGCAACGCAGTCACGAATTTCGCCGACCGGTTGCCGCCACCGCAGTCCGATCTCGCGCGCGACGCGCTTAAGGATCCGTATATCCTTGACTTCCTCGGTCTGGCCGAGAACGCCCAGGAGCGCGACATCGAGCGCGCGCTCACCCAACACATCACCCGCTTCCTGCTCGAACTGGGCGCCGGCTTCGCATTCGTGGGACGCCAGTACCGGCTGGAGGTAGGCGGCGACGAGTTTTTTTGTCGATCTGCTTTTCTACCATCTCAAGCTGCGTTGCTACGTCGTCGTCGAACTGAAAACAACACCGTTCAAGCCCGAATATGCAGGCCAGTTGAACTTCTACCTGTCCGCGATCGACGCGCAGGTCAAGGCGGGCGAGGACCAGCCGACAATTGGCCTGCTGCTGTGCAAGGAAAAGAACCGGCTCGTGGCGGAATATGCGCTGCGCGGCGTGGCCAACCCAATGGGCGTTGCCGAATATCAGCTTTTGCGCCATGTGCCTGAATCGCTGGAAAGCGGTCTGCCATCAATCGATCAGATCGAGGCGGAACTCCGGCCCGATTTGCCCGATGCACAGCGGCAGTGATCAGCCCGGATGACTGGACGATTGCCCGATCGTGGGGACGGCGATGACGCCCTGGTCTGCCAGGGCGTGCATGCGTGGTCCTGATCCGCGCCTATCTACCTGCGCTGCCCGTCCCGCCAGACTGCCGCTTTGCTTCAGCAACCAGCTCCTTGAGTGCCTCGATTCCAGCATCCGTGAAGGCGGTTACGGAGACCAACTGCTCGGCGGGGACGTCCAGATCGTCGATGATCCCGAGACACCCGTCCTCTGGCTCCAGGTTCAGAGTCGCCAGTTCGTCCAGCCAATCCACCGGCTCTCGGAGCATCTTCGCGACACAGGAGATCGTATAGACAAAACTCGGTGCTGCCATCGTATTAGATCTCCTTGAATTCATGGGCATCCAGCCCTGTAATGCCGTTCTACCCCGGTTCCGGACGTCCATGTGAGCCCCAGTTTCTGTCGCGTGCCGCGGGCGGCAGGTGGGCGTGGTCTGCGTGAACATCGCCGCGGTGCCGGAACTGGGTCGACGCTGGATTTCATCTGTTATGCCGGCCAGGCCTGGTGCAGGAGACTAAAAAGCCGGTGCGCTCGTCGCGCAATGCGGAGATATCGAGTGCATGCTGCGCGCGAGTCACGGCCACGTAAAGCAGCCGAAGCTCATCCTCGTCCGGCATCGGGCGGCCGTCGGCACCGCGCAGGCGAAAATCGTTCGCCACCTTGACCCGCTTCCATTCGAGCCCCTTGGCACGGTGTACGGTTGAGATCCCATAGTCTGCGGCGCCTGCCGTCGCCGGGCGCGGCGCCAAGGCTTGCAGATAGCCAGTACCGAGTTCGTCGACGATGCGCACAACCGGCAGCAGGTCCTGACCAAATGCGCTGCGCGCAAACGCCTGCGCATCGCTCCGCCGCCGGGCGGAATGCCCGCTGGCCGGCCAGCAAGCGGTCCGCGCCGTCAGCGTATGCGAGAATCTCGGCCGGACTCATCCGGATCGCAGGTCGATGTCCCGCCTCGAGTGCCGCGGCGAACTGCCCAGATCGCCGTGACATTCTTCCGGCACAGGATTGCGTCGACCGGCGGCGCTAGCGCGGCATCTTCCATCAGGATCGAGCCGATGGTTTCCTGTTCCCGGATGGGCGTGCGCTCACCGAGCAGTGCGAGCACGCGTCCGCGTTTGATCACCGGAAGCAGCACACCTGGCGTTGCGAGAGCCAGCAGCATCCGTCACATCTCAAGAAGCTTAAGCCCGTTTTCGGCACACCATTGCCTCAGCGCGCTTTCGACAGCATCGGTTTCAAACGAATACCAGCGCTCGAGAACGCCCTCACGGTCCAGCAAATCCTTGAAACGCGCATAAGCTCCTTGCCGCCGGAATAGTCCTTCGACCTGGTCATAACGCGCAGGCAACTCCTGTGCGACAAAGCGCAAGGCGAGACGTCTTCCGAGATCGAGCTCGTTCCTGTGCGGTATCGCAAGGTAGCGATCGGAAGTTTCAAGGTCGTCAGGAATCTCCTCGTCGAGCGCGTCGCTGGAATCAGAAGTCCAATAGATCTTGCCTGTATCGAGCGAGACATACGCGTTATGCTCCGTCGGCGCCGCGTAGCTGACGAAGTCAAAGGCCAAAGAAAGATCATCGTGCTTGACTGCGACCATGGCTGCACCCAGCAGGTTGTACATGGCAGGTCGGCAAACCGGTCCGGGGATAGGGTTTGTCGCCCGTTTCGCCGCGTCTGCAACGCGACTCAAAGCTCTTCGCTCGGGTCAGCGATATCGAGCCGGAACTGCCATCCTTCCATGCTCATGAGCATTTGCCCAAGATCCTCCCATGAGACCTCCTTGCCGTCGATCACCACGAGTGGCAAGCGCCCCGCCTGCGTCTCATCCCATTCGATATGCCCGCGCACCGTACTGTCAATGATCCGGCGCTCATGCAAATCGATGTGCCTGACCGACAGCGCGCGACGCACCTTCTCAACGAGGCGCCCGAGCAACACGAACACATCTTCGTCAGCTTCGCCGATCAACTGGAACCGGTAGCCCGCGCGAAGCTCTCCCCGAAGCTCAAACGCATCCAGTGCCATCCGGTTGCCCAAAAGCCGAAGCCGGAAATGGAACTGGTGCGGCTCCCCGTGGCAGTCGATCATCCGGATGGGGTCAAGGCGGACGTTCTCGAAATCGGTGAATCCAGTGGACTCGGCAATCCTGGCATTGAAGCACAGAGTGCAGAGCAACTCATAGCGGCTATCGCCAGATCCGCAGTGTATGGTGTCCCAGGGTGGCGTCTGGTTGCCGCATTGTTCGCAACGCTCGTGTGCCATGTCGTGCCTGCCGTAACGGTTCTTCCCGCGATCGCCGGGAGGATAGATTCCGGTTGCCGTCTTCGGCAATGTACGTCGCTGTTGGCGGCAACATGCAGCCCGACGAACCCGCAATGGTGTGCACGGGAACTGGTGGAACCAATGCTGCTATTTTGACAGAGACTGGGAGCGCCTGCCGGGCTTCGGGGACGAGCAGCGCACGACTGGCGTCAAGCGTCTTCCGCCGCGTGACCGGGAAAGCGACAGGACATCCATGATCGACGCGATCGATGAGGTCACTCCCGCTTGACTTCCGTACACGAAAAAGATCCTTCGTTGCCCGCTCCATCGCGTCAGTCGCTTCCATGCAGACGCGCTACCTGTCAGGAGCTCCGAGGCTGGCACCACTTCAATCTACAATATGTAGGAATACGAAATATAATGCGATCATTTATCTTATGTCAAATCGAACAGCTGCTGAACGGCGAAGACAACCCGCAAAAGCCCGATTTCACGCGCATCAGGACCGCCCTGCCTGACTGCGCCACATTGCTTTCCGCTTATGACCGGCAACCAATCAATACACTTGCGATCCACCGAGCTTGTGCATCATAATGCACATGGTATGCAACATGGAGCCACACATGGGTAAAGCACTCGAAGTTCGACCGCGTAAATCCACCAACGTCACCTTGCCGCCCGAGGTGCTGGAGCGGGCCAAGCAGCTGGGTATTAATCTTTCGCGGGCGAGCGAGCGCGGCGTGCGCGAAGAAATCCAGGAGGCGGAGGCGCGCCGATGGGCGGATGATAACGCCGAGTTGGTCGCCGCTTACACTGTGATGGTCGATCGCGACGGGCTTCCGCTCGCGAAATACAGGACGTTTTAATGGCCCGGTTTGATCTCTACACGAATCCCGACATTGAGACGCGCAAACTTGCACCTTACCTGCTCGACGTGCAAAGCACCCATGTCGGCATTCTGCCGACGCGCATCGTGATTCCTCTACGACCTGTCCGACATCTCGCCTTCTCCGGCAAACCATCCGACCTGCTTCCCGTTTTCGAAATCAACGGCGAAGAATGTTTGCTTGATACGCCTGGCATGAGCGCGGTTCCCCTGGCCGCTCTCGGCAAGTGCATCGGTTCCCTTTCAGATCGACGTGAGGCCATCCTCGCGGCGCTCGACCGGATCTTCGGCGCATACTGAGCGATAACAGGACGGTTTCGTTCGAACGACACAACCCCCATATCAGCAAATCAGGCTCAAACCTCTAAACATTTATCTCGCTGTTGCGCTTCGCCCTTGAAACCGCCCGGGAAACCGCGATTAAAGATGCGATGCAATTCGACAAGCATCAGGAAAGGCTCAGGCAGAGTGGCGCAACGATGCGTCCTGGTCCGCCGAGCCTATTGGCGAAGGTATTGGCCGTGGTGATAGGCGCTGCGCTACTCGTCGTGGGGTTCGCTGCGGGGTGAAAGTTTCCCCTCCCCGCCAAACACTCAGGCTGCGGGGTGCCGCACTCGGTGGGGGCCCGGAAATGCCCGTTGGAAATTTCCGAACCCCGAACAACCGTTTTGCGTCAGGTAAACGTTTGGCTAAAGTGCTGGTGAAATTCGACAGCCCCTGCTCAACCCACGATCCCCAAATAGAAAATCGCAGATCACATCCGCCCGCCGGACCCGCTCGGGACATAGCCGCGATCCAGGTCGCGATCCAGACAGCCCCCTTGATCTCCCTAAAGCCGCGCCAGGTTTTGACTCCCGCCCGGTTGGGCGACGTTGCCGCCCTTACGGCCGATCACGCGACATTAAGCGTCGAGGCGCCCCTATCCCGGCAATAACCCGACGGCCCTGTAACTGCTGATCAAGGTATCGAACAACGCGATGTCTGCCCTGCCGCGCGCCATCAGTTGAGCGCCGGCAACCGCTGCGTAAATCGCGCACGCGCGCTCCCGCGTCCCCTCGGCGGCGACGACGCCCGTTGCCTCGAGAGACTTGCGAAGCCAGGCCACGTTGACGTCCGCGAAGGCCTGCACTTCTTTTTTCACGACTTCGGGCAAATCGTCATACTCCGCGGCCATAAAGCTGCTCAGGCACATGCGGTTGTCGCACTCCAGCGACTTGCGGAACGTCTCCGGGTATCGACGCAAACCGACAAGCGGATCGCCCGATGCCGCGGAGAGCGCTTCCAGAGCCGCAGCCGCGTCCTGGTGGTAGCGTCGCGCGACCGCCGCCGCCAAGTCGGCCTTGCTCGCGAAATGATGGTAGATGCTGGCACCCTTGATGCCCACGTCCTGTGCGAGCTCACGAATATTCAGCCCGCCATAGCCGTGCGCCTGCGCCATTCTCGTGGCGGCAGCAAGAATCCGATCCCCCGAGCCAGTGACGGTTTCATTAGTCAAAACAGCCCTCCGATGAAAAAAGTGTTGACTGCACTCATTGTACCGCCTAGAGTTTTAGCTAACAAACGTTAGGTAGATTTTTATCCCCGGCCACGCAGCTCACCTGCTGGCGTTTTTTTTAACCCAAGTTGTCTACCTATCGTTCGGTAGGCCAAATCAATCAAACCCTAGCCGTATTGCGCCCCGCCAAAGGAAAGCATGAACTCCGAACTCTTTCACCTTGACGCCACCCGTCTGGCTGAACTCATTCGCACACGTGAAGTCTCGCCGGTCGAAGTCGTGCAGGTACACCTTGATCGCATCCACGCCGTCGATCCGAAAGTCAACGCCATCGTCACAGTCGCAGACGGTGCGCTGCAAGCCGCCAAGGCTGCCGAAGCGGCTGTGCTTTCAGGTCAGGCGTTGGGGCCGCTGCACGGCGTGCCCTTCACCGCAAAGGATTCGATTGACACGGCGGGCGTGGCGACCCAGCGCGGCTCGCCCATCTTCAAAGGACGCGTTCCTGACGCCGACGCGACCAGCGTTGCACGGTTGAAAAACGCAGGCGGCATCCTCCTCGCAAAAACGAACTTGCCCGAGTTCTCGTACTGGATCGAGAGCGACAACCTGCTCAGCGGTCGATCGAATAATCCGTGGGATCTTGAGCGCACTCCGGGCGGCTCCAGCGGCGGCGAATCGGCGGCCATCGCAGCGGGTATGTCGCCGCTCGGGCTCGGCACCGATCTGGCGATTTCCGTACGGGGACCCGCTGCGCAGACAGGCATCGTTTCGCTCAAGGCGACTCACGGACGTGTGCCGATGACAGGAATCTGGCCGCGCGCCCCGCGCCGCTTCTGGCACGTTGGTCCGATGGCTCGCAGCATCCGCGACCTCGCTCTCGCGTTTTCGCAACTGTCGGGTCCTGATGGCCGCGACGCTTTTGCGAGCAGCACAGTCCCGTTCGATGCGGGGGTGGGCCGCTCGCCGGACCGTCCGCTGCGAGTCGGCTGGATGGTCGAACCCGGCTTCGGACCCGTCGATCCCGAAGTCGCAGCCACGGTGCAGGCAGCGGCGGAAGCGCTCAAAGGCTTGGGCATTCTGGCGGAGCCCGTACGCATTCCTGCCCTCGAGCGTGACTTCGCTCTCGATGTCTTCAACCGCCTGCACGTCATGGAAATGAAGCCGGCATTTGCGGAAGCGACCGCAGGGCGCGGTGAGGACGAACTCTACAAGATGGCCAGGACGATGCTCGCGCTGCCCGATACCTCGATGAAGGACTATATCGACGCTGAACAGGCCGCCGAGCGTCTGCGTGACGGATACGCCGAATACTTCCGGAAATACGACGCGTTGATTACGCATGTGCTGCCGATCCCGGCTCACAAGCACGGCGGTGGATACGTTCACGATCAACGGCCGCACAGTGGATGCGACCTATCTCCAGGGCGCAACCGTGCCGCTGAACGTCACGGGCTTGCCCGGTATCTCCATGCGATTCGGCACAAGCAAAGGGGGCCTGCCTATCAACGTGCAGATCGTCGGCAGCTGGCAGGCTGAGTCGACCATTCTTCACCTGGCGTCACTGCTCGAATCGGTCAGCCCTGTGCGCGACCGGCATCCGAACATCTGGGTGGCTGGCGATTCGTTGGTCCGTCAAGAGAAAAGCGCCACGGGATGACGGTCTCCCTGGCGCTTCCTCCCGGAGGGAGAACCCCACTCTTTGACCCTTTGCCACGCAGTCGTAAATAAATCGAAAAGAGTTATAGACGACTGGTCTACTATGCTCTATGGTTTGATCCATGGCTACCGCAAACGCACACGAATCGGCCGATGTTCGCGAGAACATCATTGCCGTAGGGCAACGGATCATCAGCGCGAAAGGTTTCTCAGCCGTGGGGCTGAACGAGATCCTTTCCGCCGCGGGTGTGCCGAAGGGTTCGTTCTACCACTACTTCGTTTCGAAAGACGCCTTCGGCGTGGCGTTGCTGGAAAGTTATTTTGAAGAGTACCTCGCCGATCTCGACAACACGCTCGCCGCGCCGAACCTGACGATGGCGCAGCGCCTGATGAACTACTGGCAAATCTGGCAACAGAGCCAGTCGTTCTCGGACTGTCAGGGCAAGTGTCCTCGCGGTCAAGCTGGGCGCTGAAGTCGCGGATATGTCCGAGGCGATGCGCGCCACGCTGAACCGCGGCACCTCAGGCATCATCATGCGGCTGGCGCGCGCGATCCAGGCCGGTGTTGACGAAGGGTCGCTTGCGGTGAACGAGGACCCGTCGACGGTGGCGCAAAGTCTGTACGAGCTGTGGCTGGGCGCAAGTGTGATGGTCAAGATCGTGCGCAATCTGCAACCGTTCGAGAACGCAATGGCGACGACACGGCACCTGCTTGATCTGAATCCATGACGCATAAGTAGCACGCAGGCGGCACTTCCCTGGAAGTGCCTTTATTAGCGGTTTTTACTAGACGACTGGTCTACTATTTCTGGAACTTCACTTCACTCATTGGAGAACGACATGAAAGTATTAATGGTTTTGACCTCTCACGATCAATTGGGCAACAGTGGCCGCAAGACCGGCTTCTGGCTGGAAGAACTGGCCGCGCCATACTACACGTTCAAGGACGCAGGCGCCGAGATCGTGCTGGCCTCGCCGCAAGGCGGTCAGCCGCCGCTCGACCCCAAGAGCAACGAGCCGGCCAATCAGACCGACAAGACGCATCGCTTTGAAAAAGACGCAGCGGCCAAGGCGCAACTCGCGACGACGGTGCGTCTGGATAGCGTCTCGCAGGCCGACTTCGACACGGTGCTTTACCCTGGCGGTCATGGCCCGCTGTGGGATCTTGCCGAAGACGCGAATTCGATCGCGCTGATCCAGTCCGTTCCTCGCTGCAGGCAAGCCCGTTGCGCTGGTATGTCATGCACCGGGCGTGCTGCGCCACGTCACCACGCCGGGCGGCAAGGCGCTGGTCGAAGGCAAGAAGGTCACGGGCTTCACGAATTCGGAAGAAGCCGCGGTCGGCCTGACCGGGATCGTGCCGTTTCCTCGTCGAGGACGAACTCAAGGCCAAGGGCGGCATCTATTCGAAGGCCGACGACTGGGCGCCGTACGTAGTCACCGACGGCCTTCTGATCACCGGACAAAACCAGCTTCGTCCTCTTCCGCTGCCGCCGCTTTGATGAAGCACCCGGCGCTCGCCGCGCAATAAAAACCGCATATCTGCCGACGCGCATTGCCGTCCGGCAGGCGCGCGGCGTTTCCACCAGAGAGCCAGTTAGCTGATCGCGCACGAAAACGCGCAGCCGGCTCGGTCTAGCCCCGTCGCAACGGGCGACTCAGGTCATTCGGGAGCGAAAAGAACATGGAATACGCTTCACTTTTCACGCCGCTCAAGCTGGGACGGCACACCTTGCGCAGCCGTATCGTGCGTCGCCGCTGACGCGCCAGAGAGGCGCCCAGCCCGGCGACATACCCACCGCATCGAGCGCGATCTATTACCGCCAGCCCGCCGGCGCAGGGATTCATGATTAGCGAGGGCACGCAGATCGAACCGCGCGGTCAGGGCTACGCGTGGACACCCGGTATCTACAGCGACGAACAGATCGAAGGCTGGCGTCGCGTGACAGACGCGGTACATGCTGAAGGCGGCGCCATCTTCGCGCAGTTGTGGCAATGTCGGCCCGCGTGTCGCATACCGCGTTGCAGCCGGGAGGCGCGGCGCCGGTTGCGCCGTCGTCGATCGCGGCACAGAAGGTAAAGGCGTCCATCGAAACGGGCCCCGGCAGCGGCACGCTGGTCGAGCCATCGGTTGCCACGCGAGCTGAGCGTCGCCTAAATCGGCGAGTTTGGTCGGCCTTTACACAAAGGCTTGGCGCAGAACGCGCTACGTGCGGGCTTTCGATGGCGTCGAAGATTCACGCGGCCAATGGCTACCTCGTGAATCGGTTCATCTCGGCGCACACGTAACCTGACGCAGGCCAGGTTACCAGGTTTCGCCACGGAGTTGTGGGTAATAGCAAGTGGGACGAGTCCGCTTACCTTCCACTCGCTATGTGGTATACAGTAGTCCTCACCATGCGGGGCATTGTCCAACGCACTTTTCTTCTTGCGACCAGGAACCCTTCAGTTCCTCTGCTTCGCTGAAACTTCGGCTTGCCTGGACGGACCCCGGCGGCGGCACGTGCGGCACGCAATGCGGCAACCTTGCGCGCGGCGTCGACGGCCAGCTCTTGGTACCCTGCTTCGGAGACCGTACCAACGGCCTGATAGTCGGCAAGTTCTGATTTCACCTCGGCGCGCGTCAGTTCGGACGCTTGAGCCATCGATGGAGCCGCGGCCCATCACACCCAGTAAGCCGGTACACAACACAATCAAGCAATCTTCAATGGTAATTCTCCAGAATGACCTAACGGAACGGTTAACTGAACTCTAGCGATCACCGCGTGCGGGAAAAACCCCCGCGCGAGGAAGACATTCTGCCGCTTGCATGGAGAATCTGCGGGCGCTCTCGCTCGCCTATCGCTAACACAAGTCATGAAGCGGATCGTGAACTCGAAGCGCTTCCGTGGGCCGCGCCCATCCGCTTTCGTCAACACGTCTGACATCTTGCGATGCCAGGAATGCCGCTGTAGATGTTTCACCGTGCGCCCAACGGTGCGGAATGCCA
>NZ_SORC01000003.1:0-433057 GCF_004366535.1 Paraburkholderia sp. BL6665CI2N2
GTCGGTGAGCATCGCGCGTGTCGGCGCGTGTCGACGTGCCGGCGTTTCGGCGCTAACCGGAACGTGGCTACCGGCCGAAGAGGTGGAATATTTTGTGACGTCAGCGAACAAGGCTATCTCCTTAAGGGTAGGGGCCGTGGTGATAGCGCCCGGGTCATTAAATCAGAATCATTATTCTGATTCTGATGTTGACTCACCGTTTTCGCCATTAGGGTTTTCATCATGCGATCAGCCACCCTGCACGCAGACGAAGGAATGAGGCTAAAAGGGGCAATCGTTCTTCTCGTGGTGCGACACGTGTCGCCGTCAGCCGCGCGTCAAGCGGCAAGTGGTATGCGGTAAAGCTCGTTTCTGTCTTGTCGCGCTTTGCGTCCGTGCAAAGGCGTTGTCACGTTCGCGGGCTGGTCAGCTAAGATGAAGTGATGAAAAAGACGAAATCGCTCTACCATGGCCATCGATTCCCGGCATCGGTCATCGGTTCCGGTAATGCCCGCGGTGCTGTCCTGGTCGAGATTCGCGACCAGGGGTGTTTTCGGATCCCTGCGGGCCAGCGTGACCAGAAGTCGAGGCCTGGCCGGGACGACAAACAGCTCGCCCGTGAGCGCGCCGGGGTAAGTGTCGAACCAGAAAGCACCCTTGGAATTCACGGCTGAGGCTACGCTCATGCTTTGGCGTTCGCCAGATCGCTCGACGATCGGGTGGGCAGCGACAATTGTTTTGGCCGGTCGTGTTGCCTCACAGAATGATGTTACTCCGGCGTAATCGTCACTTCGGGATTGTTCTGCGATGGAGGCTGGCGCTGCGTAGCGGCGCCAGGTCGACGGGCTTTAGGATGGGCTGATCGAAGCTTGAAGAAGAAGCGGTCAGCTCATGTCTGGAAGCTGCGGCTTCTTTGTCTCTTCATTCTCCCTGCCTTGTTCAACCGCACGGTTGCCGCGGCGCTATCGCCGTAACGCCGGTGGTCGGCAAACGAATTGTTCAGGACGGACTCGATAGCGGGCGCTGTGATTGTCAGAGCCGTTGGCTTGCGTGTCCCTGAAGTTTTCCTCATCTGGACGTTGGCGATCTCGAATTCGAACCATCAACTCCTGGGACATAATTTGTACCGACTGAACGGTACATTCAATTGCAAAAATTACAGCTGTGTCCGTTAACCGGCGGGCACGCTACAGCCTATTCACGTGACCGCGCAGATGCGTGCAGGTGGCTAGCGCGGCACATCTTTGACGCCCGGCGGCGCACTCAATGTGAGGCGCCCGACGCGTCCCGCACTGCGCCCGGATCGTCGTAAACCCCACAGCGAAATTCTTTGACAATACGGAGTACGCGGCATACTGTACCGATCAGTCGGTTCTATTTCTGATCGAAGGCGACATAGGGCATTGAACTTCCAGCACAATTAAAGCCATCTCAGGCATTCAGGAGACGTATGAAAAGCGATATCGCGGCGCTCTGGCAGCCAGGGCATGACGAACTCACTCACTCGAACCTTGCGCGCTTCGCGACAGCGTACGGTTTCGATCCGGCCGACTATGCCACCCTTCATCGCTGGTCGATCAGCGAACTCGATGCGTTCTGGAACGCGGTGTGGGATTTCACCGGCGTGATCGGCGAACGCGGCAGCGTTGCGCTCGAACGCACCGGCGACAGCGAAATGTTCGGCGCCCGCTGGTATCCGCAAGCCTCGCTGAACTTCGCCGAAAATCTGCTCTGCGGCGACGACGCGCGGCTCGCCCTGATTGAAGCCGACGAAGACGGCATCCGGCGCCGGGTGACGATGGGCGAACTGCGCGGGTTGGTCGCGCGGGCGCAGCACGGATTGAAGCGCCTGGGCGTAACGCGCGGCGACTGTGTGGCGGGCATTCTGCCGAATAACGTCGACGCGCTCGTCGCGTTGCTCGCGACCGCTTCGCTCGGCGCGGTATGGGCGTCGTGTTCGCCGGACTTCGGCGCGCCCGGCATCATCGACCGCGCGGGTCAGGTGAATCCTAAAGTGCTGATCGCCGCGCGCGCTTACACCTACAACGGCAAGCGTTTCTCGCTCGACGACAACCTTGCGCTGGTGATGAAGGGCTTGAGCGGCCTCGAACATCTGGTCGTCACCGCCGCCGACGCGGGCCCATTCGCCGCCAGCGGTGTCGATTGCCTGACTTGGGACGCCATGTGCGATGTCCCCGGAGCTTCACTCACGTTCGAACGCGTGCCGTTCGAGCATCCGCTGTACGTGATGTTCACCTCCGGCACGACCGGCTTGCCGAAGGGTATCGTTCATACGACAGGCGGCGTCCTGCTGCAACATCGCAAGGAACATATGTTTCATTGCGACGTGCGTCCCGGCGATGTGATGAGCTGGTACACCAACACCGCCTGGATGATGTATCACTGGGTCATCTCGGGACTGGCGAGTCATGCCGCCGTGGTGCTTTACGACGGCGCGGCAATCGTCAAACGCGACGACGGACTCGATAACGGCGTTCTGTGGCGGGTTGCCGAAGCGGCGAAGGTCACGCATTTCGGCACCAGTCCGCGTTATCTCGCGTCGCTTGCCGAGGCCCGCTACGAACCCGGCCGCCGTCACGATCTGGGCGCGCTACGCAGCGTGTTGTCGGCGGGCGCGCCGGTGTCGGCGGAGCAGTTCGACTGGCTCTATCGCGCAGTGAAGCAGGACATGATGTTCGCATCGATTTCCGGCGGCACTGAGATCATCGGTTGCTTCGTGCTGGGCTCACCGCTTCATTCGGTGCTGCGCGGCGAGATCGCGTGCAAGGGGCTCGGCATGGCCGTCGACGTTCTCGACGACCGTGGCGCGTCGGTGATCGGCCGCAAGGGCGATCTCGTCTGCACCGAGCCGTTCCCGAGCGCGCCATTGACGTTCTGGGGCGAGGGCGGCGACGCCCGTTTCTATGCGGCGTACTTCGAAGCACGTCCAGGCATCTGGACGCACGGCGATCTCGCCGAGCAGACGGTTAGCGACGCGGTGATCATCTACGGCCGCACCGATACGACGCTCAAGCCGGGCGGCGTGCGGATCGGCACGGCAGAAATCTATCGGATCGTCGAAGCGCAGCCGGAGATCCAGGACTGCATCGTGTTCGGTCGCGCGATCACCGACGACGAGGAAGTCGTGCTGTGCGTCGTGATGAAAGAAGGCTGCGCGATGGATGACGCATTCGTCGCAAGGCTTCGCAGTGAGGTGCGGCAGAAGGCATCCCCGCGTCACGTGCCGCGCCATATCTATCAGGTCACGGCCGTGCCTTATACGATCAACGGCAAGCGCGTCGAAGGCGCGGCGCGCTCGATCGTGGCGGGCAAACCGGTGAAGAACCTCGGCTCGCTCGCGAACCCAGGATGCCTCGATGAATACGTCGCGCTGCGAATCGAGGAGCACGTATGAACCGTCGCTCGATGGGTGCAATCGCCGGCATCGGCGAACTGAAACCGGTACGCCGCACGGAAGGCGCGACGACGCTCGGCTTTATCGCCGACGCGGTGCGGCTCGCCGTTGCCGATGCCGGTCTCGACAAAGACGCGATCGACGGCCTGCTCGTCGGTCCGCAGGTCGGCGAAACGCCGCAGCACGTACCGGCCACGGTCGCCGAATACCTCGGTATGCAACCGTGCATGTCGAACGTGGTGGACCTGGGCGGCGCGAGCGGCGCAGGCATGGTGTGGCGAGCGTCGGCTGCGATTGCCGCCGGCATGTGCGAGGCCGTGGTCTGCGTGCTGGCGAATGTGCGCGAAGCGGAACAGCCGCGCTCTCCGAACCGCAATCCGATTCGCGAGTTCGACGTGCCGTTCGGTGCGTCGGGTGCGAATGTTTCCTACGCGTTGCCGATGCAGCGGCACATGGCCGAATTCGGTTCGACACCGCGGCAATTCGCGCGTATCGCGTCGATTGCCCGACACAACGCGCAACTCAATCCGGAGTCGATCTTCTACGGCCAGCCCGCGAGCATTGAAGAAGTACTCGCGTCGCCGATGATCGCCAGCCCGCTGCATCTGCTCGAGATCGTGATGCCGGTGGCGGGCGGCGCGGCGGTGGTCGTCGTCAGTCCGGAACGCGCGAAATCGCTGAAGCATCCGCCCGTGCATCTGCTCGGCGCCGGCGAAAAGCTCACGCATCGCGCGATCAGCCAGGCGCCCTCGTTGACCTCGGGGCCGTTGAAGCCGTCGATGGAGCACGCGCTCGCGCGCGCCGGACTGCGTGCGGCCGACATGAGCCTGCTGTCGCTTTACGACTGCTACACGATCATGGTGGCACTGACCATCGAAGACGCCGGCCTGTGCGCGCCGGGACAATTCGGACGCTGGATGGATGAGCACACGTTCGGGCATGACGGCGACTATCCGCTGAATACGCATGGCGGTCAGCTCGGCTGCGGTCAGGCGGATCTGGCAGGCGGCATGACGCATATCGTCGAAGCGGTGCGGCAGTTGCGTCACGAAGCCGGCGCGCGGCAAATTCCAAACGCGCAGACGGCGCTCGTCACCGGCAATGGCGCGACTGTCAGTGAAGCCATCGCCCTCGTATTGGGAGCGGACGCATGATCGAATCTTATGACAACCTCGCCGTGCCCGGTCCGACGATGACGGCAATCAGCGTACCGTTCTGGGCGGCGGCGCGCGATGACGAACTCGCGTTGCAACAGTGCGATGCGTGCCGGCGTTTCTTCTTTTATCCACGCGAATTCTGTCCGCATTGCTGGAGCGAGCACACGACATGGCGCCGCGCGAGTGGCGAAGGCGTGGTCAAAAGCTTCTCGGTGATTCATCGTCCGGGTCACTTCGCGTGGGCGGTCGCTGCGCCCTACGTGATCGCGTTGATCGAATTGAAAGAAGGCCCCACGATGCTGAGCCAATTGATCGGCGTCGCCATCGATTCGGTCGAGGTCGGACAAGCCGTGAAAGCGCGCTGCACGCAGGTCGGAAAACATGTACTGCCGTTTTTCGAACCGCAACTTAGGTGTGCCGATGCCACGAGCGGGAGTGACGCGACATGAGCGCGGACGCGCAACAAGCCTATCTGCTCGATGGTGTGCGCACGCCGTTCGGAAAGTACCGTGGCGCTCTGGCGGCGCTCGATTCGCTGCAACTCGGACAGCACGTGATTCGCGAGATGATCGCGCGGCATCCATCGGCAGCGCGGCCCGATGCGGCCTTGTTTGGCGTCGTCGTGCAGGCGGGGCTAGGGCAAAACCCCGCACGTATCGCGACGGTGCGTGCCGACGTCGATCCATCGACACCCGCGCTGACGTTGAATAGCGTTTGCCTGGCCAGCCTCGAAGCGGTTTGCGATGCGACTCGCCGGATCCGCGGCGGCGAGGGTAGTCAATACCTCGTCGGCGGATTCGATTCGATGTCGCGCGCCGCGCGTCTTGCGCCCGGCGAGTTCGATCCGCCGGACGCGTCATGGCGAAGCGCGCTGCAAAGCGACGGTTTGCAGTGCGCGATTTCCGGCCTGTCGATGGGCGATCTGTCCGAGCAGTGCAATCGCGAACTCGGCATCACACGGCAGGAACAGGACGAATGGGCCGTCATGTCCCAGCAACGCGCGGCCCGTAGCGCGGCATTTCGTGAGGAAAGCGAACTGCTGCCGGTCACTAGCGACGGCGTGGTCGTCACGTCGGATCAGGGTATTCGCGGCGATTCGTCGTTGGCGAAGCTTGCCGCATTGAAACCGGCCTTCGCCGAGGACGGCACGATCACGGCGGCCAACGCGTCGCAAATGTCCGACGGCGCGAGCGCGGGCATCGTCGTGAGCGGCGCGATGCTGGCGCACGCGGCACGCCAACCGCTGGCGCGTATCGTCGACTGGGCCTGGGTTGCGGGACCGGATGCGACGCTGCACCTGAAGCCGGCTGCGGCGATCCGCTTGTTGTTGAACAAGCAGAATCTGCGCGCCGCCGATATCGATCTCTACGAAATCAACGAGGCCTTTGCGTCGGTGGCCATCGCCTCGGCGCGCGATCTCGGCTTATCCGCGGATGTCATCAACGTGAATGGCGGCGCGATCGCGATCGGCCATCCGCTCGGCGCATCGGGCTTTCGTCTGCTACTGACTTTGGCACTCGAAATGAAACGGAGTGGTGTCAAGCGAGGCATCGCTTCGCTATGCGGTGGCGGCGGGCAAGGTCTTGCGGTGTTGATCGACAACACCGATTGTCAATAAACGGGAAGGAGCAGACATGAGCGAAAAAAACGGTTGGACTGGCACGATCCGCGGTATGCCCAAGGCAGGCGCTGTCGCCGAGCGCAACAAGACGATGAGCATGCGCGACATCGAACTGTTCACCGAGATCACGGGCGACCGGAATCCACTGCACTACGACGAGGCGCTCGCGCGCGGCTCGATGTTCGGCGGCCTGATCGTTCAGGGTGGCGTAACGACCGGCATTCTGAACGCGCTGGTCGCCGAGGATCTGCCGGGGCCGGGCAGCGTCTTTCTGGGCATGGAGATGAAGTTCTCCAAAGCGGTGTACGTAGGCGACACGATCACCGGCCGCGTCGAGGTCAAGACCGTGCGTGAGGACAAACCGATCTGCACGATCGAACTGTTCATCAAGAATCAGAAGGGTGAGGTCTGCGTCAGCGGTACCGCGACTACCTACACGACGCCGCTTCTGAAAGACTGAACCGGAGGCTTGCCGCGGCCCATGCAGCGGCAGCCCGATCCAGAATTCGGTTATCAATTTCGTAGTCCAAACTAAATTAAAGGAGACGGCGATGACGGCACGTGTCGCGCATGGAGGCGCAGCGGTAGACGGTGCGGCTGCTGCACAAACCCGAGGCGAGCACCGTAAGGTGGCGTTTGCGAGCCTGATCGGGACAGCGATTGAATGGTACGACTACTACCTGTACGGAACGTGCGCAGCGCTGCTGTTTCCGCACCTGTTTTTCCCGTCGATGGACCCTTGGGTCGGCACGATCGCAGCATTCGCTACTTACGCGGTGGGTTTCGCGGCGCGTCCGGTTGGCGCGGCGGTGTTCGGCCATTACGGCGACCGGATCGGGCGCAAGAAAATCCTCGTCCTGTCGTTATGGATGATGGGCGGCAGCACGATCGCGATCGGCTTTCTGCCGACCTACGCCAGCATCGGCGCATGGTCCGCAGTGCTGTTGTGCGTGCTGCGGCTCGTGCAAGGTTTCGCGGTGGGCGGGGAGTGGGGCTCGGCCGTGGTGATGGCCGTCGAGCATGCGCCGTCCAACCGGCGCGGTCTGTATGGCAGCTTTCCGCAGATCGGCGTGCCGGCGGGCCTGTTGTTGTCGACGGTCGTGTTCGCTGTCGTCTCGGCGAGCATGAGCAGTGCCGATCTGCTCGCGTGGGGCTGGCGCATTCCGTTTATCGCGAGTATCGCGATGGTGCTGATCGGTATGTTTATCCGCCTGAAACTGCACGAGTCGCCGGTGTTCGAACAGATGAAACGGCGCAACGAGGAGTCGAAGGCGCCGGCCATGGAGATGTTGCGCACGCAACGGCGCGCGCTTTACCTGACCATTTGCATGAAGCTGCTGCAAAACGCGGTGTTCTACCTGTACAGCGTGTTCATGCTGAGCTATATCGTCGGCACGTTGAAGCTCGACCGGCTGGTCGGACTGGAAGCCATCATTCTGTCCAGCGTGATCGGCTTCGTCACGCTGCCGGCGTGGTCCTATCTCTCCGACCGGATTGGCCGGAAAAAGGTCTACCTGTTCGGCACGGTCGCGTCCACCCTGTTCGTGATGCCCTTCTTCTGGATGGCGCAGACGGGCTCGGTTGTGCTGATTACCATCGCCATGGTGATTGGTCTGAATGTGCTGCACGACGCAATGTATGGACCGCAGGCCGTCTACTTTTCGGAACTGTTCGGCACGAAAGTGCGGTTGAGCGGCGCGAACATCGGCTATGCGATCGGCGCGGTATTGTCGGGCGGTCTGGCGCCGATGATCGCAACGTGGCTTTTGAAGATCAATCACGGCGAAACGTGGGGGATTAGTCTGTACATCATGGGGCTCGGCGTGATCAGTACCATCGCCACGGTGCTTGCGCGAGACACCTGGAAAGACGTGCTGACCAGTACGCCAGCCGAATAACCTCGGTGGCCCGCGCGTAAGCGGGCCTTTCAGCTTTTTCAATCCGACACTTCAACCATGAATTTATCGAAAGCAGTCAGCGGGGGATCGCTTCATCAGGTGCTGATCAGATGGCTGGGTCCAGTCGCGACGATTTCGATCGCACAACTGTTCGGCACCTCGCTGTGGTTCAGCGCGAATAGCGCGGCCGCCGACCTGATGCGGGCGTGGCATGCGAGTGCCTCCGACATCGGCTTGCTGACCGGCGCGGTGCAGGTCGGTTTCATTCTCGGCACCTTGACCCTGTCGCTCAGCGGTTGTGCGGACCGGTTTCGTGCCAGCACGATTTTCGTCTGCTGCGCGATCGCCGGGGCAGTCTTCAACGCGGCGTTCGCATGGCTCTCAACAGGGTTGGCGTCGGCGACGGCATTCCGGTTTCTGGTCGGCGTTTCGCTGGCCGGCATCTATCCGCTGGGGATGAAGCTGATTGTCAGCTGGGCGCCGGAGCGCACCGGCTCTGCGCTCGCGCAACTGGTTGGCATGCTGACGCTCGGGACGGCGTTGCCGCATGGCCTCCGGTTGATCGGCACGAATCTGCCGTGGCAGGCGGTGATCCTCGCATCGTCGGTCCTCGCGCTGGGCGGCGCCGTATTGATTCATGTGCTCGGCGACGGGCCGCATCTGAAACCGTCCGCGCGTCGACTGGGGCCGAGTGACGCGAATCGGCCCGGCGTGATGGCGGCGTTCCGTGTGCCACGCTTTCGCGCCGCGGCATTCGGCTATTTCGGGCACATGTGGGAGCTTTACGCGTTCTGGACCGTCGTGCCGCTCTACGTTGCCAAGGCCGCGCTGGACACGCACTTTGCGCTCGGCGGTGTGCCGGGGCTGTCGTTTCTGATCATCGGCTGTGGCGCGCTCGGCTGCATGCTGGGGGGCGTCTTGTCGCGCCATATCGGCAGCGCGCGCGTGGCGGCCGGCGCGCTGGCGTTGTCGGGGGCGTGCAGCGTCGTGTTCGTGTGCGGCTGGCGGACCCTGTCGGCGGAGGCGCTGTTGATTGTGTTGCTCGTGTGGGGCGCGGCAGTCATAGCGGATTCGCCGCAGTTTTCGGCGCTCTCGGCGAAAGCATGTTTGCCTGAGCTGGTCGGCGGCGCGCTCGCTATTCAGAACTCGATTGGCTTTGCGATCACCGTGGTATCGATCGCACTTGCCACCACGCTGTTCGAGCGGCTAGGCCTCGATTCGGCATGGCTGTTGTTGCCCGGTCCGGTGCTGGGGCTGTGGGGCTTCTGGCCGGCGTTACGGCGGGTTGGCAAGCCTCTGGACTGACCGGTACAATGATTGCTTGAACCCTACGGTGGATCTCGCGCGGAGGCTTGCGCGAATCCGGCAGGGCGGACACAGGCAAAGTCAACGGTCGAGGGAGTCAACAAGATGAGCACGGATGAGCGGTCAGGCACCCAGTCCCAGCGCGGTCGCATTCTGCAGATCGCCGCGCGGCTGTTTGCCGAGCGTGGCTACCATGCGATTGGTATCTCCGAGCTCGGCGACGCGGTGCAGCTTGGCCGTGGCGCGCTGTATCACCACATCAAGAGCAAGGAAGATCTGCTCTACGACATTTCCAAGGAATACATCGCGGATCTCGCCGATTTTGGTGAGCGAGTTGCCCGCGCGGAACCCGACCCGGCTCAACGCGTGCGGATGCTCGGGCGGCACTTGGTGCTGAAGATTGCTTCGCACCAGGCGGAACTGACGGTGTGCTTTCGCGAGATCCAGTCGCTAACCGAGCCGCGCCACTCGGAAGTACTCGCGCTGCATAGCAAGTACGAAAAGGTCTGGCGCGATGCCATGGTCGACGGCGCGGAACTGGCGTTGTTTCGTCCTTACGATCCGATCGTGCTGAAAGGCGTGCTCGGCATGTATTTCTACAGCTATCTGTGGATGAAACCCGAGGGCCGCCTGACACCCACCACCATTGCCGAACGCCTCAACGAACTCGCGTTGAGAATGCTCGATATCAACGGACCCGCCGAAGACGGGGTCGGGGCGCCGCGCTAGCGCAGCACCAGGACTTTCCACCGCTTACGAGCGTCGCGCAGGTGCGTACACTGTCCGGAAAAAGTCGGACGGAGCTTCGTCGATACGAAGCGTGCGGAGGCGGACGTGACATTGCAGCAACTGGAGACCTTCTTCTGGACGGTGACGCTAGGCAGTTTCTCAGCGGCCGCCGAGCGACTGTACGCAACGCAATCCGCCGTATCCATGCGCGTGCGGGAACTCGAGCGTGCGCTAGGCGTCGAGCTATTCGATCGAACCCATAGAACAGCGCGTCTCACGCCCAAAGGCCGTGAGCTCATGGAGTACGCAAGTCGAATCCTCGATCTATCCACCGAACTGGAACACCGGATCGCCGCGCAGGAGTCGGTGTTCGGCACGGTGCGCTTCGGTGTCGCCGAAGTCATCACGACCACTTGGTTGCCGGAATTGATTCGCACCATCGCCGAGCGGTACCCCAATGTGCGCCTGGAAATTGAAGAGGCATTGACGGCGGAGCTGATGGAAAGCCTCCAGCTGGCTGAGCTCGAGCTCGTATTGGCGCCGGGGCACTCGCGCGCGCAGGACT
The DNA here is from genome assembly GCF_004366535.1 of Paraburkholderia sp. BL6665CI2N2. Taxonomy (NCBI): domain Bacteria; kingdom Pseudomonadati; phylum Pseudomonadota; class Betaproteobacteria; order Burkholderiales; family Burkholderiaceae; genus Paraburkholderia; species Paraburkholderia sp. BL6665CI2N2. Next base: position 10,670 of record NZ_SORC01000003.1, read on the forward strand.
TGTCGACGCTATCACTGGGCACGGTTGCGTTCGAGTGGATGGCGAGTCCAGCACTGGGCATCGAAGACCGCGTGTATGGCCCTGAGGAGCTCGCCGCGTATCCGATCATCGGCATGAAATCGAAGTCGTTTCATTACTCGGCGATCGAAGACTGGTTTCAGAACGAACATGTGCGCTGCCGTTATCTCGCGCGCTGCAAGAGCGTGGCCGTGGCAGCGTCGATGACCATGGCGGGAATGGGCGTCGCCTATCTGCCGGCCAAACACTACGCGGATCAGATCGAAAGCGGCAAGCTGAAGATCGTCAACGCCTTGCCGCGACTCGATCCGGTTCAGTTTGTCGCCGTTTTTCCATTAGGACATTCCTACTCGCTCGCCCGCGCAGTGGCCGAGCTTGCCCGCGAAGTGAGTACTTTCGACAGACAATAAGGGCATGACTCGTGTGCTGCATCGCGTCAAATCAGTTCAAGAAAGTTGATGCATGCACCCGAAAATTAATCGTTTGTTCTTATAGATCGACGCATCTACTCTTTCTCTAAAGCAACGGCGCCCTGATCGATTTGACTAGCGGCCTCCAAGTTGCCCCCAGAGCAGCACATGGAGGAAGACATGAATGCAGTCGCACTGCACGAGTCCCCACTCGTGCGCCAGGAGCCTATTGCGCCGTCGAAACTGCAGGTGCGCGTACAGGCGGTGTCGTATCTCGCGGACGACATCAATCAGTTCGAATTCGTCAGCGTAGACAGCGATACCTTACCCGCGTTTACACCGGGATCGCATATCGACGTGCACTTGCCAGATGGATCGATTCGCCAGTACTCGCTGTGCAATCCATCCACCGAGCGTCATCGGTATGTGATCGCAGTGCTGCGCGATCCACTCGGCCGCGGCGGATCGGTCGCGATGCACGACGTGCTTCGCGCCGGACAGATCGTAACTGTGTCGGCGCCGCGCAATCATTTTGCGTTGTCGACCTCGGCCACGAAGCATCTGTTTATTGCCGGTGGAATCGGCATCACGCCGATCATGTCGATGATCGCGGAAGTGCAGCGTCGCGGCGAAGCGTTTCATCTGCACTATTGCGCACGCACCCCGCAACGAACGGCCTTCACCCGCGAGCTGTGTGGACTCGTCGCGAGTGGTCTCGCATCGATCCATTACGACAATGGCGACCCGAGCAAAGGCCTCGATTTGAACGCGACCTTGCAAAGCCATCCCGACGGTGCGCATCTCTACTACTGTGGCCCCGCCGGTCTGATGGATGCGATCGAAGTCGCGAGCGCGCACTGGTCTCGCGATGCCGTTCACTACGAGCGTTTTTCGGCGACCGGGACACCGGTGCGAACCGCCGGAGACGATCCCGAACAGCCTTTCGACGTCGAACTGGCACGCTCTAACAAGCGCTTTACCGTGCATCCCGGCGAGACGATTGTCGATGCGCTGAAGCTGCAAGGCGTCGAAGTGGACACCTCGTGCTGCGAAGGATATTGCGGTACCTGCATGACGCGTTATCTGTCGGGTGATCCGCTGCATCGCGATTCGGTCCTCGATGAAGACGACCGCGCGGAATTCATCATGATCTGCTGCAGCCGCGCGAAAAGTGGGTCGCTCGTTCTAGATCTTTAGTTTTACCTTTTCAGGTATCGACATCATGCCGGCGCTGCGCGCTCGCCTCAAAAACCAACTGGAGACGGCCTCACCATGAGCACTTTCGACTATGTGAAGGATTGCTGGTATCCGATCGGGTTTTCATCCGAGTTTCCCGAGGGCGGTTTGCAAGGGCACAAGATCGTCGGGCGGCCGGTCGTGATGTGGCGCTCCGATAAAGGCGAAGTCGTCGCGTTCGACGATCGCTGCTGCCATAAGCGCTTCCCGCTATCGCAGAGCAAGCTGCTGGACGGCGGGCGTCTGGAGTGCGCCTATCACGGGCTGTGCTACGACACGAGTGGCAAATGTATAGCGATCCCGTCGGCGCCGGATAAGCCGATCCCGCCGCAGGCGCGCCTCAGTGTGATTCCGGTGAGGGAGCAGGACGGTGTCGTGTGGATCTGGCCTGGCAACCCGGCCGCGGCACAGCGCGTGGCGCCGCCGCGCACCCCGGAGATTCTCGACGCCGAAAATCTGTCGATTGGCTCACCCGCGCCATTGCATGTGCCCGCTAACTATCTGCTGTTGATCGAAAATCTGCTCGACATCACGCATTTCTATCCGCTGCACGATGGCAATATCGGAGACAAGGAGAACAGCAAGATTCCGGTCGAACTGGAAGAGGGCGATAGCGAAGGTTATACGTACGTGAAAACCACGCGGCACGTCGACAGCTATCAGCAGCCACCGTATCTGCGGGAATGGTTTCTCTACGACACCGTCGAGCGGATTCATACCCATTGCATGGTGACGCCGGGGCTCACTCGCGTCGTGATGCGCGTGGCTCCGCCGGGAGAACTCGGCACGGAAAAGGAACGTGGCTACACGCTGCTGCATCTGCATATGCCGGTCGACGAACGCAATCTGGTCTGGCGGTGGTCCGTGTCCTGCAAGAACTCGCACAGAACCTTGAGCGACCCGACAATGCCGACCGCCCAACGCGTTGCTGAAATGTTCCCGGAGGTTGTCGCGCAGGATCAGTGGGCACTCGAGCGCCAGCAAAAGATGATGGAATTTCCTGACGATGGCTATTCCGAACTCTTCCTCAAAACCGACAAGGCATTGCGCCGTGCCCGCCAGATTCTGATGGGTCTGCAACGCAAGGAGCGCGAGTTGCAGATCGTGCCTGCCCAAGCCGCGGTAGCCGTCAAGGAGCCGGTCACGACCTGAGCGAAAGTTCGACGTCGCGCGCTCGTGCAGCTTGCGCCGCGCGCGATGGTTTCACGTAGACGGTGTTGCGGGAGCCGGCACTCCGCAATGCTGGAGCGAATGTCCGGCACACCATAAGTATTCGGCACAATGCCTGGAGACAAACCGTGAAAACTCATGAAACTCCGGCGCCGCTAGGCGTCGCGTCGCCACCGTCGTCGCATGCCCGGCCAAGCGGAAGGTCGTTGATGCAGCGCGCCGTTGCATCGTGTGTTTATCTATTCGAGCGTTTGATGCCCGATCCTTTCGTGATCGTGATTCTCCTGACGGTCACGACCGCGTTATGTGCGCTTGCATTCGCGCCGAAGGGCACGCCGGATGTCATTTTGAGCGGTTGGTACAAGGGCATTTTCGGCATCTTCACGTTCGCGTTCCAGATGGTGCTCGTGCTTGTCACCGGGTACGCGCTTGCCAGTGCGCCAGTCATCAAGGCTGGCTTGCAAAGTATCAGCCGACTCGCGGTGGGACCCTGTTCGGCCGTGATCCTGGTGTTCACGGTCGGTGCAATCGCGACGTTTCTCAACTGGGGTTTTGGTCTGGTGGTCGGCGCGATGCTTTCGAAGCAGGTCGCGAAACACGTTCGGGTGGACTTTGCCTGGCTCGTCGCGGCGGGGTATAGCTCGTGGGTGTTGTGGGCATTTACCGGCATGTCGAGTTCGATTGCCCTCTCGATTGCTTCGCCCGGTAATCCGCTGAATCTGGTCGAGCAGCACACACACATGGTCGTGCCGCTGTCGCATACGGTGTTCTCGCTCTGGAACCTGTTGACCGGCCTCGCTGCCATGTTGCTGATCCCAGTGATCTTCATTTTGATGCGGCCTGCTGATAGCGACATCATCGCAGCCAAAGAAGACGCGCTCGAAGCCGCGGACAAGGCGGCGGAACTGGACGACGCACCGCGCCAGCATTCGGTCGCCGGGGCGCTCGAAAGTTCGCGGCTCTGCGCATTGGTATTCGTGGTGGCCGGTGCCGCGTATCTGGCGATCGAATGGACGCGCCACGGCGTCAGTCTCGATATCAACACGGTGATTTTCATCTTCCTGCTAGCGGGCTTGTGTCTGCACGGCAGCCCGCGACGCTACGTCGGCGCGGTCACCGAGGCCGCCAAGGTGACCGGGCCCATGCTGCTTCAGTATCCGTTCTATGGAGGGATCATGGGGATCATGGCCGCAACGGGTCTCGCGGAGGTCATCGCCAACGCGTACATCCATGTCGCGTCGGCCACGACACTTCCGTTCCTCAGCTATCTCGCGTCCGGCCTGATCACGCTCGTCATTCCGAGTGGCGGCGGTCACTGGGCAGTGCAGGGTCCCTTCACGATTCCCGCAGCGATGCATCTCGGCGCCTCGTTGCCGGGTACCTCGATGGCAATCGCTGCCGGAGAAATGGCGGGCAGCCTGCTCCAACCGTTCTGGGCCATTCCGGTGGTCGCGATTGCAGGCGTTGGCGTGCAACGGGTACTTGGCTTCACGGTGGTGATTTTCCTGACGGCCGGGAGCTTCGTCGGCTTTGTCTATCTGTTTGTCGTGCCGGCTTTTTCCGGTGCCTGAGCGACGCACCAGCGTCGGCCGAACTTCAATGGAACTAGATATGAACAATCAGCTCGCGCTCGATGGCGTGAAGGTCATCGAGATATGTAATGTGGCGGCAGGGCCGTTCTGCGGCATGCTGCTCGCCGACATGGGCGCGGACGTCGTCAAGATCGAGCATCCGGAAGGCGGCGATTCGCTGCGCTCGTGGCCACCTATCACGGACGGATTTAGCGAGAACTTCGCATCGCTGAATCGCAACAAACGTTCGATTACGCTGAACCTGAAAGACGCAAACGACGTGCGGCTCGCCACGGCGCTGATCGCCAACGCGGACGTGCTGATCGAGAACAACAGGCCGGGTGTCATGGACCGGCTCGGTCTCGGTTATGCCGCGTTTGCGGAGCTCAATCCGCGTCTGCTGTATTGCTCGATTTCCGCCTACGGGCAGAGCGGGCCGCGTTCGCAGGAAGGCGGATTCGATCTGACCTTGCAGGCGATGAGCGGGATCATGAGCATCACCGGCGAGGCGGGTGGGGCGCCCGTCAAATGCGGCGTGCCTTTAGCCGACTTTTCCGCAGGTCTGTACGCCGCATTTTCGATTGCGGCCGAATTGCGTCGCGTGGCGCACTCGGGGCAGGGCTCGCACATCGACATCTCTATGCTCGGCGCGACGCTCGGTATCGCCGCATTGCAGACGTCGGAGTATTTCGGCAGCGGACGCGATCCCGTGAAAATGGGCTCGGCGCATCCGCGAAATGCGCCGTACCAGGTGTTCCATTGCCGCGACGGCTACTTTGGCATGGCAGCTGGCAACAATGCATTGTGGGCCGCGGTGTGCCGCGTGGTTGGTCATCCCGAGTGGCTGGACGATGACCGCTTCACGACGCCGAGCCATCGCGCGCGCCATCAGGATCAACTCCGACTCATGCTTGAGGCGATTTTCGCCGATGAGGGCGCGCCTTTCTGGCTCGACAAGTTTCGCGTGGCCGGAGTGCCGTGCGCGCCGATCAACCGGTATTCGGACGTGCTCGCCGATCCGCAGGTGGAGCATATGCAATGGGTTAAGCCGCTGACGCTGCCCAACGGCATCGAGACCCGCACGTTCGGCTCGCCCATCAATCTGTCGGGACGCGGTTTGCCGATACGCCGCGCGCCGCCCGCGCTTGGTGAACATTCGGACGAAATCATCGCCGACATCAACGCATGGTACGCCGAGGAGAAGCAATGACAGATGTACTGGAAATCGAGAGAAGCGCACACCGCTGGACCTTCACGTTGAACCGTCCGGACAAGATGAACGCGCTGAATGCGGAACTGGTTGAAGCGTTGTTGCAAGGCGTCGGCGACGCGCATGCTAGTGGCACCAGACTGCTCGTGTTCCAGGGCGTCGGCCGGAACTTCAGCGCCGGGTTCGACCAGGGCGAACTGGATAGCCAGAGCGATGCGGACCTTCTCCTGCGACTCGTGAGGGTCGAGACTCTGTTGCATCTCGTCGCGTCGTCGCCCTGTCTGACTCTTGCCTTTGCACATGGGCTTAACTTCGGCGCCGGTGTTGATCTGTTCGCAACTTGCCGGCACCGTTATAGCTCGCCCGATGCGAACTTTCGGATGCCGGGCTTGCGTTTCGGACTCGTGCTCGGCACGCGGCGTTTCGGCGACGTCGTGGGCTACGCGAAAGCCCGGGAGATTCTCGAACAGACCCGGCAGATAAACGCGTCGGAGGCGCTGGATATCGGTCTCGTCACGAAGCTCGTCGAGTCCGACGCGCGCGTCGCTGCCGTTGCTGATGCGCTGCGTGTCGCCACCTTGCTCGATCCGGCGACGCAGCAGCATCTGTATCGCGTGCTCGATAGCGAGCGAGCGGATCAGGATCTCGCCGATCTGGTTCGATCCGCGTCACGCCCCGGACTTAAAGTGCGCATTTTGAACTACTTGCGCGAACGCTAATGCCTCAGTTTTTTGAAGGTAGTCAATGAAAACCAAAGCAGCAATCGCATGGAAAGCCGGCGCCCCGTTGACGATCGAAGAAGTGGACCTGGAAGGTCCGCGCGCCGGTGAAGTCCTGATTGAAGTGAAAGCGATGGGTATCTGCCACACCGACTACTACACGCTCTCGGGCGCCGATCCGGAGGGCATCTTCCCGGCGATTCTCGGCCACGAAGGCGCGGGCGTGATCGTCGATGTGGGCCCGGGTGTCGGCACGTTGAAGAAGGGCGACCACGTCATTCCGCTGTACACGCCTGAATGCCGTCAGTGCAAATTCTGTCTGTCGCGCAAGACTAATCTTTGCCAGGCGATCCGTTCGACGCAAGGCAAGGGCCTGATGCCCGATGCCACGTCGCGTTTCTCGCTGGATGGCAAGCCGCTGTTTCACTACATGGGCACGTCCACGTTCTCGAACTACATCGTCGTGCCGGAAATCGCGGTCGCGAAGGTGCGTGAAGACGCGCCGTTCGACAAGATCTGCTATATCGGCTGCGGCGTGACGACGGGCGTCGGCGCTGTCGTGTATTCAGCGAAAGTCGAAGCAGGCGCGAACGTGGTGGTGTTTGGTCTCGGCGGCATCGGGTTGAATGTGATCCAGGGCGCGAAGATGGTTGGCGCGGACAAGATCATCGGCGTCGATATCAACCCCGGCCGCATTGAACTGGCGAAGAAATTCGGCATGACCCACTTCATCAACCCGAATGAAGTCGAGAACGTGGTCGACCATATCGTGCAACTCACCGACGGCGGCGCCGATTATTCGTTCGAATGCATCGGCAACACCAAGGTGATGCGTCAGGCGCTGGAGTGCACGCACAAGGGTTGGGGTCAGTCGTTCATCATCGGCGTGGCGGCTGCGGGCGAAGAGATCAGCACGCGTCCGTTCCAGCTGGTGACGGGCCGCGAGTGGAAGGGCTCGGCATTCGGCGGCGCACGTGGCCGCACGGACGTGCCGAAGATCGTCGACTGGTATATGGAAGGCAAGATCAATATCGACGACCTGATCACCCACCGTCTGCCGCTCGAACGCATCAACGAAGGCTTCGATCTGATGAAGAAGGGCGAGTCGATCCGCTCGGTCGTGCTGTACTGATAGAGAAGCAAGGCAGACGAACGATTGAATCGGAATTTCCAGGTTAATTTGGGTTACCAAGTAGTAAATTGGAGAGTACGTATGATCAACCTTTACGATTTCGAATTGTCGGGAAGTTGCTACAAAATCAGACTCTTCCTGAATATTCCGGGCGTAGAGTATGCAGCCGAGTCCGTCGATTTCGTTCACAAGGAACACAAGACAGAGAAGTACACAGCATTAAACCCGTTCGGCGAGCTGCCGATCTTCGAAGACGGTGACACGCGTTTGCGCGATGCTCAGGCTATCCTTGTGTACCTGGCAAAGAAGTACGATCGCTCGAATCAGTGGTTTCCTGACGATGCGGAATCGATGGGCAAGATCATGCAATGGCTGTCGACGGGCGGCGGCGAGATCATGAATGCCGCAGGTGCGCGCCTGGTGAAGATTCTGGACTACCCACTTGATCTCGCGAAGTTGCAGGCGGACGCACGCCGCGTATTCAAGATCATGGATGCGCATCTGGCCACGCGAGAGTGGCTCGAACTTGGTCACCCGACTATCGCCGACATCGCCTGTTTTCCTTACACCGCGCTGGCCTGGCAAGGCGACATCGATTTGGCTGAGTATCCGAATGTGCGACGGTGGCTGGTGCGTTTCAGGGCGATGGATCGCTTCATCGCCATGCCGGGCGTCGAATAGACTACCTGATGTGAGGGGGCGCGAGATCGCTCTCGCTTTTGACCGGACAGTTGTCTTGCCTGAGTTGATGATGACTATAGGAGCCATGCTTCGGCGCCAGTCGGCGATGATGATGGCGCTAACTCAATTCTGGTGTGTCCTTTGATTTTCGTGCAATTTGCGACGATAGAGTGGCCTCGATTTCATGCGGCTTTGCGCGTCGTTCTTATTAAAATGCTACGGAAAATCAAGCACTTCCTGTCGATCGTTTTTGCTCTGAATACTCTGTTAAAGTAAATCCCGTACGGCATTGGCCAATCAGATCCGCGGCTTGCTGAGCGAGTTCGGTATTGTTCTGCCGCAGGGCATCCGGCTGCTCGGACAAAGGGTCATCGAAGCCCTTTCCAATCGCGAGCATGAGCTTTGTGAACAGTTCCGGACCTTGATCCAGTTACTTGTGGAGCACTTACGCGAACTGGGCAACAAGGCAGCTGAACTGGAGGGGCGCATCCGCGCGATGCATCGTACGGATGAGGCAGGGCAACTTCTCGAAACAATTCCCGGAGTCGGACCGCTCACCGCTTCCGCGCTGGCAGCATCAATCGGTAACCCCCGAGCCTTTCGGCACGGCCGCGAACTCGCTGCATGGCTGGGTCTGGTCCAGCGCCAGCACTCCTCGGGAGGCAAGCCACGTTTGCTGGGCATCAGCAAGCGCGGCGATACAGCACTACGAACGCTTCTGATTCACGGCGCTCGTGCTGTTATCCGTATAGCAGCCAACAAACCTGAAATGACCGATTCGTGGGTCATGAAACTATGTCGACGCCGACACAAAAACATCGCCGCCGTTGCGCTTGCTGCAAAGAACGCCCGAACGGCTTGGGCCTTGCTAATTCGCAAGCAGGTCTATCAGGTTAGCCACGTGCCCGTGCGAGCTGACGTGACGGATTAACAGGCCCAGGTTCCAACGTAGACACACCACCACCTTCCAGAGGTTGCTTGAGCAGATTTTAATTCGATGACAAAACGGTCGGACCGTGGTGGGCCAAACCCGCTTTGCACCAAGGGCAATCAAGCCCGTGGCTCTGATGGGGTACCCACTCGCGGATATTCATCGTGGGCCCGCAGCAAGCGCTGCGAACCGAGCCCGGATACATGGCTGCAACCTCGACCCAATGCCAGAGAGTCAGACTGCTTGACGACTGGGAGTCGTCCATACATGGTGCAAATAGCGCGGGGGCGAATCGGTTAAGGTGTCGGGCCGAACAAATCGAGAACCGACGATGAGCAAGCTGAAGAGCCTGGATGAACTGTTCGCAGGCCGTCACTTTGACCGCGATGTGATCATTCTGTGTGTTCGCTGGTATCTGCGCTACAAGCTTAGCCTGCGCGATCTGGTCGAGATGATGGCCGAACGGGGTCTGTCGCTGGCGCACACGACGATCCTGCGCTGGGTGCGGCGCTTTGCGCCGGAGTTCGTCAAACGGTGGAACCGCTTTGGCGAGCCCACCGGCCAGTCGTGGCGCGTCGACGAGACTTACCTCAAGCTGCGCGGCAAGTGGGTCTATCTTTATCGAGCGGTGGATCGGGTGGGCCAGACGGTCGACTTCATGCTCAGCGCCAGGCGCGACGTGAAGGCGGCAAAAGCCTTTTTCAGGAAGGCAATCAAACATCAAGGCCAGCCACCGAAGACCATCACGCTTGACGGTTATGCAGCCTCGCACCGCGCCGTGCGCGAGATGAAGGCCGATGGCTTGGTGCCTGAGGACACGAAGGTCCGATCCTCGAAATATCTCAATAATCTGGTCGAGCAGGACCATCGCAACATCAAGTCCCGGACGAAAGTCATGCTCGGCTTCAAACGTTTCAGGAACGCAGCGATCACTCTCTCAGGTATTGAGTTGGTACATCGTATTCGCAAAGGCCAATTCAGCCTCGCGAAGCTCGGCCTCAAAGATACCGCTGTGCCCGCAGTCTGGAAGGCCGTCCTGTCTGCTTGATGAGGTATCCTTTATATAATAAAAATCTAGTCCAGACGGCCTATTTGCACCAGAGCCTCCGAGAGAAGGGACGCAAGGCAGCAAGTTTGATGACCAGCACGAAGTGCGGGAGCTTTGGATTGACCGGTATCACAAAGCCGGACGTTCGCACGTCCGAAGCTCGTATCCGATCGATGCCTGACTTATCGTTCAAACTCCGAAAGACTGCCACGCACCGAAGATGACGGTGCATGCAAATCGAGTCGCTCAGACCATCTTTAAAAATTGTGCCGAAGACCGACGGCCAAGATTTCGCTCTTGCCACCGGGTACAGGGCGCATGTCTGATGTGAACGACGCAGTACCCAACGCGTCATTTGCGAGCCTTGAGTACACTGCAAACAGTTGAGTCCGCTTACTAAGCAAATAGGTATATGTGATTGACCATGCCATCGCATCATCCTCAATCGATGAAAGCGGTACGCCGATGTTCGCTTGGCGTAACCCGCGATGCGTGCCGGCGACTCTTAACTTGGCTGCTGAGAGCCCCACTATGCTGTACGGAGTGAGCGGTATCTGTACCCCGCCGCCGAGCAGTTGATCGTTACCCAAAGTGCCTGGCAAACCTGTCGTCGCGGCCGCGGCATTCACGGCGTATCCCCGCTTGAGTTGATACGCGACCAAAAATTTTGCAAAGCCGGCATTATAGGTGGCACCTACGCCGTAATCCATTTGCTTAATCTGGCTGCCGGCTATTGGCGGAATATAAGATCCTACTACGTTCACATTGATCGGGCCGGCTGCGTAGTTTAGGCCAGCCATGCTGACTCTGGCGTTTCCTGTTGAAAAGGAAGGAGCACCGTTATCGAGCGATTGAATGATGGAAGCGGAAAAGCCGGAGATGGTCGGGCTAGAATATGAAATGGAGTTGCTCAGGCGCGCACCCACCGTATCGGAGTTCATCCCTGCCGATATAGCGCTCCCCATTGCGAACTCTAGATTGGCAAATGGATCGCCTGACATCCATCCGGACGCCGCGTAGGTGATTCCAAACGTTCTTGCCGGCGTCTGCTGGCGGCCGAGCCCGACTCGCCCAAAGTCTCCGGAGACGAAGATCAGTGACTGTCGGCCGAACAACTTCCCACCTTGTCCAAGCGTTCCATTGTTCAGGATGGGCTGTCCTTCCAATATGAAGCCACTTTTGAAGCCGTCGCCGAGATCCTCTGTACCGGTAAACCCAAAACTATTGGGGCTGAAGCCGGAACCTTCCACTATCCGGTGCCCCGTTCCGCTAGAAAACTGCGAAGCTATATATGTGTCCATCGTTCCGTAAAGAGTCACGGTGGATTGCGCAAACACGCCAGTGCTAACAAGGGAAAGAGCGCTCACCCTTACCAATGCCCTACCAATTTTAATCATTAGTTTACCTAAATTATGTGCGGACAAAACAAAAAGGTATATCAGATGGCTGATTGTCGACACTTCGGGCGTCTGCCACCACTGAACGCACCACCTGAAAAAACTCCGTCTGCGAATGTGCCTGACCGGATATCAATTGAACGGCGGATCGGACCCAACAACGTAAGCAGAGCCCCTATGTTGGCTGTGATATGTCGTCAATAGACGAGAATGTTTTTGCGCATCTAACAGCTTATGGCCTCCTGTGACGGGCTATCGCCGTTCGATAACGCAGTCAGCACAGGAATTACCGAAGCCTTTAAAGGCCATCCACTCAACGACCTTCGACCAAATCGAGGATCACCTGGACCTCCGGCAGAAGGCGCATGTTCTTCGCGTGGGAACCGCATCACTTTGATCTAGCCATTTTGGTTCCTCCGTACTCGCTGTACCACTGAACACGACGCAAGTTCAGAAGCGGCATGCTTACACCACAGCGCCTTCAACATTTTCGCATTGTAATACATGTTATGCATCTCTAGTATTGTTTTGTGCACAAAATATATTATACGCCAATAAAATGTACAAATTAGGAGTAACCCTCGGTCTGTGTTGCGTTGGCGTCAGAGAACACTGCTGCATCCTCAAATGCAATCGACGGGAAGAATGGGTACCGCGGTCAGCTCACAAAAAGTTATGTGGTGCGAGCCATGGACGCTCAAGATAATTGACGTGCAGGGATGAAGATCACGCCACGACTAACGATGTCGGCGGCGCATTGATAACGGTATCTCCATAGCTCGATTGTCCCAGCGGCAGGCGGTCTCACCTCCAGCGAGACGCGCTCGTCGAGTGCTCAGGCGAGCTCGATCCGCCGCGCCCACATTTAGCGATAGCGCGAGGTAAGCGCTGCATTTGGTGGTGTCGCGATTTTGACTAGTTACCTATGGGCACGGAGCCGTCGATAGCCGGTGATGGACTAGCGCGGCACTCTGCCAACTCGGGAGATCGGCGAAGGCGTCATTCGAGGAAGCCTCGTTCAGCGGCCCCTTGATGTCATCATCGACAAGTTTGCACTCTCTAAGAAATAATATCTAATTCAGGCAGTTTAAGAATTCTGTCAATTATCATAGGGGTTTCCCGACTTGCAATATACAAAAATTGATGTAACATAATATCCTACATAATATCGTTGCCGGGAAAGCGGTCGCGTCCGCGTCAAAGAGGTACAAGAAGAGGTACAAGATTCGGTAAAAATGCCATGACGAGACCCCCGCACCCACGTCGTTGCGGCGGAGCCCGAACTGCTCTCGGATCGAATGCCGACTTCGGAGCGTGCGCGCCGTATCAGCGGACGGATCAGAGGTATGAGCGTCGTGAGCGGCGGTCCTAGGGGCTCGGGGTGCGACGACTGTGTCGGAGGCTGCTGCGCTGGTCCCGTGCTCTTTTTGCTTCGCCGTTTCGCGAGACAAACGCATGTTTAGCAGCGACGTCTGCGTTCCTCAAGAAAAAACTTCAGCTGGTTGGCTCTCGTGCTGCGACACACGTGCGCAATTCGGTGGCTGGCGAGCAAGGCATAGATGATTTGCACTGCTGACATTATCGGTATTGAGAGGCAGGTCACATTTGGAAACTGGTACGCGACACGGCGTTGCGGGGGCGGCTATCGCACTTGCATGTTTTTGAGGAGAGTCACGAAGAGCGCGCAACAGGTCGGTGTTCGGGGTTTGTCCAAGGCGCATCGGACACCCTTCTGGCGAGAGAGTTAAGGCATTCCTGTCGGGGGTGCATGATCAAACTATTGATTGGTAAGAGGGAAAGCATGAACTTTTTGCGAAACGTTTGGTACGTCGCAGCGTGGGATAAAGAAGTGGAGCAGGACGCTTTGTTTCAACGCAAGTTGTTGAACGAGCCTGTGCTTTTATTTAGAAATGATGCTGGTGTCGTACAGGCAATCTCCAACCGATGCGTTCATCGCTTCGCGCCCTTGCACCTCGGTAAGAAGATTAGCAACGGGGTGCAGTGTCCCTATCATGGGCTCGAATTCAACGGTCAGGGAACGTGTACAAAGAACCCGCAGGGTAATGGCGCGATTCCAAGGGCCGCAGCGGTCAAGTGCTACCCGGTACTTGAAAAATTCAGTGTGATCTGGATCTGGATGGGGGAAGCATCGAAGGCAGATGAGTCACTTATTCCCGATTTTTCTTGCATGAATCGGGAGGAAACGTACACCGCGAAACGGTATCTTAACGTCAACGCAAACTACGTGCTAGAGACCGATAACATCATGGACCTTAGCCACATTCAATATCTTCACCCAGGTACACTTGGCAGCCCTTCGGTGGGGGACGCGATTACGAGTGTCGAGCAAAACGGCACAACGGTGTATTCAAACCGTCAGACCGTGGCGGATATCCTGCCGGAATTCCTTTATCGGCAGAGGCGCATACCGATCGGGACGCCTGTTGATCGATGGATTGACGTGCGCTGGGACCCTCCAGCATGCATGTTGCTCGATGCCGGATCCGTTGCGACCGGGCGGCCGCGTAGCGAAGGCGTTTCGAACAATGTCGTGCACTTGTTTTCGCCGGAAACGGACAACACATCGCATTACTGGTTTGGGGTCTGTAATCCTAAAGCGATGGGCGAGGAGGGAGAAACTCGGGCTGAAGAGTTTGTAACCGGGCTTGAGCACCCCTTCAAAAATGAGGATCTGCCCATGCTGGAAGCGCAGCAAAACATGATTGGCGAAAGTGAATTCTGGTCGCTCAGGCCCGTCTTGCTGCCAGGCGACGCTGCCGCGGTTCGAGCCCGGCGCGCGCTCGATAAGCTAATTGCCGACGAGCAACGGAGCGCACAGCAAGCTTGACGCTCGGCGAGTAAGGCGGAGAACAGCCATATCGTTCCGTAACGTTGGCGCGTAAAGCGTTCGTAGATCGCTTGGATACATCACGGAAAGGCGCTTTTTTTCGGCGGACAATCACTTGGCAAGTACTTTTGAGTAAAAGCGTTGTAATTTCGTCCGCTCACTAGCAACGTCAAAATGCAAGGAGACAAGTTGTATGAATGACGACAAGCGTGACCAACACGCGGTATCAGAGGCGGATCAACCAATCCACCAGGGCCGGCGCACCTTTCTCAGGGCGGCTGGCGCAATGGCGACGTTAGGGGCCGGTATCGACCCCAGTAGGGCCAGCCAGTCGTCTGAGGCCGGCACATCGGCGCCCAAGGTTGTCGGTACGCCAACGGTCGCTCCCCGGATCGCACCTGAAGGGTACAACATCCTATTTATCTTAACCGATCAGGAAAGATATTTCGACAAATGGCCGTTCCCGGTGCCAGGTCGGGAAGCCCTGCGCCGCGATGGAATTACCTTCACGAATCATCAGATCGCGTCATGCGTGTGTTCGCCTTCACGTTCAACGATTTATACTGGCCAGCATATACAACATACAGGTATTTACGATAACGCTGGAATGCCGTGGCAAAAGGATCTATCGCCCGAGATTCGGACTGTCGGCGATATGCTGAAGGACGCTGGCTATTACGCCGCCTATCTCGGGAAGTGGCATCTAGGCGCTGATATGCGCAAGACCAAACAACCTTATGATGCGCCTCTCTCTGCATACAACCACACGATGGCCGAATACGGCTTCGATGATTACCTCGGCGTTGGGGATTTGGTTGGCAGCGCACGCGGGGGCTATAACTACGACGGCGTTACCACCGAGTTGGCAATAAGTTGGATGCGCAGCCACGCTCCACATCTCGCCAGCGAGAAAAAGAATTGGTTTCTCGCTGTCAATCTGGTGAATCCTCACGATATTATGTACGTGAACACCGACCCGCGTACGGTCGATGAGCAAAACAAGAATTCACCAATTTTGGGAAATGCGCGCCCACCAAGGGATGGGCTTTATCAAACCCGTTGGGATAACGTACCACTCGTCGCGTCACGCCGACAACCATACAACGATCTCGGCCGACCGGCGGCACAGGCGATGTTTAAGACGTCTATGGACGAACTTATCGGTGCGTTTCCGTTTACGGACGACCGACTCCGCACGTATCAAAACTATTATTTCAATTGCATCCGCGACTGCGATACACATATCGTGCGACTGCTTGAAACGTTGGACTCGTTGCAACTCAGTGACCGCACCGTTGTCATTTTGACATCCGATCACGGCGATCTCGGCGGAGCGCATCAACTTATAGGTAAGGGCGGGACTGCCTACACACCGCAAAATCACGTTCCGTTGATCATCCGCCATCCAGCGTACCCTGGCGGCAAGCGGTGCAATGCTCTAACTTCGCATATAGATATTGCTCCAACTTTGCTCGGATTGACGGGACTTGACAGTGAACGGATCAGAAGGCTCGCCGGGGACGCTGCCAAAGGACACAATCTTGCGCCCTTGCTAGGGATGCCTGAGTCAGTCAAAATCAATGAAGTGCGTCAGAGCGCATTGTTCAATTACGCAATGCTTAGCTTCTATGACAGTGAGTGGATACTAAAGGAAGTTAATACTCTCCGAAGCAAGGGAATATCGAAAGAAGAGATTCATCGCCTTGTCCTCGCTCAGCAACCCGATCTTCGTCTGCGTGGCGCCATTCGAAGCACTTTCGATGGACGATACCGGTTTACCCGCTACTTTTCGCTGATGAACTTCAACCGGCCCGCAACCCTTGAGGAACTCTTTGCCAACAACGATGTTGAGTTGTATGACACCTTTTCTGATCCTGGCGAGATGCGAAATCTCGCGGTCGATCGCATTGCCCACAGCGAGCTCCTCTTGGCCATGAACCAAAAGCTTAACGACTCTATCACCGTTGAGGTTGGCGATGATAGTCCGGACTTGATGCCCATCCGCGACGGTCAGGTGCAATTCGTGAACCTCGCGGGACATCTGTAACGCGCGTGGCCGTTTCGCTCGCGGCCGGTTCCCGGACGTGCCGAATTGGATATGGGCATTCTGCGCGCTCGTCATCATGGGCAGCGCCAATTTTGCGCCCTCAAACTGTACGGGGAATTCGAGTTCTGGTTTGCGTTAATCAAGATCGTGACGATCGTGCTCTGATGATCAACATGGGCATTGGAAACGGCGGGGTTCCTACCGGAATCCCAAGCCCGTGGAACCACGGCGGCTTCGTGCCCAATTGTGTGGTCGGCCGGCTCGGCGCGCTATCTATCCCGAATCAGCACGATGACGGCCCAACGCTTCCGCCGCGCAACCATGTAGAGGTCCGAGCAGGCGAACGGTAATACCCATGACCTTTAATGTTAATGTTGCAGTGCCTGTTAAAAGACTGGAATCAAAAGTTGCGATTGTGACGGGGGCAGCCGTCGGAATCGGAAAATCAACGTCGCAGTGGTTTGCAAAAGAAGGCGTGCGTAGTCATCTGTGACCTGAACACTCGCTCTGCGGGAGACGAAGCGGACCACATCTGCAGCGCGGTATCCCCGTGACTTCCGTACGGTTCTGTCGCAGTAAGGCAAGCGGGACATGCAAGGGCGATATGTGAAGGATGACTTATGAAACCAACGAGGAGGGTGTAAAAATTTTTGTGTAAACGGTCATTTGGCAGGAGACTGTCAGCAACAGGAGCACAGATGACCGTAGCGAGTAGGTCACGTACCACCGCGTGCACAGCATACATCACCTCAAGCGGATAATGCAGCCGCTTCAGAACCTTGGCGATGCCCGGAGCAAGCGTCGTTCGTGGCGTCAGTGTCTTCTTCATCGTGCGGCCAAAGCGTTTTCCTCAACCCCGAATTTTACCTCCCCCGCGTTAGTGCGACAGAGCCTCAAGGCCGTCAGAACCGGGTGTTTGTGTTGCCGTTATGGAGGGATGTGCATGCTTGAGTTCAAAGGGCGTCGCGTCCTTATCGGTATAACAGGCCGACGGCTTCGATGCCCGCAATGCAGATCATCTCATCCTCGTCGCCAGTACCGCCGCTTGCGCCGATCGCGCCCAACACCACACGATTCGCCGAAGTGATCACCACCGCGCCCGTCTGCGGTACAAACGGTCCGCTCGTCGCCGCGCCAATCGCGTCGAAGAAAGCAGGGTTTTCTTTTGCTCGTTGCAGCAGCGTGCGAGACATGATGCTCATACCGAACGCGGCTGCCGCCTTGCCGTACGCAATGTCGATTCGCAACGCAGTCGCGCCGTCGTCGCGGCTGATCAGTTTCAGGAGGCCGGCCTCGTCTAGCACGACGATGGCCATTGGCTTCAACCCTTCTTGTTGGGCACGTTCACGCGCGGCGGCGACAATATGGTTTGCTAGAGTGAGCGAAAGCTGCTCCATTAGAAGTTCCTCACATCGTTTCCTTGGTGGGTCGATCTCACATTTAAACTCAGTAGTGTCCGGTTTATTTGAGGTCGACCGGCTGAAGAGCGTCTGTTGACACCGCTGTTTGCGCAAGTCATCGAGTTTGTGCCGTGGAAGACGTTTGGCCGGATCATCGAGCGACACGGTGCCGACGCGGGAGTGCGCACGCTTGGCTGTGCCGATCTTTTTCGCATCATGGCCTTCGCCCAACTTACCTGGTGCGAATCCCTGCGCGACATCGAGGTCTGTCTGTTTGCGAATCGGGGAAGCTGTTTCATATGGGCTTGAAGAACGTGCCAGCACGCTCTACATTGTCGGATGCGCTGAATCTGCGCGACTGGCGCATCTATCACGCACTGGCGATGCGGCTCATCGCCCGCGCCCGAACGCTGTTTGCCGCCAAGTCGCTGGACATCGATCTCGATGCGAGGGTCTATGCACTCGATGCTACGACGATAGACTTGTGCCTGTCCCTGTTCGAGTGGGCGCCATTTCGCACGGCCAAGGCAGCGGTCAAGATGCATACGCTGCTGGATTTGCGCGGCGCGATCCCCGCTTTCATTCACATCAGCGACGGCAAGATGCACGACGTCGGCGTGCTCGATCTTCTGCCGATCGAGGCGGGCGCGTTCTACGTCATGGACCGCGGCTATCTGGATTTCGCACGACTGTACAAGCTCCATCAGACTGGTGCCTTTTTCGTTACGCGCGCCAAGTCCAATCTGAAGGCGCGTCGCGTTTATTCGACCGCGACCGATCGCGGCACGGGTGTGATCTGCGATCAGAGTGTCGCCTTGATTGGCTTCTACCCCGTGAAAAAAATACCCCGAACGTCTGCGACGCTGCCGCCACGGACTATCGCTGCGCTTTACCGCAACCGCTGGCAGGTCGAGCTGTTCTTCAAATGGATCAAGCAACACCTTCGCATCAAGCGATTTCTCCGCACGAGCGAGAACGCCGTGAAGACGCAAATCTGGTGCGCCGTCACCACCTATGTGCTGATCGCCATCGTCAAGAAGGAGCTTCATCTCGATGCCTCTCTCTATACGTTGCTACAGATTTTTTCAGTCTCCGTGTTTGAGAAAATGCCTATTTCGCAGGCTCTATGCTTCGATCTGCCGTCTTCAGGCACACCTCTATCACGTAACCAACTGAATTTGTTAAAAATTTAACCGGACGCTACTGATTTAAACTATTTAAAAATGAGTCTTGTGGGTTCAAATCACGAATGATCGCATCCGGGTCAGTCACGGGCGCACGATGGGATCACCGCTCACTCCTCAGGAAACCGCGTGGCAGTGTTCTTGCGTATGCCCACGTGCCCGGCGTTTCACACGCTGCAACCTGGCAAAAGATCACAGCAGTCTTTCCGATTCGACGCGAGCAGACGCTTATGTGCCTGGATGTCCACGTTGCCTAGAATCAAAGACCGAGAGTGAGCGTTGGCGATCGCGATCTTGAGCAACACGGTAAAAACTGGTCGTTTGCCGCCCGTTCTTCGTCAGTCAGATACATGTCCCGATGGTCCGGCTGGCCCGCGAGCACTCGCGTTAGGCACGTTCCGCACACGCCCTGTTCACAAGAGGTGGGAATATCGACCCCCTGGGATGCCAATGCCTGCACGACGGTCTCGTGTGCTGCGATCTCGATCAGTTTGCCGGTACTCGCGAGTCTGACCTGAAAGCAACTGTTGACCTGCTTTGCGACGGCCCCTACGCCGAAGTATTCCCGATGTACATTGGCCGGATTCCATCCGCGTGCTGCAGTTTCATTCAATACCGCATCAATAAAACCTGCCGGACCGCATACATACAGGTGGGTGGTCGCTTTGGGGAACGAGAGTATGCGTTTCAAATCCAAGCGCTCCGACGCGGGAGCACAATCGTGGTACATGTGCACATAGGATCGAATGTCTGGCTCGGAAAGGCGGTCGCGGAATGCCGTGCGGGATGGCTCGCGTGTACCGTAGTGCATCTCGAACGACGTGCCGACATTTAGGAGCTGTTCGGCCATGCAGAGAATCGGCGTTATACCTATCCCACCTGCGAGCAGGATAGAATGACCCGCATCGTAGGTCAGCGGAAAATGATTCCTCGGCTCACCGATTTCGACGGTATCGCCTTCAGCCAGAGCGTGCATCGCGATCGAGCCGCCGCGTGAGTTCGGATCGCGCAGAACACCAATACGGTAGATATGGGTTTCGCTCGGAGGGTTGCAAAGGGAATACTGGCGGACAAGACCGTCGCGCAATTGAACATCAATATGCGCCCCAGCTGAGAAGGGCGGCAAAGCTTTGCCTTCAGGATGGCTCAGATCGAGGACACAGATGTCGGTAGCGACCTCTCGTCGGGCAATGACATTGACTTTCATGGCGTACACCTTTCTTCAAACGGTAATCGCTTCATTCTCGTGCGCTGCCAGCACACCATGCGGGTCGATCACAAACTTCTTCGATACGCCAGCATCGAATGCCGAGTATCCAGCGGGAGCCTGGTCGAGCGGGATAATCTGGACGTTGACGGCGCTGGCGATATCGATGCGGTCCCATAGGATCGCCTGCATCAGCGCGCGATTGTATTTCATCACTGGTGTCTGTCCCGTAAAAAAACTGTGTGACTTTGCCCAGCCTAGACCGAGCCGCACTGAGAGGCTGCCGCGGCGCGCGGCCGCGTCAGCGGCCCCAGGATCGTCAGTCACGTACAGTCCCGGTATACCAATCCGACCAGCTACACGGGTGACTTCCATCAGCGCGTTGAGCACGCTGGCGGGGGCCTCGTGCTGTGAACCGGAGTGCCCATGACCGCGCGCTTCAAAGCCCACACAGTCGATCGCGCAGTCGACCTCGGGTTCGCCCAGGATGACCGCGATCTGATCTGCGAGTGACGCATCCTGCGACAGGTCCACGGTCTCGAACCCCACTTTGCGTGCGTGCTCGAGTCGCGTCGGATTGACGTCGCCCACAATCGTCACCGCCGCGCCGAGCAACCGGGCGGACGCGGCCGCCGCCATACCAACGGGCCCTGCGCCTGCGATATAAACGGTTGTACCGGGGCGAACGCCAGCGGTTACCGCACCGTGATAACCCGTCGGCAGAATGTCCGACAGACAGGTGAGGTCGCGAATCTTCTGCATCGCGCGGTCGCGGTCGGGGAATTTCAGCAGGTTGAAGTCCGCATACGGCACCATTACGTACTCAGCCTGCCCCCCGATCCAGCCACCCATATCCACGTATCCGTAGGCCCCACCGGGGCGAGCAGTATTCACGTTGAGGCACACGCCGGTGTTCATGGTTTTGCACATTGGGCAGCGCCCACATGCGACGTTAAATGGTACCGAGACCAGATCCCCCTTCTGAAGCGTCAACACGTCGGTCCCGAGCTCGATCACCTCGCCGGTGATCTCGTGTCCGAGCACCAGTCCAGACAAGGCGGTAGTACGCCCCCGCACCATGTGCTGGTCGGAGCCACAGATGTTGGTAGACACCACGCGCAGTATCACCGCGTGGTTCGCCTTGCGTCCTGTCGGATCCACCATGTCTGGGAAAGGAATTGAACGCACCTCGACCTTACCTGGCTCAACATACACCACACCTCTGTTACCTGACATTTGAGTCTCCTTCGAGAAAGATTTTGGACTGGGTTCGTACGCGGCCAGGAGACATTTCCGCGCGTTGGAGCGGCGCGGCGTGGCTCGGCATTGACGGGATAGCGAAGGTCGCGCCCGTTTCTGTGGTCACTTGTTGAGGAATGCGGATGTTGCTTCCATCAATGGTTGCTCACGACCATGCAGTTCGCTTGCCCGATCATTAGCCGGTGCAACGATCGATGCTATCTCAGTCTTACCAAATGAAATCACGATGCTCGCAGCTGCAGCAGCCCCGCAAAACAAGGCAAACGTCATAAACGGGCTGGGGTTGATCGAAGCGATGACGCCGACGATAAGTGGCCCTAGGATGCCGCCGACGCGGTTCAATCCGATTGCGACGCCGATACCGGTACCACGTACCTCGGTGCGGTAGCACATCGCTTGGTAGTTATTGAGAATCGCCTGTGATCCAAAGATAAAAAAACCTGCCATGGCGACCATCGCGATAGTCGCCATGGGAGCGCGTCCGAGAAACAGCGCGAGACAACCCAACGAGAGGGCGGCAGCCAGATACCCAACGATCATTACGCGAATGCGGCTTCCCACCTTGTCGGCAAACCATCCCATCGAGATGCCCCCAAAAACCGACGCGATCATGACGAGCGTGCCGTAGGCGAATCCCGAGGACACGCCTTGGCCTTGCGCTACGACGAGCGTGGGTAACCACCCGGTGAGTCCGTGAATACAGAAAAGGCTTAAGAACCCGGTAATCCAGTGAACGATGGTGTTGCGTCGATAGAGCGGCGACAGCAGATCTGCGAACGAACCGACGCGCTGAACTTTGTGCATCGGCTCAAACTTCGCGTCTCGGTAGAGATGCGCACGTTCGGGTCGCAACGTCGCAAGAAGCTTGCGCACCTGATCGTAGCGACGGTTCAGCGCGAGGTATTGGATCGATTCGGGCAACCAGAATGTTGCCGCGAGCGCGACGAACGCAGAGAGAATCCCCACTACGTACAGCGATTGCCATCCGTGTTGAGCGGTCAACGTAATTCCCGCGACGCCAGCGAAAATGCCGCCAGCAGAAAATCCAAACATGAACACCCAGGTCGCGTAGGTATTCGCGTGCCTGCGCGGAGCCCATTCGTTGATACAGGTTAGGGCCAAGGGCGTGACCATGCCCAGCGCTATGCCCAACAATAGCCTAAGCACTGAAAAACTCAGTGGGCTGTCGACCACAGTCGCCAGCGCGGCGCTCGCGACTGTGAGCAGCCAGAGCGCGAGTAGCATAACCTTGCGACGTCCAATTCGGTCGGACAGTAGCCCCTGGAGGACAGACCCCACCGATAGGCCAACGATGCCACTTGATAGCATGATGCCAATCATTGACGGTGACGGATTCCACATCTTGCGTATCAAAGGAATCACGTAGGCGGCGTTGAATAGATCGTAGCCGTCAAAAAACATGATAAATGCTACGAGTATCGCGAACCTTATGTGGAATCTTCCGATAGGTGCGTGCGCCAGTTCCTCGCGCGCGTTGATCAAGTTTTCCATGTTGTCTCCTGGTGTATCGGTAATCCGGATCCGTGTCTGCGCACGGTTTGCGGGGAAGCTACTGGGCAACGGAGGCTGGGCGAGTTGCACGCGGCGCCACTCTGCGTCACTGAATTGCACGGGCGACCTGCTCAAGCTGCTGCACAAGCTCGACGGCGTTTCTCGCGACCCCAAACACGTAGTGATCCGGCCGAACAATCGCCGCCTCGCACTGATGTTTGTCGAACCACCCGGCTAGCACTCCGTCGAGTTCTACAACGGCATCTACCTCGAAATCAATAACGGCGTGACGGTCATTGCCATCCATTTCCAACTGAATGAGGCACGCCCCCAGAGGCTTTGCCGCCGCTAGCGCTTCATTCGAAAGCACCGCGAGGCGAGCAGTCACGATGCGCCAGCCTTCGCCCACTGCAACGTCAAATAACACCTCCGTGTCTCCGCGCGCAATTCGCGGCTGCGGAAAAAGAGTGCCGTTGGCGGCATGGCCAACGTTCGAGAGCAGCCCTGCCTCGAGCGCCGGAACAATATCCTGGCGGGCAATCGTCTTGACCACTCCCCCCGCTTCACGCAACAGGCGTGCGTCACGTTCACGCGCGGCCTGAACGTCGCGTTCACAAATCAGTCGACCGATATCCTTGATACGCGTGGTCAACTGCTTCACGTGCGCACTGCGTTCGATGTGGTAAGTATCGAGCAGGGAATCGGGCGCATGTGAGCGCAGCACGAGATCGAGCTTCCAGATCAGGTTGACGACATCGCGCACGCCTTGACACATGCCTTGCCCGATGAATGGAGGCTGCTGATGCGCGGCGTCGCCCGCAATGAATACGCGACCCTTGCGCCATTCGCGGGCAACGAGAGCATGAAAGCGATAGCTCGCCGCGCGCCACAGTTCGCCGTCTTCAGGAGTCAGCCAGCGCGACAATAGTTTCCAGACCTGACCGTCATCCTGCATCGCGCGTGGATCTTCATCTGGCAGCAACATGATTTCCCACCGGCGGTGACTGTCAGGACCGATGATGTATGTGCAGGGTCGGTCCGGCTCGCAATACTGGATTGCGACCTTCGGCAGTTTTTTTATTCCCTTTTCGTTGACCCGCACGTCGACAACGAGCCAAGGTTCATCGAAATTCAGATCGTCGTACTCGATTCCCAGTTGGGTACGCACTGTGCTTGATGCGCCGTCGCAGCCGATCAGGTAGCGGCTGGTCACGGTTCGCTCGCCTCCGGTGTCGTCGTGTAAGCGCAGAGTGACGCCCTGTGCGTCCTGACTGAAGTCCACCAGCTCTGTGCCCAGCGCAATTTCGACACAGTCATACGACGCTGCACGGTCTCTCAGTGCGGCCTCGACGGGAGGTTGGGTGAACACCATCGTTGGCGTGTAGCCGAGCGGGTAGGGCTTTGGAACAGTGTCGATCCTTTTTATTAACTGGCCGTCGACCCCGTAGTACTCGGAAGGCGGGAAGACCGCCACATGCGGGGCGATGTGTTCTGCGACGCCGAGACCCTGAAACACGCGCATGATCTCGTGATCGACCGCTATCGCACGCGGCTTGTCGTACACGGTTCGAGTCCGGTCGATGCAAAGAGTACTGATTCCCAGCTTTCCGAGCAACCCGGTGGCAACCGCGCCAGACGGACCAAAGCCCACGACCACAATATCGAAATCGTTCTGCATACCGTTCACCATGTGGCCACTTCGTCCTGCACCGTGTTCTGTAGCAGGCCGACGCGTTCAATGTCGACCTCGACCCGATCGCCGTGCTTCATCCACACCGGCGGATTGCGCGCCCAGCCTACCCCAGCCGGCGTGCCCATTACGACAACATCGCCAGGTTCCAGCGTCAGACATTCGCTCAACAGTTCAATTGTCTCAGCGACGCCCCAGATCATGTCTGACGTATTTGTCTGCTGCATAACCTCCCCATTAAGGATGAGGCGCAGGGACAGGCCTTCGGCACCCGGCGGCAGCTCGTCTGCCGTCACTAGCCACGGACCGAATGCGCCAGTGCCGTCGAAGTTCTTGCCGATCGTCCATTGCGAAGTGCGCTTCTGATAGTCACGCACGGAGACATCGTTGAAGCACGAGTAGCCGAATACGTAGTCGAGTGCCTGCTCGCGCTTCACGTGACGCGCGCGCTTGCCGATCACGATGACCAGTTCCGCTTCATAGTCGAGCTTCTCGGAGATCTGCGGGCGGATCACCGGATCCTCATGCGCGATCAGCGAAGACGCGCCGCGAAAGAAAATCAGCGGGTAGACCGGCTTGAGGTTGCCGCCTTCCTTCGCGTGGTCGTAGTAGTTGTGGCCGAGGCAGACGATCTTGCCAGGCTCCGGTACCAACGGCGCAAGCGCCAGCGACTGAAACGGCACGCGATGATCGGAACCGGCGGCGATCGCCCGCTTCGCTGCCGCGGCAATATCCACGCCGGCCATGAGTGCCGCGCGCAGGTCCGCGGGCACTGCGGAGTCGGCCTTATTCAGGTCGATCACGTCTTCGTCATCGATGACACCAAGGCGAGTCGTATCGCCAGATTTGAAGGTAACCAGTTTCATTGTCTATTCCGAGGATTGGATGAGCTAACGCGGTGCGACGACACCGCCGACTATTTCTGTGTGGAAGCAGAGTCGAAAAAGAAGACCGTCTTCTGTGCCGCTTTCATCCGGTCGGACGGCGGCTTGCCGATGCCCCACTGGTCGATCCGGCCAGGCGGCCACTTCCAGTCGTCCGGACCACCGGTCCGATACGCGTCGTCGACCTGCTGCACTTCGGCGGTGTATTCGATGACAAAATCGAACGGACCAAGGAAGTACGCGAACGCGTTGTTACCGGGACCATGTCGCCCAACGCCCCATTCGATCGGATAACCCGCGTCGTTCATGCGGCCACCGCCGCGCATCACTGAGTCGAGGTCCGGCATGAGGAACGCGATGTGATTGAGCGAGTTTTCCTGTGAGTCCGCTAGTGCAATGCTGTGGTGATCGCTGGAGCATCGCATGAAGGCCATGATGCGCGTGCGGTCCGACAGGCGGAAGCCAAGCGCCTTCTCAAAGAATGGCTGCGCAACCGACACATCCTCGCTGTTCAGGACGACGTGTGTGATCTTCACCGGGCGGTCCTTGACGTCATGCGTATCGGTGTGGCGCTCATCTCCTGTCACAAAGCGCAGCACGCGGCCTTGGGGATCCTGCGCTTCCAGCTGCACACCGCCGCCCGGCCCGCTAACCGGCTCCGGACCGCTTAGCACACGGCCGCCATGTTCAGTGACGGAGTGGGCGATCGAATGCAGATCCGTTTCCGACGCGACGTTAAAAACCACGGCGCGCACATCGGCCCGATCGCTTTTGACGAGTACAAGGATATGGTGCGCTGCGCCCGTGCCGCGCAGATAAACGGCATCGTTCGTGCGGGCCACCGCCGCGAGATGCCAGGTATCGATGTAAAAGCGCTCGGCCGCATTGAGATCGGGTACGCCGATTTCGATTCCTCTTAAGCCCGTAATAAGGCACTGATTCATGTGGTGCTCCATCAACTGATTCCCAGAAATTCCTGGGCGTTTCGATATATGAGACGTTCGACAGTCGCCTCGTCGAGGTTTATTGACTCTGTCTGTCCGACGGGGTCGTGCTCCCGGAACGCAAACGGGTAGTCCGTGCCGAGCATGATCTGCGATTCGCCAAACGACGAAAGCAGGTGGCGAAGCGTAGCCTGATCGAAAACCAGCGAATCGTAGAAGAGCTTGCGTGCCTGTTCGGACGGCGACGCCTGTACGACGTCCCGCAACGGAGCAAAAACCTTGCATGCCTGCTCAAGACGAGGAAGCAATGAAGCGAGCGTGCCTCCCCCGTGACTGAATGCAATGCGCAACTGCGGCCGTCTCAACATCAAATTGCTGCAGAGGACCGATGCAGCGGCAAGGCCGACATCAGTGGGATAGGCTAGCGTCTGCAGCAGTTGAGCCGGTCCGACGAGACGCTCTTTCCCAGCCGGACGTAACGCGTGTACGAATACAGCGGCACCCAGGGCCTCGGCCGCTTCAAAAAACGGATCAAATTGCGGTGCCCCGATTGGTAGGCCGTTGACGTTGCTGCCGATTTCTACACCAGCAAATCCGGGCGTGCACATAATGCGCGTAAGTTCGCCGATGGCCACATCGATGTCCTGCAGCGGTACTGCTCCGAGGCCAACCATTCTCCCGCTGCTCTCGTCCACCATACCGGCGATCGTGCCATTCAGGTGTTGTACCAACAACAATGCCTCTTGGACAGGCATCCAGTAAGACAATAATTCAGGCATCGGTGAGACGGCCTGGACGCCAATACGCTGCTCATCCATATCGGCGATCCGCCTGCTGACGTCCCAGCAGCGATCGGAAACGGTGCGATACACCTTCCCGTCGATCATCACGTGGCGATGACATTCATGTGCCGGCACCATGGAAGGCCAGTCCGACGGTATTTTCGATCCGATATAGGCAGGGAACGTTGCCGGCACGATGTGCGAATGAACATCAATGCCGTGGCGATGCCCGCAAAGGCGGTGAATGGGGACAGGCATCGGAGTCCTCACGAGTGCGGCAGGGCCGCGGCTGGCACGCCTTCGATGCGGACGATCCCATCCTTATCGCTCGTGCCACCAACGTCTGCCATTGCGCCGTCGACATAACCGTCCGCAGTTTTGATAACTACCGAGCCGGTCTGAGCGGTCGACCTGCTCCTCGCTACGGGGATCACCCTAAAAAAGGCGAAGTTGGCCTTTACATGACTGACTCGAACATCCGTGCGGACCACAACAGAGCCTTTACCCGCTCCGATCTTTATGGGCAACGTGGCCGCGCCGTCTTCGCGCTGGGTGCCCATTTTCAGTGCCAGGTGATCGACAACGACAGAGGCAATCGGCCGGGACTGCTTTTCGCAAGCTGCCCGCACGGCTTCCGTGGTGATCCGGTTTGCTTGCGCCGGTGCAAGAGGTTTCATCGAGTCAGAAGATACAAAAAATTCGGATGTCGGAAATTATATATACATAAATCTCGTTTTGTTAGTTTTGTGTATTTTAATAGGGAAAACACCGATCCCGATAGATGAATTGGTCATGAACGGCATTTATGGATATACTGTCTTAGTTACTATCCACTGTTGCTGAGGTGTCACTTGTCCAGTTTCGCCAGCCCGCTTGCGCAAAAGGTTCCTGTTTTGGCACACAGCGGAGTGCCGCCGACGGCAACCTTGGCGACAAACCTTTATGATCGGATCCGAACGGATCTGCTTGATGGGAAACTCGAACCGGGCCGAAAACTGCAAATTGAATTCCTCTGCGAGCAATATCAGGCGGGCCAAACACCTGTCCGCGAAGCACTCAACCGGTTGACGTCGGACGGATTGGTGGAGCGGCGTGATGGACGCGGGTTCGCGGTCGCTGGAATCAGTGAGACTGATTTGCGTGAAATTACTCGTACGCGGTGCTGGCTCGAAGAAGTGGCATTGCGGGAAGCGTTTACGATTCGATCGATGGAATGGGAAGAGCAGGTCGTACTCACCT
Source organism: Paraburkholderia sp. BL6665CI2N2 (assembly GCF_004366535.1). Lineage (NCBI taxonomy): Bacteria > Pseudomonadati > Pseudomonadota > Betaproteobacteria > Burkholderiales > Burkholderiaceae > Paraburkholderia > Paraburkholderia sp. BL6665CI2N2. Next base: position 39,190 of record NZ_SORC01000003.1, read on the forward strand.
ATCACCGCCTATCCAAGGTTCCGCGCTCTCTCAGTGACACAGAGTACGTGGAGAATCCTGCTTGGGAGCGGTTGCATCGTGCGTTTCATCGCACGCTGATCGGCGGATGTCAATCCAGTTGGCTTCTCAATTTCTGTGAGCAGCTCGCGGATCAGTTGTACCGTTACCGCCAATTGTCGGTGCGCCGAGTGTATCCCAAGCGACATGAGCGAGAAGAGCATGAAGAAATGCTGAAGGCGGTGGTGTCAGGGGATTGCGATCGGGCGATCGAACTGATGAAAAATCATTACCAAAAGACCGCCGACATTATTCTTGCTGACGCGTCACTGTTCCCTCCAGGCGATTGATTAACGGCGTTGTCACGTTGACTCGTCGACGACACAATACCTGCAGAAGGCATGTGCTTGCTCAAGCAGGTGACGAATTTTGGGCAAGCTCGGTGAAACGATGCCATGCGGCAAAGCGCTCAGCGAGCTGTTTGCGGTAGAGCGAAGCGCGCAACAGATGCCGCTTGAGCGCGAAGTGCTGGACGGATCGGCCCGAAACTCGCCAGGAGCGCCTGAGTCCGTTTGAGCGCACGGAAGCCGCGCATGCGCTTCTCACGTTCACGCGTAGGTTGATGGCTATTCTCGACCCGATTGTTCACGCGGGCTGCTGCCTTGACGAACACATGTAAAGTGGACCCCGAAATTGAGACAAGCATTTAAGCTGTCGTCGTAGATGACAGGAAACGGGTAATGACTGCCGGAAAAACGAGAAAAACAAGAAACGTGTACACGTCAGAGTTCAAGGCAAAGGTGGGTCTGGAAGCGGTACGAGGTACACAGACGATCAACGAGATTGGGCAGAAATACGGGGTTCACCCGGTTCTGGTTGGGCAGTGGAAGAAGGAGATCCAGGAGCGAGCCGCGGCGCTGTTTGAAGTGAAGCGGGGGCCGAAGCCGGTGGACGATCAAAGCGCGCCGGAGCGGCTGTACGGCGAGATCGGACGGCTGAAGATGGAAGTGGACTGGCTCAAAAAAAGTTGTCGCTGTGAGCCGGGAGACGCGTCTGGGATGGATCGATCCGTCGGACGAAGTGCCAGTGGCCCGGCAATGCGTGCTCGCTCAGGTCGCGCGTGCGAAGGTCTATGCTCAGCGCTCGCAGCGCGCAGCAAGCGAGGCCGATCTGCTGCTGTGCCGGCTGATTGACGAAGAGTACACGCGGCGGCCGTTCTACGGCAGTCGGCGCATGGTGGTGTACCTGAGGTCGCAGGGTGCGGTGGTGAACCGCAAGCGCGTGCAACGCCTGAGCGGCAGCTGGGACTGTGAGGCATGGCGCCAGGGCCGAACACGAGCGTCAGGCATACGCAGCACAAGATTTATCCGTATCTGTTGCGTGGCGTCGAGGTGAAGCGGCCCAACCAGGTCTGGAGTACGGATATCACGTATATCCGGCTGGCGCGCGGCTTTGCGTATCTGGTGGCCGTCATCGACTGGTATAGCCGCAAGGTGCTGTCCTGGCGCATCAGCAACAGCATGGACGCCGGGTTCTGCGTCGACTGCCTGGAAGATGCGTTGAGCCAGTACGGCAAGCCGGAGATCTTCAACAGCGACCAGGGCTCGCAGTTCACCAGCGACGCGTTCACCGGGGTGCTTAAAGGCGCCGGTGTGGCGATCAGCATGGACGGCCGGGGCCGGGCGCTGGACAATATATTCGTTGAACGCCTGTGGCGCAACGTCAAGCACGAGGACGTCTATCTGAAGGGCTATGCGACGATGGGCGAACTGACGGTGGGGCTGGCGCAGTACTTTGCCTACTATAACGGCGAGAGGCCTCATCAGTCGCTCGGATACCAGACCCCCGCTGCAGTCTATCTGAGTGGCTGCGGCGGCGGTGCGAGAATTGCGATCATCTCTGTCTTGACACTGGGGTCCACTTTACCGGGGCATGAACGAAGCACGCGCCTGAAGAACCGTTCGGCGCCATTCTCATTAACCGCACGCCATAACAGGTAAGGCTCACCCCGCAACGATACAAACATTTCATCAAGATGCCAGATGGTGCCTAGCTTCCGGCGAGCCGCCCTGACGCGATGTGCGAAGCCTGCGTCAAACTTCTCGCACCACCGGCGGACCGTCTCGCAGCTCACGACCACGCCACGTTCAAACAGCAGCTCTTCGATGTCGCGCAGACTCAACTGAAACCGAAAGTACCAGCGAACCGCACAACTGATGACGACTGCAGGAAAGCGATGGCCGTGATAGAGCGATTTCGTCTTTTTCATCGCCACATGTTACGCGACCAGCTCGGCAACATGGCACCGCCGGCGCGTAAGATGACGCGTTGAAGAAAGCAAAAACGCCAGCAGGGCGGGCGGCCGGAGGCCCGCCAGATGATTTTCAAAATCACTTGAACCAACGGCGGCGATCAAGCATTTTTCGCAAAGCTTGCAATTTGACATAAAAGAAATGATCACATTATAGTGCGTATTCCTACATATTGTAGATTGAAGTGGTGCCAGCCTCGGAGCTCCTGACAGGTAGCGCGTCTGCATGGAAGCGACTGACGCGATGGAGCGGGCAACGAAGGATCTTTTTCGTGTACGGAAGTCAAGCGGGAGTGACCTCATCGATCGCGTCGATCATGGATGTCCTGTCGCTTTCCCGGTCACGCGGCGGAAGACGCTTGACGCCAGTCGTGCGCTGCTCGTCCCCGAAGCCCGGCAGGCGCTCCCAGTCTCTGTCAAAATAGCAGCATTGGTTCCACCAGTTCCCGTGCACACCATTGCGGGTTCGTCGGGCTGCATGTTGCCGCCAACAGCGACGTACATTGCCGAAGACGGCAACCGGAATCTATCCTCCCGGCGATCGCGGGAAGAACCGTTACGGCAGGCACGACATGGCACACGAGCGTTGCGAACAATGCGGCAACCAGACGCCACCCTGGGACACCATACACTGCGGATCTGGCGATAGCCGCTATGAGTTGCTCTGCACTCTGTGCTTCAATGCCAGGATTGCCGAGTCCACTGGATTCACCGATTTCGAGAACGTCCGCCTTGACCCCATCCGGATGATCGACTGCCACGGGGAGCCGCACCAGTTCCATTTCCGGCTTCGGCTTTTGGGCAACCGGATGGCACTGGATGCGTTTGAGCTTCGGGGAGAGCTTCGCGCGGGCTACCGGTTCCAGTTGATCGGCGAAGCTGACGAAGATGTGTTCGTGTTGCTCGGGCGCCTCGTTGAGAAGGTGCGTCGCGCGCTGTCGGTCAGGCACATCGATTTGCATGAGCGCCGGATCATTGACAGTACGGTGCGCGGGCATATCGAATGGGATGAGACGCAGGCGGGGCGCTTGCCACTCGTGGTGATCGACGGCAAGGAGGTCTCATGGGAGGATCTTGGGCAAATGCTCATGAGCATGGAAGGATGGCAGTTCCGGCTCGATATCGCTGACCCGAGCGAAGAGCTTTGAGTCGCGTTGCAGACGCGGCGAAACGGGCGACAAACCCTATCCCCGGACCGGTTTGCCGACCTGCCATGTACAACCTGCTGGGTGCAGCCATGGTCGCAGTCAAGCACGATGATCTTTCTTTGGCCTTTGACTTCGTCAGCTACGCGGCGCCGACGGAGCATAACGCGTATGTCTCGCTCGATACAGGCAAGATCTATTGGACTTCTGATTCCAGCGACGCGCTCGACGAGGAGATTCCTGACGACCTTGAAACTTCCGATCGCTACCTTGCGATACCGCACAGGAACGAGCTCGATCTCGGAAGACGTCTCGCCTTGCGCTTTGTCGCACAGGAGTTGCCTGCGCGTTATGACCAGGTCGAAGGACTATTCCGGCGGCAAGGAGCTTATGCGCGTTTCAAGGATTTGCTGGACCGTGAGGGCGTTCTCGAGCGCTGGTATTCGTTTGAAACCGATGCTGTCGAAAGCGCGCTGAGGCAATGGTGTGCCGAAAACGGGCTTAAGCTTCTTGAGATGTGACGGATGCTGCTGGCTCTCGCAACGCCAGGTGTGCTGCTTCCGGTGATCAAACGCGGACGCGTGCTCGCACTGCTCGGTGAGCGCACGCCCATCCGGGAACAGGAAACCATCGGCTCGATCCTGATGGAAGATGCCGCGCTAGCGCCGCCGGTCGACGCAATCCTGTGCCGGAAGAATGTCACGGCGATCTGGGCAGTTCGCCGCGGCACTCGAGGCGGGACATCGACCTGCGATCCGGATGAGTCCGGCCGAGATTCTCGCATACGCTGACGGCGCGGACCGCTTGCTGGCCGGCCAGCGGGCATTCCGCCCGGCGGCGGAGCGATGCGCAGGCGTTTGCGCGCAGCGCATTTGGTCAGGACCTGCTGCCGGTTGTGCGCATCGTCGACGAACTCGGTACTGGCTATCTGCAAGCCTTGGCGCCGCGCCCGGCGACGGCAGGCGCCGCAGACTATGGGATCTCAACCGTACACCGTGCCAAGGGGCTCGAATGGAAGCGGGTCAAGGTGGCGAACGATTTTCGCCTGCGCGGTGCCGACGGCCGCCCGATGCCGGACGAGGATGAGCTTCGGCTGCTTTACGTGGCCGTGACTCGCGCGCAGCATGCACTCGATATCTCCGCATTGCGCGACGAGCGCACCGGCTTTTTAGTCTCCTGCACCAGGCCTGGCCGGCATAACAGATGAAATCCAGCGTCGACCCAGTTCCGGCACCGCGGCGATGTTCACGCAGACCACGCCCACCTGCCGCCCGCGGCACGCGACAGAAACTGGGGCTCACATGGACGTCCGGAACCGGGGTAGAACGGCATTACAGGGCTGGATGCCCATGAATTCAAGGAGATCTAATACGATGGCAGCACCGAGTTTTGTCTATACGATCTCCTGTGTCGCGAAGATGCTCCGAGAGCCGGTGGATTGGCTGGACGAACTGGCGACTCTGAACCTGGAGCCAGAGGACGGGTGTCTCGGGATCATCGACGATCTGGACGTCCCCGCCGAGCAGTTGGTCTCCGTAACCGCCTTCACGGATGCTGGAATCGAGGCACTCAAGGAGCTGGTTGCTGAAGCAAAGCGGCAGTCTGGCGGGACGGGCAGCGCAGGTAGATAGGCGCGGATCAGGACCACGCATGCACGCCCTGGCAGACCAGGGCGTCATCGCCGTCCCCACGATCGGGCAATCGTCCAGTCATCCGGGCTGATCACTGCCGCTGTGCATCGGGCAAATCGGGCCGGAGTTCCGCCTCGATCTGATCGATTGATGGCAGACCGCTTTCCAGCGATTCAGGCACATGGCGCAAAAGCTGATATTCGGCAACGCCCATTGGGTTGGCCACGCCGCGCAGCGCATATTCCGCCACGAGCCGGTTCTTTTCCTTGCACAGCAGCAGGCCAATTGTCGGCTGGTCCTCGCCCGCCTTGACCTGCGCGTCGATCGCGGACAGGTAGAAGTTCAACTGGCCTGCATATTCGGGCTTGAACGGTGTTGTTTTCAGTTCGACGACGACGTAGCAACGCAGCTTGAGATGGTAGAAAAGCAGATCGACAAAAAACTCGTCGCCGCCTACCTCCAGCCGGTACTGGCGTCCCACGAATGCGAAGCCGGCGCCCAGTTCGAGCAGGAAGCGGGTGATGTGTTGGGTGAGCGCGCGCTCGATGTCGCGCTCCTGGGCGTTCTCGGCCAGACCGAGGAAGTCAAGGATATACGGATCCTTAAGCGCGTCGCGCGCGAGATCGGACTGCGGTGGCGGCAACCGGTCGGCGAAATTCGTGACTGCGTTGCCGGCACGCCCATGGGCGGCCGTCTCGATCTGCATGGTCAGCACGCTGCGCGACCAGCCGTGCTCGAGCGACTTTTCCGCATACCACAACCGTTGGGCGTCGTCGTTGAGCTTGTCCAGCAGTGTCACGACGTGCGACCACGGTAATTGTGCAACGGGCTGTTGCACAAATTCCGGCTGCGGGAAGGCTTGTGCCAGCGCGCGCATGTACTTGAGGTTGCGAGGCGAGAATCCGCGCATGTCGGGAAACGCTGCCTTGAGGTCGCGCGCGAGCCGGTCGACAACGCCGGCCCCCCAGCCTTGTCGCTGCTGCCTGTCGAGAATGTCGCGGCCAATCTGCCAGTACAGTGTGACCAGTTCGCGATTCGCGCTGGCCACGGCGCGCTGCCGCGCGCGCTCGACGCGCTGCTTGAGTTCGGCAAACCAGTGGTGATAATCCTCAGCCCATGCGGGCGTACCCAGATCTTTGTTCATGCGCTTTGGTAGTCGGGGCACCGGTTGTCGCGCCCGGAAGGAAATTATCGTGGGGGAACCGGCAGTCGACAAGCGGAGCCAGCGTGGAGTCGCCGCGATGATACCATCGCACCCCGTTAAAATTGTTGATAATTTATCTTATGTCAAATTGACTGATGCAGCCTCGCGCACTGCTTCTCCGGCCAGATCGCGGACAGTGGTTTATACCTGCCCTTTCGAAACTGGTCCCATAGATGATCAAAACGGGAGACTTCTGCAACGATCATCGGTCCGCGGAAAACCGAACGGCCTAGGAAAGAATCCTCAGGTTACGAATGCGGCCGATCGACGGCGAGCGCTCACGGATCAGCTTGACAACGAACTCTGGCAACAGTGCCCGAGGCACCGTGGCTGTTTCATCGCAGATCATCTGCGATGGGACGTGAACGATGAAATCGTTCGGCGCAGCCATGAGACCGTGCTCATAGGTGCTTCGATAGTCCATCTTATGAGTGCCCAGATCGTTCAGGTCCTTCATCCGGTCCAAGCTCCGCCTCGATCTGCTCGATTGACGGCAGGTCCGGCATGAGCGGCGCCGGGATGTCGCGCAGCAACTGATATTCGGCGACGCCCATCGGGTTGGCGATGCCACGCAACGCATATTCGGCGACCAGCCGATTGTTTTCCTTACAGAGCAACAAGCCAATCGTGGGCTGGTCGTGCGGTCCCTTGACCTGTGCGTCGATGGCTGACAGGTAGAAGTTCAACTGACCGGCATATTCGGGCTTGAATGGCGTCGCCTTCAGTTCAACAACCACGTAGCATCTAAGCTTCAGATGGTAAAACAGCAGGTCGATGAAGAACTCGTCGCCGGCCACTTCAAGCCGGTATTGCCGTGCGACGAATGCGAAGCCGGCGCCCAGTTCGAGAAGGAAACGCGTGATGTGTCGCGTCAGCGCATGCTCGATGTCCCGTTCCTGGGCGCTTTCGGTCAGGCCCAGAAAATCGAAGATATACGGATCCTTGAGTGTGTCGCGGGCAAGGTCTGACTGAGGCGGAGGCAGACGATCGGGAAAATTGGTGACGGCACTGCCCTGGCGTTCCTGCAGGCGACTTTCGATCTGCATCACCAGCACGTTCCGGGACCAGCCGTGTTCGATCGATTTGGCGGCGTACCACTCGCGCGCTTCTGATGCCTTAAGCTTATCCAGCAACGTGACCACATGAGACCAGGGCAATTGTGCAACAGGGTATTGCACAAATTCCTCGCCCGGCCAGGCTTCGGCCAGCGTACGCATGTACTTCAGGTTCCGCGGCGAAAACCCGCGCATGTCGGGAAACGCCGCGCGCAGATCGCGCGCCAGCTGATCGACGACCTTCGCGCCCCACCCTTGTCGCCGCTGCCGCTCGAGGATCTCGCGGCCTATCTGCCAATAAAGCGATACCAGCTCCCGGTTGACCGACAACGCGGCGCGCTGCCGCGCGCGCTCGACGCGGGATTTAAGTTCGCTGAGCCAGGCGTTATAGTCAGCGGCGGTAAAAGACACTTCGGTCATACTGTCCTGTGAAACATGGCGCCGCAACTGCTGGCGAACTGCATCGATTATCAACGGTCGCCCCCGAAGCGGCAATTGCTCCCGAGGAGCCGTTTTCAGCTTGATATCCCGGCGTACCGTCACTCAGATCCCTACGCTTCCCAAGGCCGTTCTAACCTGCATGCGACAGTGCTGATATCCATGCCGGTTACAACCCGCAGCGCCGGCGCCCGCCAGGTGATATGGTCCGACGCGCTCGATCTGAGTTGGCACCCTTCCTCCGCAAGCCAAGGAAAAGACAGGTGGCTCTCTCCGCTTCGAGCGCACCAGTTCATGAGCGGTTGGTGGCTAGCATGCGGTTGCCAGAAGCGAGGGGAAGCCGCAGCTGGCACGCGCGAGCACCGGTAAGGGTCGACAGGCATTCCTTCCGAAAGCTATGCGTGAGTCATGTCCAGGCCAAGACAGGACATTTCTATAAAGCCACTACAAGTTGTCATATGACAACTTTAACTATATCGGGTTGTGAGGACTGTCCATGGCGGACTTGTGAGTCGGCTAAGGATGAGCGCCAAGCGTGAGTCCTCTTTTTTTGCTCACGTAGCGCTGAGCGTCCGATACAGGGCATTCGCGCGTTCCAGATGGCTTCGCATGGCCCCGGCGGCCTGATCGCCGTCATGCGCCGCGATCGCATCGACAATCCGTTGATGTTCGGTCAATGTGAGTTCTTCGGCACCCGGCGCTCGCACCATAGGACGGTAATACTCGCCCGCCCAGCGAAACAGTGATTCGACAATCGACGGAAAAATCGGATTGCCGCTGATCTGCGCAATCTCGCGATGGAACGCCATATCGCGCTCGATGAATTCTTCGAGATTCACCATCGACGCGCGATGCAGCGCAACGCTCAAACGCAGGCGCGCGACGTCTTCTTCGGTGGCACGCTCGGCGGCCATGCGCGCGGTGCCCGTCTCCAGAAACAGGCGCGCCTGCTTCAGATGCCCGAGCATGTCGGGATGGCTTCGCAGCAGATGCATCGCGCCGCCCGCGATCTGCGCGATCAGACGGTCGGCCGTCGGCACCACAACGCGCGCGCGCTCGCCATGCACGATTTCGACAATTCCTGAACGTTCGAGCGTCTGCAGCGCCTCCCGAACGGCGGGGCGGCCCACCCCGTAAATCTCCATCAACTCGCGCTCTGACGGCAACTGCGCCCCTGGCGCGATTTCGCCGGAGCGGATGCGCTCCATCAGACGGTCGACGACTTCCTGGTACAGTTTTCGGCGCTGAATGAGTTCAGCCATTGTCTATCCGGTAGAACGTGGTGGTGTAATGACCTTACCACGGACCGACACGCCGTTGGAAGTATGGATCGGTCGGCGCTTGCTCTTGACGACGCGCAAGTATCGACGCTTCATCATCTGCCTCCGACGCGACCTGCCCTGACTGCGCCGAAGAATGCCGCGTCGCCAATCTGGCCGCCTTTGAGCACGATCTGCAAGCCGTCGCGCCGAGGATCGGGCGACCACGCCCGGCAGAGCGGTGCGCCTGGCGCAAGCCCAGCCGCCACGCTCAGTGCATCGATCCCGAGCGTGCTGGCCACTTCGCCCGAGCTATCGCCGCCCGCGACCACGATCCGCGACAATTCGACCCGATCGAGCAGGCGCAGCATCACGTCGGCCAACGCCCTTCCGGTCCTGCGAGCCGCGTCCTGCCGATTGAGTCCCGCAGAACGGGCAATCTCGTCGAATTCGATCACGGCGCGATCCTGCGGTCCTTCGGCGCTGAAGACAATTGCGCTCGTGCCGCGACCCACAGCCTCGGCCGCGACAGCGACCACGCGCTCGATCTCCACGTCGCCGTCGCGCGCATCGAGTGCGCGGCGCAGATCGAGTCGCTCGACGCAAAAGCCGTTTGCCCGCGCCCAGCCGATCTGCGCGGCCGTGACGGGCGAGCAGCTGCCGCTCACGGCCGCAATCGCCGGAACGGGCCCGGCTACCGGCAGCGAAGGCGTGGCGGGCAACAAGCCGCAGGCCCGCCAGTAAGCGGCCAGCGCGTACTGCAATCCCGACGACGACGCAGTGAACACGCCCTCCCCGCGCTGCTCCCACACGAGCCGCCCAGCGGCGACGAGCGTTTCGTCATCAAGCACGTCAATCAGCACGACGGGCGCATCACTCGCGCCGGGTGCGCCGAGTGCTCCGAGCGCATCGACACGCGCCGCCGCGTCCGATGCACGCACCTGCAGCATGTCGATCAGCTCGATCCGGCGCTGCGTCTGCGCGGCGAGGTGCACGCGCAGGTCGGCTTCGTTCATCGGCGTCACCGGATGCCGCGCCATCGTCGGATGACGGTCGAGCCGGTAGCCGACCCCGTCCACCGCCGCGAACAGATTGCCGAACATCTGAAAACGCTTGAGCCGAGGCGCACCGACGATCATCGGCGACCAGCGCCCCGGCATTTGCGCGACGCCGAGATCGATCGCCCTGCCGATCGACCCGACACCGGGCGACGAATCGAAGGTCGAGCAGACCTTGTATTGCAGAATCGGCGCACCGAGCGCGGCGAGACTCGCGAACGCTGGCGGCAGTTCGTCGTCAATCCACGCGACGCTGCGGCCGCGCGACGATCCCGCCATGCCCACGCAGCGGACCTCCGGAAAGCGCGCCAGCCATTCGCGCGTCGGTTGTTGCAAAAACAGCACGGTCGACACACCCGCCGCCGTCATGGCCTCCATCGCATCGGTCGAGCCAGTGAAGTCGTCGCCGTAATAGGCGAGCAGCAGGCCGTCGGGCCAGGTGGTCGACGCGTCGACAGGCTGCGCGTGGGCGGTGCTCATTGCCAGAACCCCAGCGCCGCTTTCAGCGCGGGACGGCGGGCCGCATAGTCGTCGAGCGGCACACCTTCGACAGCCGCCACCCATGCGTCGCGCAACGCTTCGACGCCCGCCGCGACGCCGCCCGGATGACCGAAAATCCCGCCGCCCGCCGTATGAATCAGATCGGCGCAACCGATCGCCGCATACGTGTCCGCCGCCTGCAAGCCCGTCTGCCCCGAACTGAAGACAGGCATCGCCCGCATCGGCGCTTCGGGCATCACGGGCGCGAGCACGGCGCGCGCGGCGGCAATGACGCTGTCGTCGGGTTCGCTGAATTTGTTGCGCAGACCGTTCACGTGCAGATGATCGGCGCCCGCCAGACGCCAGATCATCTGCCACGGCGCGTAGTCCCAGCCGAGTTCGGGACTGCGCGACAGATAACCCCAACCGGCGCGATGCGCATGAATCGGCAGTTGCGAATGCCGCCGCAACTCGTGCATGCCGACGAGTCCCACCGAATTGAGCACCGCCATGACACAGGTGCCGCCTTCCGCCAGCACGAGATCGTGACGGCGGCGCATCTGATCCAGATCGCCCGTCACATTGAACGCGACCATCGTCCGCTTGCCGGTGCGGTCCGCATGCTCGTTGACGACCCGCATCACCGCGCGCACGCGCTCGTCGAACGGACAATGCGAGCCGTCCGCCTGCAACTCGTCGTCCTTGATGAAATCGACGCCGCCTGCCACCAACTCGCGGACCTGCTGCACAGTTTCTTCGGCCGACAAACCGACGCTCGGCTTGATGATCGTGCCGATCAGCGGACCATGCGCAACCCCGGCAAGACGCCGCGTGCCTTCGATGCCAAACGCCGGACCCGGATAAGCCGCCGCGAACGAAGGCGGCAGCTTCAGCGACGTCAGACGCAGGCCCGACACCTGGCGAAGCTCGAACAGATTGCCGGCAATCGTGGACATCAGATTCGGCAGCGACGGCCCGAAGTTCTCGATCGGCCATGACAGTTCGAGCGTGCAGCGGGTGTACGTATCCGACACGATGCCGCCCGCGAGACTCGGCTTGTCGACTGTTTCCAGCACCTCGAGCCGCTCGACGCACGCGCCCGAACGGGCCTTGAGTTCCGGCGTTTCATTAGGCAGCGCGACGAAAGTGCCGCTCGACTGTTCGCCGGCGATCACGTCGGCGGCACGGCGCGGATCGTCGCCCGTTTCGAGCCAGTAGGTAGCGTGAATGCGTTCGCTCACGATGGAAGTTCCTGTTCAGAGTTCGGAAGAAAGACGCTCGCTCGCGCCTCGATATTCACGCGCTCAGGTGATCCGGCGAATGCTTTCCGCGATCTCTTCACGATCGAAAACGTTCTTCCAGTCGTCGCGCATCAGACGCGGCTTGCCGAACTCGATCGCCTTATTGCACGCATCGGAGAACGCGCCCGGAATTTCGTTGAAAATCACCGCGCCGAGGATGTTCATGTGGCCGAGCAGAAAGTCACGCGCCGCTTCCTTCGGCACGCCGCGCTTCACGGTTTCATCCATCGCCTCGCGCATCACGTACAGCAGCGTCGCGCAGATCGTTTCCGACAGGCCGGGTTCGAGCAGCGCCATCTGTTCAACATTCAGACGGTACGATCGCAGGATGGGCGCGTAGATCGTTTTGGCGACGTCTTCACCGAGATCGAACGCGGATTCCGGGCCTTGCATCAAGGCGCTCGTGATCGACTGCTTCGCATACGCGCCGCCGAAGAAATCGCGCCGTGCTTTCGGATCGGACTCGTCGTTGAAGATCAGCGGATGGCACGGATGCGCGACGAAATACGTCAGGTCCGGCCGCTGCGGCAGATGGCCCGCGAACGGCGCGGCGGCGTCGAGCGTCATCACCATCGTGCCGGCCGGCAGCTTCGGCGCGATCGCGTGGCTCAGCCGGCCGATCAGCGTATCGGGCACGGCGAGAATCACGACCTGCGCGCCGTCGAGAGCCGCATCGTCGGATACGCAATCGACGTTCAGTTCATCCTTGAGCCGCTTGCGCCCCGCTTCGCTCACTTCGACATGCGCGACGCGGTAATCGGACTTCAGCAGATTGCTGGTCAGGCGAAAGCCCATTTTTCCGCCAGCGCCGAACAATGCGATCTTTTCTTTCATGATGAAACTCCTTGCGTGGATTCATTGAATGCGAAACATGCCGACCCGCGCAACGCAGGCCGCGGCCGGTGTCAATGCGATTGCGGCTTGAGCGGACGGGGCGCGATGCTTTCGTCCGGTTTCGAGAATCGTGCGTTGCTGCAGTACGCGAATGCCAACGCCGCGCTCATCAGCATGAATGCGCCGACGACGAACATCGACGCCTGATACGAACCGGTGGCGTCCTTGACTGCGCCCGTCACGAACGGCGCGACAAAGCCCGCGAGATTGCCGACCGTATTGATGAGCGCGATGCCCGCAGCGGCCGCCGCGCCCGACAGAAAGCGCGCCGGCAGCGCCCAGAAATTCGGTAACGCGGAGAAGATCGCGCAGGCCGTGATGGTGATCACGCCAATGCTCGCCGCCGGCGACTTCATATACAGCGCGAGCGGAATGCTGACCGCGCCGATCAGCGCCGGCACGCCGATGTGCCATGCGCGCACGCCGAGCTTCGTCGCGTTGCGGCTCCACAGATAAAGCGCGACGGCAGCGGGCAAATACGGAATCGCCGTGATCAGGCCTTTCTGGAACACGTTGAAGTGAGTGCCGAACTGCCCTTCGAAGCCGCCGATGATGGTCGGCAGGAAAAACGCCAGTGCATACAGCCCGTAGATCAGGCCGAAGTACATCAGCGCGAACATCCACACGCGACCGCTGGTCAGCGCGGCCCGCGCATGCATCGAATGTGGTTGCGTCGTGCTGGCACGGGCGGCGGCTTCCGCTTCGAGTTCGGTCGTCAGCCAGCTTTTCTCGGCGGGCGTGAGCCAGCGTGCCTGTGACGGCCGATCCGCCAGATAGAACCACGCGACCACGCCGATCGCGATGGCCGGCAACGCGACACCGAAGAACATGACGCGCCACCCGGCGAGTCCGAACAGTCCGTGTGCGTTGATCAGCAACGCTGCCACCGGCGCGCCGATCACGATGGTCAACGGCTGCGCCAGGTAGAACAGCGCGAGGATATGGCTGCGGTAGCGCGCCGGCACCCACATGCTGAGGAACAGAATCGCGCCGGGGAAAAAGCCCGCTTCGGCCACGCCGAGCAGGAAGCGCAGCGCGTACAGGCCGGGAATGCTGCTGACCCACGTGAACAGCAACGCGACGACGCCCCATGTCACCATGATTCGCGCGAGCCATCGGCGTGCGCCGAACTTATGCAGCGCAAGGTTGCTCGGGATTTCAAGGACGATGTAGCCGATGAAGAACACGCCCGCCGCAAGACCGAATTGCGCGGCGCTGAGGCCGAGATCTTTCGTCATACCGTTCGGGCCGGCGAACGAAATCGCCGTGCGGTCGAGAAAGTTGATGAAAAACATCAGCGCGACGAACGGCACGAGCCTCGTCGACACCTTGCGTATCACCGATCGTTCGACCGGATCCGCTTGTACGGTTTGCATCTCGTGTCCCTCCATCGTCGGTTCAAGGCCTTTTGCGGTCGCAGTTCACTCAAGTGATGTTCTGGTGTGATGAGTAGACCATGACCATTACAATTTAGACACTGGGGTATTCACGGAGCGTGAATTTTTCTAGTGAACTGCCGACTGCGCGCGTACTGACGGCGCGTCGTCTGATGAATACCGGAATTGTTCGACGTTGTTGGCTGGCGGGGTTACGACGGGGAAGCAAAGCAGGATGAAGCGCTGCCGGACAAGATCTCCACACAGCCAAACGGACGGAGTACGAATTCGTCCGCCGGGTTCATGGTGCGAGCGGGTCGCCTGGAAGCGATTGTCTGTTCGTCGAGCGTCGTGACGTTCACCTGCTCCGACGCGGACAGCCCCTTGGCGAACCGCACGCGTACCGTGCGACGCTCCGCTGTCAAATTCGCCATCACGAGACGCACGGTCCCATCACGGCTCGATGTGCCGAAACACGCGACGTCGCGCGCACGCGTCGACTCGCAGCGCAAGAGAGGCTCGCCTGCCATCCGCGCCAATGCGGCTGCGACATGAAAGACCGGATAGCGCGCAAGCGCGGTCGAAGAAGAATCGATCAGGCCGCGCGGACCAACGAACGCGCCCAAGGTCAGATGTTCGAGCGCCGCGCCGCCGAGCGCGGCCGCATAGCCGGCCAGCCACGCGGCGCCGAATAGGCCGCGCTGACGAGGATCGTCGACGGTCATGGCGATCCGTTCGCCGCGCGGATTGGGCATCACGCGCGAGCCGTACGGGTTCTGTCGCATGCCGATCGATATCGGGCCAATCGCATAAGGCTGCGTGCCGATCAGCGCGCGGCACGAGCGCGTGATGTGAGGGAGAGTCTCCAGCGTTTCCATCACGCTGACGTCATCGGCGGCGTGAACGATCGGACAGGTGGCATGCGTAACCCAGTCCACCAGATCGAGCGGCGGACGCTTGCGGTTCAGTTCCGTGAAATAGCTCAGCATGCCGCCGCCGAGCCGCACGCCCGGAAACGCTCGACGCGCCTCCCGATACACTTCGTCGAGCGGCGGGCAAGGAGGACTGACGCTGCCGGGCGGGTTCGATTGCCGATGCACCGACGGGCTCACCATCACTCCCGCGAGCACGAGCCGCGCTTCGTCGATCTGCGCGGCGACGGCCTGAAGTTCGAGGTGAGGTGCATCGATGCCCGGGAGCGCGAATTCGAGCACGGCTGGGATGCTGCTGTCCCGTTGAAGTTGCGCGAAGCGAGCCAGATCAGCCACGCTGTGTCCCGCCAGCGGGTCGAAGTGCAGCGTGAGTTGTTGCGGTCCGAGTTCAGCCAATAAGGGCAACGCGGATAGCACGGCATCGGTTTCATCAGGCGCGACCGCGATACCGAGCGCGAACATCGGCTCGCCGTTGCCTGCGCTGTCGATGTCGATTGTCGCGTTGTCGTTGCCGCGCGTTGCTAAGCGCGGCGATGCGCCGTCGACGCTCAGGCTGACAGCTTGCTCCGTCGTCCGACCAGCTTCGAGCAGATACGGCCACGGCAATTCGAGCGGCCGCGAATAAGTTTTGAACGACGCGTCGGACCAGTTGCGCTGGTCTTCCATCTCGAACACATCCCCTGTCAGACGGCAGCGGACCCTGAGCCCCGACGCACGCGTGTGTTCGATCGACCGGATGTCCTTGAACGGTTGCCACGGATCGATCAGCACCGGAAACGCCGATTCTTCAACGGTGCCGTCTCCATGCTCGACGCGCGCAGGAGCGCCGGCCACGCCGTCGATTGGATGCAGCACGCAAAACCCGCAACGCGCCGTCAGAAATGCAGTCTGTGCGCTGGCGCGTGAACGGAAGGTGAGTCCATCGTTATTCGTCGCTTCGATTTCGACTGAGTAAGTCAAGCGATGCCCATCCGGATTCGCGATTTCAGCGGCGTACGCAACACGGAACCCGCCGGCGTGTTCGTCGATTTCAATACCGGACATCGCAGGACGACACGTGCCCCAGTCGCGATCACGCACCACATAGGCAATCGCCCGGATCACTTCGACGCCCTCAAAGCGCACATCGCGCAATGCGCCATCGATCAGCACGGCCGACCACGCGCCCGCGCTCAGCGTTCGCCCGCGCGATTCTTCCTGACGTGTGCCGTAGTAGATCTGCGCGAGGTCGGCGTTCATTCGTTCACCGCAGCCGCAGTGCTCATTGCTTGCGCCGAAGTCCGCCCGGCTAGCGCGTCGATATCGAGCGCCACCGTGCGCTTCTCAAGCGCGGACAGATAGGTCGCTTCGACCAGCGCGAGCGTGTGCAGGTTGTCGCGTCCGCTCGTCGCCGGTTCAATGCCGTTACGCAGACGCGCGATCCAATGCCGCTGGATGTTCAGCACGCTGCCTTGTATCGCTTCCCATGGCGCAGACGCCCACTTTAACGACTCCGGCGCCACAGTTTCGTTAAGCGTGCCGTCGCGCGTATGAATGGTCAGCCGGTAATCTGCGCCGAGACGCAACGTGCCGTTCGCGCCGTCTACTTCGATCGACGTCTGCGGAAACAGCTCGTTTGGAAGTCGCGACGCGTAGCTGCAATCCACCACGCTCGTCGCGCCCGATTCATGGCCCAGCAGGATGGTCGCGACATCCTCTCCGGCAATCGACGGATTCACGCGCGAAATCGTTGCGCTCAAATGGGCCACATTGCCGAACAGAAACCGCGCGATGTCGAGAATATGAATGCCCAGGTCTTCGACGATAAACCGCTCGCCCTGCGCGAGATACGGTTGGCCGCTGAACACGTCGAAAGCTGAGCGAAACGACACGCGCCCCCAGAACGGCGTGCCGATCGCACCCTCTCGCAATGCACGACCAACGGCCTGGATCGCCGTCTGCCAGCGAAAATTCTCATGCACCATCAACAGCACGCCAGCGTCGCGGCACGCGGCGACCATCGCTTGAGCGTCTGCCAGCGTCGGTGCGAAAGGCTTCTGGCAGATGACCGCGACGCCCGCGCCCGCAGCCAGTTCGACCAGAGGACGATGGCTCGCCACCGTGGTCGCGATATCGACGAAATCCAGTTGTTCGTCGCGCAGCATCGCGGCGGCATCGGTGTACAGGAGGTCGATGCCGAACTCGCGCCCGGTCGCGTCGAGCCGCTCGCGGTTCGCATCGCACAGCGCGACGATCTGAACGCCGTCGATCTCGTGCCACGCATGCAGATGATTGCGCGAGAAAAACCCGCAGCCGATCAGACCGCCTCTAAAGACCTTTTCCTGAGCGATAGATGTCGTCATCATTCACGCTCCCGTGGCCGCTTGCTTCTGCAATGCAAAGCGCTGCTGAACGCGGCGTTGGATCTGGTCGACCACCACCGCCGCGACGATCACGACGCCTTTGATCACCGTCTGCCAGAACGAACTGACACCCATCATTACGAGTCCGTCCGACAGAATGCCGATCACGAATGCACCGATGATCGTGCCACCGATCTTGCCGCGGCCGCCCGACATCGATGTTCCGCCCAACACCGCCGCAGCGATCGCGTTGAGTTCGAAGGTCTCGCCGCTCAACGGGTGCGACGCAACTAGTTCCGATGAAATAATCAGCCCGACGATCGCCGCGCAGAAACCCGAAAACATGTAGACGAACATCTTCACGCGATTGACTCGCACGCCGGACAGTTGCGCCGCGCGCTCGTTGCTGCCGATCGCATAAATTTGCCGGCCGAGTGGCGTGCGCGCGGCGATATAGGCGGCCACCACGCCGACGAGGGCAAGCAGCCACACCGTCAGCGGAATACCGAGAATCGATGCGCTGCCGAGGATCGGAAAGCCTGTCGTGCCGAAATCCGGATTGCCGGTGAGGTTCGGGAAGGTCTCGCCGCCCGACGACAACAACGCGGCACCGCGTGCGATATACAGCGTGCCGAGCGTCGCGATGAACGGCGCGACGTTCAGGCGCGTAATCAGCAGGCCGTTCAACGCGCCGACCGCCACGCCCGACAATAGCGCCACGCCGATCACTTCGGGCACGCTCAGATAAAGCGTGTAGTTGCTGCCGACCGGGATGCCGTTCAGGATCAGCCCGCCGGCGACCATGCCCGACAGCCCGACAATCGACCCCACCGACAGATCGATCCCGCCCGCCACGATCACGAAGGTCATGCCGATCGCGAGAAACGCATTGAGCGCAACGTGCCGCGACATGATGAGCATGTTCTCGATGCTGAGAAAGTTGTGCGCGGCAAACGAGAAAAAGATCACGACGGCAAAGAGCGCGATAAACGTCCGCAGTTTCAGCAACAACAAAAGCGGCGCCTCGCTGAAGCTCGCGCCGGGAGCAGCGCGATTGATTGCTGTGGTCATCGGAAAATCTCCAGTAGTCGTGTGACGGCCGCGTCTGAACGTTGCATGAACGGTCGCAGCCGCTGCAAGTGAAATGTCAGGCGGCAGCGCGTTCGTCGGCTGGCGAGTGCTCGACCCGATGCCCGATCGCCGACGCCGCCACGAGCGCGTCCTGCGTCGCATCCGCCGCGTCGAACTCAGCCGTGACGCGGCCATTCGACATCACCAGAATGCGGTCTGACAGCGCCATCACCTCTTCGAGATCGGACGTGACGAACAGAATGCCGAGTCCTTTAACCGCCAGATCGCGCATCACCTTGAAAATGTCCGCTTTCGCGCCGACGTCGATGCCTCGGCTCGGTTCGTCCATCAGCAGCACTTTTGGCGCGGTCATCAACGCGCGCGCGATGATCACCTTTTGCTGGTTGCCGCCCGATAGCGAACTGACTGGCAGACGCCAGTCAGCGACCTTGATTGCGAGATCGCGGATATAGCTCGTGATCGAGCCTTGCTCGCGTTGCGTCTGAATGTGAAAGCCGCGCGCGAAGTCGGCGAGGCTTGACAGCGTCATGTTGCTGCCGATCGACAGGATCGGCAGCAATGCATCGGCCTTGCGGTCTTCCGGAATGAGCGCTAAGCCAGCGGCGACGCGCTTCGCAATCGGCTTGTCGTTCAGCGATTTGCCGTCGAGCATGATGTCGCCCGTCGCGTGAGGATGGCAGCCCAGAATGCACTCGAACAGTTCCGAACGCCCCGCTCCCATCAAACCGTATATGCCGACGATCTCGCCCGCATGCAGCGACAGCGACACGTGATCGACCAGCAGACCCGCACCCTTGCGCGGCAGCGATACGTCACGCACCGTCAGCACTTCGCCGCCGCGTTCGTGGCCGACCGGACGCGAGAAATCCTTGGTGTCACGGCCCACCATCTGACGCACGATCCACGACACGTCCACCTGCGCCATCGGCTGATGCCCGGTGATGCGGCCGTCACGCAACACGGTAATGTAGTCGCCGATGCGGATCAGTTCTTCGAGCCGGTGCGAGATATAGACAATCGCCACGCCTTGCGACTTCAGATCGGCGATCACCTGAAACAGCACGTCGACTTCCGCCGCGCTGAGCGCCGAAGTCGGCTCGTCGAGAATCAGGATGCGCGCGTCGTGCGCCAGCGCCTTGGCGATTTCCACCAGTTGCTGCTGGCCGATCCGCAAGTCTTCGACGAGCGTGTCGGGACTCACGTCGAGTTCGAGCCGCTTGAGCAGTTCGCACACCTTGCGGCACTGCGCATCCGCGTCGATATCGATACCGCCACGTGTGATTTCATGCGCGATGAACACGTTCTCCGCGATCGTCAGATTCGGAAACAGGTTCAGTTCCTGAAACACGATGCCGATGCCATGCCGTAGCGCCTGCGCGCTGCTGGCCAGTTCGATCGGCGTGCCGTCGAGTATCAGGCGCCCCGTGCTTGGCTGTTCGGCCCCCGCAATGATCTTCATCAGCGTGGACTTGCCCGCGCCGTTTTCGCCGACCAGCACGTTGACCGCGCCGCGTCGCACACCGAAGTTGACTTCCTTCAACGCGACAGTGCCGGGGTAAACCTTGGTGACTGCTTCGACGTGGAGAATCACGTCGTCATCAAGCGACGGTGCATTCATCACTTCGCTCCGAGGGCAGCGGCGAGCGGCACCACTTCCGGCTGCTCGCTCGAACTGTCGTATGAGAACGCGCCCGTCACGCTCACCATTTGACCTTTCAGGTCTTTGCGCGGCAACGGCTTCATCACATGGGTGGCCGCGTAGGCGTTGAGGGCTGTGCCGAAGCGGGCGTATTCGATCTGATTGCGAAAATCCGCGAATGAGATGAAATCCAGCGAGTCGCGCAAGGTTGTGCCGAGCACGGTGGGTCCGATATCGACGATCACGTCGGCGATGCCGTCGCCCTTCGTATCGATGCCGATCGTGCCCTGGCTCGATTCGGTATCGACCGACACTATCTTGCCGTGCAGCCGGGTCGGGAAAATCCACGGCGCACTTTCGTCCTTGCCGCGATAGCCGTATTTCTTGCCTGCTGCGTCGGGATCGGCCTTGATCGCGTCGAGCAGCACGCCGATGTCGGTTGCACGCTTTTCGACGTCGGGCACGACCTTGCTGCTCCACATCGACGCGACCATCGCGTTCGGGTCATAGTTCGTCGACGAATACGCATCGCGCGAGCCTTTCGACGCTTGCGCGTCGTTCTTGACGAGTTTGCAGCCGGCCAGCGCGACACTCGCGACCAGCACCACGGCCGCATAAACCAAAGCTCTCATGTATTACCTCCATCAACAGCGGATGAGGAACCGGGGACCGCGCGTCCCCGGGCACACAGCTCTAGCGCAGCGCGAACATGTCGAGCTTGCCGGCGTTCGCCTTCGTGATCAGCGAGCAGTTGATCAGCTGCTTTTCGGGCTTGCCGGTCGAACCGGTCTTCAGATACTTGTCGGCCTGTTCGATGGCTTGCGTCGCCGCAAGCGCAGCGGGTTGCAGCACTGTCGCGCGGATGTCGTTACGCACAATCGCATCGCGCACGTCGTTGCTGCCGTCAAAACCCACCACGATGACATCGCTGCGTTTGGCGGCCTTCAACGCGGCCGATGCACCCATCGCCATGGTGTCGTTGCCGGCAATCACGCCTTTGATATCGGGGTGGCTCTGCAGGATCGTCTCCATTACCCGATACGCCTCCGTCTGACTCCAGTTGGCCGATTGCCGCTCGACCATCTTCATGCCCGGAAACTGGTCGATCACGTCGTGATAGCCCTTCGACCGGATGCCCGCGTTGATATCGGCTTCACGTCCCACCAGTTCGACGTAGTTGCCCTTTTCACCGAGCGCCTTGACGAACGCGCGGCCGCCAAGCTGTGCGCCCTGATAGTTATTGGAAACGATCTGCGACACGGCGATACCCGTCGCGTTGATTTCGCGGTCGATCAGGAACGACGGAATGCCGGCGTCCCTCGCCTTGCGTACGGCGGCGATCGATGCCTCGGAGCCGGCGTTGTCGAGAATGATTGCCTTCGCGCCGCGTGCGATGGCGGTGTCGACGAGATTTGATTGCTTGCTCGCATCGTCGTCGTGAACCAGAACGATGGTGTCATAGCCAAGCGACTTCGCCCGCGCATTGGCGGTGTCGGCTTCTGCCTTGAAGAAGGGATTGTCATGCGAAGGGGTGATGATGGCGATCAGGTTGGCCGCCTGGGCGGCGCCTGTTGCAGCGAACAAGCTCAGCGAGGCCGCGACAATTGCGGCCCAACGTGTCGGACGGTTCATCTTTTGTCTCCTGGTTGGACGTCTGGGCGAAGCAAACAAACCAGCGGACGGCGGGTCTTGTAGTCATCACTTATGCCGT
This sequence comes from Paraburkholderia sp. BL6665CI2N2, assembly GCF_004366535.1. NCBI lineage: Bacteria > Pseudomonadati > Pseudomonadota > Betaproteobacteria > Burkholderiales > Burkholderiaceae > Paraburkholderia > Paraburkholderia sp. BL6665CI2N2. The sequence goes on from NZ_SORC01000003.1 coordinate 61,055, forward strand.
CATGATGTCATCATACCAGTATTGCGCCGGTAAAAAGCGGATATTTCGCCAGGGTTTTCGATAACACGCCGAACTAGAGTCGCATCCGGGATTACGGAAGGCGGGGTACGGGTACGGGGCATGCAAGCTTTGACGCACATGGCTCACGGCTTTCTAGGTCAGTCAGCCGATATGCCCGGCCCTCGCCGATTCTGGTGCAAATAGCGCGAGGTCAAATCGGTTAAGGTGTCGGGCTGAACGAATTGAGAACCGACGATGAGCAAGCTGAAGAGCCTGGATGAACTGTTCGCAGGCCGTCACTTTGACCGCGATGTGATCATTCTGTGTGTTCGCTGGTACCTCCGCTACAAGCTCAGCCTGCGCGATCTCGTCGAAATGAGGGCAGAACGGGGCCTGTCGCTGGCGCGCACGACGACCTGCGCTGGGTGCGGCGCTTTGCGTCGGAGTTCGTCAAACGGTGGAACCGCTTTAGCAGGCCTACCAGCCAGTCGTGGCGTGTCGACGAGACCTATCTCGAGCTGCGCGGCAAGTGGGTCTATCTTTATCGAGCGGTGGATCGGGTGGGCCAGACGGTAGACTTCATGCTCAGCGCCAGGCGCGACGTGAAGGCGGCACAAGCCTTTTTCAGGAAGGCAATCAAACATCAAGGCCAGCCGCCGAAGAGCATCACGCTCGATGGCTATGCCGCCTCGCACCGCGCCCTGCGCGAGATGAAGGCCGATGGCTTGCTGCCTGAGGACACGAAGGTCCGATCCTCGAAATATCTCAATAATCTGGTCGAGCAGGACCACCGCAACATCAAGTCCCGGACGAAAGTCATGCTCGGCTTCAAGCGTTTCAGGATCGCAGCGATCACTCTCTCAGGTATTGAGTTGATGCTTGCCGCCATACGCCAGCACGTCACCGCTTTGCAGCGAGGATAAAGAGACTTGACCCATCCTTTGTAAGCCAGTTCGCAAATGGCCTTGACAACTTTCTGCTCATAGAAGCCATCAACCCACGCGTGAACGCGAGCGCCGGATGCGAGGTCTTCGCTTGCCAGAACGCACGCAGTCATTCCTGTCATGCTTCGGTCCGATCCGCCAGCACTTCGCGCTCAAGCGTCATCTGCTACGGGCCTCGCTCTATCGCAAACAGCTCGCCGCGCGATTTGAAGCGTGGCGTCTCTTCACCGGCATTGCCCAAGCTCCGTCCACCGTGTTCTGAGACACGACTGTCCTTGCCGATATCTCGTCATGGAGTCAACAACGTGACAGCGCCACCTCAAGATGTCACGCAAGTGAAGCCTCAAGTTGCGCCGCGCCTCAGTTAGCAGCGAATACCGACACCCCGCCGTTGACGAACCCGTTTGCCGCGCAACTCGGACACCCCGCCGGCGATGTCGCGGAAGAGTATGGAACGAAGATGAGCCCGGTCGCCGGGTCGATCGCAACCGAATGCGCGTTATTGCCCGTGTTCAGGCGGGTGACGACACTGCGGTTGCCGGCGTCGACGATAGTCAACACAGGCGTGCATGGAGATGCCGCCGAGCAGGCGCCGTTCGTCGACGCACTGCCAGAAGACGTCCACCGGCTCGCCGCATTGTAGTAGCGATTGGTGGGCGAATCATATTCGAGTTGATCGCCGCCGCCTGCGTTCAGGGACGCCAGAAGCGCGCCGCTCGAACGGTCAAGAATCTGCATGAGCAAGGGCGCGCCGGTCGTCCCTTCCCTGCACCCAACCGCGATATCGTTTCCGGGTCCGAGTGCCAGCCCAGTAGGATCACAATTGCCTTCGGAGTACATCGCGACGCCCGCCAGGGTCGTGTAGTTCTGCGTGCCACCGCTCGGTATCGCGCGAATGGACGCCCCGGGTAATTTCACCAGTTCGCCATGGGGATTCGCCGTGCTTCCGTCGACGTTCACATAGAAGTTGTCGCTGGCGGCATCGTACCGGCAGGCTTCGAGACCCGCGGTGGGCTTGCCTGTGCTGTCGGTGAACGTCACTTTGGCGACGACGGTCTGCGTGGCCGTGTTGACGAATGTGGCGAACGGGGGCGTCTCTTCCGGGCTCGAGATCATAAAGATGCCGTGCGTGGGATCAAGACAACCTTCATCCGCGCGCACGCCCGTCGTGCTAACCGTGATTTTGCCTGTCACCACGCCAGCAGCGGGATCGACCACCTTCACGGAGTTCACGTCGCCCGCGTAGATGAGGTTGCCGACAGGGGTCGCGCCGTCCGGACCGGCCTGCGAATTCGGCCCGGGACCAAGCCCCGTAAACGCGAGAGGGCCGCTTCCTTGGATGGCCTTGAGGAAGCTCTTCGAGGGTATGTCGATTTGATCCAGAGACGCGTTATTCCTGTCGGTGAAATAGTATCGGCTGCCCGAAACTACGCCAATATCGAATGAGAAGTTGACGCCTGCCGTGACGTTTGGGACGGCGATGTCCGATACATAATGCGGTCCGCTAGTGTTGAGATGATCCCCACCACCACAACCTGCAATCGCGATAGCCGCAGAAGTCGCCAATGCATTCGTCCACATGCATCTCGGCATCGTACACCTCCCGTCATCGTCGTCGGAATGGACCTACCTCAAGCGCGTGCCGGAAGAAATAATGGACGCTGCTATAGCTTAGGCATTTCGTTAAACAGCGGTCCTTATCGTTTTCCCAGGTGGTAAGTGTCGTGCTTCAGTTTTCCATAAGATTTAACGATGGAAGCATCAATGATCTATGCGAAAACGCACAGCATCCGTAACGTACATTCCTGGCAGCAAAGCCCCGTCACTGGATGAACATCCGCGGATGGTACAAGGATAGGTCCTTGCATAAGCTGACCGGTGTTACTACGCGTGATGGTCCCGGTGACTGTGCAGCTACTGGCTGTCCGCTGCGCTATGGCGCTTGCCTCCATGCCACCTCACCCGTCGGCTTGGCGACGAATGCCAACCTCGGCGAGCATGGGCAGAATGCGCTACCAGCAGCAAACGCTGGACCCGGCCGATCCATTCCCGAAATGGTCCCGCGAACCTGCACACGGTTGTGGGGGGCGACGGTGCCACGCATGGCCATTCTGAAGTAACACCAACGAAAGTTACGGCCTTCGCGCCGGCACGTTGCCGGGAGCGCCTCGATTGTCTGGCTGCGGTTGGACCCCTGGACGGTCCGCCCCACGATCCTGGCGCGCACTGTTGTCGCCCGAAGCGTTCTTCTTCGTCGGCGCGCTATCCGATGCTATACGATTTAAGGTTTGCAACTGCAACAGCTTTAAAGCCCGGTTGTTTGTTTCCGCATTGCCCGTACCGGCCAGGCCGCATCCGCATACCAGGCCAACCGTCAGCGTCCATCTGATCATAGTCATTGTCCTCTCCATGGTCCAATATTGGAGGCGCTCAATACGTGCGTTTCGACACCTGTTCCGGCCGGGATGCTGCAAGCGCAGCATCAAAGCGGGACGGGTCCTTGACACGGGATTGATCAAACCTCCGAGCAGACACAAGGCCGACACGGATCACCCAGCAAAGCCGGGTAATCTTGCGGGCAGCTCAAAAAGCCGGCGCCGCGGCCCGCGAGGCCCGCCCCGAGAGCCAATAGCGCGAACAGTCTGACCGTGACTCTCACCTCCTATCAGTTAGAGAGAAGAGGAAAGGTCTTTGTTCGACATTGGCGCGCAAGACCGTAGGGAGTTGTATCGAAAAGTTACGGCTGGAACAGCGACAAGTGCGCGCGATCGACCGACACCCGAATGTCTGAGCGCAGGTGCAAGCGAATGACTCTTCAGCCGACCACTGCCGAATGCAATCGGCAGTGCTTGACCCGGTTGTGGTGATAATTCGGCAGGTGGGCGAGAAATCGCCCATTTTTCAGGGATCTCAACGAGCTGAAAGAACCGCCGTCCAGATCGAGGGCGAAGCGGTATCTTTGAGGTGCACGCCGGTGAGATCAAACTCGCCTTTGCGAATGCGATGCATCAGCTCGATGCCAGAGAGGGTCACGACCGCGTTCCGGAACCGCTTGAACCCGAGCATCACGTTCACCCGCGATTTGATGTGACGGTAATCCTGTTCGATCCGGTTGTTCAGGTACTTCGAGGATCGCAATTTCGTTCGCCTGGGTAGCGACCCGTCAGTCTTCATCTCGCGGACCGCCCGATGAGATGCGCGCGTAGCCGTCCAGCGTGATCGTTCCAGGAGCGCGCCCCTGAGTTCCGATCGCCTTCGCGAAGAATGCCTTTGCTGCCGCCACATCGCGCCTAGCGCTGAGGCGAAAATCGATCGTCTTTTCCGTCCGGTCAGCCGCCGGCGTCGATCCGGGCGATGTCGAAGTTCTCGTCGAGCGCGCTCGTAAGGCAAAGGAGGCAGGAACATGTCCCGGTTGACGGGCGGGTTGTCAGGGTCGGCAATCTCCGGATACGGCATGTCGAGCGTGCGTGGATCGGTGATCATGCCGCTGAGAGCCGAGACGGTAGCTGTCTCCGGGCTGACCGGACACACCTGGTCCTCGCGAGTTCCGGAGCGACCCGGAAAGTTGCGCGGCACCATGCGTAGCGGTATCCCTTTCGTGGCTGGCGCCTGTCCCATGGTGATACACCCGTTGCAGCCCGCCTGGTGCAGGCGCGCATCGGCGCGAAGGAGGCTTACGATGTGCCCATCACGAACAAGCCGTTCGAGCTGCGCCCTCGAGGTTGGATTGACGTCGAACGACACGCGATCGTGAATCGCACGATTCGTGCGTCATGCGGCCGCCACAGCGAAGTCGCGATAACCCGGCTTGGCGGACGAACCGATGTGGGGTTGTCGTACTTTTCGTGCAAATTCTGGCGGTCTGCATCTAAAAATCCATATTGATCAACGGCTTGCGGAGACGCTTATTATGCGAAAGCCCGAAAGCCGGCGATCCTCGGTGCGAGCGGCGCTCCGCGCGACTACCGCCAGATTTCGCACGATTTGGACGATTACCCCTTTTCCAGATCCCGCGAAAAGTCTTCCCTCACTTCCACGAGTTCGTGATCGCGCGCAGCCAGCGCCGCGCTGATACGCCCAAGTTCCGCCTCCAACGCCTGTCGCTGCGCGTGACTTTCAGCCTGCGCCTTGTCGAGCTCCCGAACCTCGACCTGCGCGGCCAGCAACGCGGCGGTGCGCTGCTCGAGCGCGGTCCCGGTGCGTTCCAGCTCAACATGGGCCGCAGTGATGCGTTGCTTCGCCTCGGTACGCCGGCCCTCCACTTCCGCCCGCAGCGCGTCGAGCTCCGCCTGTGCCGAGGCCGTGGCGCGCGTCCAGAGCGTCGCGACCAGTTCGCCGGCGGCCGCACCGAGGTCGGCGGCCAGGTCAGGATGATCGATGCGCAAGGGCTCTTTTCCCGAAGCTCCGCCCAGAATTCGCCAAGCACCTGCGTCGGCGTACTCATGCTGCCGCGCTTTACGAGCTGATACAGCCGGTTCGCGGTCAGCGTGATGCCGTGACGGAAGAACTGCAGCGCGCAGACCTCACGGTACAACTCGCGCGTCTTCGGGAATTCGGCCTTCAGGCGGTCAAAAAATTCAGCCACACCGATGCGCCGATCGTCGCGCGCCGCCGGAAACTCGACCGGCCGCGCCCTGATCATGACCACGGCTCTGATCGCCCCGCGCCCCGCTCAGTTCGCTCGAACTGCCGCCCGGGCTCGACGGTCGCAACGGCGTCACCCGCGAAACAGGCGCACGCAGATCGCCAGGACCGATGATCTCAGCGCGATCCGCGCGTGCCTCGCACGCGTCGTTGCGCGTCGTTGACACGGAGACCACCTTCGAGAACTACCGCAAGGAAGCCGGGCGGCTCTCCTCGTGGTAAATCGTGCAGCTCGACAAGCCGCTGTCGTCGCTCACCATAGAACGCAATTAAGCTGTCTGCATCAACGCCCCCGTGGGATCGATGGAGGTTCTCGTCCTTCGCAAGAGAAAACGGGCGTGTTTGTTGCGACGGTGACGAGTATCTTCTTCAAGCCGACGCGGGCCTGCAACCGGACAATCACTGCGAGAACCGGTCGTCACGTCGGGGCGCAACGGCAATCGCTGGGCGTGCGCCCTGGACCAGCAGGGTGCGCAGACAGCCGTTGCCCTGCCGAGCCGCGCCTTACCGCCGCTACTGCATTGACTGCGCGTGAGTCCGCGCCATCCACGCCAGGAAAAACGCGCATTTCAATCGCTATGCGATTACTTGCATTTCAATGCGATTTTTTTACTCCTATGCTTTTTCTCAGGCAGCGCTGAGCCCATCCGCTCTCATCGAAGCCAAACGCGTCGAAGCCGCAGCTCGATCAAGGAACCCGGTAATGAACTCTGTTGCGCCCTTGTTAGCCCTTCTAGAAACCGAACTCGGAGCCGATGCGATCCTGAGCGCCGACGCCGATCTCGCCGGGTTCACCGAAGACTGGCGCGGCCGTTACAAAGCGCTGGCGCTTTGTGTCGCGCTGCCGTCCACGGCGGCGCAGGTGTCCGCAGTGGTTCGCCTGTGTGCGGCGCACGGCGTGCCGGTCCTGCCGCAGGGCGGCAACACCAGCCTGTGCGGCGGCGCGGTGCCCGCGAGCGAAGGCGCCCGGCCGGTCATTGTCAACCTGTCGAGGATGCGGCGGATCCGCTCGATCGACGCAGCCAACGGTTCAATGGAAGTCGAAGCCGGTTGCGTGCTGAAGACCGTGCAGGATGCCGCCGCTGCCGAACAACGCCTCTACCCGGTGAGCCTCGGCGCCGAAGGCTCATGCCAGATCGGCGGCAATCTGTCGACTAATGCGGGCGGCACTGGTGTGCTGCGCTACGGCAATACACGCGACAACGTCCTCGGCCTCGAAGTGGTGCTCGCCGACGGCACGATCTGGAATGGCCTGCGCGCACTGCGCAAAGACAACACCGGCCTCGATCTGAAACACCTGTTCATCGGCACGGAAGGCACGCTCGGCATCATCACGGCGGCCACGTTGAAGCTGCATCCGCTGCCCACGCATCACGCGCTCGCATGGTTCGCGCCCGTCGATCCATCCGCTGCGCTGCGCATTCTCGGGATGTTTCAAAGCGCCTGCGGTTCGCGGCTCAGCGCATTTGAGATGATCAACCGCCGCCAGCTCGAACTCGTGACCGAACATGTACCCGGGCGACGCAATCCGCTGAGCGAACTGCACGACTGGCACGTGCTGGTCGAACTCGCCGACACGCGCGGCGGCGAAGAAATGACGGAACTGTTGCAGAACACGCTCGAACAGGCGGCGGACGCCGGCCTCGTCGTCGACGCCATCGTTGCGAGCAACAACATGCAGCGCGCCGCGCTCTGGGAGATACGCCACAGCGTGTCCGAGGCGAACAAGAAAGGCGGCGTGGGCCTGACCACCGATTGCGCGGTACCCGTTTCTGCAGTGCCCGCCTTCATCGAGCAGGCCACGCGCGCGGTGCATGCGATCGTTCCCGGTCTCGACATTCTGGTCGTCGCCCACCTCGGTGACGGCAACGCGCATTTCATTCCGTTCTTCACCTTCGACGTGTGGCGCGAACTGCCGGACTCCGCGGCAATGGCGACCGCGATGCGCCGCTGCGTCAACGACGTCGCGCACAGATTGCATGGCACGTTCAGCGCCGAACACGGCGTCGGTCAGGCCGGACTCAGTGAGATGGCCCACTATAAATCCGCTGTCGAACTGACCTTGATGCGTGCGGTGAAGCAGGCGCTCGATCCGCACCAGTTGTTCAATCCCGGCCGTCTGCTGCCATGACGCCCAGCCCTGTGCCCCACTGCGCCGCTCGCGCGGCCTGACCCTTCGCAATCCACGCTTGCCACTTTCCCTGGAGTCGTCATGAAAAAGCAGCCCACACGCGATCAGATTCAACAACCCGGCCGCCGCACGGCCATCAAGGCGGCACTGGCGGGCACGGCGGCGGTCGCCTTTCCGTTTGTCTGGACACCGTCGCGCGCGGCGAACAAACGGATCGTGATTCGCGACGACGGGGGCATTTACACGAAGGCATACGGCGCAGTGTTCTACCGCCCGTTCACTGAGAAAACCGGTATTGAGGTTGTCGGTGTGCAGGCGAACGCCGAGCCGACTGCGCTGATCAAGAGCATGGTCGACACCGGCAGCTACACCTGGGACATGGCGAAGATCAGCCAGCCGGCGATTCTTCTGCTGACTGGCGGCGGCAAGGAATACCTCGAAAAACACGGGCTGGAATCCGATCCGGTGGTCGCGAAGATTCCAAAACAATACATGTCGCCGTACGGCGTGGGCACCAACGTCTACACTACCGTGCTCGCCTACCGCACCGACGCGTTCAAGGGCCGCAAGGCGCCGAGTTCATGGGCTGACATGTGGAACGTGAAAGACTTTCCGGGCCGCCGCGGACTGCGCAAGTATCCGTTCGACACAATGGAGCAGGCCTTGATGGCCGACGGCGTGCCGACCAGTCAGGTCTATCCGTGCAATCTGGACCGTGGCTTCACGAGTCTCTCCAAAATCGCAAAGCATGTCGACGTATGGTGGACCACGGGTGCCCAGGTCGAACAGATGCTGGGTTCCGGCGAAGTGGACATGATCAGCACGTGGGTGTCGCGCGCGCAATCGGCGATCGCCAACGGCGCGCCGGTCGGCATTGTCTGGAACCAGAACATCTGGGGTGTCGACAACTGGTCGATTCTGAAGGGCACGCCGAACGCCAATGCGTGCCGCGAATTCATCAAATTCGCCGCCGATCCGAAACGCCAGGCCGCGCTGGTCGAGTATTTCCCGGCAGGTCTTACGCAACCCGAAGCATTTAACTTCGTCAAGCCGGAGATCGCGAAAAACTGCCCCACGTATCCGCAGAACATGACCAACGGTCTGCATATCGATGCGAAGTACTGGCAGGAAAACCAGAGCGTCGCGCTCGAACGGTTCAATCGCTGGATCCTGACGTAAGCGCATTGCTGCGCCCTGTTACCCTTTCACGGAGGCCGCTTCCATGCCTGCATCGAATCTCCAGATCACGGGACTCAGCAAACGCTACGGCGATTTCGTCGCGCTCGCGCCGACCAGTCTCGCCGTCGCCGAAGGCGAATTTCTGACCTTGCTCGGGCCGAGCGGCTCCGGCAAGACCACCCTGCTCAGCCTGATCGCAGGCCTCGCGTTGCCCGACGAAGGACAGATTCGCATCAACGGCGTGGACGTGACGTATGGCGCGCCGTATGAACGCGACATCGGCATGGTGTTTCAGAACTATGCGCTGTTTCCGCATATGACGGTCGCGCAGAACATTGCGTTTCCGCTGCAGATGCGCAAGACCGATGCGAAGGCCACGCAGGATAAGGTGATGCAGGCGCTGGAGATGGTGCATCTGCCCCACGTGGCGCAGCGCTACCCGCGCGAGCTTTCCGGTGGACAGCAGCAGCGGATCGCGCTCGCGCGCTGCATGGTCTACCGGCCCTCGATCATTCTGATGGACGAACCGCTCGGCGCGCTCGACAAGAAGCTGCGCGATCACATGCAGCTCGAAATCAAGCGCATCCATCGCGAACTCGGCACGACGATCGTCTACGTGACGCACGATCAGGAAGAGGCGATGACCATGTCGGACCGCATCTGTCTGATGAACGCGGGTTCGATCGCGCAACTCGGCACGCCGGCCGACCTGTATTTCCGGCCCAACAGCGTGTTTGTCGCCGACTTTCTCGGTGAATCGAATCTGCTCGACGCGATCGTCACGGGCCGTGTCGGCGATCAGGTGCAGATTAGCCTGCAAGGCGTCGCGAAAGGCGAGGCGATGGCCTACGACCCGGTGATCGGCAACGGCAAGCCGGTCAAGCTGATGCTGCGTCCGCAAAACCTCCGCGTGCATGAAGGGGCGAACCTGGGCACGGGCAGTGGCGGCAGCCTGTCGGCGAAACTCACCGACATCATGGTGACGGGCAGCATGACGAAGCTCTATCTTCAGCCGCATACCGCCGATGCCGCGCCGCTCGTCGCCGCTTTCCCCACTAACCGTTTCGGCAGTCAGTACGAAGTTGGACAGACGCTCGGTCTGTCGTGGCTTGCCAGCGACGCTGTTGCGATTGCGGGGTAAGCGATGAATCATTCCGCCCTGAGCGCCCGCCCTTCGCAACCTGCAGGACCGGCGCAACCCATCCGGCCCGCACCGCGCCGGGCTGCCTGGCGCGCGTGGCTGCGGCCCGGCGCGAAAGGCGCACCGCTCGTGGTGCTGCTGCTCGTGATGCTGGTCTATCCGGTCGGCCAACTACTGCTGCTGAGCATTCACAACGACACGGGCTTCACGCTGATCGAATACAAGCGGCTGTTCGCGTCGTCCGTGTATGTCGAGGTGCTGCTGATCACGCTGAAGGTGTCGTTATGGACCACGTTCTTCTCGGTGCTCGCCGGCTATCCGATCGCGTATCTGATTTCGTCGGCGACGCGTGAACGCAAGAACCGCCTGCTGTTCTGGGTGTTGCTGTCGTTCTGGACCAGCTTCCTCGTGCGTACGTTTGCGTGGGTCGTGCTGCTCGGGCGCAACGGCGTTATCAATCAACTCCTGCTTAAGCTCGGCATCATTGACGAGCCGTTGAGCCTGCTCTATCACTTCGCGAGCGTGATCGTCGGCATGGTGCATGCGCTGATGCCGCTCGCGGTGCTAACCATGCTGTCGGTCATGGAGAACATCGACCGCCGGCTGCCGAGCGCGGCGGCCACGCTCGGCGCGCGGCCCGGCACCGTGTTCTGGAAAGTGTATTTCCCGCTGTCGTTGCCGGGCGTCGCGGCCGGCGCGTTGATGGTGTTCGTCACGGCGATCGGCTTCTTCATCACGCCCACGCTGCTTGGTGGCCGTCACCAGACGATGATCACGCAACTGATCATCGATCAGGTGATGCAGGCGTTGAACTGGGGTTTTGCCGGCGCGATTTCGGTGTTGCTGCTCGCGGTCGTGCTGGTCGTCTTCCTGGTGTACGACCGCATGGTCGGCCTCTCGACCATGGCGGGCGAAAGCGCGACCGCGAAAGGCTCGCGTGCGAACGGCTGGAGCCGCAAGCTCGGCGACCTGATTCTGACCGCGCTCGGCAACGCGACGGATGCGTTGCTCGCCGTCCTGCCGCGCTCGCGCAAGGGCCGCAAACACAACGTGTCCGGCGGCGGCGAAAGCCGGACGCTGCGCGTGATCGTGTTTCTGCTGCTGGTGTTTCTCAGCGCCCCCGCGTTCCTGATGATCCCGCTGTCATTCGATTCGGCTTCCGGGCTGGCGTGGCCACCGCACGGATTTTCGCTGCAATGGTATCGGCAGATCACCGATTCGCCGCTGTGGATGCAGGCCATCACGCGTTCGATGCTGGTGGGCGTTGGCACCGGTTTGCTGTCGATGCTGATCGGCACGCCCGCCGCCTTCCTGCTGGTGCGCGGCGGCATGCGCGGCAAGGCGGCCATGCTGGCGTTCGTGCTGTCGCCGATCGTCGTCCCGCGGATGATCATCGCGGTCGGCATCTTCTATTTCTTCGCGAAGATCGGACTGGTCGGCTCGGCACTCGGCCTCGTGCTTGCTCACACTACGGTCGCGGTGCCCTACGTCGTGATCACGATGATGGCCGTGCTGCGCAACTACGACACCCGCCTCGATCTCGCCGCCCAGAGCCTGGGCGCGCGTCCGTTGGCCACCTTGCGCCGCGTCACGTTTCCGATTCTGGGCGCGGGTTTGATGTCGTCGTTCCTGTTCGCGTTCGCCACCTCGTTCGATGAACTGACCATCGCCCTTTTCACCTCCGGCGGCCTGAGCACAACCTTGCCCAAACAGTTCTGGGACGAGATCACGATGCAGATCTCACCGGTGATTGCTGCAGTCTCGACTTGCCTCTTTATATTTATCGCCGCGCTCATCTGGGTCGCGGACCGTTTGCGCCGCCGCAGCCTCGCTGCCTGAACCTCATTCACAGAGACTTCTTATGCTTTCAGCACAACAATTGCGCGGCGTCCTGCCGGCTATTCCGACACCAGTCAACGCCGACGACACCATCGACAGCGCTGCTGCCCGCACCTTGTTGCGTTATCTGCTCAAGCAGGGCGTGGACGGTATCGTGCCGCTCGGCGGCACGGGCGAATACGGCGCGCTAGCGCGTGCCGAACGTATCCGCATGGCGGGCATTGCCGCCGAAGAAGCGGCGGGACGCATTCCGGTGATCGCGGGTGTACTCGACCCGGGATATCACGACGCGATGCAGGCCGGCAAAGAATTCGCCGCGGCTGGCGCAGACGGCTTGCTGGTGCTGACGCCCTATTACACGAATCCGACCCAGGGCGGCATTCGCGATTACTTTCTGCGCTATGCCGACGAATCGCCGCTGCCGATCCTGATCTACGAGATCCCGTATCGCACACGCATTTCGATCGCGCCTGAAGTGCTGCACGAACTGTCGAAGCACGAGCGGATCATCGGCATGAAGGCGTGCAATACGGATATGTGGCACTTCCTGCGCACCGTCGCCGGCGTCGATGAATCGTTCTCCGTATTGAGCGGCGAAGACACACTGTTTCCGCTGCATGTGGCAGCCGGCGCACGCGGCGGTATCGTGGTGACCGCAAGCCTGCTGCCTAGCGCGTGGCAAGCCATCTACCGGCTCGCCGCCGAGGGCAAGACACAGGAGTCGCTAGCCTTGCACCGTTCGCTGATTCCATTGATGAACATGGCGTTTGCCGAAACCAATCCGGGTCCGATGAAATCAGTGATGGATCTGATCGGCGTGCATGCGCCGACGATGCTCGCGCCGCTGGTTCAAGCGGCGCCCGACTTGTCCGCGAACCTGCGGGTCGAACTGGAAAAACAGCTCGACGCATTCGAGCGCCGGCGCTAAGCGCTGAATAAGCGCTCAGCGCTGATAGCCGGAGAGCCGCGACTTCGAAATCGACGTCGCGGCCACCTGCACGTGCTGCGCGAGCTCGGCCTCCACTTTCTCACGCGACCAGCGCGACGTCGGCACCGAGATATTGATTGCGGCAACGCCCATGCCACCGTGATCCGTCACCGGCGCGGCAACGGAAATATCGCCGAGCACGGTTTCGTTTTCGATCACCGCGTAGCCGCGCCGGGCGACTTTGCGCACCCGCTCGAGCAGTTTGTCGGGATCGGTTTCGGTGTAGTGCGTGAGCGGATCGAGGCGCGTTTGCGCGAGGATCTCGCGCACGCGTTCGTCGGACAGACGCGAGAGGATCGCGATGCCGGCTGCGGTGAACATGGCCGGCAAACGCGCGCCGACCACGATGTCGATATTCACCAGATGCTGGCCTGGAAACCGCGCGACGAATACGATCTCGTGCCCGTCGAGCTCCAGCAGATTGGTCGTCTCGCCGAGGCGCCGGCTGATGTCGAGCAGATACGGCGAAGCCTTGTCGATCAGCTCGTTGGCGCGCACGTAGTTGTAGGAGAACTGCAGCACTTTCGTCGTGAGGCCGTAGCTGCGCGTGTCCGGAACGCGATACAGATAACCGAGCACTTCCAGCGTATGCACGAGGCGCTGTGTCGCGCTGCGATCGAGGCCGGACGTCCTCGCGATATCGACTAGCGTCATGTGACGGTTCGGACCGTCGAATGCATGCAATACCTGAAACGCTTTCGCAGTCGAACCAACAAATAGCGACGAGCGCGGTGTCTCCGGTTCGGCCGCCTTGATCTTGCGGCCGGTACTTCTGGCGTGTTCTGACATGGTCGTATCGCGGTCTCGGGAAAGATCGAATAGCAGTTATCGCGATTGTAATGCGATTGAATGGGGCAACATCAGCAAATTTGAAATCCGCGGAGCCTTCATGCTTTCATGCGTCGCTGATTATCGGATCGCCGCCCGGAAACGTCTGCCTCGGTTCGCCTTCGACTATCTCGACGGCGGCGCCGAAGACGGCGATGCCTTGCGGCGCAATGTGCAGGCTTACCGCGAATGGCTCTTCAAGCCGCGTGTGCTAACCGATGTGTCGCAGTGCTCGAGCGCGACAGAATTTTTTGGACGTGAGGCGGCCGCCCCGTTGATCGTTGGACCGACCGGTTTGAATGGCTTGTTCTGGCCACGTGCCGACGAGTTGCTCGCGCAGGCCGCGGGCGAAGCGGGCTTACCCTTCGTGCTGTCGACCGCTTCCACCTCCCTGCTCGAAGACGTGCGCGCCGCGGCGCCGCACGGTGACCTGTGGATGCAACTCTATGTGCAGCAAGACCGCGGTATCGCCGAGGACCTGATGCGGCGTGCGAGCGCGGCCGGTTTTTCCACGCTCGTCCTGACAGTCGATGTGCCGGTCCATGGCAAACGCGATCACGACACCCGCAACGGTTTCGCGCTGCCTCTGCGACTGTCGCCCCGGCTCATCGCTGATTGCATCCTCCATCCGCAATGGTGCTGGCAAATGGCGCGCCACGGGTCGCCGCAATTGAAGAACATCGCGCGCAGCGTTGGCGAGCGGGCCGACCTGTCACGTCACGCCGCCATGCTCAGCCGGCAGATGGACTTGACGCTCGGCTGGGCGGATCTCGAATGGGTCCGGCGGCACTGGAGCGGCAAGCTGATCGTGAAAGGCATCCTGAGTCGCGACGACGCGTTGCTGGCGCTCGCCCATGGAGCGGATGGAATTGTGCTGTCGAATCACGGAGGAAGGCAATTGGGCAGCACGTTCGCGCCGCTGGAACTGTTGCCGGCGACCGCCGACGCCACCGAGAACCGTCTCGACATTTTTGTAGACGGCGGCGTGCGGCGCGGCAGCGACGCGTTGAAAGCCGTCTCGCTGGGCGCTCGCGGAGTCTTGCTCGGACGTGCGCCGCTTTACGGTCTGGCGTCGCGCGGCGGGGTCGGCGTCAAGGAAGTACTGGCGTTGATGATGCAGGAGATGCATATCACGCTGCGCTTGCTGGGATGTAGCGCGCTCGCTCAACTGGGACAGGAATCGGTCGAGCGCGCGACGTGTGATCGCTGAAGATTACTAAAGATTGCTGAATACGCCCAGTATTGCAGTGGCCTGTAATTGTAGCGGCTTGCATTTGAAACGGGCCGTGCTTGAAATCGACGCAGTTTCCTGCTCGGATTAACTGCAACTGACGGAATGCGCGTGCTCGGATTATCTGCAACTGTGCTTGCATTCCATCGCCGCTTGCTCACATTATCTGCAACTGACGGAATTCAGATCGGCAGCCCCGCCGCTGGCGGCACAATAAGGTGTTACCTCAGAATTCGACAGCTGCGCTAGCGAGGGTACGGCGTCAACCGCCCAACTCGACCGTCTCGGGTCGGCCCTGCAGCCGCCGCTTACATTGAGCTGGAGCGGACGCCCAAAAACGCCGTCCTCCTGCCGCTTGTACGGGCCGATCCAAGCTCAAACAAGTGGTCCTTCGGCTTGTTTGCGGCGAATGGCGACCGAAATCGAGCTTCCGACTATCAGTGCAATTCCTGCCGACGATACAAGGCCTACGGTTTCGCCCCAGACAACGTAACCGAAGATCGTCGCCCAGACGATGCTCGTGTAGTTATACGGTGCAAGCGCGCTGGCGTTGGCCTGCCTGAACGCCATCGTCATCAGCAGCTGACCGGCGCTGGCCAGTATGCCCAGCAGCACCATCACCGCCAGTGCTCCGGCCGTTGGTGTTCGCCACGCGAAGAGCAGCGAAATCCCGCTCACGAGTGCGCCGATGATCGTGAAGTACAACACGGCGGCGCTCGAATCGTCCGTCGGCCGGAATCGCTTGATCTGAATAATCGACAACGCCCCGAAAATCGCGCTCAGTATAAGTAGCAGCGGACCGTACCAGGCCGACTGATCGCTGCTCGGCCGCACGATCAGGAGCACGCCGACAAAACCGAGTGCGGCCGCCGCTGCATCGCGCCCTCGCAGCGCCTCGTTGAGAATTAGTGGGGCAAGGACGATGACAAAAAGCGTCTCTGCGTAGACGATGGCAACAGCCTCGCTTAACGGCACGTACGGCAATCCCGCAAAGAACAGCCCGAGGGCTGCCAGCAACGTGAGCGCGCGTAGCGTCTGCGTCCGTATGTCCAAGGTCCTGAGCCGCTCGCGTAATGGTCTTCCGCGCATGCACATCGCGAACGCGGGCGCCAGACCAAACAGCATCCGGAAGAAAGTGATCTCGTTGGCGGGATACTGCAGGGCAACGAACTTCGCGAGGGCGTCTACGAGCGCGAAGCAGAACATGGCGAACAGAATGGGTGATGCTGCGTAGCGGTACGGCTTTGTGCTGGGCAATCGAGACGGACATGCTGGCTCGCTGTTGAGGATGGTGGGAGCGCCACAAATTGACGCTCGAACTCCTGCCTATAACGAAGCCCCCATTAATCCAGGAAACGATCGTTTGTTGGATGCCGACCAGTCGTGACCGGGAGATCTCCGGAAGCGGCATAAAAGGCATCCAGTATCAGCTTCCATTTTTCAATGTCCGACTATACTGAATTTCCGGTGGACAAACTGGAAATCGTATGTTGATCGGATACGCCCGCGTCTCAACGGATGACCAGCATCTCGATCTGCAACGCGATGCGTTGGCCAAGGCCGGGTGTGAACGCGTCTTCATGACACCGCAAGCGGGGCGAAAGCCGAACGCACCGGGTTGACAGCGTTGCTCGCCGCGTTGCGCTCCGGCGACACGGTCGTGATATGGCGGCTGGACCGGCTAGGGCGTTCGTTGAAGGACCTGATCTACCTGGTCGAGCGGTTGGAGGTCGCCGGCGTCCGATTACATAGCTTGCAGGAAAACATTGACACCGCGACGATCGGCGGTCGGCTGGTGTTTCACCTGTTCGGCGCCCTGGCCGAGTTCGAGCGCAACCTGGTCCGCGAGCGCACCCGCGCCGGCCTGTCGGCGGCCCGCGCACGCGGCCATAAAGGCGGCCGCAAGAAGCGGCTCGATCCGGCGCGACAAGAACTGGCGATGCAGATCGATTACCCTCGCCTCGACAAGCCCGCACAGTTCAAGAAGATGGTGCCAGTCGCGCCCGTTACGCGCAAGACGTGAGGCATCCATACAAAGGACTGCTCCGACTTCACCAGCACACAGTAAAGCCACGATACGCTCGAAACCTGGTCGGGCGACCGCGCCACTGGCAGAACGGCCCATATCGTCATCGATAAGCTCAATGTCGCGAAATCCCCGCCGCTTTGCTTCATCCACGAGGTCGTATTGACGACGCCGGCTTTCGAGGTTCGTCTGTACCTGAGTCTGCGTCGACTGCCGGACATAGACCTCCGCTTTGCGTTTAAGAAGGAGTTCAGGCAAACGATCAACGTTCATCATCGTTATGCTCCTTTGGCGTTGCGACGCCGGCTGCCTGCATCAGCAGGCTCGCCAGATAGGTGATTGCCCTTGCGCGCTGCGCCGAGTTCATCCCCTGGAGTTCGAGGGTGTCGAACGTCATGTTCATCTGACGCGGTATCAACTGGAACGATCGCAGACCTGCTGGAACGGCGTTTGGAACCTTGCCCATTGCGTTTCTCCGGACGATGTTGGAACCGTCCTGGGAGTTTCCTCGCAAACGCTGATCAGCAAGCAACTGATGCAGCGTGCGCAATGCCGCTACAGTGACCTTGGGTTCACCAGGCGCCATGGCAGAGCACACGGCCGCATCCAGCATCCACTCCGCTACTACTCGCACTACACCCGGGTCGGCCTCGATGTGAACTACGCGACCGCCGCCGCGCTGCTCGATGTCCCGGACCTTGACGCGGCGACCATACAGTGGATGCCAACGATAATGAACTTCAATTTCCTGCCCGATATGGGCAGAATGAACGGGCAATGGCCATAGCTCGAAAAAACTGGTTATTCAGTGATACTGAGGATGGTGCGAAGGCAAGCGCTACCGTGTACAGCTGATGTTGACTTGCAGAGCCTGTGATGTCGATCCATACGACTATCTGATGCACATATTCACCGAAATGCCGCAGCGCGCACCGGATGCTGACGTGACTGATTTGCTGCCGTTCCGCTACGCCCAACAACAGCGGGAAAAGGCGCAGTCCGACTGACAAACTGAATGCGCGTCAGCACGCTGACCGACGCGCATGCTCACCACCCTGACGCAGACATCGCCGGTTGATCTCAACCGTCGCGATGCGGCCACGCCCGCCCGCCGATTGCGAACGATTCCTTATTCGGTGTGCGGAAATCATCGCTTACCGAAATCCAGTGCGAGGGCGCGACCGTCCGCGATTGTTCCTGATCAAGCCCAAACCAGACGTTTGCGTTGCCCGTCGGAAAATGTCGCGCTTGCGCACCACCCTAGCCAACTACCACGAGATCCCTCTTGCAAAGACAACGGTGCCTCTGACGCGGATTGGTCAGAGAGTCTGTGGCCATCACTCACCAGCTTTCAGTGACAGGAGTAACTGGTTGATGCCGTGAGGGCACCCCCGACGTATTGCACCGTCTGCGGGAACAGGCAAAGCGGCCTCGATGCACTGCTGTCGGCCGAACTCACCGGGATCTGGGACGGCGCCCGTCCTTTTTCAACCCAGTCACGCAGCGCCTGGAACATCTCGTCACGGCCCGCTGCCGGCTGTGGCAGCGGAATTTTCGCGGTACTGATCTGTGCATTGGTACCCGGGTCGATCGAAGCGCTAGTTGCAAAACTACTGTCGTGTGCGAGACCCGGAATCAGGAAGAGACGATAGAACGTCTGCACGGTCGAATCCCCTCCCATCTGGTTGGTGACGCGCTCGAAGTAGTTGATTGACCCTTCCGGGAAAATCTTGTCGTCGGCGAGCCCATGATAAGTCAGAATCTTGCCGCCGGCTGCCCGGAACGCGCTGAGATCCGGATCGTCGGTATTGATGTTGCTAAACGATGCCTGAAGCGCAACACCCTGCGCGTAGGCATTGGCAAGGTCGCTATATCCCAGTTGCTTCCACCTGTTCGCGCCATTACCAGTTGCATTGACGAAGGTACCCTGTGCGTAGGCAGGGTTTTGCAACTCCAGCGCGACCTGATCGGTCGCGATACTGAAAGGTGTGCTGCCTGCAAGCGACAACGAAAGGCTCGTGCCGCGTGTCAGTCCGTACCAAAGCTGGTTAGATGCGAGAGAGGCCGCGTTGCCGTTATCGACCGCCGGGTCGGGCACGCTGCCATCGGTCGTCTGCCCGTACCAGATCTGATTGACGAGGCGGGCTTCCACAGCCGTTAGGCATGCCGCGTTGCTGCTCGTTCCGACGACCCCATTCCCCGCTGTCCCGGCGCACAGTACGTTTGCATCCTTGGTTGGGTCGTATCTGCATTGCATGGGATTGAGCAGATAGCCTAATCCAACGGTATCGCACGACTTGACCGCGGCGCCGCTAACCAAAGCAAGCTTGGCGGATGAAACCGGGCCGCCGAGCGCCTGTTGCATGGCGATCTGCGGATAGAGCTCTGCGGTAATGAACTTGCTCCAGTTGAAAGCCGGCGAACCGGCGAGGATACCGTCGAAATCCGTCGGGTACTTCTGGGCGATCTTGAAGCCCTGACGTCCTCCCGTGGAAAACCCGTCCCAATAGGCGTAAGTCTGCGAGCGACCGTAGTACGCCCTGGCCAGCGCCTTGGTCTTCACCGCCATTTCGTGCATGCTCCGCTCAGCGAAGTCCTGCCACAAAACGGTGTTGATAGACCCATCCGGGTTCATTGCAAATGACCCGTTATTCAGGAGGACGTGGCCGTGATCCGAGGCGCTGACCACATATCCCTTGTTGACCGCCGCCAGATAGAGCGCTTTTGTTGCGACCTGGGTCGGATCGGAGTGTGCACCGCCGGCCCAGCCGCCGCTGCCGGTCGCCCGAATGATGCTGTTCCATGCCGAAGCCGTCGGCAGCCAGACCTCGATGCCGATACCGGTAGAGGTAGACGGCGCGCCGGTAGGCCCCGGGTTACCGGGACCGACAACCAGCTTGACCAGACACACATCGGTCGCCGCAACCGGCGGAGCGGGCGACGCCGGCGTGTTCGCGAGCGCGTACGAATCGCCCGCCTTGAACTGCTTGACAAAAACCACCGTGGTGTTTGCGTCCGGTTTGAATGCGGTTTTCATGCTGTCATCGCAGCTCAGGAGTGCAGTCTGCGTGGTTTGCAGCGAGTCGTCGTGCCCACCGCATCCAGTAACGAACGCCGCGAAAGCGATGCCAAACACCAGACAGACGACAGACCAGACATTCCTCTTTGCTCCGCTGCTTCCGGCTCTCATTTGATTCTCCGATTGGTCATGCGTTGTCCGACGATCGACAATTATTTCACGTTTCGTACTACGAATTAAGCATGGCCGAAGCCTCACTGTTCCTCTTGCCCGAATCGGAGGAGGTGCCGGCTCAGGCGCTCGAATTGCGCCGCTGCGAATTGGGCTTTATGCATCATATTGCATCTAATCGAACATGGACAAGCATTTTTCTGCATAAATAGTTCAGCGTTTACCCGGTGCTCACGCCCGGTCAGTAAAACCCTTCCCCCGGCGAGGAGCCGTGCGAACGGCGACCGTTTTGTGCACGCGCAATCGTCCGACGTCCGCCGTCTGCGCCGCGGCTAGGACATTCAGAACGTGTCCGTCAGCGTAAGGACTATTGTGGAAATGCACTGAGGCTCGTTGTGGCGTTCAATTTCTGCCAGGCGATCGGCTACTACGGCTTTGCCAACCGGGTTCCGACGCTCCTGATCGGGCAAGGCATCACAGTGACAAAAGCCTGCTGGGCGGATTCAACCGGTTGTCGCAACACCCCCGAAATCGAAGGAGGGTGAAATGGCAAGGAAACACGGGCGATGCCGCCGGGGAGTCCGCCCATTGGTAGGCTCCATTGGGCGCCCAGGCGTCAATCAGAAGCAGAACCTGCAAAGGTTCTGGAAAGCAATTGCAGAGGGACTGCCCAGCGAGGAATCGGCAGGGCGCTGTCAACTTGGCGGTGGTGAGACGGCGCAGTGCCAAAGAGGTAGATTACTCAGAAGGCGGTCGACGGATTTTGGCTGAGCTCGGTGAATGCATGCCACGCAGCGAATCGGGCGGCGAGTTGTTTGCGATAAAGAGAGGCGCGCAACAGATGCCGTTTGAGAGCAAGGTGCTGCCGAATCAGACCGAAGCTCGACAGAAAAGCTTGCGTTCGCTTCGGGTCGCGGAACCCGCGCATGCGCCGTTCGCGTTCACGGGTAGGTTGATGACTATTCTCAGCCCGGTTATTCACCCATGCAGCAGCCTTGACGAACACTTGTTTGACGCCGGCCAACTCGGGGATCTCGGCGTTCGCGGCCGGATAGCTTCGTAATTGATCTGTGACGATCTTGCGCGGCACGGGGCATGACCGAAGCACGTGCTTGAAGAAGCGTTTCGCAGCGGCTTTGTCCCGCCGCTTCTGCAACAGAATATCGAGTTCGGCACCATGCCCGTCAACCGCTCGCCACAGCAGATGAGGCTCACCGCGCAGCGTCACGAACATCTCATCGAGATGCCAGGTGCTGCCGGGCTTGCGACGCGCGGCCTTGACGCGATGCGCGAAGCGAGCGCCAAACTTATCGCACCAGCGTCGCACGATTTCATGGCTCACCACCACGCCGCGTTCGAACAACGACTCTTGAATGTCGCGCAGGCTCAGTTGAAAGCGAAAATGTCAACGCACCGCGCAACTGATGACTGCAGCCGGAAAGCGGTGACCGTGATAGAGGTATTTCGATTTCATCATCGGGCCATCTTACGCGAGCACCTCGGCAATGTGGCAGCGCCCGACGGAGGCAACTACGCTGCAGCGGACTGCGGAACCGATATGCCAGAAGGCATGACCGTTGCACCTCGCTAAGAGACATTGATACCGACAAGTATCGAGCGGCAGTGAAGCGTCGTGGCGTACAAGTGGTCATGAGCGACCGACCCGGCTGTGACCTCGATGTGATTGCTCACGTCTATATGCCGTGGCGCGGATGAATCAGACACCTATGGGCTGGGCCAGCCACGCACGCCATCCGCCGAATTTCGAAATGTCCTCGCCCAATGCCACTCCATACGGCTCGCAGAGGAACCCTGTTTGCCACGAACCGTCCGCCAGTTCGACTTTACCCAACGCGAGCGGTGACGGCACCCTTGCGATAAGCGAGCCGAATTCCGCAGAAGGCATTTCCCAGACCTCCACGGCGATGCCGACGCCGTTTTCCTCGGCGCGCCACATGCCGGGGCGACGCTTTCCGTCTGCGGAGGCGGGCAGTGCGCACAATCGATACGTCGACGCGGTGCGGGTCGCACGCACGAGTTTCGCGCCTCGGGAAACGAGATCGCGATTCAACGGCAGGCCTTGCATATGCGCGCCGCAGACCACGACTGACATGCGATCGTGGCTGGCGACGCCCGGCGGGCCTGCATCAACGGCATTGGCTCCCACGCATTTGATGCCGCTCGTGCGCTGAAACAGGTCCGCGACGCCGAGCAGATACTGATCGGTGAACGCGCGGCCGAACACCGTGACGCCCCACGGCAGCCCGTTGTTCATGAAGCGCGTCGGCACGGCGACCGCTGCATAGTCGAGCAGGTTCATGAAGTTCGTGTAGTAGCCGAGCAGTGAGTTCGGACCGATCGGATCGCGTTCGAGTTCTGCGAGCGTGACCGGGCGCGGATACGTCGGCGTGAGCACGAAGTCCAGCGTGTCGAGCACGGCATCGCACACGGCCTTCAAATCCTGTAGCCGGTACTGCGCGCGGAAGAGTTCGACGGCAGTGGCGCCCGGCGCTTTCGCAAGTACATCACGAATGACGGGCAGCACGGCGTCTGGTTGCGTCGTGATCAGTTCGCCGGTCACGCTGTAGCGTTCCGCGACCCAGGGGCCTTGATAGAGCAGTTGGGCCGCTTCGACGAACGGCCCGAAATCGATCTCGACCGCTTCGCCTCCCGCCGCTTCGAGCATCGCGCGCGCCTGCGCGAACAACGCGGGGCTTTCCGTGCATCCCGCGAATTCGAGTTGCGCAGGCACGCCGAAGCGGAACACGCTGGGCGTGCCAAACGCGCGTGCGTCGTTCCATTGCGGATTCGTGCGGCTGTACGCGTCGCGCGGATCGGCATGGGCGGTCAGCGCAAGCAGTTCGCTGGCTTCCGCCGCTGTCGCCGTGAAGAATGTGATGCAGTCGAGCGTGCGGCACGCAGGCACGACTCCAGCCGTCGACAGCAAGCCTTTGCTCGGCTTCAGTCCGACGAGATTGTTCAGCGCGGCGGGCACGCGTCCCGAACCGGCCGTATCGGTGCCGAGCGCGAACGTGGCGACGCCGAGCGCGACGGCCAGCGACGAACCCGCGCTCGATCCGCCCGACGGATAGTCGGGATGCACGCTGCTGCGGCACTTGCCGTAGGGCAAACGTGTGCCGTTGAGGCCGGTCGCAAACTGGTCGAGGTTGGTCTTGCCGAGCGGGATCGCGCCGAGCGCGATCAGCTGCGCGACGAGCGTCGCCGATTCGTTTGGCGTGTACGCAAAGGCGGGGCACGCGGCCGTCGTTTCGATGCCCGCGAGATCGATATTGTCCTTGATCGCGAACGGAATTCCGTAGAGCGGCAGGCTCGCGGCGTCGTGCTCTTCAAGCCGCGTCAGGAAAGGCGCGAGTTCCTCTTCCGTCAGAAGACCGTTGAAGAGGTTGAACTCGGGATTAAGCGCAGCCGCTTTCGCACGCAGTTCGGTGACGAGCTTGCGCGGCGTGAGCGCGCCTTCGCGATACGCGCGGCGAAGCGTCGAGAGACGCAGATCGAATGACGACATGATGGTCCGTTGAGTAATGTTATCGATGTTCTTCATTGACGCCGGATGACCGCGACGCGCTGCCCCGCGCGTACCAGCGACCCAGGTCGCGACGTGAACCGCAGTCACAGTTCCGGCACAGGGCGCGCACACGGAGATTTCCATCTTCATCGACTCGATGACGAGCAGCACATCGCCTGCCACAACCGTGTCGCCCGTTGCGACTTTCACCTGCCAGAGGCTGCCGGCGATTTCGCTGTCGACCGCGAGTTCACCGTCGTTCAGCGGCAAGCCTTGAGCAACTGATCGCGCGCACACGTGCAGAGACGGCCCGAGCGAACCAGCATGACGCGATGGACCCAGAGTGGCGAACGCGCTTCAGTTCCTTCAGTTCCAGATGATCAGCTCCGCAGGCGTCGGGTTGTAGGCGTTGCACGGATTGTTCAGTTGCGGGCAGTTCGAAATCAGCACGATCACATCCATCTCCGCGCGCAGTTCGACATATTTGCCCGGCGCGGAAATGCCGTCTTCGAACGTGAGACCGCCTTCGGCCGTCACCGGCACGTTCATGAAGAAGTTGACGTTGGCGCCGATGTCTCGCTTGTTGAGGCGGTCATCGTGCGCGCATGCGCAAGAAGTTGTCGCGGCAGCTATGCATGTAGCGCTTCTCGAGTGCGTAGCGCACCGTGTTGCTCTCCTGCGCGCAGGCACCGCCGAGGGTGTCGTGACGGCCGCACGTATCGGCGACGATGGTCAGCATCGGATTGCCGAGGTTCGAATACAGCACCGAACCCGTCGTCAGATAGAGGCTCTTCTGGCGGCGCAGGGTGCGTTGCGGATCGAAGCGCTCCCGTGGATTGTCGAGACTGTAAAAGAGCGTATCGACGGCCTGGTTACCTTCCAGATCGACGATGCGAAGTGTCTGTCCGGCCTTGACCTCGTGCAGCCACGGTTCGCCTGCCGCGAGCGCTTCGCGGTAGGCTGCGTGGTCGAGACGCTTGTCGCTGACGGTGAGCGTGCTGGTCATGTCTTGGGTGTCTCCGGTTGCGCTCAAAGGAAGAATCGTTCAGTGTTGATGGAGCCGCGCACGTTTTCTTCGCAGGCGGTACGGCAGATTTCGGCCACTTCGGGATGCGACTGGCTCAGTTCGAGCTTCACCGGCGTGGGCGCGTATTCTGTGTTCGGGTCGAGCGGATGCTGGATCGCGGTCAGAAAGACGAGCGTGTTCATCGGCGCATACAGTTCGACGGAGTCGCCCGCCTTCGAATTGCCGGGTACGAAGGCGAGCGCGCCTTCATCGGTCACGTCTATGCGGCTGAAGAGGTTGAGGGTCATCATCAGGTCGGAGACATCGAGTCCCCACTTGCTCATCTCGACGAGCAGGTTGTCCGTGCCGTTGCGATGGAACGCGTTGCGCAATTCCTGATAGCGGCCCGCGCCATATCGTTCGACGACTTCCTGCGCATTCGTTACTCCTCCGATGCTGTCGTGCCAGCCGCACGTATCCGCGACGATCGCGGCGAGCACGCGGCCCATGTCGGAATAGAGGCAATGCCCGGCAGTGAACTTCGCGGTGTGCTGACACTTGAGCGAATCGGGAAAGTTGAGTCGCTCGCTCTTTTCCGCGGCGTTGACCATCATCACGCTGACGTTCGCGTCGCCACGCAGATCGGTCAGGCGCAGCGACTGTCCCCGCTTGACGATCAGCGACGCATGGCCGCCGCCGGGGATAATTTCTTCAAGTAGTACTGTCATAAGCCTGAGCTTTCCCTTAGTCGCAAACCAGTTTGATAGGAAACACGCCCTGCACGGCGTCCCGGGCGATATGGACCGCCGACGCCAAGGCGCGCGCGGTCGAGCGGAACGTCGTAAGTGATACGTGCGCCGTATGCGCCCAATGCCTGCGGGTGGATGCGGACCGTGTCGAAAACGAGCACGCGGCTGCTGAGCGTATAGCCTTCTTTCAGGTCGTGCGTGACCATGAAAATCGTCACCCCGGATTCGCGTCACAGCTCGGAAAGCAACACGTGCATGTCGCGGCGGATGCCGGGGTCGAATGTGCCAAACAGTTCGTCGAGCAGGAGCACGCGCGGCTTCATCATCAGCGCCTGCGCGATCGCGAGCCGTCGCTACATGCCGCCCGAGAGCTGCTGCGGATGCTTGTTCAGCGATGCGCCGAGGTCCATGCGTTCGAGCATCGCGACGACTTCGTCGCGTGCCGCGCGCCATCAGCTGTCGATTGATGAGTCGCATGGTGTCCGCCCCGTATTTGAAACGCTCAGAGCTTGCCCGCCGCCGCCATTTCGACGTAGGTCGGGTCGAAACGCAGCTTCACGGTGCCCTTGTTACCGACCACGACGCCCTTGCCGAACGCCATGCCGACCGCATTGGCACTTCGCATCCTGTCCGGGCAGACCGTGATCAAAAGAAAACTTCGAGACGCGCGTCATGATCTTCGGCATGTCCGGGCTGGTCACGCCAGTCCTTCCGAGCACTCGCCTTCCGTCCACGTGCCGTTCCAGAACGACTGCGGATTCTGTGTCAACGTCGTCCACGCGCCCAACCGCGGCGCGCCAATACGCTTGCCCTCGATCCTCGACATGAGTTCCGACTTCGCATCGTCGATGAGGCGCGGCTCGCTCAGCAATCTGACCGCTGCGAGCGCGATCGCCTTCGACGCCATATGCGGACCCGCGCGGCTCGCCGCATGACCCGACAATGCTGTCCAACCCCAGTGATGGATCGGAACCTGCTTCGGATAGGCCCAGTTCACGCGGCCGAGCGGAATGCGCCAGCTCACTTCGCCGTCGTCCTGGCTGTAGTAGTCCTGTCCCTCGTCATAAAGCCGGATCGTCTCATCGAGTTCGAACGGCTGCGCGGGCGCGCATTGCTCCGCCAGTTGCTGCATCCAGTCCTTGTCGGCATCTGACCACTTTGGCGGTCCCACGTCGTTCAGGCTGTCGTAGAGCACATTCGCAAGCGCATCGTTCGCAAGATAGCCCCGGCATGTCGAAATCGGCAGATGCCGCCAGTCCAGGCCACACTGCTGCGCCACCTTCTTGCATGTATCGATGACCGCGTCATACACGTCCATCGCGCGTTCCACGTGCAGATGCCGAATCGAGAAGTACAGCCTCACGTCATCGGGCACGACACCGGCTATTTTCATGTCGCCGCGAATGATGTGCTTGACCGGCACATCGGGATATCGCTGCTTGAAGTCGCGCAGAGCGAACAGCGCTTCCTCTGCACCCGCGAGCGCATTCACCTTGCCCGTGTAACCGCCGTGACTGCTTTTTCCGACAAACACGAACTCGCCCGTCGCCATCGCCTGACAGGGACGCGAGACCGCGCCGTTCTGGTAATCGCCGTGCGACGTCAGCAACGCATCGCAGTCCTCGAATGCGCCTTTGACGAACAAGGCGACCTTGCCCCACAACAGTTCTTCGGCAGGGCATCCGACCACCTTGATCTCGCCGCCGATGCCCAGCGCTTGCGCACTGCGGACTGCCGCAATGGCCGCGCCGATGTTCGCCGGTCCGATGTGATTGTGTCCGCACGCGTGGCCCGCTTCCGATGGCGGTTCGCTGCGCGTGTGGCATGCGCAGTTGCCGAGTCCCGGCAGCGCGTCATATTCCGCGAGGATGCCGACGCACGGTCCTGCACCGATCCGCTTCCTGGCGACGAACGCCGTGGGAATTCCGACCACGCGACGTTCCACATCGAAGCCTTCCGCTTCGAGCCAGCCGGTCAGAGCCTGCGCTGCGCCGAACTCCATGCACGGGAGTTCCGGCGTGTTCCAGAGCATATCGAAGCCGTCTTCGATGCGCGGCCTGATCGCGTCCCAGTGCGACTCCACGTCGCTGAGTTGAATGCGTTTCATCGTCTTGTGGGGGTTATCGCGCCTAGGCGCTAAAAGTAGTGTCTAACGAACTTCGGTCGCCGACGGCATCGTGATTCAAGGGTCCCGGCGCGCCGATGCCGATGAACCGTCGCACGCGCTCCGCATCGGGATGCGATCGGATAGCATCGGGCGATGCATGCAGACGCAGCTCGCCGTGCTCCATGAACGCGATGCGATCCGAAATCGACATCGCGAAGTTCATCTCGTGTGTGACGATGATCATCGTCATGTGCTCGCGCGCTAGTTCGGAGATGACCTGAAGCACGTCGTCGACGAGTTCCGGGTCGAGCGCCGAGGTCGGTTCGTCGAAGAGCATGATGTCAGGTTCCATGGCAAGCGCCCGCGCAATCGCGACCCGCTGCTGCTGACCGCCCGATAACTGATGCGGATACTTCTGCGCATGGGCCAGCAGGCCGACCTTGTCGAGTAGACCGAGGCCGATGTTGCGCAGTTCGGCCTTCGAGCCTCGCCGATGGTAATGCGGCGCCATCAGTACGTTGTCGAGGATGGTCCGATGCGGAAACAGGTTGAAGCCCTGAAACACCATTCCGATGCGACGTCGCACCTGCCACACGCGCTCCGGGTCGGCGCTGGCTGATGCGTCGATGCACGGCTGGCCGAATAGATGGATCGCGCCATGGTCGATGCTTTCGAGTCCGTTGATCGTGCGGATGAGCGAAGTCTTGCCGGAGCCGGACGGCCCGATGATCGACAGCACCTCGCCCGCGGGCACATTGAGACCGATGCCCTTCAGCACTTCATGCTTGCCATAGGCTTTGCGCACGTCTTTCAGGCTCAGCGCATCCTGGCCCTTGATACGCATTGCACCCGCTTCTTTTTCCACGAGGCGTTCGCGCATGCGCATCAGCTCGTCTCCGGCGATTGTCTCAGGACGGCGGCGTGTGAGGTCGAGCCAGTGTTCAAGCTGCTTGAGCAACCAGCCGAAAACGGTCACGATCATCACGTAATAGACGCCGATCGCGGCCAACGTTTCAAGCACGAGGAAGTTCTGCGAATACATGCGCTGACCGACCATCAGCAATTCAGCAAGCGAAATCACGGATGCAAGTGAGGTAAGCTTGATGCACGTGATGAACTCGTTGACGAGCGTGGGCAAAGAGATCCAGAACGCCTGCGGAATCACCACGAGCCGTTGTAGGCCCAAGCGGCGCAGCCCGAGTGCCGTCGCGGCTTCCAGTTGCCCCTTGTCGACCGAAAGCAGTCCGCCGCGATGAATCTCCGCCATATACGCAGACTCGGTCACGACGAGCGACACAAACGCCGAGAAGAAAGGATGCGACAGCGCCGGCCCCGTCGACGGGAAAAGCTGCGGCAGGTTGAACACGAACACCATCACGACGAGCAAGGGCACGCTGCGGAAGAACCAAACGTAAGCGGTCGCGGGCCTGCTCAGCCACGGCTTCTTCGACAGCTTCGCCAGCGCAATCGGATAGCCCGCAACCATGCTCACGACCCAGGAGAGCACGCCCAACTCGATGACGGTCAGGCACGCTTGCCAGAACATCCGGTCAGCGAACAACGAAAGGAAATACGGAAGATTGAACTGCATGGTCGCCCCGACTTGCTACGATTGCGCCGCGTGATACGGAAATTCGGAAGATTCAGGGAAGCTGTGACGGAGGAAGCAGGCTGTACTTCGCCAGGATCTGGTCGAGCTCGCCGCTCTTCTTGAGCTTCCCAAGCGCATCGTTGAGGCTCGCGTTGAGCGCTGCATTGCTTTTCTTCGTATAGATGCCGAGCAATACCGGGTTGACGAGATTCGGCGAGGACACCACCACCCGTCCCGACGATTTCGCCGCGAGCGCGTGCGCGGCAGGCGCCACTTCTAACTGCGCCTGCACGTTGTTCGACATCAAAGCCTGAAATGCCTCGGGTGCGGACGGGAACGAACTCACGGCGATCACGCCCTTGCCATTGGGCTTGCAATAGCCATCCGATACGCCTGCGAGCGTCGATGCCCATACATTGCCCTGCTCGACACCGACCCTCATACCGCAAAGGTCCTGAAGCGTCGCGGGCTTCGTCGCCGCGCCCGAAGGCACCAGGATTGCGCCGCCAGTCGTCGCGTAGGCGATCGCATTCGCCTGCGCCGTGCGCTCCGGCTTGATGAACATCGCGGAGATGACGGCATCGAAGTGACCGGCGTTGAGGCCGAGGATCAGGTTAGGAAAGCGCGTGTCGGCGAACTCGATTCTAAGGCCCATTTCCTTGGCCAATGCACGGGCGATGTCCGCATCCGCGCCGACCACGTCGTTGCCCGAATATGATTCAAACGGAGGATAGGTGATCTCCATGCCGATTCTTAGAACGTTCGGTGCGACCGTGACGCCGGACTTCACCGTCGGCTCATCGGCATGAGCGGCGGTCGTGCACAGCAACGCAAGGGCTAAGCCCGCAAAGCGCAGGAGTTTCATTGGCTTTCCTTCGAGAGGGTTCGTGAAATGGAAGATCGATGGGGCCATGATGTCGCGCCAATACGGTCAAAAGAATATCGACCATAAAAAGCTTTGGTTTAGATATTCATGAACTAAAGACCCCTCAACGTGCTTGGGCAAAACCCCAGACCGCGTGCTCAGACGCCCGATTGCGGTGCACATCCAGCGCCTTCGAGAGCATGTGTTTCACCACCACGGGGGAAGCCGCGCTGCATTCGACAGTAAGGCGTGGATGCGCGCGCTGGCACGTTTCCCGCGTGAAGAGGCGTGCAAAGAGCCTGCCCATCCCCCGGTTCATCGAACAATCTGGAAATGGACGGCTACGGTTCCGATCTGCTGATGGCAGGTCCTGGTCCGAGATCTGTGGACCTCAGGCGAGGTTACATGACGGGATAAAAGCCTGGGAGAGAACGCGATGTTTGCGCTGCTCCCTTGCTATCGCCAACCGTCTCCTCCTGGGTCAACCTCATGCGCAAGTTCGCTCAGTGTCTTGGCATCGCCGTCGTTTCCCTCGCCGCATCCGCTTCGAGCGCCGCTTTCGCCGCGCCTCGCAACGACTTCAAGGTTTGCTGGACCATCTATGCGGGCTGGATGCCTTTGGGGCAGGCGAAAACGCAAGGCATGGTCTCCAAGTGGGCGAAGAAGTAGGACATCAACGTGGACGTCGTGCAACTGAACGACTACGTCGAGTCCATCAATCAATACACGGCCGGCAAGTTCGACGGCTGCGCGATGACCAACATGGACGCACTCACCATTCCGGCATCGGGCGGCGTGAACTCGACCGCACTCCTCGTGAGCGACTATTCGAACGGCAACGACGGCGTGCTCACGAAGGGCAAAGGCAAACAGATCGCCGATCTGAAGGGCCAACAGGTCAACCTCGTCCAGTTCTCCGTCTCGTACTATCTGCTCGCACGCGCCCTCGAAAGCGCGCACATGAGCGAGCGCGACGTCAAGGTCGTCAATACATCCGACGCCGATATTTCCGGCGCATTCGCGACGCCGACCGTGCACAACGCGGTCACGTGGAATCCAATGCCCGCCGATCTCAGGGCGCAGCCGAACGTCACTGAAGTCTTCGACTCCAGCAAGGTCCCGGCGAGATCACGGACATGATGGTCGCCAACACGAAGACGCTGAAGACAACCACGCGCTCGGCAAGGCACGGACCGGCGCCTGGTTTGAGATGGCCGCGCTCATGCAGGGCAACTCCGCTGAAACGACCGCCGCGCTGACCTCGATGGCCAAGGCCTCGGGCAGCGACCTTGCCAACTTCAAGGGCCAGCTCTCGACGACCGCCCTCTTTTACACGCCCAGGCCTGCCGTCGAATCGATAAGCGCGCGTTCAAGCCTCTGAGCCGATTCGCTGTCGAAGCAGTTCGAGAAACTCCTTCGTCAGCGGTTCGTTCGAGCGGCTCTGACGTTCGATGAATGCGAACGTCAGATCGAAGCGCATCGTGCCGGGCGCGAGCGCGCGCAAACGGCCGTCGTCCACCCATCGCTGCGCGAAGTGCACGGGCAGGAACCCGATATACGCGCCCGACAGAATCAGGATCAACTGGCCTTCGACGCTGTTCGCCGTCGCTTGCGTGTCGCGCATGCCGTGCCGCATGTGGATTGCCCGATTCCACGAAGCGCGACCCACAAAGCGATGACTCTCCAGATCGCCCTCGCTCACGCGACGGACGTTAAAGAGCGGATGCTTGTCCGCGCAGTACAGGTTGTGACGCTCGCGATAGATCGGGTTGTACTTCAGGCCGTTCATCTTGAGCTGCACGGTGCTGATAGCGGCATCGAGCCGGTTGTTGAGCACGTGCACCTGAAGCTCGTTCGATCCACCCAGTAGCAGATGAAGATGAACGGCGGGGCGCGCCGCTGAGAAGGCAGCGATGGTCGCATCGAGCGGAAGGTTCGTGTCGGTCACGATGCCGTCGAGCATGCCAATCCTGAGATTACCGCGCAGGTCGCCTTTCAGGTCGGCGGCGAAGCGCTCGAAGCCATCGACTTCGCCGAGCAGCCGTTGCGCTTCGACGTGAAACTCGGCGCCCTTGGGCGTGAGACTGAAGCCACCGCGTCCGCGATGACAGAGCACCACGCCGAGCTGGGCTTCCAGTTGACTCATGTAGGTGCTGATCGCTGAGGTCGACATGTTCAGCTCGTGCTGCGCGCGGGCGAACCCTTGCTGCTGTACGACGCTCATGAACACGCGGAGCAGGCGCAAGTCGGGAATAACCGTTGTCATTGCAGTTTTAACGCAGAAATGGGATGAACGTCAGACCCGATGCATATTGAGGCCCGAAGACCTAATCGTCGTTAAGTCTAGCTTAAGCAGTTTGCAAGACGAAGCTCAAGTGACGGCCAGGGACCCGCGCGCGTGGATTCTGGCGGGATATGTTGGGTATTAGCGCTTGGCTTTTGGGGCGGCTTCCGTTAAGTGGGGTGGTGGTGTGACGTTCGTGCCGACGAAAGAGTAGTTCGACGGCCACAGCAGAAACAAAAACGCGAGCCGCCATGTTACGGACGCTCGCGCCTGGATGCAGCCGGTGAAGCAGTTATCTTCTTATCCGTTTTTCGCTAATTTTCGGTATTGGCCTGGGGTTAGCTTCACCTCTTGCGCGAATGAATTTCCGAAATGGCTCTGGCTGCTGAATCCGCACCGCAGGGAAATCTCAACCAGCGATAGCTTCGACGTAGCGAGGAGCCGCTTCGCGGTCGTTAGGCGTCTTTGTGTGATGTATTTGTGGGGCGGTAATGTCGTGGCAGCCTTGAATGCGCGCGCAAAGCAATACAGGCTCATGCCGGTTATTTCCGCAAGCTCCTGAAGGTGGATAGCGCGCTCAAGATTACTTTCGACATAATCTTGTACCGACCGAAGCTGCGTTATGCCGAGGGCTGGAGCAGCCGGCTCGATATCGACTTGGCCGAACCCACGGCAGAGTTGCGCGGCAAGCGTCAGGATGAGATTTTCGCCGTATGCGGGCCCTTGGGGACAGTCGGCAACTGCATCCTGGAGAAGTGCGAGGACCAGATGGTGTATGAGCCCATCTGTGGCCGCAATACAGGGTCTTAGTTGCAGCCGATCCAATGACGTAGAGCCAAGAACCGCAGCATCAAACAACGTTCGGTTGATTCCAACGATAATTCCGTCCCACCCGCTGTACCTCACAGCACGATACGGCAACTGGGCCGGAAACAGGGCAAACTGCCCACCGTCGCAGCGTCGACGCAGCGTTGGATTTCCCGCCCAGGCGATCTCGTAGTCCGCTGCTTGTCCGAGGTTCAGTGCTATGACGTGATCGTGCAGTATGGTTTCATCCAGAGCCTCCGCTTTGCCTGTATGTTGCCAACGTTCAAAGATGATTCCATTCCACGCGCCGGGACTGCACAATGTCAGCCCTTGCGAATGGAATGCTTCGGTCTTTCCGGTCTCAACGTCGAAGCGACGCAATTTCGAGGTGTTCATGTTCGCATTCAACGCTGATAATCTGACCAGAAACTTACACCTTCGGTCGGTGTTTACCACGACGATATCAACAGCAAGATTGTGCCACTCTGCAAGTTTTTGAGAGATAACTAACGACGCTTTGTCTCCTAATGGCTGAAGCGGCGATGACCGCTCACTACAAGGAGACATGCTATGAAATGCCCAAATCACCGTACGAATTGGCGACGCCCGCTCGGCGTCCTGACGCAAATGGCGTCCTTTTCCTTTATCGCCACGGCGCTAAGCGGATGTCACGGCGGTGATGATGATTTAGAGCCTCCGTCAGTGATCGCGCAGACGTGTACCGCGAAGAGCATTTCGGCGCTCAACGTCTCCAACGTTACAATAACTGCGGCTACGGCGATTCCTGCGTCCGGCGCATTACCCGCACATTGTCAAGTTACGGGCAGTGTCGTGACGGAAGGCGATGGCGGTCCTCAAGGGCATGCGAATTTCGCGGTCTATCTCCCTGCAAATTGGAATCAGAAATTCCTCTTCGACGGTAATTCTGGCTTCGATGGAAATGTCCAGCCAGCATCGGCTGAACAGTTGGCCAAGGGTTACGCCACTGCGGCTGGCGACGCGGGTCACCTCGGTAACGGCGCTGGCTTCGTCGCTAACCTCGACAGCAGTTTTGCGGTCTCGTCTGACGGAACGCGCAACGACGCAACTGTCACAGACTATTTCTATCGGGCGAATCACCAGGTGAGTGTCGCCGCGAAGCAGATCGTTCGCGGGTATTATGGGGCGCACGAACGTTTCTCCTACATGGAGGGCTGTTCTGGCGGGGGTCGAGAAGGACTGATGGCGGCAAGCGTCTATCCAGACGACTACGACGGGATCGTAGCGGGAAATGCATACAGCAGCCAGGCGGCAACAAGTATCTGGAATGTTCGCAATTTCAAGGCTTTCCTAGCAGCGCCGATTCCAAACGACAAGTTTGACGCCATCAACGCCGCGATTCTCAAGCAATGCGACGCGGCTGACGGGGTAAGCGATGGGCTCATTCAAAATCCCTCGGCATGTAACTTCGATGCGACGTCCCTGGTCAACGATGGAACATTAACCGCGGCCCAAGCAGCGGCTCTCAACGACTATTTCACAGCGGTGAAAGACGACGCAGGAAATGTCATTGCTCACGGCGGTTCGGTGTCCGGCTTAAACGTAATCTCGCCAAGCTCCAACGGACCAAGCTCCAACATTCTGGGACTTGGCGCACACACCGCGAACGATCTGATTGTTGCGAATGCGAACAGCTACCTCCCCTGGTCGGGCGGTTCCATAACAACCCAGCCGGTGGATTGGCAACTCGCCTATGGGGTTGTAGCGATGCTAGGCTTCCACCAGCCGACCTTCAATATGACTGACCCTGCTTTCATTAATGGGAATGTAATCAAATCTGCTACCAGCCAACAATTGTTCTTTGCAGTACAAGGTGGATCGCTGACGAATCCGTCTCAACTCGCCAGCTTCATTGGTAAGGGCAGGAAGCTAATCATCTATGATGGCTTCGCGGATGCTGTCTTGAACCCTTTCGATAAGGTCGAAATCTACAAGAGTCTTGCAGGTGTAAACGGGGGGTACGAAAATTTGAAGAAGACCGTTCGGTTTTTCCCGGTACCGGAGATGCAGCACTGCGTAGGCGGCTCTGGTCCAAACAGTTTTGACGCGCTTACCGCCCTCGATCAATGGGTGGAGGGCGGAAAAGCGCCCGATAGCATTCTGGCGACCAAGTATGCGAACGATGACACGTCTGCGAGCGTTCAAAGGACAATGCCCCTTTGTCCTTTCCCCGCAATGGCTGCCTACTCGGGGTCAGGCAACGTCAATGACGCGGCAAACTGGTCTTGCCCTTCCCGTGATCAATCCCTATTACATCTGGGTCCGAACGGGGTGCGCGCGGGCCTGAGTCAGTAGCAAATGCAGCCAGTGGCCGGTTTTTTTGCGTGGGCTGCGGGCTCCGCAGAATCTACGGCTGCTGCGCAAAGCTTGAAGGTATCCGTCAGCGCATCCCGTCTTGAACGCACGTAAGTGCGGTGCCAAGGTGTTGCCGTCGTAACGACGGAGCCATGCGATGGACGACACATCGGGAGAAACGGCTGTACCAACGGGTGCGCGACGCCGCGACAACGAAGTAACGAGGGCGATCAAGCAGGTCGACGAGGCGCTCTACAATACCAAGGCGACTGGCTGAAACAACATGGCGCTACTTTCGGTGTCCAGACGCGCAGTAGAAAGAAACCTGTTGCCTCACAGAATACCTCGCCGACACGAAAACCATTCTCGCGTTATTTTGACGTTATGCCTGTAGTGTCAAAGGGTCTTCCGTGCGTGCGACAATCGCGGTGACCTGTGCCCCCACCGATCCACGCTCAAAACATGACGACGACCCTGCTGCTCCGCGCCCGCTCGACGCACTCGACCTGCCGCCCGATCTTGACGGTCGCCACGGCGTCAACCGGGCGAACGGTCGCCAGCGGCTCACCGCAGCAGACGACCTGAGCGCGATCTGCGCGTGGCTCGCCCGTGTCGTCGACACGAAAACCACTTTCGAAAACTATCGCAAGGAAGCTGAGCGGCTCCTGTTGTGGTCCATCGCACAACTGGGCAAGCCTTTGTCATCGCTCACGCACGAGGACCTACTCGCCTACAGGCTATTCCTGGGGGATCCGCAACCGCGTCCGCGCTGGGTGTCCGATGGCGGGCCAAGTTTCCGCGTCACGATCCGCGCTGGCGGCCGTTTTACGGGCGCTCGCAGTCTCGAGCCAGCGCCAGGCGATGGTGAGCCTTAATGCGCTGTTTGCGTGGCTAGTCGAAGCTGGCTATCTGGCCGGCAACCCACTGTCGCTAACGCGCCAGCGGTCCCGCCGTCAGGCGCCGCGCATCACCCGTTACCTGGAGCGCGATCTTTGGCAGGAGGTCAAGGTTTATATCGACGGCCTGCCCCGTGATAGCGATCGGGAACAGGAACGTTACTGGCGCGCTCGATGGCTTTTTACTTTGCTCTACCTGGGCGGCCTGCGGATTTCGGAGGTCCGCGGCAATACGATGGGCAAGTTTTTCTGCCGGCGTGACAACGAGGGGCACGAACGGTGGTGGCTGGAGGTGCTTGGGAAAGGTGACAAGGAACGACTCGTTCCCGCCTCCGCCGAGATGATGGTCGAACTCGCGCGCTACCGGCGCGCGCGGGCTTGCGCCACTCCCGTCCTCGCAAGAGGACACGCCGCTGGTGTTGCCGCTCGGCAAATCCATGAAGCCTCTCACGCGGGCCGCGCTGCACTCGATCATCAAAGGCATCTTTGCTGGCGCAGCGGACAAATTAAGGCTTCGCGGTGAGGACTATGCCGCGCGTGCTACGCATCTCGAGCGCGCATCCGCACATTGGCTGCGGCACAGTGCCGGATCCCACATGGCCGACGGCAATCTCGATCTGCGACTCGTGCGAGACAACCTCGGGCATGCATCGATTTCGACGACGAGCATCTATCTTCATAGCGACGACGACACCCGTCACCGCGAGACAGAAGAGAAGCATCGTCTGGACTGGTGAAGTGCGGATTTCGGGCCGGACAGCATTTCACGGGAAAGCGAGACGGCTCCAGCTGGACCTCTGTGCGTGCCGCTGCGGAAAGAATAGGCTTGGGGCCGACTATCTGTTTAAGCACGAACGACCATGCCAATAATTCGAGATCCTTAGTTATAACTGCCGTGCAATGGCAATACGGTCCGCGACTCAAAGCTCGTCGCCCGGGTCAGCGATATCACACCGGAACGGCCGTCCTTCCATGCTCATCAGCATTCGCCGGGCGCAGCGGATGGCTGTGGCAGGAAAACGATGACGTTCATGAAGCGATCTGTTCTCTTCATCGCGCAAGCTTCCACGCCGAGCTTGCCAGCGTTACATAGCCATTACATCCTCTTTAGTGGTCGACGGAGCAACCTTGCCGCCCTCAAACATAGCTAATCGTTCAATTTTTCCGGCGCTACCACCCGCCGGTCCCGGGCGCCCGCGTCGACAACGACGAGCGCTTGCACGGGAAAAGCTCACGAAAAGCCGGGCCGGTGGTTCCGGAGCCGAAGACGATGACGCTTCGGGATGGCCGGGGCGCTACCCGCCGGGAGTCTGGTCCTGTTGAGCGGGAAGCGGGTCCGTGCCTTCGCCAAGGATGGCGAGATAACGCCGATAGCCGAACACGCGTCCGCGCCGGCGCCCCGTTACTTCCTCCACCACACCGAGCCGTTCCAGGTCGGCAAGCGCAGCATTGACCGTCGGCGCACTGAGGCCGGTACGTTCAACCAGCAGGTTGGCAGTAAGGAATGGATTCTGTTGAAGCAGGTCATGGACGCGCAGGGCCGATCCGGCCCGCTCGCTCTCCGCAGTGATCCGCTCCCGGTCTTCCTTGAACAGGCCGACGATCCGTGTTGCAGCATCAAACGCCTGGTTTGCTGTCTCCGCCACGCCATCGAGGAAGAACTCGAGCCAGGGTTCCCAGGCACCGCGTTCACGCACCTCCTGCAGGAGCCGGTAGTAGTCCCCCCGGTGCGTCTTGAGGTAGAGACTCAGGTAGAGGAGCGGCGAGTGCAAAACCCCATGCACCTTGAGGAACAGGGTGACGAGCAGCCGGCCAATGCGGCCGTTGCCGTCAAGAAACGGGTGGATCGTCTCGAACTGGACATGAAGAAGTCCGGCCTTGATCAGCGCCGGCAAGCGCGAGCGGTCCTCATGCATGAACTTTTCAAGTGCATCAAGACAGGGGTCGAGCTCGTTCACGGGCGGCGGCACATACTGGGCGTTGCCGGGTCGGGTCCCGCCGATCCAGTTCTGGGACCTGCGGAACTCGCCAGGGCTTTTAGTGCCCCCCCGCCCACTTTGAAGCAGGCGCGCATGCATCTCGCGGATTAACCGCAGGGAGAGCGGCAACTCCTGGAGCCGGTGCAGCCCATACATCATCGCGTCAACGTAGTTCGACACCTCCCGGACGTCGTCGATGGGTTGGCCGGCCTGTGCCTCGGTTTCGAAACGAAGCAAATCGGTCAAGGTGGACTGGGTGCCCTCGATCTGGGACGACAGCACGGCCTCCTTGCGCACATACATGTAGAGGAAAAGCTCCTGCCGGGGCAGAAGCATCGTGATGCCGTCCAGCCGCCCGACCGCCCGCTCGGCAAGGCTGAGCCGGTCAAGCAGACTCAAGACGTCAATAGGGGGGTCGGGCGGTAGGGGCGGCGGCACGAATGCGCTCGCAATCTCACCGCCTACGGCGGTTTCGACGAATCGGCCCAGCCGGGGATTTGTTGTACTCTCGTCAGCCATGGATGAATTATGGCAATTAGTCGTTAATTAAGCAATACGCCTTTGACTTAATTAGCGCTGAGGCTTATTTAAGCGGCCTTAAACAACGCTCTTCCCCCAACCTGTCGCCCTCGCAGGCGGTCGTCCGTTGCCGTGCCCATTCCCGTCGTACCTGGTTACCGCCACCTGTGGTCCGGCAATTTTTCGCCGGTCTGTCATGGCGACGTCGAGGCCGGGCTGCGGCCCGGTCAGTGAAGCCCGATCTCTTTTACGGGACAGCGGGCGGGTTGTTCACGGTAGAACCGCCCGGTTCGCCTTTCTTTCCCTTCGCTCGCTGCGCCGCCCTTTCCGCACGCTTCACGGCCTCTTCCAGAGATTGCACGTGTTCTGGCGTAGTGCGACCAAAACGCTTGTCGTAGCAATGTGCAATGAATTCCTCGAGGGGACGCTTCCACGGTTCCTGTTGCCCGTTAGCCAGCGACCCGAATCGTCGGGGATTCAATCCCGGTTCGCGGGCCATCTGGATATGAGCGTAGCTCAACCTGAAACGCTGCCGCGCTTCAAACCACGGCTGAAGCTTCGATGGTATCCGCATCAGGGTTCGCCTTTGTGCCAATGTGCCGCCGTCAATCGCTCCACCGCCGCGTAGTAAGACGCCTGCGAAGCTTCAGGATTTTCGTTCCGCTCCGTCTTCAAAATATCGAACAGATGCTCTGCGGCGACCGAGCTGATGGCGTGGATAGCACCGTGTCGCGACAGTCCCTGGTTCCTGAGTCGATGCATCGCCCGGACCACGGGCTCAAGGTTCAGGGCAATCTGGTTTTCGACGATCACGTGGAACGCAGCGTGTGCCGCGACGTTGGGAAGTTTGATCCTGGCGACGCGGTGATACGTTTCGACGAGAGAAATTCGCTCCTGTTCATCGAGTTCGAGCCATGATCCAGGTGCGGGCGCGCAACCGGGCGTGTACTTTTCCATGATGCAGGTTTTGTCCTGACTTTCCTTCTGCCTGTCATAAAACTCCGGTCTGTCGCTGAGTTGCGCTTCAGTTGATGTCACCACGTCCCGGCGGATTCCTTCGAGGCGGCGCTCAAGACCGTTCATGCGCGCTATGTGCTGGGTCTGACCGCGACGCCGCTGCGGCGCGACAGCCAGCAGCCCGTCATGTTCATACTGTGCGGGCCGATCCGGCACACGTCGCGCCTGCCAGCCGGCGCCCCCCCAACTGCTGGAAGCGCTCCCGCAAAGGCTCACCGCAGCGGTGAACGTCGCGGCTGAAGCGCCGAAGCGGACAGTGTTCGCGCAGGTCGCGGCACGCATGCAGATGATCGCCGCAACCATCATTGCGCAGTACGGGCAGGGGCGCAAGATGCTGGTGCTCACCGAGCGCACAGACCATCTCGAACGCTTGAAGCAGGCTCTGGCGGGCCGGTACAGCCGCAGTTCGTGCTGCGCGGGCGCCTCCCGAAAAAGCGCGTGCAGCACAGCTCGCGGCCCTTGACGCGCTGGCCGCTGGCACACCCCGGATCGTGCTGGCGACCGGCAGGCTGGTAGGCGAAGTTTTCGACCACCCGGCACTGGAGACGCTGGTACTCGCCATGCCGGTGGCCTGGACGGGCACGCTGCAGCAGTACGCCGGCCGCCTGCACTGCGAGCACGCGGCCAAAACCGGTGTGCGCGTGCTCGATTATGTCGACGGCGGCCATCTGTGAATTTTCGCGACCGTGTTGTATTGTCGTATCTCATTCCATTTACTCTAATGTGGTAGAAATCAGGCACGACCTCACTCGCGGCGAGTCTCCCACCACTTGTGGTTCGCAAAGGACATCTAATGGCTTTTAGTTCGCACATGGCTTTCGCCAGGAACAGGGCGGGTCAGTTGGTCGCGGCGAACGACCTGCCGTCCGTTGGCCCGGCGATCTTCTATTGCGCCGGCTGCGGTGGCGAGGTCACCCTGTGTCGTCAAGACGCTTCTCAAGCGGACTTCCGGCACGTGCGTCCTGCTGCCTGCGAGCTTGGTGCGCAGCGCGCACTGCACGCCTCGGCGGTGCAACTGCTTGCCGAGAGCCGGTTCGTCGTCGCTCCTGCGCTGACACAGAAAGGTGCCGGACATGGCAAGCGCCACATGATTGAAGAATGGGGTCTGGCGTCAGTCCGCACCACAGTGGATGGAATCCCGGTCGACTTCTTTGCCGAGACGCTGGCGGGACCGCTGATCATCCAGATCGCCATCAAGTCGTTGTACAACGCATCGACGCGATCGACCATCCGGGCTCTTGGCTACGCTGCGCTTGAAATCTCGATCCCGAAACCGGGCGAAGTGCTGGACATTGGCGATCTCCGGGAAGTCGTACTGCATGGGCTAACGAACAAGGTTTGGCTGCGGCACCCGGCGATCGGCAATCGCGAACGTCATGCGCAGCCCAAGCGGCGGCCGGCCGAAGTGGCGCTGCTCTTTGGCGAGGTCGAAAAGCCTGCCGCGAAGCTGTCGGTGCCTGTAGCCGTCACGCCATGGGTGCAAGCCGGCGGGCTAGCGGCCGATGCAGCCTATCGGCAACTGCCTGTCGCGGAGAAGATCCGCGCCCTTGAGCAACAGCTTGGCGAGCCATGCGCGCGCTGGCCGGATGCCGTCGATGTTGACGTGACCGGAAAAGGCTCGTTTTGTGTCGACCCGCGAGTCTGGCAAGCGGACATCTTTGGCAAGTTCGTGCGTCCCGCCGCTGAAGACGCGAGTATCAGGGACTTCACGATGCTGACGGTGCTTGGCTGGCTCGACATGCGCTACAGAATCGTTCCGGCATTCGAAGATGCGGAAAAGGTCGCGGTCCATCAATATCTCCGGGCGCTCACCGCGCAGGGCTATCTGGCGGAACTGCCTGACCAGCAATTCCGCGTGGTGCCGGACCCGCGTCCCAACGGGCTCTCGACGTTGCGGTGGAACCCAGATGCGAGGTTGAGTGTCAGCGGCCTGCGCGTCTGCTCGGAGCGTGTGCGGCTGGAGATTCCGGTCAACCAGGTCCAGCGGCTTCTGGAATATTTTGAGGATGGCCATCCTGCAGTATCGGTGGCGACCTTCGTGCAGGACCTGATGCTCCGGCTTCATGCGCCCGAGCGCACCGTTGTGGCGCTGCTGCGCGAGGCCGATCTGGTCGTCGGATAACCGAATACTGATCAACACAGTTTGAAGCGGCGCGCGAGCGTGTGCGCCGGGTGGGTGCGGTCGCAAACAGAAACGACGCCGTAAAACGGATAGCGTCACCAGCCAGGAAGAGACAGGCGGCGGAAACGATGGAGATGATCGAATGCGCGTTGGCAGGAAAAGAGCGACTGCGGAAGGCGTGGTGGTTGGCCTGAGGTTCGCTGACGGGCACCCTCTCCTACCCGTTTGGCAGTCAGGCATCAAGTCAATTGCGGGCCGATTTGAAGCCCACATCGCCGCCAAATCTCCGGCTATCTAATTAGGATTCCCTAATTAATGTTCGATCATTTCTTTTATGTCAAATTTAATGGATCCGTGCCCGGTTCACACGGGCTGCCACATCTAACGTACGGTATGTCCGGCGCCAAATCTGTCCCCTGTCGTTCGGGTGGCGGGACGCCGATATCGCAACTCCTTCTGGTGGCGAATATCGGCCACCAGCACAACGTCCAGTTCAGCCTGTTCCAACGAACAGCACAACATGTTGCCATTCTCAGACTAGCAGCAGGGTCATCCGCCTTTCCGGCGTCCCTGCCCCCACCCTGAGGACCGCCGCGGCGATTCTCGGTCGATGCGATTCAAACGCATTAGTTATTGCCGAATTGGACACACCCGTGGCGCCAAGCTGTTCAACAGCGAGCGTAATCGATAGAGCGTAGGAACAAAATCCCCAATCAAGTTGCCATGCGGAGAAAATAATTTGATGATTAACAATTATGGGATCAGATAAAATCATGTCGTAATAAGGTTATGCAAACAAGTCTGGTCATCGTTTTTTAAATAACTATGTGGCTTGGTTTTTTTATTGGCGGATGAAACCGCGATAACGTGCATCCTAAGAATCGGAATTCGGGTCGCTCCGATTGTAGGTCCCAGACGATCTGATTTTATGAACAAGTAAAAAGATGTGCCATCTTTATCTGAAATCGCACGATTTCAGAAAATGAATAACCTTCGAAGCGGAGACGTTGTTGCAAATGTTCTCCAGTAACGCCGGAACGCATTGCGACAGTCAAAATTCTCCAGTCTAGGTGTGGATGGAGGAAGACAGCCGCAGCTAACGCACGAGTTACGGATTTTGTACTTATTTTATCGTTGAGCGAAGCCCGCAGTTGCGCTTCCCAGACATTGGTAACACCGGAAAGATCGGGCTCGATCGCGACGCACACTG
The DNA here is from genome assembly GCF_004366535.1 of Paraburkholderia sp. BL6665CI2N2. Taxonomy (NCBI): domain Bacteria; kingdom Pseudomonadati; phylum Pseudomonadota; class Betaproteobacteria; order Burkholderiales; family Burkholderiaceae; genus Paraburkholderia; species Paraburkholderia sp. BL6665CI2N2. The sequence goes on from NZ_SORC01000003.1 coordinate 104,208, forward strand.
CGCCCGTAACATCGGGATCAGCATCAATATCGAACCTATCAAGTTCCGGAACCTTGGTCCGCGAGATCCGTACTAGCTTTGTACCGTGAGAAGAACGCCTGCTACGTAACTGGCCTCGTAGAACCCAAAGTTGCACTGGGAACGCAAACCAAATGCGTTCCAAGCTTAAGGGCCGCGTACGATACAAGAGGTACCGCCGTGTTGTCTTTCGATCGCGAAAATCGGTGTTCGGGGGCGCCTCAACGATGTTCACAAACGCCCCGACCTGTCTTTCGTCCAAGCCTCCCCTCGGACACATATCGCCGCAAGCTCGCCGGCGGTAGGTATCGATCGCTCGACGGCCTGCCATGGAGCGACTCCAAGATCGCCGGGCAAACATCAAGTCCAATCAGATCCGCCAGTCTCAACGGAGCGATAGGTTGGTCGCTCCCTGTTTTCATGGCCAGATCGATATTATCCGGCTTCGCTACATCTTCATCGAGCGGAGCAAAAGCGTCGTTAATCATACGGATGAGAAGGCAATTGACAACAAAGCCCGGCGAGTCTGAAACTATCACCGATTGTTTTCCAAGGCGTTCGACGAAGCGCAACGAATGCTTTAGTGTTCCTGAGTCGGTCCCGGGCAACGAAACGATTTCAAAAAACGGCATCACCGGCACCGGATTAAAAAAGTGCGTGCCAATAAATCGTTGCGGGCGAGCCACTGCCCGCTTCAAGCACCAGAGGGTCTTCCCTGTTAAGGCTTGGTGCGGAGTCCACATGTGCCTTGATTCCATGTATGACCGTGAGCCGCCGGCACCGGCTCCATAGCGCGCAGTGTTCGAGGTCAAAACGTACAAACCTGTGGAAAACGCCGAGTAACCGACAGCGACCCTTACAAGCTCGATGTGAGCTCAGGGACCGCACTGAACAGGTCGCCTACCAGGCCGTAATCGGCAACGCTAAAGATTGGTGCCTCTGGGTCCTTGTTGATTGCGACAATCACCTTCGAATCTTTCATCCCGGCAAGATGTTGAATTGCTCCCGAGATTGCGACTGCAACATATAGGTGCGGCGCAACGATCTTCCCGGTTTGTCCCACCTGGTAATTGTTCGGCGCGAAACCTGCGTCTACTGCGGCACGCGACGCACCGAGGGCGGCGCCCAACTTGTCAGCTAACGGCTCCAAAAGCTTGTAGTAGTTTTCGCTACTGCCGAGGCCGCGGCCACCGGAGACAATAACGCTAGCGCTCGTTAGCTCGGGACGGTCCAACTTGACGACTTCGCGACCGACGAACTGCGATCGGCTAGTGCCCGCAGACGCCTCAATTGCAGAGATTTCTGCGCTATCGCCGTTGATCGAGCTAGCATCGAAGCCAGTGGCCCGCACGGTAATCACTTTAATGGCGTCGTTGGACTGAACCGTGGCGATAACACTACCTGCATATATCGGACGCTCGAAGGTTTCAGGATTAACGACCGCTGTAATATCGCTAATTTGTGCCACGTCGAGACGTGCCGCGATCCGCGGCGCAACGTTCTTCCCGTACGCTGTCGCCGGAGCCAGAATGTGCGTGTAATTTTTAGCGATATTCAGCACAGTCGCTTCGACGTTTTCTGCCAGGCCGTCCGCAAGCGCTGGGTCGTCAGCGACTAACACCTTGCTGACGCCCACAATCGTCGCAGCCTGGGCAGCGGCGGCCTGCGCGTTCCATCCTGCGATGAAGACATGAACATCACTGCCCATTTTTAGTGCGGCCGTTACAGTATTGAGCGTCGCAGGCTTGAGGGAGGCGTTATCGTGTTCCGCGATTACTAAAATGGTCATCTCATATCCTCCTCACAAAGCCTTAGCTTCGATCTTAAGTTTCTCAACCAATGTCTTGACATCAGGCACTTTGATGCCGGCGGAACGCGTGGTCGGCTCAACGAATTTCATGATCTTCAAGCGAGGCGTGACGTCCACGCCGAGATCATCCGGCTTGATAATCTCGAGCGATTTTTTCTTTGCCTTCATGATATTGGGCAGCGTCACGTAACGAGGCTCGTTCAGCCGCAAATCCGTCGTGACGACCGCCGGCAGGGTAAGAGACAAGGTTTCCGCTCCACCGTCAACTTCCCGCGACACAACCGCGGTACTGCCTTCCAACGTCACCCGTGATGCGAAGGTAGCTTGTGGCATACCGGCGAGCGCAGCAAGCATCTGACCTGTCTGATTAGAGTCGTCATCAATCGCCTGCTTTCCCAGGATGATGAGTTGAGGCCGCTCCTTGTCCACTAGTGCCTTCAGAAGCTTGGCGACAGCAAGCGGCTCGAGTTCCACGGCAGTTTCAATCAAAATGCCGCGATCGGCTCCGATAGCCATGGCGGTGCGCAGCGTCTCCTGGCACTGGGAAATGCCACACGAAACCGCGATGACTTCAGTAGCTACGCCTGTTTCTTTCTGGCGCACAGCTTCTTCCACTGCGATTTCATCGAACGGATTCATCGACATCTTTACGTTGGATATGTCGACTCCGGAACCGTCGGCTTTGACACGGACTTTCACGTTATAGTCGACCACCCTCTTTACCGGTACCAGGATCTTCAATGTAGGATTCCTAATGCATTCGCACGAAAGTCGGTTGGAAAAATAGCCATAATCAGCAAACATGTCTCTTATTGCTTCAGAACGTATGGCGAATGGCGACATGAGCTGCAAACTGTCGGTCGCTCGTCGACGGCGTTATTGCCGTGATTGATGCGACAGCTTGTTGACCAGTCGAGTCGCGTCCAGTTGCTTTTTGGTATATCAACGCCCCATAGATGTCTGTGCGCTTCGACAAGAAATAGTCGAACGTCACCTGGGGTTGATGATACTTTGCGTTGTTACCGTTTGGTCCTGTTCCTTTAGTGAACACATAGCCGCCCCCCAGCATAAACGCCGGGGTCACATAGTATGAGTAGTCAAGCTCCGCGGTGTTGAACACTGCGGTGCCTTGGTATCCAAAAGGATTCGGGCCGGCACTCGTGTCCCCAAGGCCAGAAAAACGGACATTTGAGTAGTTAGCGTAAAGTGTTCCGCCACCGATCTTGTAGTTCATCCCAACAGCGAAGATATCTTTCGAGTGAGCAGATGCGTAACCTGAGATCGCCGGGTTTCCCTGCACGCCGGTTAGGGTCGTCGCGCCGATGTTGTTCGTCGTCGCGGGGCCCGCAGACGGGGTGTTTCCATAAACAGAAATGTTCGGGTTTCGCGCGGCGAGGTAAGTCATTGCGCCGTAGAACGGGCCGTTCACATACGTGGTTCCAACAGCAAGTTGCTGGTTGCGCGTGACGTCGCCCGCGATCCCGCCCAGACTGTACATAAACCCAAATACGACCCCGTGGTACGGCTGAGTCTTGAATTTAATCGCGTTATTGACGCGATATGTACCGCTCAGATTATCAAGATCGGAAATGTGTGCCGTGTAGCCGCTGCCCCACGGATTTGACGTCGTCAAGGCATTGAAATCCAGCAAGAGGTCATATTGACGACCGAGCGTTACGGTTCCCACGGAATTACCCAAACCGATATAGACCTGGCGGCCCATGTAGTCCCCCCCTTGCTGGAATCTCCCGGTATTCATGTCCCAGCCGCTTTCCAGTACCACGATCGTGCGCATCCCACCGCCGAGATCTTCTACCGCTCGAATCCCCCAACGGCTACCGGCGAGAATGCTGCTCGCAAGGTAGGTCTGGCTTGCTTTCTTTCGCCCAGCGGTTCCGGCCGTCTGGACGTTGTTCACATAGGTTATCCCGTCGTCGATCAAGCCATACAGCGTCACGCTACTCTGCGCGTATGTTGGCTGGGCGGTCAGTACGACAATGCCCGCGACGGCAAGTCTTTTACTCATGCAAGCTCCAGTGTTTGGCAGGGTGGGACGATATAACTACGGTGAACCTAGAATCTTCACTCCCAGATCATAAGAGGGCGGAACCGTTCGGTACTCGCGTAATACTCTTCAATAAGGCGATAGATGACGTCGCGGGTGCGTTCGATTGTGTTCAAGCGACCAACGATTTGACCGACCGGATTGATCGTCACGGCCTTCGCCTTATCGGGGTACGCCCGCGCACGTCCAGTTGCCTCGGCTGCGACAATGTCTTGAAGCGGCAGTGGGAGCGTCTTCGGCGCACTCGGCGCCTCCCATGCCTTGGTCCACTCGTTCTTCAACATCCGGCAAGGCTTACCCGTGAGCGACTTGGAGCGCGTGGTATCGCGGCTGCGGGCCTCTATTAACAGCTCTCGTTGTTGGTCCGTGAGATCTGATTCAACGGTCGTGAGCCATAGCGATCCGGTCCAGACCCCTTGGGCCCCCAGCATTAGCGCTGCTGCGATCTGAGCGCCACTGCCTACTCCGCCCGCCCCGAGAACCGGCACCGGCGCAACAGCTTCGACGACCTCGGGCCAGAGCACCATCGAGCCGATCTCGCCGGTGTGTCCTCCGCCCTCGGTGCCCTGGGCGATAATGATGTCTACTCCCGCCGCTGCGTGGCGCTTCGCTTGTGACACCTCCCCGCACAGGCCCGCAAGCAATCGCCCGCTTTCCTTGATCATTGCCGTCACGTCGGCCGGCGGTGCGCCCAGAGCGTTGGCCACGAGACGAACCAGGGGATGCTTCAGAGCGATTTCGACGTGGCGACGCGCCGTTGCGGCGGTCGATCGAATGAGGTAATCCCCTTCGTGCTCGATACCAGCCGGCAACTCGGGAACGCCGTTGTCCGCGAGGACCTTTTTTGCATAGGCAATGTTCTCGGGCGGAATCATGGCCTTGAGCTTCGCGTGCAATCGACTCAGATCTGCCTCGTCTGCCCACGGGTCCTTTTCAGGCATGACTACATCTACACCGTACGGCTTTCCGCCAATGCGTTCGTCGATCCACTCAAGCTGAACCTCGAGCTCTTCGGGCGTGAAGCCGACACAGCCCAGGACACCGATCGCTCCTGCTTTGCTCGCCTCTACGACGACGTCACGGCAATGACTGAAGGCGAAGATCGGTGCATCGATGCCTAGCTGTTTGGCGAGTAATGTTTGCATGTTGACTATTAGCAGTTCGTGATAGCGTTGACTAATCCGCGTCGGACATCCTCTGCAGCAAGGACGTTGCGGCGTTAAAGGGCCTTTTGTCACTCAAAGAGCGACAGCTTGCCATTTAAAGTGAGGCAATTGATCTAGGCCGTTCAAGCCCATGACCTTTTCCATGTCGTTCGGTGAAATGGACGTACCCCCGGCCCGCGCCATGTCAGGCATCCGGTGAAACTTGTCAACGAGTGTCTTGAGAAATCCGGGGCCGCGCACCCGCTTCCCGGAGACGTGATCGGTACCAAAAAGAATGCGTTCCGCGCCGATGACTTGGATAGCTTTCGCCACGCGCTTGGCCAGCGCTATTTCGGCCTCCTGGTTGTGGTCATCCCAGAGGCATACCGATAATTCCAGTGTGGCGGCTTCGGATTTTTCGGCTACGCGAAGCGCGTTTTCAAACTCGCACGGTGCGCCTGCATGACCCAAGACAGCCTTCAACTGAGGAAAAGCTTCGACGACCGGAAGAAAATTGTCCAGGCGAGACCATGACTCGTCGAGCAACGGCAATGGATGGCCGGTGTGGAACAAAATTGGCGCATCGTGAGCGAGGCAAACTTCGTACACAGCAATCGCTTCGGGTGAACCTGGCATCCACCCGCAATTCGGGTACAGCTTTAGACCGTTCACCCGCCTGGAACTCAGCCAAGCGTCGACTTTCTCGGGCGCACCGGGCCGTCTCGGATCGATGCCGCCAAATGCAATGAGACGCCCGGGATAGCGTTCTTGACACGCGATCGCATGAGCCACGACCTCATCGACTGACTTTTCCGAATGGAAGTCTGGGCCCCAATCAATCGGTAATACGACAGCCGCGTCAACTCCGGCCGCGTCCATGTCGGCGATCATGCGAGATCCGTCGGGGTCAATAAGACCGGCTTCGATTTTTCCTCGGATCTGGTCAGTCGTGCGACCCGGTTCAGCGCTCGCCCATTGATTGGCGACGTAATCCCACCATTCGTTTGGCCAATGGCCCTTGTCAAGCAGATGCGTATGGAAGTCAAGTATCATTGCGGCTCTATCCTTCTAGTTTGAACACAGGAATGTTTTGACCACTTTCCGCAGTCGCGAAAAGCAAGCGGACATCAGCGTCAATTTTTAAGCGATCGAGGTCGTCCGCAAGAATGCGCGATATGACCTTCACGCCTTCAGGAAGCGCGATCACCCCGGTTGCGTAGACGCCCCAGCTAGAAAACTGTGGGGAACGGTTGACTTTGACAATACTGAAAGTCCAAACCTTTCCGGTTCCCGCAATCGGAAGATCCTCGACCTCGTCGGACCAACAGTGGCAGCAAAATGCGCGGTAGTGGTATTGAACTCTCCCACATGACTGGCAACGCTGAACCAGGAACTCACTGCGATTGCAAGCGTCCCAAAATGGTTGCGTTTCATTGACAGTCGACGGTAACGGGCCGGTCCACGCTAGCGTGTTGGTAGTCATATTTAGATCTCGAGAATATGGGCCGCAGACCCGCGGCGGGCCAAAAACGCAGCACCCGTAGCGGTGCACATCGCGACCTTCGCGTTCTTGACTTGACGCCCCGTTGCCTCACCTCGCAACTGGCGTACAGCTTCGATGAACATAAAGATTCCACGACGACCAGGATGATTGGAGGACAGACCGCCGCCATCGGGATTTACCGGGAGGGATCCACCATTTAGCTTCATCTCACCGGCTGCGGCGAAGGCGCCGCCCTCCCCAACCGGACAGAACCCGGCGCCTTCGAGGTCGACGATTACGTTGAATGTAAAGGCGTCGTAGATCATCGCCGTATCGATGTCACTCGGGCGGCGTCCCGCCATGGCGTATGCATCGCCGCAGGCGCGCGCCACCATTTCGCGACTCTCGGTCGCCCAGTCGGTGTGGCCTCCTCCGTGCGTCATGAGCGCTTCACCCCAACCCCGGATCCATACCGGCGGCTTGGCGCACTCCGCGAACAGGTCGGGATGAGCGACGATAATTGCGCCCGCGCCGTCGCTGACGATGCAGCAGTCGAGCCTGCGCAGCGGCGTCGCGATAATCGGCGATGCAAGCACGTCGTCGACCGTTATCGAGTCGCGTCGAAGCGCGTTGGGATTGAGTTGCGCGTGCTCGCGCATGGTGACTGCCACATGGGCAAGCTGTTCGCTTGTCAAGCCCGTATCGTGCATATAGCGCTGCGTCAGCATCCCCATGAAAGCAATGACAGTTGTGCCATAAATCTGCTCAAATGCGTCGGGGATCGGCACCATTTCCTGGCCAGTAAGCTGGTTATAAGACACCGTACCCACATTGACCTTGCGTGACTTGGTGGTCGCCCCGTAGGCGATTAGGGCGCACTTAAAAAGGCCTGCGTGAATGCCAAGGACCGCCCGATTCACGTAATAGCCAAGCGACGCACCGCCCACATCGGTTTCATCGATGAACTTGGGTTTGATGTTCAGATAATCAGCTGCCATCGTGGATGCGCACAGTCCGAGCTGGCCACCCTCGGGCGCCGTTGCGGCAACGAACAGCGCGTCGACGTGGGCAGGCGACAAACCAGCGTCATTAACGGCTCCGCGACATGCTTCGGCAAGTAACTGCCATTCACTTTTTTCCGGAGCGAAGCGGGTGGGATGCTCGTATGCGCCGACGATCGCGGCCGCTTGTGCAAGTCTAGGGTCTGCCACTACAAAATCTCCATGGAGTCGTACATATTCGGCCGGGTGACCGCAGCAATGCCGCCTGCAATGCTCTTTGTTAATGCGCGCTAAGCCCGCGGTAATTCAACGTGGACTTGAAGCGCTTGTGCATGCAGTGCAACGGCGATGCGTCGCGCCTCAACCCGATTCTTTTTCCCCGTTGTTCCCGCCGGCATCGCGGTTACTTGGAAAAGGTTCGTGGGAATCTTGAATCGTGCGATGCGATCAGCAAGGAATTCCAGCACCTTCCCGGTATCCAGGCTGTTGTCGTTACGGACGATTACAAGGGCCGCTACGGTCTCCCCTAATACGTTGTCTGGCAGGCCAATGACCACTGCATCGAGGACGTCCGGATGAGCGCAGATCGCCGATTCCACTTCGGCGGGCGATATGTTGACGCCGCCTCGGATGATGATTTCGCTCTGACGGGTGACAAACGTGTAGTATCCGAGCGCGTCGCGCTTAAGGATGTCACCCGAGCGCAGCCAGCCGTCGGCTGTGCGGCGAGAAGCGGTTAATTCAGGCTCGTCGGCATAGGCAAGAAAATCGCCCGGGCCGCGAACCCAAGCCTCGCCGGGCTCGTCTACCGCCACATCCCAACCGTCTGCATCGACTAGCTTGATCTCGATGCCCGGTACACATCGTCCCAAGCTTGTCGGCGGTGCATCAACATCATGTACCGGGTGAATAGCAAGCGCGGGAAAGGACTCAGTCATTGCCCACGCTTCGCAAAGCCGCAAGCCCAGACGCGTTTGCATTTCGGCTACTACGACCTCATTTCGTGGCTCTCCACCAAGGATTGTTTTACGAAGCGCGGAGGTATCGAACGCCTGCTGATTGAGAACTTGAAGCATCATTGCGTACATGCTCATCGTCCCGGCGAAGGCTGTTACTTCTTTGGCTGCAATCAACTCCAGTGCTCGCGTCGGACTAAATTTCGTCTCGAGTACGATGGTTGCCCCGGCGGCGAACGCAGACTGGGAAAGCGAGCACAGCCCAAAGACCCAGCTTAGCGACATGGCTACGAGTAACCGGTCATCACGCTCAAAGTTCCAGGCGTCACGATACGCTTTCGCGCTCCAGGTTTCTGCGCCGTGGGAACGCAGGACCGGCTTTGGCAGCGACGTCGTTCCGGATGTATAGCTAATGAGCAGCGGCTGTTCGGGCGGAAAGTCGATCGGAGGGAACGAGTCAGGCTCGGCCATCAGATCGGATAAATGCGGGTAACCCACCTGGGGAGTGTTGTCGAGGAAAACGATCGCTGGGTTGAGGCTCGTTTCAATCAGCCCGGCTTTCAATGTCTCGAAAAGATCCGAGGTTGTAATGATCAAGGACGGCTTTGCGTTAGATAGCGCGTAAGCCAGCTCCCGGATTTTGAACGAAACATGCACCGGCGCGAGAACGGCGCCAAGTCGTGCGACTGCATGATAGACAATGAGCGACTCGATGGCGTTGTCTGCGAACAGCATTACGCGCTCGCCCACGCCGATGCCGTGGCGCCTCAATCCCAGAGCGAGCATCTCAGACGCTTCAACAAATTGACCATACGTGACCGCGCGGGTGCCCATTTGGACAGCGACACGGCTTGGGTCGACCTTGGCATGATCGATTGCGAGGTTAGCGTGGTTCATTACTCAATACCTGCGGAGATTGTCGTTGAGCGGTTGCCTCGCCTCGCGCTATCGGGACGCGCTGCGGAGCAAAAACCCGCAGCGGCATACGCGACGGCTGCAACAAGACCGAGCGGCGCGAACACCGCCATTGCCTGTCGTAATCCCTCACCGGTACTCGCACCAGCACTGACAAAGAAGTCGGAGCAGTAGCCTATAACCATAGGAGCGAGGATGAGGTTTCCGAAGCTGGTGGCGAGAAGAAACATTGAAACGATCTTGGCGCGAAGAGCGGGCGGTGACATATTGTTGATAAGACTGAATGTCGGCCCGGTATACATGTATAACGTTGGGACGTAGAGCCACAGGCAAAGCACGAAAAGTTCTCGGTTACTGGCTGTGTAGGCGACGATCGATGCCACTGCAGCGCAGGCGATAACGGTGGCAATCGCCCAGATCTGCGTCCTGGCCGGGCGCTGTGAAAGCCAGTGCATAACGAAAGCGACGAATATCGTTGCGGACGCACCACCTATTAAATGCAGCTTGCCTAGCACGGCTCCAGTCTGTGCCCCCGTGAGTCCGTAGGTTCGCACCAGGAATGCGGGTGTCCACCAAAGCAATCCCCAACCCCAAGTACAAATGGTCGCACCGCCGAGGATCACGAAAAGAAGCGCCTTCTCTTTCCTGACGTGAGTAAGCGCGGCCAGCAGACCATTATTGCGGGTACCTGATGGGTCATTGCATGCAATGACTATGTCGTCAGCCGCACCGCGGGTCGGCTCGCGCACGAGGAGCATTGCAATTGCCCCCAGCGGGAGCCCGAAGGCACCGAAGATAACCATGGTGGCCCGCCAGCCATATTGATCGCTAAGCGACCCCGCCAAGGCGGTTCCGAGGCACGAACCACCGCATACGCCTAAAGTGAAAATCGTCATTGCGACGCCTCGACGCGCCACCGGAAAGCGGTCGGCAATGAGCGTGAGAGACGGGGGTGTACAGCCGGCTTCGCCGAGGCCTAAGCCTAAGCGCGTCGCGACAAAAGCAGACATGCCCGTCACCATTCCACCTAAGGCTGTCATTGATGAAAACGTAATCGCACAAATGCCCAGAAGCATGCGACGGCTGTATCGATCGGCGATGACGCCAGCCGGAACGCCCAAGACCATCAGAACGAGGCCGAGGGCGAGATTCAAACTTGCGACGCCTCCATCAGAAAGCCCGAATTCGTGCTTAATGGGCTGGAGCAGCGTTGAGAAAATGAAGCGGTCAGCGACGTTCAAGGTGTAGATCGCAGTTGCCATCGCAAGCGTGATCCAAGCCTGTGCACCGATGCCGGGCGGCGTAGACTGCTCGGATTCAACCCTCTCGCTCGGCGGATTCGACGACGCCATCCAGAACTCCTTCTTGGTAGACTGTTTTTTGACTCTGAAGTCGAATTTATTGCTTCTTGCCTTATTTTGTCAACGAGTCAAAATGTTTTTTGGGGGGGTATTTGTACCTACTCCGCATGCTGTGCAGGACGTTGACGTTGGCCAGTTGCATGATTAGACTGAACAGAAGAATTTTTGACCGTACTCCCGCCCAAGTTCTCACCGTCGCTTTGATCTGCCTAAGTTGGGCGGAGACAGGACAGGGAACCGGTGTTTCTCCCCCCATTACTTCGGGCAAACGTCCTCTCTCGATTGCTCGACCGCACAGCTCCGAATGCCTCGACTCGTTAAAAACACTGCACACCAGACGGCTACAGAGACGTCTGCGCCTCCGGCCTCTAAAAAGGGCAACGTCAGATCGCTGAAGCGGTTGCTCGTGCGCGAGGAAATTATTAAAAGTGCCGCAACTTTGTTTGCCGAACGTGGTGTACGGTCCGTAGCTCTTGACGAAGTCGCCAGCACGCTTGGCTACACAAAGTCGAGTGTGTACTACTACTTCGAGAGTAAGGATGAGTTGTTGTGGGCTGTGTTCAACTATATCTCGGGGCACTTTGTTGGGGGAGCCGAACGCATTGCTGAGTCAGTTCCCGACCCCGCCGATCGCTTGACGAGCTTGATTCGCATGCACGTACGCTTCCTTGCGGAGCACCGTGAGTGGGCCACCGTCTTTTACCGCGACATCCAGGCCTTATCTGAGCAGCGACAAAAAGAGGTCCGCGGCATCATCGTTAAATATGACGCAATTTTCAGGCAGGCAGTATCGGAAGGTGTAACGAATGGGAGCATGCATCCGCTCGCGCCTGACATCGTGGCCAATGCTGTGCTCGGAGCCTGCAACTGGATGGTGAACTGGATCTCACCTAAGCATCAGCAGAATATTGAAAAAATCGCCGACACTTATGTTTCACTTTTTATGAATGGCATTTTTAAACGGCCGCAGGCATAAAGCGGTCGACTCCCTGAGAAGGAGGCCAGGCGCCAGCGCAGGATCGCGCTAGAGCTGATCAGGTCACAAGCGACCATCCGTTTGCCAGACTGCTGCCTCACACACGGGGCATGCCGTATGCCAAGCTACCGCGTTCCCCTGCAAAAATGCGGGCGGCTGCAAGCACAGTTGGACTGATAGTCTGGATGCGCGTTCGAAAAACTTGACTGCGCCGTAGATTGGTGCCGAGGAAGCGCCGAACCGCCATGAACGGATGGCGTACGTTGAATCAGAATTGCGATTCGGGAAGACGAACTACAAGACCGTCGAGTTCGTCTGACATCTGTATCTGACAGCTGAGCCGGCTATTGGGCGCAGGATTTATTAGGCAGTCAAGCATACTTCGCTCGGTTTCGCTTGGCGCGTTCAATTTGTCCGTCCAAGCCTCATCTATATACACATGGCACGTCCCGCAGCTGCTGCACCCCCCGCACTCGGCCAGCACGGCATCTAGCCCCTGACGCACCGCCGCTTGCATGACGCTTGTCCCGGATGTGACGTTAACACGATGGATCGCACCATCGTGGCAGATAAATTCGATTACAGGCACAACTTTCCCCTAACCCGTTACGCTATAAGTAGATCTTGGATAGGTAGAGCTTCGTCGTGAAGCCGCTCCCGATCCGGCGAATGACCGTCCGTCAGCAGGCGGCGCGACAGCATGAACTCTTTAGGACGATTGATCGCATCCACTGCGAGAAATTTGCGTTCCTTGAAATAGAACACGGCAAAGCTCCGGGCCGCCTTCCATTCCCCACGAATCACAATGTGATCATAGCCCTGCGACAGACCTGCGATTTGCAACTTTACGTCATATTGATCCGACCAAAACCAAGGTAGCGCCCTGTAAGGCTCAAGCTTTCCGCAAATTGTTTTGGCTGCCGTTTTGGCTTGATCAGTCGCATTCTGGACCGATTCAAGGCGAATAAATCTTTGATAGATCGGATTGCAATGGCTTGTGCAATCGCCCGCTGCCAAAATGTCGTGATCGCTTGTCCTGGCAAATTCGTCTACTCGAATGCCATCATTAATCTCGAGCCCGGCGTCTTCTGCGAGACTGATTTCCGGTCGCACGCCGATACCAATAATTACCAGATCAGCCTTCAATTGCAATCCGTCACCACACGAAACACTCTCGACCTGAAGGTTGCCGTTGATAGAACTCGCCGTCATCCCGGTCAGAATCTCTACGCCTTCCTCTCGATGGATTCGCGTGTAGAACTCTGAAATTTCTGGCACGGTAACACGTTGCAATACCCTTGAAGAAGCTTCGACTATCGTTACATGCATGCCCAGATTTCGTAGCGATGCCGCCGCTTCCAATCCAATATAGCCACCCCCTATAACGACCGCGCGCTTGCCTCGTCCAGCGAACTCACGGATCTGATCCACATCTTTTATTTCCCGGAGATACAAAACGCCCGGCAAATGAACGCCAGGAAGCGTCAGCTTCCTGGCGGATGCCCCGGTGGTTAGAGCAAGCTTGTCATAAGAAATCCGGGCACCATTGGTCAGTTTAATTGACTTTTCGTTCCGGTCGATTGCGACCACGCGCCTTCCCAAGACCAACTCCACATTCGCCGTGTCGTAAAAATTTGCCGGTCGAATGAGAATTTCGTCGGGATGTTGTGCACCCGCCAGGTAGGCTTTCGAAAGTGGTGGACGATGATACGGTATGACCGCCTCGGCACTAACAAGTGAAATTTTCCCTGCCCACCCTTCCTGCCTAAGACTCGCAGCAAGCTGGGCCGCGCCGTGGCTCCCGCCAATAATTACAACTCGCTCATCGCTCATAACAGTACCCGATTTATGATGCAAGCCAGCGTCCGCTCAACTGGCTCATCACCAAACTCCCAAACATACTCAGGCTTTGGTACGATGCATTCACGGTAGCTGAAACACGGGCCCGAAACGGGCACAGCGCTTCAACCCTAACCTGCATCAAACAGTACCGTCCGGCTTCAGTCGTTTTAAAACACCGCACACCGCTTCGACCGCTCTATCCGCTTCTTCTCTGGTTATCGTCAACGGCGGTGACATGCAGATATTGTTATAATTGCTGATTCGGACAATCACGCCCGTTTCCTCTCGGATAACGTCCGGAATAGTTAATGCGGCCTCGGGGATGGGTTGACGTGATTTCTTGTCCGTGACCAATTCGATCCCGATAGCCATGCCTATTTGCCGCACTTCACCGACACAAGGATTGTCACGCAGCGCGGTGAACTGCTCTGCGAAATATGCCCCCATCTCGTTAGAACGAGCAATCAGGTCTTCATCCTTAATAATCCGAAGATTTTCCAAGGCCACCGCGCACGCAACGGGATGTCCCGAATAGGTATAGCCGAAAGGGATTCCATACCCTTCTCGAACAATATCGGCCACCTCACGGGTCATCAATACCGCACCCAAAGGGATATAACCGCTCGAGATCCCTTTAGCAGTGACCACAATATCCGGTGTAACGCCAAACCTTTCGGACGCAAACCAGGTGCCGGTGCGTCCGAAAGCGGTGACCACTTCATCAAAAATCAGAAGGATTCCGTGTTTTTTCAGCACAGCAGACATTCGGGTCCAGTAATTGGCCGGGGGAATGACCATGCCACCGACACCCATGATTGGCTCGGCGATCATTGCCGCAATGTTTTCAGCCCCGATAGACGCGATAGTCTTCTCAAGTTCCGCGACGCAGAAATCAGTAGGGTCCTGACCATCGAAGTAGTAATTGCGATATGCATTCGGCGCTGTCAGGTAGGCTACGTGCGGCAACCCGGGTCCGGTGCCTTCGCGCATTGCTTCGAAGCCGGTAGCTGTTCCTCCACCGTAAGCGGCACCATGATAGGCGGAGTTCCGTGAAAGAATCCAGGTACGGCTGGGCTGGCCCTTTTGAGCATGATAAAAGCGAGCGGTTTTGATGGCGGCATCGTCGCCTTCGGATCCACCGCTAGTAAAAAAGCTCATCTGTAGCTCGTCAGGTGCAAGCACTGCAAGCACTTCGGCAAGCTCAATTGCACGTTCGTGGGAATAATCCCAGAAGCAAGTAAAGTACTCAAGCTGCTTGATCTGACGCGCAGCTGCTTCGGCGATTTCTTCACGTCCGTGACCGATTTGAGCCAGCCATAGCCCACCCGTTCCATCCAGATATTCCCGCCCCTGCACATCCCAGAGTTTGCAACCCTTGCCGCGCGTAAAAATCGTACGTTCAAGCTTGTCTTTAGGCAAAAATGGATGAATCAGGTGACGATGATCTGTTGCGAGCAAATCTTGCGCGTAGTTCATATGCTACCTCATTCAATATAGATCGTTACTTGACTGAAATTCGGGAAAATTGGGCACCGTGACAATTGAGAAGTTACATTTTTCGAAATTTAATTATATAAACAGCTATGAATTCCAAAAAAATATAAAATTAGCGCGCCTCTTATAGACCAATGGTACACTCGATTTAATAACGAGCTTTATCTATTTATCGAACTTTGTTTTCGAAAAATAAAACCTTAACCAGATCAATTGGCGGATGCCCCCGCGAGCACTTAGTAAAACCGGTGAGGGCCCTCTCCGGCTTGGATCAGCTTCACGCCCTTTTGCTATAGGCGCTGCACCATCCCTTGGCGGCAACCTGCTTGCCGGTAAATACAGAGCATGGTGCGGATGTACTATTCGGTGTGCCCTGAAATAAGCCGCAATTGCCACAAGCTTGACCGACGGCATACCTCGAGTATTTTGTTTTATCAACCTTGGCCGCGTTGGTCTTATAGCCAAGCGCTCCTGCCATGGGGTCGGCTTCCGACACTGAGGCTGCGTCAGCAAAAGCGAACCGCGACATTGCAAGGCCCGAAGCGAAGCCAATGGTCCCGATCAAAAAGGTACGACGAGGTGTTTCCACGCAGATTCTCCACTTACAAAAAATACCATTGGGCAAACGCACTAGGCGCCTAGCCGTTATATGAGGTCTTCACCGTGGTATAGAACTCCGCGGCGTAGCTCCCTTGTTCTCGTGAACCATAACTAGACGCTTTTCTACCTCCAAACGGTACGTGATAATCGACTCCGGCAGTAGGCACATTGACCATCACCATTCCTGCCTGAATCTCGCGCTTGAAATGACTGGCAAGCTTGAGCGAAGTCGTGCAGATACCTGCGGAAAGACCAAATTCAGAATCATTTGCCTTCTGCAAGGCGTCGTCGAAGTCGCGGGCTGCAATCAGACATGCCACCGGGCCAAAAATCTCTTCCCGAGCGACGCGCATTGTGTTGTCTACATCGGTGAGCAATGCCGGCGCCATGAAATAGCCGTTTGTGTCGCGCGTCAAATGCTCACCACCATATGCAAGTGTTGCGCCCTCGTTCTTACCTATGCCGACGTACTTCAGATCTGTCTCAAGTTGGTTAGCGTCGACGACCGGCCCGATGTCGGTGTCGGGAGCCAGCGCGTGTCCGACCTGCAGGCTACCGAGTCGATCGATAAGCGCGTCACGAAATTTTGAGTAGATCCCCTCTGTGACGATAATTCGGCTCGAAGCTGTGCAGCGCTGTCCCGTCGAGTAATAGGAGCCCTGGATGGTGCAATTGAGGGCGGTCTCAAGATCTGCGTCGTCAGTAATAACGAGCGGATTTTTCCCGCCCATTTCCAACTGTAGCTTTGCAAAGCGGGCGCCCGCCGTCGCCATCACTCGTGCACCGGTGATCGTGGAACCAGTAAAGGTGATGGCATCTACCTTGGGACTTTCCAACATAGTCTTGCCGACAACACTGCCTCGGCCGATCAGAAGATTGAACACGCCATCGCCGAACCCAGCCCGGCTAATGATCTCGCTCAGTGCCCACGCGGAAGATGGCACGCCTTCGGCCGGTTTAAAGACAACGCAGTTACCGTACGCCAGAGCAGGGGCAATCTTCCATGCCGGAATGGCAATCGGAAAGTTCCAAGGTGTGATAATGCCGACGACTCCCACTGCCTCACGCGCTATATCTACGGTCACGCCAGGCCGCACCGAGTCCAGATGCTCCCCTCGCTGGCGAACGACTTCTCCGGCAAAGAATTTGAAAATCTGCCCCGCACGTGTGACCTCACCGATTCCTTCCGGCCTTGTTTTTCCCTCTTCACGTGACAGAAGCTCACCAAGCTCATTTCTACGCGCAAGCAGCTCGTTTCCAACCTTATCAAGCGCCTCTGCGCGCGCCTGGATGCCGAGCACTTTCCGGCTTCCGAAGGCCTCGTGCGCACTATCGATTGCCGATTCCGCGAGCGTCTGGTCCGCCTGTGAAAATTCATCGACGACATCCGTCGTATCCGAAGGATTGATGTTCCGATATATATCGGTGCCTTGGCGCCACTCTCCACCAATGAAACTAGTTTTCATGCCAGCACCTTAAAACTCTCTACTTTGCAGTCACTCAATCAGGGACGCTCAGACATCAACACGGACGTTGAAGCCGGAGCTCCGGCAGTTAGCTCAAGCAAAATCCCTTCGATGATGTCGATTCCCTCGTCAACAATTGCGTCGGACACCGTCAATGGCAGCATGATCCGCAGGACATTGCCGTACGAGCCGCACGTCAGCAGAAGCAGGCCGCGATTGAATGCTTCCGCCTTCAACGCATTGGCAAGTTCCGGAGCGGGCTGATTGCTCTTCATGAACTCGATGCCGGTCATGGCACCCAGTCCGCGGACATCGGCAATCTCGGGCACGCGTGAGCGCAGCCCATTGAGCCGTCCGCGCATACGCTCGCCGATAGCTTCACTGCGAGCACAAAGCTGCTCTTCCTTCATCACGTCCAGGACAGCCAGTGCAGCAACACAGGCCATCGGATGGCCCGCATATGTGCTGCCAAGACCACCTGCCGGCACCGAATCCAGAATATCTGCGCGGCCCACAACAGCCGAAATGGTCATACCGCCACCGAGACCCTTGGCCATCGTCGTCAGGTCCGGCACCACGCCGTGATGCTCCATCGCGAACATACGCCCGGTTCGACCCACGCCGGTCTGAATCTCATCGGCAATCAGCACGATTTCGTGCTTGTCGCAAATTTCGCGTAGGCCTTTCAGGAACGCAGCGGGTGCGGGCGTATAGCCGCCTTCGCCCTGTACAGGCTCTACGATGATTGCGGCTACGCGATGCGGATCCACCGTGTACTTGAACAGACGTTCGACACTATGAAGCGCGCATTCCGTCGAGACCCCTTCGAGCTCCGACGGGTAAAGCGCCTGATACACTTCGGCGGCCATCGGGCCAAAGCCGGCCTTGTATGGGGCGACTTTCCCGGTCAGCGCCATCGCCATGAAAGTGCGACCGTGGAACGCGCCGTCGAACGAAATGACAGCGGAACGCTTTGTATGATGGCGTGCGACCTTGATAGCGTTTTCCACGGCTTCCGCACCCGTGGTCATGAAGAACGCCTTCTTCTCGAAATTCCCGGGCGCGAGGGCCGACAGTCGCTCTGCAAGCTCGACGTACGATTCATACGCGACCACCTGGAAGCAGGTATGCGAAAACTTTTCCGCCTGCTGGGCGACAGCCGCCGAGATTTTGGGATGACGGTGGCCCGTGTTCAGAACAGCAATCCCCGCGCAAAAATCGATATAGCGATTACCTTCAACGTCCCAGATTTCACCGTTCCTGGCACGCTCCGCAAAAACGGGGTGAGCATTTCCAATCCCTCTGGGCACTGCTTTCGCTCGTCGTGCCATCAGGGCATTGTTAGTTTGCTCTTTACTCGACATTTTCTAGTCCTAAAAGATATTGATCTTGGCTTAACTTGCAATGTGCTTCCATCACCCTCGATTAACGAAGAAAATCGGACGCCGAACATCTTCTGCCCCCTCCGGTAACGGGGCACTGTTTCAGAAAATTATTCATCGACGCGAGAAGCGCGAACCTAAGGTACGCGCCCCTTCACGTGAAGTATCGTTCAGTTCACAGGATCCGAAGCGCCGCCGTGTCGACGAGCCTGATCTGCCGCATATCCCTTCCATGCCTGGGATTCGATGTAAACCTTCAGATCCGAGAGTTCCTGGGCAGTCATATCCGAGAAGGCTGGCATACCGGCCTGCTTGAAAGCGCCATCAATCACGATCTGGTGCATAGCTGACTCCGTACCGGCCGACATCATGCGAAGATCGGGAATGATGCTGGCACCCGGACCCACTGCGTTTAAGCCGTGGCATGCGGAACAACTATTTTTCGAAAAGACCAGCCCACCGCGGGCTGCCGCAAGCTCATCGGCCGGTTTCGGCAAGCTTGGCTTGGGGAACGCGGCAGGAGATGCAATCGGCAACCTCAAAGCACCGCCCAGCCTGAAGGCAAGCAGGCGCGCCGGACCTTGGCTGCGCAAGGTATTCATCAGGCGGGGAATTCCACGCATGCCCGACGCACCTCCATTGCCGCTGGCGATGATCAGGTATTCCGTACCATCCACCGTCACCACGGTTGGTGCAGCAAGCACGCACCCACCGACATCGTATGTCCAGAGCAACTTCCCTGAATCGGCAGCAAAAGCCTGCACCTTACCGTCGCCCGTCCCCTCAAAAACCAGACCACTCGCGGTAGCCAACACACCACCATTCACCGGCAACGGTCGATCGGCCTTCCACCGCGCTGTTTGAGTTTGCGGATCCCAAGCAATCAACTCGCCATGAGTCTTCATCTTGGCATCAGCCCGGAAACCGTAATAGTAGTCAGCAGCAACACCACCGAAAGAATCCTTACTTGGATACATGGAAACTGGCACGATCGAGGCCGGGATGAAAACGAGATGATTCTTGGGGTCGTAAGCCATCGGCTCCCAGCTATGCGCGCCTACATCACCAGGCAAAGGAATCACATTACCTGTCCTGCCGTCCCAGTAATTCCCTTCATCAGACGGGATCGCCCGGCCGGTCTTCGGATCAAGGCCCTTGGTCCAATTCACTGGCACATAGTTCTTGGCGCTGATGAATTGACCCGTCTTGGCGTCCAGCACATAAAAGAAGCCGTT
This sequence comes from Paraburkholderia sp. BL6665CI2N2, assembly GCF_004366535.1. NCBI lineage: Bacteria > Pseudomonadati > Pseudomonadota > Betaproteobacteria > Burkholderiales > Burkholderiaceae > Paraburkholderia > Paraburkholderia sp. BL6665CI2N2. The sequence goes on from NZ_SORC01000003.1 coordinate 123,957, forward strand.
CTTGGGCGCAGTCATCACCACACGGCGACTACCGCCATCCGCAGAAGGCAAATCAGCCAGCATGATGTGCATGGTCGCAGCCAAGTTCCAACCATCGTGCTGGACCGTTTGGAAATGCCATTTGTACTCCCCGGTCGTTGCATCGACGGCAAGAATCGAGTCAGTAAACAATTCGTCGCCAGCATCCGGCGCACGATCCTTCGGCGACCAAGGAGCAGGACCATCCGTCCCGAAATAAACAGTATTGGATTTGTCGTCGTAAGTAATGGCATCCCAGGGGCTCGTACCACCTTGGGTATATTTCCAATAATTCGTACCCCAAGTTTTGGCCGCCTTCGCCATGATCTCGCTTTCGAACGGCTTAGAAGGATCGCCAGGCTGCGTGTAAAAGCGCCACAGATGCTTGCCGGTTTTTCCATCAAAGGCATCCAGAAAACCTCGGTCAGTCCCCATATCGCCCGACGCATTGCCGATGAACACCTTGCCGCCACCGACACGCGGAGCGCCGGTAATGCCCTGCATCTTTGTCATATCGCAGGACGGAACGGACCACACCAGCTTGTGTGTAGTGCGGCTGACCGCCAAAAGATTGCAGTAGGCACCAACATACAGATTGTCCCCATCCATCGCCAGACCGCGATTGACATGGGAGGCCCAATATGCGGTCCAGCTACTATTTGCCGGATAGGAAGTCTGCGGCGTGAACGTCCAGAGCGACTTCCCGGTTTTCAGATCGTTGGCGTAAATTCGGCCGGGCGGCCCGCTTTGATAGATAACGCCGTCCGCGATCAGCGGCTGACCGACGAGACCATCACCCGCATCCATGTTTACATACCAGGCCAACCCGAGCTTGCCAACATTTCCCTGATCAATTTGAGCTGCGGAGCTATGGAACTGCTGATCATTACCGCCGCCAAGCAAGCGCCAGTCTGCGGCTGCATCGGTCTCGCCCGCTTTCGCCAACATCGACACACCCTGCAGCGTCGCCAAGGCCACGAATGCGACAGCAACCTTCCTTACTCTCATGCCCATAAAACATCCCCAATGTAATGCAGCGATACTAGGCTGCGCACAAACACCAAAACGATATATTTTTTTCCAAGTTCAATTGAAAGCGGCAGAACCGTTGAGGGCGCGCCTCGCAAAATGCCAAATCTCATCAAAATCCGGCGCCGCCGCTGGCAAGCTCAGGCCTTGGCCAGACCCGAAGCTCAATCCGATAATTGATCGGTCCGCTCCTGTCGATTTGCCAAAAACTCAAAAACACGCTCTGCACGCCCAAGATTTTGATATACCTCCGGCATTGCGCAGCGGAAATAGAACGCAACGAGGCTTCCGAGCGCGAATGCCGCAAGCAGGAAATACGTAACCCACTCATATTCCCCTGGTTTTCCGCCGACTACCAGATCAAGATGGATAACTCCGAAAATCGCGGTCAGCGTAAGAAGAATGGCGGATATTCCGGGTGCAATTAATGTCTTGAAGGCATTTTCTTCTTTCGGCATGCCATTTCTGACAAACCACGCGACGGCGGAATAACTCACCATTGCCATCAGCACGACAACACCGAGCCCACCAATACCCGCAGCCATCCCATACGTCTCCGCACTATTGGCATGGGTAAATACGAGCGATCCAATGAGCAGTAACGCAACGAACGCAATCAGATTGGAAGCTGCATGCGGCGAGCGATGTTGGGAGTGCACACTTGAAAAGTATTTCGGAAATGCCCGGTCTGCGGCCAAATTGAAAACATAGCGGGAAAGCACATTGTGGATCGAGATCAACGAAGCGAGCACAGACATGATCACGAACACTTGAGTCACTTGCGCCATGGTCCGACCAGCATAGATGCCGATCGCATGGGCAAACATCGAAGCCGGATCATTTTTCGCGATATCCCATACATGCTGGCCGTAAGCCGACACGAGCGCATAGCACGAAAGTGTATACAAAAGTCCGACCAAAATTACCGCGCCATATGTAGCACGTGGGATAGTCCGATCCGGCTCGACCAGTTCATCCCTGAACAGCGCAGTTGCCTCGAATCCGACAAACAGCAGAATCGCGTACAGCAAAGTGACGCCGACATCTCCCCGAATAAAGGCTGACGGCGTAAATGGTTCGACCGACAGTCCATCCGCGCCCCCGGAGTGAATCACGGCCACATTGAAAATCATCACGATGGCAATTTCTATCATCATAGAAACTGACAGAACCTTGGCAGACAATTCAATGTGCAAATACCCCAACGCACTGACGGCAATCCAACCGAGCAGCGACCATTCCCACCATTCCGCTTGGACTCCGCCCACACTAACAATTGCCGAACTCACGCTAATTCCGAAAAAGACGTAGCCCCCGAGCAAAAGTGCCACATAGGATATAACAGCCAGAAATGCGGCTCCCAATCCGGATACGTTGCCCAAGCCCGAGCTAATGAACGCATAAAAGTCCCCGGGCTTCGGAACGTGCCGCGTCATGGTTACATAGCCCACTGTAAACAAGAGCAGAATTGCGGTTGTCAAACACAAAGCCAGACTTGCACCGGGTCCATCGGCGACAATCGTAAATGGCAGATATCCTGCGACCACGGCCATTGGTGCAGCAAAAGCAAGCACGGTCAACATAAGTGATGTCGTGCCCATGCGGCCGGAAAGTCGCGCTTGTTTACTAGAGTTGCCTACCGCATCCTCGAGAGCCTGACTGTTCGTAACGTTATCCACAAATACTCCGAATTTTATAAGTGGCCCTCGATGAAGTAGATACCCATCAGGCAATTATCTCCAGCAGAACCGCTTAATCAGAATCTAATGGCTTTCACCACCGGCGAGTCCAACATGCTGCACACGTCCGGCAGCTCGTTTATATACAACCATCGCCAACCAGAGACAAATAGGTGAAGTAACAATCGCTATCAAATCAATTTTCAATACACCCGATATATTGGTTTCAGATACCAACTTGGAGACAAGCATTGGACCAATACTCGACGTCAGCATCTGCACACCCGGAAATAAAATTACCGCACGGTTAGTCGGATCTGCTTTGTTGAGAACCTTGATATAAAAAGCAACGAGGAAATATCCGAGGAATCCATAAATCCCTGTCCACATCACAAAACCGATACCATCCACACCAGCAAGAATCGCAACAATCTGAATGATAGAAATGCAAAGACCAATACTCAGCACCAGAATCGCGGGAATTTTTTCGACGAACAATGCCGATAATGCAGCACCGAAAATCTGGCAGACAAGCGAAATGGTTAGCCAATTTTTGGCCACCGATCCAGGAATATTTTTCGCAATTGGATCAGCATAAACCCAAAAAGTCATCATGAAAAATGACCACATCCCCACACTGCAAAGAATCAATACCGACGATAACGCAAGCTTCTCATTTTTTGAAGCGATTAACCTGGCGTCAGTCGAGTCTTTGACAATACTTTCGTCGGGACAAAACCTTAAGAAAATAAGTGCAACAAATGAAAAGAAAGTGAGAAAAAGGAAAATTTCTGAATACCCAAAAAACGGCACTACGACTTTAGGCAAAACCAGCGACCAGACCACTCCCGTGACCATTAAACTTGTCGTGTACACTGCCACTGTCCGCCCCGGAAGTGCCGACTGAGCCAAGTGAATATATGCAATTGACACCAGTACTCCACTAGCTGTGCCATAAAGCAAGCGGCAAATAATCAGCATCCCCGGTGGAAATTTTGTCATGGCATATGCCATCAACAAATGGATGACGAGGCAAATACCTGCCGTCAACCTGAGCTTACGTTGTGGCAAATATCGCCCCGCCAACAAGAGCGCGGCGCCAAAAGCCAGAAATTCTGCTGTAGCAAAATCCCCAATACTCACATCACGTAGCCGGGCAGTATTGGCAATGGCATCCACAAAACTCGGATAAATCGAGTTGCTCATGTAACCCGCCACAAACAACAGACCAGCAGCTAGCGTTCTGCCGATCTCCCGCTTACTTGATGAAGCACTGACCTGGTTGTCAGAAGACATGCTGTTTACCTTGCGTTCATTAGCGGAAATCGATCCGCGACAGCGGCAAATAATTGACCACCGGCAGATCAATCCTCCAACGCTTTCTACTTCACGAGAACAGCGATAGGCTGTTCAACTTGCGGTGCGAAATCCGAGGTATGCAACACTTTCCGTAAAGGCCTCAAATCCCGCTGCACCAAATTCCTTGCCATTCCCCGACATCTTCCGGCCCCCAAACGGTACCGTGACGTCCAACAGATTCATATCTCCGTTAATGTAGATCTGGCCGGACACAATTCGGCTCGCGACCTGCATCGCAGCATCATGGCGCGCGGAATGCACATACGCAGCAAGCCCGAATTCACTATCATTAGCCATCGAGATTGCGTCCTCAACCGAGTCATATGGAATGATGGATAGCACCGGGCCAAAAATTTCCTCCTGAGCGATGGCCATCTGATTGCTCACATCACTAAAAATTGTTGGCCTAACGAAATACCCCCGCTCCACGCCTTCCGGCCGCCCAGTGCCGCCTAATACCAGCCTCGCTCCCTCGTCGATTCCTCGCTGGATCATATGCTGCACACGCTCCCACTGCTGCTTGTTCGCCACAGGACCAATCATTGCCTCAGCCTCCGGAGGCCCAACCTTCATTCCCTTAGCCACTTTCATTGCGATGGCTTCCGCCTCGTCCAGGCGACTTCTAGGAACCAGCAGCCTCGTTGGCGACGTGCAATTCTGTCCCGAGTTCAGCATGACATATTGCACACCCGACGTAATTGCCGTCTCGAAATCAGCGTCTTCCAGGAGGATGTTTGGCCCCTTTCCGCCCAGTTCTTGATGAACTCGCTTGACCGTAAGGGCAGCCTGACGGGCAACTTCAATACCGGCCCTGGTAGAACCCGTGACAGACACCATCGCCACGTCCGCATGCGAGCTGATGGCGTGGCCCACGCAGCTACCGTCACCGAATACCATATTGAAGACACCAGGCGGAACAGCAGCCGCGTCCAGAACCTCCGCCAGAATCTGCGCCGAAAAAGGCGAGTACTCCGAGGGCTTCCATACCACTGTACAGCCCGTCGCAAGAGCCGGCGCGAGCTTGATCATGATTTGCAGAATCGGCCAGTTCCACGGCGTAATCAGACCGCATACACCAACCGGTTGTTGCCGGATTAAAGTGGTACCTTGCGTGTGCTCGAACTGATAGGAATCCAGTAAATCAATGCCTGCTTTCAGGTGCATTTCTGGCAAAGTAAATTGCCCATCCTTGGCCAGCCAAGGCGGACATCCGATTTCTTCCGCCACTGCTTCGCTAAAGTCGTCATGTCGTCTCCGATACTCTTCTGCAATTCGCCGCAACAATTCGATCCGCTCAAGCTTCGAAGTGGCGGAAAAACTCTCAAGCGCCTTTTTGGCAGCACGAACAGCGTTGTCGACATCGCCCGAACTGCCAAGCAATACTTGCCCAGAAAGCTGCTCCGTTACTGGACTGTAGACATCGAACACTTTCGATTCCGACCCGGTCAGAGGGGTGACCCAGTGACCGTCAATGTAGAAACGGGATAACTTACGCATTTAAATCTGCTCCCAGATCAACCACAGTTGATTTTCGAATAAATTGCGCTATAAATATCGATTTACTACTTGACCAGTCAAATTTTTAAATATTTGCTTTATTAAAGACAATCCAGCAAATGACAAGTCAATGGTCGAATCATTTATGCCGTCAACCAGCCGCCATCAATTACAAGTGATTGGCCGGTTATGTATCCAGCACTTCCTCCTGCGAGGTAGGCCACCAGATCACCAACTTCGCCGACCGTGCCCTGGCGACCAACCGGAACCCATTTTTTCCATCCATCTCCATTCATGATGTCCTGCGACAGCGCGGGAACACAGTTCCCAATAATATTTTTCGTATTGGAAACGATATCCGTTTCAATGATGCCGGGGCATACGCAATTTGCAGTGATGCCATCCTTTCCATATCGGCGCGCAATGTGCTTAGTCAGCCCGACCATGCCGTGCTTGGACACGGTATACGGAAATCCATCAGCACTTGCATTGAATGAAGCAATAGATCCAATATTGACGATTCGTCCCCAGCCACGCTTGACCATGATTTCAAGCGCAGCCTTATTGGCAAGGAAACAACCCTTTAGATTAATATCCATCAGTTGATTCCAAAGCTCTTCGGAAGTATCAGTGCAACCAGCAAGATTATCAAAAACCCCTGCAGAATAGACCAGAATATCGTGCCCTTCCGCTCGCCCTTGCTGCACCACCTCTGTGACCTTTTTGGAATCGCGAACATCCAGATGCACGAAAATCGCGTCACCGCCACGAGCATTGATTACCTCAGCAGTTTCATGACCTTTTGCAGCGATGATCCCAGCGATAGTTACTGACAGACCAGACTTCGCCAGGGCTTCAGCGGATGCACGACCAATGCCAGTTTCCCCGCCGATAATCACTGCACTTTTAGCTTTGAATTCAGTCATCAGCCACATCCATTAAAATATTAGACTTCAGGTAACTTTAGGATTACTTATCTAGCGAGAAAGTAATTTTCTTAATCGCACGTAACCAATCTAAATAAAAACCGAATTACTTACTCGATTTCATTGCAACCGGCCAAAGTAATCTGACGACATGTGTGATTAGCGAAAGATCTCAGCCAATTTTCCGTAAAGCCCAAGCTCGTACTGAAACATTTCCTTAGTTGCTGGCCCTTCGGGCCGCGACGTCTGCTTTACTATTACAACGCCTCGCGTCGGGTCAATATAGATCCAGTGTCCGTAAATTCCCGCTGCGAAATAGGCATTATTTTTATTATTGGTCAGCCACCACTGATTTTTATACCCACCACCCGGAATCCAATCCGCCATGGCGCCAGCCTTCCAAGCCTGACTGTCGGTTCGTTGTATGGTGCGCTCAATCCACGAAGCGGGAATGATCTGGCGCCCATCAATGTTTCCGTCATTACGCATACACTCGCCGAATCGTGCCATATCCCGCAGAGTGCATCCAAAACCACCCGCCGCTCGAGGCGCTCCAAGGCTATCTACCGTAATGTAAGCACTAGACTCAGCCTGAAGAGGCTGCCAGATGTGCGAAGACAACAAAGCGGCCAATGAGCCATTAGCTGCTCGTTCGCAAACCCAGCCTAAAACATCCGAGTTTGGCGAAAGATAATCAAAGCAGCTTCCATGAGGCTGGTTTTTTAGCGGAATTTCTGTCAAAAATGCGTGCATACCCGAATGCGTCGAATCGATCTCAGAACCGCTCCAACCAACCGAACGCCGGTAACGGGCATACGCGCCACTCGGGTCGAGATAAGACTCCGTGAAGTCAAGGCTCACAGTCATGTCAAGCAGATGCTGAACACGGACTTGATCAAATGCCGTGCCCCGCAACTCCGGCACGTAGTGAGGCACAAATTCCGACGGATCGATCTTTCCCTGATCAATAAGGACCCCAACTAGCGACCCCACCACCGATTTGGTCACCGAAAATACTATATGCCTATCGCTATTGGATTGTGTCGGGGTATACCATTCGTATGCGATTTTTCCGCTATGCAAAATCAAAAAACCATCGGTATAAGTATCTTCGAGGAATTTCTCAATACTAAACACGCCCGTGGAATCTTGAAAACTCAAGAATTCCGACGGGATCAAGCGTTGCTCAAAATTCTTTTGCGACGACAGCCCATTATCAATTTTCGCGATCGGCAACACGTCTTCAATTTTACGAAACGCAATCCGGTTCGTCGGTACATCAAGCCAGTCCGCCGATGTAATTGCTTTACCAAGGTGATTCAGTGGTTTCATAAATTAAAAGTACGCAAAATAAAATTTACATGGGACCGCAATGCCACAGATGCTATTTGGCCCCATCAGAATCAATTCGAGCCCTGATAGTACCATTATCAAAGAGCGTCATCGTGACCACGTGCTAACCTCTTTTACCATGGTGAGATAATGCGCAATATATTTTCGCGCATCATCCTCGAGAGGGATTTGATAAGGGCCGGGAACATAAGCGGGCGAATTCACGCCCTGCTGTTGAAGCTCAACGATTTTCTTGTCTTCAATATTGGTCAGATCAGTAAGCTCAATGACCGTATCAACGTCATAATCGACCCCCTCAACGGCATCGGCATGAACCAGCCATCGGGTCCTGAAAAGCGTCTCCTGCGCCGAGACCGGAATCCAGTCAACAACAACAGCAAAGTCCGGCCAAGCACCAACGGAAAAATTCGGGAACCAAGACAATAATTTGGCCGCCTGCGGCTCCGGGCCATCACCCATCAGCCGCTTCGTCACGAATTGACCATCCATGGTCTCGGTCTTAACACCCGGAGCAAATTGCCCGTCGGTCAAGTTGTCCGAAAAAATCATATACTCCCTATCGTTCCCGACCCCCGGCGCCACATCGTCATAAGCCGTATAAGTCGTAATGGGATTGATAATGTTCCCGAGCGTGGCCTTGTGAACAATTGCGCAGTGATAGCACTCCTGGAAAGTTTCGCCATTTATCTTCCAGTTAGCCTTGGTTACATAATCCTTTTCGGCAATAACCTTGGCGCTCTCCAAGCGGTGTCCACGGAAATCAGCATTCTGAAGGTAATCAGCGACCGATTTCGGCTTTTCGGTTTGAAGATTAATGAAAATCATGCCATTCCAAACTTCGCTCCAAACACTCTTCGCGTTATAACATGCCTTATCAAGATCAGGCATGTGGGGAGCTAGGCGAAGTGTGCCGTCAGTGTTGTATGACCACGCATGAAATTGGCATGTAAATACACGCGCATTACCTTTACCCGATTCACGCAGACGCGTTCCCTTATGCCGACACACGTTGTGGAAGGCATGGACTTCACCGGTCTGCCCGCGGGATACGATGATGCTGATTTTTCCCAACTCGAAAGTCGTGTAATCTCCGGAATTTGGCAACTCCGAAATATGACACACAAAGAGCCATCTGCGACTAAACACTCGTTCAATATCCCGCTCATACCACAATTCCGAGCTGTAGAATTCTTGCGTTAATGGCGTCAACGGTAACCCATCGGGTCCAGTCTCCGGATACAGAACAGCATCCATCTCTGCTTTAACATTCATTCCAAGCCTCAATCAAATTTATCATCACGCTATCGCAGATCAGATAGACTCATACAGATCAGATCATTTATTGCTCACGTACTCAGCCACTTGACCAAGCGTCGCGAACCAGACATCATTCCTTGATTTTATATAACTAATCAATTGATCCAAAATGACAAGCCTCGATCGCCGCCCGATGACTTGGGGGTGCAATACAAGATTGAAAATCGTGCCCTCATTGTATGCAACATCAAAATCGCTCTTATAAACATCCAATACAGCCGTCGGCCAAGGCAGAGAACCTTGCCAAAATTCGTCGTTGTGCAGGAAAAGATAATCGGTGCCTTCCCAAGACATCGGGATCTCCACAAGCGAAGACTTCCTGCCCCGCAGAACAAGCTCGTGAGGCTCGTCCCGCCCGGATAAAGTGCTGTCGTAGTGCACACCATGTTCTTCGAGCAATTCCAGCGTGTGCTCACTGATAGCCGCATTAGGCGCGCGATAACCGACAGGCCTGACCCCGCCCGCCGCTTCGGTCAGCACCTCGATAGCTCGAGAGATCATCCTAGACTCTTCTTCCCGGTCTCGAAGATCGGGAGCCCGCTCATGAACCCAGCCATGGAGACCGACCTCATGACGACCGTCAGACAGAATCTCGGGCACAGTCGTGGGATGGATCCTCTGCACCATTCCCGGAACAAAAAAGGTCGCGGGAACTTCGTGCTTCTTCAGCAGCGTCAGGATTCTCGGTAACGCGGTTGTCGCGCCGTACTGGCCCAACGAAAGTATCGCGGGATCCAATTTGGATACCGGAAATTCGTGATCCACGTCGAACGTGATAGCGACCGCTACTCGAGCACCATTTGGCCATGCAGATGGATTCAGAGAATCGCCTGCTCGGACGACCGAGATGGCATCCCGAATCGCATCCTCGGAATCTTCCGTAAAAAGACATCCAGCTCGCAGCTCAGTACTGACGTTTGCCATTGTGTTCCGCTCCTGTCACGTTGAAAACGGACCTACGTTATATTTGTTTAGGCTACGCGCGATCCTCGGAGACTTCGTTATGCAAATTCGAATGTTGAATTTAGCAACGCGACGACCTAGGATAAGGGCTTTCCCGCATCGACTGCGCCAGATCCAATCGCTCTTGCCACACTGAAACCGTGACCGCTAAGGAACCGCTGAACAAAGCGTCAGCGCGCAGCGTTGCCGGAGTGATGCCGATTTTTTTCGTCATCCAACGGCAGATTTGACGACTTGCCAGCTCGATATTTTCATTTTCCGGCGCTTTTACCCCGGTGTTCGTGCCTCATGCCGCCTTGCAGACGGAGTTATCCATTGATTGCAGCAACGCTTTCTTTGCAATCACCAGATCGGCCAGCGCAAACAACGTGCCGCACTGCGCACCATTTTTGGCCAATCCACGGTAGCGAGCCTTCTTGTGCCTGAACAGATTCTTCACCACGTGATACGGATGTTCAACCCGGGCACGGACTTGCGCCTTGACCTTTTCCAAAGCCTGCGTCAATTGCTTCAGCGGCCCTTCGGCAATGCCCTTGAGCCTGGAGCGCTTCATGGCCACCGACCACCGCACATCCGTCTTGACGGCACCCTCTGCCTGCGCCTTTAGAATCTCTCCGCGCTTGTGTACGCCGGTGTAGCCCGCATCGAGAAAGACGTCATCCTCCTGCCCGTGCAGCACCTCATGGGTGTGCGCCACATCAGACTCGTTGGCCGCGGTGTAGTGAGTGCTGTGCACCAAGCCCGATTCAGCATCGGCTCCAATGTCGGGTAGCTCTTACGTTGTCGCCGGAACAGATCCAATGCGGAACCCCAGCCTGGCGGCGCGACGTTTGAGGGCAGCGATACTTCGTTGGCGTTGCTGCTCCTCGTAACGCTGCTGTCCCTGGTCGACGAAGGCCTCGCCGCGTGTCAGCATGAATACACCATGCGCGCGAGCTTGTGCGCCACTGCGGTGTTGGCGCGTGGCTTGTCCATCCGGGCACACAGCCGGCGGTAAAAAGCGCCCAGCGCAGAGTCGCTATGGGAAAGGGTCATGGCCGCCATCTTGAGCGCTTGCCGCGCCCGGTTGGCCGAGCGTTTCGTGCCTGAGGACAATACCTTGCCGCCGCTGATCTTCGTGCCTGGCGTCAGCCCCAGCCAGGAACAGAAATGCTTCACGCTGGCAAAGCGGCTCAGGTCCGGGCCGATCTCGGACAGCAGTGTCAGGACGGTGGACACACCCAGGCCGTTGATGCGCGTGAGATCGACACCCGCCCACTCGGCGAGTCGCTGCCGCTGGTCGAAGTTGCCTCGCAGCCTGGTGCCGGCCCTCGGCCCGGTACCCATGTCAACGTGGTGGCGGCCACTCTCGTCCACGAGCGTCTGCAGGCGGGCATCGCATTCGCCAAGGTGACGGGCGATGTCGTCGTACATCTATAGCGCCTGCTTCAGCACGAACAGGTGCTCTTCGCGCCAGTTGCCTGTCAATGCGCGGGCGATATCGTCGGCACTGCGCCTGATCCGGCCGTGACGGTAGCGGGCCAGAACCTTCGGATCGCGTTCGCCCGCGACGATCGCGCGGATGATCGCCTGTCCCGTCGCCCCCATGATGTCGCTCAGCACCTCGCTGAGCTGGATATTCATCTGCACCAGCGTCTTCTGCATGCGCTGTACCCAGCTGCCCTGCTCGGTAAGCAGCACCTCGCGCTGGCGCGCCACCGCACGCACCACGCAGACCTCGTCGCCGGGGCGCCAGGCCGCCCGCAGCAGCCCTAGGCTCATCAGCTTCTGCAGCCACTGGCAGTCGAGCACATCGCTTTTGCGGCCAGGCACGTACTTCATCTGCCGCGCGTCGACCAGCCACACCGCCAGCCCGCGCCGCTCCAGCACCTCGTATACCGGTCCCGTAGGCTCCGGTCGATTCGAGTGCCACCGTATCGACACCGCACGCCAGCAGCCAGTCGGCCATCGCGTTCAGATCGTCGGTCATCGTGCCGAATTCCCGCACCGGCTTATCGTCCGCGGTCCTGGGTACCGCTACCCAGTGGCTCGAACCACCTATATCGATGCCCGCTGCGTTTGGAAACACTTCGGGACAGTCTTCCCGCTTACGCATCGCCATGGTTTGTCTCGCTATGGTTGATGGATGGCAGCGTCATGGGATGCTACATCGCGCAACAAAAATTTGATGCGCGAAGATATACTGCAAGTAACGAAAACGGAAGTATATAGAGAGTGACAACAGCCTATAGCTGTATATTTTCAAAACTGTATTTTACTCAACTGGTAACGATCCTCGACTCGCTCACGTACAGAATTCGGCACCATGTCATATGAAATCTACCGCGGAGATTCAACATGCAAGTAAGGACTCCACATCAAATATCCATGGTACAGCGCCAGGATCTGGAGGATACCGTTACAAACCTTACCACCCCGAGTGATTCCAGCGAGAAGCAAATTTGGGTAAACGACGAGTTGACCGAGCAAGAGCGTAGTAATTTGGCGATGCTAAATAATTTCTGGCTGTGTTGGAAAACACTTCCTTTCGACATTAACAGACTTGGCCATTTCTTTGCCCCTGACGTTACCGTTCGCACAGGTTGGCGCGGTGAGCACGTCGTACACGGGCGAGAGCAGGTCCTGGATATGTATGCTCAGGAAATCGAGCGCCAAACTGCCCATGGCGAGATTTCAGATTTCCGGTTTCCGGTGGTAGTGGCGAAAGGGCCCATCATATTTCATACTTGGATTTGGATTGCCCAGTCAAAACAGCTTGGTTACCACATCGAACGACCTATGGCCGCGTCCTATCTGATTACAAATGGACAAATCGAGCGCTGGGATAGTTATTGTACAGGCCTCGAGTCTGAACCCGGCTATACCGGCGGGAACGGGCCTGACGGTCTATGACCGTCCATACGACAACACGGGGCCCAGTGCCGAGAGAAGAAGCTGATCGCGCAAAAGTCCACGCAGTTACAAGGGCTCGCTTCAACGTAAGCGTTGCTCGCGTACCGCCTAGTCTGACTGTATCATAAACAATATTGGCGATGGAATGATACCTGGTACTATTGAATAATACAAACCCCGGGTGATCGCGATGAGAGAAGATGTCGACGAATTTGATTCGTATCTTAACCATCTGACGCAAGTGCTGGGTCACGCCGATCGTCATGCCGGCCTCAAGGGTTACTGTTCAGGTCTGGTGTTGCCGTTGTCACGCAAGAGCGTCGAGCCAATGGCCGCGCATATTGACCCGCTTCACGCGAGTGCAAAGCACCAGTCACTCCATCATTTTGTGGCCAAGGCTGACTGGTCAGACCGTGCGGTCCTGCAGCGGATACGCGAATGGGTGATGCCCGCGTTAGACGCGCACGCCGCTGAAGAAAGCGGCTATTACTGGATTATTGACGACACCGGTTTTCCAAAGCAGGGACGTCATTCGGTCGGGGTGGCACGTCAGTATTGTGGCCAGCTCGGCAAACAGGACAACTGTCAGGTCGCAGTGAGCCTGTCGATCGCGACGCAACGCGGCAGCCTGCCGATTGCCTCGCAGCTGTATGTCCCCAAGGAATGGATTGACGACCGGGAGCGTGCCTGTCGCGCCGGCATTCCCGACGATCTGGCTTTTCAGACGAAGCCCCAGATTGCGCTGGCCCAACTTCGCGAGGCGATAGCATCCGGCGTTGCGCCGGGCATCGTGCTGGCCGATGCTGGTTACGGCGACGAAACCGCCTTCCGGGAGGGCGTAACTGAACTGGGTTTGTTGTACGCGGTAGGGATCCGGCCGGGCACCTCTGTGTGGGCGCCAGGTACGGCGCCGCTTCCGCCCGGGCCCTGGAGCGGGCGCGGCAAGCCACCGACATTGTTGCGCCGTGGGCCCGGCCACGAACCGATCGCGGTAAAGGAGCTGGCCATGCAATTACCCGTGAACGCCTGGCACACCGTCACCTGGCGGGAAGGCAGCAACGCAGCACTTTCCTCCCGCTTTGCCGCCGTACGGGTTCGTCCCGCACATCGCGACAATGAGCGAAGTACCGTTCGTGACGAAGAATGGCTGCTCGTTGAATGGCCCGATGGCGATACGGAGCCGCTCAAGTACTTTCTCACGACTGCCCCCGGGGAGGCGACACTTGAACAGCTTGTGTTCGTAACCAAGATGCGCTGGCGCATCGAGCGCGACTACCAGGATCTGAAGCAGGAGTTCGGACTGGGTCATTAGTCGGACCTGCAAAATTCAGTTTGCTTGATGCACGACGCCGATGGGACATTTTGTCGGAGCGGGCAGGCTAAGCGGCCGGAAGCATTGCCGGTGCGCAAGCAGCGGATGCGACGGGACTTTGACGATCCAATGGAGCCAGGCGAGGATAAAAAAGATGGGCCGCAGACCCAGGCGAACAATCGCACGCAACAGCCAGCGCAGATTGTAGCCCGTGGCGCACAGCACGGCATGCAGCGCATCGCCGGTTTGCCCTTTGAGCCAGCAACGACGCATACCGTGGTCGTGCTTCACATGGCCGATGATCGGTTCAATCGCCTGTCGTCGCTTGAGCCAGCGACGCTGCGTGCTGGTCAGCGTCTTGTGTTTGCCGCGATGAATCAGGTGTACTGACGATAATTCCGCGTCGACGCCGCGAAACCCGAGATCGACCAATATGGTCTTCGGCTGCGGTGTACCGGGCAGATCCTGCAGCAGAATGGAGCTCTGTTCGAGTTGCTCGGCAAGCGTATGGCCGTCATAGGGGTTGCCGGGGAACGCCCGGGCACCGACGATCAACCCGTGTTTCTCCGTGATCGCGAGGCTCACCTTGACGCCGAACTCGTAGGGCTGGCGTGCCTTTCCTTTCCCAATGCATTCAACTTCAGGCGCATGCAGTGCGTAGAGCTTGTTCTTGTCCTTTGGACGTTGGCGGCAAATGCGCCAGGCCCGCTCAAGCCAGACGCGCAGTTGTGCCTGCCGTTCGTCCGAAGCTCCGGAGAGCTTGCGTTCGATATCGCGCAGCAACCGTCCCAATACTGTGCGCTGACGTTTGAGTACACGACGCAGGCGCTTGAACTGCTTCGCATGGGCATAGCCGCCTGCGCGGCGCCGCAGCCGCTTGCCCTCACGCTCGTAAGTTTGCTTCAACGCCAACCCGGCGCGTTGCGCCAACTGAACGAGTCTGGCCCGCGCCACCTCCAGCAGACGGCTGTCGGTCGGATACGCAATCGCCTTCTCTTGCACCGTGGTGTCGACAATCACGCGCTCGAATTCGACCGGCGTCACCGCCTTCATCTGCACCGCAGCCGCGATCGTCGCCGCGAGCAGCTCCTCGACACCGGCTTCGCCCAGCGCCTGCCGAAAGCGCACCAGGTTGGTCGGGTCGCACGGCAGACGCGGCTGGAAATACTCCTCGCCACAGAAGAACTGGAAGTACACGTCCTGCGCCCAGCGCTCGCACACGGTTTCGTCACTCTCGTTGTAGGCGTGCTTCAGGTACAGCAGACCCACCATCAGCCGCATAGGCAAGCGCGGACGTCCAGCCGCACTGACGCCACCGGCAAATTCCAGCGAGTTCGAGCCAAACAGGTCAAGCCCTTCGCTTACCCGTCCATCGCGTGAGCGCCGCTCGAACAGGGGACCAAGCGTCGCTTCGATTGAAGCCCACGACATCTTCGTTGCCAACACGGCAAGCGGGTGACGTAAATCAATCATCGCGTCCAGACGGCTACGAAAGAAATCAGGCGTGCTCATTGGCGACCACTCCAAAACTCCCAGAATTTTTATCAGATCGATATTCGTTCTGGGAGTTCTATTACCCGCCAACTAGCTGCATCGCCAAGCCAGGCGAGGCCTCATGAACTTCTGCAAGGCCGACTCATTACGAAGGGCGTGGCTGGCGCGGCTTTCACCACCACGCCACACTGAGTATCGCTGCGTATGGGTTTCTGATGGCTCAGCGACTCAGAATGCAATCAGACGGACGCGATAAAAAAAACTTCGTTGAACGCGCGCTGCCTTCCCTTCCCCCGGATTACATCCCCCGGGGCAGTCCAGCGCGCTCAACGTCACGTTCCTGATTCCATAACTACGTTGCGCATCCTGCTTGGACTAAGGCTCATGCAACGATGGCTCTCTCTTCCTGCACGGCAATAGAGCGCGCAACCAATTATATGACACAGTATGACTAGCAGGCTGCCGAAATACCTCACCCCGAAGTCACCCAAAAGGTCAGTTCAAACGTTGTTAGTAAAGACCCCACAACTGTGAGAAGCGATGCGCGGCGCCGATACCTTTACCGAGAACTTGTTCACATTGCGTAAGCTGGAGGACTTTGTTCCAGCCGATCATCCGCTGCGCTCGATTCGCAAGATGGCCAACGCAGCTTTGGCCAAGATGGATCGCTTGTTTGCCGGCATGTACGAGGCTGATATCAAAGGTGGGCGGCCCAGCATTGCCCCGGAGAAGCTGCTGCGCGCGATGCTGTTGCAGGTGCTCTATAGCGTTCGCTCGGAGCGCCAGTTGATGGAGCAGGTTCAATATAACCTGCTGTTTCGTTGGTTTATCGGGCTGTCGATGGACGATGCCGTATGGGTGCCCACCGTCTTCACCAAGAACCGCGAGCGCCTGATCAAGCATGACGCGGTCATCGAGTCTTCAACGAGGTTGTGGGCATTGCCGAGAAGAAGTGCTGGCTTTCCGGTGAGCACTTCAGCGTCGATGGCACGTTAATTCAAGCATGGGCCGGCCATAAAAGCTTTGTGCGCCGCGACGATGATCAGGACCCCGAAGACGGTGGGAGCTTCAAGGGCGAGACGCGCAGCAATGAGACGCATGAATCGACGAGCGACCCGGATTCGCGGCTGTATCGTAAGGGCAAAACGGCAAGCGAGCTACGCTACATGGGCCACACGTTGAGTGACAACCGCCATGGGCTGATCGCCAGCGCCGTGGTGACGCTGGCCGATGGCTATGCCGAGCGCGAAGCGGCCAAAGTGATGATCGACGATGCCCGTCAAGCGCTTGGCGACCCGACACGCGAGATCACGCTGGGGGCAGACAAAGGCTATGACGCGGCAGAGTTCATCGAGGCCTGCAAGGCCATGAAAGTCACCCCTCACGTGGCGCAAAACAAGTCAGGTCGCCAGTCGGCGGTGCCTGAATCAATCGCCCAGAGTGCGGGCTACGCGGTTTCCCAGCAAAAGCGCAAGCTCATCGAACAGGGTTTCGGCTAGGCCAAGAGCATCGGCGGTATGCGCCAGGTGATGGTGCGCGGCGTGAAGAAGGTCGATCAGATGTTCGTGCTGACGATGGCCGCGTACAACCTCGTGCGCATGCGCACCTTGCGACAACTCCGTCCGTTGCAGCCGCAGTGAACCAAAAACGCGCAAGAGAACGTCATAAACAGGTCCAAAAACTGAAATCAACCGGTTCATATTCCAAACTATGAGAAATCCCCCGCTGAAAATTCTGATCAAGCTCATGGCTCAGTAAAGTCGGCCTGTATTTCCGCAGCCTGCTAGACCGATAAGGCCAAACTGGACACAGTAGCCCCAACAAACGAGTGGTGCACACCACTTTGTCACCCGAGATAGCGACGACAATGGACCTGATCGCCTGTGATTTGCTTGCCCAACAACAATATCAGCAGGCCAAGTAATGCACGCTAGGAGGAGGCTAGCACACGACAATGAACGTCAGTGACAAAAGCTCGCTTTAGCTCGTGCACCATCTGCTTACACAAAGTATTCGAAGCTATCTCGCTCCGAACCACTGCATAATATTTCTGCTTGGAAGCAATTTTGACTCGACGAATTTCCCTCAGGCGTCCAGAGGCCACCCATTCCGCAGCAAAATCTCTTGGCAGCAGCGTGACCCACTTTCCCGAAAGCACCAACAGAAGCCTAGCCATAGCCTGTCCAGATCTAGCCGTCACGCTGAATGAATTCATCGCCGCTTCAAATTCTGAATCCTGATAAGCCCAGAAATCGACCCCTTCGCATTTCGCGAGTTCACTGTCAGTAATTTCATCCTCGTTTTTATGAAAAAGAGGATGCTTTGCACCACAATATAGGGCCAAAGACTCTTCGTATAACAAATAAGCTTTAGTTTCCGGAATCTCCCGTGGCACCGCACCTATACCAATATCCGCCTCTCCATCCGCAAGCATCTTCAGGACCCGCTCCGGCGAGGTGAAATATACTTCAAGAAATTTAGTAGTCGCCCCATTATTAATCTTCTCAAAAACATTTTCGAGTACCGGGAAATGACCATAGATGGTATCGTCCAAGGCAACCCTGAGAACTCCGCCGACAAGCGACGACACGTGATTGAGACGTTCGCGATACCCGTTAAGATCCGAAAATAAATCTTGGCAGATCTTATATATCTGCTCGCCCTCCGGGGTTAATGAAAAACCCGAACGCCCTCGGTGGCAAAGTGTTTTTCCAAGCCGCGCTTCGAGCGTTGAGATATGTATGCTAATTGCCGATTTGCTTTTGTTAAGACAAGCTTCTGCCGCCGTGTACCCGCCAGCTCGTACAACAGATTCAAAAATTTTCAACAGGAGAATATCTTTCTCAGAGAGATTTAACAGCCTATCTTGTTGTGACATGGCATGTACTTCGTAATCCAATATTTAGTCGATTAATTCTAATTAATTATCAGAGCATGAAAAATGTCTCAGCGCTGACCATCCTTCTATAGCCTATACAGTATTTGGCGTCACCAGCTTTTCATACACAAAAATGTCCGAAGCGGGAACACTTACATTTTTAGAACAGTAAGCCAACAAAAAAAAACCGTCAATTGGTAGAGACGCTAGTCGAGGGCCTATACAATTGAAATAGCCTAGCCTCGCTCCCCAGTTGTCAGGCGACATTCAGACGTTTCGGCGAAAGATGCTCGAGCCATGCTCGAATGAGAAGATGTACAGCAATCGGCGAAAGGGTACGCTTGGCGCCGGGCGGCAGTTCCTAGCGATCGCAATTCTGTCGGAGTCGGTCGGCGTTTGTTCGTATTTCGATAATCGTTCAGCGGGTTTCCTGCCGGCACCTTCTGGTCGCAAGCCGCAGGGCGCTATCGTTCGACGCCGCCGAGGCTTATCGATGCGCAATGAACAGGACAAGGTGCAATATGAAACGTACGCCTTAATTTGCGGCGAACGAACAGGCGTAGTCAACGGCTCCAGACCCAACTCGCGAGCAAAGCTGCGCGTGCGATGGTCGATGTGAGCCGAGCCGTTGTCCGAGAGCCATTTGATGGGCGCATCTGTCCGAGTCGTGCCGAAGCGTTGCTCGACTGCTGCGAGCATCACATCACGCACAACGTCGCCGTTATGGCCGCCAGTAGTTGCGGCCCAACTGATGGCTTCCCGGTCATGGCAATCCAACGCGAACGTCACGCGCAACGGCGAGCCATCGTCACAACGGAACTGGAAGCCGTCTGAGCACCAGCGAACAAACGGCTATGCGCCATCATGCCGGCGGGAATCGCGACGCTGGCCAGGACGTCGCAGCAGCAACTGATGGTCGCGCATGACGCGATAGATCCGCTTGGCGTTCACGCATGGCGCGCCAGCCATTTCGTGACTACGTCCCAGCAGTGGCCAGACTCTCCGATACCCATTCGTCGGCAAGACTGCCACATGCTAGTGGATTGCAGCGACCAGTTCGGCGTCGTCGGTATGCCGGGCGCGGCGACCATCCTCCCAGTCCGGGAAGCGGGCTCTTCTGACTGCCAAAGCAGAGCGCGCCACGCCGAGAACATCGCAGACCGTTTTCATCGGTCGTCCCCGGGCAGTAAGGGCGAGCGCGCAATCCAGTTTTTTTGAGCGGCCATATTCGGCTGCTTCTTTCAGGATTTCCACCTCCTGCGTCTTCTTGCCAAGAGACGCTGCAGTTCGCGGATTTCCTTCATCGCTGTGGCTAACTGCGAGGCTGGCACCACGGTTTCTCCAGCTTTCACCGCCGCCAGGCTGCCGTCCTGATATTGCTTGCGCCACGCAAGCACCTGGTTTGGGTTCACCTCGTGTCGTCGGGCTACCGCTGAAACCGTTGCTCCCGGCTCCAAGGTTTCCTGCACGATGGCCACTTTCTCTTGTACCGAACGCCGACGACGGCGCTCCGGTTCGGTCAGAACTTCAATGCTTTCCACGATTTGCCTAGGCTTGAAACTAGTCACAAGACTATCTCCTATTTTAAGAGATGCCGTGTGTCCTGAGAATCAAGGGGCTACTCCACGGCCCGATAGGATGATTCGCACCCAGTTTCATTCCGGCGTCGATCTCCTGTACACCGGCCAGACCTTCGTGCAGTGCAAAAATCGCTTCGTTAATCGTGGGCACCAGAATCCGGTTCACCACGAAACCCGGGGAATTTCTCACGGTGATCGGTGTCTTGCCCAAGCGCCTCGCAAATTCGACGGTCGCACCGAACATCCGTCTGCATCCGGTCATACGAGGATCGAAGCCGTGAGGTCTTCAACGGAAGTTGCACCAACCATCGCCATGTTTCTATCGACCTCGTCGCGAAGTAGCGTGATCGCGTGTCTGACACCTGATTCACCAGCGACAGCGGCGGCATACATGAAGGGCCGCCCGAGGAACACAAACGCAGCGCCGAGCGCTAACGCTTTCAAGACATCACTTCCGCGACGGATACCGCTGTCCATCATCACTACGATGCTGTCCTGAACGGCTTCTTTGATGAGGGGCAGAACGGTCAGTGGAGAAACTGCACCATCGAGTTGTCGACCACCGTGATTCGATACGATTATCCCGTCGACGCCCGACAGTGCCGCTCTTTTGGCATCATCCGGGTGAAGGATGCCTTTAAGGACTAACCTTCCTTTCCATCGGCGCCTTATACGCTCGATGTTGTCCCAGCAAAGGTGATCACGCCCGGTTGTATCGCGGACCGCCGATGCTGACAACATTGGCGCTCCGCGCGTCGAGAAGGAGTTTTCGAAGTGAGGCATCCCATGCCGTAGCATGGTCTGAAGGAAAGTCCCGAACAGCCAGCGTGGATGAGTGATGCCATCAAACGCCAAACGCACGCTAGGGCGCAACGGCAATGAAAATCCGGTGCGGATGTTGTTCTCCCGGTTCGCCCACACGGGAATGTCAACGGTGATCACGAGTGTTGAGAATTTCGCGCTCTCAACGCGGTCAATCAGTGCATCGATACGCCCGCTGTCACCGGGAAGATACGCTTGAAACCACGTCGCGGGCGCGGCATCATGAACCTCCTCCATTCGAATGAGA
Source organism: Paraburkholderia sp. BL6665CI2N2 (assembly GCF_004366535.1). Classification (NCBI taxonomy): domain Bacteria; kingdom Pseudomonadati; phylum Pseudomonadota; class Betaproteobacteria; order Burkholderiales; family Burkholderiaceae; genus Paraburkholderia; species Paraburkholderia sp. BL6665CI2N2. Next base: position 145,323 of record NZ_SORC01000003.1, read on the forward strand.
GAAGATCCGCTCATGATGGCCGGGATGTTCAACTTTTGAGCCGCGCTTGCGAGAACGATGTCACCACGATAGGCCGAGATCGCACTAATGCCAACAGGAGCGATTCCAAAAGGGCACGAGTACTTGTGACCGAACAGATCCGTACTTTGCGACCGCCGTGACACATTGATCATCACTTTCGGGCAAAACTCATGGCGCGCGAAAGCGAGACGGTTTGCCGTAAGTGACGTGGAGTCCTCCGCCGCACCTGCAATGTATCCAAAGAGCGGCCGCGGGAGAAGCGATCGTGCTTCGTTTTCGAAGTCGTTTAATGATAGAACCCTGCGGAGACGTTTTGGAAGGTCGGCTCGTACCTCATAGGCCGCTTTTGCGAGCGCTTTTGCATCTGCAGCCTCGTGAGGGTTGATAGCTTTAACAGTACTCTTCATGGGGATCCTGCCAAAAATACGCGACGGCGCGCAAGCGTCGGCGCAGCAAAGCTGAAGTATTAAGAGACCAGCATCCCGCGTATCCGCATGAGCTCACGGTGAAGGGATTCATTACGCTCAAATGGTGCACGACCGTGCAGATAAAAATAGTTGTTCAAAACGACAAGTTCACCGACGGGCAAAGCGACTTCCTTTGTTCCTCCAGACGCTTCCATCGAGTTAGACAGTTCGCGCAAGAAGAGGGCTTCTTCGAGATTCGTCGGCTGCACAAACTGATCGATGAAGGACATTGAAAGACCAAATTCTCCATGGAAGAAGAGAGGACGCTCGATAACTTCGGAGACATTCTTCGACCCAGGGGATTTATAGAGAAACGGCTTGGAGCCGAGGCGATGATAGGCAAACTGATCAACCTCATTCCAGTCGTCGAGATGCAGGAAGCGTGATTCCCCACCGACAGCGTTTTTTTCTTCAAACTTCATCATCAGCAGCCAGTCAGTGGCGTCTGAAACAAATGTCCCGTCAGTATGAAGAGTGAAGAGGCGGTATGCCTGCCGGAGGTACGAGTCGCTATCGTCGGTATGTTTGACGAGGAAGCGGGCGTAATAATTTCCCGACATCGCATCGTGATTAGCCGGTCCCAAAAGGTGCCCGATGGCCGAGCCAAACCGGACGAAATCATCAGGATCTTCTGTCAAATTCTTCAGTCCTACGGTGAATCCTCCGAACCGTCGATCACGGACAAGAGTGAGAAGTGTTGATGCGAAGGTGTCGCCTGCATGTCTAGCGAGAAGCCCTCCCAGGTAAAACCGCATGAAGGGAACGTAGTCGAGGTTCTGAACGTCGACGTGACGGGCTTCGTCCAGAAAGAGGCGAAGTGCCTTATCGTCGATATCGATCACCTGGATACGATGATGTGTCTCGTGCCTACGAACTTCGAAGTTGTCGACTGTGGTCGCGAAGGCTGTTGCGGAAAGAGGAGCGTTCATGGTGGCACCCAGCGTCTGGAAAGACTTCATTGGACACGAATAGTTTGATATGATAAAGCTTCAAAAACCGAATCTTTAATGCATCAGGGTGATTAAATGACTGACACGCGTCAGCTCCGATACTTTGTTGCGCTGGCGGATCATTTGCACTTTGCCAAGGCCGCGGACGAACTGGGCATCGCGCAGTCGGCCCTTAGCGTGCAAGTCCTAAAACTTGAAAAGGAAGTCGGGGCGCGGCTGCTGAATCGCAATAAGCGGCAGCCGGTGTCTTTGACCGAAGTGGGGCGCATGGTGTACGAAGAAGCCACGGCCGCGTTGCAACATGTCACGCGGGTGGGTCAGGTCGGCCGCCTTGCGGCGCGCGGTCAGTTAGGTTTCGTCAGGATAGGTTCGGTCGCGTCCGGCGTAAGTAGTGGTCTGGTCAACCGGATGCTGAAGGATTTTCGATCGACACATCCAGACGTCGTGGTCGAACTGGTGGGAATGGACACGCCGCGTCAACTAGAGGCACTTGCTGCAGGGGAAATTGACCTAGCGATCCTCAGACCGAGACGCAAATATCCATCCGGCCTGAGTGCTACCATCATTCATAATGAGCGACTGATGGTAGCGATCGCCGAGGATCATCCGTTGAACTCAAAAGTTAAGCTAAATGTCAGTGATCTGGCGAATGAGACGTTCATTACCCCACAATTGAGGGAAGACGAGGGCTTCAGCTTGACATTAGAACGACTTGCCGTTTCCGGTGGGTTTTCAGTGGCGACCGAGATTCGTGTTCAGGATTTCATCAGTGCGCTCACGATGGCATCCGCTGGATATGGGCTTGTGCTTGTGCCCGAGTCGATGCAATTTCTCATGTCACGCGCTCTGCGATACCGTCCGGTAAGTGGATTGGAAGAGAATGTGTATCTGGCACTTGCAAGACGAAGCCGAGAGTATTCCCCTGCGACCCGTGCGCTCTTGGATTCTGCGCTGGCGAACGTCAAAATTAGTGCGAGTCGTGCGTAGGTTAGCATTAGCGATTTCCTTGGTGTGATTCAAAATCCACGTTTTTTTGCGTTACGCAGCCAAGCTGAATCACCCTGCCCACACAGCTGCGGAATGGGAATGCGAAGCAAAAAGAGGCCTTCTACGCCCCCTTGCATCAGATTTGCTTAGGCTGCAGCGGGCCGAGTTCGAGTAGCGTGGACTCCTCGCGGCCGATGGCGGCATGCAACCGGTTCCACGCTTGCCGGAACGCGAGGGAGGTTTCTCGCTTGCGGTGTAAAAGACACATCTGTCGCACGAAATGCTCTGGGATAGCGGTGGCGCGTGGGATGGCATCGAGCTTCTGTCCAGCACGCACGCGAAGGCGAGCAAATCCTCGCGCTGGTTTTGCGAAGCGATGCGCATCGTACCGATGCGTGATATACGATGATCAACCTGCGGCAATACTGCTAGGTGTCATCGCGGGTACAGGCTGTTGTCCGATGGCGCATCGCGTCATGAGCGGCCACGTCGTTTCAATCTGCATTCCTGATAATAATGCAGACATCGACATATCAATACCCATCAGTTTCCGCAACCATCCATTCAGTTTCGCGTGTTTGCCGATGTTGCTCACTAACCACCGGCTTGCACTGGACTGAAACGCGCAACCAGTTGAATGAAAGTTCTGAAGGCCAACCTCAAACCGGGTTTGATCGAAATGAGAAACTCCCTGTTCAAAGGTGGCTACCTGAAACAGGTGCAAAAATACTGCCGAGCATCAATAAGGAAGATCTGCGGCGGCCATACCCAGCAGGCGTTCGCGCTCAGGTCGTGTCAAAGGAAGGCAAGTTGATCGACGACTTTTTATTCGTCAACACCAAACGCAGCGTCAACGTCTGCAATGACCGTCCCCCGCCGCCACCTCTGCGATCCCTATCGGTGCCGACCCAGCCAGCAACCGACTAACCGGCTCGCACCGGCTGAGCAAGCATCAGGCCGTGCACGCACTCAGGGCTGACGGACAAGGCTGACAACTCAGGCGCTGTCGTGAGCAACTTCTACCCGCGCGCGCAACGCCTGAACGGCGCACCCCGGCGTGGTCAGCACCGGAACCGAAACCATTGCTCGCACAGCGCTGGCAGCACGCGCCAGCGAGAACTGGCCCAGCACCAACGCATCGACTGCTGTCAAACCTTCGCACGCTCTGGCTGCGAGTTGATCGTGAAGTTCACCCTTCCCACGTTTGAGAGCGTCGAGCGCACCCTGCGCCAGAATCGCCGTGACCTCAATACTGCGACCTCGCGCCCTGCCCATACTGACCAATTCATCTCGCAGGGCGGCCAGAGAAGGTGCATAAGTGACCAGCAAGCCAATTCGGTCACCCCATTCAAGCGCCGCCTCGAAAGCCGCTTCATTAGGACGCAGCACCGGAATCGGCAGCGCCGCCTTGAGCGCATCAATCGCCGGACCAAACGCCGAGCAGGTAAACAGAATGGCCTGCGTACTGCCGGCTTTCCCTGCATACGCCAGGCAATACAGGGCCAAGGTTTCGAAACGAGTTACCATTGAATGTTCAAGCCGCCCTGCAACCGCAAGGTCGATCGCCAGCGAAGTATCCAGTAGATCGAAATAGAAGGCCTCCGGCCAGCCCTCCGCGAAAGCCTCGCGCGCAGGCCCAATCGACTCCTCCAGGGCATGGACCAGAGCAATACGTACCGGCTCAGTGGATGCCATCAGCCACTCCTCGCCCCTGCAGGGCTTTGATCAACAGACTGTCGCGCAGAGACTCCAACTCATTGACTGAACGGCCAGCGGCGGCCTCTTCCACGCCCTTGATCAGCGATTGGCAAACCGTCTCGCTGAGCACCGGCGTACCGAGTGACGCCCAGCGGCGCTCCTGGCTCGGCCCAAGGTGATGCAGATAATGCGAGATGCCTCCCTGACCTCCGCCTAAATGATAAGTCATGTGCGCACCCGTGACTGACCAGCGCAGCCCCGGACCGCTGACCAGTGCAGCGTCTACCTCTGCGACATCAGCAATGCCTTCGGCAACAATATGCACCGCCTCACGCCAGAGCGCAGAGGCCAGCCGGTTGGCAATATGCCCTACCGCATCTTTCTTGAGCCGGACCGGACGGCGACCGACGCTGCGATAAATCGCCTCGGCGCTGTCCAGCACCACTGTTGCAATACCGAACAGCTCCACTAATGGCACCAGATGCGGCGGGTTGAACGGATGCGCGGTAATCAACCGTTCGGGATGGCGCATCCCGGGAGAGAGGTCCGACCAAGTAAGCGCCGAAGTGCTCGAGGCAATGATTGTTTCAACCGCGACGATGGCCTCAATATCGGCATACAGGGCGCGCTTAAGCGCAATGTTTTCAGGTGCATTTTCTTGCACCAGGCAGGCTCCCTGCACCGCCTCGCCCAACGTCTGCGTAAGCGACAAACGGCCCTGCCTGGCCGGGTCACACCCAAGCGAAGCAAGTTGTGCCAAGGGCCGTTCGAGCCGCCCAAGAAAACCGTCGAGTACTGCCTTCGAAGGGTCCCAGGCCTGCACGTCGTAACCATGTGCAAGAAAGAGCGCTGCCCAGCTCTCGCCAATCAAGCCGCATCCCAGTACTGCTACTGAGGTATAACTTCTCATCACCAGTGTCTCCTTAGTATTTTCGAACCTGTCCCGCGCCTGGCACAGATGATCGCCGACAGTTTCTTCCTCTCACTGTATTTCACTAAAACGCCCCAAAAAGGATGTCCAACTTCTTGGGGTAAGTTCATTATGGAATGGACACGCAAACAACCTGGTATGAACCTAGCCTGTTTCACATAGGCGGCTACCCCGGTGTCGGCAGACGTTGGGAAAGGCATTGATCTGGCTGCGCCGATCACGCGCAACCACGACGCTATCCTTGGCCAGCTCGAACGTGGTGAAGTCGCCAGGTTCGGCGATCTCGGAAATATGACATGCAAAGAGCCTGCGACGCCTGAAGACCAGCGCGATATTTCGTTCGAACCATTTTTCAGAGATGTAAAATTCCTGAGGCAATGAGGTCAATGGGAAGCCATCCGAGCCCATTTCAGGAAAGTTCAAGTCAGCATCATTACCCATCATCATCACACTCTTATTTTTGGAATGATCGAGTCACCACAGCCTTTAGTCCAGCTTAGGCTTGCCCAAACCCATTTCCTCACGTTTCTGCAAGCGCACGGCGTAAGCCGGATCATCTTTCCACTGGTTAATGGAATCGATCAACAGCTTGTGCTTGGCCTCAAGCGAAGGGATGTATTCCGGGTACGGGAAGATCCACAGGTCATTGCGCTTCATGCCCATCAGCGTACGCTCGGCCAGGTCCAGAGGGTCAAAACCAGCCTCGAGGTGAACCTTGACTCGGGCAACAGCCTCAGCATCCTCGACAAAGCCTGATTGCGCGTATTTCTGTGTGCGGGTGACACCCACCTCCATGAAATTGGTGTTAACCGAGCCCGGGCAAAGGCAGGAGACTCCGATATCGAACTGGCTTAGTTCGATTCGCAGCGACTCCGACAGCCCACGGATGGCAAACTTGGTGGTGCTATAAAGGGCTGCGGTGGGAATCACAAAGAACGACGAGATCGAGGCCGTATTGACGATATGGCCGCCGTCGCCGTGCTCGATCATGTGTGGCAAAAACGCCTGAATGCCGTTGATCACGCCGCGCAAATTGACGTCGATGTGCCAGTCCCAGTCGTCCGCGGTGGCCAGCTCTAGCGGGCCACGGGCGCTGACGCCGGCGGTGTTCATCAGCACCTGCACCGGGCCAAACTTCTTTTCCACTTCCAGGGCGGCAGCGGCGTAAGCTGTGCGATCGGTCACATCGAGATGCATGATGTGCACCTGTACATCCTTGTCCTTGAAATAAGCGGCTGCCTCTTCGAGATGCTTGGCTTGAACGTCGGCGATTACCACTTTCATACCGGCCTGCTCCGCCAAGACTTTAGCTTGGCCCAGACCAATGCCCGATGCACCCCCGGTGATAAATGCAACTTTGCCTTTAAAATCGAACATCAACTGTCTCCTTGATTGCCCTGAGGTGGGCTTATTCTTATGAAAGCAAAATTATCGTTGTTGTTGGTTTTGCATCTGCCAATGTAGACATTCGACTACTGCAACTGGTTGCGGGTTCTCTGATGGGGCTAAATTCGTCTGCGACCCGCATCAGGACTGGATCTAGCATCTGCGGTGGCAAAGATCGACTCAATGGGATTGGTCGTTCGCAAATGCTGCCGGTGTTCGGCAGGGAGTCATAGAAGGCAAGCAGTTCATCGCTGTCTTTCGTGAGTTTCCCGTCGCCTTTGGATACTTGGCCGAATAAGTGCAGGACAACCCTCATTACACGAAACCCAAGGCCTACCGGGTGCTACCGGGTGCTGTTCACGCGCATCAGCGACCCCGTCTAGACGCTACAAGCTGCGCAACAAAGCCTGCAGTTACCTTCAGCTCTTGCCAAGCTGGAACGATCCGGCCTGAGGGTTTGACTGCACAGATTCCGTTAATTCCGCAGCTTGCCCGAGAATCCCACGGTAGAACGCGTATTCTGCCTGGAGCGCGTGCGCGAGATTCACTTCCTTTCGAAATCCGTGGCGCTCATCGACATAATAGTGCGCCTGGACGGTCACACCGTTCGCCTTTAACGCAGCCACCATGCTGCGCGTCTGGTCGGGCGTCACGACGGCATCGAGTTCGCCCTGAAAGAAGATCACCGGCACCTCGATCCGATGCGCATGCAGCAATGGCGTGCGCGCCAGATAGCGCTCGCGGTCAGCAACCGCATCGCCGATCAGCCAGGCCAGATAATCGGCTTCGAACTTGTGCGTCCGACGGCCGAGCGTGAGTGGATCGCTGACGCCGTACAGGCTACCCCCGCCGCAGAACACTCTGCGAAACGCGAGCGCACAAAGCGCTGTGTAGCCACCCGCACTACTGCCGCGGATGAACGCACGCGCGGGGTCAATGCGCTGCTGCGCAGCGAGATGGGCGACGGATTCGCACGCGTCGTCGACATCGATTATGCCCCAACTCCCCCGGAGCGACTCCCGAAAGTCGCGGCCATATCCGGTGCTCCCGCGATAGTTCAGATTGACGACTGCAAACCCTCGTTGCGTCCAGTACGCAATGCGGGAGTCGAACACCGGATAGCAGGCGGAGGTAGGGCCACCGTGAATGAATACGATGACTGGCGGCAACCTTTGAGCAAACTCCGACGCGTAGAAGTACGCATGCGCCTCACTGCTGCCACTCGGAAACCGCAGGACTTCTGGCTGCGGAATGCGTTCTTCGGGCATCATCGGCGAGACTTCGGCTAGCACTTTCACTTGATGCCCGCGGCGTTCGATTGCCAGCACGGCGGCGGGGCAAGTAGGCGAAGCCGCGATGCAGTAGAAGCACTCCTTGCCGGCGGCGAGACTGCGGAAGCGGCTAAATTTCGAGGCAAGTGGGCGACGTGTGCCGTCAGCGTCGATGTGAGCGAGCATGCCCCAGCCATCCTTTATCCACGCGCCAAGAAAAGAGCCGTCGTCAAGTGCGATCCAGCTATGCTCGCCAAGCTGCCACGGTGCAGAAGCATGATCGGCTTCTGCCGCGGGCAGCGCTTCGAGCACGTCGTCCTGCAGCTGCCAAGGTCGCCAAAAGCCGCTGCGGTCGCTCAGGTAATGGAGTGCGCCCCATGCATCGAAATGCGGTTGCTGTAACGCCTCCACGCGATCGCCGCCGGCCAGCGTACGGGGCGCGGACCAGACCCCATCCGCGTCTCGCTCGCAGCTACGCAATAGCGTAGAGGTCCACGGCTGATGCGGGCGGTACCATTCGATCCATGCAAGCCGCGAACCATTGAAACTCAGGCAGGGCGCCGCGTAGAAGTCTGCCCCTTGCGCGAGCACCTCTCGCGCACCGTCGGCGAGTGCGATCGAGACAATGCGATGTGTGCTGCACTCTTCTTCCACCGCGACGATCAAGCCGTGGCTATGGCGAAGGTCGCCATAGCGGCGATCCCCGTGCGTGAGTTCGACGGGCTCGCCGCTCGCAACGTCGGTATCATCGTGGATTCGCTGGCGATAAAGCTGCTGGTCCTTTTCGTTTACGAACACCACCTGATGATCCGCAATGCAAAACGAACCCCCACCGTACTCGTAAACACGGCCGCGCACACTGAAGCCCTTCGGTGTGACGCAGCGCGGCGGGGACCCCTGTTGCCATTGCCAAACACTGCAAGCGGCATCATTCGGATCGTATGTACTCCAGAACACGCCGCTCAACCCCGCCACGAGTTCCACGAAATTTTTGCATGCCGCGACCGCCTGTTCGGCCGACATGCAGTCAGGACTTGTCGAGCTTTCGCGAGTTTCGGTCATTGCGGAAGATCAGTCGGTTTATTGGTTGGACAGGCTGTGAGGACTCGTTGCGGGCTTGCACTATGATACGGTGCTCAGGCGACTTCCCGCATACCGGGTCAGCGTTGGCTGCGTCGCCAGTCAGCATGAAGGCTTGGCAGCGACAGCCGCCGAAGTCCTTTTCCTTTTCCTCGCAGGAACGGCATGGCTCAGGCATCCACCTGTCGCCGCGAAAGCGGTTAAAGCCGAACGAGTCGTACCAAATGTGGCGCAGATCGTGAACGCGCACGTTCGGAAACTCGATCGGCAACTGGCGAGCGCTGTGGCACGGCAATGCGGTGCCGTCGGGCGTGACGAGGAGAAAGATAGCGCCCCAGCCGGCCATGCATGGCTTAGGGCGTTCCTCGTAGTAATCAGGCGCCACGAAAATGAGCTTGCACGGACTGCCGATCGCCTCCATCTTGGTTCGGTACTCGTTGGTGATGCGCTCAGCCTTTTCGAGCTGAGCGCGTGTGGGCAGCAGTAGCGCACTGTTGAGTTTGGCCCAACCATAGAACTGGCAGGTGGCGAGTTCGACGAAATCCGCCTCGAGCTCGATGCACATCTCGATAATGCGGCCCACGTCATCGATGTTGTAGCGGTGCATGACGAAGTTCAGCACCATCGGATAACCGTGCGCCTTCACTGCCCGTGCCATCGCGAGCTTATGAGCGTACGCTTTGCCCGAACCCGCGAGCATGTTATTCATATCTTCGTCGCTCGCCTGGAAGCTGATCTGTATGTGATCAAGTCCGGCGTGCTGGAGATCGGCGACCTTCTGCTCGGTCAGGCCGATGCCTGACGTAATCAGGTTCGTGTAGTAGCCGAGCCTGCGCGCCTCACCGATCAATTGCGCGATATCGCTGCGCACCAGTGGCTCGCCCCCCGAAAAGCCGATCTGCGCCGCCCCCATCGCACGCGCCTCGGTCATCACGCGAATCCATTGCTCTGTGGTAAGTTCCTCGCCTTGTCGCGCAAAGTCGATGGGATTTGAGCAGTACGGACACTGAAGCGGGCAGCGGTACGTGAGTTCTGCAAGGAGCCAGAGCGGCAGCCCGACCTTGGTTTTATCGGCCGCCCCTGTGGATGCATGCAAGTCGGCGCGCGTGGTGTCTTCGTCAGACAAGATCGATCCAGTGCTTGTCGCGCGCGACCAACATGAACTGTTCAACATCCTCGCCAAGCTCCAGCGCGCCGGGATACTGCATGCTCAGACAGTCGATGATGGCGGCTATGCTGAGCGCTCCGTCGATTAGCCCACCAATCGCGCCTGCGCTTTCATTCAGCTTGATCATGCCCTCGGGATAGAGCACCACGTAGGCATTTTGGGCGATTTCAAACTGAAAGCGGTAGCCCCGCCGCCAAGCTGGCGTTAATTTGCGGTGAAAGGTCACAGTGCAATTCCTTTGTGCCAGGCACGTTTGTCTGTCACCGTATGATAAGGTGGGCGGCCGAGTTCGTATGCCATCGACATCGCGTCGAGCATGGTCCAGAGAATGTCGAGTTTGAACTGAAGGATTTCGAGCATGCGCTGCTGGCTTTCATAGGTCGTGCAATGCTGCAGCGTGATTTGCAGGCCGTGGTCGACGTCGCGCCGCGCCTGGTTCAGTCGCGAGCGGAAATATTCGTAGCCGCGTGGATCAATCCACGGGTAGTGCTGGGGCCAGGTGTCGAGGCGCGACTGGTGAATCTGCGGTGCAAACAGTTCCGTGAGCGAACTGCTGGCCGCTTCCTGCCAGTTCGCACGCCGTGCGAAGTTGACATAGGCGTCCACCGCGAAGCGCACGCCGGGCAACACCAGCTCCTGCGCGCGCAACTGGTCGGGATCGAGCCCGACGGCCTTCCCCAGATGGAGCCATGCGTCGATACCGCCATCTTGGCCGGGTACGCCATCGTGGTCGAGGAGACGCTGGATCCACAACCGGCGCACTTCGCGATCGGGACAATTGGCGAGAATCGCCGCGTCTTTCGCAGGAATATTGACCTGATAGTAGAAGCGGTTAGCCACCCACCCTTGGATTTGCTCCCGGGTCGCGCGACCTTCGTACATCGCCACGTGATAAGGATGGTGAATGTGATAGTACGTGCCTTTCGCGCGCAGGGCCAGTTCGAACTGTTCGGTTGTGAGGGCGGGTTTTGTCATGAATCTCTCTTGTGGCTTTGCGACAGAATTGCGGCAGCCTGGTAATACGCCGCACGCGTTTGCAGCAAATATCTATAGCACGATGCTCATGCCGTCGAAAGCGACTTCCACGTTGCGTCGTACGAGTTCCGCGCGCTCGGACGAGTCCTCGTCAAGAATCGGATTCGTGTTGTTGATGTGCGTGAGAATCTTGCGCACGTGTGGAAACTGATCGAGCACCTCGAGCATGCCACCGGCGCCGATTTGCGCGAGATGTCCCATTTCGCGGCCCGTGCGTGCGCCTACGCCGCAGCCCCGCATTTCGTCGTCGGTCCAGAGCGTGCCATCGATCAGCAGGCAATCGGTACCACGCATGCGGCCGAGCAGGGCGTCGTCCACCTCGCCAAGTCCGGGCGCATAGAACAGCTTGCCGCCTGTGCGCAAGTCCTCGATCACGAGGCCGATGTTGTCGCCCGGATGCGGGTCGTTGCGATGCGGCGAAAACGGCGGGGCCGCACTGCGCAGCGCAAACGGCATGAAGCGCAGGTTGGGGCATACGGGAATGACGAATGCTGTGCCCGAGACGATCGGGTTCCAGCGCAGGCCGCCGTTCCAGTGTGAGAGCATTGGAAAGAGCGGAAAACCAGTGCTCAGATCCTCGTGAACCGTGTTGGTGCACCAGACCTCGTGTGGGCAGCCTTCACGCAGGCTTAGCAGGCCGGTCGTATGATCGATCTGGCTGTCCATCAGCACGATAGCGCCGATGCCTGTATCGCGCGGCGCGCGGCCTGGCTGCATCGGCGCGAAGCCTGACAGCTGTGCTCGGATGTCTGGCGAGGCGTTGCACAGTACCCATGCCACGCCTTCGTCCGAAATAGCGATCGACGACTGGGTACGCGCAGAGGCGCGTATGCGGCCTTCACGAAAGCCCGCGCAATTCACGCAATTGCAGTTCCATTGAGGAAAGCCGCCGCCTGCCGCGGAGCCGAGAATTTGAATATGCATGCTTGCCCAGAAACTGCGCACGGCGTGAATCAGAGGAAAGCCCCGGCATAGCGGGGCTCTCGCAACCTTCGATGCTACGGATCAACGGTTCGAAATGTACATCGTGACTTCAAAGCCGAGACGCAGATCGGTAAATGCGGGCTTGGTCCACATGGTTGAACTCCTCTAAGTAGATGGAAAGAACGGAAGTACCGTGAAATGCACAAACCACAGACAACAAAAAAGCAAACACGAAGCGCATCGTGCAGCCGTTGGACGTGGTCCAGACAACGCTCAGCATGCACAATTCGTCCCGACTTGACAGTACCACATCTAAAATCGTTCGAGCTATATAGTTAGCAATCCTACTATACTAAATGTTTCATTCCATTCATGCGAGGGTTTGACTACCTAGCGGCGAATGACGCTGTGTGGGACCGCTTATCCTTAGAAAATCGGACGGCACACGAATCAGTCAGCCACGCTCGCTGCGCCACCGGCGTATACGTCAAGTTATCCAACCAGAATGACGAATCGCTTGCTTAGGGCGTCCGCAGCACGCCTTCGTGTGAAAACAGAATCGGATTTCCGCCCGCGCCCAAGAGGGCCGCGGTCAGCGTCGCGCGATCCGGGCGCTGAGAAACCTCGAATGTCGTCGCGCCGGATTTCCGCAACATCAGCATCCCGTCAAGCCCGACGCCCATCAGACCGTCAGCGGTTACAACGAGATCTGTGATTGAATTCTTTGTACCCGTGGCTACCGACGACCAGGTCGCCCCGCCATCGCTGCTTTCGAACAGGCTGCCGAGCAGTCCGCCGACGACGATGCGTCCGTCCGGCATCGCCACCCCGCTCCACAGGGTGCCCTTGCCGCCCGTGGCCAGATAGCTCCAGTTCATACCGCCATCCGTCGACTTGAGCACCATGCCTTGCTCCGAGTCGATATACAGTGCACCTTGGCGATCCGCAAAGACGTGATACAGATTGCGATCCCCATGCGCGCCGCCCGGCGGCTTCGGCACGGCCACCTTGCTCCACGTCGCTCCTCCATCGTGCGTTGCGAGCATCAGCGACCAAAGGCCCACGGCCAACCCGTCCTTTTCACTTCTGAAGTACACCGAGAACAGCGGCTGGTCCACCGAAACGTCCATGCGCTGCTTCTTCCATGTCTCACCGCCGTCGCTCGTCGCGAGTATCGCGCCCCACTGGCCCACCGCCCAACCATGCTGCGCATCCACGAAGGTGACGGCGGAGAGCGTCGCCGACAACGGCACCTGACGTGCCTGTCGCCAGCTCTTTCCATCGTCGTCCGACAGCACAACGAGGCCTTGCTCGCCCACTGCGACGATTCGCTTGCCGGCCCGAGTGGCATCCATCATCATCATGTGCGTTGGGTCTGCCCATGCATGAGCCGAGTTCGCACTCCAGATTGCGACCGCGCCCGGCGACGCTGCGAATGCGACTGCGGCATTGCACAGCGCGGCGCACACAACAAGTAGCTTGATCATGACTGTCTTCCTTTAGTCGTGGTCGTCAAAACCTAATGGCTGAAGAGGCCGGGCGCACGCGCCGGCTTGCTGCGCGGGAACCACCGTTCGAGCGCCGACGCCAATGCTGGCAACGCCGTCATCGCCATCACCAGGTTGACGATGAACATGAAGGCCAGCAGCTTGCCCATGTCCGCTTGAAACTTGAGCGCCGAGAAGCTCCACGTTGCCACGCCGATCGCCAGAGTGATCGCCGTGAAGATCGTAGCAACGCCGACTTCCAGGATCGCGTGCTGCACCGCTTTCACAATGTGTTGACCGCTCGCAAGGTGAAGTTGAAGGCGGTTGTAGATATAGAACGCGTAGTCGACGCCGATACCCACCGCCAAAACCATTACCGGCAGCGTCGCTACCGTGAGCCCGATCTTCAATTCCTTCATGAACCAGTAGCCGATGAAGGTCGCGACCGACAAGGGCACGCAACAGGCCAGCATTGCGCGCCAATCGCGGTACGCAAGGAAAACCAAGATCAGAATCGCGGCATAGACGTAGAGCATCATTGGCAACTCGCTCTTCGCCACTTCGTCGTTGGTCGCCGCGATAACGCCCGCATTGCCGGCGGCAAGGCGAACCGTGATGCCCGGGAACGGATGCGATAGGCGGTATGCCTTCACATCATCAAGCACCCGGTTGATCGTCGTGGCCTTGTGATCTTTCAGAAACAGATGGACTGCGGTCATACTGCAGTCGACCTTCATGAAGCCCTTCACACGATTCACGTCAACCGAAATAGCCCCGTAGTTCTCCGGGTCAATCGGTACGACGTTCATTTTTGGATAGTCTTCGTTGTATCCTTGGTTGTACGCTCGCAGCAACGTGGTATAGGACTTCACCGACACCACTCCCGGTTCAGTCCGCATTGCCGTGGAGAAATCGTCTTCATATAATCCGACTGCGGGATTGTTGCACGCTCCGCTATCCGATTCCACCACGACTGTAAGCCAATCGAGACCCATGTCATAGTTGTTTGTGATTGACGTGGCATCGAGGTTGAAGCGTGCGTCCGCGCGAAGCTCCGGGGCGCCAGGCTGCAGTGTGCCGATTACGCGATCCCGGCTTTGCCACACCGCCAAACCTAGCACCATCGCCGTCACTGCAAGCGTCAGCATCGCATACTTCGGCTCCGCCACCCGTGCGAGCAAGCGCAACGGCCTGGCGCGCTGCTGACTGCGCTTCAGCGCTTTATCGGCGTAGAGCTTACTAAAGTTGAAGCACGACGCCGCAACAGGCAAGAGAATCAGGTTCGTCACGATCTTGTACGCAACACCGAGCGACGCGGTGATCGAAAGTTCGCGTACCATCGGAATTGGGATCGACAGCAGCGTGATGAATGAAACGAACGCCGTGATGAGTGCGAGCACACCCGGAATCAGCAAGCCACTGAAACTGTGGCGTGCAGCAGCGAATGAACTATTGCCATGCGCAATCTCCCGCACGATTGAGTTGACCTGCTGCACTCCGTGCGACACTCCGATCGCAAATACCAAAAACGGCACGAGCACCCCTAGCGGATCCAGTCCGAAACCCAACAGCTTTAACGTTCCAAACTGCCAGACAAGGGAGGTCAGCGAGCAGCAGATCAGCAACATCGTGAAACGAACAGAATGGCAGTACCAGTACACTGCAAGGGCGGTCAGTAGCAGTGCAATTGCGCAAAAGCTGAGCACGGCTTTTGCCCCGTCGGCAATGTCGCCGATCTGCTTCGCGAAACCAATAATCTGGATTTCATACCCAGCGTCCTCGAAGGGCTTGCGTACGCTGGAATCGAGCAGATGATTGAACGCTATATAGTCGAGCATCTTGCCTGACGCGTCTCGCTCGTTCAATTCGGCTGTGATCATCGCACTGTCTTCGTCATGCGAGACCAGCGTCCCCACATAGCCACCTCCGGCGGTTGCTCTGCGAATATTGGCGATATTGTCAGGTGTCAGTTGATCCGGCGTGATGGTTCCCGAAATGATCGGCTCAGCACGAAAGCCCTCATCCGTCACCTCGTTGACGTACGAGTTCGGCGTCCAGAGCGACCTGACACCACTGCGATCAACGTTCGGCAAGTAGGTGACAGCCCGCGTCACGTTGTAGAGACGCGTCAACCCGTCCTTTGTCCAGATCGTTCCCTTCCGTGCTCGTACGACGACGGTAATTCGGTTTGCACCAAACAAGTCCGCCCGGTACTTCTGAAACGTCCGGATATATTCGTGGCCGATTGGCATCTGCTTCTCGAAGCCAGCGTCCATTCGCAACTGCACCGCAAACACCGCCATCACCACGGTAAAGACCGCGACCACGCCGAGCACGACCGCACGATGGCCGAAAAAATATCTTTCCAACCCGCTGACTAGACGATTTAACACGACATTACCCCTTAAGTAACACAACGGCGTACAACGTACGCGGTTCGCCGTCCTTCACCAGTCCATCGGTCAAAAGTTCCGAGTGGCGAATATCCCGACGAAATTTCGGTCTGTGTATGGTTGACCAACGTTGTTGTGGCCACCGAAGAACGCGGTGAAATTAACGCCCGCCTGCCACACCGTGGGATTCTGATTAAATAGGACGTAAAGGTTCACAGATTTGGCGCCCTGCGAATAGTTTGCGCTCCACGAAGGCGTGTACCCATAAAGGCCGTCCGTGAAAGTCACACCCGGCGTCACCTGCCAGCCGGGGATCAACGTCCCGTCGTAGGTCCAGTTGAAATCGATCGTCGCGCCCACTGAACTGGATGTGCCCTGCGCCATTCCGATCGGGTACCCCAGGCTTGAGCCATTATTCAGCCACGGCCAATAGGCCGCCGACGGAACCTGCATGACGGTTTGGCCGTTCATCGTCCGCGTAAAGCTGCTTCCGGTCACTCCCGGGTAATAGATCCAAGTCAGTTCCCACGTCAGCGCGGCCGCATCAGCTCCGAACAGCTTGAGGAACGGGTAGTCGCTACGCGATAGTGAGAGGATGCCGTTGACGTCGAACTGGAATTTCTTCTTGTCGATCCACTGCTGGCAATTGATGCCCGACACGCCGTTGGTGTTCAGATCGAGTGGTCCACCAGCGCCATAACAGGCCGACAGTGAGACGGCGTCACGCGGCCGATACGACGCTTCTGTACCAATCGCCCAGTCGCCAATCCCGAAGTTCGAACTCAGACCGAAAAGCTGGCGGTTATCGAGATACGAGTAGTGCGTAGTCCCATCCGCAGACGACGACACTACGGGCGACTTATCGGTATAGTTCAGGTAATAGAACGCAAAGTTCGCGCCGAACGAACTTGGCGCGAAGTTGAATTTGAAGCCGAATTGCGGCTTGTACTTCGATGGCGCCTGCCAATCAGTAGGATAGCCTTGAGAGAAAAACGGTGCCCCGGCATACACACCATTAACAAGACCACCGTTGATCGAATTGACTGTATCCTGATTGCCCGCTGCACTCGGGCCGCCGATCGTACTCGCAATCGTGCCCGCACTGGGCCCGCCTACGTTGTAATTGTTCGTGTTGGCCGTCGCCGGGCCCGCGCCACGGCCAAAACTGTTCGAGGTCGCCCAGAACGACCCCACAGGGGGGTAACGGTTTCCGTTCCATTGAAACTGGTAGTAGGCTTCTGTGCTGAGCCCATGTGAGAGATCCGCAGCAAAACTCACCATCGGCGCGGGCAGCAGCGCCTGCTTTAGTTGAGTGCCGGGAACCAACAACTTCTGGATGTCAAGTGAGTTGGTGGCGTTGATACCACCTGATGCATATATGCTTTCACCCCAATTGATCACCTGGTTACCCAGTCGTACGTGAGCGCCGCGCCCGTCTATAGTGAAGTCTTTTTCACCCCACAGGTCGAGCAGTTCAGCGTTGTAGACGACCTGTGCCGCAGCGGTGCTGCTCAAAGCCGTTCGGTCGGTATGTCCAGCTGCAAAGTCATACATCCCCGTGCCGCGGATCATGAACTTCAGCCCTTGGCTCGGCATCTTCAGCAGCAGTTCGCTAGTTAGGCTCAAGGACGCGCTGTACGGCTGCCCCTTGCGGTAATTCAGATCGCCGTCATTGCCGGCCCATTGATTGATGTTCGCCCCCGCGCCGCAATCGAAGGCGTTCGGGTCACCTGTGAGAAAACAGGCCGGGTTTTTCGTTCGGATCCCCATGCCTGCCGTGACGTTACTCACCCACGATCCGGTCAGATCGCTAACTCCTGTCGTGAAATCGTAGCCGTACGCATTTGACGTTGCCGCTGCAACGACAGCAAGCGACATTGTGCTCAGTTTGAAACTCCGCTTCATCATTGCCTCCCCTCCTCATCCGCCGTGCGCGCCGACGCGCGTATCGGGCGCGTCGACTCACTTTTTTAATTAACGCAACGACTTTCAGCGCTCGCTGACTGACCGCAGCGATTCCGCGGTGTAGAAGCTCGCCTTGAAACGTGGATCGTTGATCTGCTGATACCAGTGAAGGTCTTTACCTTGACCCGTGGTGGATGAATCGAATACGTAACGCCCATCGATCAAGTCGTATTGCACCATCGGTTGGTTATCGCAGGCGCCACCCAATTCCCACACAGGGATCGGGTAGCTTTCACGTACCTTCCACAGCTTGCCTTGCGCGTCGTAGTCCTCACCGACGAGCGCCAACCAGCTGTCCTCGTCCAGATAGAAGACTTTTTTCGAATCGACGTGGCGGGCGCTCGGCTTGAGCGTCGCTTCGACGACCCAGACGCGATGCGCTTCGTAGCGCCGATGATCGGCCGCGATACCGTCCAGCGTAGCGACGTCGCGCGGCTTGTCGTTGAATCTGTACATTCCGAAGTCGTTGTAGGGGACAATCATCTCCCGCTTCCCGACGAGCTTCCAGTTAAACCGGTCGATCGAACCCTGGAACATGTTGAATTCATCCATCAGATACTGATTTTCGAAACCGATAATCGGCGCATCGTGCGTATAGGCCGGCATCCGCCTCACGCGACGCTGTCCGGTGAAGTAGTAATATGATTCTGCATCCTTGTCGAAATACTGGCGCTGAACCAACGCCTCGCCCGCCAATGCCGCCGGCGTAACAACCACACCGTACTGCCCCGTATTCAGCTGATCGACTTCCTGCGGCGTCGTCTTGCCAAGCTTTCCTGACGGGAAATACATGGTTTGAGGACCGGTTTCCTCGATCCATTCGCTGCCGCCCGGGCGCGGAGAAGTAGCCGTGTAATCCATCGGCCATTCCATGCCCTCGCCCCGATACCGCGACGTAAAGTTCAAGATCGCCTCGGCGCCGTTCTTCGGCTGCGGAAACGCGACGCCGGGAAAGGTTGCTGTCTGAATCGTCTCGCCATCCGCAGCGAGTTTTGCCGTCGTGAGATTTGCCTTGGAATTTTCGGCTGCGACCTCCGGTAACTGGCATTCGCGGTGTGACGGATAGACGTCCATCCGATAGCCCTTCTTCTGCTTGATCAGCTGGATCTGACCTGTCGAAAGCATATTGGCGTACTTGTCGACATTCGACGCGTCAATCGAATAAAGCGGCTTCTCATCCTTGTGCTTCCAGAAATCCCCGCGGACTTTCCCCCACTCCCAGCCGGGTGCCGGCGACTGCTTTCCTGCATAGGCCGGCACGGCACCGTCCGTGCTCGCTGCGCGTTCAGCGCCCTCGGGCGTGAGATCTTCCGCTGCGACAGCAGTCCCGACCGCGAGCAATACAGCGGCTGCGATAGCGGACACAACTTTAACTCTGCACTTCTTCATCACAATTCTCCTTTCGATTCGTGCTTTACTCGCCCGTCTCCTTGCTGCTCGAGATCACAACGTGTCTCGGTCGGCCTATCAACTCAGGTCATTGGCAACATCTATGCTTAACGTCATTTCAGTTCACAAAACTTCTCTTCGCACGGTTGCTCCGTAGCGTCGAGCGCAACTTCGAAATCGCACGCGGTCATCGTCGACTTCACGTTAATATTTGTAGCGACTTGCCCCCGCACCGATAGACCAAAATTAGATACCTCGCACTACTAATAACATTTTCAAATGCCTGATAGTTGGTTTTCTTTTGCGTCGAGCCACTACCTTTTGACAGCTGAGCAGCGGAGTCTAAAACAATAGGCAAGAGGAAAGTCGGACCTCCGCGACGAAACAAGTGCTTTGATCGAACCGCTGTTATCGCTACCTGACTTCGGTGCGAGTAGAACCAGCGACCGCTTACGGCAACCAATCTTGCAGCGCCTACCGGAGTGCTGTTTGTCTTCAAGACACAATTCCGTTGGGGCGACCTGGCCATCGACATGGGATGCGGTTCCGATACAGCCTGCTGACGACGTCTGCAAGACCGGCGGGTGGCTACAGTCGCGCCGGTCCGGCTGCATGAGTTGCTGCTCACAACGTCGCCGCAGGCGGTCCGGGAAATTCCCGCTGGACCGGAGAGCGCATTTATGCCTGGTTGCATTACTTCCACTGTCTCCACCCGTCCGAACGTCGCGCCGACATCCGTGCACCGTTCTTCGACCTCCGCTTCTGTTCGTTCAACTGGAACGCTCTGCTACGTCCTGAGCAGCTTGATGAACCCGTCTCTAAGTTTTAGTAATCAACCCAGTTGCTACTACAGTAGCAAGCGATCCCTAGCCTTTAGGCGATACTAGGTTCCAACTCAGCGCTGTAACAATATGTCTTTTGCTAACTTCAATTGCAGAAAGCAGAACCTGTCTGTGGTACGTGTGACTACTTCACCGACAGCGCCCCGCCTCCCTCTCATGCAAGTCTTTTCTTAATGAGGTTTCGAGCGGACGAGGCCCTACAACGGCGTCTTGGCGCTATTCTCAGGACAGAGGCGGCGTAAATTGCTCTATCGCCCCAATCTAGTCCTCGCTAACCGATTGCGGCAAACTGCGTTGCACGCACACCGAGAACGACGCGTCGGCTGAACCGCTCAGTGAGATTTCCGGCAGAAATCCCGAAGAGCAGCAACATCGGTCCAATCGCAAAATCCAGAATCGCTACTCCCGTGTCCAATAAGTTCGAACGCATACCGAATTGGTTGCAGAAGCGTCGAGGAAGTTGAACGATCAGGAACAATAAGTCCGAAGATCGCGGTAGCGGCCACCGACGTCGTCCATACCTGCGCGCCAACCCTCGTTGGTATAGCACGTGAGGGCGGCGCTCCAGCCTCTCGATGCGGAACAGGGTTAATCGATTTTCTCCTCGAAGGACTAATTTTTGACTCTTTGGCCTATTTTTATGCCGCGCTTGCACCGAAGTCAATGCGTCAAAATAAGTTTTCGACTCAAGGGTCAAATTCTCATACGATTGAACTGCCCCGGATTTGGTGGAGGCTCCAACTCTTGAGAAAATGGGGCCATAACAAGTCGAACAAATTTTCTGCTGAAGTCCGGGAAAGTGCAGGGCGCATGGTGGAAGAGCATCGGGGCGAGTATCCGTCACAGTGGGCAGCGATCGAATCCATCGCCCCCAAGATCGGCTGCACGAGCCAGATATTGCTGGGGTGGCTCAAACGAGATGAGGTCGATAACCGCGAGCGCGATGGCGTGACACGTCGGAACGCGAACGTCGAGTTCAAGTAGGCACCTCGCGGTGTGTTGCCGTTCAAAGGCTCGTCCAGCAAGGATGTGTCAAGGGGCTGTTGCTTTTGAAATTCCCGGGGTGTTGCGTTTCAACGATCCGCCTCAATGCCTCTTGCCCGACCCATGCCCGATCGTCACGTGGCACACGAAAGGAGCAGTTCAGCCGGGCGGGTCGCGTCGGAACATTGATCGAGGAAACATGTGGAGAAGCCGGGCCAATGCCGGCGTGGGTCTAGATGGCGCTTTTTATAGCGCCCCCGTCGGCCCGCAACGCAGCTCCCGTCGTGGCCGGCAAAAGCGGGCTGACGATATAGGCCACGAGCGGCGCGATTTGCGGAGGCGAACCAAATCGCTTGATGAGCGATGTGGGGCGGATCTTCTTGAAGAACCCCTTTTTTTTAGCGCTTCAAACGATTTGCCGTTTGCCTTTGCAAGGGTCTCCACGAATTCACCCACTCCCCGCGATTTCGTTGGACCCGGCAGCACGCTATTGACTGTAATGCTCGTGCCGGCAACGGCTTCAGTGAGCCCGCCCGAGACCACCAGCGGCGCGGGTTTCGTCATCCCGTAGTGGATCACTTCAGCTGGAATCTGCACCGCGCTTTCGCTCGAAATGAAAATGATGCGCCCCCAGTTTGCCTGCCTCATCGCACGCAAAAACAGGCGGGCTAGGCGTACCCCACTCAAGACATTGACGTCGAAGAACCGATGCCGGGCCGCGTCGGGGATCTCTTCAAACGGCTTGGGCTCGGAGATGCCCAGGTTGTTGACCAGAATTTCCACGTCCGGATAGCGTCGCGCTAGCTCTTCTGCTGAAGCGGCCGCACTGAGATCGCCGGCAAAATCCTGCTGCCCGACCAGGTCGTCCATAGATGACCGGGAGCGACGTCTACGATCACACGAGCGCCTTCGTGCGCCAAGGTGCTGGCGGGTAGCAATTACATGCGGCAACAGCCGCAGCTTGGTAGCAGAAATCCTGAGTCAATGCGCCCGCAGGCCATGTGTCAGTTCCTGTGGTATGTCGTGAATTCGGCGGCAGGAACGCGTTCCGTTCGCAGTCTGTTTTCATTGGCCGAACAGTCCTCGTAGCCGAGGGCCATGCCCGAAAGCAGGATCTGCTCCTCTGGGATACCGAGGACCCTGTGGACAATGCTGCCGTACTCGCACCATGCCTGCTGTGGGCATGAAGCGAGTCCGATGGATTGCGCCGCAATCATGACGTTTTGCATGAACATACCGCTATCAAGCCAGGAGCCGGCAAGAAGGTATCGATCCATCGTGAAAAACAGACCGACTGGCGCACCGAAAAAGGCGAAATTCCTAAGCATCGCTTCTTTCCTGGCTGCACGATCGCCTTGGTCGATGCCGTAAAGTCCGTAGAGATCGAGGCCCACCTTGCGCCGACGTGCAAGGTGGATGTCCTTCAATGTTTCGGGCATGTACGCATACTCATCACAACGCTTGCCTTCCCGAGCTGCGGCAGTCACAGCATTGGAGAGTCGGGTCTTCGCGTTACCTGTCACTACATGCACATGCCACGGCTGGATATTGGTGCCGGATGGTGCCCTGGCGGCCAGGTTAAGGATGGCTTCCACGTCCGCGTCAGCAACACTCGTGTCGAGGAATCTCCTAACGGAGCGACGTCGCGCGATTGCGTCGGCTGCATTAAACGAGGGCGCTGCATTCATCGTCGCTATATACCGTGTTGGGATTGTCAGACCAGCGTCGTACCGGACCGAGCGTCTGCGATCTCCTTCTTGCGTGCCTCGCGCAATACAAATCGCTGGACCTTCCCGCTCGGTGTTTTTGGGAGTTGCTCTACAAAATGAACGCGGCGAGGATAGGCGTGAGCTGCATAGTGCGTCTTTACCCATTGCTGGATTTCCGCCTCAATGACAGGCGCCGGCGTGTACGAATGGCGCAGGACGACATAAACCTCGAGGACTTCTCCCCGAACCTTGTCAGGTACCGCGATCACGGCGCACTCTCCAACGGCCGGATGCGCCGCAATGACGGACTCCACTTCAAACGGACCAATCCGATATCCCGCCATGATGATGACGTCGTCCTCGCGCGAGGAGAAGAAAAAGTAGCCGTCCTCGTCTGCACGGCCCAGGTCGCCCGACAGGTACCATTTGCCATCGCCGGTGAACTTCTCGGCGCTCTTCGAAGGGTCTTTTTCATAACCTCGAAACCATGCCAGGGGACTATCCTCCACGACGAAGGCAACGCGGCCGACCTCACCAGTTGCAATCTCGGTGTCTTCATCCCGGTCAAGCACAACCGCCTTCCACCCTGGAAGTGGAATGCCCATGGACCCCTCCTTGACCGGGCCAGCCAGGCGTTCGTCATGATGGTTATTGATGAGCATGCCTGCCTCCGTCTGCCCGTAATGATCGAAGACCTGCACACCAAGTGCACCCACTGCCCATCCGTTCACGTCCGGAGTGAGCGGTTCTCCTGCGCTGGAGGCGCACCGCAATTTCAGGCCAGCGGGCGGTTGATGTTCGGAACAGAGCAGAGACCGGTAGACCGTCGGCGCTGCAGCGAAGTTGGTGACATTCCGCTCGGTAAGGACTCGATAGGTGGTCTGCGCATCAAAACCAGCCTTAAGAAGAACGCTCTGGACGCCGGTGCAAAGCGAACCCAGAATGCCAAAATAGAGCCCGTATGCCCAACCCGGGTCGGCGGCGCACCAATAGACATCGTCGTGCCGCAGGCCTATGCCGAACTCGACATAGGCGTGAAACGATGCAAGCGCGCGGGTTGGAACGACCACGCCCTTTGGGCGACCGGTCGTGCCTGATGTATAGATATGAATGAACGGAGCATCTCCGCCGAGCGCAGCCGGCGTTACCTGCGGACTGTCAGCCTCGACTACTGACTGGAAGCTGCAGAAGAGTCCGTTCGTTATATCCCCGTCTGAACCGCCAATTACAATCACCCGATAGGCCGGGGTTTCCGGAACGTTCTCATCTGGCAGCAGTTTGGATAGCTGCGTTGCGTCGCAAATAACTACCTTCGTGTTGCTGCCCGACAACCGCAGAGCGATGGCAGGGGTGGCAAACGCGGTGAAGAGCGGAACATGTACTGCGCCGATTCTCCAGATACCCATCAAAGCGATAAGGTATTCCCTGCTTTTCCCGGCAAGTGTTGCGACACGATCCCCGGGGCTCACGCCAAGCGATGCGAGTCCCGCAGCGAACGCTTGCGACTCCCGTTTCAGATCGTTGTACGTCAATCGTTCCACCGTGAGGTTTGCGTCGACAATCTCATACGCGACACTTTCAGGATCGTGTCGGTCGCACAGTAACCAGGCAAGGCTCGCGTTCCCATCGCCGTAGGTGCCACGCAGTTCATGTATTCGTTTTGCTGTGTCCGTGTGCGACGCGCTTAGATCCATCTCTATCTCCTGACGTTTGCCCCGACATTCGTGATAGCGGTGTTTGCTATTAAGCGAATCACAATTACAGTTAACGATATGTG
Organism: Paraburkholderia sp. BL6665CI2N2; assembly: GCF_004366535.1. Lineage (NCBI taxonomy): Bacteria > Pseudomonadati > Pseudomonadota > Betaproteobacteria > Burkholderiales > Burkholderiaceae > Paraburkholderia > Paraburkholderia sp. BL6665CI2N2. Next base: position 169,787 of record NZ_SORC01000003.1, read on the forward strand.
TCGGTGGGGAAACTGTCAATTGAACCGGCATCAGTATTAACACCGAGCGAAGACTCCCGCAAAGCCGAAGTCGTTTTCGGGATCGGGCGACCCGTCATGACATAATGCGCAGGCGACTCCCGCCCGTCATAGGGTCGTGCCGCTTTGTCGCGGTCCAACGCCGGAAAGCCCGAGATAGAGAAAAACTGCGGAACTGGAATGCAACACTTAGCTGGCGTGCCGCGCGTGCGCATCCGTCGTCGCGGAGCAGACAAATATCCGTTGATCCTCAAAGCGGCGCGAGGGCTTGTTGCCGAAGCTGGGTTCCGCGAAGCTCAGATGTCGTCCATCGCCGACGCGGCAGGGATAGCAATTGGGACTCTGTATCGCTACTTTCCTTCGAAGACCGAGTTGATGGTCGAGATCGTGAAAACAACCGCGCAACGGGAGGTGGACGTTGTGGCTGGAATTGCGATGCGTGACGGCACCGCGCGTGAACGACTTGGCGCTGCAGCGTGGACGTTCGCCTCTAGAGCTTTGCGTGGTCGACGCCTCGCCTACGCATTGGTAGCCGAGCCGGTCGAACCGGATGTCGAAGCAGCCCGTCTGATCTATCACCGTGCATTGTCACGGGTCTTCAAGACCATCATCGAACAGGGAATATCGGCCGGAGAATTCCCCCTCCAAAGCGCGGGATCGTCAGCGGACTGCATCGTCGGCTGTCTGTTTGAGGGCCTGGTGGTACCGCTGACCAATAACCCGCCCAACGATGGTCAGGAGATGACCACTCATGCAACTGCGATCATTAGCTTCTGCCTGCGGGGCGTCTCCGGCAGTCCGTTAGCTTTCGAGCCTGTGGACGATACGATCGCCCTCGTTCCGCGTTCCAGCCGCCCTTAGGCGAACCTGAATCCCGCCGTTCTGCTGGCTTGGCGACGGCGGTCCTCGGGCACGCTCGAGCAACGGTTCGCGACGATCCGCGCGCGCAGTGGAGGCCCGGGGAAGTCAAGCCAGCGCACCGAATGGTCGGTGAGCGCGAAAATGACTGAGCCTCCAGCGAGGTTATCGGGTACGGCAGCCCTAAATAGGCAACCCATACGTGCCCTGCGGTCGGCGCGTCATCGTTTGCGCCTGACGTTCCGCGAGCATATCGCTTCCAGACTCAGTGAAACGAGCCGTCGCACCTGCGTTTTCTCTCTCCTGCTCCCCTCCAAAGGATGCACCCATCGGCCTTGCGTCCGCACCCTGTTTCTTTGCGGCTCGCCGTTAAACAGATCCCTCCGGACATCAGGCGAGTTCAGCGCGGACGCAATCAAATAGCGCATCCTCGCTCGATGTGGACCGAAACCCCGCTGAATCTCTCCCATGCAGGCGGATGACTCATATTCTGGCGCGTCCATGCGTATCAGAAGCAGAAAGTCGGTGGCCAGTCACGGGTTTGCCCCAACTCGGATTTTCTTGACACTTAACGAGTCGCCTCGTACCTTAAATGAACGCAGGCTCGCTTAAGAGCGTGAAATGACTGACACTGCTTCTGCATTCACTGGCTCGAACAGGCGAAAAATTAATAAACCCGTGGCAGGAAAGTCACGGTTAGAACTATTTGGAGACGTGAATGAAAACTCGGTTAGGAATCGACCGTACCTGGGCGATTGTTAGTGCCCTGGCAGTGGTATCAGCTGTGATTACAGCGGGCTGCGGCGGCGGCAATGACTCCAGCTTGGCTAGCACGGCTGTAAAAACGCCCGCATCGATGTGCAGTGAGTTGGCTGGCATGACCGTTCCACCGGCCTCGATCGGGTTGCCCACGACCGGAGCGACCATCTCGTCCGCGACATTCGTATCAGCAACGGCCTCCGGTAATACGAGCGGCGAGTACTGCAAAGTGCTCGGCAATATACATCCGGTGGATTTCCAGGCGCCCGATATTCGCGTGGAGATCGACCTGCCGACCAACTTTAACGGCAAGTCCGTTCACTTCGGAGGCGGGGGCTTTGACGGGTCCATTCCGGCTACAGCGGGCGCGCCCGTCGATGGGTTCTCTCGCTCAGCCGAACCCGCAGGTGTTACAACCCCATTGCGCAGAGGTTATGTGACTTTCGGGAGCGACGGTGGCCACGTCGGAAACTCCTTCGATGGTTCCTTTGCAGCAAATGATGAGGCACTCGCCAACTACTCCGTGGACCACATTAAGAAAACGCACGACTTTGCAGCCTACGTCGCGAAGGCACGGTACGGCTCGGCGTTTGCCCATAGTTATTTCATCGGGGGATCAGGCGGCGGCCGCCAGGCTCTGATCGCTGCGCAGCGGTTTCCAATGGACTACGACGGCATTATTGCGACGTACCCCGCGTCCGGAATCACGGGACTATGGCTTCAGATGGGCAGAATTTCCAAAGCATTCCTGTCCCCGGGCGGATACGTCAACGCTGCCAAGGGGGCGGTACTTCGGGCAGCGGTCATGAAGCAGTGTGATGCGCTGGACGGCGCCACCGATGGTCTGATCAGTAACCCGTCAGCTTGCGTCTTTGACCCGAAGATCATCCGCTGCCCGGGCGGAGCCGACACCGGTGACACCTGCCTGTCCGACACGCAGATTGCTACGGTGACGACTGCCGGAACACCCTTAAGCACCAGTTTTGATCTGGCAAACGGAATCCGGTCTTTCCCGGCATACAACGTCTTCTCCGGGTCGGACTTCTGGTCCAGCGGTGCATGGGGCGCCTCGGCTGCCGATGCCACGATCGAACCCGGCGTGAACGGCAAAACTTCTTTTTTCTATACGTTCTCTAACGATATGCTCAGGTTTGCAATTGCTCGCGATCCTAGCTTGAGCATTCTCGGGTTCGACCCTGCGGATCCTGGGCCACTGACAGCACGTGTCCAGGCCATAAGTGCGCTCATGGATAGCACGAGCACTGACTTGACACAATTTCAAAGTCGCGGCGGCAAGATAATTCTGCAGCACGGGCAAGCCGATCAGTTCATTCCGGCTCAGCTGACGATTGATTACTATAACCGCCTGGTATCGCGGTTCGGTCAGGGTCCGCTCAGTCAGTTTCTTAAGTTCTACCTGGTACCAGGAGCGGCGCACGGTTCCGGCGGCCAGTTCAACGGTTCGTACGACGGTCTGACCGCCCTGGACAACTGGGTCACGAACGGGACGGAGCCGCGCAATCTGACGATTACCGACCTTAGCCCGCCATCTGCCGGACGTACTCGGCCAATGTGCGAGTATCCGCAGTGGCCAAAATACGTCGGCGGCGACCAGAACCTTGCATCCAGTTTCATTTGCTCAAACTAGTGCGGTCGTCAATGTGACCTCGACCCATGGGTCCGAGCGGTTACCCGACCAAGACCATCGAGCGATCAAGCGTCGCCGCGACCCATGCTGGGGCTCAAGAATTTTCGCTGCGCCCGCATTCTTCTGGGCGCCATCAAGGTCATGCATATGATCAAGAAAGGGCAGATGAAAGGCGCCGGAGAACGCCGTGCTTCTGCTGCCCAGCAGTTCCACTTGCTTGCAACTTAAGAAATACCAGGCATTGCGCTTTCGTCCATCTCGATTCCCTTATCGGAACAAAACCCTTTGGGCTGTCGGCTGAGATTCGACAGGCGATGCTAGAGACACTCCTGACCGGTGGAAGTCTGGACGGAATCGTCTACGTTATTGGACACTACGCGTGCGCCGAGGCATCGATCTTGACGGACGACCTCCAATCGTTGACCGGCACCGCGGTCAGTTCAACGATCGCGTCGGTATTCCCTGCGAGGGGGAAGCACATCCACGAATCGCATGAATCCCATCAAATCGTCACGCCTCTCTCGGGGGGCGACGGATCCGGCCGCAACCGATCCTCGTATCAGGCGAAAATGTTGGCTGGGTCTGCGGAGTGCCCACCGCGCCACCGCATGACTTTGCCACATGGCCCTCAGCGCATGTGCCGTCGCTTGTGCTCTCAGTTACCTTGAAAATCGCGCCGCCATGCAGGCTAGGGCCGAAGTAGGCGGCGAGATATTATGGGACTTGCTGGAAGGGTCGCCGAACGTAAGATTGACCGAGATTGGACGCACGAAAGGTCTACGCCGGACACCGAAGCAGAATGGGATAACAGCATGATTCGACAGACGCAGCACGTTTCTCACGAGATTCCAATGCGCTCCCTAGTTCCGGAAACCAGGTGCAACGAACTGCTCCTGTTGAAAGCATGGCGCTAGAACTTATGGCGCAGACCTACGCGCGCCGCAACCTGAGTCGACGTGCTCGATACTGACCCATAGCCGGCTTGAACCTGAGCACCATATCCGTAATCGTGGCCAAGCGCGCCAACGAGATAGACGTCCGTCTGTTTTGAAAGAAAATAGTCCGCGCTCAACGTCAATTGATTCGCGCTTCCCACGTCGTTATTCCGCTTCTGGAACTGATAGCCGGCGGCGAGCGAGAGATCGGGTCGCAGCGTATAGGCCGCGCCTCCTTCGAACGTTGTCGCTCGCTGCTTTGCTCCGCTGGAAAGTTGAACGTCGGTGACAAGTCCGAATATTCGAACTTTGCCGATCATATACGCGGTGCCCGCGGCGTATTCCACTGAATTTGCTGAGGTCGTGACATTGTGAATCGCCATGTATGCCAGGGTTGCGCTAAACGGCCCATGATCGTAGCTGACAGAGAAATTGGTGCTGCTGTTGGTCCCTAACGAGCCAGCGATATTGCCGAAGCCGTACATCGCACCAAATGAAAATCCACCAAAATTCGGCGACATGTACTTGACCGAATTGTCGACTTCGTCGCCCCACACGCGGTTGTCGAGCGTGTATCCGCCCGCCGCGTTGGTTGGCAGGCTCCACGCAAGCAATCCGGCAGGCGTATTCGATGCCACGGCATAGGCCGGGAAGATCCAGCCGATCAGGTCATACTGGCGTCCCATGGTCAGCGCGCCCCACGGTCCTGACAAGCCGACGTATGACTGAAGACCAAACATGCGACCACCTTGCCCGAGCTTGCCGTTGGCGAGCACGAATCCGTTTTCGAGCACAAAGTCCAGCCTGGTTCCGCCGCCGAGATCCTCGGCTCCCTTCAGTCCCCAGCGGTCTCCTTGCGATGAGCCGGAGATAAACTGCAGCGCGCTGCCGTTGCCTACGGAACCGGTCAGGTTGTTGGTGTAGGTGATGCCTGCATCGATCAAACCGTAGAGCGTCACCGATGATTGCGCATGGGCCATACCACAGAAGACAAGAGCGCAAGCCAAAGCGATTTTCTTACTCATATGTAATCCTTATTATAAAATCAAGACCGGGGCTTTTGCTACGACAACCTAATGCGTCAGGCGTCCGGATTCTTCGGTCATGTCCCTGCGGAATAACCTAGCCTGACAAGGGCGATTCGAATCAATTCCGGATTTCGGGACTAACCCGCCCCTCCCCCATCAAGCGGATATTGTTCGCCGGCTGTTACATGTCGCGATGACCTAACCGGCCCGCGGTCGCATATGACGTCCGCTTAGCCCGCAAGCGAATTAGAGTTAGCCAAAACAAATGGGGCAATCGAAAAAAGCGAATGCCTTGCATCAGTTTTTGCATGCCACGCCCCGACGGCGAGCCCGTCATTTTGACTGGCAAAAGTATCGGCGCCGCTGACCTGCGGCTTCAGGCGGCGGCCTTTCGCGACTTGCGCGCGGGCTTCGGGGCAGTCGCGCAGCCAGATTTTGCAGGCGTGCCGGCCTGAATAATCATCCAGCTCAGCATTTGCAGTTGACCGTCGATTTCTTCAGTCGACACCGTAAATACGTTCAGCACGCCCATTCCGCGCAGGCTCGCGAATACGAGGCCGGCACAATGGCGCGGATCCGGACAGGAAGCCACGATTTCGGGGAAATGCTCGACAAAACGGTCGAAAAATACGGGGTCATTGCGTGCACGGCCGACCCCGATGCGGGCGAACAGTTCCGGCGAAGCTTTGCAGCCAAAGAACAGGCTCCACGCAGCGACGTAGCTCGGCGCGCCGTACATGGAATGCCACGCCGCCTGTACGAATGCCTTTGCCCGCTCTTCCAGAGGAAGCGCCGGCGACGGCCACACGCTGCTGTCGTCGGAAAGGGGCGCCATTACCTCATCGATCAGACGCTCCATCAGTGCCTGCCGGCTGCCGAAGTGATGCTGCAACGCCCCGAGTGTCACCCGGGCTCCGCGAGCAATGTCCTGCAGATTGGCGCCCTGAATCCCCTTCTTTTCCAGCAACCGGAGCGCTGACCGGATGATCCGGCTTTGCGTGGCATGACTACGCTCTTCCTGCGTTCTACGCGAAGACGCCGGTCGGGATGCAAGTGTTGGCACGCTGTGTTTCCTGGGCTCGGATTGCGATCCGCCCATTCTACCTTGTCATCTGGACCATGTAACACCGCGCGAAACCTCACACCAGGAAAGGCGCCGACACGATTCACAAACAAGTAACATTAAATTTTTATTGTTTTATTCGAATCACGATGCCTATACTGCCGCCATACGCAGAGTCAGGGACATTGCGGTGTGGCTGCGAGAAGTCGACCGATGCCGTCCGCATGAAGACGGCGCCGGTCGCTTCCCTCGCCAACTAACAATAATTTTTTATTGTTAATTGTTACCGGTCTTGCACCGCGCTGGTTGTCCAGCACGTCCCTGTCACTGCCAGGAAGCGCCGCTCCCTTGGGATCAATGCGGCTTATCAATCATCGCAGCCCATATGCATGGGACCAGGCAGGACCGCAAACATGATCAATGCAAACGACTCCTCTTCCGTGCAGTACCTGTTTACCTTCCGATGCCCGGACCGGCTCGGCATCCTCTCGAAGGTTTCGGGTTTGCTTTTCGAGCAAGGCGCTTTCGTCACCGAGTCATTTCATTACGGTGATCCGCAAACCGGGACTTTCTTTGCCCGGATGGTGTTCAACGACCAGTTGCTGAAATCCTCGATCGACCATTTGAATGATGCATTGACTGAACTCGCGTCGGACCTGGACATGAGCTTCGCAATCCGGCGCGCGGATTACCGGCCGAAAGTGCTCATCGCCGTGTCGCGATACGATCATTGCCTGAACCTGCTACTCACAAAGTGGCGGGCGGGCGCACTCAAGGTTGAAATTGTCGGGGTTGTCTCGAACCACGACGATTGTCGTGGCCTTGTCCAATGGTATGGCATCCCCTTCCATCATCTTCCGGTCACGCCGGCGACCAAGGCGGAGCAGGAAGCGAAAATTCTCGATCTTTTCGACGAAAAGCATGCGGAGTTGCTGGTACTCGCCCGCTACATGCAGATCCTGTCCGACGGCATGAGCCGCCGCCTCGCCGGCCGCGCAATCAATATCCATCACTCGTTCCTGCCTGGCTTCAAGGGGGCACGGCCGTATCACCAGGCGCACGAACGCGGCGTCAAGGTAATCGGCGCAACGGCACACTATGTGACTGAAGACCTCGACGAAGGCCCCATTATCGCGCAGGAAGTCAAGCCGATCGACCACGCCTATACGGCGGAAAACATGGTGCTCGTTGGCCAGGACACGGAGGCGGTGGCGCTCGCCAGCGCGGTGCGTCTGTTCAGCGAAGGCCGCATCTTTCTGAACGGCAATCGTACTGTGATTCTGTAAGCGACGCCGTCCGGCGTCACGCTCCTGAGGTGTTGCGTGGAAAAATATTCATTCTGGGCTATCGCCAAACATGCGCTGTCGGGGCATCGCAAATGGGCACCGGCGTGGCACACCCGCCCGCCCAAGGCGCACTACGATGTGGTGATCATCGGTGGCGGCGGGCAAGGTCTTGCCACGGCCTATTACCTCGCCAAAAAGCATGGCATTACGAATGTCGCCATCCTCGAAAAGGGCTGGCTGGGTGGCGGCAATACGGGGCGCAACACAACGGCGATCCGCTCGAACTACTTTTATCCCGAAAGTACCAATTTTTTCGAGCATTCACTGCGCCTCTATGAAGGCCTGAGCCGTGAACTGAACTACAACGTGATGCTAAGCCAGCGTGGCGCGCTGACGCTTGCTCACAGTCCTCATCAGATGGACATGCTGGAGCGCTGGTCGAATTCGATCCAGTTGCAGGGCATCGACGCGCAGATGATGGATATCGGCCAGGTCAAGGACTTCATGCCCTTGCTCGACACCAGCGCCGGCGCCCGCTTCCCGATTCTCGGCGGATTCGTTCAGCGCCGAGCCGGCGTAGCGCGCCATGATGCTGTCGCGTGGGGTTATGCGCGTGCCGCCGACGCGCTCGGCGTGGACATCGTGCAGAACTGCGAGGTGACGGGGATCGTGCGTTCCGGCAACCGGGTGCGCGGCGTCGAGACGAAAAGTGGTGTGATCGCGGCGGACAAAGTAGCCATCGCAGTAGCCGGTCATTCTTCGCTGCTCGCGAGAATGGCCGGCATGACGCTCCCGATCACCAGCGGTGTGCTGCAGGCCATGGTCAGTGAGCCGGTCAAGCCAGCACTGGGCGGACTGGTGGTGTCGCCGGTCGTTCACACCTATGTGAGCCAGTCGGATCGCGGCGAAATCCTGATCGGCGGGCGCGCCGACAGCTACCCCTCGTATGGCCAGCGCGGCAATCTCCCCGCCCTGGAGGATACGCTGAGCGCGGTGCTGAACCTTTTTCCCTCGTTCAGCCGCCTTAAGCTGATGCGCCAGTGGGCCGGCATTGTTGACATTTCTCCTGATTCGAGTCCCATCGTCGGCAAGACACCGGTGACCGGCCTCTACATCAGCACGGGCTGGGGCACCGGCGGCTTCAAGGCGATTCCGGCCGGTGGCGACACCTTCGCTTACACCATCGCGAACGATCGCCCTCACCACCTGATCGCACCATTCGGACTCGATCGCTTTGCCAGCGGCCGCTTCATCAACGAAGCGGCCGCAGCTGGCGTCGACCATTGAAGGGAGAGACGCATGTTACGCATTCCGTGTCCCTACTGCGGCACTACCCGCGACGAGGAAGAGTTCACCTTTGGCGGTCCGTTCGATCGCACGCGCCCTGGTGATCCGCAGCAATTGAGTGATGAAGACTGGGCCGACTATCTGTTCACGCGCGACAACGTGCGCGGCCCGGCGCCCGAACGCTGGCGGCATACGTTCGGCTGCCGCCGCTGGTTCGGCATCGAGCGCGATACCGCCAGTCACAAGATCACACGCGTCCTGCCGATAGCGCGCGCCAGCGCCCAGGACACGACTTTGCAGGGAGGCATTCATGAAGCAGCGTAAGCGCATTGCGCCGTACGATGCGCCAGCGGGAATCGCGCGCAAGCCACTGGGATTTACGTTCGACGGACGTCACTACGTCGGCCTTGAAGGCGACACCCTGGCTTCAGCGTTACTGGCTAACGGAATCGACATCGTGGGCCGCAGTTTCAAACTGCACCGGCCGCGCGGCGTCTTCAGCGCAGGCGTCGAGGAATGCAACGCACTGGTGCAACTCGAAGCGGGCGGCCTGGACGAACCTAACGCGCGTGCCACCCTGGTCATGCTTTATGAAGGCCTGCGCGCCACCAGCCAGAACGCGTGGCCTTCAGTTCGCTGGGATCTGCTCGGCTTGCTCGATTTGTTTCAACGGGTCTTGCCGGCTTCGTTCTATTACAAGTCGATGATCTGGCCGAACTGGCATATGTATGAGCGTGTGGTACGCAGAATCGCAGGGCTCGGCAGGGCCCCGACCTCCCGCGATGCGCAAACCTATCAGAAGCGCAATCTCCACTGCGATGTGCTGATCTGCGGCGGCGGCCCGGCTGGCCTTTCGGCTGCGCTCGCGGCCGGGCAACGCGGCGTACGCGTGGTGCTAGTCGACGATCGAGATGCACCCGGCGGCGCGCTCCTGCACGAGCAGATGCGGATCAACGGTGAATCGGCAGGCCGTTGGGTTGAACGGGTCGTGGAGCAACTGCGGGCACTACCGAACGTACAACTGTTGACTCGCACCACGGTCAGCGGCTATTACGAAAACAATTTTCTGGCTGCCGCAGAGCGCATTGCCGCTCCCGTGCGGGCGCAAGATCGCACTGGCACGCTGCGTGAGCGCCTGTGGCGGATCCGCGCCTCAGCGGTCATTCTCGCCACAGGCGCCCTTGAACGGCCACTCGTCTTTCCGAACAATGACCGCCCCGGCGTGATGCTCGCGGCAGCGGTACGGGCCTATGTGAACCGCTTCGGCGTTGTGTGCGGTCAGCGCGTGGTGATCGTGACGAACCATGACGACGCATATCGCACCGCGATCGATCTGCACGAAGCCGGCGTGCGCGAACTTTCGGTCGTCGATACGCGGGCGAACGTCGACGAGAAGCTGCAGCAGTGTCTTCACGAGCGAGGCATCGCTCACTATCCGGCACATGGCATCGTCGCCACTCAAGGCCGTCGCAAGATCACAGCTGTACGACTCGCACGACACCTCGGTGGCGGGCAGCTGGGCGCCGCCATCGTCACCCTTCCCTGCGATCTGCTCGCGATGTCGGGTGGCTGGACCCCGACCGTGCATCTTTTCAGCCAGGCCGGCGGCAAGCTGCGCTACGACGAAGCGAATCTGTGCCTCGTGCCGGACGGTTGTGAGCAGCAGGTGCGCGTCGTCGGCGCAGCAAACGGGAAGTTCACACTGGCCGGCTGCCTCGCCGACGGAGCGCGCGCCGGCCGGGAAATGGCAGAGCCGTCCGGCGGCGCCCACGACCTGTCGACCGGCGCGCCTGTCGTCGATACCGGCCTCGACGAGACGTTGCGCATCGAGCCGTACTGGTACACACGCGGCGCCCGCACCGACAAACAGTGGCTCGATTTTCAATACGACGTCAAGGTGTCGGACGTGGAACTCGCGCTTCGCGAGAACTACGTGTCGGTGGAACACGTGAAGCGCTATACGACCGGCGGCATGAGCATCGATCAGGGCAAGTCGGGCAACTTCAATATTCTCGCCGTGATGGCGGAATTGACCGGCAAGCCGATACCGCAGGTCGGCACGACCCGGTTCCGCCCGCCTTATCAGCCTGTCACGCTCGGCACGTTTGCCGGGCCGACCGTCGGCGAACGTTACGCGCCGTGGCAGACGTTGCCCGCCCACGCGTGGCACGCGGCACAGGCGGCGCATTTCGGCGACTACGGCTGGCGCAGACCGGAATACTATCCGCGCGAAGACGAAGGGATTGCCACGGCAACGCTGCGCGAGGTGCTGGCCGTGCGTCACGGCGTCGGACTGTTCGACGGCTCGCCGCTCGGCAAGATCGAACTCAAGGGGCCAGACGCCGCCGCGTTTCTCAACCGCGTCTACGTCAATAATCTGGCAACGCTCAAGCCGGGCTTTGCGCGCTATGCCATGCTGAGCAACGACAACGGCGTCCTCATCGACGACGGTGTTATCGTTCGCCTCGCCGACGATGATTTTCTCGTGCACGCCACGAGCGGCGCGGTCGCACGGGTCTTTCTGCTTTTCGAAGAGTATCTGCAGTGCGAGTGGCCGGAACTTCGCGTACACGTCACCAACGTGACGACGCAATGGGCTAACGTCACAGTCTCGGGTCCCAAGGCGCGCCAGGTGCTGCAGAAGATCGAGTCGGATATCGATTTCGACGCAGACGCCTTCGTGCATATGCAGTTCCGCTCCGGCCATTTTGCAGGTGCGCCCGCCCGCATATTGCGGGCGAGTTTTACCGGCGAGGTCACATTCGAAGTGTCGGTGCCCGCGCGTTACGCGCAGTCCTTGTGGCAATGCATAAGCAACGCGGGCGCCGAGTTTGGCATCACACCCTATGGCATCGAGGCGCTTGAAGTCATGCGTACCGAGAAAGGCTACCTGCATATCGGCAGCGATACCGACGGCAGCTCCAACGCACTCGACATTGGCTGGGGCAAGATCATCGACAAAAAGACCACCGACTTCATTGGGCGCCGCTCGTTGCAACGGGCTGCCGATTGTGGCGACGCGCGCCTCCAGTTCGTGGGGCTCGAATCGCTAGTGCCCGACGTGCCGCTGCCGGTGGGCGGCCATTTTATCGACGAAGCCACGCCGCACATGCCGGTCAAATCCCACGGTTACGTAACTGCCGCCTGCATCAGTCCGATGCTTGGCAAGGCAATCGGGCTCGGCATTCTGCGCAACGGCTCCGCTCGCCTCGGCGAGCAGGTCCACATCTATGCCAAGGGCAAAGTGACGACCGCGCGCGTCGTGCCGCCCGCCCATTTTGATCCGCAGGGAGAGCGTCTGCATGGCTAAGCTCGAAGCAGCAATCTACGTGACACGCCAATGGGCGCCACCTGAGCGGTTTCCCGTCCGCGGCCCGACGCTTTGCGTCGACGAACAGCCGCTTGGCGGCATCGTTCGACTGCAAGGCGATGCTCATGACGCCGATTTCGCCGAGGCCATTGGCGACGCCACGGGTCTGGCGCTGCCCACGCCAGAGCGTTTCGCCACGCGCGGCGAAACCTGTCTTGCCTGGTCCGGACCGACCGAATGGCTCTATTTCTGCCCGCTCGACGATGAACAAGCGCATCTGCGCGCACTGCGCGCAGCATGCGACGGCCGCTTCGCGACGGCCACGCTCATCTCCGACAGCCGCACCGGGTTCCTGGTGAGTGGCGCAGATTCGGCATCGCTGCTTGCCAAAGGCAGCGCAGTCGACTTTTCCTCCGTGGCCTGTCCCATCGGACGCGTGGTGACGACACGCTTCGCCGGTTTGCCGACGATGCTCCTGCATCAGGGCAACAACGACTATCTGGTCTACGTCGATGCCTCTTACGCCGCCTTTCTGGTGCACTGGCTGATCGACGCCGCGTCCGAATTCTTGCCTGGCCAGGCATGACGGTGTGGGTCTGTTATTCGGCCTTGCGTCTAACCGCGTCAGCTCTTTTACTTCTGGACTCCTCATCCCCATGATCATCGACGGAAAGGCATGCGCCGCGCGCCTCAATGCGGCCACCCGTGCAGCAGTCACGACTTTGACCGGGCTGCATCGCATTCAGCCCGCTCTCGCGGTCGTGCTGGTCGGCGAGGACCCGGCAAGCCAGGTCTATGTGCGCAACAAGGTTCGCCAGGCCGGCGAGGCGGGCATTCGCAGCGTCGAGCACCGCTTGCCGCCCGACACGTCGAGCGACGTGTTGCTCGCACTCGTTCGCACGCTGAATGACGACCCCGCGGTACACGGCATCCTCGTGCAATTGCCGCTGCCCGCACATATCGACGAAGCACGGGTGATCGCGACGATCGCGGCTGAAAAAGACGTGGACGGCTTCCATGCGCTCAATGCCGGTGGCCTGCTGAACGGCGCGCCACACGCTCTCGTGCCCTGTACGCCGCAGGGTTGCGTCATGCTCGCGAAACAACAGCTAGGCGAGTCGCTCGCGGGCTTGCATGCGGTGGTCGTAGGCCGCTCCAACATTGTCGGCAAACCGCTGGCGGTTTTGTTATTACAGGAAAACTGCACCGTGACGATCGCGCACTCGCGTACGCGTGACATCGAAGCAATTTGCCGCCAGGCCGATATCCTGTTTGTTGCCGTAGGTCGCGCCGAACTCGTGAATGAGAACTGGATCAAGCCAGGGGCGACGGTGATCGACGTCGGCATTAACCGGACCGGTTCGGAACAGCAAGGGTTCCGGCTGGTAGGCGATGTCGACTTCAAATCGGCCACTTCGCGCGCCGGCGCGATTACGCCGGTCCCAGGCGGAGTGGGCCCCATGACGATCGCTTGCCTGCTTCGCAATACCGTGCTTGCCGCATGTCACCAGAACGGCATCGATCGCCAGCTTGTGCCAGAAACGGTGGTCCGATAAAACCGTACGTGCAAGTGGCGCCGTGCCTGGCGCCTGGTCTCGTAGACCTGCCCTGCCATTTGTCCGTGTCAAGGCACGGTTCTCGTCGCGGCTGTCGCAAACGCTGAATCTGCATCTCGTAGAAAATAGCTGTCGACCGGCGCGACGAAAGGCAAGTGTATCGCGATCCGCACGGCAGCGATCCTGGGATCCTTCATCAGGTGCGCCGCGACTGCACGGCTGTATTCCCGCGCAGCTACGAAAGGATGCAAATGCAGGATGTGATACACCGCTTCGTAATCGACCACATCGGCGAGATCGTCGAACGTCGACGGGGAATCCGCGAGCGGAACATACAAACTGACGTCCGCACGCGGTGCTGCCGCTTCCGGACCCGGGCGCCAGCCCCGCACGAATACGCGCCGGCATTCGCATAGCAACGTGGCATTCAACAGCGCATCGAACGCATCAGCGGCGTATTCGTGTAGAAACGAGCCAGGCGTCACCGGGCATCGACAAAGCGCCGCACGTAGTCGTTCGCCGGATTCGTGCGAATCTGCTCGGGTGTGCCGACCTGAATGACTGCGCCATCCTTCATGATGGCGATACGCGAGCCGATCTTCATCGCTTCGTCCAGATCGTGCGTGATGAAGACAATCGTGCGCCGCAGGTCGGCCTGCATTTCGAGCAGGATGTCCTGCATTTCCGCGCGAATCAGCGGATCGAGCGCGCTGAAGGCTTCGTCCATCAATAGCACGTCAGGTTCGGCAACGAGCGCACGGGCCAGCCCGACACGTTGACGCATGCCGCCCGACAGCTCGTCCGGATAGCGATCGTCGTAGCCCCGCAAACCGAGCCGGCCATTGATCCACGCGCGTGCCGCCTCGCGCGACGCCGCCGCGTCGTCGCCACGAATCCAGCGCCCGAAGGTCACGTTCTCCAGCACGGTCTTGTGCGGCAGCAGTGCAAAGCTCTGAAAGACCATGCCCATGTGGAAGCGCCGCATTTCGCGCAACTGCCGGGCATTGAGCTTCAGTACGTCGGTGCCGCGAAACAGCAGTTGTCCCGCGGTCGGCTCGACCAGACGGTTGAAGTGCCGCACGAGTGTCGACTTGCCCGAACCCGAAAGCCCCATGATGACGAAGATCTCACCCGGATACACCGACAGCGACACATCGCGCACCGCGACGTTGCACCCGGTCGCGGAAAGAATCTGTTCCTTGGATATGCCTGCCCGGGCCTGTTCAAGTGCCTCGCGAATCTGCCGTGAATGCGGTCCGAACACCTTGTAAAGCCCGCGCAGTTCGAGCAGCGCCGAGGTTTCGGCCATAGCAGCGAACCCCGCCGTGTTTGTGGTTTCCATGGCCGACGGCACCGCGCTCTTCAGCGGCGCCGTGCCAGATTCAAGACCACGCACAATGTTGCGCAGTGAAGAAATGTTCATCGAAGACTCTCACTTTGACCGCGCCGCGCGCGCTTGCCGATGCCGAACGACTGGGTGATGCGGTCGAATACGATCGCCAGAATCACGATCGCTACGCCGCCGACTACACCCTGTCCCATATCCAGATTGTTGATGCCCGCGAGCACATCCTCTCCGAGTCCGCGCGCACCGATCATCGACGCAATGACGACCATTGCAAGCGACATCATCACGGCCTGGTTAATGCCCGCCATAATGGAAGGCAACGCGAGCGGCAGCTCCACAGCAAGCAGTTGC
Source organism: Paraburkholderia sp. BL6665CI2N2 (assembly GCF_004366535.1). Classification (NCBI taxonomy): domain Bacteria; kingdom Pseudomonadati; phylum Pseudomonadota; class Betaproteobacteria; order Burkholderiales; family Burkholderiaceae; genus Paraburkholderia; species Paraburkholderia sp. BL6665CI2N2. Next base: position 185,234 of record NZ_SORC01000003.1, read on the forward strand.
TGGCCCGGTGTCGCGCCGAAAGCCCTCGCGGCCTCCAGCACGTCGCCCGGCACCTGCCGCAAGCCAAGGTCGGTCAGCCGGACCAGGGGTGGCAACGCGTAAATCATCGTAGCGAAGATCGCCGGTACGCGGCCGAGGCCAAACAGCATCACGACCGGAATCAGATACACGAACGAAGGCAGTGTCTGCATCATGTCGAGGATCGGATTGATCACCCGAGCCAACCAGCGGCTGCGCGAGATTGCGATACCGAGCGGGAGGCCGATCAGCACCGTCAGTATCATCGCGGTCAGCATGATCGCGCAGGTCTGCATCAGCTTGTCCCATAGCCCGAGGCAGCCTATCAGGTACGTCATCGCGGCGAGCAGCACTGTGAGCGCGATCTTGCGCGAACCGAGCCACGTGATCGCGCCTACCACGCCGATCACGACAAGCGGCGGCGCACCCTTGAGCATCGTCTCGACGGGATTGAGCGCATAACCCAGCAGGAGCGCGCTGATGCGGTGGAACAGGTCGCCATATTGCGCCACGAGCCCCATGAAGAAGCGGTTGATCGGGTCGCCCAGATCGAGTTGCAAGAATATTCCATTCACACGGCACCTGTACTGTGAGTCGCGCCGGCGCAGCATGGCGGCGCCGGCATCCATCCGATGCGATACACGGAAGAGCGCGGCCGTTTCCGGCGCGCACCGCGTGCAATGTCACTGCAGACTGCTGCGTACCTTGCTCGACACATCGGCCGGCACCCAGTGCGACAGCATGTCGGGGTTGGCCTTCAGGAAGTCGATCGCGGCCTGGCGCGGCGGCGTTTTTGCGCTTGCCATGCGTGCAAGAACCGCATTGATCGATTCCATCGGGAACTGCACTTTCTCGAAGAGTCCGACGATCTGCGGATCGGCTGAGTACAGCGCGTTCGACACCACAATGCGCAGCGCCGTCGGCGGCGAGGCCGATCCGCACGGATTCCCATCCTTGCTGCCGTTGATGGTTTTCCAGCATGCTTCGTTGAACGCGGGCTCGGCGAGACGGACGGCCTTGAAACGCCCAAGGATCGTCGACGGCTCCCAATAGTAGAACAGGATCGGCTTGCCGCGCGTGTACGCCGATTCAATGGCCGAATCGAGCGCTGGCCCGGAACCAGGATGAAAGTCGGTGAACGCGTTGTCAAGCTTGTAGGCTTTCATCTTCTGCACCGTGTCGGCCTCGCATTGCCAGCCAATCGGGCAGTTATAGAGCCGTCCTTTCGATGGGTCCTCGTCGTCGGCGAACAGATCCTTGTATTTCGGCAGATCCGTAATGCTCCGCAACTCCGGAGCGACCGGCTTGATACCGCGTGCAGGGTCACCCTTGATGACGTATTCCGGCACGTAATAGCCCTCCACGCTGCCACCAGAGATCAGCGAGCCGAGAATCCTGACCTTGCCCTCACGCGCCGCGCTTTCGTATGCCGGCGTGCGGCCGGACCAGTATTCGACCATCACGTTCAGGTCGTTCATCACCACGCCTTGCAGGGCAATGGCGTTGGTGCCGGGTGTCTGATCGGTCTTGCAGCCGTAGCCCTTCTCGAGCACATATCGAATCACCTCGGTCATGAATCTGGCACTGTCCCAGCCCATTTCAGCGAATTTCACCGGCTTGCCAGATGCACACCAGGCAGAATCCGTGGCTGCGGCATGGGCATTCTGCGCCAGAGCGGCCGCGCCCAACACGAGTCCGACGACCATACGTCTTGCGATGCAGTTGAACATGTTTTTCTCCATTCCCTTTGCGGACTACGAGTGGTTGTTATAACGCGGCTGTCATCTCGGGCACTGCGACGAACAGATCGGCTTCGAGCGCGTAATCCGCGATGCCGAAAATCGGCGCCTCCGGGTCTTTGTTGATTGCAACAATGACCTTGGCATCTTTCATCCCTGCGAGATGCTGGATCGCGCCGGAAATACCCACGGCCACATACAGTTGCGGCGCGACAATCTTGCCCGTCTGACCAACCTGATAGTCATTCGGGACAAACCCTGCGTCCACCGCGGCGCGAGAGGCGCCGAGTGCGGCGTTGAGCTTGTCCGCCAATGGCGTGAGTACTTTCGCGTAGTTCTCCGCGCTGCCAAGTCCCCGGCCGCCGGACACGACGATAGCCGCGGACGTCAATTCAGGCCGGTCCTGCCTGGTCAACTCGCGGCTGACCAACCGTGAGATGCCGGTATCCGGTGCCGCTTCGATTCTCTCCACGGTCGCACCGCCTCCCTCTTCGGCGGCGGGATCGAACGCCGTGGTCCGCACCGTGACGACCTTGACCGGATCGCACGATTGCACGGTGGCGATAGCGTTGCCAGCATAGATCGGCCGGTCGAAAGTATCGGCTCCCACGATCGCGATGATGTCGCTGATCTGCGCGACATCGAGCCTGGCGGCAAGGCGGGGCGCGATGTTCTTGCCGTAGGCGGTGGCGGCCACCAGCACATGCGAGTAAATCCCGCTCTCGCGGCGCAGCAACGCCAGTGCCGTCGCGTCAAGGTTCTCCGCCAGTCCCGCCGCGAGTTGCGGCGCGTCGGCGAGCAATACGCGGCTCACACCAGCGATCCTCGACGCGGCGTCAGCGACGCCTTGTGCCTTATAGCCCGCTACCAGCAAATGAATCGGCTGGCCGGTGAACGTGGCGATTACCGCTGCCGCAGTCACTGCGTTGAGCGTTGAAGTTTTGATCGCGCCGCCGGCGTGTTCGGCGATAACCAGAATCGTCATGTCATTGTCTCCTCGTGCTGCTCAGATTACTCTGGCTTCAGTCTTAAGCTTGTCGAGCAAAGTCTGCACGTCCGGCACCCTGACACCGGCGGCACGCCTGGGCGGCTCCACGACCTTCAGCGTTTTCAGCCGGGGCGTCACGTCCACGCCGAGCTCGCCGGGCGTCAGTGTCTGCAGCGGCTTTTTCTTCGCCTTCATGATGCTCGGCAGGGTTACATAGCGCGGCTCGTTCAGACGCAGATCCGTCGTAATGACGGCGGGCAAACTGAGCGACACCGTCTCGGTACCGCCGTCCACTTCACGGCAAACGAGCGCCGCGCCATCCACCAGATCCACCTTCGCCGCGAAGGTGGCCTGCGGCCAGCCTGTCAGCGCTGCGAGCATCTGGCCGGTCTGGTTCGAGTCGTCGTCGATTGCCTGCTTGCCGAGAATCACGAGTCGCGGGTTTTCGCGCTCGATGACCGCATGCAGCAGTCTGGCCACCGCCAGCGGCTGAATTTCTTCATTCGACTCGATCAGGATTGCCCGATCCGCGCCGATCGCCAGCGCCGTACGCAGTGTTTCCTGCGCCTGCGCAACACCGGCCGACACAGCAATCACTTCGGTCGCGACACCCGCTTCCTTCAGGCGCACGGCTTCCTCGACGGCGATTTCGTCGAACGGATTCATCGACATCTTCACGTTCGTCATATCGACTCCCGTCTGGTCCGCGCGCACCCGCGGCTTCACGTTCGAATCGATCACGCGCTTGACTGCCACCACGATTTTCATAGTCACCCTGCTCATTGAATGATCACTGCCCCCACGGCTGGCATGCGCCGAAGCCGTCGTACTATCCGCGCATACGCGCGCCATCCGGATCGTATGCTGGCGCTGTCAGTATCCTTGCCGGCCGGCGCTCGCCGAGAATCTGGATCTCGAATGCGTTCGCACCGACGAGGTATTCACTCTTCACGTAACCCATGGCGAGACTCTTGCCCGTCGTGTGGCCATAGCCCCCCGATGTGGTGTAGCCCGCAACCGCGTCGCCCACCCAGACCGGCTCGAAACCGCTCGCGTCTGCGTCGACAGCATCGATTTCGAACGTGAGGAGCCGGTGCACAGGCGTCACGCCGCGTTGCGCGAGCACGGCCTCGCGCCCGATGAAGTCGCCCTTGTCGAAGGCGATGAAGCGTTCGAGATCCGCCATGGCCGGCGTGTATTCGGGGCCGAATTCACGTGACCAGATGCCGAAGCCCTTTTCGAGGCGCGTCGACAGCAACGCCCATACGCCGTACTGATGCAGCCCGAAAGCGCCGCCCGCCGCGAGTAACCGTTGGTAGACGCTGCGCAGATAGTGATTCTCGACGTAGATCTCGTAGCCCAGTTCACCGGTCAGCGACAGACGTGCGATCCACGCCGGGGCAAAGCCCGCATCGATCCGGGCGACCGACATGAAGCGCTGGGCCGCAGCAATTGCCGCGGTGCCGAAGACTTCGCCAACCAGTGCCTTTGCATTTGGACCCGCGATCGCGAGCATCGCCAGCGACTCGCTGCGGTTGTCGATGCGCACACTTCCGTCTGCCGGCAGATGGTCCTCGAACCAGCGCAGATGCCACTCCTGCAGGTAACCGGACCCCGTCACGAGGAACCGCTGCGCCGCGAGCCGCAGAATCGTCAGATCGCCCTTGAGACGGCCCGACGGCGAAAGGAGCGGTGCAAGCCGGGCACGGCCGACTTCCGGCAAACGGCTGGCGAACAACCGGTCGACCCACAGTTCTGCGCCAGGTCCGCTGATTTCGTACTTCGCATAACCACTTGCATCGAACAGACCCACCTGCTCGCGAATGGCGCGGCATTCCGCGGCTACGGTGTCGAAGGCATTCGACCGGCGAAACGTCGGCGTTTCATGAGCGGGCTGACCGGCCGGCGCAAACCACATCGGCGTTTCAAGTCCGTAGTTGACACCGAATACGGCATTCGCCTGCTCCTGCAGGTCGTATAGCGGCGTGGTCTTGAGTGGGCGGCCCGCGGGCCACTGCTCATTCGGCCGCGCGAGGTAGAAACGGTGCTCGTAAAATTCCCGCGCTTTGGCCGCGACGTAGGTCTGTGTGAGGTCTGGAAAACGCGCCACATCCATCGCGAACACGTTGTCTTGCGGTTCGCCCTCGATCATCCACTGCGCCAGTGCCAGGCCGACGCCGCCGCCCTGACTGAAGCCCGCCATGCAGCCACAAGCCGCCCAGTAGTTGCGCAAACCGCGCACGGGGCCGACGAGCGGATTGCCGTCCGGCGTAAATGTGAAGGGCCCATTGACGACGCGTTTGATACCGGCGTTTCCCACGCTCGGAAAGCGTTCGAAGCCGCGCATCAGTTCGTCTTCGATACGCTCGAGCCGCGGCGGCAACAGATCGGTCTCGCCGTATTCCCACGGTGTGCCGTCCAGCGACCATGGTGTCGAGCGCTTCTCGTACACACCGAACAGAACACCGTGGTGTTCCTGGCGCATGTAAATTTCGCCATCGAGGTCGACCATCACCGGTATCTCCCGTCCGAGCGTGACGAGCTCCGGAATGTCTTCCGTGATGAGATAGTGATGCTCCATCGGAATGAGCGGCAGCTTCACGCCAGCCATGGCACCGACTTCCCGCGCCCACAGTCCCGCTGCGTTGACCACATGCTCGGCATGAATCACCCCCTGATCGGTAATGACCGTCCAGCTGCCATCCGCGCGCGGTTCGAGCGCCTCTACCCGCGTATGCTGATAGATATCCGCGCCGCGTCTTCGCGCGGCGCGCGCATAGGCCTGAGTACATCCGTAAGGGTCCAGGTGGCCTTCGTTCGGCGCCCACAGGCCTCCCTTCACCTCGCTCACGTCGACGAGCGGACACATTGCCTTGATCTCGGACGGCGTGATCAACTCGGTGTCGAGACCCATGAAACGGTGCCGTGACCACTCGGTGCGCAGAAACTCCCAGCGCTCAGGTGTTGCCGCCATGGTGATGCCGCCAGGCACATGCAGGCCGACATTCTGATCGCCCTCTTCCTCAATTTCCTTGTAGAGCGAGATCGTGTAACTCTGCAGCCTGACGACGTTGGGATCGCCGTTAAACGCATGGAAGCCGGCGGCCGCATGCCATGTCGACCCGGCGGTGAGAACCTTGCGCTCAAGCATCACGACGTCGGTCCAGCCGAATTTCGTTAAGTGGTACAGCACCGAGGCGCCAACCACACCTCCGCCGATAACCGCCACCTGACAATGACTTTTCATGAATTCCCTTTCATTCGTGTGTGCGTGTATCGAAAAGCGACAGAACCGGCATCTCGTCCATCATGTCGCGATTGAATGCTTCAGCGCGTGTGACATGCATGCTAAGAAGCGTTAATTCTTTTCTCAAACGAATTTAGAACATGGTTTTCATGCAATTCCGCATGTGAAAAACCGCACCGCAATGACATTAGGCATACTGATTGTTTGACGAATTCATCCACCATAGAATCGAACCTGTCAGCCTAACAGTCCAGTTCTATGTCCGTTAGCGGGCGTGCACAACAGGTCAGGATCCATCCCTCTGCTATCTCTTCATCGGTGATGCCGCCGTTGTGCGCCATCTCGACCTGGCCCGCAATCACACGTGTCTTGCAGGTGCCGCACATACCGGCGCGGCACGCACTCGGGATCACGACGCCCACGGACTGGGCGGCGTCTATCAGCACATCGTTCGTTGACGCGACACACTCGAGTCTGGACGCTGCAAGCATCACACTGACCTGCGCCGTCGGCACTACGGCTTCAAACGCGGTCGCACTCGCGGCGGGCGGCAGCACGAAACTCTCCTGGTGATACCGTTGCGGTGCAACGCCAAGGCTCACCGCAGCCTCGTAGACAGTCTTCATGAATGCATCAGGGCCGCAGCAATAAACCGTGCGCTTCGCGATATCGGGAATCCATTGGGCCAATCTGGCGCGTTCAAGCCGGCCAGCGAGAAGCGGTACAGCGGCCTCGCGCGATACCGTCAGCTTGACTCGCAGACTCGGCCAGGATGCCGCCATCTGCTCCAGTTCCTTGCGAAACAGAAGATCTTCCTGCGTGCTCGCACATTGCAGGAAGATAAGATCGATCTCGGCGCGCGCGTCGTATAACGCCCTTGTCATCGACAGGAGCGGTGTAATGCCCACACCGCCAGCGACGAATAAATACGCGCCTCCGGTTGCTTCAGGAGCGGTGAACGCGCCTGAAGGTGGGGAGATCCGAAGGCGAGCGCCTGGCGCGATTTCCTGATGCAACCATGCGGACACCGGACCATGAGGCGCGGCTTTCGCCGTTATCGCGAAGCGCCCCGCGCGCGTCGGCGTCGACGACAACGTGTAGCAGCGGTACAGAATGCCGCTGAGGGTCGGCGCTTCAACTGTGATGTGCTGCCCCGCTGCATAGTCGAGCGACCTGCCGTCAACGGAGACGAATTCGAACGTTTTCACGTTCACGGATTCGTCGGCCACTGCCACACACTCCACCAGGAAGAAGCCATCATCGCGCGTTGACGGTAAAGAGCCTGCCTGATTCGCGGCCACTGTCAACACACCTTGAGCGGCACGGTCCTCGGCATCTGCGCGAGGCCTTCTCTGAGGGCATCGATGTACCAGTCCACGAATGCCATAACGCCGGACTCCACCTGTTCCGAATAGACTCCTGGCTCGTAGCCAATTGAATTGATGCCGAGCTGATTCGTTTCGACCAGTCGCTGATCCTGTGCGTTGGTCGCTTTCCAGACTTCGGTCAGCGTGTCGAGGTCGTAATCGACGCCTTCGACCGCGTCCTTGTGCACGATCCATTTTGTCGTGACTTGTGTCTCGCGCGGGCCGAGCGGCAAGAGACGGAATGCCAGCGCGTGATCACCCAGCGCATGATTCCACGTATTGGGGAAACGCAGCAGACGCAACGCGCCGACGTCCCGCTCGGGAAGCATTCCCATGACCTTGCTGCAGGCCGCTTCACCCGTCATCGTGAAAGACACGCCCCGCTCCAGCGCGGCTCGCACCATCCGATACACCGGTTCTTCTTCGACGGGCGCGTACGGCAGGCCGACCTGCCGCCAGCGCGCCTCGTCGCGTTCGCTCTTCGCCGCAAACTCGCCGCCATAGCGCGGATCGGTCGGACCATCGAACTCGGAAATCGTGCGCAGCAATTCCGGATGATTGGCGCTGCAGTGGTAGCACTCGCGATTATTTTCGAGTACCAGTTTCCAGTTGCCTTTCTCGACCATCGTGGATTCGTAGGCGATCTTGGCATCTTCGATGCCGTGCGGCGCGAGGTACGGTTCAACGCGGCGGCGAAAGCCGCTGAAATCGTCGGGCGTACTGGACAGGCAGATAAACACATAGCCCGCTACGACCTCGCACGCAACCGGCTTCAGGGAGAAGGCCGACAGGTCAAACGACTCGCCCATGTTGCGCGCGAACATCAGCTTGCCATCGAGGCCATAGGTCCATTGGTGGTACGGGCAGGCGAATGCGCCTGACTTGCCCTTCTCACCCGCACAGATGCGCGAGCCTCGATGACGGCAGGTGTTAAAGAAGGCGCGCACGGCACCTGCACGATCCCGCACGACGATAACCGACGTCTCGCCAATCTGCACCGTGAACCACTCGCCGGTCTGCCTGATCTCGCAGCTCAAGCCGGCAAACAGCCACTTTCGCTGCCAGATGAGTGCGAGATCCGCCTCGAATAGTTCCGCGTCCTTGTAAAACGCCTGCTCAAGAGGGCGTCCCGGCGTATAGGCCGCCAGCAAAGCGTCGAGTTTTTTATGGTCGAACATGTCCCATCCTGATGTTTCCAGAAAATCCCATGTGCACCCTGAGATATGCGGCAGCGACGGCCCTCTCAGGGCTTGATGTCATTAGAGGACTCCAATTTTGACGGGACAAGCCATTTTTACTGAAGTCTGACATGCATTTTTGCATGCGAGCGCGACGCGCGCGACAATGCTTGCACGGACGGCGAAACAAATGTGGGCCCTGACCAGGCCGTCTGGTGAGGATTTACCCGGATTCCAGTCGAATTGTTTTTTGACTAACGTTTTTTCATGACAGCATTCTGAACAAAGCGTGACCGACAGGACGCGGAACGCTCGCAAACGCCGCCGTTCTCACAGGGAAGCACGATGATCAAGCCGAGGAAACGTCTGCCTCCCCTCAACGCAGTTGGCGCGTTCGAAGCCTCGGCACGGCTCCTGAGCTTCACGCGCGCGGCCGAAGAACTAAACCTGTCGCAAGGTGCGGTGAGCCGGCAGATTCAGGTGCTGGAAGAAAGGATTGGCGTTCCGCTTTTCAATCGGCGGCACCGCGAAATCGAGCTGACCAAAGCCGGCATGGTCTTTCAACAGGCAATCGCGCAAAGCCTGATGTCGATTCGCCGCGCGGTGGCCATCATCGAGAATCTCGAATCGACCAGCGTGACGATCGCTGCGAGCGTGGCGATGTCGAGCTTCTGGCTGATGCCGGCCATCATCCGGTTCCGCGAACGCCATCCGGAAATCGACATCCGCGTACTCGCCAGCGATCAGCCGGTCGATCCGCGCCGTGAGGCCGTCGATCTCGCTATCCACTATGGAGACGGCCACTGGCCCGGTCTCGCCAAATACAAGCTGTTCGATGAAGAAATTTTTCCGGTCTGCAGCCCGTCTTACCTTGAGCAACACTCCATCCAGAGCGCATGCGATTTACAGAACGAAGTGCTGATCGACGTTGAAGCCGGTCTGTCGATATGCAACTGCTGGGACGACTGGTTCGAACTGGCGGGCGTCGAGCCGCGCGATCATCACAGCTCGATCCGTGTCAGCAATTTCGATCTGGCTTACCGCGCGGCGTGTGCCGGAAAAGGTGTCGCGCTCGCCTGGTCCTACGGCTGCACGGAAATGATCGAAGACGGGCGCCTCGTCAGACCGCTCGCTATCAGCGTGCGTACCCGACTATCTGAGTACATCGTGACGGCCGACAATTATGAACTCAGCCACGCGGCGAAGGAGGTGCTCGATACGCTGATGGACTACGCCGCCGGCACCAATAGCAGTTGGGGTGAGCAATCCGCTGCCTGACGCTGGTCCCGCCGTGGGTTCTGGTGCAAATAGTGAATTTGACTCGGTTAGACTGGGGCCTTCGCAACCTCATCCTTCGATAATGCGCAAGCTGAAAAGCGTGGACGATCTGTTCTCGGGTCGTCACTTCAACCGCGAGGTGATCATTCAGTGCGTGCGCTGGTACCTGCGCTACAAGCTCAGCCTGCGTGATCTGGTTGAGATGATGGCCGAGCGCGGTTTGTCGTTGGTGCACACCACGATTATGCGTTGGGTGAACCGCTTCACGCCGGAGTTCGTCAAGCGCTGGAATCGTTTTGGCATGCCCGCAGGGCGGTCATGGCGTGTTGATGAAACCTACCTGAAGGTTCGTGGCAAATGGGTTTATCTGTACCGTGCGGTAGATCGAGCCGGCCAGACGGTGGACTTCATGCTCAGAGCGAAGCGCGACGTGGCCGCGGCCAAAGCCTTTTTCAGCAACGCAATCAAACATCAGGGCCAGCCGCCGGAGACGATCACGCTCGATGGATATGCCGCCTCACACCGGGCGGTGCGTGAGATGAAGACCGATGGCCTGCTGCCAGATGACACGAAGATCCGGTCCTCGAAGTACCTGAACAATCTGATCGAGCAGGACCATCGAAACGTCACGTCAAGAACGAACGTAATGCTCGGCTTCAAACGATTCAGGAATGCCGTGACCACAATTTCCGGCATCGAACTGATGCATCGCATTCGCAAGGGACAGTTCCACTTCTCCATACTCGGGCTCAAAGATACCTCTGCCCTCGCTGCCTGGAATGCTGTCCTGTCTCATCGATAAGGTATCCATATCGATAGGAAAAATGTCGCTCTGACCAATTATTTGCACCAGAGCCTTTTCGGCAAGCACGTTGCTGATCTCGACGCGGCCGTCGTCACAAAACAGCGTGAGCCCATCCCAGCGGTTCAGAGAGTAGTTGATCGCTTCGACCAGCGGTGCCTTCGGCCAAAGAGTCGCGAGTTTCTCCCTCACCGACTTCTCGAGAGCCGCGAGCAACGGGCTGCTTTTTTCTTGCCTGACGCGTCGCCGCTCATCGGGCGGTTTGCCGCGGATATCAGCCTCGATTGCGTAAAACTCGCCAATCATGTCGAGCCATTGCTTCGTGGTGCCCGACGGGGCTGTCTCATGCACGTTGAATACGTATCGGCGCGCATGATCCCAGCAAAATGCCAGACGAACTTTGCCGCCTTCGTTCAACTCGTTGAAGCCTGCATAGCCGTCCGCCTGAAGGATGCCTTCGAATCCGGCAAGATGGGTCTGGGGGTGAATGCCTTTGCGGTCCGGTGAGTAAGCGAACCAGACCGCAGCGGGATCGCTCGAACCTGAGCGACGATCGTCGCGCACGTAGACCCACAACCGACCGGTCTTGGTCTTCTTGTTCCCAGGCGCGAGCACCGGGATCGGCGTGTCGTCCGCGTGGAGCTTGGCAGTCGCCATCGTGTAGCGGCGCAGTGCTTCAGTCAGCAGCCGGCAGAGTTCTTCGCATTGTCCGACCCAGCGCGCCATGGTGGCCCGATCGAGACGTACGCCGTCGCGCGCCGCGATCTCGGATTGCCGATACAGCGGGGTGTGGTTTGCATACTTCGCCACGATGATCTCGGCCAGCAAACTCGGATGCGCGATGCTGCGCTCGATCGGCAGCCCCGGCATGGGAGGTTGCGCGATATGGCCGCAACCGGTGCAGATCCGCTTGCGACGGATCGTGCGGATGACCTTGAACATCGCCGTGACGCGCGCGAGCTGCTCAGACACATCCTCGCCGAGCAACTCCATGGCGTTGTTGCACTTCGGGCAGATGGAATCGGGCTCGAGCTCGTGCTCTTCGCGTGGCAGATGGGGCGCCAAGGCTTCCTTCGGAGATGCTGCAGATACGCCAGCTCGATGCACGAGCGCGCGCACGGCGAACATCGGCAACGCCGCTGCCGGCTGCCAGATCCTCGAGTTGGGTTTCGAGCCGATCGATCTGCCGCTCCAACTGCTCGGATTTACGACCGAAGTGCATGCGCCTGAGCTTGTCGATCTGCGCTTTCAGGCGTTCGATTTGCTGGTCGCGTTCGACAATCTCCCGGTCGCGTTCGGCGATCTCCTGCTGCATCTTTGCGATCGATGCCTGCTGCTCGAGCACCAGGGCGTGGAGCTCGGCAACGGTTTGCGGAAGCGGCGCGTGATCGGGCATGTGCCGCAGTTTACGAGCCTTCGATGCAGTTTACAACATCGATAATGCCGCCGTGCGACGGGGCTGTCGCCAATCGATGCCTTCCAGCAACATCGACAGCTGTGCCGACGTCAGGAAGATCTTGCCGCCCTCCGCCTGGGGCCAAATAAACCGTCCATGCGAAAGCCGCTTCGCAAGAAGCCATAGTCCGTCATCTGTTGCCCATAGAATTTTTACGAGATCGCCGCGACGTCCCCGAAAAATGAACACGTCGCCGCCGAGCGGATTGTCTTCGAGTGCCGATTGCACCTTCGCGGCAAGAGCCGGGAAACCACTACGCATGTCGGTCACGCCTGCGGCGATCCAGATGCGAGTGCCTGCCGGCAAGCCGATCATCGGGATAGCTCCCGGATCAGCAGCCGCAGCATATCCGGTGACACATTGCCGCAAACCCTCAAGCGTGCCCGGTCGAACTCGATCTCGCAAAGATTCTCTGGCGACCGTGTCGCATCAACTGCCATCGGTGACGTATGTTCTGCCGCCTCAGCGACGACATTCACAGGCAACAGCGACGGCACCTCCTGTGCCCGCTTTGGCGTCGCGCCCTCAGGCAGCGTCGGCAAACCGTACTCTCCTGCCAGATAAAGCCGTCGCCATTTGAACAACAGGTTTGCATTGATATCGTTGCTGCGCGCGATCAACGCCACCGACGCGCCCGGCTCGAGAGATTGTTCAACCAGTTGCCGTTTGAACTCGGTCGGAAAGTTCGGCCGCTTATTTGCGCCGTCTGCGGCGCCATCGCCCCATGTCTTGTCCACTTTGGTACCCACCATAATTTGGTGGATACCAAACTACCCAAAACCTCAATCAGCACGCCAGAACGGCCACGGCGAGACGCTTACTCCTTTCTCCCGCAGGACCTTCCATCTCGCGCATCAGTCCCGTTCCGGCTCAGACGCGGATTGTGCCAAACCAGCGGCGAAGATGGGCTCGAAGAGATATCCCTGAACCCAATGCGCGCCACAGGCCTGGGATACGTGCAGGTCTTCCTCGTCCTCGACACGTTCGTCCACCACATGCGAAGCGCTTGTTCGCGCCAGATGGATCAGCGCACCCAAATGCACTCGTGCGCACCCGTTCGAGCGGGCCCGATGCAGATATCCACCATCGATTTTTGCAATGTCCACGCCCAGTTCCATAAGACTCCTCACGGAACTGTAGCCTGCACCGATGTCATCGAGAGCGACGCGACATCCGAGCTGTTGCAGCGCCCGGACGAAGTCCGCGACTGCGTCGATGTCGGTCAGCGGCGCGCTTTCCGTCAACTCGATGACGAGCCGTGCCGCGACCTGAGGCTCCCCGGCAAGGGTTTCGATCACCTTCGACCGCCAGCCGCCGAGCGCTGCACTCTGAATCGACACGTTACAGCCTAGCGACATGCCCGGATGCGCACGCAACGTATCGATCACGGTCGTCACCAGGATCGACTGTTCATCGGTAACAGGACTCTGAAGCAAAGCGAATACCGAATAACAAGCCGCATGCACGCCCTCCTCCGGCCGTGCGTGACATCGAATCTTCCCGGAGGCCCATCTTCATAACCGGGTACGCGCATATCGAAACGTCAGCCGCCGATTCCGACAATAGTCGGCTCTGCGCTAACACCCTCGCCGAACACCAACGGTGAGCCCGTTTCATCAACGTTTTTCCGCGCCAATGTCTGGTGCGGAAGGGCCTGAATAGAGATAGCCCTGAAGGCACGTCGCCCCGCACTCTCGCGCCTGTTGCGCGTCGTCCTCCGTCTCGATGCCTTCGACGATGACGCTCGCCGCGTAAGTCTTCGCGAACTGGATAAGCGGACGCAGACCTAGGGGACTTCGGGTGCCGCCTTCCTCCTGTCGGAGGCAACGCAGGTCGATCTTGACGATATCGACGCCAAGCCCGATCAGGGCGATCAGATTGTTGTGGCCTTTCCCCAGGTCATCCAGTGCCATCTGGCAGCCCAGCGCCTGGAACGTCCTGACGAAATTCCGCGCCTCCTCTGTTGTCGAAGTCATTGCGGCTGTTTCCGTAATCTCGATCGTCAGCCTAGAAGCAAGGTGCCTGTCTGCATGCAACTGTGAGGCGATGGGCGTCCACCACGCATCGAGTGTGGCGCTATGCGCGGACACATTGCAGCCGAGTCGAAGCGCAGGATTGCGGCGCAATGCGGCGATCGTCGAGTCGACGACCCATTCGTCGAGCCGCCTCACCATCCCCAGGCGCTCAATGGCCCCCACGAGACTACCGATACGGATGCGCTGGCCATTCCTTATCTCGCAAAGCAGTACCTCGTAGTACGTCACATCTTGCGAATCGCCTGCCGCGCAGACGGGTTCCCGATCGAAATCAAGCCTTTTCTCCTCCAGTGCCACGAAGACGGTAGCAGCCACCACCATATCGGCCTTGTACCGCTCACACCAGTGATGGCCCGCGGTCGCCAGGTTTGCCGCATCGATGAAATCCTGAAATGGCTGGTACCCGGAGCGCATCGCTGACGCGCGTACTACAGGCATGATGGCCGCGTCTCCCAGTGGTACGACGTGCGCGCCAAGTACCTTGACTACCCGGTGCTCGATGATGGGCCCGCATAACTGCTCCGACGCGTCGCCCTTGTAGGACAGGTAGGACAGGTCGAAGATAAAAACGATATGCGCACCGGTTGTTGCAACGGTAGCCCTCCCTGATCGTGAGAGCGCCCGGGCCCGCTCATAGACGGCATGCCGCACGCCAAGTGCAGTCGTCTCGCCATACACCTGCTCGATCTCGCGCAGATTTACGATCGTGGCGACGACGCAGAGCTCCCCGACCGATCCGGCAGGCTCCGCCTGCGCGTCGGTTCGTGTGGGCATCGACCACTGGTAAGAACGTGGACGATCTTCCGTCTGTCGCTGATCATCGAAACTCTCCTTGCACGCGTCGCACTTACTATCATCGCCCTCCTGCCCGGTAGGCCGGATCGACGCGGATCTGCTCAGCTCGTAAGCAGGATTTTTGGATGCCATAATCACCTCGGTATGCTAAACGTCCACAGTACCCTTCGCTGCACGCCGCGTAGCCACGCGTGGCGCGGAACACGCATTTACCGGTTCCCGATCGACACGTGTTCGATGATCGCAGCGAACCGGCCACGCAACCACGAATCAGGACGTGGAAAAACTGATCGCCATCAACGACGCTCACCCACAGCACACGGAGAAAGTCCCTGGCGCATCGTCGGTGGCGCCGAGCATGCTCCGAGCGTTCGGCCTAACGTTTAGTTTCACCGTGAGTCTCGGGCATACGAAACTTCAGCGATGCGCATGGCAGGTCTCTCTGGATCGGGTGGGAAAATGCACCATTTTCCGATTCGGTGTCGAAAAAAGAACATCGCCTTAGACCCGCTTCCGTTGTCTGCGACGACGCACACATATCGTCCCCTGCTGGATCGTCCGTAGTGGCTGACCCGAAACCCTCTCTTCGGGTCGGGCGCCAACCAGTCCTCCACCATATTTCTCAACGACATTCCCACAATCGTCATAGCTTCCTCATCGCTTTTGAAGGTTACGGTACGGCGATCCTGACGATCGAAGGTAGTGACCGGCTCGCTGCAACGCGCAGTCGACAGATCCACGCAGGCCTCGATTTACTTCCGACTTGCCCTTTTTCGCTTCCACGGCAAATCGGTACAAACGCCCTCGTACAGCTCGGCGGCCATCCCGATCGATTCGCCGAGCGTCAGGTGCGGATGGATCGTCTTGCCGGTGTCTTCCACGTCCGGGTCCATCCCGACCGCGAGGCACACTTCGCTGATGAGCTCCCCCGCATCCAGGCCCGTGATCCCGCCGCGATCACGCGATGGGTTACTCGTCGAGCATCAGCCTCGTGAAACCCTGGTCGCGGCCATTCGAGATCGCGCGGCCCGATGCCGCCCCCGGGAACACGGCCTTGGCGTACTCGATGCCATCGGCCTTGCACTGCTTTTCGGCCTTGCCGGCCACGCGACTTCCGGATCGGTGTCGGCCACCGACGGAATCTGGAGCGCGTCGAAGTAGGCCTTCTCACCGTGCGCGCTTGCGGTGCTTCTGCACGTCAATCCGCGCTGCACGGCGACTGCGGGCAGCGAACGCAAGTTCAGATCTACGTAGACAGTCATTTCTAGCATCAGAAGTGCACCTAGCAAGGCTTTCAGACAGACAACCTTATCGTGAATCCGAAGTCACCGAGAACGCGACAGTTTTTGGCCCGAGTCAGGTAGGTCATTTGGCAAGCGTTCCCGGAATACTGTGTCGACCTACTCCAAGGCGGCCTTCGCTAATTGAAGAAGATCGAAAATGGGGACGGCCGTGAATCGACGAATGACGTTGCGGAAGTCCGGTACGAGCGTGCATTCAAGTATCAGTACGTTTATGTCACTAAGCACTCCGCCCTCGCCGAACGCTTACGACAATCGCTCTGCGAGTTCGTCGGCCATGCGCTCCTGCGTCCAATCGGCAGGTTCCCGATTGGTCCATGACTTCTGCCACTCTGGTAGCTGGGCAACAGCCAGAAGGCGTACACGTTCGAGTTCGGGGGACCACTCAGCAACCTATCGAGTGCCCGAACGCCCCAGGTGATAACTCCAACGGAACGCCCGGTGATGCGCAGAGCGAGATCGAGGAACTCGAGCCCGCTAGTGATCGTTGCCGCCGACGCCGTCCGGTAAGGAAGGTTGCGCGACGCCCACATGAACCCGCAGTTACCGATGATTAGTTGAACCTTACCGTCGAGCCGCCGCACTGCATCCACGATCCCACGGCTGGCCGCGTCAGTCGGCAGCTTGTTTCCGTGAGGCTCCGCACCGGTCGCTATCGCGTTGAGGAATGGCACCCTCCAAAACGATGGATCCCCTACGCTGAACGGCATCACAGCGTGACGCGCTTCAAGTTCGGCTGACGATTCCAATACCGCGTCCTCAGTATCAAGATGAAGAATTCCCAGCCAATTCATGTGCCAACTCCGATTCAACCCACCGCCGCCTAGGCGACGGCTCTCCTGAGATGTCTACATTTCAACGACAACTTAGCCTCCGGTATCCTGGCCGCCGAACGCATACATCAGCCACGAACGCGCATAGGTTTTCTGACCGGCTGGTCTTCGCACTCAGCGGAATTCAAAGCGCCCCGTGGCGCGGTAATCGGAATCGCCTTCGAACCGAAATGACTCCGGTCGCAGATTCACGATCGCCGCTGGTTGCATCAATCTCCATAGACATCGAAGGCAAAGTATTTCTTCTCGATTCGCTCGTAGGTTCCGTCCTTTCTCACGTCAGCGATCGCCTGGTTGATTTTCTGTCTGAGCGCTGCGTCGTCTTTGCGCAAACCGATCGCATTCCCCTTCGAGCTGGACGGATCGACAATTTTGTCGCCGACAAATCCATAGCCAGCACCACGAGGCGTTCCCAGGAAGCCGAGCTGCGCTTGGATGTCGCCAATCAGCACTCCGTCAAGGCGCCCCACCGTCAAGTCATCGTAGACGAGATTCTGATTCTGATACGGGACGACTGTCGCTCCTTTCGGCGCCCAATTCTTCTTCGCGTAAGTTTCTCCAACTGTACCTTGCTGGACGCCAACCGACTTTCCGCGCAGTGCCTCGGGCGTTGGCAATACAGTGGAACCTTTTTTTGCCACAAGGCGAAGTGAGGAGTTCCAAAGCTTATCGCTAAATGAAATCTGTTCTGCGCGTTGGGCGGTTACGGTCATTCCCGACATGATTGCATCGAACTTTCGTGCTTTGAGCCCAGGGATCATTCCATCGAAGTCATTTTCAACCCAGGCGCACTTCGCGTGGATGCGAGCGCAAATTTCGTTACCGAGGTCGATCTCGAACCCCGCCAGCTTGCCGCTTGCATCCTTGGACTCGAATGGCGGATATGTGGGATCCACCCCGAATCGAAGGGTTGACACATCATTTGCATAAGAACAAACCGAGAACACTGACGCCAGCAGGAGCAGGACAACTGCTTTCATTACCGCCTCACAATTGAATAGGCCAGATATCAGGACATTCCAAGCCAGCTTCCGGGTCAAATGGCAGACGGTCTTACCCGACGCATTGGAATTGCATCGCATGGTGCGCCAATCGACCTAGGTCAAAGCTTGCGCGTGCTTGTGTAATGCAGAATACTAGGTATATCAACCATTCGTCAACCCACGTCAACCGTATTTCCAACGCGTCATAGGTATCGCGCCACATGTTGCAGAGGATTTTTTGTTTAGCGGTCGAGGCGTCAGATGGATGTTGGGAGCCGGCGAGATCGGTCCGCGAGCGATAAATAAAAATCGCTTGTGCTAACCCGCTCCGCAAGCGTTCACTTCTATGGTGGGCATTGAATGAACGGCGCGGTGATTTGCGGTACCCGAGGGGTGGCCATCGCACGCCAAATGTGGGTGGTCTGACACAACCGGTCGCGCGAAGACAGTGAGAATGGGAGGGTCAGCGAGCAGATAGTGCGGAGTTTCGCGACATTGTGATGGTGCGAAGACGGCAAAGAACGAGTCGGTTTGCGTCAGCTGCATGGGGAAGACCAACGTGCTGGGGGCTGGTGCTGATGCCGGCCAGTGTCCATGGCTGGGATCAGGTGGAGAGAGGGTGCCAGGCACACCGCCTTCGATGCGGACCATGTGGCCCTTGTCGCACACGGGGCAATCGCGCAATGACCTGCCATTCTGCGCGCGACGTAACAAAATAACTCCGCGTCGGAGCATTCCGACTTCGAGACGAAGTGATGAAGCGATTGATGCCGGGCGCTCACGCGCTGAGGTTCCGGATGCGCCGCCAGCGGGTCGACACTCTTGCGCTGGATCGGGAGCATCAACCCCCGACAATAGCCAGTCAACCCGGAGTTCACGTGGCCAAAACGCGCCCGATCATCCGCGCCGCTAGCAGGCTAGCTTGATCCGCCGATGGATATTTCGTTATTCTAACTGATTCATTTCACCGAATTCGTGCAAGATCGACTTCAGCTGGGCTGTGGCGATAGCTCCCGCTGCGAAGCCGGCGAAACAAATTTCAACTCAACGCATCATCAATGACCGACGCCTCACCTGTCTAACGTTTGCTCGCAGGCACGCCCGTGCTTCCGTAAGATCTCGCTCTTAGAACGGTGCTTTGGAGACTTGAGAAGTCCGGGCGAAGTCACGCGAGCCATGGCACGACGGTCAGGGCGTGACAACCTGATATTGAAAGTACTTTTTTGCGATCTTATCGAGCGTTCCATCCTTTTTCAACGAGGCAATCGCCTCATTGAGACGGACTTTCAGTACCTGATCTTGCTTGCGGACGCCGAAAGACACTCCACGGCCACTTATCTTCTCATCGAGCAGACCTGGACCAACAAAGGTAAAGCCTTTGCCTTCAGGCGTTTTCAGGAAACCATCCTCCGCGCTTTGCTGTGATTGCAAAGCAGCATCAATTCGGCCACCTGCCAAGTCCGAGAACACCGCGCTTTGACTCGGATATGTGACGATGATTGCGCCATTCGGTGCCCACTTCGCTTCTGCATAGAGTTGCTGAGTTCCGCCTTGCTGAACCCCGACGCGCTTGCCTTTGAGCGATTCTGCGTTCGGTAAGATATGACTGTCCGCGCGCGCCACCAGACGCATCGGGGTCGCGTAAATGACGGATGTAAAATCAATTGCTTTTTCGCGCTGTGGGGTATCCCACATACCCGAATTGATAGCGTCGAACTTCTTCGCCATCAAGGCCGGAATGAGCCCATCGAACGAATTTTCAACCCACATGCATTTTAGCTGCAGTCGCGCGCAAACGGCATTGCCGATATCAATATCGAAGCCTGTCAATTCCCCGCTTGGTAGCTTATATTCAAACGGCGGATAGTCTGCCTCAATGCCGAAGCGCAGAGTATCTGTGGCAAACGCAGAAGACGCCAGCAAGCAAAGCACGGCGGAGGTCACCAGATGTTTCATCTCGGCTCCTTTATGGATCGATATTTACGGTTTGGTTAAGCTGATTCACTTAAAACAGGCTGCGTTTTGGAAGTGCTTTTGGCGCAATGTGAGCCGCGCAGGGACTAGAGGGTGTTAGGCACTTTTTGTCGGACCTGGTATCCTGGTGGGATGAAAAAACGCAGGCCTTACCCAACGGATGTATCGGATGAAGAGTGGTACTTCGCCGCTCCGTACCTGACCTTGATGAACAAGGACGCACCGCAGCGCCGCTACGAACTGCGTGAGATGTTCAACGCGCTTCGCTGGATCGTACGCGCGGGTGCACCGTGGCGTTTGTTGCCCAATGACTTTCCACCGTGGGAACTGGTCTACCAGCAGACGCAACGCTGGATTCAGGCCGGCTGTTTCGAGGCCATGGTGAATGACCTGCGTTCGATCATCCGGATCGCCCAGGAGCGTCGTGGTCAACCCAGCGCGGTCATTCTCGATGGGCGGACCCTGCAGTCGACCTGCGAGAGTGGACCTCGCGCCGGTTACGACGGCTACAAACGCAAACGTGGCAGCAAGGTCCACATGGCGGTTGATACGTTGGGGCAATTGCTTGCTGTGCATGTTACGCCGGCCAACGAACAGGAACGTGCGCAGGTCGGAGAACTGGCGCGTCAGGTTCAGCAGGCCACGGGCCAGACGGTCAAGGTGGCGTTCGCCGATCAGGGATATACCGGCGAAGAGCCTGCGCAGGCAGCACTCGACGAAGGAATCGAGCTTCAGGTAATCAAGCTGTCGGAGGCGAAAAAGGGCTTCGTGCTGTTGCCGCGCCGCTGGGTGGTCGAGCGCAGCTTCGGCTGGCTCAACCGCTTCCGCCGGCTGGCCAGAGACTACGAGCGATTGCCCGAAACCTTGGCTGGTTTGCACTTCGTCGTATTCTCCGTGCTTATGCTTGTCCACTTTGCAGCCCTTAACAAAAGTGCCTAACACCCTCTAGAACAGGGGTACTTCTCATATCAGTGTCTCCGCCATTTATAATAAAAGATGCTGACTGCAATATCGGCTGTGATCAAACTGCCTCTGACTCAGACGAGCTGGACCTGATCGCTGCCGACTGCGCCAGATCCTCCGTGTGAGACTACTCGAGAGCTGCTTTGGCGAAATGCAGAAGGTCGAGCACTGGAATAGAAGTCACCGCACGGATGGTCTTCCGGAAGTCCGGGACCAATGTGCATTCCAGCAGCAAAACGCCGACATCATTCAAGACCCCGTCTTTGCCGAACGCCTTGATCAAACGCTCAGCTAACTGTTGGGCCATGCGCTCCTTGCTCCATCTGCATGGTTCTTGGTTGGCCCATGGATCTAAGCCCCAGCTCGCCCAATCCGGTAGGTCGCAGATACTCACGCAGCGAAGACGTTCAAAGCCGGGCTGATCAGCGAGTAGAGGCACGAGTGGCGTGGCGTCCCAAGTGATAATTCCGACCGGCTGATTGGTTATGCGCAGGGCAAGATCGAGAAACTCAAGCGCGCTGGTTAGCAGGGGCGTCGACGTCTGTCCGTAAAGGTGTTTGCGGGAGGCCCACATATAGCCGCAATTGCCGATAATGAGGTCGGTGTGTCCATCGAGCCGCCGAGCCGCTTGAAGGATGCCACGGGCGGCCTCGGGAGTCGGAACCTTGTTGGATACGGCATCCGCACCCTCGGCGACGGTCTTGCGCAGCGGCACTGGCCACAATGTCGGGTCGTCCACCATGAACGGCATCACGACGGCGTTATAGGCGTTGTCCGACCGTTTATCGGGTAAGTCGTCGGGATCCAGCATGATGACCCCCAAAGACGGCCTCTTCTCATCGGAATTCGCTGTTTCCATCTCGCTGTTATTGGGCTCGGGTCTGGACATTTTCACTTGATCCATGCGCTGAGTCGCTGATTCGACAACCATTTTTCTCATGGCCAGAAATCTAGCTATCTCAAAGTAAATTGAGCGGCGAGCTCCATGGCACCCGCCGCACTTATCTTTCGGACCACGCCGTTAAAGGCCTATTTGGCTACCGGTCTGGCCGTCACCTCGAGCAATGGCGCGATTTCGCCGTTCAGGAGACTTGCGAAAGCATGGAGCAAGTCTTCTTGCTCCCTGTGATCCAGTACATAGCGCGTTGCCATCCGGAACTTGCCCTTCAGTTCATCCACCGACATCGGCGCGTCCGGGCCATAGGGAGGCGTTACCCTGGGCGACGAGTACGTTCCTCTGGTGGTTACAACGTCTACGCTATTGAACTCAAAGTCCGGATGTGATCCTTCGTCCGGCTGCGGCAGGTGTTGATACGCGTAGGCATGTTGGGCGCTGAATTCGGCGTTCGGGACGATTTCAACCTTTTCGGCAAGCGCGCAAATATCTTCTCGACCGATCAACGACTCGTCGATTGGCATGAGCGCTTCGGCGCCCAACATAGCCATGACAGCGATGCAGAAGGGAATGCTGTACTGGATATCGGAGAGATTTTCTGGGCGCGTCTTGTTGGACAGCTTCAGCGCATATTCGAATATGTTGACCCTGATTGCGGTAATTTCAGCCGGCTTAATGTCATGTTGGGAGACCAACGTTTCAAGTGCCTTGAGCGCGCCGTGGAAATGTCGGCATGTCGCGTACGGCTTGAAATAGTTCCCGTTAATCTTCATCTCCTCCTCACCTAACCCTCTGAGGATGCGCCGGGAGTTGTAAAAGGGTAAGTGATCGAAAATGTCGGCAAAGCCGATATGCCCCAACTTGCCCAAGATCAACGAGGAATAGCCCGCCACGGTGCTCCAAGGGAGCCCTTCCTGTACATCTCCTCCGAATTGGCGGGTGTATCCCGTAGCGATCAGATTAGGGCTATAAACGCCCGACAACGCCAGGCCGTTTGCCAGCTGTTCAGGAGAACGCTTGAGTAGCCAGCCCGCCGCAGCGGCCACACAGAAGCCGGTCCAGACGCCGGTCTGGCCGTGCTCAAGTGGCTGCCCGTGACTGCCACGTGCGGCCTTTATCCGGGTTCCGACCTCGTAGCCGACAACGATTGCAGCGAGGACGTCGTCTGCGGACGCTCCGGTCTCGGCGGCAAGAGCCAGGACCACGGGAATTACCGCTGCGGCCGGATGTCCCCAAGCCTCGATCTGCCCATCGTCCATATCGAGGAAAGCCGCAGCAGAACTGTTGGCAAAAATCGCACCGGCCGCGGTTGTACGTCTGCCGTCAAACCAGATGGCCACTTCTCCCTTCCCGAACAGATCGATGGTGGCCTCACGCGCCGCGACCACACTCGGCGAATGGAGCGCGGCGGCAGCAGCGGCCAGGGTGTCGAGGACACACAGTGCGGCGCGGTGCTTGTCCGCGCCGGAAATGTCGGCTGCCTTCAAGTTGCACACATAGCGGGCCAGGAGGCCGACTGTCGAAACCGTTGAAGCGGTTGAAGCTGTGGACATTTCGTTGATTCTCCGTTGATAACGCCTGCGCAAGAGCTTTCTTAATATGCCTAGTATGCCAACTATATCATCGACAATATTGCTGTCAATAACTGCGTTGGTGCCCAGTTAGTGAAGCGGCCGACGATGAAACAGCCACCCCGCGTCGTCGGGAAGGGCGTTGAAGGTTCCGGACCGCGCTTTTTTGGTTTCGAAGATGGCTTCCAGTCCAGACATCGAAGCGGCGAGGTAGGACGACATCGGCTAGTTACAGTAATTCGCAGAGTGCAGCAAATACTTAGTACTACAGCCGTAGATCTGGGTAAACTGGAGGCACACATCCTCGTCTTCGGTAGTGGCACTGCTGGGCGCGGTACTGGTGTCGGCGCCGCCATGCCGACCAGGACAACACGTACGCGATAGAGTGGGCGCCGCGCCACAGGATGCGACAGAGCAGCCGGCGGATCTCCTGCACGCTGAGCGGCACCAAACCTTCAGGTGTTTTTTTTGCCGTGCACCCGCAGGGTGACGAGTACCGCATGGGCCAGCAGAGCCAGCGTGATGTGGCGATACCAGCCCTGCCATCGGCGCACCTCATACTGATCGAGTCCGCATTCGCCTTTGGTCGCCTCGAAGCCGGTCTCGATTTCCCACCTGCGGCCCGCCACGTTCACCAGGGTTTGCCGTGTGGCCTTGCTGCGCGGCGCGTATACGACGTAATACGCATGTTCGCGTTCCTCGTCCAGGCTGCGTCGCACCAGCAGGTAATGCCCGAAGCGACGCTCCTCTTCGGTGATCTGCAAGCGCTACAGCGGAGTCAGCGCCCAGTCATACAGGCGCTCGCCCTTGGCGCCGGCACCCGCTGACAGGCGGCGCCATGCCCTTGCCGGCAGGGCCTCGGCGATCCGGTCTGCCCGTACGTACTCTGGACCTTTCCACCATAGGGGTTCGTTCTTCGCAACGGCCAGCACGAAAGACTGGCCGCGCGACTCGAGCCACAGCCGCAGGTGACGGTCACCGCCGTAGACTTCATCCCCCGTGACCCAGCCGCACGGCACCCCTGCGTCCAGCGCCCGCTCAAGCATACGACGCGCAAGCTGTGGCTTCGTTGCGAATTCCACCGACCCGGGAATGCCCGCTGCCTCGCAGCGCACCCGGTCATCGGTCCACACCTTGGGTACATACAGTTCGCGGTCGATGAACGCACTGCCGCCACGACCGGCATAGCAGAGGAACACGCCGATCTGGCTGTTCTCGATACGACCTGCCGTGCCACTGTACTGGCGTTGAACACCGGCCGAATGCTGTCCCTTCTTGAGGAAGCCGGTCTCGTCCACAATCAGCACCGCGTCACGCTCGCCCAGTTCTTCCACTACATAGCTACGCAGCACATCGCGAGCGGCATCCGCGTCCCATTGCGCCCGCTCCAGCAGGTGCTGTACGCCATCGGGTGTCGCTTCGCCGATCCATTCGGCGAGTTGCCAGCCGTTCTTGCGCTCGACTGTACCCAGCAGGCCCTTCAGGTATGCGAGCGACCGCTGTCGGGGCTCCGGACGCCTGAACAGTTCCCCGAGCCGCTGGTGCAGTACCTCCAGTTCACGCTCCCACGCTTTTGCAGTCGAATGCATAGCCTTAACGTGTAGTAGTCCTTATTCATATAAGTATAATGAAAAATCTACGGCTGTAGTATTAGAAGCTGTTGCGAAATTAGTTAAACAGTGGCTTGAGACGTGTCCAGCAAATTAAGGCACAAGCCAGAGACAGGAAGGCTTCATGGATATGGGCATAACGTTCGTAGCGAATTTTCAGGCGTCGAAACGAGTGAAGCCATGCAATCGAACGCTCGACTGGCCAGCGCGTTTTGCCGAGACCACTTCCATGGGGCGAGCCAATTTGCGAGCACCGGCGTGATGCCGCGTTCTCTCAAACGTTGCCGATGTGGTTCGGAACTGTAGCCCCGGTCGCCCTGAACGATTTGTGGTTTATGCAAGGGGTGCCCCCGCTTGCCTCTGATGTGCGGAATTGCCTCAACCAGCGCATTGAGTTGGGTAATGTCGTGGCGGTTCGCTGCACTCAGGATGACCGCGAGCGGGATGCCTTGCGCGTCGACGATGAGGTGGTGTTTGCTGCCGAGCTTGCGCCGGTCCGTGGGATCCAGACGCCTGCTTCCTGCCATGCGACGAGCCGTCGCCAACAGGCAGTGCCTGAGCCGCACCCGATCTCCTGCGGCAGGAGATTCCCGCGATGCCTGAGCGCAGTACGAACACGATGCCTGTCAGTACCGCGCGGTCGGGTGTTGGCTTGCGCCCCGCATATTGCCGATTGCGAGGTGCTCGCGCAGGCAGAAGTGGTTCGATGAGTGACCACAGTTCGTCGTCTATGAGTTCTTTAGGCATCGCTTCCTGTCAGGCAAAACAAGACAGAAAGTTAACACCAAGCCAGAAAAGTTAACAGCCCCAGAACTTAATTTCGCAACAGCTTCTTAATACTACTGTGTCACAAAGAAATATTTGCAGCGAAGCGATACCTGGTAGTATTGAATAATACAGACTTCGGGCGATCGCGATGAGAGAAGATGTCGACGAATTTGACGCGTATCTGAATCATCTGGGGCAATCGTTAGGGCACGCCGATCGTCATGCCGGCCTCAAGGGTTACTGTTCAGGTCTGGTGTTGCCGCTGTCGCGCAAGAGCGTCGAGCCGATGGCCGCGCACATTGACCCGCTTCACGCGAGTGCGAAGCACCAGTCACTCCACCACTTTGTGGCCAAGGCAGACTGGTCTGACCGTGCGGTCCTGCAGCAGGTACGCGAATGGGTGATGCCCGCATTAGACACACACGCTGCTGAAGAAAGCGGTTATTACTGGATTATTGACGACACCGGTTTTCCAAAGAAGGGGCGTCATTCGGTCGGGGTGGCACGTCAGTACTGTGGGCAGCTCGGAAAGCAAGACAAATGTCAGGTTGCAGTGAGCCTGTCGATCGCGACGCAACGCGGCAGCCTGCCGGTTGCCTGGCAACTGTATGTCCCCAAGGAATGGATTGGGGACCGGGAACGTGCCTGTCGCGCTGGCATTCCCGACGATCTGGCTTTTCAGACCAAGCCACAGATTGCGCTGGCCCAGCTTCGCGAGGCTGTAGCATCCGGCGTTGCGCCGGGCATCGTACTGGCCGACGCCGGGTATGGCGACGAAACCGCATTCCGGGATGGCGTAACTGAATTGGGTTTGTTGTACGCGGTAGGGATCCGGCCGGGCACCTCTGTATGGGCGCCAGGTACGGCGCCGCTTCCGCCCAAGCCCTGGAGCGGGCGCGGCAAGCCACCGAAATTGTTGCGCCGTGCGCCCGGCCATAAACCGCTCGTGGTGAAGGAACTAGCCATGCAATTACCCATGAACGCCTGGCAATCCGTAACCTGGCGGGAAGGCAGCAACGCAGCACTTTCCTCGCGCTTTGCCGCCGTACGGGTTCGTCCCGCACATCGCGACTATTGGCGAAGCACCGTTCGCGACGAAGAATGGTTGCTTGTTGAATGGCCTGATGGCGATACGGAGCCGCTCAAATATTTTCTCACTACTGCCCCCGGGGAGGCGACACTTGAGCAGCTTGTGTTCGTGACCAAAATGCGCTGGCGCATCGAGCGCGACTATCAGGACCTGAAACAGGAGTTCGGGCTCGGTCATTACGAAGGGCGAGGCTGGCGTGGCTTTCACCACCACGCCACACTGAGTATCGCCGCATATGGGTTTCTGATGGCTCAGCGACTCAGAATGCGCTCGGATGAGCGCGATAAAAAAAACTTCCCCGAACGCGCGCTGCCTGCTCTTCCCCCGGATTACATCCCCCGGGGCAGTCCAGCGCGCTCAGCGTCACGTTCCTGATTCCATTTCCACGTTGCGCATCCTGCTTGGACTAAAGCTCATGCAACGATGGCATTCTTCCTGTACGGTAACAGACCGCGCAACTACTTATATGACACAGTAGTATTAAGATGTCGAATGAGAACTGTCCCACCGCTTCGCTCGGCTCGCGCTCTTTTCGCCTTGTCCCGGGAAACCCACATCTTGATTCGACGCGCGCGGAAGCTGCCCTGTGGTTTACAGGAGCCCATGCCGTGTAGCAACGTTGCGTGGCCCCACCAAAATCTGCGTCTTTAAGCTATGCGATGGTGCGCGTCGGTAACTCCCCTAGCTCGTCCAAACCACTACCGTAGGGTACGGGGTGATTTTTTTCGATTAATCAGGACGACAAGAATGTCAACATCCGCTCAATGTCGCGCCAAAGGTCCACGGGGCTTTCTAGTCCGATGCTGATGCGCAAGTAGATCGCATCCGGATTGTCAGACCCGTAGTTGCGTAGACCATCAAGCGACATTGGCGCCAGGAGGCTACGAGTCCCCCCCCACGAGGCGCCAATGGCGAACAGCTCAAGAGAACCAAGTGCGCGGTCGACAAGAGAGGCGTCTCGCGACCGGAGCTCAATCGTAAAGACGCCCGTACTTCCATGGAAGTCTCGCCGCCAGAACTCGTGCCCCGGAGACTCGGGAAACGCGGGGTGAATGACGCGAGCGACGCTGCGGTGGCTGCTTAGCCGTTGGGCAAAGTCGAGCGCGATCGACCCTACATGTGCCAGACGCACAGGCATGGTTTCGATGCCGCGCAAGGCGAGAGAGCAGTCATCTGGCGATACGCCTACCCCCAGGTTCGCCAGTTGCTCGCGCACTTTCACGTAAACATCCATCGATGCAAAACTCAGCGCGCCAAGCAGCAAGTCCGAATGTCCGCCTACATACTTCGTTAGCGCTTCAGCGACGATGTCGACGCCAAAGGATAAAGGCTTGCAGAATAGCGAGGTTGCCCATGTGTTGTCGCAAGCTGTCAACGCGCCGCATTCCTTTGCAACTCGCACGATGGACCGCATGTCGCAGACCTCCATCGTGGTGGAACCGGGTGCCTCCATCCAAATAAGTTTGGTCTGGCCGCTTTTTACCAAATCACAAAGCGACTGCAAGTTCATGGGATCGTAAACATCAAACGCCACACCATAGCGCGCTAGTACCTCCTGCGCGAACTGCTTGACGGGCGGATAGATGTTATCGGGAATAAGAACATGGTCGCCCTGGGAAAGCAGGGTCAGCATCACTACGGTTATTGCAGCCTGCCCAGACGGTACCAGGACGGACCTAACGCCGCCCGCGAGTTGCGTGAGCTGGCCCTCGAGCGCCCGAGTTGTCGGGGTTCCCATGAGACCGTAGCTGTATCCATCTGGGAATCGAAGGCCGCGTTCACGGTAGCTTTGTGCGTCCGGGAAAACAATCGTTGACGCGCGGTACACTGGCGTGGAAAAGCTCCGGAAGCCTTCTATCTGCGCCAGTTCCCTATGCACACACATTGTCGACGGTTCAAAAACCTGGTCAGTCATTTCACTTCCTACATGCGTCAAGAGAAAATTAGTGCACCGCTCCTCGAGCGGACTGTGGAGACTAGACGAAAAACCAGGCACCTTGCGAAGACATCGAGCAGGTCGCGCACCGGTTTCTGACGGCGTGTCCACGCTCCAGGAAATCGCAATTCGCGAAATTTGTCGCCCGCAGCGGACCCGGCTTCTCAAGAGTAGTCGCGTTGCCCGCGTGCAGCGCCTGGTTGCCGCACTCGCGGGCGATCGCAATCACGATGCGACGGCCGTTAGTCTCGATCTGCAACCGGCGAACTTGCTTACTAACGTTTGCAGATCGACCACTGCTAAAGCTGGCGGAAACCGGCCACACTATCGGTAGAACTGCCCGCAGAAATCCTTCACCGTAAGGCCCTTCGGAGCCACGTCTTCCGCCGTGAGGCCATAGCTCAGCATGATCTTTTTGATGGTACCGTTGGACTCGTTCTGTGCCAGGCTTTTGTTGAACAGGTCGCGAAACTCAGTGTCTTCAGGCCGAAAGGCAATCCCGCCAGAGTCCTTCTTCTCTCGCCCATTCACGACGAGTCCTTTGAATGGCACAGCACGCTCCAGTCCACCGAGGTTGGGGTCTCTGAGGAGCCCGGCCACGGTTCCGCTGGACAGCAACAAGGCATCAATCCGGCCTCCCTGCAGAGCGGCGATACCAGCGGTATTGTCCTGATACATCTGAATGCGTTCTTTTGAAATACCCGCCGCGACTGCATCGGCCGTTGTGGAGTCGCCACGAATATCGCCTACTCGAATCTGAGGATTCTTTGCGATTCCATCAAACCCATGGATATCCAAGGGACTGTCCTTCTTCACCATAGCAGTGACGCCACTGGAGTCGACCGGATGGGAAAAGATAACTTGCTCACACCGCGCCGGCGTAATGTATAGGCCTGCGGCGACAACGTCGATCCTTCTTGCCAGAAGACTGGGGATGAGAGCGCCCCAATCCATGACGACGAAATCAACTTTCTTAACCCCCATCGTACTGACCACTGCTTCAATCACGTCAGGATAGATGCCCGAAACTTCACCTGACTTACTGTCCACTCCCCAAGGCCACGTGTTTGCAATCCCGATCGTGAGCTCGCCCTCTTCAGATACCTTTTTTTTCAGCGTCTGCGCGTTAGCAGCGGGCACCATCGTCGTTGTCGCAACTGCGAATGCCAGTCCGAGCATTACCATGCGCCGCTTCAAGTCTATCGTCTTCATGCTTATCCAACTCCTGTCGATTCCAAACAATGGAATACCTTCGGATGATCTATTGAAGTCCGCGAATTACTGACAGACATGGACTGCCGGCCGCGGCGTCCCGACCCCGGTCGCCCTTCATCAAATGGCGGTCCGGAACAAGCGTCCCCAGCCGGGTACAAGGTCCTCACACCCCGAAAGACGCAGCGCATGCCAACATAGCGCCTGATTGGATGTGACAATCGCCTTGCCGGTCTCCGTTTCCAGATCCTCGATGATGGTGGCTGCCCGCATCTGCGTGCACGAGATAACGATAGTGTCCACGTCCGAACTTCTGACAATCTGCCGCACCGCATCTGCAATGCTATCCGGCGAGATAAACGGTGCATCATCTCTGACGGTGCCATGGCCATTGTCAAATTCGCCCACGGCACTCACCTGAAATCCCGCCTCTTCAATTTTTTCAATCGCAATATTGGCGACTTCTTTCGGGTATGGCGATATAAAGCCAACCCGAGCAGAGCCAAGAGCACGCAGACCTGAAAGGATCCCGGTGAAAGGATCCGTCACCTCCGCCTTCGGGTGAATAGCGCGTACGCAACGCTTCAGGTTCTCGGGACCGATTACCACCGCTGCCGACGTACAACCAAGCGCCACGACATCTGAAGCGAGCCGAGAGTTGATTTGGCGAAGTGCCACCTCGATGCCGTCGAACGTGTCCGCCAGAAGGTCTTCCGATATCGGCTGACTCTCCTCGTCCGGCGACGACGAGATCCGGCTTTCAAAAAGCGCCACACCGGGGATTGCCAACATGGCACGTGCTTCGTGGGACAGCGTTTGATCGCAGTCGATCACAACCATGCCAATCTGCGCCCGTGCGCCGAATCCTGCGTCCGTCCGGTAGGGAATAGCGGTCCAAGACATGCCGCCGGATTTTTCGTGTGTTTCAAGCATGACGTCTGCTCACAATAGAGAACCATGTAACTGAAAGACGCAAGTGATCTTTGCTCCGCGTCGTCGTCCGCGTGGAAAGAGTTTTCGAAGGATCCATAGCGCGCCGTCGTACCGTAGCGCATCGTGCAAGCAGCCCCGACGATGCCTCGCACCGATTCGTGCCTTCTCGAACACGGTGCGTTGGCCGGGCTTGCGACTCCTTCGCACTATCAGAGTGCTCCGAGCATACACTGTAAAGTGTACCTGGCATACCTAGAATGTCAACCTCAGAAAGCGAGCACATCATGGGCAGTCGCCTCCCGTCGCTCACGCGCTTCCCGGCACTCGGCCGCTAGCGCATGTCCGCACAAAGCTTCATTTTCGACTAGCCACCGCAGGCGTTCGAGAACAGCCGCGGCGGCTAACAGTCGAGCATGCGCCACATCGAGCCACGAAGACTTTTAGAACTTATGGCGTATTGCGGCGCGGACCACTAGCTGATTCTGAGTCGACGAGACACCATTCGCGCCCGGTACGTATGCAACGTCTAAGACAGAACCGGTCGTATCACCACCGACGTGCTGGTAGGCACCCTGGAGGTAGACGTCAGTCCGCTTCGAAAGAAAGTAATCAGCCATGAGACCGATTGTCTGGTAGTTGGGATTACTCTCACCGGCGGCCGTGTGCAGTGTCGCGCGGGTATAGGTGTACAACGCTCCAAGATAGAATGCGGGCGTGAACTGATACTTGGCGTTCAGCTCAATGTTTTGGAACCGCAGGCTCGATGCGCTCCCGCCGGTCGGGGCGATAGGGCCAACGTAACCCGACGACACCGGATTCTTGACATCCGTGTTTGAGTAAGCAACCCCCAGCGTTGCACTGCCGATCGTGTAGTTGATACCGACACCGAAGATGCGAACCCGGTCTGCGACGAAGTTCTCGTCTCCGCCGTTATTGACGGCGCCGTATGCCGTTGCTGAGGGATTGTTCGCCTGGGAATACGAAGCCGCGATCAGAAGGCTGTCAGTGGAATATTGGGCTCCGATACTGTACTGACGGTTGTTCGCGAAGTTAA
Source organism: Paraburkholderia sp. BL6665CI2N2 (assembly GCF_004366535.1). Lineage (NCBI taxonomy): Bacteria > Pseudomonadati > Pseudomonadota > Betaproteobacteria > Burkholderiales > Burkholderiaceae > Paraburkholderia > Paraburkholderia sp. BL6665CI2N2. The sequence goes on from NZ_SORC01000003.1 coordinate 217,261, forward strand.
CGTCATTCGAGAAGCTGTATGTTCCGCCGAACTGGAAGCCGCCGTAGACCAGGCTAGTGTACTTGACCGTGTTGTTCACTCGGAACGTGCCATCGGCGTTGTCATTGTCGTAAGGGTGGGAGAAAAGATAGCCCGCCCATGAACCATTCGCTGTGGTGTTGGCGAAATAGTCGACTACAGAATCGTATTGACGCCCAAGCGTCAGCTTACCCAGCGTTGGACTGGAGAGCCCCACGAACGCTTGTCGCCCAAACATCAGGCCGCCCTGGCCCAGACGGCCGGTGTTCACGTCGAACCCGTTCTCTATCTGAAACACCGCCTTCAGTTGTCCTCCCAGATCCTCGACGCCTTTCAGGCCCCAGCGACTACCTTGGACATAGCCACTTTGCAACTCATACGCTTTGCTGCCGGACGAGTTGTTGGTGAAGTCAAACCCTTCGTCGACGAGCCCGTACAGGGTGACTGAGCTTTGTGCATGTGCTGATATCGCCAGACCGGCCGAAATCGATGCCGCAAGAAGTTTCTTTTTCATTTAGACCCCAAAGTAGTACTTCGCCTCTTAGTAGTTCTAAGCTCATACAACGCTGCAAACATTGTTCGGCCGAGGACGCATGGAGCGAGCCTCCCTACCTGGGCGCATCACGAGTGCGCCCATAGCAGGCTCTTCAGTGCTCAAGGATTAATGCAACTCCAGACCAAATGTCACATGCTCTCGAACCAACACAACATGGACAAACTGGAACGCTCCTTTATGCATGCGACAACTGGCTGAGAAACTTCTGCGCTCTGGCATGTTCGGGCGCGCCGAAGAACGCCTCGGGCGCCGCGCATTCGAGAATCTGGCCACTGTCCATGAAGACGACCCGGTCTGCGACCTGCCGGGCGAAACCCATTTCGTGGGTCACGCAGATCATCGTCATGCCATCGTTGGCCAGGTTGATCATGACGTCAAGAACCTCCTTGATCATCTCGGGGTCGAGTGCCGAAGTGGGCTCATCGAAAAGCATGATTCTGGGTTTCATGCACAGTGCTCGGGCAATGGCCACACGCTGCTGCTGACCTCCCGACAGCTGGCTGGGATGCTTTTTCGCCTGGTCGGCGATTCGAACGCGCGTGAGATTCATCATGGCGACGTCCTCCGCTTCCGACCGTTTCATCTTGCGTGTGCGCATCAAAGCCAGCGTGCAATTATCGATAACTGTCAGATGCGGGAACAGATTGAACTGCTGAAATACCATTCCGACTTCGCGTCGAAGGCTAGGCAGGCCCCGCATCTTCACGTGCATTTCGTTGCAATCGACGAAAATGTGGCCTTGCTGGTGCGTCTCCAACTGATTAATGCAGCGTATCAGCGTCGATTTGCCTGATCCTGAGGGGCCGCAAATGACGATTTTTTCTCCGAAGCTCACATCCAGATTGACGTCTCGTAGTACCTGGAATCTTCCGTACCACTTCGATACGCCTTGCATACGTACGGCTACGCCTTCGCTTCTTTCTGGTGCGAAAGAATGCGTTTTCGGCTGCATCACTTCAGATGCCATGTCTCTCTCCATTACGACTCTGGTCCGGCAATATGCCTGCGACCGGTTTTATCCGTGGTTCCGAACGGTAATCCCGAAATATCGCTCCACCTTCGCAACGAGCCAGACTGCGATGAATGCAAGCAACAAAAAGAGAATTCCAGCAACAAGCATGGGTTCGGCATATCGGTATGTGTCCGAGGCGACGTCCATAGCACTGCCGAGCATTTCTGGAACGGCGATGACAGCCAGGTAAGGCGTCGATTTGAGAATTGCAATGGCATACGCCCCCAACGGTGCCGCGACGTTGCGGATCATCTGCGGCGCAATCACGAAGTACAACGCGTCCAACCAGGCAAGCCCGAGACTCTTGGCTCCCTCGCTTTGTCCGATTGGCACCGCATCGATACCCGCTTTGAAAACCTCGGCCATATATCCTGAGTAGTAGAAACTCACCCCGAAGATGCCAACAAACATCGCTGGCAACACGATGCCATACGAGGGGAGCACGAAGAAAAGGAAATAGAGCTGAACTAACGCAGGCGTTGATCGGATTGCATCAATGATAAATTGCGCTGCCGGCCGAACCACTTTATGCGATCGCCTCAGCATCTCCCAGAAAAAACCGAGGAAAAGAGCGCCGATGAAGCTTAAAATGGCGACCAAAACCGTATTGCCGATACCCATTAATACTAGCGGGACGATCCGCAAAGCGAAGGCAAAATCGAAAGTCATGTCCGACTCCGTGCGGTCCCAAAAAATCTTTCGAGGTAGCGACCGAAAATTGTCACCGGATAACAAATGATCAGATAGGCTAAAAGCAGGCTCGAATAAATAAGCAGTGGGTTGTAACTCAACTGTGATATCTCCTTAGCGCGAAATGTCATGTCGCTCAGCGTAATCAGGGATACGAGTGCAGTGCCCTTCATCAATTGGATGAGGTCGTTGATGAACGTTGGAATCATTGCGCGGATAGCCTGAGGCAGTTCGACTAATCGCAGGACATCGAAGCGGTTCAATCCGAGAGCCAGACCGGCTTCGCATTGTCCCCGGCTCAGGGACTGCAACGCAGCTCTGACAGCCTGGCTGCTGTAGGCGCCAGAGTTCATTCCTAGAACAAGTGCGCCCACTGTGATACCCGATAAAAAGATGCCAAAAGCCGGCAATGAGTAATAGAACGCATAGAGAAGCACGATCACCGGTGAGCTTCTCCATAATTCAATTACCGCAGTTACAGTCTTTCGAAGAAATCCCGTGGAAAAATGCTGCAAGACTCCACCCACAAGCGCAAAGGGAATGGCGTACAGGAGCGCGAAAATCGTTACCGTCGCAGTAACGCCGAAGCCCTTGTAAATCGCGAGCATAACTTCTGGAAATGTCATTCTGGCCTCCCGTCAAAAAAGTGCGGTTTCACCGATAGCTAGCGCCGCAGATCTGTTTCGCCGTCACGTCCTCCGGCGCGACCTCAGCTTCACTGAAACCATATTTTGCAAATACATGCTTGACGGTCCCATCGACCCTTCGCTTCGTAGGTCCGCTGTTGTAGACATCGCGGAGTTGAACGTCTTCTGGTCGAAATGCGATCGCGGCATAGTTCGCCACTGGACGGCCATTTGCGACCAGCCCTGTGAACGGCGTAGCTCGCTCTAGCTTATCGCTCACCTTGGGATCCCTGAGGACGTTGATCACTGTCGCACTTAATTCGGCATCGGCATCGATTCGACCAGCGAGCAACGCACCGACCGACGATTCCAGGTCTTTGAGCAAGACAATCCGATCTTTTGGAATGCCCGCTGAAACGGCTTGCTCGGTCACTCAACTCCCGCGTCCGCCGGCCATGCAGACCGCCGGATTCTTTGCGACGTCGGCGAATTTATGAACATTTAGGAGAGTGCCCTTTCTGACCAACACCGCGTCGCCAATCGCCAGGTCTGGGTTTGAAAAAACGACCTGTTGACAGCGCTGCGGCGTGATTGCGAGACCCGAGGCGACGGCGTCGATTCGCCCGGACAGCAAGCTGGGGATAAGAGCGTCGAAGTCCACGACCACGAAATCAATCTGCTTTACCCCCATTGGGCCGAGCACAGCGCGGATGATATCCGGGCCGAGACCTGCAACGCTGCCGTCTGTATTTTTATAGCCCCACAGCGCCTGGTTGTGAATACCAATCGTAATTTTGCCGTCCCGCAGCACTTTTCGTTCGATCGACTGGGCGTTTGCGCGTGAGACGCCGTCGCACGTCAACGCCATTGCAACGGCCAGACGTACCGCCGTCCCTCTGCCAGTCCCCCCTAGATTCATGCTTGCCTCTTCTTCCTAGTTGACGGATGAAGTATACTTGGTATGCTAGGTACGTCAAGCAAACAAAAGTCGCGCGCTGGCAGTGTTTTCCCGAAGAGCTCGATGTGCAGCAATATGTTGTGCATCCTTGACGCAGCTACCGGCTGGCAGGACGAAGACTTGATCTGAGCCGTATGTGATAGCTGGGCTTCCGCCCGCCTTTTTTTCGGAGACAAAGAATGACCGCGCCGCAACTAAACATTCCCAGCGTGTTTCGTACCCCTGCCCCTGCAGTGCCCATGGACGAGCTTCGTCAGCGACTTGCCAACATCCGACGTGAAATGAGCGAGGCAAATCTCGACATCATCGTTCTGACGGACAAAAAGAACGTGGACTACTTCACGGACTACCAGGAGCTGTCCTGGGACCATAAGGCTCGTCCCATCTTTGCTGTGGTCTCGATGCAGAACATCGCCATCTTTGGCAGCCTCGGAGAAGCCAGGACGGTCGAGATGAGACCGCGCGTTTTTAGCGCCGTCTATTACAACGGCTACCTTGATGAGGCGGTGGCCTCGGTCTCGGACTGGATAAAGGCAGCGACCGATGGCAAGCACGTCCGCATCGCCGTCGACTACGGACAGGACATGTTTGGCCGGGGTTCACTCGGTTTGCTTGAGGCGCTTAGCGCGCTGGATTCCAGCGGGACTGTTACAAGCGCCACAGGAGCGATCTGGAAGGTCAGGCTCATCAAGTCGAGGTCCGAAGCGGAGCTGAATCGGGTTGCTTACGAGATCGTTAATACCGCTTGGGACCACATCATCCAGCAGGCGTACATCGGTATGCCCGAGTATGAGCTGTATTACCTGATGCAGGCGCAGATCTATCTGAATGGCGCAGAAAGCGCTGACCCTATCGCGATGCTTTTTTCACGTGGTGACTTCGACTACACGCGCACGGCCAAACAGCGCAAGCTTCAGGAAGGCCATTACGTTTGGACCGATTTCCGCGCCACCTATGGCGGATACCCGGCCGACCGCAACCGTATCGCGCGCGCCGGTGAGCCGGCCGATTGGGAGCGTAATACCTATGCGGCGGTGCGTTCTCTCACGCTCGACCTTATTAACTCAATCCGCCCCGGCATGAGGTGCTCGGACGTTTATAAACGGTTCGAGAATATGTGGAGCGAGGCAGATCTCGGAACGGTCTATAGCGCCGTTTCCCGTATCGGCCACGGAGGCGGACTGGACGTGACCGAACCACCTTCGTTATCCAGAGCGGATACGACTCTAATTCAACCAGGCATGGTTCTCCATATTGAACCCAAGCTCGAGCGCGATGGCGCAGTTTTCCAGTTCGAGGAAGTCGTCTTCGTGACTGAATCCGGTGTCGAATTCATTTGCGCCCAGTCGCCGGAAAATCTTCCGGTGATCCGTTGATCTCCTTCCGAAGGTCGCATATGTCTGGTACTACACGCATTTGGTCTCCTGTTGACTACAGCAAGGATGGAAAGCAGGTCGACTGCCTGCGCCTTCCTATATCGACGGATACGTCCGCTTACGGATGGATTCCAATCCCGATTATTGTCCTTAAGAATGGGGACGGCCCCACCGCGGTGCTCATAGCAGGTACCCACGGTGACGAATACGAAGGCCAGGTTGCGTTGATGCGACTGTCCCGACAGCTGCAACTGCATGACCTGAGAGGCAGAGTGATCATGCTGCCTTCCCTCAATTTCCCCGCCGTACGGGCCGGCCGAAGGGTATCTCCGATCGACGAAGGCAATCTAAACCGCGTTTATCCGGGGCACGCGCACGGGACGGCGACTGAGATGATCGCTCACTACGTCACCGAAGTCTTACTTCCGATGGCCGACCTGGTCGTCGATTTGCACTCGGGCGGGCGCTCGCTCGACTACGTTCCCTGCGCCCTGGTTCGAGGCGGTAAGACGTTATCCGAAAACAGGAAACTGCATGATCTGCTCGACGTTTTTGGAGTGCCCTTCGCCGAGTTCACTGACGGCACCGGTGGCGGCGGCAATACGACCCTCCCAGCTGCTGCTGCGCAACTAGGGGTGCCCGTGATCACGGCGGAATTAGGAGGGGCCGCGACGCTAAGAAGGGCTGGGTCGGATCTTGCAGAACAGGGTGTCTTGCGTCTTTTGAAGCACCTCGGCATGTTGCCTTCTTGCGAGGTGCCAGCCCCCGGACCGGTAAGGTTGATGAACGGGGACAACATGGACCTGTTTCTCTATGCGGACAGCGACGGGATCTTCGAGCCCATGGTCGACATTGGCGACGAGGTAGATGAAGGACAGCTCGCAGGCTTGCTGCACTCTATTGAAGCGCCGCATAGCCCGCCGACAGAGATTGTGTTCGTCCGTCGCGGAATGGTTGCCTTTAAGCGCCACCTAGCTCTGACGGTTCGCGGAGACTGCCTTTATGGCCTCCTGGAAGACGTCGAACCCTCACCAGATATCCGGCGGTGAGCGGTGGAGAGCATTCTCAACGCGAACATCGGAGGCATGCAATGCATACGTTGCGATGCTTTGCATCCAGTGGCCGATTACTTTGAGGGCTGTCCCTCCTGCCTCGCGAGCGGCAATCCCGCGAGCGTGGCACCTCGGTACACGACGCTTCCGCGTGAAGTCAGGTTCGAGACTCTCGGGGACTGGCTATGCTATTCCGGCACGTCCGGCCTTGGCGAGGGCGTGACCCCTTTGTCGTCGTTGCCGCGAGTCGCCGCGGAGCTGGACATACGCGCCCTGCACTCGAAAAACGAATTCACCAATCCAACGGGCTCCCAGAAGGACCGGATGGCCGCGTTGATCGTGCAACGCGCACTCGACATAGGTGCCAAGACCATCGCAGTTGCTTCAAGCGGCAACGCCGCGGCGTCAGTTGCCGCCTACGCGTGCCGGGCCGGCCTCCGGTGCGTTGTGGTAACCACACCGGACATCAGCTTGAATTGGCGCCGCGCAATCGAGATGTACGGCGCCGAAATCGTCGCGACGAAAAGCGCGGATGACCGATGGACGCTTATCAAACGGCATGCCCGGAATGGAGACTGGTATCCGGCCACGAACTACATGACTCCACCGGTCGGCAGCAATCCGTTCGGAGTGGACGGGTACAGGACTATAGCTTTGGAACTTTATCTGCAGCTATCCGACGCGCCGCCCACCGACATTGTCGTGCCAACATCTCGTGGCGACTTGCTGTGGGGCATCACCAAAGGCTACCGCGACCTGCAGACTGCAGGACTGCTTGCGGCAACTCCCAAAGTCCATGCGGTTGAACCATACCCTCGTGTAGCGCATGCGCACCATGGACGCGGCATGGTGATAAGCAATTATTCGGGTGATACAGCAATGGGCTCCATTGGTGGCAACACGGTTACCCATCAAACGCTACGGGCGCTCGACGAGAGCGGCTCGTCCGCGATCTCAGTCAGGGACGAGGACGCGCTGGAGGATCAGCGGGCCTTGGCGCGCGAAGGGCTTTACCTTGAACTGTCGAGCGTCGCACCGCTATCTGGACTGCGTCAACTCGTTGAGAACGGCAACATTGGCGCGAGCTCGCGTGTTGTTCTCGTTTCTACATCGCATGGCTATAAGGAACCTGCCAGCTTTACAACTGCGCTGAGACCCATCACGGTTTAGGTCCAGCGAGAAAGCAAGGACTAGTCGATGCTGATCATTCGCCCACACCTGCCTTGCAGAACATGCACGCGCCGCCGCGTCGCAAGCTGAGCGCACGCGCCGACTCCGTATCAAGCATGTATACTAGGGATACCGGATACGCTGCGGCTGCTCTAGCCGCGGCGATCGAAGGCAAGAACGGAGAAAAAGTGAACAAATCCCAACTGCAGTCCTCGCTGTCTCTTCACGAAACGGTTCGGGAGGAGATTCGCAGCCGCATCACGGCGGGAACGTATGACCCGGATGTGCCAATCCCCTCGACGGCAATGTTCAGTGAAGAGTTCGGCGTTAGCACCATTACGGTCAAACGTGCGTTGCGCGATCTCCAGGCCGCCGGCGCAATCGTGTCAATACCAGGCAAAGGAACTTACGTCAAGAAGCAGCGTAGGTTAATGCGGCAGCTTGATGTAAAGCAGCCCTTTCTCGACGACACAAGCATTCGTCCAATATCAGTGACGCGAGAGAAGATACTTGACCCGACCATGGCTTCGTTGGAACCGTCCGACCGTGTCATGCTGTGCGTTCGAAAGACGATATGGGCGGACGACGCTCCGCTAGTCTACGACACTACCTATCTTTCCACCGATTTGAGTGACCAGATCATCGAAGAATTTGCTGGCCACTTCGTCGTAGACGTATTGGAGCGGCACTCGATCCACGTAGTCAAGACACACGTCGTCATCGACGCCGCTCCGGCGTCGGGTGCCGTCGAGGAATTATTCGCGGTGCCTAATGGCTACCCCACACTACGTCGGCTCTACAAGATGGTCACGAGCGATCCCAACGTCACGGTCTATGGCGTGTTGCAGGCGCCGTTTGACCGGCTTGCGTGCAGGATTGAATTCACTTGAAACGGCGTACCGACGGTCGCACGCCGTGAATCCGACCGAGCTGTAAGCGGTGCAAACTCAGCCCTTAGCGTCGCGTCTAATCCACCTCTCAATGCGCCTGTTACGGGCCTTATCGAGAGACCAGCGAACACCTGATGCTTGAACTCAGGACCTCCTTCGCAACCGGATGCGACGCCCACAGCACTATCCCCACTGTTTGGGACGTTCAAAAAAGAGGCGCTACGTACGGCTTGGCAGGACCGCCGAACGACAACCCGTTGCGTTTGACGACACCTGTTATACCAGCTATGCTTGATATACTATCACAAGGACTACACTGAGGAGACGCTGGCATGAGACTGAGAAAGGTTTTTAATACGGTCGCGGTTGTTGCGGCGCTTTTTGGCGCACAAGCAGTGCATGCTCAGGGAGTTCTGAGTAAGGCCAAGGAGACAGGAACGATACGGGTCGGCATCTTCAATCAGGCTCCTTGGGGATACGTTGACGCAAATCGAGACGTGAAAGGACAGACCGTCGATATCCTCAAGGCGGCATTTGCTCCGCTTGGAATCACGAAGATCGACGCGGTCGTGACTGACTTCGGGGCGCTCATACCGGGCCTGTTGTCCAAGCGGTTTGACGTCATTGCTGCCGGCCTGTATATCAAGCCGGAGCGATGCAAGCTGGTTGCTTTCGGAAACCCCGACATTCAGATGAGCGACGCTTTGCTGGTTCACAAAGGGAATCCAAAATACCTGCATAGTTACGCTGACATTGCAAAGGACAAGTCCGTAACGCTGTCAACGGGCAGAGGAAACGTTGAGTATCAGCATGCAATCGACGCAGGCATCCCGAAAGAGCGAATAAGTGCCTTCACGGACAACGATACCGAACTTGCCGCGCTGACGACCGGCCGTGCAGACGCCGTCGTCGAAACCGCAGCGACCGTCAGCGTTTGGGCAAAAGCGTCCGGCAACATTGAGCGTGCGTTGCCATTCGCGCAGCCGGTAAGCGCAGACGGGAGAACGCTCTACGGTTATCCGGCGCTTGCTTTCAGGCCGGCCGATGCCGACTTCCGTGATGCGTACAACGCCGAACTCAAGAAGCTTCGGAAAAGCGGCAAGATGCTGGAAATTCTCAAGCAGTATGGCTTCTCGGAGACGGATCTCCCGCCAGAGAACCTGACTGCGGCAGATCTGTGCAAGTAAGCGTGGGCGAACAAGCACCTGATCCAAACGTTCGGAGGCTGGCCCACGGCCTCCCCTTCCAATCTATAAGGCAAGTTATGGAAGCGCCAGACCGCCAGCCCCATCAAAGCGAATCCCCGTCGCGCGTCGACCACATCCTTTTTCCCAGCAAGCCGGTTCACCACGACGCCGGTGTACTGGCGCGGTTTCTCGCAGAATTGACTTACGAAGAAATTCCCGCCGACGTCGTTCACATGGCCAAACTCATCACGCTTGATACGGTCGGGTGCATTATCGCTGGAACCCAAACCGCATTAGGCAGAGAGATATTGGCCGCCTACGACTGCGGAAGTGCAGGTGGCGGGTGCTGTGTCCCCGGAACCTCTTTGCAGTTCCATCCGTCGCTCGCCGCGAAGATTAACGGGTGGCTTTCCGACGTTCTTGACTACGAGGACACTGCGAGCGGTCATCCGAGTGCAACGGTCATTCCTGCGGCATTGGCCGTAGCTGAGCGACTGAAGGCGACGCCCAGGCAGCTGCTCGCCGGTATTGTCGCTGGCTATGAAGCGGGCCTTCGCGTTCATGATGCGACGCGCGCGAGCCCGGAAGCGTACCGACGGTTTGCCGTTTATCACGCGTGGCATGGGGTGGCGGCTGGTGCTGCCGCCATGGTGGTCTCCGGAGGAACGGAAGAGCAGTTCCGCTCTGCCTTGGGGCATGCTGCCGCGAACACTAACATACCACTCTGGTATGTCCAATACGGTCGACCGGCGCACGCCTTGAAAGCTAACTACGGCCAGATGGCGTTGGGTGGTGTCGATGCCGCGCTCTGCGCCCGTCAAGGTATCATCGGTCCGTTCGCCATGTTGAGCGATTCCGAGCGAGGCTTTGCACGCGTTATCGGATCGGACCGATTCGACCCAGCTCAGTTTTCTTTGGCTCTGGGCGAGGATTGGCGGACAAGAAAGGTAATGCTGAAGAAGTTTCCGAGTTGTGCTTTCCTTCACACGACGATCGATGCGGTGTCTCAAATAACAAAGGCCAATGACATCGATCCAGATGACGTTGAAAAGCTTGAAATTCGTTGCTTCGAAAGAATTGTCGAGTGGTTCTCTGACAGGGCGCCGAAAACTGCGCTCGATGCTCAGTTCTCGGTGGAATACGTGGCTGCTATGGCACTTCACTCCATCGAACCCGGCCGCGATTGGTATTCGCCAGACGTCTTCAATGATGCTCAAATCACTGCATCGATGTCGAAGATGGACGTAGGAATTGACCCGGTGGCTGAAGAAGCGTTCTGGGGCGAGAAAGAACAATGCATGTCGACCGTTACCGCGTATATGAAAAACGGTAAGTCCTATTCGGCGAACGTTCGTTGGGCGCCGGGCGAATGGCAGAGGCCTCTAAGCGACGCAGACGTTGTAGAAAAATTCCTTAGTAACGTGAAGGGGACGTCGCTAGATCAACGGGGATCACAGGTTGTAGAGAAAATAATGCATCTCGATGAACTGCACGCGCTCAATGACCTCACCGACCTGCTTCGCGCCTCATAGGTCGCCAGCTATCTTTGTTCGCGTTTTTCCTCGAGCAGTTGATTGACGCTTGTAGGACGATCGCAAACCATCAACTCGACGATAGGCATTGCGTCATTCCTCCGGAAACGCCGACCGGAAATCTTCAAGGAACACCACCGACAGCAACCACAACCTGCCGGTCGCGCCGAACCTGCTGCAACGCGACTTCTCGCCCGCTCGCCCCGATCAGGCCTGGAGCACAGACATCACGTATATCTGGACTGACGAGGGCTGGCTGTACCTGACGGTTATCCTCGACCTGTTCAGCCGTCAGGTGGTGGGTTGGTCGATGCAGCCGCACATGCGCACGGAGCTGGTGTCGGACGCGCTGCGTATGGCATGGTTTCGCCGCCGGCCGGAAGCGGGCCTGATCGTCCATAGCGACCGGGGTAGCCAGTATTGCAGTCATGACTTCCAGGACCTGCTTAAGGGCTACGGCATGCGCAGCTCGATGAGCCGTCGAGGCCTTGAAGCGGCGTTTGGTTTTCGCCTTGATGCCGTGCAGCTTCATGAGTCGCTGGACTCGATCCTTGCTGACGCGAATGCCTTGCGCAAGCAGCTTCTTCCACACGCGCGGCCAGCCGTACTCGCCTTTGGATTGCGCGTGTACGGCCTTGATGTGGACCAGCAGGGCGTCATTGCTGATGCGTCGGCGCGGACGGTTCGTATCGACGTCCCGGGCCTTGCGGGCGTGGTAACCGCTGGGGCTGACGCCCAGCACCTGGCAGGTCAGGGAAACCGGCCATTGTCGGCTGTGAAGCTCAATCCAGGCGTACTTCATCCCGACACCTTTGCGAAGTACGCCGTGGCTTTTTCCAATATGTCGCGTTCCATCTTCACGCGTGCCAACTCCGCACGTAGCCGCGCAATCTCCATCTGTTCGGGAGAGGTCTGTTTGCCTGCGCCGTTCAGCTTGCCAGCGGCATCGGCCTTCACCCAGTTGTGCAGCGTCTTCGGGCTGATGGCCAGTATCTTTGCCACCGCCGCCATGCTCTGGCCGCCGCGGACCATGCGCACGGCTTCTATCATGAATTCCTGCGTATACCGTGCTCTTGGATTACCCATCGTTGCTACCTCCTTGCGTGAGTTTTACACACTCAGCAAGGGATCCATTTTTGCCGGGCAAGCTCACCGCGTCGAAAACGATATAGGCGGCCGTCGCCGGCATGGATCCATTGGGCCAGACCCCGCAGGCGATCAATGAATAGGCCGACCATGGTAGCCGCCATGCGAGATCGCTCCGGATAGCGCGCCTGGACTGCAACGATGGACACATGTGCCGCGGCCAGACTGCTCTGCGCCAATGCATCCAGTGAAGATCCCAAGCTGCTTTCGAACTGGCGTAGCGCACCACGGATGGCCAAGTAAGCGGTGAAATAAGCGCACATGGTTTCCTGAGTCTTGATCGCGCAGCATATGTCCACTCATTGACAGGTGGACATATGACGCAGAATCCCTCAGATCCGTTGAAGCTTGAGCCCGTCGGCGTAAGCAGTGATGGCCGACGGCGCTACTATGACGAAGAGGCCAAACAGAAGTTGGTCGAGGCCTGCCTGCAGCCGGGCGTGTCTTTGGCTGGCATGGCGCTCAAGGCTGGTGTGAACGCGAACTTGCTGCGCCGGTGGGTCAGCAAGCACCAGGAGAAGCGCGACGGCACCGTCGCGATGGACGTAATCGAAGGTACGCCGTCGGCGTTCGTGCCGGTCGTCGAGATTGGCCGCACCGACGCGCAGTCGAGGCAATCCGGAGCGCAATCGGAACTCCTGCCGGCGCGCGGCGAATCCGTGCGCCGCTCACTGCGCCCACCGGCCCCCTCACGGCTGACGGTGGAAATGCCCAATGGCATTACGCTCAAGCTCGAGTGTAGCGGGCAGGACACGACGTTGGTGTCGGCGATGATCGAAACGCTGGGGCGCTACCATGTTCCGGCTGGACGCTGAACTGCGGGTCTACCTGCACCGCGACGCGGTCGATTTCAGGAACGGGATTAACGGTCTCGTTATCCTGGTCGAGCAGTCCATGCAGCTTGACCCATTTGCCCGTGCGGTCTTCGCCTTCCGTAACAAGCGTGCGAACCGCATCAAACTGCTGTTTTACGAGCGCTCGGGTTTCTGGCTGATGATGAAACGGTTAGAGGCTGACCGTTTCGTCTGGCCACGTCGACAGCAGGCAGTGATGGAACTTACGAGCGAGCAACTTCACTGGTTACTCGACGGCATCGACATCGACGCGGTGCGTCGTCACCCTTCGAGGCAGTACCGACACGTGAGTTGAACGTTCAGTAGCCGCGCGCCGGGCGTGGTGCGCGCGACGCCCGGCGTGGTTGTTACACTTTGACGTAAACCCATTCGTTGTGCAGCTTCGCTACCGTGGGGCACATGAATAGCGACGCCCGCCCCCCGTCCGCTGAGGACGATCTCAAACAGCTCTCCCCCGAGGCGCTGATCGCGCGCATTCTCGAGCTTCAGTCCCATAACCAGCAACTGGCGCAACGCATCGGGCAACTCGAGGAGTTGTTCCGTCTGGCGCAGCTCAAGCGCTTCGCGCCGAGCAGCGAAAAACTCAGGGATCGCGTGTTCGACGAAGCCGAGCAGATCGCCGCGACCGAACCCGGTGACGATGATCCGGATGGCGCATTCGCGCTGCCCGATACGGGACTGCCGGAAGTTGGCAAATCCGAGCACGGTAAGCGGGGACGCAAGCCGCTGCCGGCCGCGCTGCCGCGCCGGCGCATCGAGTACGATCTGTCCGATGAGCAGAAGATCTGTGCATGCTGTCAGAACGCGTTCCACCGCATGGGCGAACAGACGAGCGAGCAGTTGCACATCGAGATCCAGGCGGTGGTGCTGCAACATGTGCGTTTCAAATACGCGTGCCGCCACTGCGAGCGCAACGCCGAACGCACGCCGATGGTAATCGCGTCGATGCCCGTGCAGCCGTTGCCGGGTAGCAGCGCGAGCGCGGCGATGATTGCGACGGTGACAACCGGCAAATATGTTGACGGCACACCGTTGTACCGGATGGAGCACGCGCTGGCCCGTGCTGGCATTGCGGTGAGCCGCGGCACGCTGGCGAACTGGATCATCAGGCCTGCCGAGCTGCACTACAGGCGGCTGTACGAAGCGATGCGCCAGACACTGTTGTCGCAGCCGCTGATTCACGGCGACGAGACGACGGTGCAGGTTCTCAAGGAAGAAGGCAAGACGCCGCAAAGCACGAGTTATATGTGGACGTACAGAAGTGCCGGGGACAGCGAGCAGCCGGTGGTGCTGTTCGACTACCAACCCGGGCGCGGGCAGCAATATCCGCAAGCGTTTCTCGCTGGCTACGAAGGCATGCTCATGACTGACGGCTACAGCGCCTGGCGCACGCTCGAAGGCGTGACCCATTTCGGATGCATGGCCCATTCGCGGCGCCTGTTTGTCGACGCGCACAAGGGGCAGAAGAAAAAAGCCGGTGGTCGCGCGCTGCAGGCGCTTGAGTACTTCAAGGCGCTGTATCAGGTCGAGACCCTGGCCCGGGCAGAACTGCCCGATGGCGAGACGCGAGCCGACTACACCTACCGGCTGCGGCAGCAGCACAGCGTGCCGTTGCTGGAAGCGCTCAAGGCATGGCTGGACACACAGGCGCCCCAGGTTCTGCCTGAAAGCCTGTTGGGCAAGGCGATCAGCTATACGAGAAACCAATGGAAATATCTAAGCCGCTACGTCATCGATGGGCGTGCCCCCGTGGATAACAACATTCTGGAAAGAGATATCAGGTCATTTGCAACGGCGAGACATTCGTGGCTCTTCTCTGACACAGTTGCGGGCGCGAAGGCGAGCGCCATGGTCTACAGCCTCGTGCTGACGTGCCGGGCCTGCAACGTCGAGCCCTATGCATATCTGCATCATGTGCTCAACGAGCTACCGCAAAGAGCGCCCGGGGCTGACATCGGCGACCTGCTGCCTTTTAACTTCGCCAAACGAGGGACGCTCGCTACAACCCACCCCTGAAGCACCCCAGTCTGGGGTCCAGTCCGCGTTCTCCACGAGCTCCGGTATAAGTCGATCATCGGTCGGCAACGTGCGCGTGCTCGCTCTCGCCGCGCGGGCGCCAACGCGGTGCAATCGCGACCTCGGCTAAAATAACGGGGTGCTCGCTCTCGCATCAACCAGCGGAAATCATCCCATGACCAGGACAAATCTCAGGTCCATCAGCATTGCTTCCGACCATGACAAGTCTAATCTGTCGAAGGGGCAAAAGGCGTTCAACGCGCTGATCAAGCAGATCGAAAAGCGGCGCGCCCGGCTGCGTGCCTGGGAGGCTGCATTGCCTGCCTTCCATCGGAAATATCTAAGCGAGTTCGCTCCCCTTGAGCAAACTTCCATCGACTTGCGGACCAAGCTCGTGCATCGCCTGGACCAGGCGTACGGTCAGAAGGGGCTGACCAAATCCGAGCGGCGCACGATTGCAGACCTGATCAGCGACTTGGCAGGTGAGCTGGTCGCCCAGAGTGATGATCTGGAGCTTAAAACGATTTACAACCGATATAGCGAATCTGACTTTGACAGTGAAGCCGCCGCCGAGTGGGACGACATGAAATCGGCGCTCGAGGCCATGCTCGGGGTCGAGCTGGGCGACGACGTTGATTTGAGTTCTCCCGAGGATGTACTGCAGCGCGCCCATGCGCAAATGGAACAGCTGCAGGCACAAGATGCACTCGAAAACCAGGCGCGGGAAGCGCGAAGCGCCAAACGAAAAAAGACGCCCAGGCAACTCGCAGCAGAGGCACGAGAACAAGTTGAGCAGGCCGAACTGAGCTTATCCATCCGCGAGGTCTATCGAAAACTGGCCAGCGCCTTGCATCCCGACCGCGAAACCGACCCGCAGGAGCGTGATCGGAAGACCGCTCTGATGCAAAGGGCCAACCAGGCATATAGCAAAAACAGCCTGTTGCAATTACTTGAGTTGCAGCTGGAGCTGGAACATATCGACCAAAGCGCCATCAACCACATCGGCGAAGACCGGTTGAAACACTACAACAAGATTCTGAAGGAACAGGCCGGTGAACTCGACCACGAAATCCTGCATGTCGAGAACGGATTCAAGCACAGCTACGGAATTCCGCCCTTCATCAGCGTGTCGCCCAGCACCATCATGCGCAATCTTGCCGCTGATATCTTCTCGCTGCAGGAGAGCCTCCACGCCCTTGAACATGACCTGCTCGTATTCGACGACGTCAAGCAACTTAAGGGCTGGCTAAAGTCCGTGAAACGGTCATTAGCCACGCCGCGTTTCGACGATATGCCGTTCTAGAAGAGCGCCGCTCCTCATGCTTCTTCCGTAGTGTGGAGAAAACACCGCTTACATGGCCAACTTGGCAGCATGTCCTTCCCCCGTCTCGCCGCCCACGCCATCGCTAAGCATGAAGCATGCGTCGTGCTCGCGGATGCGTACCCCAAGGACGTCTTCATTTGTGGCCCGCTCACCAGCATGGGAGCATTGTGCGGTGGTCAACTTCAGCATTGGGCTGACTCTTTGCGTCGTTGCCGATACAGCTCGACTTCCGCGTCATAGGCCGCCAAGAATGCGTTACCGAACACAGTGTTGAAATCGTCCTCCACCGCATCCAGCATAGATCGATGCAGGCTGCGGTACCGCCCCCAAGCCCGGTTCTCATTCATGTGCGAGATAAGCCGCTCGTACCAGCGACGCTGCGCAACTTGCTGGACGATATGTTCCGGGCTGACATCCTTCAACAGTTGATTCGGAACTCGTCAAGCTGGCAGACAGCCTGCTGGCGAATTACCAGAAGCCGGAAGACCTGTAGGCGAGAATGGCCTGCTCAAGCAGCTGACCAAGATGCTGGTGGAGCGTGCGTTAGAGACGGAGATGTCCGAGCACCTGGGCCATGGCAAGAGCGAAACGGTGACCAATGCCACGGGCAACACCCGTAATGGTCATAGCGCCAAGACGCTGCAGGGGGAGTTTGGCGCGTTGCCGCTCAATATCCCGCGCGACCGTCAGGGGGCGTTCGAGCCGAAGCTGGTGGAGCGCCATCAGACGCGCTGGACGGGCTTCGACGACAAGATCGTTTCGCTGTATGCGCGTGGCCTGAGCGTGCGCGAGATCCAGGGGCATCTGGAAGAAATGTATGGCACGGAGGTCTCGCCGACGCTGATCTCGGCGGTCACCGACGCCGTCAGTGACGAGGTGAAGGTCTGGCAGGCCGTGCGCTCGAGGCGCTTTATCCGATAGCTCTGTGTTGCCCTTCACCTTGAAACTGCCACTCAATTAGTATCGCGAATTGCTGCGCGGTCCATCCTTGTGCCGCTTCTGTGCCATGAGCATAAGGATGACCAAACTCCAGCCAGGTCAGTCATGTGGAGACCTTTCTTGATTGCGAGTGGTGGCCTTTGCGACAAACCATGCGCACTTGTCGCATGTGCTACGGAGGCACCGCCGAGCTATCCGACGGCAGCTGTGAACCGCCGCGGATTTGGTGGAGGCGCCAACTCTCGCTGAATGGAGCCATGGATAAGTCGGACGGCTTCCTGCCGAATTCCACCGGCGACGGAGACCGGACAGCGCCTTGAGCTTGGATATTGAGAACGGACCTGATCCTGAGGTCCTCAACGTTGAGAGCACGTAGCGCAGATACGGGCTGTAGATAAGGCGGCACGTTCAGACCACCTACCGATATGTCGCGAACTGGACAGCCTTGCCGCAGATATGGGCTTTGTCGAGCTCGCGACACAATGGTGCCTAGCCGGGTGCGCCACCGTGCTCTAGCCAACAATTTGTATGCAAGCGGAAAACTTTGTTGAATTTTTTCGCAGTTGGCCCGGTTGTTGCCTGTCTCTGCTGGCAGCCGGTGTCAGAGCTGCACATTGGAATTCGTTTGCATTTAGCCGGGCACTTCTCTGCGACCTGTCGTTCGAAATTTTGTGAAGAAGGATGGGCGCTCAGTCGGAAACGTTTGATCCAGCACGAACGAGTTGTCGCTCAGAAAGCAGTACAACCGCCGGAAACCGATCGCAGAACAGCGCCTTGCATGTGCGTTCACGGTACAGGGTTTCTTGGCGCCGGAGATTTCAAGTGTCCGAACGTGAATCATTTTCATTCAATTTGAAGCGCGATCTCTCCTTCTTCTTTTCAATCTGGGTTGGGCAACTGCTTGTAGTTGCCTACTCTGTTGCCGACGCCCTTATTGTCGGCAACAGCAGGCCAGATCTACTCGGTGGCCTGGCACTGGGGAACGCGATTTACGGTCCGCTTATTGTAACCATGACCGCGTTTTTTTCTTCGATCACCATAAACGCCACGAGGGTTATAGCGGAGAAGTCCGCAGCAACACTAAAACACATCGCTTACTATGGCTTTGCGTCGGGATTTTTTGTTGCTATATTCGTCTTTTTTGTTTTGAAGTACTTTTCGACAATCCATCATTGGTCAAATCAATCGTCTTATCTAGTAGCCGCAACTCAAGATTATCTTGACACTCTCACGTTTAGTGCTTTGCCGTCTGCTCTCTTTCGCGTTATCGCCTGCATCGCGAACTCGGTCCGGGCCACAATATATATTTCGCTACTGCAGGGTGTCGGTTTGATAGCAAAAGTGGCCCTATCTCTGGCCTTGGTCGACAGCCCTCACTTCCACCTTGGCCTAACTGGCTGTGCACTATCGACCACCATTGCCTTCTATATTATGTGCATAGCCGCTACACTTCTTTTTCTATTCGATAGACGGTTTTCCCTATTCCGATTTGATTTTGTTTTGTCTCGAGAACCATCTGAGTTGATGGCTCTCCTGAGAACTGGCCTCCCCGTTGCATTTTCGACGCTTTCCGAAGTTACAGCGTTCGGATACATGGCCATATTGATAGGCAAGTTCAGTGCCGACCAGCTGGGTGCGCATCAAATCGTCTCCAATCTCTATAACGTCGGCTATACGGTGATCTTTTCCCTCGCAGTTTTAGTTTCTGTCAAGGTCAGTCACGCATTCGGGCTCGAAGGACCAATTGGAGCGCTCCACAAAGCAAGAACAGCGATCTTCATCACGATCGCAGTCGGATTTTCACTTGGCATTTTATATATGCTTTTTGGAGCCGCTGTCCTCCGATTTAATACGGCCGACGAGAAAGTTTTGGCGGCCTCAAATAAAATTCTGATCTTCCTGTCATTAGTGATTTTCGTCGACTGCGTTCAAACTGGTGCCGCCGCGGCTTTGCGTGCGCTTGGTATTAATGCGTTTCCCATGTTTATGCAGATAATTAGCCTGTGGATAGGTGTTGCGATTCTGGGAGACGGGTTCTCGACGCATCGGCTTCGGCTAGGTGGCGTGGACCTGGTCTCAGGACCGGGGGTCTGGTGCGGCGTTTTTCTTGGTCTGCTACCGAGCGCACTAGTTATGTCACTGGTTGCGGTCGGTGGCGGTAAGTCAGTTCGAAGGCACCTACAACGAATTATTTCTCAATGTACTTTATGACGTCATGCTGCCATGCAGTTTGGCGATCGCTCCAGCAGCGTTGGCGAATAGAAGAAACATACAGCGGAAATTTTCAAGCTAGATGTCGCCTCAACGAATGGATTCAGGCGGCTTTTTGCTCCTGTTGGTGGGGGCGTCGAATGAGTTCAGACTTGTCGGTCTGATCGGGATTCAGATAGACCGTGTGTACGCGCGTCCAGTTTCGCGTGGGGCCTTTCCATCGTAGAGGGTTGCGCTGCCTTGCCGCCTCATAAAGCGTCGCGCGGCGATCCAGAATCTGCTGATCGAGGTTGGCGTGCCGCTGTGCCGGCGTGACGAAGCGGATCGCGCTGTGACGATGCTCGTGGTTGTACCAGCGCACCAGCCCGGTGACCCAGGTGCGCGCGGCAAATAGGGTGTCGAACGGCCTTGAGCGGATAAGCAGGCCGGTACTTCAGTGTTTTGAACAGCGATTCCGAAAACGGGTTGTCGTTGCTCACGCCCGGTCGACTCAATGACGGCATGACACCCAGAGCCTGCAGGGTGGCGAGCATCGTCGCACCTTTCATCGGACCGCCGTTATCCGAATGCAGAATCACCTGGTCGGGCTGTATCGCTTCGCGTGCGCAAAGGTCCCTGAGGACTTCGCTGGCCAGCACGCTGCTTTCCTCGGCATAGACCTGCCAGCCGACGATCATCCGACTGAATACGTCCATGAACAGATAGAGATAGAAATACTGCCCACGAACCGTCGTCGGCAAGTAGGTGATGTCCCAGCTAAACAGCTGATTGGGCGCGTCGGCACATACTGCGCGAGGCTTGCTGCGGGCGCGGGCTGGTCGTTCACTGCGCCGATGAGCAAGCTGATTCTCTTCACGCAGCACCCGGTAGAACGTCGATTCTGAGGCGATGTAGCGCTGTTGGTCGGCCAGGCGAGGCACGATCTGGCTAGGTGGCAGATGAGCGAATTCGGCTGAGTTGGCCACCGCCAGCAGTTCGGCGCGTTCCTCTGCAGACAGCTTGTGGGCGGGCTCATGGCGGCGCAAGGTGCGGCCATCGACCGCGTCAGGACCGCCGCCTTGCCAGCGCTGCGCGGTGCGCGCGCTCAGCCCCAGCATGGCACACGCACGTGCCTGGCGAGCCCCGGCTGTGGTCGCCTCGCTGATCAGTTCGTTCAATGTCGCGCGCTCTTCAGGGGAAGTCATTCGTCCTCGCCCCCGAACAGCGCCTGATACTTTTTTGAGAGCACGAGCAACGCGGCTGCCTCCGCCAGTGCGCGGTCCTTGCGCTTCAGTTCGCGCTGCAATTGCACATTGGCCTGTTTCAGCTCACGCACCTCTGAGGCGTTTGCGCGTGGGCTGCCGGCGGCGCCGGCAGAGCAGAACTGCGCGCGCCACTGGAACAGATGATGGACAAACAGGCCCCGTTCGCGACACCACGCGTTCAGTGCTTCGTCGTTCAGTCCATGGCTCTGTTGCAAGGCCAGCAGGCGCTCTTCCAAAGACCAGTCTTCCGGGCGCCGTGCATCGACTGCCCCCGTGTTGCGGCTTGCGGCGTTAGACACCCGGATCCACTTCCTCAAGGTTAATACGTTCATGTTCAGTTCCGCGGCAACCGTTCCTACGGACCGGTTGCCGCGTTGCAGGACCTTCGCGAGTGCCTGCTCCCTGAATTCAACAGAATACGTCTGTTTGGCCTTCAATCTGCACCTCTGAGTTTTTCATATTAAAAAATTCAGAGGCGACATCTATTGTGACGCCGGGGGTACAGTACGCCCAGCCAACGTAGCCCGCCCACATGGGGGTGAAGTTGCTTGAGCATGTTTGGAATGCAGGACCCGGTAGATTTGAAGTTGCGGTACCGGGGCATGCCCTTTCTCTGCTGCGAGAGAAAGTGAGCCGAAGCGGCGGTGACTTGCTGGACACTGGCAAGGTGACGAAGTCCGTGGGAAACGGAGCTTGCGGCGAAGCGGTTACGCCAAGATGAGCTTCTAGGCTGAGCATGGGACGGTTGAGGGACACGAACCTATTGAAACGCATCTGAGGGTTGAATCGTCACCCCTGCCTACACCGCTTAAGAGGCAGGACGCGGATCGGCACCGGTCATACGTATGGACTGGTGCCGCGAACGCTGGCTGGAGATGTATGCCGGCCAGTTGGAATCACGGAGCGCGCGCAGCTAGACCGTGGTGTCTGCGACGACTTGCGGCAAGCAAGGATAAAGACTGCGATAGGCAACCTCGCCCGTGCGCTGAGTCCAGCATGTGAACTGGGGAAGGCTTGCATAAATGTCAAGGGAGTGTGCCCCCGATGATATGCAGGCTGGCGGAGCCTCCGTACTAGTCCGAGGCCGGGAAAGCCGGCTACATGGCGAAGGGAGGCAGTTGAAGTGGTTTGCTGGGTTGATTAGCTGACCATAGTGAGGTGAAGACCTTTGATAATCAGTGAAAGGCAAAGCAAACTGCCGACATGGTCGACGGAGGACAAAGAACGCAAGTTCGATCGACTTCTGAGACTGATTGCCGACAGGGTGGCTGAGCGAAGCGGCTCGCATTACGCTGGCTCCCAGCGGGGCTCGCACGCCAGGCGTGGACGGTGTCAGCAAGCGCATGATGGAGGAGAATCTCCAGCATGAATTGACGACGATACGCGACGAATTGTTGGCGGGCTCGTATAGTCCGCTACCGGCGCGCCGCGGAGGATGTCGTCGAAGCCCGTCCAGCGCCTCTGATGGCGCTCCACCAGCTTCGGCTCGAACGCCCCCTGACGGTCGCGCGGGATGTTGAGCGGCAACTCGCCACCCCCCCCCTGCAGCGTCTTGGCGCTATGACCATTACGGGTGTTGCCCGTGGCATTGGTCACCGCTTCGCTCTTGCCATGGCCCAGGTGTTCGGACATCTCCGTCTCTAACGCACGCTCCACCAGCATCTTGGTCAGCTGCTTGAGCAGGCCGTTCTGTAAGCGCCAAATCTGCCACACATCGTTAGGTCTCGCGTTACCGGGTAACATGTTTCACATCGATAGTTACCGGGTAACGACAGTGAGGAGGTGGGAGATGACGCAAACGACGGCGCAGCGGCAAGCGGCTTATCGGGCAAGGCGCGAGACGGCAGGCAAGGACGGCAACGGTGATCGACGTCTGGATATGTGGGTGAGTACAGAAGCCTATCTTGCTTTGACACGGTTGGCTTGCCGTTACTCGGTAACGAAGCGTCAGATGCTGGAACGACTGATCACGCGGGCAGACGACGCGATCGTGCGCCGACTCGATCCCGACTCGGAACAGTGGGGCCAATACTTCGGCCAAGCGCGGTAGCGACGTGCGTTACCCGGTAACGGGCTGCTGCTTGGCGAAGTTGAACGGTAGTAGGTCGCTAATATCGGCGTCCGGAGCACGCTGCGGCAGTTCGGTCAGCACGTGCAGCAGATAGGCATGCGGCTCGACGCCACAGGCTCGACACGTGAGCATCAAGCTGTAGATCATCGCGCTCGCTTTCGCGCCGTCGACCGTATCGCTGAAGAGCCACGATTTTCTCGCGGTGGCAAACGGCCTGATGTCCCGCTCTTATCCACGTAACCGAATTATGCAGAGTCCTACTTTCTGCGCCTTGCCGTCAGTCGTGCGTCCGACCGCCCTGGGGCCGGACGTCTCTCTTGAGGAGCTTCAGCAACGCAATACGTTCATGCTGTACGGTTAATGAGGGCGACCCACCAAGCAAGCATAATTACAGTCCGTCAAGAAAGTCGAGAATGTCTTTCGGCGGACAAAACCGGTGCTGTTTGAATTGCGGTGCTTGAATGGAGTTCAGTGCCCGCTGTTTCATGGCGAGATCGGCTTCGATGTACATATGGGTGGTGGCGGTACTTTCATGGCCAAGCCACAAGGCAATCAACGTGACGTCTACACCAGCCTGAAGCATATGCATGGCCGTGGCGTGTCGCCAATGTCGTTGAAGACATTGAGCAGAGATTTTTTTGGTTGGCGGTCGCGGCAACCAGCGCATCGCCATGTCGTCGGACCTGATCCGCGACCGGTAATCAAAAAAATGTTTGTGCTAAACCGCTCCACAGGCGGTGGCCGCTATGGGCATTGAATGACCGCCGCAGTAATTTGTGATGTCTTGCAGGGGCGACCACACACGGACTTCCGGAGAGAGTGGGAAGCATCACGTGTAAAGGAAGCGGGAATGTGCGGGTGAATTGGCAAATCACCCGCCATTTTGGAGTACGCTGGTGCGCGAGCAGATCGAAGGCACGAGTGCAGCCGCGTTGGCCTAGTCAGGAAAGGCGAACGTGTACGGAAACAGGTGCGGTGGCAACTAGCGCGCATGGGTGGGACCTGGCGGGGCTCGTGGAAGGCTGCCGGGTATGTCTTCGATGCGGAGCATGTGTCCCTTGCCACATACGGGACAGTCGCGCAGTGACTTTCCGGTGAGTCGCTGGTAGCGGTCACGGTAGTCTTCCCGGGGCTCGGCTGCGGCAGCGGCGGGAGCCTCGATACCGAGCATCTGCCTGCAGGTGGCGAGCTTGTCGGCACGGTGGCAGTTGGCGAGCCACCCGTAGCTGCGAATGCGCTTGAAGCCGTCAGGCAGCACATGCAGCAGGAAACGACGGATGAACTCGTCGGCCGTGAGCGTCATGGTCCTTTGTCTGGACTCGTGCCGGTAGTCCTTCCAGCGGAACTGCACGGTGTGCCCGTCGAAGGCGAGCAGCCGGTTGTTGGAGATGGCGACGCGGTGGGTGTAGCGGCCCAGGTAATCGAGCACGTGTTCGGCACCGCCAAAGGGTGGCTTGGCGTAGACCACCCACTCCGCCCGTGCCGCGGGTGCAAGCCAGGTTGCGAATTCGACGGGATCGCTCAGGGATTCGAACTGACCGTGCAGGCGCAGCCCGCCGGCGTCATAAGCGCGGCGCAGCTGTTCGAGAAACAGGCGGCGAAAGAGCCGTGACAGGACCCGCACGGACAGGAAGAAGCCGGGACGGCAGGCGATCCAGCGCTCGCCGTCCGGGGAGATGCCGCCGCCCGGCACAACACAATGCACATGAGGGTGATGCTGCAGATTCTGTCCCCACGTATGCAGGATCGTGAGGAAGCCGATCTCGGCGCCCAGGTGCTTCGGATCGGCGGCGATCGTGCGCAACGTTTCGGCGCTGGCGCGAAACAGCAGATCGTAGAGCGTCCTCTTGTTCTGGAACGCGAGAGCGGCGATGGATTCGGGAAGCGTGAAGACGACATGGAAATACTCGGTCGAGGGGAGGAGCTCCGCATGCCGGCGTTCGAGCCATTGCGCGCGGGCGAGTGACTGGCACTTCGGGCAGTGCCGGTTACGACACGAGTCGTAACTGATGCGCTGATGGCCGCATGCATCGCACTGCTCGAGATGGGCGCCAAGCGCTGCGGTACGACACAGCTCGATGGCACTCATCACGCGTCGCTGTACACGACTGAGCCCCTCGGCATGGGATAGCCGAAAACTGGGCCCACACTGGCGGAAAATGTCCGCCACTTCGAGCGCCGGCCGCATGACTGCGCTCAGAAGTACTCGGGCGCAGGTGGCGGGGATAGAATGGGTGCAGGGTGCGGCAGCAGATCGAAGGGACTGGTGGTGGCGCACACAGTGCTGGTGGCCAACTTCAGGTACCGGGACGTTGTCGAAAGGGACCTATGGCCCATCAGCAGCTGGATCCGGCGCACGTCAGTACCGGCTTCCAGCAGATGCGTGGCGAACGCGTGTCGCAAAGAATGGGGTGTCACGGGTTTGGTGATGCCGCTGCGCTTGCGTGCAAGCCCGCATGCGTCGCCCACGGCATGGCGGGTGATGGCCCGCCCCGGAATGCTGCCTGGAAAGAGCCATTCCTTCGGATGGGCGTCCTGCCAGTACAGCCTCAGGATCTCGAGTAGCCTCGGCGAGAGCATTACATGCCATCCTTATGGTTCTTCCCCTGGTTCACACGAATAACCATGCGCTTGCTGTCGATATCGGTGACCTTCAGATGCACGACTTCCGACACCCGCAGTCCGGCGGCGTACGCGGTCATCAGGATGGTGCGGTGCTTGAGACTGGCGATCGACTCGAAGAAGGTGGTGATCTCCTCCAGGCTGAGGACGACTGGCAGTCGGAACGGCGTCCTCGGCAAGGGAAAGTCCTCGTCACTCCAGTCGCGTTTGAGCGTCACGCGGTAAAGAAAACGCAGTGCACCGATCGTTGCGCCGAGACTGGCGGGTGCCAGCTTGCGCTCTTCGAGGAGGTAGACGAGCCAGGCCCGGATCTCGTCGGGACCCAGCAGTTCGGGCGAGCGGCGGAAGTGCCGGGCGAAACTGCGTACCTGAATCAGATAGGACTTCTGGGTATTATCCGCAAGGTTGCGGATCTGCATGTCATGCAGCATGCGTTGGCGCAGTGGTGTCATGGCGAGCCTCCTGGAAGCAGTGGGTGGAATGCCCAACCGGGCGTTCACATACTGCTCCTGGCGACACCGCTCACCACCTCGCTGGGGTTCAGCGTCAGACAACCCTCTTCATGAAACGCCAGCCATAGACCTGTGCCCACCTCCCCCTACCGCGTCAGCGGTTTAGTACTATACGGAATATGTGATTTGGCTCATATCCCTTATTCCGAGTCGCTGTTCAAGACCCTGGAAGACCGGCCCGCTTACCCGCTCAAGGCGTTCGACACCTTGTTTGCAGCACGCGCCTGGGTGGGCGCACTTGTGCGTTGGTACAACCACGAACATCGTCACAGTGCGATCCGGTTTGTGACGCCGGCGCAGCGTCATGCCAACCTCGACCAGGACATTCTTGATCGACGCGTAGCGCTCTACGAGAGCGCCCGGCAGCGCAACCCGCTTCGATGGAAGGGACGCACGCGCAACTGGCAGCGTGTAGATGCCGTGCGTCTGAACCCGGATAGCATTGACAACCAGGGTGTCGCCCCGCAACGCCCTAACCAGGAGAGAAAGGCCGCCTGAAAATTTACTCGTTGAGGCGACAACTAGCTTGAAAATTTCCGGTCATGCAGCCAGAGTGCAGTCCCAGTCAAACGCGTTCGGTCGAGACAACGTCCCTGATAAGGTCCATGCCGACAAGGGCTACGACTACACTCGTTGCAGGCAGGCCGGTTTCGGCAAGCTGCAATCCGGTTCGAGCGAAGTCTCGATACCCACGTGGAATTGCTCTCATTCGCTTGCGCCATCATCTGCTCGAGATTCCTCGATCAGTTTTGTTGGAGACACCAAATGCCAGACGATCAAACGGGGATTCCGAGACTCCAAAGAACGAGAGCGATGGGTTGTCTGTCATTAGCTGATATGCGCGTCGGAGCGTCGGGAATCCGTCAGAGATTCCGAATGTAACCTTCGCCTCATCCGACGCAGGGCATGCGCCTACAAGCAATTTCACCTCGTCGAACTGTACTCCTTGTCCACGCAGCACCTCGCCAACCGACTTTCCCTCAAGTTCGTCAACTATTTTATCGCCAAAACAAAGTGGCACGTAAAGAACGTCATGAATGGTCGGCATTCCGTCGACCGCTATCATACTTCTCACACAGCGCATAGTTTCGTTTGGCGTGTCAAACTCGCGTAAAATCGGAATGGCGATTTTCCCTCGTGTCACCGAGGCTGCTGTAACCGATCGTTCAAGAGTATATCGCGACTCATCTTTGAAATTCGAAAATAAAAAGTCCTCAATATCAAAAACAAATCGTCGACTCTCTCGCACAAAAGTTCCACGCCCGGGCACCGCGTCGACGACGCCGGCGGACTGGAGATCGCACAATGCGCGTGCTATGGTTATCAAACTTACGCCGAATTCTTTTGCAAGTTCGGAAGCTGACGGCAAACGATCCCCCATCTCATATTGATGCTCCGCAACTCGCCGCTTTATCTCTTTTCGAATCCTTTCGTGCAATGCCCCAGCTATCGTCGTTCCAGGCATTCAGCTGTCCCCCAGAATGCGCAATACGGACCGCGAGTGCGGTCAAGGTCGGCCACTCCATTCGCGGAACACCTAGTCAACCATGCAGGAAGAATGAGGCGCTCTGTCGCATCCATGTGACGTGGCACTTCACGCGGCAAACCAATTAGAATTTCAACATTTACTAAAGACTCGTTCATTTAACATGTCTCTTCTGCTACTGGCGACCTGTCGGGCGCCGAATTCGACGAAATAGCGCGCATTTCTCTCACCCAACCTTATATTCGAGAATGTTTTGAATACCAATTGGGCCGCAGTATGTACCGCCTGTGTCTTGGAAGCCAGAGCTAAGATAAGCGCTTCTGGCTAGCACGTTGCGCGCATTGACGGCAAGCATGAGTCGGTCGATGGATGGTCGGTTCGACGCGATCCACCGAGCAGCCAGTTTGGTTGCTGCCTTACCGTATCCATTGCCTTGATATGATCGACCGATACGCAGGCTGTGCAACGTCACGACATTTGACGGTGCCCAATCCGGCAACGCGGCCTTTTCACGGAGGACAAAAAAACCAACTATTTCGTTCCGGGCCGCAATTGAAAACGGGTGCTCGAACTCGAGGTTTCGGCTGGTCTTTAGCTCCGAAAACACCACGTACAACGGATCCACAAACTGACTTTGCTCATGCTCCAGTGCGAGATGGGCGACGGTGCCCCCGTCAAAGCGAGATAATGCTATCAGCCTCGTTTCACCTGCTTCGATGACAGCAGTAGTAGCCTCTCGAGACACTCCCTCTGGAGTACGTCTGCCTGCGTGCAGGAACGTCGACTGTTGGCGGGACTCGCTACAGATCGGAGACGACTTTTCAATAAGGCCAGAAAGAACCTCATCGAGGGTTCGCCTCCCCCAAGCGTAGCGCGACCAGCCACTCAATTTCTGTGTTGGCACCACAACCGTTGGTTCTTGCCGAATTTGCTCGGACCAGCCGCCTATGGATGAGAGCCTGTTCTTTTCATTGTCGTAGACGGTTTCGACATAGCGGCTCCCCTCGTCGGGGAAAATCGCCAAGACCTTCTTGCCAGGGTTCTTACGTGCCCACCAATCGGCCACTTTATATGCTGCACCACTGGTTGGGCCCATAAACAGAGCGTGTTCACGATGTAATCGACGAGTTGCATCAAGCACCTCTGCGGCCGTCAGCCAATGAACCTCATCAAACTGACGGTGATCTAAGCTGCCAGGAACAATTTCGCCGCCTAGCCCGCTGCCATCCTCTAGATCTCCACCGGGCTGCCCAAACAAAACAGAATTTGGAGTATCGATACCAATGACATGCAATTCATGGAATTGTTCTCTTAGAAATCTAGCTGTACCGCACATTGACCAATCTGATTCAATGGCAACTACCAAACAGTCAAGCTTTCCCACTCTGTCGATTAGCAAGTCCGCGAATTTCCTATAAGCGAGTGAATTGACCGAGTCGGAGTATTGTGACGGCCAAAATCCGTCGGGGAGCTCCTTCAGATACTGGGCCAGCCTGTTTAACCGGGCCTGCAGAAGTCGCCCGCGGGTCGCTGGTTCATTGACAATGTCTACATGCGCACCAAGCTCGATAAGGCGCCTTTTAAGATGTGGATCAATCGTCCAGTCGCTTATCAATATGAGTTTGTAACCATATTTCTCAGCCAACATCGCCAACGCAAGACCGAAAGTACCAGAAGGAGACTCGCAGATGGTGGTGCACGGCTTCAACAGTCCCTGCTCCGCGGCCCATTCCAGCATGAACCGTGTCGGCAAAAGTTTCATAAAGAAAAAACTGGCGCCGGATAGGTTGTCGCTCAACTCAACGATTCGAGGATTTTCAAAATCCTCCTGATTGTGCGCTACAGTTCCATTAGACATTTCTTTCCCAGAGTACGCTCATTCAGTATTAAAGTCAAAATATAGCCGATCGTGCTTTTCCGAAAGGAGTTTTTTGGATTCCACTCGCTTATAAATCAAGCATCAATCAAAAATCGCTCCACAATGGGCAATCTGTAATCCGGCCGCACCGTGCCGAATGCCAATTTTATAAAAGTCGTGCAGTTGCGCCTTGGGAAGTAATTTTTCGCTAAGCCGAATGCTTACCGTCGAATCGCGACCAAGTAACGTACTATCGGACAGTTCGACCGCCGTGCGTAACAGAGCTCGGAGCAAGCGAAACGTTCGAACTCCATAGGACGGTGGCAAAGCATAGAAACCACACCACAATGCATCAAACCAATCTTCTCTTCAAAGTCCCGTGGAGCAACTCCTGCGAAATCCAATGGCTTTGCCCGTTTCCGTATTCTGTGGAGGCGACGTACGCCCTCGCTTTGGGCGCGCCGCGACGCTTCAAGGCGTGAATCGGCCGTATCTCGCACGGACGAGAGTCGGTGACCGGTCGCCACGGCACGCTTCAGTAAGTTGAGAGTCGCAAGAGGCGCGCCATGTACCGAGCGGCTAGCAGGAAACCCAAGCTGGGCTCCGTAACGTCGCAAATGCGACGAAGCAGACGGAGGACGTGGCGGTTGTCCGACAATCATCCCGACAAGGCTTCCGATCAACCTGGATGGCGATGCCGTTTCGCGCCACAGATATATACCGTATGTATGAGCGGATGTGCCGCGTGCCCCAAACGGACGCGAGCCGCTTACGGAGTGCACCGGTCGAATACTGCCATCCATGCGACTCCATAGCGGTACCGGCCCAACGCTGCAACAGCGATGCTGATTATAAGGTTTCTTAATATGGCACGATACATGCAGCCGTTTATCCGAGAACACATTACTAACCGAGGTGAAGCCATTGTCGTCCGCAAAATTAATTTCTAGTTACACCGTAGTCAAAGTGCCTGTGCCGCAACTTCGACCAAGCGAGAACATTAATCCCGGCCGTGCTAGCACGCTAACCAAAATGATCGCCGAAAGCGGGCGGTGGACCGAGCCCATTCTGGTCGAACACCGCCATCTTGTTGTCATGGATGGCCATCATCGCCATTTTTGCGCCAAGGCACTAAGCCTATCGTATATTCCGTGCATCCTGCTTTCCTACGATGATCCAAATTTGGACGTGACCTACTGGTCCGATCCTGCGCCCGTTGCTGTCGACCAAATCATCCAGGCTGGCCTCTCCGGGAATCTGATGAGCTTCAAGACCACTCGACACAGGGTAAAGATCACACTGCCAAGCTGCTCAATCGAGCTAGATGACCTGAGATGAGGGACCACCCATGATCCAAGAATACTTTGTCGACAGACCGGAACCCCTATTCAGCAAGTGGATGCGCGATTTGCTGAACGGCCAATCCGAACCAAGGCTTGGGTCGACGGGTTCCAACCGCCGTTGCGTATCGTATATCCAGACCAACCCACCAAAAACTACCTCCAATAGCGGAACGAATTGCGCGAAAGCTATAGGAACAGTCACGTCCAGTTTGCGCCTAAGGCATGCAAGTCCAATTCGTTCCTGCGAGCAGCCGCAGTGGCTGGCGCCGGGGCTGACGCCTCATCGACCGAGGGAGATAATTTCGGCCGTTGTGAACTTGACTTCCGCGGAGCGTATGTCAATGACCGGTCCTGCAAAGTCCAATTATGAAAACAGTCTCCGCATATGTCATAAAGTGACGATTCACGTCGACCGCATCGGAGATGCTAAACGCATTCCCGTATTGACCGGCAAGGTTGGAACTGCCCGTTCGTTTGAATCCGTCCCGAAGGCGAACCAAGCTCGCGGTTTGGAATGTCCGCGGATTAACGGCCTGACGCCCGGTGGCATCGACATCGGCAAGGGATGCCAGATGTGCTTGTTCATGAACTCGGGACGGAGCGAAACACCCAGCTGCAGTGACCCAAACCGCGCATACCGAGTCGTCAGATCAAAGCTTTCTGCAGTACCACCTGCTCCCGGTCCTACTGTAGCCAGGACGACCACTTCTCGACCCGTGTGTGATCTGTGCCTTCGATGTGACCGACGTCGGGAATCTTGGAGGCAGTCGATTCGCAGAGGTTCTTGATGGCATGGTTCGGAAACTTGGTTTGGTGGCGGTTTCGTGCCTGTTCTGCGGCGAAGAAGCGAGCGGTGCCGCCATAAGACGCATCACTTTCTTGCCGGACGCAGTTGTCTGGAATCCGACATCATTCCGTGGCGCGGGCTGGCAATCTGGGGTGGCGTTGCCCCGAGCGATCTCGTCAGCTTCACGACACCGCCGACTATCAATGGATTCGAATGAAAATTCGTTTCACCAGATTCTCGTACTAAAAAAGGATAACCGCTTTCCGCCTCTTTTGAATTTTGAGTGGGTAGGTTTGGCGGGTGAAGGACGGACGTAAGGCCGGCGAAGCGAATCCTTGAGGCGCCCAGAATTGATAAGCTGAGCCGTGGCTGGTTGCGGCAGAATGCGGCAACCAGCCACGCAAGACAAGCAACCATGACGAATCAACTGTTCGAATCCGCTCTTGGAATAACCGCGCCCTGGTACGTTCAAGGCGTTGACTTTGATGCCGCCCAGCATCAACTCACCATTGCCGTGGACTTCGTCGCGGGCACCCGGTTTGCCTATGCTGGAGTTGCCGGTGAGCATGCTGTCCACGACACGCAAATCAAGCGTCTGCGTCACCTGAATTTCTTTCAACACGAGTGCTTCCTGGAAGTGCGGGTGCCGCGTGTGCGCTTGCCCGATGGCTCCGTGCGGTTGGTCGAACCTGACTGGGTCGGTCAACTCAGCGGCTTTACGCTGCTGTTCGAGGCACTTGTACTGATGCTCGCCCAGCAGATGCCGTTTGCCGCTGTCGCGCGTGCCGTCAACCTGTCGTGGCATCGAGTACACACCATCTGTTCGCGGTATGTGGAGCTGGCACTCGCGGCGGCTGACCTGTCTGAGGTGACGGCAGTGGCGATTGACGAAACCTCGTATCGGCGCGGTCATGAGTATCTGACGCTGGTAGCCGATATGCAGGCGCGGCGGGTCGTGTTCGCCACGACCGGCAAGGATGCCAGCACGATTGAACGCTTTGCGGCCTATCTGGGCGAACACCGTGGCACGTCCGAACAAATCTGCTCAGTCAGCATCGACATGTCGCCGGCTTTCATCAAAGGCGTCAATGAACATCTGCCCGACGCGCGAGTGACCTTCGACAAGTTTCACGTCGTTGCTCACGCGTCCAAGGCGCTCGACACGGTGCGCAGGCAGCAACAGAAGGTCGACCCGCAACTCAAAGGCTTGCGCTGGACGCTGCTCAAAGACGCGAACAAACTGAATCTCGCCCAACTGACCGACCTCGAGGCGCTCGTCAGTCAGTACACCACCAAGCGCACGGCCCGGGCGTGGCTGTACCGAGAGCAGCTGCGCGACATTCTCGAGCGCAAGCAAATCAATGTCGTGTCGGCGATGTTGCACCAGTGGTGTACGAATGTCATGCGCTCGAAGGTCGAACCGATGAAGGACGTCGCGCGACTGATTCGCCGACACTTCGAGGGCATTGTTGCCTGGACTCAGACGCGCCAGACCAACGGCTTCATCGAAGCCATCAACGGCCTGTTTCAGGCCGCCAAACGCAAAGCACGCGGGTACGCTCGCTTCGAAACCATGCGTACTGTCCTGTTCCTCATCGCCGGGAAACTCGACTTATCGCGCTTTAACGAGCATGCCCGTTGAGCCCCGTTACCCACTCCGTTTTCAAAAGAGCCCGCTTCCGGCATCCGGTCGGATGGCATTTAGTAGTCGACAAAAACTTCCTCAAAGGGAGGATAAACAGATGATCGTTAATAGCATCCTTGATACTATCGGAAACACGCCGCTGCTGTTCATCTCTTTACGCGGCGGTGAGATCGATCTCTATCTCAAACTGGAAATGTTTAACCCAACTGGCTCTATGAAGGACCGCATGGCGCTAAGCATGATCAACAGCCGCCCAAATGAGGCCGTTGTTGACATTGTGGAATCCTCATCAGGAAATACGGCGAGTGCGTTGGCCATGATCTCAGCGGTACGCGGAATCAACTTCACCGCATTGATGGACTCCCATGCTAGCCCCGATAAGATCCTTACCGTGCGTGCATTGGGCAGCAACGTCCGGACGGTTGGCAGTGGCGATGGTGCCCTAGCCACGGACGTACGTGACCGAGAAGCTATGCGAATGTCGGCGGAAGAGGACGCCTACTGGACTGAACAACACAACAATCCGGCTAACTCTGCCGGTTACGTCGGGCTAGCCGCTGAATTGCTCGACGATCTCGGCCCAACAATTTCGCATCTTGTGTGCGCTATCGGTACCGGTGGGTCGCTTTGCGGTACTGCGCGTCACCTGAGGCGGCATATTCCTAGCATCCAAGTAATTGGTGTTGAACCAGCTGGAAGTGTCATTTTTGGCGGTCAGGGTGCGCAATACCACCAATCGGGCACTGGCACGCCTGAAGGCGCGGAAGTGGGCGTGGTGATTGACTACAACGTAATAGATTCGGGTCGAAAAGTGAGAGACGACATGGCCTTCTCGATTTGCCATCATTTGGCCCAGCGGCATGGCTTACTGGTCGGCGGATCGACCGGGGGGGCGATCTACGAGGCGCTTAGCGTGGCTCGCGAAGCACCGATAGGATCGCGCATCGTAACACTAGCGTGCGACAGTGGCACGAAGTACTTGGACACTATTTTCAATCAGGATTGGCTGTCAACTCACGATATTCAAATAATCGACGTTGAGAAGCACTTTGCAGATCTTTTCGCGGACGCGCCATCTTCACCGTAGTCCTAAACTGCAATAGCCTAGACTAAATCTGACAGTGGTCGGTTTCTGGTGCTGTTGCGCGTGGGCGCGGAGGACGTAGTCCGAAGCGGCGACGCGCGCGGCGAACCGCATGGAGTCCACCATGACTCAGGAACAGAAAGTCATCCGCGCCAAGGTCGGCATGCTCGAACTGGCGTGGCAACTGGGCAATGTCAGTCAGGCATGCCGGGTACCTGAACTGGTACAAGTGCGTTTCATACTGCCCAACCTCGCTATGTTATTGATAAATCTAGAGAGCCCTCGTTGGTATTGTGGAGTGTCCGCGCCGTGCGCGAGCCCGCCCGACGAGTTCCGTAACTGCGTCCCCGGTCAGCGGAGCGCGATTGAAGATCCACGGCCCGTTGGGGGTTCTGGTGCAGATAGGCGGTGCAGACGAGACTTTGTTATAAATAGGCTACCTAATCAAACAGACAGGACGGCCTCCCAGACTGCGGGCGCAGCGGTATCTTTGAGGCCGAGCTTCGCGAGACTGAATTGGCCTTTGCGAATACGATGTACCAACTCAATACCTGAGAGAGTGATCGCTGCGTTCCTGAAACGTTTGAAACCAAGCATGACTTTCGTCCGGGACTTGACGTTGCGGTGGTCCTGCTCGACCAGATTGTTGAGATATTTTGAGGATCGGACCTTCGTGTCCTCAGGCAGCAAGCCATCGGCCTTCATCTCGCGCACGGCGCGGTGCGAGGCCGCATAGCCGTCAAGCGTGATGGTCTTCGGTGGCTGGCCTTGATGTTTGATCGCCTTCCTGAAAAAGGCTTTTGCTGCCTCCACGTCGCGCTTTGCACGGAGCATGAAGTCAACCGTCAGGCCAGCGCGATCAACCGCTCGATAAAGGTAAACCCACTTACCACGAATCTTCAGGTAGGTCTCATCGACACGCCACGACTGGCCAGTGGGCCTGCCAAAGCGGTTCCACCGTTTGACGAACTCCGGCGCAAAGTGCCGCACCCAACGCAGGATCGTCGTGTGCGCCAGCGCCACGCCCCGTTCCGCCATCATTTCGACCAGATCGCGCAGGCTAAGCTTGTAGCGCAGGTACCAGCGAACACACAGAATGATCACATCGCGGTCAAAGTGGCGGCCGGCGAACAGTTCGTCCAGCCCCTTCAGCTTGCTCATCGTCGGTTCTCAATTCGTTCGGCCCCACACCTTAACCGATTCGCCCCCGCGCCATTTGCACCGGAGCCAGCTCAGGCGCCCGCCCGGCGCTGCGGTACTGCCTTTGATGTTCGGCGCGGTCGCCAGAGAGATCTGACAGTTAGTTGCGTCTAGTCCTCTTTTGCCGATCGACAACGGCGAGATCTTCCCCGGATCGGGCAGGGCATCCACCACATTCGTAGCATGGTTTATTAGGCCGACGACCTGCGGAATTCGAGAATTGCGCTTTCCATTCGCAAGCGGCAAGCCCCTGCGCGGCATCGAATCCGTCATCGGCAGATCAATGCCGTCATCAAGCAGTAGCGCATTGATGAGGGACCCGAGATGAGCCTTGCGCGCCTATGTAGGCGCAAACGCCGTTGGGTCCATCGTCGACCGCCCGTCGCGCGTTGGGCCTTTTCGTACGCCGCCACCGCTTGTCGTGAGCGGGTCATCAAAAAGGGGGCGATTACAGATCACCCGCCGCATTCTGAGCCACGTTCTACCGTGGGGCCTCCAGCGGATCCCGCACCACGGTTTGTGGAGTGCACGTAGGCAGCAGCCCCAATTCGTCGTTTTCCTGCAACTGCCCGACGCGCCACCAATACCGCCCAATGTCCGCGTCGATCGCGTGACGGACTACCGCAACTGCCAGGGATCACTCACCAAGCAGGTCTTCGCGCGACTGATCGCTAATGCCCGTTGGAAAGTAGTGAAAAGAAACAGTGATTAAGAACCGACACTTATTGCTCGATTGCCCCGACACTTATTCGACTTTGCATGACTGTTGATGTGGACAAGGTTGCCCGACGACGCGCGCGAACACCGCAATGCTGCGGATTTCTGCGTTTGGATGTGCTGGATACGCGCTCACCGTGCCAGTCGGCCGCTGCACGGCCCATCCGGACGTGCCCGTTCCTCGCGGCAAGCGGGTCGTCAGAGAAAACACGTGAAGATAGAACTATCGGGGAGGTACCAGCTGCTGGCGCGCAAGCCTGAAACAAGCGTCACGGTCGAGGGAAGGATTGTTCTGCTTGATCTGGCCGGCCCGGATCTGAACCTGGCGCTCGAACTCGGCGGCAAGACCGGCGTCTCCGTCATCCGGCGCCGACCGCGCCGGGTCGGGGCATTTTGACACGCGATTTTTCAGGCTTTCGAGCCACAATTGGCCACGCGCATTTTCGCGCGTGTTGCGACGGCACTGTTTGGCGTCAGCGGCTGTACGCAGTTGCTGGCGCAGCGCAGCCTTGCTGCGCTCGTGCCGCAACCACTTGGCGAGGCCGAATGCGCCAAACAGTGCTTCCGATAGATATCTGATTGCGGCAAGCCCTTTAAAGCTACCGTCCTCCCCGCGCTCGCAGCGTGATCGCGCCGAGGTCAACCCCGCTGCCTGCAGGTCACGCGTCGCGCGCTCCGCACGACGCATATCAAGCCCGGCTTGCCCGGCGAGAAAGCGCAGCGTCACGTTCTGCATCCCGCGTCCCACTGACGGGACACCTACGCGCATGGTCACCAGATCGAGGTATTTGAGACTCGCGCGCAGCAGCTGCACGCAGGCAACGCTTCGTTCAGTCCGTTGCTGGCGTGTCGAGCCGTTTGCCCGGTTCAGACTCGGCAACCAGTCATCCGGCGCGTCGAGATAGCGTCCAAGGCGGTGCATGAGTTCGGTCAGCACACGTGGAATCCCGCCCGCCCCTGTCCTCGGAGGGGTGGGTAGCCCGGGCGGGAGTGCCGCGACCCGACGAGCATGCAGGTGACCGGACATTCCGGGGCAGATGCAGCGTAGGATCAGAAAACCGGGCAGCGAAACGCCCTTCGCCGGCGTCGCCTCATCGAGCGCAGTGTCGCAGACATTGCGTCAGGAACGGAAAGGCACCGTCTGGCCCCTTTGGGAAGTCGTCGATTCATGGGTCACTCATCTTTTGCGATCAAACGCTCACCGACGACGCTTGACACCGAATGAGTAATTGCTAGAATCGACTTCAGTCACTGAAGTTGATGCATCTAGCACTCTTTTCGGTGCTGGCTGTCGTCAAGAACTACCCTCGCTGCCAGGCGAGGGTTTTTCTTTTGTGAGTTCCGATTTGTCGTGCGCTATGCACTCCTGCTGAACATAGAAATAATTTCCGGTCGATGCGGAGTCAGCAAGCCGCTTCTCACCTTGCAGTCTCCTGTTTCGATGACGATGCGCCCGCGGACGCATAGACTTCGTCCAAAGCATCGGCTGGACGGCCTAACGGTTTCGTAGCCTGACCCAACGACGGCGGCGGCAACTCCGGCATCTCTTCGCCGGCACGCCAGATCCATGACGGCATATCGCTGTTGTCGAGCAAGCTCGACAAAGCATCCTCGTCTTCCTGTTCCACGCCGGGCGGCTGCACATACAGCGCAACGGGCTTCGGTAACACATCAGCCAGCACCGCGCAGGCGAGCGGCTTGTTTTCCTCCAGGTTGTAACGAAGGCCCTTTACGAAGCGGCGCTTGTGCGCCGTGAGCGCATCGAGCATCAGCTTGTCGTAAGCGTGCTCGAATGGAATCCAGTTGGACGACACGACCATGAGGGCCAGCGTCTCGATCGTTGCGATCCCGGTCGGACTTAGCCCGAACGTTGCAATTAACACGAGGTGCGCCTCCTCAATGCTGTCCCACAGCGCCAGTTCATTCGCAAAACGCTTCTGCAGTCGCCGATGCAGATCCTCACTCAGCATGAACGGAAAGTCAGGAAGGTGTTTTGCGACGATCTTGAAGCCATAGCGCGACTCCACAATCTCCTTCACTTCTCCGATCGCGATCATCAGTTTGCGGGCTTTCCTGTTGATGGCCAGCTCTGCCATGTGAGCGATGCGGCGCTGTGCAATGCCTTCCGCATGCTCCAGCGAGAACGACTCTGGCACATACAGTGACCGCCCCAGCGGCTCCCCCCTGGACACCTTGCCGGCCGCAGCCTGCAGCAGAAATTTGCGCACGACGTACCATCTGCGCTTGCCCTCCATCGCCGGATACCAGCGATTCAGCCCAGCTTCTTCCCAGAGGTAGTGCAAGGTGCCGCGCAACGTCAGCTTTGCGCCGTCTGTGCGAACCGTGTCGGCCGCTACGCCTGAAGGTGCCGCCGCCGTTTTACCACCGGACTTCGACAGGCTGAAATCGAGCCTGAGCGTGGTAATACCGTCCTCGATGTTCTCCCGAATAGCCTCACCTTTCACCTCGCCCAGTCCGGAGAGTTCCGCCGGCGGCTCGTAGGACGCACAGTCCGGCGCATGTGCACCTCCCGTATTCGGCATGCGCTTGATCACATAGTGTGCGCCGACTTTTGCGACATACATCGGGACGCCGACCGGCGTACACATGCACAGTGGCCGAACCTTCTCGCCGTGCGCATCGGCAAGATACGTCTGCAGGTCGCCGGCATCAGCCGCAACAATCACGTCGTCGAATCGAAACTCGCTCATGGCGTTACCTCTGTCGATGTCTCTACGACTGCGTTGAAGGAAGGGGCGCGCCGATGATGATTGCATTCGCCCAGGGTTCACCCTGCGAAGCAGGCGCTGGATTAACAGCTTCGGGAACAGCGGTTGACGGAAGAACGTCGCGCCGGAGTACCTCGATGTAAGCAGGCACACGCACCGGATAGTCGCGCGCGCCGAACCGGATCTTTGCAAGAGGCCAATCCTTGCCGTATTTCAGGTAGCCGTTCAGGTCGGGCAGGTTCGATATCTGCGACGACGTGACGACATGCTCCGACTCTCGCCGGCGCTCGCGCGTATTGATACGCAGCTGTCCCTGCACGCCGATCGGATGGCGCTCCACTTCGTGCGTGCCGATCATCTCGGACATGCGTCTGGTCGTCAGGGCATTGGCGCCGCCCATCGCAAGCAGGCTGCGGAAGCACGACAGCACAGCCTTCGCGGGAAGTTCGCCCAGCTGCATGTCCATCTGGACGAGATCCTGAACACCTCCAACCACACACAGTCCATGTTTGCGCCCCTTCGAGACCGCAGCCTCGAAACTGTAGAGGCGGCCGAGCGAGGCGAGTTCGTCCTTGTATACCCACAGTCGCCGGTCGAAAGTCGGCGCTTCGCTGAGGATCATCGCGTAGATCAGATCGAGCCAAACCGGGATCGTCGGACCCAGCGCCGTGCGCTGATCCTCGCGCCACGTAAGCCAGATGTTCCCGCCGTTTTCATTGCCCATCCAGCGCCGGATTGAGAAATCGCCATCGGGAATGCGCCGCAGTGGCCGGATGTACCTGTTCAGCGTAAAGATGATGCTGGCCGTCGCCCGGTCTGCATCTTTCGCGAAGAACCCCACCGAATCCGTGTCTTCGAGATACTTCTGCAACACAGGGCGCTGCTCACGCACAAGCAGATCCGTCAGCGTCACCATGTCGCGCATGTCGTCCTGGTCAAGCTTGTTCATCGTGTCAGCGAGCACTGCACGCGCATACCCTGCCCATTCTTCGGCCTGATCCCCGTTCTGAGGCGGAATCGCCGAATGCGCGAGGCGTTCGAAGTCGAAGCCGTGATCGACCTCGTTGAACAGCGACCAGCCGACGCATCGAGCGTCGTACGGGTTGATCACCACATCGCCAGGCAGATAGAAACGCGACATGAGCGAACCGTTCGGATCGACCACCACCATGCGGTCACCACGGTGCAGTGCCGACGCGACCAGGCCATTGATTGCCTGACTCTTCCCGGTGCCGGGCGCGCCCACGATGATCAGGTTCTGCGTTTCCAGATCCGTCGGCATCTCGACACCACACACCGCGACTGGCGCGCGCGGTGCATCGCCATGCTTCACGGCCTGTTTGCGGTACTGGTTGTTATGTCGCGTGATCCGGTTGCTCAGCTGATGCCGGTTTTCCATCTTCGTGCCACGGATAAATCTGGCGTACCGGTAGCCTTCAAAGCCGTTGAACAGGTATTCATGGCACGCCCATGCGGCACCCGCTGCAAGAGCCACACCCGGCACAGCACCCCAGAAAAGCAGGGGATCATGCACGGCGGCCATGAAGCCGTGAATGATCCCCGCAGGAAACGGCAGCGGCGGATACCCTGCCAAAGTGAAGGACACGCAAAGGCCAAGAACGAGCGTGAGCACCGCGCCCGCCCACTGCATCATCACGATTTCGTGCTTTTGCATGTTTTTAGCCGATCCCGTGCCCTTCACGTTGCTTTCCCGGCCTGACGGCCTCCTTGGCCCGCTCCGAGACTGCCTGCTTGCCATCGCGCGTAAAGCCGGCCGACTCGCGCAGGTTCCCGAAGAACTCGGCGCGACGCTCAAGCTTTTCATGCGCATTTAACTCCGCAAATTTCTTACGCGGGCCCGTCTCTGCACGCACGACGCGGGCACCGTCCGCCTGCTGCGTCTTGCCAGCGTCAGCCGAATTGCCGGCATCTGGAGCGCCCCGGTCGGCGGCATCCTTCGTTTTGTTCCGGCCAAGTTTCCTGAAACCCGCAACCCCGTCGACGGACGTCCTTGCCTCCGGTGGCTGGCCACTGTTCCCAACTGGCGCAACGGACAG
This sequence comes from Paraburkholderia sp. BL6665CI2N2, assembly GCF_004366535.1. Classification (NCBI taxonomy): domain Bacteria; kingdom Pseudomonadati; phylum Pseudomonadota; class Betaproteobacteria; order Burkholderiales; family Burkholderiaceae; genus Paraburkholderia; species Paraburkholderia sp. BL6665CI2N2. The sequence goes on from NZ_SORC01000003.1 coordinate 258,173, forward strand.
CGTTCGCTTTCCGGCGCCCATTTCGATGACGTTCGACTTTTCCGCCGTCGGTTTCTCCGCGGCCTTCTCTGTTACCTTCCCGACGGCCGCCATACTCTTCCCACTGCCGCGCGAGAAGAACGCATTGCGCGCAGCTTCGATCGCGGCCTTGTCAGGTTTCCCCGCTGCAGGCGCCCTGCCCGCGTTGGCTTCCCTCATTTCGCGCAGCATTTCAAGTGTGGCTTTGGCCTGTTCCGCACTGACCGCCGAGGTCCTCGCGACCGTATCGACAGTCGCCGCAAATTTAGCCGGATCTTTCAAGGTCTCCAGCGACGTATCAATACTGACGCTCTCTTTCGCGCCCGCTGCCACAGCCTTGCCTGCCGTTACTTCGACCGTGCGGTCTGCGGCCTTCTGCGCGGCCTGCTCCGCGACGGGCTGCGCTGCGGACTTCTCCGATCCCTCGATCGCACGGCGCACCTGCGCCCGCAATGCCTGCTCCTGCGCATCGAGCTTGATCTCGGCAAGCTCCAGCTCACGATTGCGGGCTTCCAGCGATTTCGCCCAGCCATCGAGCGTCTTGGGATAGGTGTGCGTGCCCTTGTCGTCGACGCGCGCCTGCGCTTTCGCGAACATGTCGGCAATTTCCTGCCGGCTCCATTCGCGCGCCACATTCAGATCCTTGTTCGCATGCAGGATCTCGGCGGTCTTCTTCGCATCGATCAGCGCCAGCTTGCTCAGACCCGATAGAAGCGACGCCCGATCGGTAATCTGCTCGGCCCGCTCCGCCTGCTCGACTTCTTTTTCGGCTAACGCCTGCTCGAGCGCACCCCGCATCGCGGCCGTGTCGATCAGATCACCTTCCTTCAGGCCGAAGCGTGTCTTGAGCGCCTTGGCATCGGTCGCGAGCTGCCTGTCTTCACGGCGCTGCTGGTCCTCGCGCTCGACCGCCTGCGCGACTGCGTGCGGCTCCCTTTTAAGCCAGTCCTGCCGGTATGCAAGATTCTTCTGACGCGCCTCGAGGCTCGCGCGACGCTGCGCAAGCGCCTGTTCCTGCTCCGCAAGCTGTTGCTGACGCTCCTTGTCGCTAAACCGCAATACGGTGTCTTCAAACATAAAAACCTCCGTCAGTTCGACGCCTGCCCGGACCAGGGGCGCCCTTGGTTAAACCGGCTTTGCCAGTGCTGCTGATACGCCTGCGCGACCACCGGCACATGCCACATCACCACGGCGTTTTCGCTGTTGTACCTAGCGGCCGACGTCGTGAAATTGAAGCTGCCCGTCTCGACCGATTCACCGTCGATCACCATGAATTTGTCGTGATGGATCGGATACACGTCGATCGTCCGGACACCTACGCCCGCACCCGACAGAAGATCGAGCGCGATGCGGCCTTTGCCGCTGCGATCCTCGACAAGATTGCTCTTCCGATCGGCAACCACCGCCACGTCAACGCCGCGCCGATGCGCGTCGATCAGCGCCTGCACGATCGCCGGCGACGTAAAGCTGTACGCCGACAGGTGCACTGAATGCCGGGCCGTACAGATGGCTTTGAGAACCAGCCGTTCGGCAGAACCTTCCGGCGAAAAACCCGTGTCGATTGCGGGACCGTCAGGGGCTACACATGCCGCTTGGACACTGCTCGCGTAGGTCAGAAAGGGAAAGGCAAAAACCGCCAGGGCCGACGTGACGGCTGCAGAACTGAGAGAACGGTAGAGTCTGCTCATCCTCGCCCTCACCGGCCCTGACCCAATAACTCGACGTGCTTTGCGACGGCCACGTCAACACTAGAAAAATTTCCTTGCGTCTCGCCACCGTGCCAAAGAATGTGTCCAGGCTTACCCTGAATAATGCAACTGGCAATTCGCCATCCAGTCGGATGAACCAGTTCATACGGACCAATCCGTGTCCAACCATGCGCTGCCGCGAAAGTCATCCACGCCACCCTGTTAGTAATGAATTCGTGTCTGGAACTGGCCGGCTTCGTACACGTCGACCGCGTTCGGCGATTGCGGCTGTTGCCAGACGATGTGGTCATACACCGTGACGGTGACTGGATCGCCGTCGTATCCACCACCGTCCCGCGCGTTTCGCCAGCCGACAGCTGACGCATCAACCGCAGGATCGCCGTACACGTGATATGCACCGACCTGGCTGCCCACACAGGCCTGCGGCCCGTAATACGCGTAACCGCTGTTGAGATCCGCCACGGAAGGCTTCGGCGTTCCGACAAGTGCGAAACCACCCATGCCGCTATATGGACGGGCCCCGGCCTTACGTTGCCCTTCGGCCACCCACGCACCGGCCGCCGCGGCCGTTGTGCCAGCAGGGCATGGATCGTACCGCGTGTTGTTCTGACGGACGCTCATGTCCGAGTCTTTACACTGCGGCCAGCCGCGGCCGTGGCGGAGATCGTCCATCAGATGATCCATCGCCGGCCCGCAGGTAGACGGCGCCCACGGGCCGCCATTCGATGAGGGGTTGCCCAGGCAGATCACAATGCGGCATCCGTAGTCGTCATCGGCACGGGCCATGCCGGCGTGACCACCAGCAGCGAGCACCGACATGACCAGCATCAGCCTGCTTCCGTTTTTAATCGTCATACCCCACCTCCTTCTCAGGTAAGCGCCTTGCGCCCGACCCTCATGGTTCGCCAGGCACCCCACGTGTTACGCACGGCCAGACCCAGCAAACAGAGCGGCGACGCGGCCACTGCAGCCAGCCACATCAAGGCAACCACGGGCGGCAGCAGGATCCAGACACCGCTCTCCCGCATCAGTCGCGCCATCAGATAAAAAGACATCGGCACCATGAGCGCCGCGAATTGCACTCCGGCCCCAGGCAAGTGACGCCACCATTGCGACGCCGCCACGGCCGCCGTGACGGCATAGCCGTCCAGCACCAGGGCCGCAGCGAGTAGCCGGTACCGGTTATTGATCATCGACCACTCCGGGTGCACGCACTGCCCTGCGCGTATCGCTCACCTGGCCGGTGAGCTGGCCGCTGATCGGTCCATTGGGCTGTCCATTGAGCTGACCGTCTTCATCGTCGTCCCCATAGGTCGTGAACCAGTCGTCTTTGGCCGCGGACTTTGCGGCGCGCCCTGGCCGTGCCGCCGCGCGTCGTGCGGGTCCACCTGCAGGGCGAACGTCTGGAACGACCTCAATCGGCTGCGCCCCCTGCACACCGGACGCCGGGACGGCAGCCGCCACCTTTTGTGCATAGGCGGCGCCCCGCGTCAGATCGCCGCTGTAATAACAGGACAGCGCCGCACGTACCGCGTCATCAGCCTGCGCAAATTGCGGCTTCGCGCGGGCATAGCACGCTTTTAGAATCGCGGCACCAGTCCTGAGGTTCGTGCAGGGCTCGAAAATGCTCTCTGCGGTCTGTCCGTAACGCGCCAGGTTGTGTACGTTGACCTGCACCAGTCCCATGCTGTAATTCCAGCCACCCGCGTCGAGTGCCTTGACGGTGGCCAGCGCTTCCGGAAGGTTCTTTGGCTGTCGCGCAAGATGGCCACCGACGACGCCGATCGCGAATGGATTGCCGCTGCTCTCGACTGTCGCCACGCGTCCCAGCAGCGCATGATGAACGTCAGGGGCGCACTCTTGGGCCAGAGAGACAAAGGACGCCGGAACCGATGAGGACACGGCCTGCGTATCCGCTTGTGATGCGTGGACGGACGGCAACATCAGGCATACCGCCAGTGGCGCGAAGGGCAATTTAATGCGGGACATAGAGCACCTTGCTGATTCCCCGCACCCCGTCGTCATAGCGATGCATCTGCACCACGACGTCGATGAGACTGCGGGCATAGTCAATAATCTCGGCGCGCTGCAAGGTCGAACCAAAGCGCATGACCATCTGCGCGAGCCGTTCGAACATGTGCTCGGGGCTCGTTGCGTGCAGCGTCGTCATCCAGCCACCGTGACCGGAATTGAGCATTTCGAGTGCGACGTATGCTTCAGCGCCGCGCAGTTCGCCCGGGATCACGCGATCTGGCGACAGCCGCAATGCCCCTTCCATCAATTCAACTGGCGTTACCTGTGCCGTACCCTGATTGCCACGCGAATACACCAGGTGCACCACATTCTGTTGCGGCGGCCTCAGCTCGAGTGCATCCTGAATGGTGACGATCCGTTCGTGCGGCGAGATCTCCTTAAGGAGCATGTTGATGAGCTCGGTCTTGCCGGCGAAAGTCGGCGCGCTCACCACAATGTTCTTTTTCGTCTGGACTGCGAGCCGCAGGAAGGCGGCCCAATCTCCGTCGCGATACAGCATTGACAGCTTCCTCGCCGTGTCCTCGGAATCGGGCAATGGTTCATTGACCCGATCGAAGGCTCCCGTGTCGATGTAGTGCTGCATCGTCAGATCGAGCGTCGACGGTTTGCGGATCGCGATCGCGATCGTGCCGGGCGGCACAGCGGGCGGCTGAACCACCTGAATCCGGAAGTCGCGATTACCTTCTCCCGTCAGTTCCGAGGGGATCGAGGCCGCAAGCAGCGGGCGCCTCGCGTCCGTCTCCTGATCCGAGTGATGCGCGACCAGCTCGGCAAAGTCCCGCAACGTGCTCTCAGTCAGAACGGGGGTGTCTACCCGTTCCATGAAGCGCCTGCCCCGCCTGGACACCCATACGGCGCCCGGCCCATTTACCACGATCTCCGAGACATCGGCGTCATCGAAGAGTGGCCGGATAGACGCAGTGCGATTGAAGAATGCCGGCACGATCGACATGTCAGCGCCCCCGGATGCGTTCAGCGCGAGCCACCGCGCCGGCCTGCTGCACGGCCGGTCGATCGAGGCACACCTGCGCATCGAAACATTGGCGGGCGACGGCCTTAAGCTTCGCCTGTGCGAGCATCAGATACCGTCCGCCATCCCGGGTGAAGTCCCTGAAGATCTGTGCCTGCAACGCGTCGGCAACCGCGTCGTCCAGCTGGCGGCGCAGTTCGCTAGCTGCGGCTTCACATTGAACGTGCGAGAGATCCGTTGCCATCAATCCTCCTCGCCGCCCGGCTTGCAATAGTCGGAAAAGTCCAGTTCGTGCTCCACCTGAATGCGCACGCGCGTGCCCTGGTCGTTTTTGAGTGTCGGCGGGATGTTGACGTAGCCCCCCAACAGCTGCTGCGAAGACTGGGCCATCGACGACTGGACGTTCTCGCGGTACATCGCAGATGAGTTATTGCGGTCGGAGGACGACACCCCGTAATTCGATGCGCCCGCGCCAAGGATTGCCAACGCTGCGCTCATGCCGAGGATCTGGCCGACGTGGTTATCCACTTCGGCATCGATGCCCGCCGATCCGAGCTGATCGGCAACCGGTGAGTCGACATGGATCTTGACGCCGTCCGGACGCAAGGCGACGGCGCTCGCAATGAAAGTCCGTTCCTGCCCCTTGCGCACGGACGAATTGGGTTTGCCTGTAATGCGCGTGCCCCACGGCAACAGCGGAATCCGGCCCTGCTCCCCATAAGCATCCCGATCCAGCATGATTGTGATTGAGCCAGGCAGGTCCGAGATAATGCGTGGCACCAGGTGGCCCTCGAGGATCGCGCCCGGCTCCATCCTGCATTGCAGGTTGTCGACCTTTTGCGCCTTCGACGTCGAATCGCCCGCGCTCGAAACACTGCGCGCGAAGGCCGAATTCGGGTCGTTCGGCCCGTCGCCGCCAGAACGACGGCCTACCCCTGTCTCACTCTGCTGACCATCAGCGGAAGCAGAACCTGCATCGTCCGACCCATCGCCCCCCGTGTCTGACCCAAACAGACCCGACTTCATCCGCGCCTCATGCATTGCCTCGGCTTTTCTGCGTGCCTGCTCGGCTGCTGCGGCCGCCTGACGCTGACGCTCCGCAGCCCGTCGCGCTTCGTCCGGATCAACGCCCGAACTTGACGCTGGTGCCGACGTGGCTGCCGCCATCGACGCCGGAAGTTTCTGCCGGCCAGCATCCAGCGGCGCGGCCTTCGTTGTGTCTTCGTCAATCTTCGGCTTGTCGGAACTGCCCGACGGCGCCGGCGCGTCATGCTTCATCGCGTAGAACCCACCGGCACACAGCAGGAACAGAATCACGCCGGCGACCGTAAAGAAGGTCTGGCGCCGGCCGCGCGCCGGATCGGCCGCGAGCGACGTCTGCCGCAGCGCATCAGCTGCGCGCCGGCGCTCGCTCAGGCTGTCGCCTGCACCGCCCGGCTCGCCGCCTGGCGGCCCGCTGTCATGCGGACGATCATTCGGGTTGTCAGGCGTATTCAATTTCCGCCTCCCCAGGGTAAACGCTGCGCCTGCGTCGCCTGAGCCTGCGTCGTGCGCGCCACGCACAATGTGCGATCGCCATCGCGTAGCGTGAATTTGTCAGCCATCTGCTCGACCACCAGGTACGGCCCTTCCCTGCGCATGGGCGCAAGCGCCTCGGTCCCGTCCCGGTCCACTACGTAGATGCTCGGCTTGGGCTTGCCGATCGTGGTCAGAAAGTAAGTGAACTGCCCGTCGTCAAACACACGCTGCAGCCCGAACGAACTTTCGTCACCCGACACCTGATAATTCCTGTTGACCATGCGAGGTTGCGCATAGGATGTGTCGGAGACACCGCCCGAGTCGTCGCTCCACCCATCGTTTCCGTCAGCCGGATAGATGAAGCGCACCGCATAGGTCGCGCGGTCCGGATTCTTCGAACTGGACAGACGGAAGTAATAGACGTGATTGCTGGTCGTAACCGTCAGATTGGTTCTCGCATCCGGCTCGACCGGTTTGAGCACAAGATGATTCCGAAACTTCAGAACCTGCCAGCCGATAGAATCGCCGATCGCCTTGTTAAGGATCTTCTCCCCAGGCGCGAATTCGATCGTCGTCGCGTATCCATAGACACCGGTGATTTCATACACCTGGTTCGGATCGAACTGAAGCTGGCATACCCGGTTGTCCGTGATCACACAGCGCGGATTTTTCGCCGCCTGTGCATTCACACCCACACAGGCGCACGCAATCCCAATTGACCATGCCAGCATGCCGTGGCGAATCGTTTTCATGTCGTTCCCTCTCGTGGTTAGTACGCCGAGGGCGTCACGAAATGCACGATATGCGCGGCGCGCAACGCATCGTCGATTGACGCTATCTGCAGGTGGTAAGTGCCGCGCGTCGTCGTGACGTTCAGTCCCATCTTTTCGCCCGGCCGGTCTGCCGTCACCTGCAGCGTGTCGCCCGTTCGTTGAACATGAAAGACCGGGGCCGTGCTTTGCGCGATAGCCTTGATGTGTTCGTCGCGCGGAAAGTCAATGGCCAGCAAGGTCCTGTCAGCAACCGTCAGGTCGTAGATCTGGTCCGGCATGTACGGCAGGCGCCGCACGTTGCCCTCCGTGCCGCGCAGGACAGGATCAGCAGCGGTTACTGCATGAGCCACGGTCGACAGCGCCGCAGCTACCGCCACTGCCGTCAAGGCGCTCCTGACTGTTCGCATCTCAACCTCCAGATGGGGCCAGCGCTCCCGGCTCTGTGTTCGGCTCGAAGCCGGTCACCATGAAGCCCGTCCCGTTGATGTAGCGGTTCTGCGGCGTCAGTGCCTGCTTCACGAAGTCATAGCGGAACAGCACGTGCCAGTACACCGTCTTGCTGTCGCCGTTGCCGTCGTTGTAGGTCGTGAAAGTTGCTTCGGCTTTGTGATCGTCCCGGTCGAGAATCCGAACGCGAACATCCCGCACCCGGCGCACTGTCGTATCGGCGATGCTGTAGTACGGGTTGTCCCTGTTCTTCGCATCCATCTCGTGGTTGAAGCGGTCCGCCACGTCCGAGGCTGAATGCAGCCGAACATAATCAATATGGTCCTGGCGAAACGTGCGATCGAGCGTGTAACGTTCTGTAACGTATCGAGCAAGTTCGCTTTCGATCACGGCATCTTTCGAACTGAGCACCGCCGGTGTGCCGATCTCGCTTTTTGCAACGTGGTTGTGCGTGTCAAGGGTGAGCACCACGGGTGGCACATACGCCTGATTAGCCTTGTCGTAGGCCATCGAAGCCAGCGCAAGGCCTGCGATTGGCCACGCTACCAGCGCGAGCAGATAGGCCCGATTCCGGGATAGGCGAATCGCTTCATAGGATTCAGCTGGCAGTGCGTCAGGCGCTGACGCATTCCGTGCTCTGGATGATTTCTGAAGAATCGCGCTCACCATTGACCTCCATCAGATGCGCCGCTCGAAGGCGCTGTGCCGCCTGGGCCGCCCGGTTGCCCGGCGCCCGATGGGCTCGACATGCCTGAAGGGCTCGTAGCGCCGCCCGAGGACAACGCCCGCTCGATTCGCGCAATCTGGGCGCCGTGAGCAGTCTGGGTGTTGCTGATACCGGTCAGTGCAGTCGCCGCACCCGGATTCGCGCCGGCGCCGCCTCGCCCACCACCGGAAAACTTCGACATGATCTGGGACATCATGAAGCCGCCGATCATGTCCGCCATGCCGCTGCCGGCGGCGCCGCTCGATGTCAGGGCGGACGCGAGGGGGCGGATCGTAAAGGCCATGAAAAGCGCTATTGCGCCGGCGATGATGATGGCCGCGAAGGCATCGTTGGCCGTCATCGCATTGGGATCCATCTTCGAGACGAACTGGTCGGTGATATCGAAGCTGAATTTCACGATGACACCGAGCAGGATGCCGACCAAAGCGAACTTCGCCATCGCCGCGAACCAGCTCATGCCGAATCCGCGCGTGCTGTTCCACATCAACGTTGGCACGAACAGCGGAAAGAGCAGCATCGTGACCGCAAAGCCCATGTCGGACCCGACCTTCAGGACCAGAGCGATCAGGACCATTGCTGAATTGACGATCTGCAATGCCAATCCGAGAAGAACGATGCCAATCTTGAGCATCGACTGCTTCATCATCTGGCCCGATGCATCTGAAAACTTGTTGTAGTCGTTCTCCAGATACTGTGTCATCGACTGCCCGCCCATCAGCGAACTTACCGTGTCGTCGCGCAGCTCCTGGAATGAATGAAAAATCTGTCCGGCGAGCCCTCCCCAGTTCAGTGCCGCGAACACGAACATGATCGTCAGCAGCATTCTCACGAGAGGCCACACGTCCGCGGGATCGCGCCCGGAATGGACCCGGACTACCTTCACTGCCACCCAGATCATCGCGAGATACAGCGCAGGTTGCGTGACCGCATGCCCCAGCACCGGGTAGTTGGTCGACAGAAACGCTTCCGTCCGCGACGGGATGCTGTCGAACAATGTCTGGATGAATTGATCTACCGGATCAGCCATGTCACTTCCCCGGGCCAAAAAATATCTGCTTGGAGGCCTCAGCGGCGGCGTTGCAGTCGCGTGCTTCCGGGGTGTCCGCAAAGGGGCTAATGCCGCGGTTTGTGCAATCGTCTTCGCGCGCTTTCATCTCGGCGCGATGCGCAAGGTAATACGCTTGCGTCTTCGGCTCGAACGCCGGCACTGTCTGCGCAGGGGGTTCGACCGCGCCCCCTCCCGTGCTGCCGGTACGCACTACGTACACGATCAGGCCACCGCATCCGACGACGGCGACCGTGAGAAGAAACCAGCTGAGTTTGCCTGCCCACGTCATATGCCCATCTCCAATGTCAGTCACCCGTGCGCTCCCGGGCGTCACCGCGCACCTGTCAGGTCTGCTGTCCGACCGGATGAAAATCGCAGGCGCACGGTGACTTCGATATCGCGCCGGAATGTGCACAACCGGCCAGACACGCAGCGCCGGCGAACAGGAGGTAAAAAACGATGCGTCGCATGTCATGCCTCACTTCGATACGTTGCTGAAAAACTTCTCGCGCTCTGCGGTGGCCTGGTTACTCTCGTTGAGCTGGTTCGCCGTCAGATTCGCGTTGATGGCCTGCAATTTCGTCTGCGCGGACTGCGCCATGCCCAGCTCCGCCGACATGCGGTTCTGCAGATCGGCTGCATCCTTGACGTTCTGCGTCGTGTCGACCTGCTGCGACAGGTTCTGGAAATTACGCAGGTGCGTTTGCGCCTCGTCGTACAGCGACTCACCGCCAGCCAGTGCTGAGCGAACCGAGTCGGTACTCATCCTGTAGTTCGCGCCCTCGCCCTTGTCCGCGAAGTCATCGGGTGACATCGTGTTCATCACCTTTTCATACGTCGCCTGCCGGCTGCCGTAGATGCCACTCTTCTGCTGCGATACAACGTCCTGCCAGCTGCCAGGAACAATTGACGACGCGTCAATTGCATCGCTCAACCCCTGCCCGCCGCGCCCGTATGAACCGGTTACCGCGCCGTATTGCTGCTTGAGCGTGTCGTATTCCTGCTTGAGCTGGGCCAGCTGCGCGGCCAGCGCGGTCCACGTCCCGGCGTCACCGACGGGAACGCCCGTTGCGAACGCTGACGTCGATATGGCCATCGCCGCAGTGGCCGCCACAAATGCACCTTTCATCTCTGCACCTCCGTTTCCTGTTGCACGGTCGACACCCGGACGAAAACGCGCAAAGCATCGCGCTGCAGGTCGTCGAGTTCGTTATCCGCCACCACGCGATGGTCAGCGATCGTCTCGCCGTAAAGTCGCGCCAGCGCACATCCCACGGCGCTGCCGGCAAACCCGGCATCCGATGACGCGCGCACACGCCACCAGTGGATCGCCCCTTCGATTTCACCGAGCGTGAACTGCATGCCGCCGCTCCTGGTTGTCCATCCAGTACATCCTGAAGCCTCGTGCCCACGACCATGCATACACAAAACAAAGCGCGAGTACGCCGTACTGCTGCGATTCCCACGCCATCCAGAACCAGAACGGTTGCCCTGCAAGTCCACAGATGCAGGCCCACTTCTGCCAGTGTTCGCGCCGGTCCTGCGACAGGAAAACGCTCGCGGCACCAAGTACGCCGATTGCAATCTGTCCGATCACAGGGTCACCTCCACGTCTCAGGTCAAACGTTGTGCGTCCGTTCAGCTAGCGCCCGCGCCATGAACACCGGAACCCACCGGCTCGGGTCCGTTGTGCCCAACTCGGCGCGAACACGATTCATCAGTTCAACCGACCTGTCATTCGACGACAGCACGGCAACGAGCTCAGGCATGTCCGACATATCAAACGAGGCGCGCACACTGACTCCGTTGCCCTTCTTGATAAGCACCTTGAACTCCTCCGGCGCGGCGCGCTCGATAAACTCGAACTCGCTCTGCGAAAAATCGAGGTTATCGATGTAGTCCCGTCGATCGGCCTTGTCGTTCGCCAGATAGAAACTCGTCACCGCCTGGTTCTTCACAGCCGCCACGGGTCGATAGAGCGCGCTGGGCTCAGGCGTAATGAAGAGCGTCGCACAGTTGCGCCGGCGGAATGTTTCCCGGTATGTTTCGATCTTCTGTTGCCAGAATGCGTTACGGATCAGCATCTGGGCTTCGTCCCACACGATGATTGCGGGTGATCCATCGAGCGACTGTTCGATACGATGCGTCAGATAGTTGAGCAGGACAGGAAGCTCCGGCTTCGCTTCCTTATCCTTCATCAGCTCCCGCATCTCATACCGGTAGTGGCGGTGCGTTGTCACGTCGAGCGTGTCATGCTCGTTATCGAACACTGCAGCATTCGCTCCACCGCTGTGCCAAACCGCAATCGCCTGGTACAGGGCTGAATTCTTTGCGCCGAACCGCCAGGCGAGATTGCGCAGGCGCCGGTCTTCGAACCTGGTCAGTTGGTCGTTGAAGTTGTCATTGGCCGCCGTCGCAATGCGTTCGATATCATCGACAGTAAGCACATAGCCGTAGCACGTCGCCATCATCTGCAGCAGCTCGCGCAGCATCGCGCGGTTCTGTTCGGTGTCGGGCATCTTGCAGGGATTGCCAAGGGACCGTGACAGGCTGAGTACGATGTCGGCGCCGGCCATCGCCTGCATGAACACGGTGCTCCCGTTCTCCCGGTCGAACCAGTGCACCCGGGGCTCGAACTTGTCGGCCTGGCTGGTGATCGTCGCGACAAGCAACGTTTTACCGGTCCCCGTTTTCGCGCCGAAGTTGCCGTGCGCGGGCACCATTCCTGGGCGCTCTTCATGCAGATTGAGGAAGTAGCCGGTCTGCCCTTCCGTCGGCAGGACCATGAGGCATTCGCCCCAGAGATTTCCGTCGAAACGCCCTTGCGGAAAGCTGTGCAGCGATGCAAAGCAGGCGAACTCGATCGTCTCGACCTTGCCGACCCGCCCGTTATGCCGCTTGCTGGCACCCGGTATCTGCGACCATACGGCACGCTCCATACCGGTCGTCTCGACAACCGGTTTCACGCCCCAGCTCTTGAAACACTCGCCGGTTTTTCCCACGGCATCGTCCAGCGCTTCGAGCGCCTTCAATGCGGCCGCCTGCGAGCGCCCTTCTACCGGCACGTGAACGAGGACACTCATGTGATGCGTGCCAAGCACGGCCTTATTGGCCGCCTGCCGCATGCGCAGCGCAGTGATTTCCGCCGACATGCCGGCAGTGGTCCGGTCGTGCGACAGCCGGGCCTCACTGGTCGACGTCGCCATGCTGGCGTCAAGCTTGTCGATCGGGAAAAACTTCTGCGTAACGATCAGTTCGGCGGGCAGCCGCTGGAACCGGTCAGCCATCCCGGCGACCGCGCCATCGGGCCAGCGCGACATGGCGAGCACCTGTCCGATGCGTCGATGGTTGATCCCGTTGACCTCAAAAACGTCTTTCCCCAGGATCGGATTGCGGCCGAAGTGCAGATACGAACTTGCAATCGCCTGGGCCAGGTTATATGAATCAACAAGCACGGGGCCGTCTTCCTGCGTGAGCAGATAACGCAGGAAACGCGCCATCTCACAGCAGGGTCCGATGTCCGTTTCGACGCGGCCCAGCCGGCGAGGCGCGTAGTGCGCCAGCGATTTCATCAGTGAGTTGACCTTCTCTTCGAGGTCACGTACCTGCCGCGACTCCGTTTCAAGCTTGTCGTTGGCGCCGGAGGGATTGAACGCATTGAATACGCGATCGAGCTGCCCCACTACTCCGCTGTAGTGCCGGTAGCGCACGATGGCGATATAGATTTCGTGCTGATACAACGACCGCGTCTGGAAACGCGCCTTCAGCTTTTCATTGAGGAAATTCGGAAACCAGTTCGAATACTTGCCGGCGGGCCACCGGTTGGCCTTGCGCCGGATCTCGTACACGTAGATGCCCACGTTGCTGTCAGCGATCGACTCCAGCGCAGTGTTCCGCTGATGCTTGTACGCATCGACGCCGATGTCATCCAGCATTTCCGCGTAGAGCCCCTGCAGACGCACAATCTGCACCAGTCCGCTGTCGAGCGTGCGCAACGTATTGGCGTTGTAGTACGCGTTCAGGCCGAACGGAAGTTCGCGCGAGGCGTGCAGATCGGCCGCATCATCCTTGTCTGCCTCGCTCCGCTGAACGAATGGCGACGCGCCGAAATGACGATCAAGAAAGTCACCGAGGGGCATAGGTCTTCGCTCCGCCCCAGTATTTGAGGCTACGTGGCTTCGCCGTCGCGCCAAAACTCTGATACGCGACCGAGAACGCGAACATATCTTTCGCGGTGATCAGATAGGCGCCGATGACCAGGAAGGGCACGGCGAGCATCACCGGCCACCATTTGAGGAACATGAAGACAACCGCGGGCAATACGAACGAGCCGAGGAACAGCTCAGCCAGGCAGCCCCATATCATCCAGGGTTGCACCATGCCTTTCGGGATTTCGTGAACTTCACGCATGACCTCACCTTAGATCTGCGAGGAAGCGACCGATGCCGCATAGCGGACGATGGAAGGGACCGCGAAGAATACAAATGAGCAGATAACTGCGATTACGGCACCCTTCATCGGAATCCAACCCTTCGGCACCCCGAGCACGCAGATGCCGAGAATCGCCATGAAGACATAGGGACCCGCGTCGACGAACAGCCAGCTAACGAAATCGCGAACCAGGCCAGTGCCGGTGCTGTAGTCCATCGCATAGGCAAATTCAGGGAAAGTAACTGCGCACAGCAGAGTAATCAGCAATGACATGCGCCGCGATGTGCTCGCTTCGACACTGCAGAAAACCGCCTGCGCGTCGCGCGTCTTCGCGCAAATGAAGGACAACAGGCTCTTCGCAACACCCTTACCCGCAACGGCATCTGCCATATCAAGCCTCTTCAGTGATTCGTGGTTAGGCGGATACCGCGCCTTAACTCCTACCTCCGCGCGTCATCCAATGGGATGAAGATTACCTACTGCGTCACTTTACTAGCCATATAGCGCGTGTCAAGTCATGTTTTGCAAAGAATTACTCAAACATTGCGTGTCAGGTCAGTTATGGATAAAGTCAGCAACCAAAGGAGGGTATCGAGATATGCCTGATAACGACATTCAGACGGATTCAATGGCCATTGCCAGCCGCGTTCGCAATTTGATGGAGCGGCACGGCGTCACAAAACGGGCCCAGGCAAGCGAGCTAAGCCGGATACTTAATCTCAGCTTCTCGGCTGCGAGCCGCAAGATGAAAGGCCAATTGCCGTGGGATCTGAAGCAACTCGGGGCGGTTGCTACGCACTTCGGTGAAACGCCGAGCGTTCTGGTGGAAAGCAACGAAGGTTTTGAAGATTCGATTGCGGGAGAAGGGATGCTGATGGTGAGCCCGCGCCCGCTGCCCTGCTCAGTGTGGATTGGCGCCGAGCTGAGCGGTGATCGATCAGCCGATCTGGTAGCGATCCAGTCGGGCAACGCATGGAATATCTACCCGGCCGAAATTGCTCCGGCCGGCCGGATCTTCAATGTGCTGTCGGTCGAAATACGCCCCAACCTGCCGCATCTTGAGAAGCCGGCTATCGCGGTCCTCGACGACGATACTGAAACGCAGGCGGCCAACAACGTTTGTGACTATCTCAACGACCACGGCTTGAACGCCACGCCGTTTTACGATCTGGCCAGCTTTCGCGAGAGCCTGAAGAGCAATGCGTTCGACGCTTTTATAATCGACTGGCTCATCAACGATGACACCGCCGAGGCCGCGATTCTCGATATCCGGAAGGCGGAGAATGCAACGGCGCCGATTTACCTGCTGACCGGGCAGTTGCAAAGCGGGAAAGCCCGCGTTGATGACATCGCTAGGGTGATTAAGCAGTTTGGCTGCAAGTGGATCGAAAAACCGGTCCGTATGCCCATCTTATTTTCGGAAATCTCTCACGAGCTGAGCCGCTCATCGAGCTAATCGCGAAGGTGCAGCGCCCAGTTGCTCGCAATCAACTTCTGATACGCGCGGTCGACAATCTCAAGATCGCCGGCTCGCCCACTTGCCTGGATTCCCTGAATTTCCGGAAGAGGAAGGTTTATAGCTTTGCACGACGGATAGTCGCGCACGCGCAACTCAGACGCGATCGTAGTGAAAAATGCCACTGTCGGCACGTCAAATCCAGCTGCGATGTGAACGGCGGCCGTGTCAGACGTCACAACAAAGCGGGCATTTTTCACCCATGCAAGAAAGGTGGCCGTGTCCGTCGATAGGCTCTTAATGTCTGTGTAGTGCTGGTGGTCGACCTTGCCGAAGCCAAGTACGGGAACGTGAAACCTTTCCCACAGCCGATTTACAGCCTCGGCTCGAAACGAGTGCGGAATGCTGCGCACAGGCGTGCTGGCTGTCGGACAGAGCAACGTATATTCCTTCGATGACCCCTCCGCGCCCAACGCCGGCAGAGCTACACGCTGAAGCCAGTCATTCGACTTGTGGTCCGGGTCAACGTCAGCCGGTGTGATCCCGAGCGCCCACAGGAAAAAATCTATCATGGGCATCGCCGAGAAGTTCGGCCAGAACAGATGGTTACCCAGATCGACCCGGAGTTCATCGTCGGGCAGAGAATCGATATCGACTGGAAGATCCAAAACAGCCCCAAAGATCGGCGCCGCCAGTTCGTATAGCTGCCTGACGTACGCAGGGGCGCAACTCGGACGGTAGATAACAAAGGAAATTTCCGGGTGCCGCCTCTTGATCGCCGCTAGCGCCGTTAGTCCAATAATCGAGTCCCCCAGCGTGACGCCCATTCCGTTGATGACATGAACATGCGTTAAACGCGAGTAGTCGACTTCAAACGGTGCAACGTTTGCATTCTTGATTGCCTGCACGGCAGAAAGCGCGCGAAAGCCTTCTGCCGCCACGTCGGATACCTCAAGGTCATAGGAGGCAACAATCTCACCATCGCGCGATAGCAGGGAACCCGCATTCGTAAGCGCCGATACCTCATCTAGGATAGTCATTGATCAATCACGTTCGGTTGAATTCAGTGTGGCTTGTCAGCTGCAAGCGCATCCAGTAGCGCCTGCTTTAATACCGAGTTTCGCACAGGCTTGTGCAGGTGTTGGGTGAAGAGTTCGGCTCCACCGTCTTTCAGCAGCTCCCTGGAAAACGCACTGATGCCGATGATAGGAACATCCCTATTCGGTCCCGGCGTCGCTCGCACCTTTCGAGCGACGGCAATCCCGTCTTCGCCTGGCATCTGCACATCCAGCAATACTGCGTCATACGTAGCCTCACTCAATGCAGCCAAAGCTTCGCCCGCGTCGGCAGCAACATCCACATGCGCGCCAAACGATGACAGCACATCCGCAAATGACTCTCTTGCAGATTCCTGGTCATCTACGATAAGTACCCTCTTCCGTTCGATGATCGCCGTAACTTGCAGCTCTGTTCCATCGGCCTCTGTAGCAGCCGCGGCTGCCTTGACGGGCAGCGACACTGAGACTTTCGTTCCGCGCCCCGGTTCAGTGTCGATGTTGATCGATCCGCCGAGCAGATCGACCAGCCCCTTGACGATCGCGAGGCCAATGCCTGCGCCGTCGTGTTTCCTCGTATTGGACTGGTCCAGTTGCGTGAAAGGCTGAAAGAGCTGACTAGCGGACGCCGCAGGTATGCCGGGCCCGGTGTCTTCAACGGTGATGTCCAGGACGGCCCCATCCCTGGACGGCGTCACGTCGAGACGCACAAGAATTCGACCGGCATCCGTATACCGGACCGCATTTGATAACAGGTTTCCAACTATTTGCCTGATGCGATCGGGGTCCGACAGATACCAGCCATCACCATTGTTGACCAGCGCGACGACCTCCAACCCCTTGCTCCTGGCAGACGTCGTCACGTCGTCAATCATCGATCCAATAACGTCGGCGGGTTGAAATTCCCGCTCCCTCAACGTGAGGCCTCCGGCGTCCAGTCGAGCGAAGTCGGTAAGATCTTTCATCTGTGTTTCTAGCCTACTTGCAGCCACCGCCAGCCGCTTGATCAACGTCGCGTCTCTTTCGGCAAATCGCCGATCCAAAAGGGTATCGGCCACACTAACGATACTTTGCAGAGGCGTCCGCAGTTCGTGCCCGATCATTCCGAGGAATGCATTTTTGGCGCGTACCGCGTCCTGTTCTGCTTTCATCGCGGCGTGTTGCTGGCGCGCCAGCCGTTTGCGATCGACGCCCAGTGTCAAGGCGAGGACAGCCGCTCCCGCCAAGAGTAGCAACAGCAGCAGGCTGCTCAGGAAAAAAAGGTGCCGCTTTTCGATCAGGTCGTCGTAGACGGTATCACGCCGGGCTATCTCGGCCTCACTCACGTGATCCGTGATGACTGCCATAGGGTCGTCTATTTGTCCCAGACGAAGCGACAGGTCCACAGCCTTGCCAGGATCTTGCGGTAGCTGTTCGATAGCAGGCTTCGCCTTCTCGATCACAGCACCTATTTGGACGATCGCATCTCGAAAGGAAACATTACCGCTGAAAATCTGGGTGGAATCGGATGGTGCGGCCAACACGGCGTATTTCGACTGCAGCACATCGAAGCGCAGTTGCACCGATCGGTAATCCGATCGGCCTGCGCCGTACAGGAGAAGGGTGTTTTTTGCCTTGTTGACCGCGATTTCCAGTTGTGCCACGGGCCAGTAGTAATTCTCTTGAGGACCAGTCAGCGCCTTGAGACTCGCTGGCGACAGGAGCAGCGAATACGCGAAATAGAGCCATACCCCGGATACGGACAGTAGGAGAGCGATCGCGACGCCGAGGACTCTTTTGACACCAAGTCGGCGAAGGAAAATCATTCAACGACAATCTTATAAATTTGCCACACAAATCGAGCCTCGATCGACGCCCGGTTCAGGTCCTCCTGATGGTCATCGCGCGGATAGATCAGCATCAGCGGCCCAAAACCCTTGGGTTCCAGGGCCTTCCCATCCCGCTCATACGCCATGACCACTCCGTACTGCACGGCGTCGCTCACGGGAATATCGTGGCGGTAGTCATCTAAAGCGTAGACGTGCAGTACCTTTCCTTGCACGCCGACCTTTTCGAGGATGCTCTGCAGTGTCGGACCGCGCCATGTACAGACGGGCGTCCAGTTGGTGGAGGTTTTGATCGTCTTGCTGCCGAGCGCGAGCAGATCCTTCCGTTTGAAATGATATGTATGCGTTGCCGGATCGGTGAAATTCTTGATGTTTCCACTGACGTCGAGAGAGAAATCCATCTCCTGGGCGTAAGCAGATGACATGCACACAAGCGCCAGCGTTGCTATGATCGGTCGCAGCGTTCTCAATGTTCGCTCCGGTTACGGTATTCTTCGAACTTCCGGTCAGAAAATCATTTTCTCTTAGTGACGACCGCAGGTCGAAGCAAATTTACTTTTTTCAAGTATGACAAACGATAAACCTTCTACCGTCGCGCGCCTAACCGACCTCCTTCAGGCGCTCCACCGGTGCCAGGAAGTTATCCAGTCCGGTAGCCTCGCGACAGATGGCGCGCAGAAATCATCGATGCTTTCGCGTATCGATGAACTCGCGCGTGAGGCGCACTCGCTCTGGCCGCAGGGCACTGAGGACGCCGATCCCGAGTTTCTGGAAATCATGCGCGTAAAGCAGGCGATCCAGAATCTGGTAGTCAATTGCCGAGCGTCGCTCGCATCCTGATTTGGGGCCGGATGATTCAGGTCAAGAACCTATAATACCGTACGGCTGAAACGCGAGTCATCCCACAGCGCATTGGTTACCGCGCCGTCACGCTCGGGGACAGCTGTATCCCGACGTCCGATCAGAACATTCGATAACCGCTACCAGCGGCAGGCTCGCCGCGGAACATTTCCTTATGAAGTATTTCTCGATCGCTCTCGCCTGCAGCCTCCTGTCTGTGGGCGCCGTGCAAGCCGATCAATTCATGCCGCTGATCATTAACGGCAAAGTTTCCAACGTCAACGATCCGGCCACGCATGGCTACCGCTTTTCGCAAGCAGAATTGATGTCAACGGCTTCCGCGACCATCGTTACTTCGACAAACTGGACGAAGAGGGAATCGTTTTCCGGCCCTCTGCTCTCCGCGCTTTTGAAGCGCGTCGGGGCCGGGGGTTCAATGTTGTCAGTCTGTGCGGTTGACGATTACTGTCACGATGTGCCCGTAGCAGATGCTGAGAAATACGGGGTTATCCTCGCGCTGACAGCTGATGGCAAGCCGCTGCCTCCTTCGACCTTTGGACCGGCTTGGCTTATCTATCCTCGCGACAAATACCCTGGCGAACTAAACACTGCAACCTACGATGCACGCTTCGTCTGGCAAGTCACCCGGATAACCGTTAAATGAACCCGGCGCCCGGTGTTCGTCGGGGCAATCGTGTCCTCGCATTTCTGTTGCCTTGCGTTCTGGTCGCGGCTGCTGGATGGACATACGCGTTGTACGACCTGTTGCTCTCGCCTAGCAGCATCATCTCTACACTGGGTCCGCAGGAGAATCATTACTGGACAGTTGCAAGGTTCCAGATCGCGGCACTCAACACTGAACAGCAGGTGCTCCTTTACGAGCGGGGCACCGCACCAGACTTCGATGCCGTCACAGCGAAATTCAATGTACTGCGCTCCCGCTATGCGCTAATGGCGCATCGCTCCGAAGCCGCAGATATGCTCGCCGGGCTGCCTTCGTTCCAACCGGCCATGGAGCGACTCGGCACCGCGTTGAGACAGATGGAGCCACTTCTGCTGCAGCTGCATACCGATCGCCGCTCGGCCGATGAGCTTATCCCGTTGTTCGAAAATATGAAGGTGGATAGTGGGCAGCTGGCATACGAAATCGGCGATCTCGAAGTCGCCCACCGCGATAGCGTCTACGGGGACTTCGTCCGCAAACGCAGAAACATCTTTATCGCCAGCGTTGGTGTCGCCGTGCTGGCTTCGATGATGGGTGTACTCGCCGTCGTCTATGACAGGAGACGCCGCGCGTTTGTCGCACAGCAATCCGCTGCTCTTGCGGCGGAGCAGCGAGCGAACCATGCGGCAGCCGAAGCCATCGGCGCAAAGAACGCTTTTCTCGGCGCGGTAGGGCATGAGTTGCGAACTCCGCTTCAGTCCATCACGTCATCCATCGAGTTGCTGGTCGCCAGCAACCCCGATGAGGCGAATGCACGGGTAATGAGCCGTCTTGACCGCGCCGCGAGACAGCTCGAATCACAGATGCGTGACCTGACCGACTACGCTCGGCTTGATTCGGGAAAACTGGCGCTTTGTCCGGCGCGTTTCGATGCGGCCGAGGTTCTCTACAGTGTCTGTGACGATATGTTGCCGCTGGCCACGGGCAAGGGGCTAGAGCTCACAGTCGGTGCCGACGTAGAGGCGGATGAGTACATGGCGGATGCGGCGCGCCTGCGTCAGATCATTGTTAATCTCATTTCGAATGCGATCAAATACACTAACAAGGGAACAATTGATGTTGCAATGACATCGAGATCTAAATGGGACCACTCCGTCCTGCATATCAGGGTGAGCGATAGCGGTGTAGGCATCCCGGCTGATCGCATTGACGACGTATTCAATGCCTTTACACAGATCAGGCCCGAAGGCGCCGCCCGTCAAGATGGTGTAGGCATGGGTCTCACCATCGTCAAGGGTCTAGTTGACCTGATGGGTGGAGAGATCAGCGTGACAAGCGAATTCGGGCGCGGAACAGTATTTTCCGCATCGCTCCCGGTCGCGCATGTCGAGCACCAAGCCCCTACGACGCCTGCTCGCATGCGGCCGATGAGTGCAGCAGGAAAGCCGCGCCGCGCCATGGTTGTCGACGATCAGGAATTCGCGCGTGAAGCCATTCGTGATTTGCTGGTAGCGCTGAATTACGAATGTGCTGTTGCCTCCAATGGTATCGAGGCAATGATCAATCTTGCGACCATCCGCCAAGACGTTCTTCTGTTTGACATCCAGATGCCCAGCATGGACGGCCCCGAGCTTGCACGTAAACTTCGAACGACGCCGGGCCCCAATCAGCATACTCCGATCGTATGGATCAGCGCTATGCCGCGGGAGACGATTACGCCGTCAGACGCTGAGAGTTTCCGTCACTACCTGATGAAGCCTGTGCGCGTCGATCGTTTGAGATCGACGCTCGAGGATGTGCTTCGGTCCAGCGCGGTCGACCTACTCTGAAAAGGAGGTCGGAACCCGTGGATGTCAACGAGTTAGGCCGCGGACTGATTTAGAAAGTAGCGCTGGGTGAATGCTCCAGGCGACAGGTAGTCTACTCGCGCCTGCGCGTGTTGCCGGTTGCCGGTGGCAGAACCTCTTGAAGTATTCGCTGCTCTCGCAGCCGTTGACTCACGGCGACGAGACGATGACGCAGATGTCGTTACTCAGTCGCCACGATTGGCTGATCGTCTTTTACAGTGATCTGGTTGAGCGTCGGGTCCGCAGTATGCACGGCAATGATGTTCAAGCGACCGGCCGGAAAAACACGGTAGCCGAGGCCTACAAGAAATTTCTCGATTGCCACCCTATCGGATTTGAGAATTTCGACGATCATGATCGGACGGTGCTTCGCCAGCATCGACCGGCCACCGTCCAACACCTCGAGCTCCATTCCTTCGATATCCAGCTTCAGCAGGTCCAGACGCTCTAAACAAAGGGAATCGAGGCTCATCATCGGAATGATATTGCAGGACGCGGCATCGTAGGCAATGTGCTGTCCGATGAATTCGTTGTCAGGCTTCGGACGCAGTTCCAGACTGCCGAAGCTCGCCGGCGTGAAATAGTCCGGCTGCGGTACAACCAGTTCCCCGCACTGCGCGCCGAGAGCGGCAAGCCTCACGCGCGCATTCATGCAGTTATTCAACGCCACGTTCCCCGCCAAGGCGTAGTACAAAGCCTCTTGGGCTTCGAAGCCTAGAACGTGCCCCCAGCCGTACATGTGTCGCGCCCACTCAATCGTATGCACGCCGATATTGGCCCCTCCATCTATCGCGACAACATCGTTACCGAAATGTTTGCGACGGCAGTCGAGCAATGCCAGCACCAAGCTTACTTCGCTCTCGTCAAAGCTTGAAGTGTCGAATATCTGGAAGCCAACCCCGTAGGGGCGGCTACTGGAGTCAATGTGATGGTCATTGCGATTCACAATCATGCTCCCATGATTCGATGCAGCCAGAACGAAGGCAATGGGGCGGAGTGGCAAGGGCATGACTTGTGATCCTGAAAATGTTCTCGTGATGAGGCGCTGATCTGGTGGCAACATTATCGCGGTGCGTCAGGACTTGCGCTTACGTACGCCAGCTGTGGGCGTTTGCGTTCGAAGCGCCGCACTCACTTGGGCTACCGTTCTCTGACGTCTTCGGTCGCCATTGGGAAACGCCGACGCGCGAATTCAGTCTGGCGCGCGTTGGCTGTGTACACCTGTTTGTTGGCGAGTCGCAAGGTTTCGTGCCGGTCGCACAAGATCAGTCCACATCAGAAGCGCGAGCAGTTCCAACGCTGCGCCTGTCCAGTTCGGCCCGTGTCCGCTCCAGTTCATGCGCGATTAGTTTCTCATCTGGCAGCACGGTCTGGTACTCCGCTGCGAGAATTTTGTTCGACAGGTTGTCGAGCGCATAGTGCGCTTCGGCAGCGCCCTTCTCCGCACACAGAATCAGACCTACTGGCGGGTTTTCACCAGGCTTCATCCAGTGTTCACGTGCGTAGTTCAGATAGAGGTGCATCTGTCCGGCATCCGCGTAGCTGAATCGGCCCACCTTCAGGTCGATCACCACGAGACATCTGAGTCGCCGGTGAAAAAACAGCAGATCCACCCTGAACCAAGCGTCGTCGATCCGCAACCGTCGCTGTCGACCGAGAAAGGCGAAGTCGTCACCAAGCTCCAACAGGAAGTCAGTCAGATGACGGATCAGGCCGTCTTCGAGGTCGGATTCCGAGTACTCGTCCTTCAGGTCCAGAAACTCCAGCACGAACGGATCCCGAATGGCCTGTTCAGGCGTAGGAGCGTCGTCAGCATCGGCCTGCCCTGCCTTTCGCAGCATCGCCGCCTTGTTGTGCGAGAGGGCGACGCGCTCGTAGAACTGACTGCCGATCTGCCGATCAAGCTGCCGGACTGACCAGCCGCAGCGCAGCGCTTCGGCTTCGTAGAAGCTGCGGGCCGCGGGATTCCTGAGCGACAGCAGGCGCACGTAGGCCGACCAAGGCAAGGGAAACGCCTGTGCCACGGCGGTCAGGTCAGGAGAGTTCCGCGCAGGTGATTCAGAAAAGTGTCGTCCGGCAGAAATTGCAGACAGTGTCGGGACTATTTTTGAGGACGGGGATTTTGCAGACAGCGTCTGCAAAATCTGCTCCGCCGGTCTGCTCAGATAAAACGCGCGCATCTGCGAAAGGTTGCGCCAGCCGAAACCTCGCCCGAACCTCTGGGACAGATCGGCGCCGAGTCGCTTGATCAGTGCTTCGCCGTAAGCGGCCCGGCCCTCACCACCCTGCTCGAATTCCACGATGCGTCGGCCAATCTCCCAATAGGTTGCCGTCATCAACGCGTTGATACTGCGGGCTGTCGCTTCGCGCGTGGACTCCACCACGTCAGCAATTTCGCGTTGCAGGCCCGCATAAACGGCTGCCGCGATGTCGGACTTCGTCATGACGCGTTCACCGCCTCCCTGAACATCTTGCAGGCCGTGAACTTGGCCGTCTTCGCAGCTGGAATCTGGATTGCTTTGCCGCTTGCCGGCCTACGCCCCACGCGCGGGGCGCGCTCACCACTCGAGAACGAACCGAAACCGATCAGTTGCACGATTCCGCTCCCTGCCACCGCAGTGGTCACCGCATCGATAAGCGAGTCGATCGCCATCTTGCTTTCACTTTTCGCGGCGACGACCGTATCAACCAGTTCCTGCTCAGTCATCGTTTATCCCTTTCGAGTCGTAATGGACCGTTCCCGCGGACCGCAGCCGCCGGTTACGCCCACCCTACCGCATGGCGCCGCATCCGCGCAAACGGGACGCTTCCTTTAACCCCAGATATCCCACAGGCTGCCGGTGATTCAAAAAGGTCGTGAGCGCGGACCGCTTCGAAACGCGCAGATGTCCATGCTGACACTCACGCCGATGAGCGAGACGAATTCATGCGCCCAAATACGAATTGCCCCAGGTACCAAACCAATTCCGTATTCGCAACGATGTCCTCCTCCACTACAGCTGCGGCCTCGAGCTTCATACGACGCAGCATCAGCTTGCCCTCCCTCGACGCAACCCACGCGCGGACCAGTTCCTTGCGGGTTTTGGCGTCCGCCGCGTTGAAGTGTTCGCGGCCCTTACGCGACTCCTCATTCATGCGTGCACGGACTTCTTCTTCGCGCGAAGCGAGGCTGCGTGCGACCGAACTCTGGGTTTCGGCTTTTACGACATCCGCTTCAGTTTCTTCGGTAAGTAGCTTCGCCTGAACCTCGACCATCTTGCGCTCGGCTTCAGACATCTTCCAGTTATCGCGTAGGGCTCGCATCAGGTAGCCGGCGGGACTCCGTTTTATCTGTCCACGATTGAGCTTGAATCGCGTGTATTCGACAGCCTGCTGGATGTGCGCATCGGTCCAGACTTCGCGGTTCTCGGAAATCTCGCTGAACTGCTTGGTAGACAGGTTGAATTCTTCGTTGAGAATTTTGTACAGATGACTGGCGTCAGCCAAGCTGGCCAGCGCAGCGTCGGCGGTATCCTTGCGCTTGAGCAGGAACCTTATACGGTCGATTTTTTTCGACGTGCTGGACTCGGTCCTGGTCTCGTAGGACAGCTCGATGTCCGACACCTCATTGATTTCACGCACAGCTGGTTCTAGCCAGTCGCGCTTGAAGTATTTAAAGATGGCAGCGTTCGCTCCCATTCTGCCGGGCCAATTTCGCATGTCTTCCAGCGGTATCCATTCCGTTCGGCCATTTGGGACACTGGGGAGGACCTGGTCATAGATCGCGCGCGCTAGGCTGCGTGTAAAAGCCGTCGATATGCGTAGGCTCAACCAGTGGGATTTTTTTGGGTCACGGATTTGCGGGACCAGCCGAGGGTGCACGTCGAATCGAATGCGCCCCCTGTGGAAGCCGACCATGCCCATCAACTGGACTGATACCCACAGATCGTTTTCGGTGGGGTCCCGATCGATCGGTGTATCGGTAACCTGGATTTTCGCGTCTTGAGCTTCTTCCGCGATAGTGCGCAAGTGCTTGAGATTGCGGCTGTCATAGCGCATTAACCACTTGAAGTAGTTCAGCTCAACGTCGTACTGGTCTCGTGCTTCCTGCTCCTGGGCGACAATGAAATACGCGGCGTCAAGAAAGCGCCGCGCTGGCAGCCCCATGTTAACGACTTGGGTGAAGAAGTTGTTACGCTGGTATCCGATTTCACGATTGGCTTCGCTGATGGGCAAGCCCAAGTCGAACATGTCCTCGAACAGCGCGAGCGCCATCTGTCGCGGTGTCACCTTCGACTTGCCTTCCTCCGGATTGTCCTCCGCCGCCATATTCTCATCCGCTCTTCATTTTCGCTTTCGGAAATGTAGCATTCGTGGGTGAGCTGTCAACACATACAACCTCACCATCATCCGATCGTACTGGCTGTCTGCCGGCTTCGCTCATCTGCCATGCACAATGAACCTCACCCCAGCACAATCAACCTCACCACGATGAACCGTATTTCCCCTCAAACCCTTGCCCCGAGTGATTGGAGTTAGATCCTGCGCGACTGTGCACAACTAACCTCACCTTGGTACGCGCGAGCGAATCTCGCACATCTAACCTCACCTTCGTGTGGAACCGGCCTCACCTTGCCCACACAACGAAACTCACCTTCGTGCACATCCGACCTCACCTTTGTCACAACGAACCTCACCTTTTGAAGGTTAAGTGTTTGAAAATAAACTAAGTCACATGCCTCTGTTGGTTTGTTGGGTTGTTTGATTTTTAGAAAAAGCAAACCAACCCGTTACCAGGAGGTAACTTGGCGAGCGTCCCTTAAGGTGAGGTTGATTGTGCGAAGCAGCAGTTTCGCTCCAGCTTGTGTTCCGCTTCAGCAGAAACACGTTTTAGATCCGCAAAGAAGCATCCGATTGAAGGTGAGGTCCATTGTGCAAGCCTGTGCACAGACACCAGTATAAAAACCTCTGCTCGTGCGAGGCGGTGAAAATTGGAGAGGAAGGTGAGGTCAATTGTGCTGCGTGAGAAAGCTCGTAACGCGCCGATGTGTTCGTAGCACAATGAACCTCACCATTTGCCGTATTTTTGTGCAAAGGCCGTTTGGGGGGCGATCCTTCTTTCAGAATTAGCACAAGCGACCTCACCATGAACGACCGTCTGGCGACCGGCTCGGGAATAACAGTGCCCAATCGACGAGAATGCGGCAGAGTGACAGCGGTCGGGGAAGAGCAGGAAATGCCTCCTCTAAGTTTGTCGGCCGTACTCCAGTCAACCGGAAACGTGCAATCACGTGCGATTTTTCAGAAAGTCTTCACGAAAACAGTCATTTATAGAGTAAATTTCATGTAATTCATGTATTCTGAGGTTCATCGAAATTTACGGACAAACCTCAGAATGGTGAAAACGAGCCAACTTCCCGCTGTAGACCGAACGGTCCCTCTTGAGCAGATTAGCCAGTTCGCTGAAAAGGTCTCAATTTTTACGGATGAGCTGCGTAACACCATTCTTGCACCTCGCCCGCGAAAAGCTGCTCCTGTTTTCAAAACAGGGGAAATTGCTGAGATGTGCAACATCTCTCATTCCCAGGTCCAATACCTCGCAACCAAGAGCGACGGAGAGTTGCCGGCAGGTACTGCTGCCGGTACCGGTAGGACCCGCACATTCACTCTGGAGGAAGCACGCCTTTGGGTCCAGAAAGTCTCCGACATCTATCAGACTCCACTCGTTACGGGAACGCGTGAACCGGAAGGGAAAATCGTCATTACCGCCCAATTGAAGGGCGGCTCGGCCAAGACAACCACAACTATGTGTCTCGCACAAGGGCTGACGTTGCGCGGGCGCAAGGTGCTTGTCATCGACCTCGACCCTCAGGCCTCGCTTTCCGAACTATGCGGCTTGTACGCGGAAAAGGATGTGACGCCGGACGACACCGTGTTGCCGTATATCTACGATCAGGACGTCGAGGGTGGCCTGGAAACAAGGGTTCAGTCGACTTACTGGGATGGGCTTGACGTGATCCCTGCTCACACCGAATTGATTGGTGCGGAGTTCCATCTGCCGGCGATGCAGAAGATGCGGCCTGGCTTCCGGTTCTGGACGGTGCTTCGGCAAGGTCTCGAGCCATTGCGCAAGCGCTACGACTACATCCTCATGGACACGTCGCCTTCGCTGTCCTACCTCAACCTGAATGCACTGTTGGCGGCGGATGCCATGGTCATGCCGATGGTTCCCGAAAATCTGGACTTCATCAGCTCGCTATCGTTCTGGCGACTGTTTTCAGATGTATCCAAGAGTTTCATCAAGTATGAGCAGGACAAGAAGTACGACTTTATTTCGCTCATGCTTTCGAGGGTCGACTACGGGCGCACCTCGTCCGCACCTATCGTGCGCGCATGGGCACAGAGCGCATACGAGAGTTGGCTGCATTCGATTGAAGTGCCGGCCAGTTCAGTGATGAGCACAGGAGCGCTGGCATTTTCGACGGTATTCGACGTAAGCAGTACCCATAGTGCGGCCAAGTCGTTGCAGCGTGTACGACAGCCCCTTGTCGATTACTGCCGATGGGTGGACGAAATCTATGCAGAAAAATGGAGGAACGCGCAATGAGCAACATGCGAGAGCAGCTGCTGGCCAAGACGTCCGGTATCCGGACGACCTCATCTATCAAGGAAGAAGAGGTCAAGCGTAGCAACCGAACGCAGACGGCACCGGGCCTTGCGGGTGCGCTTGCGGTAGCGCAACTACGTGTCCAAGAGTTGGAGTCCACTGGCGCCGCGTCGCAATTGTCTGTGTCTGACATCGTACCGAACCCCTGGCAGCCGCGGAGAGTATTCAACGAGGCAAAGCTGTCGGAACTGGCCGAGTCCATTCGCGAAGTCGGGCTTATGCAGCCGATCGTGGTCCGCCGAGCCGACGATATCTATCAGATTGTGGCGGGCGAACGTCGGTGGCGCGCACATAAGATGGTGGGACTCGATGCCATCAAGGCTGTCGTGGTGGAGTGCTCCGACGAAGACATGGCTGTGCTAGCCCTAGTGGAAAATGTTAGTCGTGACGACCTATCCGACTATGAAGTTGCAATGTCCATGCGGCAGACGGAGAAGGAGTTTCCTGACCGTAAACGGATGGCCGAGGCCCTAGGTATGTCCCGCAGCGGGCTGTACCAATTCCTCTCGTTTGAAAATCTGCCGGACTTCATCAGGAAGGACCTCGACATACAGCCGCGGCTGCTTGGCGGGACTGCTGCTCAAGCGATTGTTGCGGCCATCAAGAAACACGGCGAAGACGGTGTTAGCGCAGCAATGGAACTCTGGCCGCTGGTTGTGAAGGGCGACATGGACCAGGGGAAGGTGGCCGCGGCGATTAAGGCGTTGGCAACTCGCCGAACGACAACGTCGAATTCTGCACGCGAGCGGAGCATCGACAAGTTTTTCTCTGGCAAGGAACACGCCGGTTCCATTACCAAGGACATCAGTGGTATCACGGTGAAGATTAAGGCCGGCGCGCTCACCGACGCGCAGGAGACGCAGATTCGGGAGCTTATCAGCCAGATGTTCCACGCTCATCCGAAAACAAACTGAGGAGCGCTTCACCCTTAAGCCCGCCTTGCGCGGGCTTTTTTTCGTCCAGCCGTTCCCAAAGTGTCTAGAGTCTAGACACACCGCTGGCTGGGTCGCTATCCTTCCAAGAGCATGCGTGTCTAGACTCTAGACACGAGATTGGGCAGCGGTTAGCGGCTTCATGCGGCCACCTCGATGCCCGTCCAGAGTCTAGAGACGCAGGAGAATCGCGGTCGAAATCTCAGCAGTTCACGGCTCCTGAAGCGACGATCGAGGTGGACGAGGTGTGAACATGTCTAGACTCTAGACACGCATCCGATGGAATCAGACAGGCAGGAGCTAAGCTGCTATAGAGCAGCGTGGCACGGAAGTCAGCGCTGGCGCCACAGCCTGTCAATTTGAATGCGAAAAGACTGGAACTCAGACGCTCTTCGTGCCAGACCCAAAGCCCGCGACAAGCATTCATCTCAACGGCAAGTAAGCATCCCTGTTCACCTTCGGCCTGAAAAATCGCTACTTGTTAAGCAAAACTAGCTCTAATAACAGGCGTCAGATGCGAGAAGATGTATCAGTGCGAACATCCATTACAACATGTACGTCCGGTGCCCTTGCACCTTTTGACGGACGAAACCTCGCCTCACGGCAGCCCCTACGGTCGAGGCGAACCACACCGTAGGGGTCACCAATGTGACTAGTATCTCCGCGGCGCGCGCGACCATCTTCCTGATGTTGTTCCATGTCATGGTATTTCCTCTTGCAATTGCGCCCCTCGCCTGTGTGGTCCACAGAGGCGTGATCGTTTGGCGACGTGTCTATATCTCGGCGTGCTCAAGTGGCATTGCGCTAGAACTCCCCTACTTCCTCTCGCCGCCGCCGCTACCTGACAGATCACCTCACACTGGGTCTATACGCCAATCAACTTCCTCTCGAAGCACGGCCGATTTCAGTCATCAGGTACAGGCCGGGCAGATTGCTGCCCAACAGGCGAGGCGCCAGCAGCGGGACGCTTCCGCGGTGTTCAGCGCACTGGCTAGTTGCGCGGGGGACGGTTTCTTCGACGGAAGCGGTGAGCGCCGGATCGTGATCGGCGAGGGCATCCCGGAAATGACAGTTCGTGACTGCCCTGCGTGCCAGCCGTATTCGCAGCGCTGATCATCGCGATGAGGAGACCTTGATCGGCGCGACGGCACCCGGCAGTCTCGCAAACGCGCCGAACGTTAGCGTGTCACGCGCGTACGGGCCAGTTGCGTCGCCAGCGCGCGTCTCAGTGGTTCGTCGTCGACGTACTGGCGAAAGGTACGCAGATCACTGTGGCCCATGTTCTCGAGCGCCGCAGAGGCGTCCAGACCATCGCGGACCGCCTGCGCGAGCCCTTTGGCGTAGGTATGGCGCAGCCAGTGCGTGGATGCGCGTTCAAACCGGTCGGCGTCGACGCGCCGGCCGTGAGCGCGTGCGTAGGCGAGTGCCTCGCTGCACAGCCCAGTGACCAGTTTCCAGATCGCAGTGCGGCTGCGGACGCCCTTGAGTTCACCCCAGCGGGAGCGTCGCACCGACAGCAGCAGCGGCAGGTCTTCGTCCGGCAGCGGCACAGGTGGCAGGCCAAACGCGATCCGGTAGGCTTGCAGCGACAGTGAAATCTCGTCGCATGGTACCCAACGGGCCTTGCCGCCCTTGCCGCCCTTGCCGCCCTTGCCGCCCTTGCCGCGCTCGACGCGCAGCAGCCACTGGAAGGGCGGGGCGTCCGGAAACTCGCGGCGCAGTGCCTGCGGCACCGGTTCGATGCGTACATGGCCCATCCGGCATTGCACCACCTCGGTGGTGCGCAGGCCGGTCCGTTCAAACAGGTCCACCGCGAACAGGTCGCGCGCATTCGTCAGGCGCGCCTCGCGGCCGGACTCGGCGCCCGAGCGGGCAGCAATCGTCTCGCGCAGCAGCGCCGTGTCGTCCGGGGACAGAAAACGCGCCTGCTTTTCCGGCTCGCGCCGGCCGACCTTCGGCAGCCCGGTGGCCGGATTCAGTTGCAGGTAGCCGACGTCGCGCAGCCAGTCGAACAGCGATGTGACGATTTTCTGGGTCTGGCCGGCCGAGCGGTCGCTGAGTGGTCGGAGAAAAGGTCGCCAGCCGGGTGAGCCGCGCCGTACGCCAGGCTTGCGAATCGCCCACGGGGCCGGCGCCTGCAGGAAGCCGATGTAGGCGGAAAACTCATCCAGCCCCCAGCACGAGATCGGCGTGCCGGTCTGTCGCGCAAACCAGAACAGACGCTCGGCCTCGGTGCGGTACTGCGCAAGTGTGGTTGTGGCAAGCCGCCCGCGACCGGTCGCCTTGGCCGCAAGCCAGCGGCCGACCACCTCCTCGTCGGACAGGCACGGCGGCAGGATCGGGCTCTCGAGCCGATTGGGCCGGTGGCCGACGACCGCCTGCGGAACGTTGGCCGGGACGACGGAGTCCGGCTCGATGCGGCCCACCGCGTTCATCGGAATCCTCCTGCGCGAACATGAGTGCCGCGCACGACGCAACTAACGGTCTGCGCGCAATCCGCCCGCCCTTGCCCGCTCGCGCGGGCGAACGGCGATTTGTAGGGGAGGGCGGTCGGTTCGGACCGCGGGACACAAGCGCTCACGACGCGTCCTCCGGCGTGGTGGCGGTGACATACACCTGCAGCGAGTTCGCCAACGGCGGACTGCAGAGAATCCCGAAGAAGCCGCACACGTTGTACGGATGCACGAGAAAACGCCGCGGCCGTTCGTTTGACGGCAGTGTCACGTCAAGCATCCGGCCGAGCGTGGTCAGCACGACCGAGTGGGCGACGAAGCGATAGGGGCGGTGCGTGTCCGGATCGCCCTCGGCATCGAGCAGCCAGCCGCGCAGAACCAAGTCGCCCCGGTGATCGTTCACCCAGCGGTCGGCATTGTCGTGACACTGGTTCGGCACTGGATGGAAACCGAGCAGCTGGTCGCCGCACAGCATCGGAAAATCCGCCTGCTCCGTAGCCAGCCTGGCGAGCAGGGCGGCGCCCAGCGCGTCGAACGGATTGCCGGGCGGGGTGGTGCGTAGGAGAGGGGTCACGGCGATTCCCCGCTCGCGGGCGCCGCGCTGACGTTGTCGTCAAGCTCGAGTGGCAGCTGTCGGTCGTCGGTGGCCTCGACCTCGATGGAGGCGAGTGCTTCGGAGTTCAGGGACGTAATGCAGGCATTCGCGGCGAGCTGCTTCTGCTGCAGGGTTGTCAGCAATGCAGTTCCCCGGCCAATGTTGTCTCGCGCGTAGCGTCTGCCTTTCAGCCACTTGATGTTCAGGTTCGCAATGAAGAGCCCCGACGTGACCGCGGCAATCGCCGAGCTGATGGCCGCGCCGGAGTCACCGCGGACCGTACCCCAGCCGTTTTTGAACACAGTCACGCCGTGGTCGATCAGCGGCAGGCACAGGTCGATAATCTCGAACACGTTGTCCGTTGCACCTTCGAGCATGGCGTTGATCTGCCGGGACAGGGCGCCTTTCGCTTCCGGTGTGGTTGCGCTTTCCCGCTCGCCGATGAGCCGGATGACCTCTTCGAATTCGCGCGCATCCTTTTCGAACAGCACGCGCAACAGGGGATCGATCTCGACCATGCGGTCGCGGATGTGGCGCAGCGTCGCTTCCGCAGAGCGGCAGCTTTCCTTTTCGAGGCTCTTGAGACACACCGTGCAGATCAGCTTCACGGCGAGCAGCCCCATCATGGCGGCCGCGCTTCCGGAGCCGGGCGACGCCCTGCCGGAGCCGAATGCGTCGAGCAGTTGATTGGCCGACTGGGCCAGCAGTGTCGTCCGTTGAAGTAAAAGAATCAGCACCGCCGGAAGCTCGAACCTCCTATTTATAAGGCTTCGGGGGCGCCTTGCTTCTAGAATTGCTTGCGGTCGAAACGAAGCAAAAGTTTGAAATGGCGAAAAGTCGAATTGAAAGTTATAAACTTAGGACTATTAAATTGCTGCGGCCGTGTAAAGGACTCGACTCGGGCCTACTCCTGCATTGCCATAGGAGGCTCGCAGAATCCGTGAAACATCGGGGAACAAAAGCTGTTTCCGTCAGATCGTCGTCCACCACGGCTTTGCCGGGCGATTGCATGAAAATGTTTCACGGAAAAATCGGCATACCGCCACCTGGACGCGTTTAGTTGCGGACTTTCCGGCGAGCACAAGCTATGCGGCGGGAGTCGTCACACCGAACGTATGTTTCATTACGTAAAGTGTAGTATCCGTACATCAATGCTTTTTGCACCTTCCGGGATATAGGAGGGTCCGCGCGCTGCCGGCAGCGCGAGTGCGCGCGCTATCGGCGGGGCGGGGCGTCGACTCACTCCTTCTCGCTTTCCCTCGTTTTTGTACTACAACTCCATAGTCGTCTCAGGAAACTGGGGGCCGCAATGGCCAACCCGCGGTACGTCTGTCCGGTCGACGATGCGCGTCCCTACGGAGTGCATCGCTACGATGTCTATGGCCTGAAGATTGACCGTCGCCTGACACTGTTCGGCCATCGAGCGTTGAACGCGTGGCTGCAGCTTGAGTTCGATCCCGATATCGTCAGCTATTGCGAACGCCCGCTGCGTGCTCCTGGTGCGTTCCCGGCTCGTCGGATAGATTTCTGGGCGAAAGCCAATGACACCGAGCGCCTTGTCATCCTGCTTCGGACTTCGGAACTGCAATGGGCCACGATGCCCCCGCGCTGGTTCGCGGCATTTGAAGCGTGGGCCGCGAAGTCCCGAATGGAGGTTTGTCTTGTCGAGCCGGAAGAAGCTGCGACAGGTGAGGTACTGCGTCGCAATCAGGCCGCCATACTTCACCACGTTGCGGCAGGGCACGCTTTCGTCTCGGAGAGGATGAAGCAGCACGCGCTTGACTCGAGCGGGGGAGGCGCGAGCCTGCTTGAGCTCGAAGGCAGACTGTGCCCCCAAGACCCCGTGCTGGCACGGACTGTCGCATTCATGCTGGTCCTCGACGGTCGCCTACGCTGTCCAACTCTTGCCCTTGAGCCAATCGGTCGACATACCCTGCTGGTGCGCGGATGAAGATAATGGCCTTCGGCGACCTTCGCTTCGACCGGCAATCGATACCAGAGGAATTGAGCGATATTGCGAAGTGGCCATCCGCAGATGACAGCGGCTTGTCCAGTGCCGATCGTGATCTGCTGCGAAGGCGCATTCAGGCGATAACGCTCTTTATTGACCGGCAGACGTCGTTGCGCGAAATCGGTCGCTTGACTGGAGTACGGTTCAACGACCTCTACAGACTGTTCGAGCGGTGCACTGCGGTCCATGACGACGGAAGGATTTTCGGTGTGCGCGCGCTGATCCCCTACAGCCATATTCGCGGGTACCAGCGCACGGCCGTTGTCGTTCTTTCCCGCGATGGTGTCCGAGGCGGGGCGACCGGGGCGTTCGCACAACTGTTGCAACGATATCCGGTGATCTCGCAATGGATCGAGCGCAAAGTCGACGAGCGTGGCCGAAAGAACGGCGGACGACGCGAGGTACTGAGAAGTCTCCGGCGTCTGCATCGCGACTTTCTCGACCAGTGTCGGCGGTCAGGTGTCGGCGCAAACGACTATCCGTTTAACCAGCAGCATCTCGGCGAGCGTTCGCTGGCGACTCACATTCGACGCCTCGCAGACCGGCATTTTGATGGGTCGGCGCAGGCAGCCGGCGCAGCACAGATCGGCCATCCCTGGAACGATACTGGCGAACATGTGCGCAAGTCCGCTGCCCGGCCATTTGATGTTGTCGAATTCGACGGTCACAGGATCGACCTGCGCATCACGCTAAGAATCGATGACCCGCTCGGCTTCGAAACCCTTCTCGCGCTTCACCGGATCTGGATCCTGATTCTGCTTGATGTCGCGACGCGTGCAGTGATCGGCTACAGCCTTGCGTTAGGTAGGGAATACAACAAGGACGATATTGCTGAAGCGTTGCAGGCGACCCTGAAGCCGCACGAAACGCGGGCGTACCGCATTCCCGGCCTGCGCGTGCGCGCAGGCGGCGGGTTCCCCTCAGAAACCATCCCCGCGACTGCGTGGGCGTGCTGGAGCACCTTGCGATTCGACGCTGCAAAGGCGCATTTCGCGAAGGCGACGCTTGATCGACTGACTGGCGTGGTCGGCTGCTGGACCGATAACGGGCCGCTTTGCGAAAAAAATGAGCGGGCGTTCGTCGAGCGGTTCTTTGACCACATCGCGTCTCACTTTGCGCATCGGCTGCCCGGAACAACGGGACGGGCGCCGCAGGCGGTGGAACGCGCGCTCAATGACGTGGGCGGGAATTTGTCGTTGCTGATGAGCCTTGATGAACTCGAAGATGTCATTGATGTGGTGCTCGCCGATTACAATGGCGAGCCGCACACCGGCCTGGGTGGTCGCACACCGCTCGAGGCGATGCGTTTTTTTCTTGAACGCGGTTCCGGTCTCATCCAGACCTTACCCATTGCCCGCCGCAGCACATTGTGCCTGCTGCAGGAGGCTCGGGTCGTCACGATACGCGGCAGTGCGAAGCGGGGCGTGCGTCCGCACATCAACTTCGAGTATGTACGCTACTCCAACAGTGTCCTCTCAAGTAATGCATCGCTGATCGGTCAGCAATTGCGTGTCTACTTCAATGTGAAGGACATCCGGCATATCCATGCCTTTTTCATGGATGGTTCTGAAGTGGGCATGCTGACCGCAGTACGGCCATGGTGTTTTTCCCAGCACTCGTTGCGTGTGCGACAGGAGATCTTCAGCCTCGTCCATCAGCGCAAGATGGCGTACCGGGATGGAGAAGACCCGGTCGAGGCGTGGTTTGCCTACAAGAAGTCCGAAGCGACCCATCACCAGCGCAGTGCAAACGATCTTGCCCGCATGCTTACGGATCGGGCGAAGTCACACACGACGGGAACGGCTTTCTCCGCCCCCCCATCACCGGACACGCTGCCGCAACCTTTGGCGACTGAGAGGCAAAGGCAATCACGTATCGCCCGGCCAGCGCTCCGACTGACGCAGATCTTCACGTTTTCCTGACGGCATGCTTCTCTCGACGACGCGTCCTCTTGCGCCCGACGCCCATCCGCTGCTGAACAGGGGCTACATGGTGCCGACGCCGTCGATCGGCGCGATGTACATGTGTATTCTCCGTTGCATCCGGCGTGGCGTATCCGGCGCCATGATCTACGGGCATACCCGTTGGGGGAAAACGTACGCGATCCGGTATTGCGAGCGCCTGCTGCGCGACGAGTTACCCCGAGTCGCGATCTTCCATCTGGGCATGCCGCAAAACCCAAGCCGTTCAGAAAGCCTGTTTTTCGGGATGCTTCTGGCGGCCGCCCGGCATGAACGTCCCGATAGTGGCTCGGCCCTGCAGCGACGTTTCCGTCTTTACAACAGGTTGACCGAAATCGTGGAGCGTGCATCGGGCAAGTCGCTTGTCGTGTTCGTTGACGAGGCCCAACGTCTTGAACTCGAACACTATGAGTGGCTGCGCGACGTGCAGGACGAGATGGAGCGCCGGGGCATCCGGATGTACACGTTCCTGGTGGGTCAGCCGAGCATCCTGAATCGCAAGACTTCATTCCGACAGAGCATCGATACATCGCAGATCGTGTCGCGGTTCATGATCGAGGAGATGCGCTTCCAGGGCTTCCAGTCCGCCGCTGATCTCGAAGTATCGCTCAGCGCGTACGACGAGTCGGTGTTTCCGGAAGGAAGCGACTGGACCTTCACCAGGTTTTTCCTGCAGCATGCGTACGACTCAGGCTTCCGGCTCGGACACCAGAGTGAGCTGGTTTGGGAAGCGTTCGGTCAGGCGCACAGGAACGCGCGCTTCGACTTCACGATGGAACTGCCGATGGAATATGTCGCCCGTGCGGTGGAAATCGTGCTTGGCGATAATCTGGAACATGATGCGCCGGGATTCGCGCTTAGTCCGGCGTTGTGGGCGCTGGCCGTGGAGGAGTCGGATTATGCCGCGGCGCTGGAGGATCTGCGCATCGTGTTCGTTGACAGCCCGGCCGGTCCATGAAACGGCGCTTCGAGATCCTGCTACCACTCGCCAATGAAACCTCGTCGGCGGAATGGTGCTGGCGGGACGACTGGAATGTATCCGGACAGTCAGCCTTCATGCTGCTCGCCAAATTCCAGCAGCTCAACAGCCTGTCATGTACAGCGGTCGCGATGATGTTCCTGCGTAACCCTGGTACAACGGGACTTCAGCGTGATGTCGATTTACACGATGCGGAGAAGTTCGATCTCGTTCAGATGTCGAACCTGATGCACATGTCCCTACCCGATGTCGCCGCTGCCTTTCCGCCACGCTTTCAACGGACCGGTGCGACGCGCGGTCCGTCACTGCGCTGGTGTACGCAGTGCGCGTCGAAAGGTGTCCACCTTACCGCATTCCAGTTCACCGGCTGCAATACGTGTCCTCTTCACGGTTGCGCCCTTCGTGATCGCTGTGCGCAATGTGGGGAGGCGATGGCCGTGTATCGCCTGCGGGCCAGCCTTTTTCGTGCGCCGTTCAGTTGTCCGTCGTGCGGACATGATTGGGCGCCGGCGCTTCGTAGGCTTGACGACCACGCTTTACGATTGTCTTCCGCCTATCGGCAGAGCCTGGCACAGGGTCTCTGCCGGGGCTGGTTTGGACGCCGGTCTCCAAACGTAGCGCGACTGTTGCGATTGCCCGGTCAAACCGCGGAACGGCTTTCATGGCTCGCTTCAGCGCCGCATTGTGGGAGCCGCCTGGATACCGGTGGGGACTTCTGCGAGCGGCTCATTCGGGACGATACCGACGCCAGCCAGCATGTACTGGCACGATATTACGACCGTGACGGCGCGTCCGGGAGCGGCGCGCCTCGCTCACATCCCGGCGAGGACATTACGATCGACGCGCTCGCCTGCTATAAGGCGATAAAGCGGTACGTCGTTCGCTGTGTCGGAGGCGGGCATCGCTCCTGTTCTGTCAGGGCAGCCCGCCATTTGACCTGGTGCCTTGATGCCAGAACAACGACACTATTCTGTCCGGTTGCGCACGCGATGCTCAGATGGCGAACAAAATGGGAAGGCGTCCGCATTCCATCCCATCTGTTAGCTCGGAGTGAACACGGGCCGCTGGGAATTCTGGCCTGGCTCTCGCTTCTTGCGCCAGTCGGCCTCGCACATTGGAGCACGGCGGCGGATCGCTGGGTAATTCTCCATGCGCTCGCTCGCGCGTGTCTTGACAGCTTTTTTTGCTATCTGCGCGAAGCCGACGACGTCACCGGCAGATCGAGGCCTGTGTGGATGCCGTTTCCCGTGGTGGACTTTCCGGAACGGGAATGGGTGGTGCTGGACCGGGATTCGGAAGGGAAGGCCGAGCCTCTACGATTAGTCGTCGCCCGTGGTCGAACGGACCGCATCGTTAAAAAAGCACAGCCACAGCTCAATGGCGAACATCACCGGCAGCGGCATCTGTGCGTGCTGAATGAAAACCTGGCGCCATCAGAACGGCTGACGCCCACGGGGCGCAGGCGCGATGTGAGTTCTGACAGCGACCTTGCAGTGACCGACCCCTTGCGTGTGCATCGTAGTGGCGACATCAGTGTTACTGCGATGGTGGTCGCAGTCCTGTTGGCATCAGATACCGAATAGGGCAGGCGGGGAGACTGCCTGGACGCCGTGCCTTGTTTTGCTTCCAGGGCGGAGAGATGAGCGCTGGAGCAATCGGTCGCCGAGATCGACACCGATTGCCGGCTCGGGGAGCGGTACCAATCATACTGAACAATCTGCACGCCGACCGTATTGGCATTGCACGGCAATCATAATTAAGGATTCCGAATTATTTGCATGGTCGTTCGTGCTTACACGGATAGTCCAGATAGTCGGCCCCAAGCCTATCCTTTCCGCAGCGGCACGCACAGAGGTCCGGCTGGAGCCGTCTCGCTTTCCCGTGAAATTGCTGTCCGGCCCGAAATCCGCACTTCACCAGTCCAGACGATGCTTCTCTTCTGTCTCGCGGTGACGGGTATCGTCGTCGCTATGAAGATAGATGCTCGTCGTCGAAATCGATGCATGTCCAAGGTTGTCTCGCACGAGTCGCAGATCGAGGTTGCCGTCGGCCATGTGCGACCCGGCACTGTGCCTCAGCCAGTGTGCGGATGCGCGCTCGAGATGCGTAGCACGCGCGGCATAGTCTTCACCGCGAAGCCTTAATTTGTCCGCTGCGCCAGCAAAGATGCCTTTGATGATCGAGTGCAGCGCGGCCCGCGTGAGAGGCTTCATGGATTTGCCGAGCGGCAACACCAGCGGCGTGTCCTCGCGCGAGGACGGGAGCGGTGCGAGCCCCGCGCGCGCGCCTATAGCGCGCGAGTTCGACCATCATCTCGACGGAGGCGGGGACGAGTCGCTCCTTGTCACCTTTGCCAAGCACCTCCAGCCACCACCGTTCGCGCCCCTCGTTGTCACGCCGGCAAAAAAACTTGCCCATCGTGTTGCCACCGACCTCCGAAATCCGCAGGCCGCCCAGGTAGAGCAAAGTAAAGAGCCATCGAGCGCGCCAGTAACGTTCCTGTTCCCGATCGCTATCACGGGGCAGGCCGTCGATATAGACCTTGACCTCCTGCCAGAGGTCGCGTTCGAGGTATCGGGTGATGCGAGGCGCCAGACGACGGGACCGCTGGCGCGATAGCGACAGCGGGTTGCCGGCCAGGTAGCCAGCTTCGACCAGCCACGCAAACAGCGCATTGAGGATCACCATCGCCTGGCGCTGGCTTGAGATTGCCAGCGGCCCGTAAAACGGCCGCCAGCGCGGATCGTGACGCGGGAACTTGCGCCCGCCATCCGACACCCAGCGCGAACACGGTTGTGGATCCTCCAGGAACAGCCTGTAGGCGAGCAGGTCCTCGTGCGTGAGCGATGACAAAGGCTTGCCCAGCTGTACGATGGACCACAACAGGAGCCGCTCGGCTTCCTTCCGGTAGTTTTCGAAAGTGGTCTTCGTATCGACGACACGGGCGAGCCACGCACGTATCGCGCTCAGGTCGTCTGCTGCGGTGATCTGCTTACGACCGTTCGCCCGGTTGACGCCGTGGCGACCGTCAAGGTCGGGCGGCAGGTCGAGCGCGTCGAGCGGGCGCGGAGCGATCAGGGTCGTCGTCATGGTCTGAACGTGGATCGGTGGGGGCACAGGTCACCGCAATTGTCGCACGCGCGGAAGAGCCTTTGACACTACAGCCATAATGTCCAAAAATCGAAACGTAGCATCGAGCCGTCAGTGGGCAGCGTGAGCGACTCCTACGATAACGCACTGGCTGAAACGATCAACGGCTTGTACAAGGCAGACGTGATCCATCGCCTCGGACCGTGGCGCAATCTGCAGGCCGTTGAAATGGCGACGCTCGAATGTGTGGACTGGTTCAACAATCGTCGACTCTTCGGTCCCATCGGCAACATTCCACCTGCCGAGGCAGAAGCCGCTTATG
Organism: Paraburkholderia sp. BL6665CI2N2; assembly: GCF_004366535.1. NCBI lineage: Bacteria > Pseudomonadati > Pseudomonadota > Betaproteobacteria > Burkholderiales > Burkholderiaceae > Paraburkholderia > Paraburkholderia sp. BL6665CI2N2. Next base: position 298,525 of record NZ_SORC01000003.1, read on the forward strand.
ATTCAAAACTTGCTTGGTCCGCCATCGGGGCGTGACTCAGGCCGTTTATAGGCATGCAGTCTGTCTCGCCGCCGTCCACACCACCAACGTCTCGAAGGACAACGGAGCTTGACCAGTGACGCACTAAAACCCGCTTATCAAAACCGGGAAGTCCTTATAGGCGGTTCAAGTTTGCCGCCAATTTAGACGTCAACTCCGCCTTCGTCCATCGGCGCCTTCAGCCTCTTCGCGGACATCGTCACTCTTGGTCACGCTCAGGATCTTCGTGATTCGCAAGGCTGCGGCTTGTAACGTCGGTACGAACAGTGTGATGTCTTCGAGCGACTTTCGCGCCTTCGGTGCAGAAATGCTCAAACACGCAATGACGCGCCCATTGCGGGCTGCAATCGGTACCGCTGCACCAACGACACCAATAGCGAACTCCGAGTCGTTGGTCGCATAGCCCTGCGTGCGAACCATATCGATTTCCTGTCTTAACCGATCCGGGTCGACAATCGTGTAAGGAGTAATTGGTTCCCAAGGACCGCTCAACATATAAGCGTCGAGTTGCTTCTGATCCATGTTGGCGAGGAACACGCGGCCGCTGGACGTGCAGTGTAAAGGCGTACGATGCCCCTTCTGGAAATTGAGTGTCAGAGGCGAGTTGCCGATTGCGCTATCGACGTAGACCACCTCCGAGCCGCGCATGACGCCAAGACTCACGGTCTCCGAAGTCCGCCTTGAAAGCTCCATGAGAAGTGCGTGGACGGGGCCGTGCGAAAACGCAGTGGTGAGTACGTTGGTCGCGAGCTCCAGTAATCTCGGACCAACCTGATAGCGCCCGCGTTCGATGCCGTGCTCGAGAAAGCCGAGTTCCTCAAGATTGCTCACGAGACGGTGAGCCGTCGTCTTCGGGATGCCGAGTGCAGTGATGATATCCACGGTCGACACCCGTCCCAGTTGAGCCGTCATCTCGATGATGTGGAAGGCTCTCTCGGTAGGGGAGACCTCGGGTTCTGCCATTTTCGGAACGGGGATTTCAACCTTGCGCATGGCTGCCTTACGCCGTTTGCCAGACGTCGACGCCTGGTACGAGACTGGCTAATGTGAGATAGGGACGCGTAAGGATACATGAATCAACTGGGTCGCGACGTCGTCGCGCTGCGCCCGCCCGCATACCACGTTACGGCACCGCTGCTTGCTATGCGGATCGGCAAGTTAATTCGCTCAAGTGCTGTTGATTGGAAATTGCCCCATCTTGGTCGACCCGAAGACCGCCTCCTGCTGGCTCCATCGTTCCAGCCCTTTCCGTATTGCCCGATTGCTGGAACCATCGTTCGAGCCCCATTTTAAAACGTGGTTCCGGAATTTGGAACAAATAATAATCCGCTTCGCGTGGTTAGCTAGGGGTTTTCCATAGGGCTACTCGAGAGTGACAAGGCGGTTTTGAAGAAAATATGCACGTTATCAAAGGATAACGTGACAGTCTGAGACAGTCATCTGTATGGATGAGCCTCTGTCTAGGTGTTTATATGTCCTTGACAATGGAATTATGAGAACCAAAAATTGGGACAATGTCAACGCGTCATGCCGCGCTGGCCTTCACCACATCAATGAGAGAAAAGTATGGACGTACGAGCAGCCGTGGCCCTGAAGTCCGGGGCTCCTCTGAGCATAGAGACAGTGCAACTTGCCGGTCCGCGTGCGGGGGAAGTGCTAGTTGAAATCAAGGCTACCGGTGTATGTCATACCGACGCCTTCACGCTGTCGGGCGATGACCCCGAAGGAATGTTTCCGGCCATCCTCGGCCACGAGGGAGCGGGTGTTGTGGTTGAGGTGGGCGATGGCGTTAAGTCGCTCAAGCCTGGCGACCACGTTATTCCGCTTTACACGCCCGAATGTCGTCAGTGCGAGTTCTGTCTGTCGCGCAAGACGAATCTGTGTCAGGCAATTCGCTCGACTCAGGGGCGTGGATTGATGCCCGATGGCACCAGCCGCTTCACGCTGAACGGTGAGCCTGTCCTGCACTACATGGGAACATCGACTTTCGCCAACTACACGGTCGTCCCGGAAATCGCCCTTGCGAAGATCCGGGAAGACGCGCCGTTCGACAAGGTCTGTTACATCGGTTGCGGCGTAACAACCGGCATTGGCGCGGTGCTCTATACGGCAAAAGTTGAGGTCGGATCGAGAGTCATTGTATTTGGCCTTGGCGGCATTGGCTTGAACGTCATTCAGGGCGCGCGACTTGCCGGCGCCGACATGATTGTCGGCGTTGACATTAATCCTGCGCGCAAGGCGCTGGCTGAGAAATTCGGCATGACGCACTTCGTGAATCCGAAGGAAATTGATGGCGACATCGTCCAGTACCTGATCGGCCTGACCGGAGGCGGTGCGGACTATACCTTCGAGTGCGTCGGAAATCCGACGCTGATGCGCCAGGCCTTGGAGGCCTGCCATAAGGGTTGGGGCGTCAGTACTGTGATCGGCGTTGCTGGCGCGGGTCAGGAGATTTCGACTCGCCCGTTCCAGCTCGTGACCGGTCGGGTCTGGAGGGGATCGGCCTTCGGTGGCGCGCGAGGCCGCACGGACGTTCCGAAGATCGTCGATTGGTACATGGAAGGCAAGATCAACATCGATGACCTGATCACGCACGTCATGCCGCTGGAGCGCATCAATGAGGCGTTCGAGCTCATGCGCGAGGGCAAGTCGATCCGCTCCGTCGTCACGTTCTAAGGCATTTCTCCCACCCCAAACGACAAAACAGGAACTCACATGATCAAACTCTACGATTTCGAGTTGTCCGGTAGTTGCTACAAGATCCGCTTGCTGGCCAACATTCTCGGTGTGCAATACGAGGCAGTTTCGGTCGACTTCGTGCGCAAGGAACACAAGACGGAGAAGTACACGGCGCTCAATCCGTTCGGCGAAATACCGATTTTCGAGGACGGTGAGCTGCGTCTGCGTGATGCGCAGGCGATCATGGTCTACCTGGCTAGCAAATACGACAAAAGCGGCACGTGGTATCCCAATACTCCCGAATCGATGGGCCGGATCAATCAATGGCTTTCCACTGGCGGAGGCGAAGTCATGAACGCCGCCGGTGCGCGACTCGTGAAGATCCTGGGCTACCCGCTTGACCTCGAGAAACTTCAGGCTGGTGCCAACCGTGTTTTCGAGATCCTCGACGATCAGCTTGCGAGTCGAGACTGGCTTGAACTGGATCATCCGACCATTGGCGATATCGCGTGCTTTCCCTACACCGCGCTCGCTGGCGAGGGCGGCATCGATCTGAAGCCCTATCCGAACGTGCTCGCATGGATCGAGCGCATGAAGAGGCTTCCGGGATTCATCGCCATGCCCGGTATTTAAGTCAGTGCGCCGCGAGGTCAATGTGCTCCGCCTCGCGGCCAATCAACGTCACCGCGGTTATTTGATCTAGCAGGGCAGTCATGAATCCCGAACTCCTGTCGAGTTTCCAGTGCTTCGACGGCACTCAGAGTGTCTATCGGCATCGTTCCATCGCGTTGCACTGCCACATGCGGTTCGCCATTTACCTTCCGCCAATGTCTGGAATCGAGCGAGTGCCAGCGCTGTTCTGGCTGTCGGGACTCACCTGCACCGAGCAGAACTTCATCACGAAAGCGGGGGCACAGCGTGCCGCAAGTGCCCTCGGGTTAGCCATCATCGCACCCGATACGAGTCCGCGTGGGCCCCGTGTGCCGGATGAGGAGGCATACGATTTCGGGTGCGGTGCCAGCTTCTATGTCGATGCAACGCAGGCACCTTGGTCGGTCAACTACAGGATGTACTCGTACATCGTTGACGAACTGCCACGCCTTATCACTAAGTATCTTCCTGTCGACGCCGCGCGGATCGGCATTGCGGGTCATTCCATGGGCGGGCATGGAGCATTGACCATTGCGCTGAGGAATCCAACCCTGTTCCGCACTGTTTCCGCATTTTCGCCTGTTTCCGCTCCGACTCAATGTGAGTGGGGGAAAAAGGCGTTCTCTGGATACCTCGGGACTAACGAAGTGGAATGGAGAAAGTACGACGCCGTCGAGTTGATAGCCGACCGAGGGTGGCGCGGCCCCGACATCCTCGTCGACCAGGGCGCGGAGGACGAATTCCTGCATTCGCAACTCAAGCCTGAGTTGTTGCAGGGAGCTGCCGAGCGCGCCGATGTGCCGTTGCGGTTGCGCGTACACGCCGGCTACGACCACAGCTACTACTTCGTGTCGACGTTTATCGATGAGCATCTGGGGCATCACGCGCGCCATTTGAGCGCGGGCGGATGAGCGATTAATTGCAACGATATCTCGGGCCGGGGTGGTCCGGCCGAATGTTCCGAAACGGGGTGCATCATGAAGCGTACTCGACTCTCCACCTGGATTCTCGCGGGCCTTGTCACGGGTCTGATTGTTGGGGCGATCGTCCATTCTGCGACCGGATCGACTGAACTCAACAAACAGATCGCTGGCTACCTGTCCATGCTGACGGACGTTTTCCTGCGACTAATCAAGATGATTATTGCACCACTTGTTTTTACGGGTGTCGTCGCGGGTATGGGGCATACCGACAGTCCCGGAGAGGTCGGCCGCATCGGGGGGCGAGCCATTCTTTGGTTCGTGGCTGCGTCGATCCTCTCGCTGGTGCTCGGATTGCTGCTCTCGAATGCACTCGGTCTTGGAATCGGCGTCGAACTGCCGCATAGCGCGACGGGATCGGGCGTTAGCACCGAGGCCTTTAATTTGCGAAACTTCGTTTCTCATCTTGTTCCGCAGAGTATTTTCCTCGCGATGTCTCAGAACGACATCATCGCGATTCTCGTGTTCGCTGTTTTCTTCGGCTTTGCAATTTCGACCCTTCGTGAACGTGAACCGGCCCTTGCTGGGCTGAGTTCGACGATTGAAGGTGCCTTTAAAGTCATGCTGAAGGTGACCGATTACGTAATGCGCTTTGCGCCACTGGGCGTTTTTGCTGCGGTAGCGTCCGTGGTTACTTTGCAGGGTTTGGGGGTGCTCAGCGTCTACGGTAAATTCATTGGCAGCGTCTATGGCGGGATGATTATCTTATGCCTGATTCTGACCGGCATCGGTTTTCTTTTCATCGGCCCGGACGTGTTCCGCCTGTTGGGATTGGTCAAGGAGCCCATGCTAATCGCGTTCTCGACCTCGAGCAGCGAAGCGACCTTTCCGAAGATGCTTGAGCAGCTCGAGAAGTTCGGAATATCGAACAAGATTGCTGCATTCATTCTTCCTCTCGCTTACTCGTTCAATGCAGATGGCTCCATGATGTACCAGGCGTTCGCAACGGTGTTTTTGTTGCAGGCCTACGGCATTCACGTGAGCTTCGTTGGGCAAATCGGGATGCTTTTTGTCATGCTGATTTCAAGCAAGGGTATCGCCGGCGTTCCGCGTGCATCGATCGTGGTAGTAGCTGCCACGCTCCCGCTTTTCGGCGTCCCGGCTGAAGGAATTGTGCTTCTTCTCGCGGCCGACACGTTCGTTGACATGGGGCGAACCGTCACCAACGTAGTTGGAAACAGCATCGCGTCGGCAGTGATTGCCAGATGGGAGCTCCGCCGCGCAAACGACGCCGTACAGGCATCCACCAATCCTGCTCAGATTCACCGGTAGATTTTTTGAAGACAAACACTATGAATGCCGACCAGCTCACTACTATTCGACGCCAATTTCCTGTTACCAAACGCATGTTGTATCTGGACTCTGCGCATCAGACGCCGATGCCCACCAGTGTGCGCGAGGCGCTCGAGGAATTCATTGCAGAAGGCCATCAGATGGCTGGCCCAAAACCTGTCTGGTTGCGTCGTGTGGAACAGGCACGCGCTCGCGTTGCGGCTCTCCTGAATGCGACTTCCAGCGAAATTGCATTTACGAAAAATACTTCGGAGGGCCTGAACATTGCCGCAAACGCAGTGCCGCTGCAGGCTGGCGACAACGTCGTACTGATCGAGGGGGACCATCCAAACAATGCGTACGCATGGTTGAACATGAAACGCAAGGGCATTGAAGTCCGATTCGCGAAACTGCGGGATGGTGAGATTGCCAATGCGCAGACGTTTGCTCCATACATTGACGAGCGGACAAAGGTCGTGACGCTCTCCCACGTGAGCTTTCATGCAGGGCAAGTGCACGACTTGGCCAGCATCGGCAAGTTGTGCAAGGAGCGCGGGGTCTACCTCGTTGTTGACGCGATGCAGTCGGTCGGTGTGATCCCGATCGACGTCAAGGCGCTTGGTGTCTCGGTACTAGCCGCAGGAACGCACAAGGGGCTTCTCGTACCCCAAGGCCTCGGTATTCTCTACGTGGCCGACGGGTTGGATGAACTGCAACCTGCATATCTGGCGATGTCGAGCATGGCGCGTCCGCCTTCCGACTACATCGCTCGGCCAGACGACCTTGATGTGAGAAAAGACGCCGGGCGATTCGAGTTCGGAAATGTCAATCTCCCGGATCTGCATGCACTATCCGCGTCGCTCGAGATGATCGAAGACGTCGGCGTGGCTGCTATCCAGCAACATGTGACGGCGCTGGGAGACTGCCTGATCGAACATCTCGACCGTCTTGGCGTGAGGCTCGTAGGGCCACGCGACCATGGTCAACGCAATCATATCTATGTCCTCGCGCTGCCGGTCGAAACGTGGGCGACCTATTTCGCCCGCAATGACGTGCGTGTGTCACCGGAACGTGGTGGCATCCGCGTCTCGTTTGCATTGTTCAACAGTGCCGACGACGTTGACCGTTTTGCGGAGATCGTTCGCAACGGCCTCAAGGAGGGCTCGCTGGCAAAGTTCGAAAACATGGACTAATGGAAGAGGGCAGCGACGGACCGGTGGAATGGATCGTCATTACCCAATTCGGGCAAGAGCTTGCGGTTCCATGATTAAACGACGCAGGTTCGATTTCAAAATGCTGGATTGGAGGCGGTGGAATTGCGAGTTCGAAGGCGGGATTGTTTTCGATAACTGACGATCATTTATGAATGGGTGCATTGATGAAGAAGATATTTCTTGTGGCTATTTCCCTTGCGATCGCTTGCTTTTCGAGCGTCGCGTCCGCTGAAGATTGGTCGACGATCAGGTTTGGAGTGGATCCAACTTCTCCGCCGTTCGAATCAAAAACGCCGAGTGGCACTCTGATCGGATTTGATATCGATCTTGGAACGGAGATATGTGCGCGTTTGCATGCGAAATGCGTATGGGTGGAAAATGAATTTGATGGTCTGATTCCCGCGCTTGCGGCGAGAAAATTCGATGCTATTCTGTCCTCGATGTCAATGACGGAAAAGCGACGTCAACAAATAGATTTTTCCTCGAGGCTGTATAAGACCCCAAATCGCCTGGTTGTACGAAAAGGTTCAGGTCTGGAGCCGACCCCCACGTCATTAAAGGGAAAAAAAATCGGGGTTCAACAAGGCTCCATCCAGGAGACGTACGCAAAGAAATATTGGGAGCCAGCGGGTGCAATTGTCGTGTCCTATCAGACCCCGGATCAGGTCTACGCCGATTTGATTTCCGGGAGACTTGATGGAGCATTTCAGGACGCGGTGACGACAGAATATGGCCTCCTGAAGACGCAGAATGGAAAGAATTTCGAATTCTCTGGCGGAGACATTTATTCGAGTAACGGGGCGGGGATCGGTTTGAGAAAGAGTGACGTTGATCTGGAAAATAGAATAAATAAAGCTATTGAGGGAATGCTGGCTGATGGGACTTATTCTAGAATCGCAAAGAAGTATTTCGAATTTAATCCATACGGTAGCTGATGATATTCGTGTGCGTTGTGGCAATGCGATGACGTGTGTTCGCCTGCGTAATGAGCTTTCTTGCGACGAGGCGCTGCCGGCTGTCGTTTAAAAATGCGTAGTGACACTTCGCGATGCCGAGTGCGGTGACGGTACTTGATGGCAAAACGTAGAGTACCCTGTGCCGCACGCTTCTGTCTCTACAGAATACTGAAAGGTGGTGAGTATCTATGAAAAAGCATAAATTCCCCTTGGTCTCGCCGGCGGTTGGGACCCAACGCGAGGTGGTGGCCTTGACGTTCGGTAAGCCAGCTGAGAAGAAGGTGTATCTTCAATCATCGTTGCACGCTGACGAGATCCCTGCAATGTTGGTGAGCGTAATGCTCCAGAAACGTCTCCAGGAATTGGAGAGTTCGGGAAAAATCAGAGGAGAGATCACACTTGTACCTGTGGCCAATCCGATCAGCCTGAATCAGCATCTGCTCGGGCAATTTCTCGGCTGTTTCGAGATGAATACGTCCCGAAACTTTAATCGCCAATTCTATCCATTAAGGCACCTGGTGCCCAAGATCGAGCCGCTGCTTTCCAATGACAAGGCGGGAAATATGAATCTAATTCGATCAGTTCTCCGGGAGGGCATCGACCTTGAAGTTCCCAGGACGGAATTCGATTCGCTACAGTTGACGCTTTTGAAGCTGGCCTGTGACGCGGATATCGTCCTGGATCTTCACTGTTCACTCGAGGCTGACGTTCATATCTACACAAATATTTCAGGATGGTCTCAGATAGAGCCTCTTGCCCGATATCTCGGTTCTACCACTCAGCTTTTGGGAAATGAATTCGAAGGGGGCACCTTCGACGAGACGATTGGCAGCTTCTGGTGCGAACTCCGCAATCAATGCGGCATTTCGAAAGCCGTCCCTGACGGTGCGGTAGCTGCTACGGTGGAGCTCAGAGGTGAGCGGGACGTATCTTATGCCTATGCCAGCAAGGACGCGGATGCGATCATAGATTACCTGACGTACCAGGGCGTGATTGAAGGAGAGGTAAAGCCGTTGCCGCCCTTGCCGCACTCGGCGACCTTGTGGGCTTCACGAGAGGAGTACCACGCTCCTCATAGTGGCATAGTCGTTTATCTCGCGAAAGTTGGCATTCTCGTGGATGAGGGGGATCCTCTGTTCGATATTGTTGATCCCTTGGATGAGAAGGTCACCACAGTAAAGAGCAGAACTAGAGGTGTCTTCTACATGCGCCATGCCATCCGGTTTGCAACGGCCGGAGCGGAAATTGGACGGGTAACGGGAAGGCCAGCAGTTTAGCTCAGACGATGCAGTTGGAGACCGAGTATGTTCTTACAAGGCTATGGCCCGATAATTCTTGCGGGCACTTCGCAGACCATCAAGTTGTCACTGTTGTCGCTCACGTTGTCGTTCGTGCTCGGACTGCTCGGCGCGGCAGCGAAATTGTCAAGGAACCGCTTCACATGTGGCCTCAGTACGGCCTACACGACGCTTGTTCGGGGCGTGCCCGATCTCGTGCTGATGCTGCTGCTCTTCTATAGCCTGCAGATCTGGCTAAACCAAGTGACTGACGCGTTGGCCTGGCAACAGATTGACATCGACCCCTTCGGAGCGGGCGTGTTCGTGCTCGGCTTCATCTACGGTGCATATTTCACGGAAACGTTTCGGGGTGCGTTTCTGTCCGTCCCGCGTGGTCAGCTCGAGGCCGGTAGTGCGTACGGCATGTCCGGTTGGCAGGTTTTCTCGCGAATCATGTTTCCTCAAATGATGCGCTTTGCGTTGCCCGGCATTGGAAACAACTGGCAGGTGCTTGTCAAATCGACAGCGCTCGTCTCGATAATTGGGCTAGTCGATGTCGTGAAGGCGTCTCAGGATGCAGGCAAGGGCACTCTGCGATTCTTCTTCTTCACCCTGATCGCGGGAGCGATTTATCTCCTTATTACGACGCTCTCGAATCTTTGTTTGATCTGGCTCGAGAGGCGATATTCGACTGGCGTCCGGAGAGCAGAACTATGATCGAAGTTATTCAGGAGTACTGGCGCAACTATCTATATAGCGATGGATACCGCTTCACGGGCGTTGTTATTACATTGTGGCTCCTCGTCGTTTCGGTAGGAATCGGCTTCGGTCTGTCCGTTCCGCTTGCCGTGGCACGGGTGTCAAAGCGGAAATGGCTCTCCAGAATGGTTTGGCTCTACACATATGCATTCCGTGGCACGCCACTCTACTTGCAACTGCTGCTTTGCTACACGGGGCTCTACAGCCTGCAGGTCATCCGCGGTGAGCCGCTCCTAGACGAGTTCTTCCGGAGCGGGATGAATTGCACGCTGCTCGCATTCGCGCTGAATACCTGCGCGTATACAACCGAGATCTTTGCGCGCGCAATCAAGGCGGCGTCGTTTGGCGAAATCGAAGCCGCGAGAGCGTACGGGATGAGCACGCTTACGATGTATCGGCGGGTGATTCTGCCATCTGCATTGCGTCGCTCTCTGCCCCTATACAGTAACGAGGTAATCGTGATGCTTCACTCGACGTCTGTCGCATTTACAGCAACGGTACCGGACCTCCTTAAGATTGCGCGCGATGTGAATTCGGAAACGTACATGTCATTCGAGGCGTTCGGCACCGCGGCGCTTCTTTACCTGGCGATCTCATTTGCTCTGGTTGGTATGTTCCGTCGCGCCGAGCATCACTGGCTTGCCTATCTTCGCCCACAGGGCACGTGATTTACGAACTACACCATGAACAATCAGATTCACAAGATATTTATCGAAGATCTGCATAAGCAGTACGGTAGCGTCGAAGTGCTGAAGGGCGTTTCACTGCGGGCGAATGCGGGCGACGTGATCAGCGTCATCGGGTCATCCGGATCGGGAAAAAGCACGATGCTTCGTTGTATCAATTTCCTGGAGCAGCCCAACGCGGGACGCATCTTCGTCGACGGTGAGGAAGTGCGAACTCATAGAGACAAGACGGGCACCCTCAAGGCGACGGACACTGGCCAACTGCGCCGTGTGCGCACGAAGCTCGCGATGGTGTTCCAGCACTTCAATCTGTGGGCGCATATGAATGTTCTCGAAAACGTGATGGAAGCGCCGGTGCACGTGTTAGGGCTCTCAAGGCGCGAAGCGGAGGAGCGGGCGCGAGAGTATCTCGAAAAGGTCGGACTAGCCCCGCGCACGGAGAAGCAGTATCCGTCGCATCTCTCGGGAGGGCAGCAGCAGCGGGTCGCGATAGCGCGGGCGCTTGCGATGCATCCAGACGTGATGCTGTTCGACGAGCCGACGTCGGCACTCGACCCGGAGCTCGTCGGCGAAGTGCTGAAGGTTATGCAGAGATTGGCTGGAGAAGGCCGCACGATGATTGTCGTCACGCACGAAATGGGCTTCGCGCGAAACGTATCGAACCACGTGCTGTTCTTGCATCAGGGGCGCGTCGAAGAAGAGGGGGCGCCGGCGGAGGTTTTCGGTAATACGCGGACTGAGCGCCTGAAGCAATTCCTGTCGGGCAGCCTGAAGTAGTCGGCCTTGCAGAAGTTCATGAGGCCTCGCCTGGCTTGGCGATGCAGCTAGTTGGCGGGTAATAGAACTCCCAGAACGAATATCGATCTGATAAAAATTCTGGGAGTTTTGGAGTGGTCGCCAATGAGCACGCCTGATTTCTTTCGTAGCCGTCTGGACGCGATGATTGATTTACGTCACCCGCTTGCCGTGTTGGCAACGAAGATGTCGTGGGCTTCAATCGAAGCGACGCTTGGTCCCCTGTTCGAGCGGCGCTCACGCGATGGACGGGTAAGCGAAGGGCTTGACCTGTTTGGCTCGAACTCGCTGGAATTTGCCGGTGGCGTCAGTGCGGCTGGACGTCCGCGCTTGCCTATGCGGCTGATGGTGGGTCTGCTGTACCTGAAGCACGCCTACAACGAGAGTGACGAAACCGTGTGCGAGCGCTGGGCGCAGGACGTGTACTTCCAGTTCTTCTGTGGCGAGGAGTATTTCCAGCCGCGTCTGCCGTGCGACCCGACCAACCTGGTGCGCTTTCGGCAGGCGCTGGGCGAAGCCGGTGTCGAGGAGCTGCTCGCGGCGACGATCGCGGCTGCGGTGCAGATGAAGGCGGTGACGCCGGTCGAATTCGAGCGCGTGATTGTCGACACCACGGTGCAAGAGAAGGCGATTGCGTATCCGACCGACAGCCGTCTGCTGGAGGTGGCGCGGGCCAGACTCGTTCAGTTGGCGCAACGCGCCGGGTTGGCGTTGAAGCAAACTTACGAGCGTGAGGGCAAGCGGCTGCGGCGCCGCGCAGGCGGCTATGCCCATGCGAAGCAGTTCAAGCGCCTGCGTCGTGTACTCAAACGTCAGCGCACAGTATTGGGACGGTTGCTGCGCGATATCGAACGCAAGCTCTCCGGAGCTTCGGACGAACGGCAGGCACAACTGCGCGTCTGGCTTGAGCGGGCCTGGCGCATTTGCCGCCAACGTCCAAAGGACAAGAACAAGCTCTACGCACTGCATGCGCCTGAAGTTGAATGCATTGGGAAAGGAAAGGCACGCCAGCCCTACGAGTTCGGCGTCAAGGTGAGCCTCGCGATCACGGAGAAACACGGGTTGATCGTCGGTGCCCGGGCGTTCCCCGGCAACCCCTATGACGGCCATACGCTTGCCGAGCAACTCGAACAGAGCTCCATTCTGCTGCAGGATCTGCCCGGTACACCGCAGCCGAAGACCATATTGGTCGATCTCGGGTTTCGCGGCGTCGACGCGGAATTATCGTCAGTACACCTGATTCATCGCGGCAAACACAAGACGCTGACCAGCACGCAGCGTCGCTGGCTCAAGCGACGACAGGCGATTGAACCGATCATCGGCCATGTGAAGCACGACCACGGTATGCGTCGTTGCTGGCTCAAAGGGCAAACCGGCGATGCGCTGCATGCCGTGCTGTGCGCCACGGGCTACAATCTGCGCTGGCTGTTGCGTGCGATTGTTCGCCTGGGTCTGCGGCCCATCTTTTTTATCCTCGCCTGGCTCCATTGGATCGTCAAAGTCCCGTCGCATCCGCTGCTTGCGCACCGGCAATGCTTCCGGCCGCTTAGCCTGCCCGCTCCGACAAAATGTCCCATCGGCGTCGTGCATCAAGCAAACTGAATTTTGCAGGTCCGACGAAGTAAGCTCCGCAGGCTACGCATCACGCCTTGCAAACGCGTCTCGGCCCCCCCGTATTGCACCTCGTGGGGCGTAATCGAGGGGGAGAAAAGAGGTGGGATGCAGTAGTGGTATCCAGTGAGCTGCTGCGATCGCTTCGGCTAGCTCAGGACGAGCATGTTGAAGCTGCGGCTAGAAGCGCTTGCCGCAGTGGCAGAAGATCGCAGATTCAGGAAGCCCGCAATCGCGCTTCCTTAGGACCGTTTAGTGGTAGCACACCGTGGTGACCATGTATCTCGACAAAATCGACGCTCGCATTCTCGACCTGGTGCAACGCAACAATCGCCTGACCACCGAAGAGCTCGGAGGAAAGGTGGGGTTGTCCGCAACAGGGGTCCAGCGTCGACTGAAGCGGCTGCGATCAGACGGGGTAATTGAAGCAGACGTATCAATTGTGTCGCCCAAAGCGATCGGTCGGAATGTGACAATGCTGGTCCTCGTCTCCTTGGAGCGCGAACGAGCCGACATCGTTGATCGCTTCAAGCAGGCGATCTGCAACACGACTGAGGTAATGAGCGGTTTCTACGTTACCGGCGATGCAGACTTTGTTCTGGTGGTGACGGCGAACAATATGGAAGACTATGAGCTCTTTACCAGACGCTTTTTCTACGAAAACGCGGACATAAAGTCGTTCAAGACGATGGTCGTGATGGATCGCGTTAAGGCAGGTTTCACTCTGCCGGTACCGGCAATCGCGGCGGGTTAGCAACTCGATCTGTATCGCTCGTAGTAAGCGCCTTGATGTCGAACGACATCAAGGCGCTGGGTCTTGCGAATGCCCGGATATCTAGACGTGTGCTGACTCCTTCGCCAGTTCGTTTGCAACCTGGATTACGGCCTGCCTGGTAATTCCTACGATATCGTCAATCTCCGGCTTGGTGATAGTTAGTGGAGGCGCGAAACCGAGGATGTCACCGTGCGGCATCGCACGTGCAATCAAACCGCGATCGCGAGCCGCCTTCGACACTCGCGCCCCGACTTTTAGTCGCGGGTCGAAGCGTTGCTTCGTGGCCGGATTTGCAACGAATTCGACGGCCGCCATAAGACCGACACCACGAACCTCACCGACGATCGGCGAATCGCTAAACGCATCCTGCAGAGCCATTTGGAGATATCCGCCGACGGTGGCGGCATTGCCGGGGATGTCCTCGCGTTCAACGATGTCGAGGACTGCGTTTGCTGCGGCCACGCCGATCGGATGGCCAGAGTACGTATAGCCATGCGAGAATGCACCGACCTTCTGTGCACCAGCGTCGAGCACTTCATAAACCTTCTTGCCGACGATACATGCCGACAGCGGTGCATAGGCCGCCGTGAGGCCCTTCGCAACGGTGATCAGGTCAGGTTCGATCGCGTACTTTTGCGACCCGAACATGGCTCCAGTGCGACCGAAACCTGTGATCACTTCGTCCGCGATCAGCAGGACATCGTATTTCGCCAAAACCGGCTGGATCGCTTCCCAGTAGCCTTCCGGCGGAGGCGTGATGCCGCCCGTCCCGAGCACAGGTTCAGCGATGAAGGCGCCGACCGTTTCCGGACCTTCCCGAAGAATCAGATCCTCCAGTTCGCGCGCACGACGAGCCGAGAACTCCAGCTCCGTCTCGCCCAGCTCCGCGCCCCAATAATGGTGAGGCACGCCCGTTCGCAAGATGCCCCGGATCGGCAGGTCCATGTAGTCGTGATAGAAACTCATACCCGTCATCGAGCCGGATACGACCGAACACCCGTGATAGCCGCGCTCACGAGCGATGATCTTCTTTTTCTTCGGCAATCCGCGAAGATTGTTGTAATACCAGACAAGCTTCGCCTGCGTTTCGTTCGCGTCGGAGCCGGAGAGGCCGTAGAACACCTTGCTCATCTTGCCTGGTGCCATCTTGACGAGTCGCTCAGACAGCTTGGCAAGCTCCTCGGTCGTATGTGCGGCGTACGTATGGTAATAGGCGAGTTTGTATGCCTGGCGTGCAATCGCTTCGGCCACTTCCTCGCGGCCGTAACCAATATTGACGCAGTAAAGTCCTGCGAATCCGTCGATATACTCACGGCCTTCGGCGTCGCGAATACGGATTCCTTTGCCGCCTTCAATGATCGTGGGATCTCCGGCTTTCCCGGCGGCGAAGTCGTGAAGCTGTGTGAATGGATGGAGAACCGAGTTGCGATCCATTTCCGAAATCGTTTTGATATCCATAGTCACCTCCTTAATCTTTCAGGTTTCCGAAACAGGTGTACTTCTGTTCCATGTAATCAGCCATGCCGTAGCGCGATCCTTCTCGCCCAAGGCCCGACTGCTTCCAGCCCCCGAAGGGAATCGGCGCGCCCGTGAACTTCGGCGTATTGACGGCCACCATCCCGTATTCCAGGTGATCAGACATACGCATCGCGCGATTCAGGCTGCTCGTGTAGACATACGCAGCAAGGCCGTATTCGGAATTGTTCGCGCGTAACAGGACTTCGGCTTCGGTATCAAACGGCAGGATGGCGGCTACTGGGCCGAACGTCTCCTCGTTCGCAATATCCATGTCGTCTGCCACGTCAGCCAAAATCGTCGGAGGTATGAATTGGTCGCCGAGCGAAGAATAGCCTCCTCCCAATACGACGCGTGCTCCCGCACTGACTGCCTGGCCAATCTGGTCGCGACATTTCGCTGACACGGATCGGCGGGTCATCGGGCCGATATCGGAACTGGGATCCAAGCCATGTCCCACCTTCAGTTCCTTTACTGCGTCTGAAAACCTTTCCACGAATTTCGCGTAGATCGATCGCTGCACATAGATTCTGTTTGCGGCGAGACAATCCTGTCCGGACGTCGCAAACTTGGCGCCCACACAGCCCTTGATCGCGGCGTCAAGAGACGCGTCGTCGAATACGATGAATGGCGCGTGGCCGCCCAGTTCCATCGATACCTTTTTTACAGTTTCCGCTGAATGACGCAGCAGGAGTCGACCCACTTCGGTTGAACCGGTAAAGCTGAAGGAGCGAACTTTGGGCGCTTCAAGAAGGCGCTTTGACAGATCGACCGAATCGCCGTTGATGACCTGAAACACGCCCGCCGGCATGCCCGCTTCATCAGCCAGTTTTGCAATAGCAAGCGCTGATAGCGGTGTTTCGGGTGCGGGCTTGACGATCATTGTGCAACCCGCTGCGAGCGCGGCACCTGCTTTTCGCGTAATCATCGCGATCGGGAAATTCCAAGGCGTAACCGCCGCCGTTACACCGATTGCTTGCCAGGTGACCGACAAGCGGCTAGCCGCAAGGTGACTGGGGATGGTTTCCCCGTATGTGCGCTCACCTTCAGCTGCGAACCAGTCGAGGAAATTTGCCGCGTACTCGACCTCGCTGCGCGATTCTTTGATGGGCTTGCCTTGCTCCGATGTGATGATTACGGAGAGGTCTTCGGAATTGCCCCGCAGCAGCGCAGCCCATCGCCGAAGGATCGCCCCACGCGCTCCTGGCAGAAGTTCTCGCCAGTCTTCGAATGCATCCTGCGCGGCGTCAACCGCGGCGTCCGCTTTGTACCCAGAAAGCATGTCGATCTGGGCAATTACGTCGCCGGTCGCGGGGTCAATAACGCCCATCTTCGCATGGCCTGTTTCCCATGAACCGTTCACATACGACCGGTGTTCGACCAAGTCTGCGCGACTCAGGGAAGCCAGCGCATTTCTTGCCAACTCTTTCACGGTTTTATCCTCACAAGCTCGTCTATTGATTTGAATATCGTAGCTTCGAAGCTCAGCCGAAAAACCGCATTTGGATCGCTCATGCCGTCGAATTTCAGCAATGCTTTCACGGCTACGCAGTTTTTCGATGAGACGATGGATTAACGTTGACATTGTTAATGCGGTATACGGTGTGTGACCGTTCGCGCGGTTTACACCCCAGCCGGCCGTCGAGCTTGGCCGCAGCGAGCCAGCGCGGGACGATACGTCGGGTTTCGGGTATCACGCGATGATTGCCGTATCAATGCTCGCGTATTTCAACATTATACGGATAATGTCAAAATATGATGCCGTGTGCGTTAGATATAGGGCGGTTTACGTTGTATTATTTGGCAAATTCTACGCAAACCACTCCCATGTCCGACGCCCTGCCCGATGAAACCCGCCTGGCCGCTGAAATCGACCGCCTGAAGGCCGAATTCCCGAAGACGCGCGAGCTGTACCGCGAGGTCTGCGCGCTGCTGTTCTTCCGCTTCGGGGTCACACCGACCGCGAACCGGCTTTACCAGCTGGTGAAGCGGGGCAGCATGAGTACGCCGACCCAGGTGCTCGGTGAATTCTGGGCCGAACTGCGCGAGAAAAGCCGGGTGCGCATCGCGCATCCGGATCTGCCCGCCGATCTCGGGGAGGCCGCCGGTGAACTCGTCGCCACCCTCTGGACCCGCGCGAGCGCCGCGGCTGCGGGCTCGCTGGACGTGCTGCGCGACGAGGTCGAACTGCGGCGGATTGAGGCGCAGCAATCGGTCGTCGTCGCCCGTGATGAACTGGGTCGTGTCGAGACCGCGCTTGAGCAGCGCACTGCCGCGCTGCTGGCCGCGCAGGTCGAGGTCCGTGAACTGGACAAGGCTCAGGCCGAGGAGCACGCGGCACGGCAGACGGGCGAGGCCGAGATCGGGCGGCTCAAGGATGAGGTGGTCGCGCGCGACCGCGAACTCACAAAGGTGCGGGAAGGCTTCTCGCGGGATCTGGAGAAGCTGCGCGAGAGCGCGGAGCGCGCCGAAGAGCGCCTGCGTGCGTCGGAAAAGCGGGCGCTGCTGGAGATCGACCGCGAGCGGGGTGCGGCTGCGAAGCTGCAGAAGGAGCTCGATGAGGCGACGAAGCGCGCCGACCGACGCGAGGCGGATCACCGCAGCGTGGTCGAGGGCCTGCAGGCGCAGCTCGGTGACGCACGCCATCAGGGAGGCGTCCTGCAGGGGCGACTCGATGCCGTCGAGGCCGCGAACGTGACGCTGCAGCAACAGCTCGCGGCAGCGCGTGGGGACGATGCCCGCCCAGCCCGTGCGAAGGCCGCGCCTGCTCGCCCAACGGCGGCACCTGCGCTGACGCGTGCCTTGCGGTCGGCGGCCACGCCAGGCCGCTCGCGCAGGGCATCGGCAACACCGGCGTCACCAGCGACGGAAGACAAGCCCGTGGTGCGTCGCAAGCGGGGGTAGGCACGATGGAAGACAGGAACAGCCGCCGGCGGAAAGGCCGCAAAGCCCCGGCCTGCCCGCCGATCAGCGCGCTGATGCGTTATGGCGAACGGATCGTGCGGGTGGTCGCCGAAGCCAGCGGCCAGCGCGTGATCATCGAATCGGTCAACGAGGACGGCCGCGCCTTCCGCAGCACCGTGAAATGGGCTAGCCTGAGCGCTCTTCACGATCAACTTTTCTGAGCGCGATGACCCTACCGCAGACCATGCAGCAGCTCGACATCTTCGCCGACAGTCGGGACGTCATGTTACGCAACGACGTGCTGGAGCAGTTGCAGCGGCGCCATGTGGCCGCCGCGCGCGTTGCACTGGATCTGCTGCGCGTCGAATTTCCGGACGATGGCGCGCTGCCGGCAATGGTCGTGCTGGTTCGCGAACTCGGGCGCGCATCGACAGCGCCGCTCGCTGACCATGTGGCCTTGGCCATCGCGCGCCGGCACCTGGACGACGAGGTGGCGCCCGCCGCCTCACGGGTACTGCCCGCGCACACCGTTCTCGCCTGGCTCGCACCGTGCTGGCGATCGCTGGCCCAGCGGGCCGCGGCCCTGGAATTTCGGGGCGCCGATGCCGACAGCCATGCTGCGCCGCTCTGGCTGCTGGCGGCCGACTGGGTGCTCGCCAGCGAAGCGGTCGAGACCATTGAGTCGTGGTGGCGCATTCCGGCACCGCTCGCGTGGATGACCGAGGCGCGCTACAGAGCGGGTGGGCTGGATGTCGCGTGGCCGCTGCTCGCGGAACTGGCGTGGCTGGCGCCCGCGCGGTTCGCGGCATTGCTGCCCGGACTGGGCGACGCTTCGCTTGACGCGCTACGCCGGCGCTTCGATGCGGAGTTTCCGGGCACGGGCGAGGTGGACGATTACGCCTGGTTTCCGGCATGGCTGCTGGTGGTCAAGCCGGCGCTCGCGGGCCGGCTGGGCGAGGCGCGCGTGCGGCGTGACCAGGCAGCGTCACGCGCGACGGCCCTGCTGGGGGAAATCCTGCGCCGGGAGCAGGAAGGCGACCAGCACGAACTGGTCACTCTGCGTCAAGAACTCAGGCAGTGGCACGCTGGCCTGTTCGGCGCCTACATGGCCACGCGGAAAGTGCAGCACCGATGAGTGCGCCTTCTTTGCCGCTGCCAGATTTACTTCCGGAACGATTCTACTTTTCCTTCGTCGGACGGCGATGCGCCCACCGAGCAGGGAAAAGACCGGGGTGGTGGTCCGGGTCGTTGTGCAATTGCGGCTCCGGTGAGTGGCGGCGGAGCCCGCGATGGTGGGTCTCCAGCGTTTGGGCACTATATCAAAACTACTGAACATTATGGCGGTAATGTCCAGTAGAGGAAATGACAGTAATAAATACGATAGTAAAAATAACGCTGGATATGGCAGAATCGGCGGCATCACACGAACGCACGGAGCGGGCAGGTACATGAACGGGCGGATTGAGGCGAGGCCTGACGGGCGTGCCCGGTTGATGATTGCGACGACAGCGGGGCAGGGCGCCGATGGCTGACCCGTTCGAACTGGTTGCGCTGGCCCTGCCGGCCGACTGCGCGCCCGGGTCGCTGCCGCCGGCAGTGAGGCGGCTGCTCGCGGACTGCTGGCCCGGGATGAGCCGCGCGCAGCTCGTCGCGCGCGCCCGCCGGCATGCGCTTCAGCCGTCGCTGCGCGCCGCAGGGGGCAACCCGGGCGCGAGTGCGCCTGGTGAAACCGGCCACTTCAGCCTGACCGTGACCGTTGATGGGAATGAGGTGCGTCTGGTTGCCCATCTGCGCCGGATCCCGAAACGCCGGCGCCCGGCGCGGCCGGCGAAGACGTCGAAACCGCCGGCACGCGATCTGCGGCAGGGCGCGCTTTTCTGACGGACCCTGGAGGACTGAAAAATGGGCCGACCCCGGATTGAATGGAGCGACGCGCAACTGCTCGCGATCATGAACGGCATCGCGGCGACCGACCGGGATTTTCCGCGCGACAACGCGCGCTTTCTGGATGGACTGGTCGCCGAAGTCCGGGCGATTACCGGCCGCGTGTTTGGCGCCACCACCTACAGCAGGCTGCTGCGCGATGTCGCGCCGCAGGTTGGCGTCCAGCGCCATCCGAGCGCACCGACGCTCCAGCAGGCGATCCTGCGCGCGCAGGCGCTCGCGCCGGTCTCACAGCCGGGCAGTGCGGAGAACCGGCCGGTCGATCTCGAACTGATGCGACAGGCGCTGGCCCCGGTGGTGCGCGAGGCGCTCGCGCCGCTGTACGCGTCCCAGCGCGAGCGGGCCGCCGATCACGGGGCGGTCACGACGCGCGACGCAGGCGGTGAGGGCGAGACCCACCAGCCGGCCCCCGCGCTGCTTCAGGCGGCGCTGGAAGATGCGCATGCGCGGATCCGGCGGCTTGAGCAGGCGAACGCCCAGCTGCACCGCGAACTCGGCGAAGCGCAGGCCGCGCGGGATCTGGCCGGGGAACACGTGAACCGGCTGCTCGGTGAGCTGTACGCGTCGATCGAACGTGCCGGCCTGGGCACGACGACCCTCGCGCAGACGGCCGCACAGCTGGCCGGCACCGAACGCTTCCTCAAGATGCAGAACGATGCCGTCCGGCTGCAGGCGAGCGGCGAGGCGGACGCGCTGCGCGCGCAGAACGGCCAGCTGCGTGAGCGGATTGACCATCTGCTGCTGGAGGTCGATCAGTACCGGCGCACCCTGTCAAGCCGACCGCCCACGAGTCGCTGAGCACGCAGGACGCCGGCGTGCTGCGCGGCCCATCGGGCCTGAACGTGGGTTCCGGCCGGCAGCCCGACGTTCGCGTCATTGACGGTTCGCGATAACTCCAGTTATCAGATGTGGCGGATTTGTGCCGGCGGGCTTTCCCGCCGTGTCGATGTGCGGAGAACACCGGGGAGGGCGGAGCGGTCAGCGGTAATCCGGCGGGACGATGGGCTGCCTGCGATTTGTCTGTCGGCCGTGCGCTGCGGTAGTGTGTGCATGTTTCCTTAACTCCACGGGTAGCAGATGAACAGACAGGAACGGATCGACGCGGTCGCGGCGGCCACCGGCGACAGCAAGACCGCGACCGGCGCGTCGATCGATGCGCTCCTCGCGACCGTGACACGCGCGGTCACCCGTGGTGAGGCGGTCCAGCTGATCGGCTTCGGATCGTTCTCAACGGGTACGCGGGCCGCCAGGGTGGGCCGCAATCCGTCGACCGGCGCAGAGATTCAGATCGCGGCGGCGAAAACGGTGAAGTTCACTGGCGGCAAGGCGTTCAGGGGTTCGGTGAACCGGGTGTGACCCCCTCCGGGATCACGTGAGTGGCCACGTGACCGGGTCAGACGCCAATTGAGAATGTGGTGACTGATGTGATGCCGCTTGAGGGCGATTACAGCGAGACGCTCCGTGACGTGG
This sequence comes from Paraburkholderia sp. BL6665CI2N2, assembly GCF_004366535.1. Taxonomy (NCBI): domain Bacteria; kingdom Pseudomonadati; phylum Pseudomonadota; class Betaproteobacteria; order Burkholderiales; family Burkholderiaceae; genus Paraburkholderia; species Paraburkholderia sp. BL6665CI2N2. Next base: position 320,052 of record NZ_SORC01000003.1, read on the forward strand.
TGGCGCTGCTCGAGCGTCTGTCGGGCGGCCTGACCTGGCAGTTCGGGCGTAGTTTCGGGCGTAGTAATGGCGAGGACAACCTTGCACTGATGCGGCCGTTCTACCAGAGCTATCCGTCCAGGGAGATTCCCCGATCGACGGTTCGGGATTCGGGGGCGCTGCCGTCGCCTGGAAAAACCGAAACACCGGTTCGGATTTTTTACTCCTCCAGCTGGCCACGCGCTTTCCCCTGTCATGGACGCGCTATGTTCGCCTAATGCGACGGACGCGCTCACCGGAAGAACGGCAGTTCTGCGAAGCCGAAGCCTTGCGCGCGGTGGCTAGAGTGTGCGACAGATCTAGCGCCAGATGGACGGCCAGTTCTACACGCGCACGCTGTTGTCTAAGAACAAGCGCACCATGCTCGAAAAGAAATCCGTCGCGCTACCCACAGACACCCTTCAACGTCTTTTAACGTCTTTAAGAAAAAAACCCAGGCGAGATTTGATGCAAGAGCGCGCAAAACTCGGGCGACCGTGACGGGAGGCGAACGGGCTTATAATCTGCCCAACAGTCACGCGGGGTCTGGCGCGACCGTGCAAATTCCGGGGCCACCGGTTCCTCAACCCATCCAGCAATCGCGTCCTTTGAAACAATCAGTCAAGCCGTTGCTACGGTGGGCCGGAAGTAAGCGAAAGCTCTTGCCTGTACTGCGGCAAGCTGCGCCGGCGCAGTTCTCGCGGTACGTTGAGCCTTTCTGCGGCTCGGCGTGCTTTTATCTTGAACTCGCGCCCAAGCTCGGGCTGCTGGGTGACATCAACTACGAGCTGGTTCACTTTTACAAAAGAGTTCGAGCGCATCCGAACAAAGTCGGCGAGCTGTTTCATTCCATGCCGACGACGGAGCGCTTCTACTACGATTTGCGTGCAGTCGAGCCGACCACCATGGGCGCGAACGACCGTGCCGCAAGGTTCTTGTATCTGAACCGTTTCTGCTTCAATGGGGTCTATCGCACCAACCGCGCAGGAGCGTTCAACGTTCCGAGGGGAGTGCGCGTCGGCGCTCTGCCGTCGCTCGAAGAGATAGCCACGTTTGGACGAACCCTGCGCGGAGCGGAAGTACGTGTGGGTGATTTCGAGTCCACTCTCGCCGAGTGCGGCGCGAAAGACTTCGTCTATCTCGACCCGCCTTACGCAGGACGTGGCGTTCGGAACCGAGGCGAGTATGGTGCCAACTCGTTTGCCGAGGTAGACGTCGTTCGACTTCGCCATTCGCTCGAAATCGCGTCGAACCGCGGCGCTAAAATTCTCGTTTCGTACGGCGACGTGACGGTCGTACGAGAGGCGTTTCGAGACTGGCGGGTCACTGAGCTGACCGTAGGGCGCAATGTATCGGGCTTCCTTCACGGACGTCGAGACGTCCAGGAATTGTTGATTACCAACTACTAGAAGCGATGTTGTCATCGCCAGACGAGGGTAAGCGAGATGTGCGCCATGCTGCGAGTTGCCGTGCTAAGCGATTTGCACTACACCCAGGTGAAGGACCAGTGTCTGCCTCAGGCGGCTTCTGCGGGCGGTCTCGACCCGATGGAAGAGCTCATTAAGCGGTTTCAACCAGAGAACCCGTCGGCCGACATCTTGGTCTGTCCAGGCGATATCACGGATAGAGCTAATCCGGTCGCCTTCGCAGCTGGCTGGAGGCAGTTGAACCGGCTCGGCACTGCACTTGGCGTCAAGCGATCCCTCGCGGCGACGGGAAACCACGAAGTTCAATCGCGTTTGAAAGGCGACCCGGTGGCTCCGGGAAATGCCGAACACGCAATCGACCCTGTGGAGTGCCTCGTCAACACCCCAGGGTATCCAACGGACTTTCCTCTGCCGCATCAGAAGTGGGTTTATTGGGGGCGGGGCTACGAGATCCTGTGTGACGAGACGTCCGTGGTCGTCATCGTGAACAGCTGTCACTACCACGTGACGTTGCAGGATAACGAATTCGAACGCGGCCGAATCAGCGATGCCGCGCTCGAAAACCTGCAGCAGGACTTGAAGAAACTGGCGACGGACCGCCCATTTCGGTTGTTGGTGGTGCATCATCCGCCTTTGCCGCACGAAGAGACGGGACTGGACCTCGGTCGTACGCCCATGCACAACGGTCCGGCGTTGATGAAGGCGTTGCGCGCCACTGGTTTGGATTGGCTCGTCATTCACGGACACAAGCACCATCATCGGCTCGTTCGAGCAGATGGGGAGGTGTTTCAACCCTTCGTCTTCGGAGCTGCCAGTTTCGGCGCGATGCTGCGCGGCGACATGGCGCGGCGAACGCGCAATCAGTTCTACATCATCACGCTCGAAACCACCAAGGACGCCCTTGACGCCGACTGCCTGTCAGGCAGCATTCAAGCGCTCCATTGGTCGAATAGTGGCTGGGAAGAAACTACAGACATATCTTGGGGTCTTCCGAATGGGTGCGGCTTCACTTCGCAGACCGTGGACCTCTCGGCGCTCGCCGTGGGCATGCGAAATCTCTTGCAAACGTTGGACGGCCAATTTCTCGAGTGGCCGGAGGTGGTCACGCAGCTTCCGCAATTGCGTTTCCTGATGCCGGAGCAGGTCATCGCGCTCAAGGGCATGATGCGTCGGGCGAGCATCAATTTCCTCGACGGCGATAACCTCTTCCCTTCCCAGCTTTCAATGTCTGCGTCATGAGCGAAGCCACCAAACTCCTGAATGATGCCTTCAATGCGCGCTACCTGACTCCCGCGCAGGTTGCTGAAGACTTCATCGCACCGCCGGGGTTCTTGCGACTACTTGGACTGGACCATTGCTTAATGGTTGGTCCGCGAGGAAGCGGCAAGACTACTCTTTTGAAGATGCTTCAACTCGAAGCTCTTCAGAAGTGGTTGCCCACGCATCGAGAGAACCGCCGGGAGTACGCGGGCTTTATTGGCATCTTTGTCCCAGCGGACGTTCGCTGGTCCATGCAACTTGACTTTCATACCCGTGGAATTGCGGCCGAGGCTGGCCGAATTGCGCTCCAAACATCGGCTTTCTGTCATGCCGTGTGCTTGGCATTGTTGGAGACATTGGAAAATTGTATCTCCGTCGCACGGACCGGGTCCGATTTACAGATTTATTCAGCATTCGCGTTTGACCGGAAAGCAGAATCTGAATTGGTCAATTCGCTTGCGAAGCTATGGCGAATGGAAGTCGAAGTGCCGTCGCTGCTAGGGCTGCGTCAAGCGTTACGTTTTAGTCAAACAGATTTGCCGATATTGGCAGCGAGACTCGTTAGCGGAGAGTCGTTAGCGTCAGTTGTAGCTGCACAGCCTTTTATTGGAATGGCTTGGCTGGATGCACTTGTAGCGGCATTGGATACAATCAATGAAAAGATCGGGAGCAAAACTCAACGATGGGCTCTTCTATTGGACGAGCTTGAGATTGTTCCGGAGACGTTGCTGCGAAGCATCTTGATGCCACTTAGGTCGTCATCTCCAAACCTCATTTTCAAGCTCGCGCTGAGTCCAAGCGGCGCAGGGGCGATGGTGCTTTCGAATGTCGAGCAGTACGGCCCTACGCACGGCAACGACTTCAAAACAATCACGCTTGGCTATGCCGAGAAGTCTCAAACGAGGCGATTCTCCGCGCAGCTTATGGCGTCCGCTTTGACGCGCAAAGGTATCTCAGCTTCAGCTGACGACTTGCTATCAGTGATGGGGCCTTCTATCTTCCAGCCCGCGCTCGAAGTAGCGGATGAGGGAACGCAGAGTCGAGCGGTACTTGCTCGGCAGAAAGTATTTCAAGAGCTTGCTGCTAAAGACGAGTCGTTTGCAAATGCGTTGAATAAAAAGGGCATCGACCCTGCGAATCTGAGTTTTAAAGAGAACGATAAGCGGGCTTGGTTTGTTCGAAAAATATATCCGCTTGTGGTCTTTCGCAATCACTATCGACGAAACGCAGGTGACGACGGAAGAGTCATAGCACGAGGTGCCGTTGGAATGCAGCTTTACTCGGGCTACCCAGTTCTGCTTGATTTAACCGAAGGAAATCCTCGTTGGGTTTTGAATCTTGCCGACGAACTAGCTGCTGAGGCGGAGAAGCGAGAGAAGGACATTAAGGCGGTGGGTGTTCAATCCGGTGCTATTGAGACGTTCTATGAACGCTTTGCGTCGTTGCTGCGTGTATATCCTATTGAACAACCGCTATCTCGCCGACCGACCACACTTTTTGACTTTGTAGAACGACTTGGGACTTACCTGTCGTCCAAACTCTTGGAAGACGCCTTCTCTGCTGATCCCTCGCTCTCATTCACGATTGACCAAGCAGCCTATGAGAGCCACGGGAGATTTATCGAGACATGCGTCCAACTAGGAGTCTTTATTCTCATGACTGCGGGAGCCACGGACGATGGTCCGCCAGATTTAGGTGCGGGAGGCTTAGTAGGCAAGCGAGTTCGCCTGTGTCATCGACTGGCGCCAAAATTCCGACTTCCGGTGCATTCAACGCGGTCAATTGCCATGAGTTCAGCACTGTCGGCAAACGTCGATGTTTCACGTTCCGATTCGAGACCACAAGTGAAGAACGTCGATGTCGAGCGGCCATCGGACGATAGTCAGTCATCACTGTTCTAGCCATGACAATTCAACTATTCCAAAATATTCGAGTTCCGGAAGACCTCCCCGCTGCGGCGGACTTGATAGTGGCGTCGCTATCCGTAGAGAGCAGGTGCACCAACGTCTTTGGAAAGGCGTCTCTCAGTGCGCGCACTCGCCTTGCAATCGTGGAGCACGAATCTCCGTTGCCATCCTTCGCGGAGAGCGAGAGCTGTCTGCAGAACCTGGATTTCGCTAAGGTCAATGAGACTGTCTTGGAGGCCGCCCTCGAAGCGAGCATTGCATCGTTGGAGAAGGCTAGCTTGGATGCAATTGTCGACATCTCATGCATGTCGAGAGAAGTCATGGCGCGCCTTTTCGCGTGGTTCTTGAAGCTGACTCCAAGTATTGAGCTGAACTTGTACGTCTGCTATTCGCTGGCTGAATTTTCTGCCCCTCCTACCGATTTTCCGCCCAACGAATATATCGCTCCCGTAGCAAGCAGATTCGCTGGCTGGCCCTCCGCGTCGCAGCCGACAAGCCTTGTCGTGGGACTGGGTTACGAGCCTCATAAGGCTGAAGGCGCGGCTGAGTTTTTGGACGCGAGCGAACAATGGCTCTTCGTTCCAAATTCACCTATCCGGGAGTTTCGCGATGCCGTCGAGCAGAACAATGAAGGACTTGTGGAACGCGCGAGAAGGTCAAATCGCTTAGTCGAATATCAATTGGATGACCCCGCCGGAACGTACGGACAACTGGAGCTTCTTGTTTCGGACTTATCACGCCGTTCGAATCCTGTGCTACTCCCGTTTGGGCCGAAGATGTTTTTCACTTTGAGTCTGCTTCAAAGCTATGAACATGCACAGGCCGGGGTTTGGGCTGTTTCAGGCGAGAGGACAGCGCCGGCGGTCGACCGACGAGCGTCTGGGTGCGTCATCGGTTTCCAAGCCAAGTTTCAATAGGCGGGCGAGACGCCATCATTCGCCGTCACTGGGGTTATCGTCCCGTTCGGGCTAAATCTGGCGATACCATCGCGCAAGGCCGCTCGCAGCAAGGCCCTGCGCGTCGGAAACTGGCTAAGAAAACTGAGATTGCTCGAGTCATTGAACAGGAACGGCTTTCACGATCAAAGCGCCAGGTTTGGCACGGAAGGGCCGAATACCCCTGCTTTGCTTGAGGCAGTGCCCCAACTGCAGGGCTGGTACACGTATCGGGAAAAGATGCGGCGAGGCTTCGTACGTATGCAGGCGGAAGCCTCAGGCATCGAGCTTAATGGCGAAGTCCCGCTGCAACGGCAGCGCATGCATGTGCCTGCGAAACATGCGGAGCGGTTACCAAGAGGCGCGCGTACCGAGCAACGTCCGTCTACGCGATGATCGGAAGAAATGAAAGCGCGTAGTGCGACCGTTCGGGCAATCGGCCGCACTGAGACATTACCCCCAAACCGCTTTCGGTGTAAAGCCACCCTCTATCGCATCTCTCGAGAGGAAAGGAGGCGTGCGTACACGGACGTTTTGTGCGCCAGTCTTCCGATTGGGCGAAAAAAACGGTCCGCTATTTGAGCGGACCGTTACATAGGCGGGGCGGAGAATGCTGCGGAACACGTCCAGGCCAACAAGCCCTGACCCCTTTTTTCTGTTGCCGGCGACTGTCAGCCGACTGAGCCGCTAGAATAGCTCCTTTCCTTTCTGGCGGCAAGTCGATGCGAATTGATCAGCGGATCGTGCAGCAGCATGGCCTGACGGCACGTCAGCATTTCTTTTGCGAGTGCTGGTTTAACCTCGTGCACGAGGCGTCGCTGGATGCGTATCGTGTGCGCGCAATGAACCCGTTGAACATCGTACGCGAACTGCTCAAGATGGTCGACGGCGGACATGCAAACGAAAGCGATGTCGGCCGGGTCACGGCCGAGGCGGTGGAAATCCTGTCCGACCCGATCATCATGTCGGACAATGCATTTCGCGTATCGGCTGGCCACCTCGTTTCCATTCTGACTGAAGCAAAGCCGAAGCAAGGCGGCCAGGACGCCGACGAGTCGAAGGCGCTGAAGGCCTGGGGCGCTGCGCTCGCACGACATCATTCGCTGATCGACGCATTCGGCAGGGAACTGGAAAAGGCGCTTGACGACCATTTTGTCGCCCGCTGCGTGGCATGGCTGGAGCGTGAGCTTTCCGTGCAGGGCGACCCGCCTGAGCTTGAAAACTTCGAGACAAAGCTCGGCGAAATCGAAAACGTAACGTCGACATTGTTGAGCACCCTGATTAACCGGGGCTGGAGTTTTGAGTCGCTCTTCATGCTGTACCGCCTCATGTTGCTGCCCAACGTGGAGAGGGCGGCAGCTACGCCGGAATACGTCTTCAGTGAAGCGCTTGACGAGGTATTCCAGCGGCTTGGCGCACAGCCAAAACCCTACCGGGTAACCTTTTCGATCAGTAACGTCAGCAAGCCTGACCATTTCCCTGCCCGCGTGGGCGACATCGAGTTCACCACGCAGCCGCCGGAGATCGGGCCGAGATCGAGCAACTATGCCCGACGCTACGCATCGGCTCGTGGCGGACGGCTGTTCGCCACGACGACGGCGCACGCGCAGGATGGCCGCATGGCGGGTTCGGTCGCAAGCGACCGGATCGGTCAGGTCCTCGATGTTGTGCGTTACGACTACGAGCGGAAAAATGTCCAGCTGGCCACCAGTTTCCTTCTGGCCAAGGAGGACAAGCACATGCTGCTGCCCCTGCCTGGCACGGTTCCCAATCCCGACTCGTCGCTCACCGCGGAGCAACTGGAAGAGTTCATGCGCCGTCTTCAGGAGCTGGTTGGCAGCGGAACGCTTTCAGCGGACGCGAAGGACCGCATCTATTCGACTTTCAGGCTGTATCGCGTCGGTGCCGAGACGTCGAATTTCGAGAACAAGCTGGTCAACTGGTGGACGGCCGTTGAGTTCTTGGTCAAGGGGATTGGCAGTGGTGGGGGAGGCATAGGCGACGGTGTTGAAAACTCGCTGGCGCCGACGGTGGCCATGTCCTATCTGCCTAAGCACCTCGCGGCGCTGCGCTCCGCGCTGGTCGATCTCAAGATTGATCTGCGCGACGCCGCGGGCGAGCCGCTGGAACTGGGCAGCATGGGCCTGTCAGCGTTCTACGCTCTCCTGCAGGACGCCGCGATGAAGCGCGCGGTGGAAGACGCGTGCAGGGCGCACCCCTTCATCTGGTTCCGGACCCGGCGCTTTCTTGCAATGATTGCCACCCACCAGAAGGTGGCCGACGCGCTAAACAATCACGAACGGCGGCTGCGCTGGCATGTCCAACGGATCTACCGTGCACGCTGCGACATTGTGCACAGTGCGCAGCGTGTAGTTGACGCGACGCTGCTCTGCGCGAACCTGGAGTTTTACCTGAAGACGGTCTTGTCGGCGTTCCTTGATGCATTTCACCGCCACCCGACCTTGCGCAGCCCCCGTGAGTTTTTCGACCGGCAGCAGCATGCGCTTGGGCAGATAACGAAAGAACTCAAGGCCAACCAGAACGCAAGCCTGACCGCATTGCTGGCCAGCAGGGATGCTGTGGCCGCGCTTCCGTGAGTGCCAGTTCGCAGCTCGACCTTAGCAACTTCCCACAACAGGATAACCCGAGTGTCAGCGACCGGATTCTCTCACCACTTCGCCCGCGAGCTGGATGTCGAACAGCTTCTCGAGTTGATGAAACTCGGCAGCGGCATCGACCAGTCAGACACCATCGATCCCGTGCCGCCCGCCTGGCTGGAGCATATCCGGACCGATGTCGAATGCCCGTCGTGCTTCGTGCGCGGCGCGGTGCTCGTGCGCGGCGCGCGCTCGACGCGAACCGGAAAGGCGTTGCGACAGGCACATTTCCGTTTCATCGGCAGCGATGGGCAGGACGCTCACCATCCACTTTGCGACTTCTATCATTCGGGTGCTCCCGCATCGAGAAACGAGCACGCGGTTGACTTCGGATCCGACAAAAGCGCTCTCGCACGCGCGGTCCGCAAGCTGGTCTGCTCAGGAATCGAGCTGGGCGTTTTCGATCAGATCGCGATGCGGGATCTGCGAAAGTGGTTCTTTGAAAAACGGCTGCAGAACCGTTTCGACCTCGCACTAACGCCTGAGGCCGTCGACTGGTACAGCAAGCTCATGGCTTATGCATCGTCTGGTTTGCCCTTTCGCCCCGTCCACGGTGAACTGGCCCGCCTCGACTGGAAACAGGCTGCCCGGCAGCGCCTTCGGGAGCGGCATGCGCAACTGGTCGCATCGCCGCTTCGCGTGTACGGATGGCCGAAGGAAGCAGGCCGCGCGAAAGCGTTGATCATCAAACATGCGAACCAGCGCGTCTTCGATCCCGCCTCGCTGCAGTCCTACTACGCTCAAACGATATCGCTCGTGCGCTTTGCTGCGAGCCATTATCCAGCGCTAGCGATCTCACAAAGACAGCTCTACGATGTCGGCGTTGATGATCGCATGCGGGCGCTCATGGCGCTCTGTGCGCTGCTGCTCAACGTATCCGGATGGTCGACGGACCTCGCGGTCGAGAAGCTGATCACCCTGATCAATGCACCCGAGCCTCGAACCACAACGCTCGGCAACATGATCGGACTGAACCCCTTTCACGACTATGTCGCTTGGTCGTTGATTCGACATCTGTCCGATGCGGTGGCCGGCGCTGATATCAATTTTGACCATGACGGCGAGATCGCGGCGATCGAGCACGGGCTGCGCGCGGAGCATGAAGAATGGCGGGCGCGGAAAAGCTGACCGGCGCGGCATTGTCGCACTTTGGTCAACGGGGCCTTTCAAGCTCGCAAGCGTACATAACCATGCCGCTCCATTGACCGATACACAGGAGGATTGCGTAGTGCTCACCTGGCTCGATTTCCTGGCGCATCAGGCGCTCAGTTCTTTGACCGAACGCGATCGTACGACCGATCCGCGAACCGCGCTTGCACTGAGCATAGGCCGTATCTCAAAGGCCGTGCAGGACGGGCGATTTGGCTTTCCAAACGGCATACTGGACGAAATCTTCTATACCCTTCTGGTTCCGTTCGTAGCCCCGTATGCTCCGGCGGGAGCCACTATGACCTTTTCAGACGGAACGGCTTTTGAGCGACCGCTGGGACTGATTCTTTCACGACAGACAGCGGGAATTTTGGCCTCAGCGAAGCCGCTCGATATTGCCGACGACCTGTGGCGTGAGCCGCTGGGCTCCCGACGACATGTATACGTTGATGTACCGCCAGGCGCAATGACTTTGCGACTCGACCCATCGACAACCGATGTACTCCATGTCAGGGCGATCCTCGCCGCGCCCTACCTTCCATTTTCGATGCCTGGTCACACGCAGTTGTTGATTCAGGTTACCGCTCCGGGATCCGAGCGCGGGCTTGGACGGATTGCTGCCGTTCTCACGCCCGAAGGAAAGGTTACCCTTAACGGAAACGAGAACGGCCGGCTCGCATGCGACGAAGCGTTACTGCCCCCACACGCCCATCCAGAAGTGCATAAGGCAGTTGCCGGTTACGCCGGCACTTTTTTCAGGCTTGTGATGGCCTATTATTTTTTCGGTCCGCACGAGTCGCGAGAGCCGGTCGCCGTTACGCCAACTGAACGACTCAATAAAGGTAAGCCTAGAAACGGGCAAAGCTTGTTTGCAGTGACCCGCCTGCAGCCGTCACCAAAGCTTGGCCGTCCCCCGTCAACCATTTCAGCCAGCTGGTCGTTGACTGAGCGGCAACAGGTGGACGGACATTTCAAGCTCCAGGCATACGGATCAAACCGTTCCCAACGCAGGATGATCTGGATTGAAGCGTACGAGCGCGGCCCTGCTGATGCATCACCACGTCCGAAGGGTATCGCCGTTTGACGTGGCCGAACAATAGTGCGCAAAGCGCGATATGCATGCGAAGCCATGCACGGTGCGGCTGTTGAAGTCCTTCAAAATCGCTAATCGTGTCTGTAGATTGCGCTAATGTAATATTGGACTTTGAGCCGCATGAAATAAGGCATAGCGGCCGTTTCGAACACTTTTCTAGGCGTTGTGTTTCGGCAACGTCTGCACGCTCGAATGTCCGTTTATTTTGCTAACGCGGTAGTGCTGTCTCTTTGCGGGATTGAAGTGGAGGGCGGGGACCGCTTTGCCGAACGACACCGCCATGACGCTTGAGGGCCATAGCGATTTTGCAAATCCGTCTTTTGTGACACGTGACCCCGCCGGCCAAGTTTAATCTACGACACGATATGCCCATAGCCTTTCGAAGCAACGGCTGGAAGAAAGTCAGCCTTGGCACGCTCGCACAGGACACCGACTGTCGCCAGATTAGATTGTTACTCTGACGGACCCGACAGTGGCTTGGCGGATACAACATGCTCATCCACAGCATCTACCGAAATCGTGGTCTTTCTCGCGCGTAGAAGCAACATTCCCGATGTGTGCCCGGTGATCGCATCTTTGGCGACCGCCGCCCCGGCCCATCCGGCCTCTTTAGCCTTCTGACTTGTATGGTCTACGATCTTCGGTGTGATGCGTTGTGCCGGCTTCGCCAAATCAGGATGATCCTGGTTGAAGTGAATCAGCATGCGCTCAGCGTCGATCGTCACAACCTGCTCTTTTTCCTTGGTCGCACCCGGCGTAGGAAAATTAATTTTTTTAGACCCCGTAACCATATCTTCTCCTTAAATAAGTGGCAACGCATTGTGACATAAAACGATATCGTCCCTCCGGCCAGAAAGGCCGACCAAACAACTATTACATCGACCGATTTATTGAGCCTTAAGGCAATTGGTGAAGCATTAGCCGAGCGAGCGACGTCCGGACCGCTTGTGAACAACGTATTTGAGCAGGAAAAGTCATTCGGTTGTCCGGCCTAGGTTTCAGACGATCTTCCGAAAATGGGCCGATGCCATTTCAAACGCCGTCTAGCCACTCGGACGCTTCTTTCCGACGTCGGCACTACAAACCCGACGTTCGATGAGCATTGTCGACTTACCACTTCGGCCGACAAGCGTGCATTGAGTATCTGGCGAGTTTCGGAGCGGACCAGTCGTTCGAGTGACCGCTGCTTGGCTCGGGCGAACGTCAGCAACTGTGGCCGATGACAGTCTTTGCTTAATATGCAACCCTGAATGTCGGCGAGTCTTCCGGGCGACTTTTGCGACGGTCGTAAATACGGGTCGTGGAGATGTTGGCGTGACCCAGCCACTCCTGAACCCTGGCGATATCGGCTTCATGTTCCAGCGCATTGGTCGCCGCCGTCGCCCGAAGACTGTGCACGCCGAAGCCCTGCACCTCGATTTTCGCGTCGTTGGCATACGCGAGCACGATCTTGTAGACGCCATCAGCCGTCAATGCCGCATTTGTCTTCCTGCGGGCCGGCTGGAAGAGCGGGGCATCGGGTGTTTCGCCGTGCGCTGCCACTTCGAGGTAAGCGTGGATGCGTTCTGCGCTACCCGCGTGCAGCGGCAGGTAACGCAGCTTGTTGCCTTTGCCGTGCACGCGCAGATGCAGTACGCCACGGCGCGCATGAATGTCACGGACCTTGAGCTGGCACAGCTCTTCGCGGCGCAGGCCGTGATACAGCAGTACCGATAGCAGCGCGCGGTCGCGTTTCCCCTTAAGCGTGGACGGGTCGGGCGCATCGAGCAGCGCCCGTGCCTGGTGGTCACCGAGCGCGGGCGTCTTGCCTTCGTTGCTCTCCACCTTCGGCCGCTTGGCACCCTTGACGGGATTGAAGTCCACCGCATTCTTTTCGCAGAGGTATTCGAACAGCGAAGAAAGGGCTGCCAGCTTGCGGCGGATGGTGGCGCCCGAGAGTGCTCGGTCTTCAAGCACCTTGCGCCAGGCCAGCACATGCGCGCGCGTGACGATGCGAAAGTCTTCGGGCCGCGTGATGGCGATAAAACTCATGAAGTCCCGTAGATCGGCCTGATAGGCGCGGCGCGTGCGCGGGTTGTCCAGATTGGCAAACCATTCGGCTTCGGGGGGCACGTCCGCGAGCTGATGAAACTGCGCGGCCGTCAGGCGCCGGCCGGACTCTATTAGCTCGATACCTGCGGGCATCGCAATCTCCCGTCAAAGCTCCACCGTGAAGTGATGGCGGCGAAGCGCCGCCGACCGGCCCTGCTGCGACCTAGCCCCGGATGCGGAGGCCTTCCATCGTCGCGATGCCCGGAATGGTCCGGCGCAGATACGCTTCGATGCGATCGAGCAGCGCGTCCCCCTCAAGATCGTCCGGCATCCCCAGCACCGAATACATCACGCAATGGGTATCGATGTCGTCGGGCGTCCCGACCTTGCTGTACGAAAAATCGACGTCGTAGTTAGCCATTCTCACTGCTCCAGTTTGTTAGCGGCCGGATGGCCACAACTATTGATAACATATTTTATCAATAGTAACGGGTCGTCATGGATGCATCTATTACCTTGGAATTATGATAAATAAATTTAATGATGATTTCGGGGGTTTGGCACCGCGCGTTTACCAATTTCATGTGTGAGACGACCCGAGCGCCATCGGTGTTCGGGCAACGATCTCACTCGATGGAGAAAATCACCATGATGGAATTTAGTAACGAAGCACGTGTCGCTATCCTCGTCCGATTTGTGGGACTTGGTGCACTGCCCGGGCAATGCCGCAATCACGTGGCGTTCTTCGACCTCGTCGCGACGTATGGCGACTCGTACCGGCAGGCACTCGCGCAGCTCATCGACGACGGTTGTATCGACGACGTCGCGCGGCTCAGGTTTCTGCGCCTAACCGAAGCGGGTTATCGTGAAGCGATCGAAGTGGCCGAGATGTAATTGATGAAGGCGAGAGCCCCGGCTGCATTTGCCGGGGCTTTTTTCTCAACGCCCAATACCGACAGAACGCGGCGTCGCAAATTCTTCCGGTTCCTTGCCTACCGGAAAAGCGACAACGTAAAGCACACCGGTATCAAAGGGCTTTGCGTCTGCCTCGTCGCTGTTGAACTTCAACCTGACCTTGCGCTCTGCATAGCGCAGCGAAACACCCTGCGTGTTCAGTTCGTCGATGTGCCGCTGCAGGTCGTCGTAGATATCGAACTTCTGCACTTCTGAATAGAACTCGCTGCAATCGCGATACTCGCGCATGTAATCGATCAGCCCGGCAAACTCTTCATCGGCCTCACGAGGCATCTCGAACCCTGGCGTGGAAAGATCCATGCTGTGGACTTCGGCAAGCTTCGCCAGCTGCTTTCCGGTCTGAAGCGGCAGCGCCATGAGCGTGATGTGTTCGCGGTCAAACTTCTCTTTTGCGGCCTGCGTTTCCTCGGCCGACGGGATGGAAAGCGGTTTGTTCAAGGCGTCGATATCTTCGAACTCGAAGGCTCGCGCGATTGCTCGACGTGTGTCAAAACCGGATGTATCGCTCCGTTCGACACGCTGTATTGTCCGCACGCTCAAGCCGGATAGGTCTGCAAGCTGCTCCTGCGACCATTGCCGGCTTTCGCGAAAGAACTTGACCACTACAGCGAGTTCGCCTTCGGTCAGCAGGCGCGGCTGGGTTTGTTCGGTGGTTGCCATCGTGATCTCCAGAAAGTAGACGGGATAATGATGCGACGGCGCCTGCAACGACGACACGACAGCGACCCGACATCCGGCCGACAGATCGGCTCGAGAAAAACTCAGGCCGCCATCCGGTGTTCGTAGTACGGTCTATGGCGGTCGTCCAGAATCGCGTACTGTGCCGCGAGATTGTTGGGCTCGGGGCAAAGCCAGGCGTCGATATTTTCCGGCTTGATCGGGATGATGCAGCGGTCATGGCCCGCGGCAGCAATCTCAGGCGGCGGCTCATCGGTGATGGCGGCGAAGGAGAGCAGATCAGGCTCGCCAGGGCTTTGCCAGTGCGACCACAGGCAGGCGACGAGCATGTCCTGAGCGGGCTGCGGCTTGAACTCCAGGACCACGTTTTCCTCCGGTTCGCCTTCAGCGAGCTCACGCCCTTCGAGGCGATGTCGCTTCACGTTTTCATAGAACGCATTCGCGACGATAAGACCGTGCGAGTACCCAAAAAGGCCCTTCCAGAAGCCTTCCAGGTTGTCAAGCCTGGCATTGTAAAGACCGGGGAAACGCACGTCGTAGTTCGCCGGCTTGCCTGCGGGCCGGCACTGGTAGCGCATCGGCTTCACGACGCGTTGACCGTTCTCCATCATCATCACGGGCGCGTAGTCTTACTGTGTCACATAAGTTGTTGTGTGGTCTTTCGCTACCCAGGAAGAGTGCCATCGCCGCATGAGCCGTAGTCCAAGCAGGATGCGCAACGTAGTTATGGAATCAGGAACGTGACGTTGAGCGCGCTGGACTGCCCCGGGGGATGTAATCCGGGGGAAGGGAAGGCAGCGTGCGTTCAGCGACGTTTTTTTTACCGCGTTCATCCGAGCGCATCCTGAGTCGCTGAGCCATCAGAAACCCATATGCAGCGATACTCAGCGTGGCGTGGTGGTGAAAGCCACGCCAGCCTCGCCCTTCGTAATGGCCGAGTCCGAACTCCTGTTTCAGGTCCTGGT
Source organism: Paraburkholderia sp. BL6665CI2N2 (assembly GCF_004366535.1). Taxonomy (NCBI): domain Bacteria; kingdom Pseudomonadati; phylum Pseudomonadota; class Betaproteobacteria; order Burkholderiales; family Burkholderiaceae; genus Paraburkholderia; species Paraburkholderia sp. BL6665CI2N2. The sequence continues at coordinate 335,147 of NZ_SORC01000003.1, forward strand.
AGTCGCGCTCGATGCGCCAGCGCATCTTGGTTACGAACACGAGCTGCTCAAGTGTCGCCTCCTCAGGGGCGGTAGTGAAAAAGTACTTGAGTGGCTCCGCATCGCCGTCAGGCCATTCAATGAGCAGCCATTCTTCGTCGCGAACGGTACTTCGCCAGTAGTCGCGATGTGCGGGACGAACCCGTACGGCGGCAAAGCGTGAGGAAAGTGCTGAGTTGCTGCCTTCCCGCCAGGTTACGGTTTGCCAGGCGTTCACGGGCAATTGCATGGCCAGTTCCTTCACCGCGAGCGGTTCGTGGCCGGGTGCACGGCGCAACAGTGTCGGCGGCTTGCCGCGCCCGCTCCAGGGTTTGGGCGGAAGTGGCGCCGTACCGCGCGCCCACACAGAGGTGCCAGGCCGGATCCCTACCGCGTACAACAAACCCAGTTCAGTGATGCCATCGCGGAAAGCGGTTTCGTCGCCGTACCCAGCATCGGCCAGCACGATGCCCGGTGCAACGCCGGATGCTATAGCCTCCCGAAGTTGGGCCAGCGCAATCTCGGGCTTGGTCTCGAAGGCCAGATCGTCGGGAATGCCCGCACGACGGGCTCGTTCCCGGTCGTCAATCCATTCCTGGGGGACATACAGCTGCCAGGCGATCGGCAGGCTGCCGCGTTGCGTCGCAATCGACAGGCTCACGGCGACCTGACAGTTGTCTTGTTTGCCGAGTTGCCCACAGTACTGACGTGTCACCCCGACCGAATGACGCCCCTTCTTTGGAAAGCCTGTGTCGTCAACGATCCAGTAGTAGCCGGTTTCTTCTGCAGCGTGCGCGTCTAACGCGGGCATCACCCATTCGTGCACCCGCTGCAAGACAGCCCGGTCAGACCATTCTGCCTTGGCCACAAAGTGGTGGAGTGACTGGTGCTTCGCACTCGCGTGAAGTGGGTCAATATGCGCGGCCATCGGTTCGACACTCTTGCGTGACAACGGCAATACCAGGCCCGAACAGTAGCCCTTGAGGCCGGCATGGCGATCGGCGTGACCCAATACCTGCGTCAGATGGTTAAGATACGAATCAAATTCGTCGACATCTTCTCTCATCGCGATCGCCCGGAGTTTGCATTATTCAATAGTACCAGGTACCACGCCACTGCGAATATTCTTTATGACACAGTCAGAGTAGTGTCCCGGAAAGATTCGCGCATCGCGTTCTTTCAATTCCGTTCGCCGGACGTCATCGAGCCTGCGCAGCATCGCCTCGATCTTGTCGGTCGCGATCCGTTTGCTTTCGGTGGCCGCCTTCGTCGTTTTGCCCTGAAGGGTGCGTTCCGCGTCGGCGAGTCGCGCGCGCTGCTTGAACAGTTCCTGCTCCAGCCTGGCCGCCTGCTCGCCGTTGAACCGTTCGATCGCTTCCTTGATCCGCTGTTCCTCGTCGGTCTTGGGAACCGAGAACGCGGCGTCCATCGCCTTCGGAATCCTGACATTGCTGCCCTCGGCGCGTTCCCAGTACAGCTGCGCGAACTCCCGGATACTCATGTGCGCGCCAAACATCCTGACGTACTTGCGGTAGTCCGCCTGGATCTGGGCTGAGTAGCACATGATTGCTCTCCCTGAAGAAAGGTGCGTCAACATGGTACGCCGGTTCCTAATGGAAGTTTCGCGTCGACGTGACGAGCGAGCCGAGCAGGTGTGACATGTCAACCAGTCGCTGTGCAACCAGGTGTCGTACCTCCCCCTGGCACTGCCAGGTGCCATAGACAGCGAGCAGTGAGGCACTCAGCGCTTCCTGTCGCTGTTTTTCAAGCAGACTGGGCCACACGATCACGTTTACGTTGCCGGTCTCGTCCTCGAGCGTCACGAACATCACGCCCTTGGCCGTGCCCGGACGCTGACGCACGGTGACGAGCCCGCAGCCACGCGCGAGTTGCCCATCGCGATAGGTGCGCAGCGTCGACGCCGGCATCAGCCTGTTGGCGAGTAGTTGCGGCCTGAGCAGCTCAAGGGGGTGTCGGCCCAGCGTCAGGCCCGCCGAGCGGTAATCAGCAACGATGTCGTTTGCCTCAGTTGGCGCACCGAGCGCTGGCGTCTCGTCCTGAACGGCTGCTGTCGCGAGCATGTCCCTGTCTGGTACCGCCGCAACCGACTGCCACAGCGCTTCACGGCGATTACCGGCAAGGGAGGCGAGCGAGTTGGCATCAGCCAGCACATGAAGATCCTTGCGGTCCAGTTGCGCGCGGCGGGCAAGGTCGTTGACGCTTTCGAATGGCCGCACCGCGCGCGCGTTCTCTATGCGTTCCGCAGCGCCGTCTTTCATGCCTCGCAGTAGCGACATGCCGAGCCGGACGGCAGGCCTCCCGCCGCTAGGTAAACTCACCAAGGCAGACTCCCAGCCACTGATGGTTACGTCGACCGGCAGGACTTTGACGCCGTGGCGTTGTGCGTCCTGCACGAGTTGCGACGGCGAGTAGAAACCCATCGGCTGGGAATTCAGCATCGCCGCGAGAAATGCCTCCGGCTCGTGGCACTTCAACCAGCTGCTGGCGTACACCAGCAACGCAAAACTGGCCGCGTGACTTTCCGGAAAACCGTATTCGCCAAAGCCCTTGATCTGCTCAAAGATGGATTCGGCGAAGGCGAGGTCGTATCCGCGCTCCTGCATGCCATGAACGATCCGGTCGTAATATTTTTCCAGTCCGCCTTTACGTTTCCACGCGGCCATCGCCCGACGCAACTGGTCGGCTTCGCCGGCGGTAAAGCCTGCCGCAAGAATCGCGACCTGCATCACCTGCTCCTGAAAGATCGGAACGCCGAGGGTTCGTCCCAGTGCGGTTTTCAGCGCGTCACTGGGATAGGAGACCGGCTCGAATCCCTGGCGCCGCTGCAGGTAGGGATGCACGGCACCCCCCTGGATCGGTCCCGGGCGGACGATCGCCACCTCGATCACGAGATCGTAGAATGTCCGGGGCTGCATCCGCGGCAGCATGCTCATCTGGGCACGCGATTCGATCTGGAACACACCGACTGTGTCGGCCGCCGAAATCATCTCGTAGGTCGCAGGATCCTCTGCCGGGATGTCCTGCATTTCGAAACGTTCGCCGCGCTGCTCCGACACAATATCAAGTGTGCGCCGGATGGCCGAGAGCATACCGAGTGCAAGGACGTCGATTTTCAGCAGGCCAAGCGCCTCGAGGTCGTCCTTGTCCCATTCGATGACAGACCTGTCCTCCATGGCGGCATTCTCGACCGGCACGAGACGCGTCAGCTTGCCGCGACTGATGACAAAGCCACCCGAGTGCTGGGAGAGGTGCCGTGGGAAGCCAAGCAGTTGCGATGCGAGCTTCGCCCACGCCTGAATAAGCGGTTTTTCCGGGTCGAGGCCTGATTCCCTGAATCGCGCAAGCAGATCCTGACTCGTATCAAACCAGTGGTGCGACTTTGCGACGACATCAACGATCTGGGGATCAACGCCGAGCGCCTTGCCGGTTTCACGCAGCGCACCGCGCGGTCGGTATGTCGAGACTGCCGCCGCGATTGCTGCGCGGTCGCGGCCATACTTGCGATAGATGTACTGGATGACCTCTTCGCGACGCTGGTGCTCAAAGTCGACGTCGATGTCCGGCGGCTCGCCGCGCTCCTTCGAGATGAAACGCTCAAAAAGCATGTTGCCGCGGGCCGGATCCACCTCGGTTACGCCCAGGCAATAGCAGACGGCAGAGTTAGCCGCAGAGCCGCGCCCCTGACAGAGGATGCTCTGGCTACGCGCAAACCGCACGATGTCGTACACCGTGAGAAAGTACGGCTCGTATTGCAGCTCCGCTATCAGCTCAAGCTCGTGCTCAATCTGTTCCTGCGCCTTGTGCGGAATACCGGACGGAAAGCGTCGTTGTGCGCCAATGTACGTTTCCTGCCGCAGATAGGCGGCCGGGGTGAAGCCGGTTGGAACAAGTTCGTCGGGATACTCGTAGCGCAGTTCATCCAGTGAAAAAGTACAGCGGCCTGCAATATCAATGGTTGCGGCAAGTGCGGGCTTCCTTCGCTGCAACGTGTGCGCGCACGACGCCTGCCAGAGAACACTCGTCGGTGACGGCCAGCGCTGAATAGCCCAGCTGCTCCGCGCGTTCAGCCAGTTCTTCCGCATGGGAGGCGCCGTGCAGAAAGGTGAAGTTGGAAAAGCAGAACAGCTCGGCATACGCCGGCAGGGTGGAAAAGGTGGAGTCCATGGCGTGTCATCCGAACAGGCCATGCAGGAACCACCGCTGGTCTTCTTCAGCGTCCCGGCTACTAACGCGCTCGCGGTATATCCAGACGCAGCTCTGGTCTTCGCCCTGGGCGACGAAGTAGTCCCGGGTCACCAGTTCGCCATCAAACCACCCGGCCTCGATGCGTTCGCCCGGCGACACCATGCGCAGTGGCGAGCCGTAAAACGGCCGGTGTTTGCGCATAAGCAGACGCACCGGTTTTTCCAGAAGCCATGTGGGTCGCGCAAGCCCTTCAGGCGGCACCGTGCCTTTCGATGCGCTGGCGACAGGTACCCACCGATTGGCAATCTCCGGCCGGTAATCTGCGGTTGGCGCTGGCCGGAGTACGTTCCCTTCACCGAGCCGTGCAACCAGCAATTCGACCAGACGGGCGTGATCCTCAGCTGAGCCGCCAGGTTCTGGAAACAGCGTGTCCGATGCGGGCGCCGCAGGTTGCACACTGGCCGCATCGAGCCGCAGCGCAATGACTGGCGCGGTCAGTTCGATCCGTCCAAGGCGCTCCCTGATGAGCCGGACAAGATGGTCCTCGCGCCAGGTCGGCTCGCCCAGCGCGATTTCGATTGGCGTCGGCTCAATCGCCTGTCTGCCGCGCTCGTGCTCCAGCAGGAGGGTTGCGCCTGTCAGCGCCAGCTGTTTTGCGCACAGCCAGCCACATAGCTGCGCGATGAGCCGATGCGCACCGAAGAGCGCCGCTTCCGCATGTTCGATGCGGTCGGGCATTTCAATGCGTGCGGAGAACGTCGGCGGCAGTTCCAGCCAGTCAAAGAGTTCAGGTGCTGTGCCGAAAGCCCGGTCCAGCGAATCAAGAAGGTGCTCGCCGCAACGGCGTTGCAGTCCGGCACGCGGAAGCCGTCGCACGTCGGCAATCGTTTCGCAGCCAAGTCCCGTGAACCAGTCCGCAAACGGCCGTATTTCCGGCACTGACAGAAATGACAATGCGGATAGTTGCCGCTCAAGCGAGTCGATCTTGAGGACGCGCCGGTTGCGGTGCTTCGCGAGCAACCATGCACCTTGCCCGGTCGGTGCCGCGCTGATGCGTGCGGTCAGCCCGATCGCTTCGAGAATCGCTTTGGCGTGGCGGCACACCGCAAGCAGACCGCCGAACAGACGCAGGCTCGCGCCGATGTCGACAACCACGACAGCCTCGTCGAGCAGGGCGACATCTGGCGAAAATTGCATGAGCGCAACAGCGACCTCGCGTTGTGCCGCATATTCCCGGCTGGGGTCGCGCTCGTGCATCGCCACTTCCGGCGCGAGCGTCAGCACTCCGCCGCGTTTCATGCCGACCCGTACGCCCGCTGACCTCGCAACCCCGTCGGCAATGAGCACCTTGTCGCGATCCAGGACCACGCAGCCGTGCGCAGGTTCAGGCAGCCACCGTGGCCGGAAGACCTCGAGCTGCAACCGGGGCAAGTGGACGGCGAGAAATACGCGCATGGTGCGAAAACAGAACAGGGGTTGGTTGAAGAGGAATGGACAGAGGGTCTGCGCGTGCTGGACCTCGTCGCTTTGCAATATCGACGGTCAGGCCGTCGCGCTCTGGCCTTAGCGCCAGTCGTAAAACGGCGGGGGACGCATCCTGCGCGGCCGCCAATGGGCGAACCATGAAAAAAAGCGTTTCCGAAGACTGGGCGGCCAGATGAAGCCGCCGCAGTGAAGACGTCTGGACGTACTGCGTCCAGAACAGGAGTGCGCCGCAGCTTCCGGCACGCAGAATCTGCTCGGCTGACCACAAAGCATCGGCCGTCTTCGCGGCGCGGATCTGCAGCAGCTGTTCTGGGGAAAGACCGATGTACTCAAGACCGGGGCCGTTCGGAACGTGCGGTGGCTGAACCATCGCAACTGGCCGTTTGCCAAGTGTGCTGAGCGCAGGCCGAAGCAACCGCATCTCTCCCACGCCGGCCTGCTGGATCAGCAGGTCAATGAGCGCACCGATCGGCCATCCGCCGCCGGGCAGCTCGGCTGAAAGGGCCGGGTAGCCAGTATCGACCGTCCTGCCCCGGCCGCGCGCAAGCTGCGACGCCCGCCACAGGGACGGGTGTATGGCTTCCGGGACGGGTGATGGGACGGTCATTGGATTGCGCAAATACCTGTATATATGTACAGTATCCTACACGGAAATCCGTAGCGACGAACAGGCATTTTTTTCGGAGGCGCCCAGATGGACATACGCGTTCGCAAGACTGTCGGCCATCCCATGCCGGAAATTGCGGCGTTTGTTGCCAGGATGAAAGCAGCGTTCGGCGAGCCGGAAATCGATGAAGCCATCCGCCGCAGCAGGGCGGGAGAACCGACGTTTTACGCGTGCGAAAATGGCCGCACTATTGGCACCCCTGCGCCAACGCAAGCCAACGTCTGGCGTGTTGACGGGGCGGTGCGAGACCGTCACTACTGCGCTGGCTGCGACGGTTCATGTGTCGGCACCGCGAAATCGTGCCGGGCGTGAGCGACATGAAGTCATACGGAGTCGATATGTTTCGATCTTTGTGGGCGGGCGCAATGCTGCTTGCTGTTGCTTCGACTGTAGTCGCAGGCGAACACTACGTTGAAATCTGGAATCCTCCTGAAGCGAGGCTGCAGCCGTCCGGGAAGGGCAAGCCGAGACCAGGCAAGATTGCGGTGCTCTCACATCACGTATCGAAAGCTTCACCGCGCCGGGTCGCAGACCCGGTAACGAAGTCCTTGCCGAACAAACGCGTGGGGAATGGGCCTGGCAAAACTGCGACGCCGCGCGCGACAGACCTTCCCCGAATAATGACGCCCGAAGGAAATGTGCTCCGCGTGCACGACGGGGGAGCGCTGGTCGAGGTAGTCCATTAGAAAAAGTCCGTCCAGGAAGGCCCCTCTCTGATCGAGAAGAATAAATCCTTCACGTAGTCGGTCACGAACGGCAGAAGAGGGGCGAGCTCCGTCCGTCATCATCTGTCTCAGCGGGGCCCATGAAGCGTCATGCGCCCGCACCGTTGCTCAGACGTTCGGACGTCGTATGCATCCAGCAAGCGCTCATTCAATTCGCGAGGACGGATGTTGCTTCATCGGCCTTTGCCGACATTGGCGTGGCTTGGGTTCTACGTCGGCAATGTGGAGGACTGCTGACGGTGGCGGCATCGAACAATCCTACGGCAGCTTTCCACTCAGCGAACTCACACTCCCGACCCTCTCCAGCCGTTGGATCTGCCGCGACGTGAACGGCGGCTTCCGAGGTGCACCAGCCTTTCGTACCTCGACGTCGATTGCCCGCTTCACACGCGAACTACGGGCTTGGAAGGTGACAACTTCTAAATTGGGCATCGATTGCGAATGGGCGAAGGATTGCCATGGTCCGTCTTGCCCCGACTTGCTTCGGCAAAGCCTTTTGATGTACTTTCTTCCGTGCGCAGCAAACAGACCTTTTGACCGGTGCGCCGCAATCGCAATAAAATTGTTAAACAACCAAAATTTAAGAAAATGAGAGATTTCGAGCACGGGGCAGAATTTCGGTTTCGGCGCAATGACACAGTAGGCACCGCTGACGCCGAGACAGATGACCGCTTCCTGTCTGAGTGCTTTGTCGACACCGGCGATTTGGATGCGTTGCGGGATTGCGACGACCCTAAGCGAGTAATCGTAGGGAGGACTGGTTCCGGCAAAAGCGCGCTCATCAGACGGCTCAAGGAAGTCGAAGGCAACGTTATCGAAATACCACCACAGAATTTGTCGCTCAGTTATATTGCCAATTCCGATATTATAAATTTCTTCGAAACGGCGGGCGTCAGTCTGGATGTATTTTATCAGCTGCTATGGCGCCACGTCATTACTGTGGAGTTGCTAAAATATAAGTTCAAAATAGACAATGAGGTGCAAAAACAATCTTTCCTTTCGAATCTGTTTGGTGGCCCCAAGAAAGATCGGTCAAAAGAGCAAGCAATTGCCTATCTAAGAGAATGGGGGGAGCGTTTTTGGGACGAAACGGAGTATCGCGTTAAAGAACTCACGACAAAGGTCGAGACGGATCTAAAAGCATCAGTCGGTGTGGGTTTCAACGGTGTTAAGCTGGACGCAAGTGGCGGGAAGAAACTGACTGAAGAACAAAAGCAGGAGGTTATTCAGCGCGGAACCAAAGTGGTAAACGAAATCCAAATCAAGGCGCTCGCTGACGTTATTCGGTTACTATCCGATGATATTTTTAACGACCCTCAAGATACTTACTTTCTTACTATAGATGATCTCGATGACTCGTGGGTTGCAGAGCCCTTGCGTTATAAGCTGATTAGAGCGCTCATTGAGACCGTGCGGTCATTTCGCAAAGTAAAATACGTTAAAATTGTAATTTCGATCCGCTTGGATCTCCTCAATAGAGTGATCGAAGCGACAAGGGATGCGGGGTTCCAAGAAGAAAAATACGAATCGCTTTACTTAAAGCTCCGATGGACAAAGCAACAGATCGAAGATCTCTTGAATCGGAGAGTCGCAAAGCTTATCAGTCAGCGATACACTAAAATCCGGATTAGTGTGGACGACCTGTTTCCGGCAAGGGTTGGTCGCACCACATTTGTCGACTACCTTGTTGAAAGAACCTTCTACAGGCCCCGGGATGCTATTTTGTTTTTGAATGCCTGTCTGGAACAAGCGGAAGGTAAAAATAGGCTAACAGCGCAAATCGTCTCCGCAGCCGAGGGTGAATACTCTAGGAAACGGCTAATTTCATTGCAAGAGGAATGGGGTGCGACCTTTCCCAACTTGACTCGTTATTCTAAATTGCTACTTCATAGAAAAAGTACTTTCAAGGTATCAAGTATCGATCGGACCTCGGTAGAACAACTCTATTACACCGATTTTGCACACGATTTGGAAAGTGGTGACCGTGTCTTCGCGGCGGCGACGAATTTAGTTTTAAGCGGGAATGGTACGCTGCTCGATTTTCTTCGAGCGATTCTACCAGTTTTCTACGTTGTAGGATTGATAGGCCTAAAGCCCGATTCAACGTCTGGAACCTTTTGGTCCTTCCACAGTAATGAAGTTCCGAGCCCTGGTTCGCTCGATGGCAACTCTGTCGTAGCAATTCACCCCACTTTTTGGCGAACTCTCGGAGTTAGGGTCGCAGGCGACTAATTCAGTCTATCGGAGCAGAAAACAGCGCGACTGAGCCGTCCTCGGACAAGGTCCGTTTCCTGAGCGGAGCCGGCATTCGAACGTCCCAGCCGAATCTTGCCGCTCGCCGTACGATCGGCAGGAGCCTTGCCACGAGCGGCAGCACGCGACCCTGAACCGCCGTTGCGTGAATCGTCATCCCAGCGGCCGTGTTTGAATCCGCAAAGCTACCCTCCGCATGCGACCATCGTCCCAATCGACGTATCGCTGACGCCCAACGTTAGCGTGTCGATTTTCGCGCCGCGGTCGCGATTGCAAATGTGCGAGCGTCGTTCTCAATTCGCGAGACCAAAATGTACTAATTTTAAGTAGTCGTCGATGAATGGCATAGCTGGGGAAATGCAGATATAGTGTCGGCTTCCAGTTGACAGGTCTAAAGGTAGAGTCCGGGGTCTGGGATCTTGGAGAACAGGGGTTCGATCCCCCTCCTGTCAACCCACGAGGATTATGAGCTATCTCGTACATCTGCGCTGGAAGGTGTTATTACCCTTCAACAGCGACTTTGATCCTACTACTAGCGACAGCAAATTCTTCAACCTATCGGGTGGGAAAACCTTTGCGCGCTCGTTGGGTGGAGATTTCCAATTAGAGACGCCTCCCGTCGTACTGTCGCCTACGGACTTGCTCCATAAAGCTCTTGGAGTGGTGAAGGCGGAGTTCGGCATTGAGGGGCATCGCTTTCCGTACCGGACGGCAGATGGTCTACGCGTGAACTTCGCGCTCCAGTGCCACGGTCCTATTCTCTGCGTAACCGTTCGGTTAGATCCCGTCATCTTTCGAGGCACAATCGCTGACTTGGCGCAGATCTCGGATCTTAAGAAACACAAGGCGCTTTGGTCTCTCACGAGAAAGATTTCAGCTCTAGCTTTGGTGAAGAAGGGGGATGCTTCTCTTCGAAGAGAGCCACAAGTCCTTCCCGCAATACACATCAAGGCGATGGAGGCAGTTGAGACAGAGTGGCTCGCGCAACTCGTGAGTCTCGTTACCGGACACGCCGAAGTTAGCCAAGAGATCGTCGATTCAGTCGTAGAGAAGAATGAGCCTCATCAACTCGACTTGACTCGACTATTGGTCGACAAACAAGGTATCTCAGCCTTTGTACCTCGCAACACAAGCGCGTCTGCTGCGCGTGCAAGTCTTGCCAGATTCGAAAGCGCGACCGCCATGCTCCAACTTGCTGCGGTGCTCCGGCTCAAGTTACGCTCGGGCGCTGCGATAACAGATGACGAAAGAGCGGCGATTCTTTACCCGAGAGAAACGGTCACCTCGAGCGTCTCAGGAAGCAGAGTCTGGTCTTTATTCGTCATAGAATTTTCGTTGTCAATTTGGCTCGGCAAGAGGTCACTGCCCAGCGAGTCCTCGCAAACGTCTCAGGCGCTACCAATGTCTACCTCATCACAGCCCGAGCCGATTCGGGTACTTCTTTTTACCGTCACGCCTCCTGAAACTCGAGCGCTGCATAATGCGCTCCGTTCGATCGGTCGTGAGCCTACGCTGAAGAAAATCAATGGCTTCTCGTATCAGAACTTTGGAAGAGTCGGAGATTTCGAGGTTTTCCATCAAATTTCTGGCATGGGCTCAGGCGGCATTGACGGCTCGCAAGAGTCCATTCGGCGCAGCATCGAAGCCGTGAAACCGCAAGCCGTTCTGATGGTTGGCATTGCATTCGGTGTTAAGCCAGAAAAGCAGCCTATTGGCACAATTCTGGTGGCAAAGCAGATCCAAACTTACGACCTGCAACGAGTCAACGCAGATGGATCGATCACGCTTCGTGGCGATAAGGTAACCGCGTCAGGGATGCTTTTGAACTGGGTATCACATGCCGAGATAACTTGGTGTCAAAGCAGTGCAAAGATCAGAAAAGGACTCGTCCTAAGTGGCGAAAAATTAATCGACAACCGAGACTATCGAGACCAGCTAGTAAAAGTTGCCCCAGAAGCCATAGGTGGCGAGATGGAGGGCGCAGGACTATATGCTGCGAGTCAGCTTGCAAACGTCCATTGGCTGCTGGTAAAGGCCGTTTGCGATTGGGCCGATGGGAACAAAGACTCGGAGACACAGAAGGATGAATATCAGGAGATCGCGGCCAAGATCGCCGCCGAATTCATAGTCGAGATGCTCCGGGCAAACTCTGAGGCGTTTCCGTAAGCCAGCTTGCAAGCGCCGATCTAAACACGCCGTAAGACGCCTGTCCTATGTCCGGCTGCTTCCAGGGTACATCGGTCATAGGAACAGCGGCTTTCAGTGTCGCGCGAGCGACGCTTATTGGCCGCAGGACTAAACCGCTCGCGCGGTAGGGGCTACGGTCTGACGCTGGAGGTGAGGGAGAGGCCGGTCACGCGGCTTTATGTTGGCGAATGAGGCAATCCGCCTCGTTCTTCAGCAGGAGCCGAATCATGACCTCCTTACCAGCAAACGTCAGCCCATTGCGCCAGCGCATGATCGACGACATGCGCATGCGCCAGCTTGCCCCCAAGACGCAGGACATCTACGCCATGCTCTCGCCGGTGCTGCTCGAGCGTCTGCGTGTGTGGTGGCGCGTGGCCCGTGCGCAGGGCAAGATGCCCGATGGTGGGTGGCTGTTTCCCGGGCTCGATCCGCTCGATCAGTTGAGCACGCGGCAACTGAACCGCGCCATTCATGCCGCCGCCGAGGCTGCGCACATCGACAAACGTGTATCCATGCACACGCTGAGGCACAGCTTCGCGACACACCTCCTTGAACAGAAGGTAGACATCCGCGTGATCCAGGTGCTGCTCGGCCATGCCAAGCTCGAGAACACCGCGCTCTACGTCCAGGTGGCCACCGACCTGCTGCGCGAGGTCACCAGTCCGCTGGACCGTCTGCCCTCCGAGTAGGCCCGCGCGCTGCAGCGCCTCATGCTGGAGGTTGCGGACATCTTCCGCAGCCACGGGCCAGTGTGGCGAGCCAGCGCACACCTGAGCCTGGGGCAGCTGAAGGTCATGTCGGCCATCGAACGGTGCCGCACGGCGGCACTGGGCGGACATGTGCTGCGCTGTTCAGGCTGCGCAAGCTCAGAGGTGTCCTTCAACTCATGCATTATGGGAAGTTCTGTCTAGAGGGTGTTAGGCACTTTTTGTCGGACCTGGTATCCTGGTGGGATGAAAAAACGCAGGCCTTACCCAACGGATGTATCGGATGAAGAGTGGTACTTCGCCGCTCCGTACCTGACCTTGATGAACAAGGACGCACCGCAGCGCCGCTACGAACTGCGTGAGATGTTCAACGCGCTTCGCTGGATCGTACGCGCGGGTGCACCGTGGCGTTTGTTGCCCAATGACTTTCCACCGTGGGAACTGGTCTACCAGCAGACGCAACGCTGGATTCAGGCCGGCTGTTTCGAGGCCATGGTGAATGACCTGCGTTCGATCATCCGGATCGCCCAGGAGCGTCGTGGTCAACCCAGCGCGGTCATTCTCGATGGGCGGACCCTGCAGTCGACCTGCGAGAGTGGACCTCGCGCCGGTTACGACGGCTACAAACGCAAACGTGGCAGCAAGGTCCACATGGCGGTTGATACGTTGGGGCAATTGCTTGCTGTGCATGTTACGCCGGCCAACGAACAGGAACGTGCGCAGGTCGGAGAACTGGCGCGTCAGGTTCAGCAGGCCACGGGCCAGACGGTCAAGGTGGCGTTCGCCGATCAGGGATATACCGGCGAAGAGCCTGCGCAGGCAGCACTCGACGAAGGAATCGAGCTTCAGGTAATCAAGCTGTCGGAGGCGAAAAAGGGCTTCGTGCTGTTGCCGCGCCGCTGGGTGGTCGAGCGCAGCTTCGGCTGGCTCAACCGCTTCCGCCGGCTGGCCAGAGACTACGAGCGATTGCCCGAAACCTTGGCTGGTTTGCACTTCGTCGTATTCTCCGTGCTTATGCTTGTCCACTTTGCAGCCCTTAACAAAAGTGCCTAACACCCTCTAACGGGGAGTTGCAGATCAGGTTCGGCGCGAAACCTACCGGGCGTATCTGGTTTTGTATCTGGCCGGTCGCCATTTAACACCCCATAAAATCGCGGTCCTCCTTTGCTATGGTGGTTGGGCCTTCCCAGGCAACCCTCATAGGAGGATGTGATGCTGGACACCTACCTGGTAGCACCCAAAACCTTGAAACGCCTGCGCTCGGGACCCAGCGGAGTCTTCATTGACGACTTTGCTGACGCGCTTGAACGAGACGGATATTCCGCGGCCAGTGCCATACGTTACCTGCGAGCTGCCGACCATCTTGGTCGCTTCATGCTGGCACACGGCGGTACCCTGGCCGATACTGGTCCACAAACCCCGGAAACCTTCTTTCGTCATCTGCCAACTTGCACTTGCCCGGAAGTAAAAGGTGGCAGGACCGGCCACCACGTCTATTTCGGCGCCAAACGCTTTCGCGAATACCTGATCGAGATCGGCGTCTGCCCGGACGACAAGCCTTCGATTGCAGAGATTCGGGAACCGGCAATCGTAGGTGGTTTCCGGCGATGGTTGCAAAAGCACCGGGGTGCGAAGGATCCAACCATTCGGCTCTACTGTCGTGATGCCGCAGTGATGCTGAAAGTGCTTGGCGATGACGCCAGCCAGTGGGATCCGAAGCAGATACGTACGTTCCTGCTGAACAGTGCCTGCAGTTGTGGTGCTGGTACCGCTGAAAAGCGGGTCACTAGCGCGCGAGCCTTCTTACGCTACCTCGGGGTTCACGATCTGTGTCGGCCGGGTCTCGATCAGGCGGTTCCGTCGCTGGCGCATTGGCGCCTGGCGTCACTGCCAAGGTGTCTGAGCGCTGACGAAGTTGACCGCCTGATCGCCGCATGCGATGACGATTCACGCAGGCGTCTTCGCGATCGTGCGATCGTCCTCCTGCTTGTGCGACTTGGGGTTCGCGCAGGTGACCTGGCGAACCTTCGCTTGAGCGATATGGAGTGGGACTCCGGGACGCTACGTGTCTTGGGAAAGGGGCGCTATGAAGTTCGCCTTCCGCTGCCGCAGGATGCTGGCGAGGCACTTCTGCGGTATCTCGAATCGCGACCTCGGGTTGCCGGCAGCGACCATGTCTTTGTTAGAAACATCGCACCCGTCAAGCCGCATATCTCAAGCGACGGCATATCTTCGATAGTGAAGCGCGCACTAAAACGGGCCGGGGTGAGTTCGCCCGCCAAAGGTGCACATCTGCTGCGCCACACGGCGGCGACTGAGATGTTGCGCCACGGGCTTCCCCTCGACCAGGTTGGCCTGATCCTGAGGCATCGCGGCATTGATACCACGGCGTATTACGCCAAGGTCGACGTAGCGCTGCTCAGCCAAATCGCTCGGCCATGGCCGGAGGTGGCGAAATGATGCCGGCCGTGGAGTCCTATCTTGCCGCGCGGCGTGCCGCCGGATTCAAACTGCTGAACGCAGACTACCTGTTGCGCAGTTTCGCGTGCTTTGCTGTCAAACGCGGTGAAATGCACGTTTGCACGCAGACAGCAATCGACTGGGCCGGCGAGGCTGCGTCGGTGGCCCAGCGTGACGCAAGGCTAAAGACCGTGTGTCGGTTCGCCCGGTACATGCGTATGGAGGATCAAAACCATGAACTACCACCCGCCCGCCACTTTGGTTACCGAAAGACGCGTCGCGTTCCGTTCATCTACACCTGCGCTGACATTGAGCGCTTGATAAACACAGCCTTGCAATCGGGCCCTCGGGGCACGTTGCAACCACAAACGTATGCGACATTAATTGCCCTGCTGCTAGCCACGGGCATGCGGATCTCGGAGGCCCTGAACCTGCGCCTTGCCGACATGACTTCCGAAGGACTGCTGATTCGAAAGAGCAAATTCCAGAAGACCCGTCTAGTTCCACTGCACGAGACAGCGGTGGCGGGTTTGCAGAGGTATTTAGCACTGCGGCGACGAGCCTGCCCGGGTGACGACCATGTGTTCGTTGATGACGACGGTCACGCGCTCAGATACACGGTTACTTACTGGATGTTCCAGAAGCTGCTGAAGTTTGCCGGCATCGGCACCACCCACAACGGCCACCGTCCCCGCTTGCATGAGCTCAGACACACGTTCGCCGTCAGGGCACTGGAGGCAAGCCCGGAAGGCCGAGACCGGGTCGGGCGGCACATGTTGGCCCTTGCGACCTACATGGGACACGTCAACATCAACGCCACCTATTGGTATCTCGAGGCCACGCCCGCGCTCCTGCGCGACATTGCTGTCGCCGCAGAGGGGTTTCTCACCGGAGAACAGAAATGATGCCGATCGCGCCGCACATTGTTGCATTCCTTCGTCAAAACCTTGCCCATGAGAGAGGCGCCAGCCAACACACCTGCGACTCCTATGCTTGCACCTTCCAGCTTCTGTTCGAGTTCGCCGCCAGGCGACTCAAGGTGACGCCCTCGTCGCTAGCACTGGAGCAGCTCGATGCGAGGCTGATCAGCGACTTCCTGGAATATCTCGAAGACGCGCGCCACAATTCGCCTGAGACGCGTAATGTCCGGCTGGCTGCAATCAGGTCATTCTTCCACTTCCTTGAGTATCGCGAGCCCGCGATTCTTGAGCAAGCGCGACGAATCCTGGGCATTCCCTATAAGAAAACCGATTCCCGTCTGGTGCCATATCTGCTCGAGGATGAGGTTCGGGCTCTGCTCGATGCGCCAGATCCGTCAACGCGCGAGGGTATTCGGGACCGGGCGATGCTGCATCTGGCCATCTGCGGCGGCCTGCGTGTATCGGAGCTGACGGGATTGCATACCGCCGATGTTGTCCTCCCGTCGTTGAGCATCCGTGTTCACGGCAAGGGCCGGCGGGAGCGCGCGTTGCCCCTGTGGAAAACGACCGCTAACGCGTTGCGTGCCTGGATGGTGATACGGGGAAGTGTCGCAGTACCGGAACTGTTCGTTAATGCACGGGGCGAAGCGATGAGCCGTTGGGGTTTCGCGTATGTCCTTAAATGCCACACTGCGACGGCTAGTCATAAGTGCCCCTCGCTGTCGAAGAAGCAGGTATCACCGCACGTCTTGAGGCACTATGTGCCCTTCCTGACTATGTCGGGTCATACGGATGGGTTCCTTGATCACCTTGGCAGTGTGTGCTGGGCGGCGATGTACCCGGCCATTCACCCGACATAGTTTTCCGGTCCTACAAGCTATTCAGGAAGTCGAGAAGCTGGTCTGCCGGCCGGTAGCGTCCTTGCCTGCCGCGGGGCGGAGATGTCTTCGCAAGAGCTTCCTCCTTCATTGCGAGTGTCGCTTCGACATAGATCTGCGTGGTTTCCACCGATTCATGTCCGAGCCACAGCGCAATCACAGAACGACGAACGCCCGCTTGCAGAAGGTCCATGGCCATCGTGTGTCTCAAACGGTGAACGGTGACCCGTTTCTGCTTCAGCGACGGGCAAACTCCGGACGCCATTTCGCGATGCTTGTTTAGCAGATACTGCACGCCATGGACAGTGAGGCGTTCTCCCCTTGCGCTGGGAAACAGCAAATCACCGTCACCGCGCTGCGGTTCTCGCAGCCACGCTTTCAATACAGCGAGTGTAGATTTGGCGATGGGCGTGCAGCGTTCCTTTCGCCCCTTGCCGATCACGCGCATGTGTGCGCCAACTCCGAGAATCAGGTCATCGCGTTTGAGCCCGGTCATCTCGGAGAGGCGCAGGCCTGTCTGCACGGCGACCAGCATGAAGGCGTGATCACGTCGGCCAGACCAGGTGCGCTGATCCGGCGCAGCGAGCAAGGCATCGACTTCGGGACGTGTCAGGAACGGCACCAGGGTGCGGGTAAAACGCTTGCTGGGGATGGCGAGTACCCGCTGGATCTGCGCGGAATGCGCTGGTGTCTCGAGCGCCGCGTAACGAAAGAAGGAGTGAATCGCTGTGAGGCGCAGATTCCGGCTGCGAACGCTCAAGCCCTGACGCTTCTCCAGGTCGTCCAGAAATGCAACGATCAAAGGGGCATCGATTTCCTCGAAATTCATACGTGCGGGCTGCTTGTGCAGACGTTGTTGCGCGAACTTCAGAAATTGACGGAAGGTATCGCGGTAGGAGCAGATCGTGTGAGG
This sequence comes from Paraburkholderia sp. BL6665CI2N2, assembly GCF_004366535.1. Lineage (NCBI taxonomy): Bacteria > Pseudomonadati > Pseudomonadota > Betaproteobacteria > Burkholderiales > Burkholderiaceae > Paraburkholderia > Paraburkholderia sp. BL6665CI2N2. The sequence goes on from NZ_SORC01000003.1 coordinate 352,566, forward strand.
ACTCGCCTGGCGCTGCTGCATCAGGCGCTGTGTAAAGAAATTCTCCAGCAGCGGAGCAAAGGCGGGTAACGCGTTCATGACCGGTTCTCCCAGCGCTGCTCGAGTCGGCGCATAGCCTCGCGCATCAGTTCCGGCGACGCGCTCAGATACCATTGGGTATCGGCGACGTGGACATGACCGAGGTAGGCTGACAGGATGGGCAGGCGGCGCTCGGGATCCTGTCCTGAACGGTACCAGCGTACAAGCGTATTTGTTGCAAACACGTGCCTCATGTCGTGCAGACGTGGGCCATGACTGTCCGCTGGACCCCGCAAGCCTATCTGCCGGGACAACGCATAGAAGTGGCGATGAATCTCGCCGCCGTCCAGACGATTCCCCTGGTTGGAAACGAACAGATAGGAGGACACCCGTCGATTCGCCCAATGGCGTTCGCGGCGCGCAATGTAGTCGGCAAGTACTTTGCAGGTCGAGACATGCAGGGGGATGAGTCTGGACTTGCCAAACTTGGCACCGCGAACGGTCAATACTGCCGCTGCCAGATCCACGTCCTGAAGCTCCAGATTGCGCGCTTCACCCAGACGCATGCCCGATACGCTCAACAAGCCAAACAGGCAATGATAGGTCCATGGTTGCAGTTCATCACGCTGGAAGCGGCAAGGTATTTGGAGCGCGGCATGGAGTAACCTGCGAATCTCGCCGTCCGAGTACAGGTAGGGTCGGGCACGTTTCGGCGCGAAGGGCAGCAGGCCAGGTGCAGGAATCTGCGTGCGTGGGTCGGTCGCGCTACGATGACGTGCGAACTGGCGCACGAAACTTAGGCGTCGCGCCCAGTTTGCAGGTTGGACGTTTGAAGGTTGCTGGGCCCACCTGAGAGCCAATGCCTGGGTGATGCAGGAAGCGCGGTGCCGTTCCATGAACGCGACGAAATCCGGCAAGACCTTGCCGGCTTCTTCAAGCTTGAATCCCAGGCTTCTCCTCAGGCTGAGATACTCCTGAACGGCCTGCCGGAGCGTGTTCATCGCACACCTCCTGGCCACGGAACGGCCAGTGTACGCAATGCCTTGATGTCGACCTTCGTGTAGATCGTCGTGGTCTGCGGATGATGGTGTCCCAACAGTTCACCTATCTCGCCGAGTGACGCGCCATGGCGCAGCATCTCGCTGGCCAGCCCATGACGAAACTGGTGTGCGCCCATGGTTGGCGCATCAATGCTGGCGCGCTGGAGCGCATGCCGAACGATAGAGCCCACGCCACTTGCGCCGCGGAAGCCAGTGACGGGCGCCTTTGCGCGCAAAAATACACGACGACTCGTGCTATGCGGTCGCCCGTATTGAAGGTATGCGGCAATCGCCTTGCCGACATCGGTGGGTAAAGGCAGCCCGTTATGCTGACCACTCTTGCCGCGCACGCGTAAATGTCCGGTGTTCCAGTCAATATCCTCAAGTTTGAGATATGCCACTTCTCCAGAACGCAACCCAAGTCGCGCAAGCAACAGCACAATGGCGTAATCACGACGACCGACGGCGGTCCGTCGGTCGATACTGGCCAGCAATTGCCGTATCTGTTCTGGTGGAATCGCACGGGGGATTGACGGCATCGACCAGTTGGCCACGACCGGAACGGCAGCGGCCAGATCGAGCGTAATGTCGCCCCGATAGCAGGCGTAGCGTAAAAAGGATCGCAGCGCAGTGGTCATGAGCTTGGCACGCTTCAAATGCAGCCGTGCCGCCTGACGTTGCACGAATCTCACTACGTCGCCCGCCCGCAAGTGCGAGAGCCTGACGCGACCGCCGCCAAAGCAGTCTTCGAGAAAATCCTTGATGAACGGCACGTAGTTGACGATCGTTGCTTCGGCCAGGGCGCGTGCCTCGCGCAGGTACTCCTCGTATTCTTGTACGCAGGACTCGACAGGGGTAGGTCGTCGCGCCGGTATCTTCTGCCTGGAAATCAAACCCTCACGATCCAGAAAGTCAATGAGGTGTCTGAGCGCGGCACGATCCCCAGGACAAGGTCGTGCACGCCGAGCACGATAGCGCAAATATCGCACTGCGTGATCAGGGCAGACGCTGCGCAAATCAATTCCTGTTCGTTCAAGCCAGCGGCTAAAAGAGGCAGCGAGCCGAACCTTGTACCGCAGTGACTGCACACTATACCCCTGCTCAGCTATCGAATTCGCAAAGGCGACGATATGGGCCGCGATCGGTCCCCCTGGAGAGCGAGACAAAACGATATGGTCACGAATCGTGCACTTCATGATGGACTCCTTCCCGGACGCCGGGGCTGCTGGAAGGAATCAAGACTATCTCTATCTCACAACACGCATTTGCACACGAAATGCGGGCTATTGTTCAACTACAAGACATAGTCAGGAAGGGCACATAGTGTCGCAAGACATGCGGGCTCACGCGCTTGTTCGTCAGCGACGGGCATCTGTCTGCTGCGGCCACGACATACTTGCGAAGCAGGTAGTGCATGCCGTGTGCGCTCAGCCGGCCCCCACGTGCATTTGGGAACAGCGGCTGATTCGCGGCCCGCGGCGGCTCCCGAACCCACGCGGCCAAGACGGCACGAGTGTTCTTGCTCAACGGCGTGCAACGCTCTTTGCGCCCCTTACCGAACACGCGGACATGTGCGCCAGCGCCAATGTGGAGGTCCTCGCGCCGAAGGCCGGTCAGCTCAGACAGGCGTAACCCCGTCTGAACCGCCAGCAACAACAGGGCGTGATCGCGGCGACCTGACCAGGTGTGTTGGTCAGGTGCGGCCAGCAATGCATCGACCTCCTGCCGGCTCAGGAAGGGGACCAATGCGCGGCTAAACCGTTTGGCCGGGATGGCCAGCACTCGCTGGATGTGCGCAGCGTGTGATGGCATCTCGAAGGCCACGTACCGGAAGAACGAGTGCACTGCAGTCAGGCGCAGGTTACGCGTTCGAGCCGTGACGCCACGCACCTGCTCCTGTTCATCGAGGAAGTCCATGACCAGCGGCGCATCAATGTCTTCCAGCGCAAGAGTTGATGGCGCTTTATGCCGACGTCGCTGTACAAACTCCAGTAGTAACCGGAATGTGTCGCGGTACGAAGCAATTGTGTGAACGCTGGCTTGACGCTGGTGCATCAGGCGCTGGATGAAGAACTTCTCCAGTAAGGTGGCGAAGCTGGGTTCCCTCGTCATGGTGACTCTCCCCAACGGCGTTCCAGGCGAGCCATCGCTTGCGCCATCAATTCGGGCGAGCCGCTCAGATACCAGTATGTGCCGGCCACGTAGATGTGCCCAAGATAGGTCGACAACACCGGCAACAGGCGCCATGCGTCCTGTCCGGACTGATACCAATGTGTCAGCACTTCAACGGCGAAGCGATGCCGGAAGTCATGTAGCCGCGGCCCCTTGCTTGCGCCTTCGGCACGCAGTCCCGTTTGCCTCGACAGCGCGTAGAACGTCCGATGAACGCGCCCCATGTCGAGTCGGGTTCCGCGATTCGTGACGAAGACATAGGACGAGACCTGGCGACCGAGGAACTGCTGGCGGCGCCTGAGGTAGTCAGCCATGACGGCACAGGTTGTCGGATGAATGGGAACCAGGCGCGATCGACCGAGCTTGGTACCGCGAATCATCAGCACGGCCTCTTCAAGGTCTACGTCACCAAGCTCCAGGTTAAGCGCTTCGCTAATACGCAGGCCAGTGACGCTGAGCAAGCCGATCAGGCAATGGAACACCCAGGGCCGCAGCGGCGTCGACGGCCAGGCAACCGGCAGTACCAATGCCGCTTCCAGCAAGCGCTGTACTTCTGTTTCTGTGTATAAATAAGGTCTGGCTCGAGTAGACCGATGGGGCAAGAGGCCGACCGGCGGAATTTCCGTACGGCTGTCGGTGGCGCTGCGGTGGCGGGCAAAGCCGCGCACGAAACAGAGGCGCCTGGCCCATTCTGCGGGTTGCACCGACGGATGTTGCGCCCACTCGAGAGCGAGACCGGTGCTGATATGCTCGGCTTGCCGCGCCTCCATGAAACTGACGAACCGGGGCAACAGCAAACCGGCATCGCGCATCTTGAAGCCCAGGCTGCGGCGCAGTTCAAAGTACTCCTGGAGTGCCTCGCGAAGTGTGTTCATCGCACACCCCCTGGCCAGGCCATGGCTAACGTTCGGAGTTTGCAGAGATCGACCTTCGCATAAAGGCTGGTGGACTGCGGGCTACGATGACGAAGCACCCGTCCGATCTCAGGCAGCGACGCGCCGAGCTGTAACATGCGGACAGCCAGGGCATGTCGGAACTGGTGAGAGCCGTGGTGCGGCGCGTCGACCTGGGCACGAATGAGGGCGTGGCGCACAATCGTGCCGATCCCGTCAGAACCTTCCATCAGCCCGCGTATCGGCGCGACGGATCGAAGGAAGAGATGCCGGTCTGGACTCGTGGGACGCCCATGCCTGAGATAGGCGGCGAGCGCCTCGCCCACGTCGGCGGTCAATGGCAGGAAACTCTCCCGTCCGCCCTTTCCACACACACGCAATTGGGCGTGGTCCCAGTCGACGTCGTCCAGCGTCAGCCTGACGATCTCGCAGGCTCGTAGCCCCAGTCGTGCCAGAATCAGCAGCACGGCGCGATCGCGTCGCCCCACCGGAGTCTGACGGTCGCAACTGTCAACTGCGCGCTGTGCGTGTTCGGCCGAGATGGCCCGTGGGATTTGGGGCGTACTCGTCCAGCCTGCCACCGCGGGCACGCTCAAGGCGAGCCCTGCCGTGACTTCTCCACGGAACTGCGCGTAACGAAGGAAAGACCTCAATGCCGTGACAACGGTCTTAAGGGCAGGTGGCCCCATGCGCTTTGCCTCGCTCTGAATGAAGGCGTATGCGTCGACCGCGCGAACGTCACGCAGACAGACATCTCCGTGACCGAAACGCCACACCAGGAATTTGCGGGCCATCCTCGCGTAGGACTCGATGGTCATAACGGCTAACCCCTGATCGCGCCGTAAGGACCGCACGAACTCCTCGACAACCACGTCAGCGGCAGTAGCGTGTGCTGGCGCGGCCGGACATACTCCACGGTCACGCAAGTAGTCTATCAACAGTTCTAACGCGTGCAGTTCACGGCGTCGCGTCTCGAAGCATCGCGATCGATGTCGCGAGCGAAATCGCTGATACCGTGCGATGTCGTCGTCCTTCAAGGCATGGAAGGAAATGCGACGATCCTCGCACCAGCGTTCAAATGCAAGTGCGTGCTGTGCCAGTTGGCATACGTAGCTGAGCGCGTATTGCTGCTTGATCAGCGAGCCAACGAACTCTACAAGGGGTTCCGCAGTTCCGCTTCGGACGGCGCGGACCAGCGCGTCCGCGCTCTCGTAAGAATGTTCCACGAGCTTCTCCTTTCAGGCAAAGTGCCTACAAGGGAGAATGCCAATGTCTAGCGACCATGCCGGAAATCCACTATCGGCTGACGCTCCCACCAATCACGGGACATAGTTCAACGCGGGACATAGTCCAGCTTCTTGTGGCCAAGCAGCACCTGGATCACGCGGATGTCGACCTTCTGTTCGAGCAGGTGCGTGGCAAAGCTGTGGCGCAGCGTGTGCATCGACACGCGCTTGTCGATCTGCGCGGCCTCGGCGGCCGCACGGATGGCACGGTTGAGTTGCCTCGGCGTGAGGGGATCGATGGGGTCGAGCCCGGGAAACAGCCACCCGCCGTCGGGCATCCTGCCCTGGGCACGGGCCACACGCCACCAGACGCGCAGGCGTTCGAGCAGCACCGGTGAGAGCATCGCGTAGCGATCCTTGCGGCCCTTGCCCTGCTCGACACGCAGCGTCATGCGCTGGCTGTCGATGTCTGTGACCTTCAGCGCCACCACTTCGCTGACGCGCAGCCCGGTGCCGTAGGCAACCGAGAGAGCCGTCTGGTGCTTCAGGTTGCCTGTGGCGGCGATGAGCCGCCGTACTTCATCGGGGCTGAGCACGACCGGTAACGTACGGGGCACGCGCACGGGCTGCATCCGGGCCATCAGTTCGGACTCGTGGAGCGTGGTCTCGAAGAAGAACTTCAGCCCGGTGATCGCGGCGTTCAGTGATATCGGTGACGTGCCATGATCGACCAGATGCAGCTGGTAGGTTCGCAGGTCCTCGACCGTGGCGGTATCAGGCGAGCGCCCGAGGTATCGGGCGAACTCGCGGACGATGCGCAGATAGTTGGCTTGCGTCTTCGGGGAAAGCTGGCGCATACGCATGTCGTCGATCATGCGCTGGCGCAACGGGCTGACGGCCGGTTGAGAGGAGGTCATGATGCGGCTCCTGTTGAAGAACGAGGCGGATTGCCTCATTCGCCAACATAAACCGCGCGACCGGCCCCTCCCTGACCTCCAGCGTCGGACCGCAGCCCCCTACCGCGCGAGCGGTTTCGTTCTGCGAACCGAGTCAGACCTTACTCTCCAGACGCCTGATCATGATGTCAGACGCAACCGGCAGTGACGAAACGGCGAAACTTCACGTCACAAACTACCTAGAAATTAGGCGCAAAACATAAGGCCGCCCATTTCGCGCTGTCGAAAGGCTCGCCGACCAGACTTTACATCGCGGCGTCTGGTTGCTTGCTCGGATGTGCGTCTTGGAAGGCCCGCAAGGCGCCGCAGGCGTCGTCGATTTCTATCAAACGCGGAATTTTAGAAAGATCGACTTCGAACCGACGTGCGTTGAATAGTTGAGGTACGAGACAGCAGTCTGCCAACGTAGGTTGATTGCCATGGCAGAAACGCCCGGATGAACCCATGTCCTCCAGCAGAGCTTCCAGCGCCTGAAGCCCGGTCCCGATCCAGTGTCGCATCCATGCAAGCCTTGCAGCCTCATCGACGTGTAGCTCGCGCTCCAAGTATTTCAGAATCCGCGGATTATTGATCGGATGAATTTCACAAGCGATCGATAGCGCCAACTGCCTTACCTCGGCGCGCCCAAAAGGGGTGGCGGGCAGCAATGGCGGTTCGGGGTGGCATTCGTCGAGGTATTCGATGATGGCCAACGATTGACGGATGGTTCGACCGTCCTCGCGGTAGCTAGGCACGAGCCCGAAAGGATTAACCGCGCGGTATTCGGGCTGATGTTGCTGTCCGCCATCACGAAGCAAGTGAACCGGCACTGCGCGGTAGTCGAGACCTTTCAGGTTGAGCGCAATGCGCACTCGGTATGCCGCAGAACTGCGGAAATACGTGTAAACGACGCGTTCTGAGACTGCGGCTTCCGGTTTGATGGACTCTCTCATCGATGGTTTGTTCTTATGCCAGCACGGTGCCACGGACTTCGCCGAGACCGATGCGGACCGCACCGGGACGTTCGCACCAGCCACGCATAATCAGCGTGTCGCCGTCCTCCAGGAAGGTCCGCTGTTCGCCGTTGGACAGCTTGATCGGCTTTTTGCTGCCCTCGGTTAATTCGAGCAGCGAGCCGGCTTCGTCCGCTGCGGGACCGGACAACGTGCCCGAACCAAGTAGATCGCCGGACTGGAGATTGCAGCCGTTGACCGTGTGGTGCGTGAGCAGTTGTGCCGCCGTCCAGTAGGCCGCGGTGCCGGCGTTGCCCAGCGTCAGGCGTTCGGGTGCGAGACCGGACTTGGCCATGCGCTCCGTCAGTATCAGGACTTCAAGCATGATGTCGAACATTCCTGTCTTGCGATTGAAGTCGCCATCCAGGTAAGGAAGCGGCTGCGGGTCGCCTTCCGGACGCGTCAATGGCGCGCGGAAAGGCGCGAGCGCCTCGGTCGTGACCAGCCAAGGCGAGACGGTCGACGCGAAGTTCTTCGACAGGAACGGGCCGAGTGGCTGATACTCCCACGCCTGGATATCGCGCGCCGACCAGTCGTTAAGCAATGTCACCCCGAACAGACGACTCTCCGCATCGTCGATGGAGACGGGTTGCCCCAACTCGTTGCCACGGCCGACGAAATAGCCGAGTTCGAGTTCGTAGTCGAGTTTTCCGCTGGGACCGAAGCTCGGTTGCACGGCGTCCGGCGCCTTGGTCTGCCCGCGTGGCCGCCGAAAGGTTTGGCCGCTCGCGCGAATGGATGAAGACCGGCCGTGGTAACCAATCGGCACCCATTTGTAGTTCGGCATCAGAGGCTGGTCGGGCCTGAACAGCTTGCCGACGGACGTGGCGTGGTGAATTCCCGTGTAAAAATCCGTGTAGTCTCCGATCCGGCAAGGCACTGCCATCTCCACCGCGCTCTGCTCGATGAGCAGCTTCGACCATGCCTGCTGTTGCGCGCTACTCTGCGCTAACCCTCGAGAAATGTCGTGACGCAAACCCAGTCGCGCGGCCGTATCGAGTGCCATCAACGCGTTCATGTCCGGGCTGTCGATCAGGCGTGTGCCTTGCAGATCCAGGATCTGGTCGCCAATTGCGACACCGATCTTGAAGTCCTCGTCCGTGCCAATGCGTCGATAACGACCGAATGGAAGGTTCTGGATCGGGAAATCGCTTCCCCGCTGGTTTGCCTGCTCCACCCAACTCTTCAGAGCCGGGTCGTGCGATTCATTGATCAATGACATGCGATTTCTCCTTGTGCGAATTCAGACCTGTGACGGGTTGAAATGCTTTTTCAGGCCTTGCCAGCATCGGTAGTACTCGCCTTGCAGTTGGGACGATTCGAGTGCGTAGCGCGTAGGTTGAATCACGGCGGGCGTTTCGAACATGAACGCCATGGTATTCGTGACCCGATCAGGCCGAGTCGTGTCCGCTTCGCTCGCCTTGGCGAACGTATCGGCATCCGGGCCATGGCCGCTCATGCAATTGTGAAGGGATGCACCTCCCGGCGCGAAGCCTTCTGCCTTTGCGTCATAGGCGCCATGAATCAGCCCCATGAACTCGCTGGCGAAATTACGGTGGAACCACGGCGGACGGAAAGTGTTTTCCATCGAGAGCCAGCGCGGCGGAAAAATAACGAAGTCGATGGCGTCGACGCCGGGCGTGTCGGTTGGGGCTTGTAGCACCAGGAAAATCGATGGGTCAGGATGGTCGTAGCTGATCGAACCGATCGTGTTGAAGCAACGCAAGTCGTATTTGTAAGGCGCGTAGTTGCCGTGCCACGCAACCACGTCGAGCGGGGAATGGTCGATATGGGCGCGCCAGAGATTGCCATGGAACTTTGCAACCAGCTCAAACTCGCCTTCGCGGTCTTCATACGATGCAACCGGGGTGAGAAAGTCACGCGGGTTAGCCAGACCGTTGGAGCCGATCACGCCAAGGTCCGGCAGCCTGAATAGCGCGCCATAGTTCTCGCAAACATACCCGCGTGCTTCACCATCCGGCAATTCCACCCGGAAACGTACGCCTCGCGGGATGACAACGATTTCCTGCGGTTCGACCTCCAGCAGACCCATTTCGGTTGCTACGCGCAGCCGTCCTTGCTGCGGCACGATGAGCAACTCGCCGTCGGCGTTGTAAAAGAAACGCTCGGTCATCGAGCAGTTTGAGGCGTAGAGGTGGATACCGCATCCTCTGCCCGCGTCGGGCGCACCATTGCCGGCCATGGTCACCAGGCCCGACACGAAATCGGTCGGCGCATCGGGCATCGGGAGGGGATCCCAGCGCAACTGATTTGGCGGTGTCGGTACTTCGTCGAAGCGGCTTAGCAGGCGCGCGTTCTCGATACGCTCGAACGGCAAGTGCATGGCCGCCGGGCGAATCCGGTATAACCACGAACGACGGTTGCTGTGGCGCGGAGCAGTGAATGCGGTGCCCGAGAGTTGCTCGGCGTACAGGCCATAAGGCGCTCGTTGCGGAGAGTTACGCCCCACCGGAAGCGCGCCGGGCAGGGCTTCGGTAGCGAATTCATTGGCGAAGCCGGTTTGATAGTTGAGTGTCATGGTTTCGATCTCTCACGAAGGACATTGGGCGCCAGAAGCACGGATATAAGGCCTCGCTTGCATGGGGGCTCCGCTTATGCACTTACTCAGGCATCCCTTCGCTTGCATCGTCGATCAGGTTCAGTGCGATGGCCGAATTGTCAATCGTATCGATCGCGAGCATCGCGAACCGCGCGAGAAACAGTGGGGTGTTTGCCTCGCCCACTTGGGTCATGGCCTTGCACAGTCGGGTATAGACGTTATCGAGGTCGCTGTCGGTCATGGCGTTCTCCTTAATCAGGTTGGTCGTGCTCACGTGTTGAGTGCGTCGTGGATTGCTACCGCAATGTCAGCGGCGGCTGGCGCGTGCCAGCGTCCCAGTACATGACCGTCCGGGCGAACCAGATAGACGGTGCCGGGTTTCGCGCCGTACATGGCAAACAGCCGACCCGTATGGTCCCAGTTGTGATCGTTCGTGGTCTCAGGGTGCAGATGCGGCGTCACAGGGATAAGCTTGAAAGGCAGCTTCTCATTTCGAAGTGCCGCGCCGAGTTCGGTGAATCCTTCAGGGACCCGACCGTCTTCGCTAAAGTGCAACGCTGTGAAGCAGGGGGCGATTAGGTCTGTCAAATAAGCTTCTCGTGCGTTGCCGCCTTCGACAATCGTCAACGGACACTCCGCGAGGGCAGCCCCCGGCACGGGACCTGTCACAAATGCGCCCGGCTCCGCTTCAGAGGTATTGAGCGGCGACGCCGTATAAGTGATGGCCGATGTCTGCCGCGGGTTGATCAGAGAGCGCACGCGTTCATGTTTGATCGCCAGACTCAACACGGCTTTACGCATCAACTCGAAGGCGAATGACGGCGGCGCCATGAATTCTGTGCTCTTGGTGCCATGCCTGAGGTTTTCGTGGGCAGCAAAGACTCGCTCGTCCGAATAGCTGTCGAGTAATCCTTCGGACGCCAGGCCGCGGACCACGAAGGCGAGCTTCCACGCAAGATTGTCCGCATCGTCAATACCTGAATTCGCGCCGCGCACTCCAAAGATCGGGACCAGGTGGGCTGCATCGCCGCCAAAAAGTACGCGCCCGTGTCGGTAGCTATCCAACGTCAGGGCATTAGCCTTGTAGATCGTGATCCAGATAGGCGACCAAGCGCCGCGCTCGCCCATCATGTCCAACAGACTTTGCACCCGCGGCATGACGTTTTCCGGCTTCACCGCTTCTTCGGCGTCCTCACCGTCACGCAATTGGTAGTCGATGCGCCAAACGTTGTCAGGCTGTTTGTGGACCAGCACGGTGGAGCCCGGGTTGGACGACGGATCGAAGTAGGCAAGACGTTCGGTCGGCCGGTCGCTCTCGAGCTCGATATCGACGATGACATAGCGGCCCTCGTAGCTCGTTCCTTTGAGCTGCAGACCTAACGCGTCGCGAATGGCGCTGCGTCCGCCATCGCAGGCGACGACCCAGTCCGTGTCGAGCGAATAGTCGCCTTCAGGCGTCACGAGGCGGAGCGTGGCGCCGTCTGGGCGAGAATCGATGGCGCTCACCCGGGTCTGCCAACGAATATCGATAAGGTCAGACCTCCGTTGCGCAGCGTCCAGGAGAAACTGCTCGATGTGATATTGCGCAAGGTTCACCATGGGCGGCAGTTTCTGGTTGTCGTCCTGCGGCATCTTGAAATGCAGCACTTCGGTGTCGCGGTAGAAGCTGCGCCCACCGGCCCAAGGCAGCCCTGTCTTCAGAAATCCGTCCACTGCACCCAGGCGCTCGATGATTTCGAGGCTCCGGCGCGAGATACAGATGGCCCGGCTCCCATAGCAAACGGAATCGTCGGCTTCGATCAAAACAGAAGGAACACCATGATTGGCGAGGCCGAGCGCCACTGCCAGTCCGACTGGCCCACCGCCAACGATCGTCACTGCGTGTCGTTTCGTCTCGATGCCGTTGTCAAGCATCGGCACGGCGGCAGCGTACTTTTTCGCAGTGAAGGGATAAGTCTTGAATTCCATCGTTTGCTCCTGGAACTAATATGCATGGGGACCATGCGGGACCGGTTTTCATTGCTGGCATCCCGCCATCGTCTGGCTTGCGCAAAGGCGACAAGCACTAACTAGCGTTATTTGATAATTCGGCATGGCGCGGGCGCTTAGCCTGAATCGGCAACACCGCAACCACGATGGCGCCAATTACGAGCAGTGCTGCTGCATAGAGCAATCCGGCCGAGAAGCTATGCGTCAGATCTTTCAACCAGCCCACCACCAGTGGATTCAAGGCCGAGCCTATGTTGCCGGTGGCGTTGATCACCGCGATGCCGACGGCACGGGCACGGAAGCTCAGCGCGTGATCGGGGGTCGTCCAGAAGATCGACATGGCGGTGTACGATCCCGCCGAAGCTAGACAGATGCCCACCATTTGGACCACCGGCAGCGTCGAGTAGGCCGTGCAGAGCCAGCCAGCAGCGGAGAAAAGCATCGGCAGCATCAGATGCCATCTGCGTTCCTGCTTGCGATCGGAGCGCCTTCCCCACCAGATCATTGCGACAATCGTGCAGATTTGCGGGATCGCAGCCAGGAGACCAACGGTGCGATTGCTCGCGTCGGCGCTGAAGCTCTTTACGATCAGCGGCGTCCACACGGCAACCATGGCGAGCGTGTTGACGAGACAGAAATAAGCGAGTGCGAACTTGATGACGGTCGGCGAGAAGAGCTCGCTGAACAGGCTTTTCTCTTCAGTGGCCGGCGTGCGCGGCACGGGATCGGCTTTGTGCTCGGCAGCGAGCGTCTGCGAGAGCGTGCGCTTTTCATCGGTGCTGAGCCAGGTTGCCTTTTCAGGGCCGTCGCGCAGATAACCGAATACGACCAGGCCCAGGATCGCCGAAGGCAAGCCTTCCAGAAAGAACAACCATTGCCACCCTTTGAGTCCGAGCGTCCCGTCCAATCCCAGGATGTATCCCGAGAGCGCAGAGCCGACCGCGGCCGTCACCGGCATCGCGATCATGAACATGGCATTTGCTCTCGCGCGATATGCACTCGGAAACCAGTATGTCATGTAAAGCAGGATGCCCGGCAGAAAGCCGGCCTCCGTCACGCCGACCAAAATGCGCAGCAGGTAAAGCGTGCCCGGACTCGACGCAAACATGGTCGCCGTGGAGGCCAGACCCCATGCAATCATGATGGTCCCGATCCATTTTCGCGCACCGATCCGTGCCAAAACGATGTTGCTCGGAATGCCGAACGCAATGTAGGCGATATAGAACAACGTCGTGGCCAGACCGAACTGGACTCCCGAAAGACCAAGATCTTTCATCATCGTTAGTCCAGCGAATCCGATATTGATTCGATCCAGAAACGAGACGAAGAACAGGATGAAGAGAAACCAGAGCAGGTGTCGAGATACCTTGGCGATGACATGCTGCTCTTGCGTTGAAGCGCCCGATCCAGAACCGTTTTCCGGGCCGCCAGGAAGTGGGCTACGGTCAGCCAACGGAGTCGTTTCCATGTGAGTCGTCTCCAGAATCAAGTCTATGTCGAGTGCCACAGCACTCAATGCAATCGCGTCAGGCTCGTCAGGGAGGCGAGGTATGGCGATGACTGGAGTATGCGAGTACCCCCGACAGGCGCTGTCCCCAAATTGGGTACGACTTGGAGGACGAAAGGACTAGGGGAAACCCTTGGCGCTAGGCGACCGCATAAGCGGCCGATGTCGGATGGAAGGGGCAGCGCGGGATCAGCTTTTACCTGGAGCCAGGCAAAGGGCGAACAACTGACGCTGGCTTGAGATGCCAAGGCGGCGATAAGCGCGCTTCTGATAGGTCACGACGCTGGACGCCTTGACGCCCATCAGTTCGCCGATTTCCTGCGCGGTGCGGCCCTCCAAAACACCGCAGAGCACATCGAGTTCTCGCTTCGATAAATCCGGGCAGATCCCACGGACGCGCGCCAACATCAACTGCGGAATGCCGGTCTGAATTTGGCCGCACAGCGCGTAATGGTGTTTGGCGGATTGAGCGATGAGCGGGGAAAAGGCTTCGATCAGCGCGATTTCGCTCGGGTGAAAATTTCCGCGCCTGCGGTCGCGGTAGAGATTGACGGAGAGCCAGATGTCCTGCGACGGCTGCAGTAAAAGGGAGAGTCGGCCCGACACGTCAGGTTGGTGATAACAGGCGGCTCGATATCCCTCATGCGAGATGTCTTCGATGGCTTGCTGGTGGAGGAGGACCGCTGAATCGAGTTTCTCAGGACGGGCCGCCGAGATAATCGTCTGGTTGCCGTCCAGCGCGTAGAAGGTCTTGGCATATGTATCCGCCACATTGCGCAGGAATCGGCCGCCGCGGTGGTCTGCCACGGAGACCGTTCGAGGGCGATTGTTGAATTCGTACGCAAATACGGTGCACTGCGAGATGCCCGCGGCATCCCCTAGTAACTTCAAGACTTCCGCGGCAAACGCGTTGGCATCATCGGACCCAATGGCTGATACCAGGCTCGTCGCCCGCGAAAGATCCAGGTTTCCTGAGAGAATGGGACGTTCGATCCGCCATGAGCGCATGATTGGCTTTGGAGAGTTCGAATAAGACGATTCTACGCGCTGCACGGAGGCATCATTCGCTTTCGTTCTCGCCGAATGTTTCGGATAAAACAGGCGGACAACACGATGCGATCATACCCATAATACTCTCGAGCATTGGCACCATCGCGAGTCCTGGTTGAGCACTGTCGATGAGTGAGTGGATCGGATGACCCGTTGGAATCCGGAAGCGGTCAGTTATGTCGACGTGAGTTGTGCGGCCGCTTCACGCCCTGAGTCACTCAGTCAAGCTTTGAGAAGGGGAACCGTGAGGTTTGCAAGAAGGGGTGAGCCTCGCCCCCTCAGCGCGTTTAGATAGACGCTTTCGTCGTATCGTGTCCCAGTCTGCCAGCAGCGGTAGAGGATGCGTATCCATTTGAACGCCCGCTGCACGGTCACATCCGTCTATCTCATGTCAAAAAGCAACGCACCACCGCCCGCGTGTCCGGGCGGCATCGTCAGAATCAAGTGAGGTTTCCTAAAAAAATTGGTTGTTTCAAGGGAGCTTTCACTACCCGTCGCCAACAATCGCGGGCCGGGATCCGGCGGACGGTGTGTGCTGGCGCGCGCACCGAGTGTCGCACGGCAGCCCACCCCTTCAAGGGCTTTCGCGGCATAAACGGTGCCTGCCTACGGCCTGCCTCCCATTTATTCCACGGTCCCCTGACCGCCGGAACTCGCCCGGCGCTCGCCAGCGCCGGGCAGTGAAACTGTGTGGCCGCACGCGTCGCCTTGCTACCCACTCCCTTAACTTCCTGGAGAGCAAGGATGAGCTATCTCATGCACGGCGACTGTCTCGACGTTTTGCCGGAAATTCCAGACGCGATCGTCGACTTCGTCCTCACCGATCCGCCATACCTGGTTAACTATGACGATCGTAGCGGGCGCTCGATCGCGACTGATGTTCATGCGGACTGGCTTGCACCCGCTTTTGCTGAAACGTATCGCGTACTCAAAAATGATGCGTTGTGCGCGAGCTTATATGGATGGACCCGGACCGAACTGTTTTTTGACGCATGGAAGCGCGCCGGCTTCCGGATCGTGGGGCACATCGTGTTCGCCAAGCCGTACGCATCCAGAGCGCGGTTCGTCAAATATCAGCACGAATCCGCCTACCTCCTTGCAAAAGGTTCGCCCGCGGTGCCAATGCTGCCCGTGCCTGACGTCATTCCATGGAAGTACTCCGGCAACCGCCATCACCCGACCGAAAAGCCTCTGGGCTGCCTGAGGCCTCTCATCGAGGCTTTTACTCAACCCGGCGAGGTCGTACTCGACCCGTTCGCAGGTTCCGGCTCGACCTGCGTGGCCGCGCAGCAACTGGATCGCCGATACATTGGCATCGATCTGGACGCGACGTGGTATGCCGCTGCGCAAGCCCGCCTGAACAAGTGCGATGTAATTGCTGAATGACGTTCCGCGCCCGCGACGTTGCGTCACGGGCGCCATTGACGGTTTCTCATCATGGACTGGAATCTGTCGTGGATCCCGACGCCACTGCCTCCCAGCGTCTTCCTGCTCCTGGCTATCCGACCTCGATTCAGACGAGGATCGATCAACGTGCGTGCCATGTGCTTCTACGTGAATATCGTCTTCGTCGAATTGCCTGGCAGTATCAGTCCACAGGCATTCCGTCGTGATGCTGGGCGTAACGGCGATCAGGATCGAATTCAGCACTCCCATATCTGGCCTAACCCGGCCGCAGCGCAGAGCAGCGCCCATGCCGAATAGGGAATGCCTGCGTCCCCGCTTATCCAGCGTCTAAGCTGGCGGCCGCTCTTGTCTGCGAGCCCCAGGAAATCAGCGGCCTGCCTGCCGGAGAATCCCGCCAGGCGAATCACTTCCTGTATCTCCGCCCCGGTAGGCTCCATCCAGCTGACGGCCGGTTGCAGGCATTCCGGGCGAATCTTTATTTGAACCTCTATTGTCATGTTCGCTCCTTTGCTCGCGATCGAATTTTAAAGCCACTGAGGTCGCCGCTCGCCTTCTTTCGCGTCGAGCGGGGCGACGCGGTGCTCACGAGGCGTCCACGCTCGGCGATGCAGATCGACCAGGTCGCGAGCCATGCTTTCGGAATCTGCAGCCGAAAAGTGCAGCTCGATCGGCAACTCGTGGGCCGGGTCACCGTCGATCGCGACAACCAGCGTGATGTCGCGATAGCCGGGCGCTTCAGAATGCGTCACATAGCGCGCCTGATAGCGTTCGCCGCGAACCGGCGGCGGTTCTGGCGCTGGACGTTTGTCAAGATTCCAGCGTGAGATTATCTGCTGCCATCGCTGCTGTCCGTCGGGGAAATATTGATGTACCTCAACGTCCGGACGATGATCGAGCCGCAGTACGGCCAGGCAGTGCTCGAAAAGATCGTCGTCCAGTGCCCGCAACGCTGTGAGATCGAAACGGTAGTCCGTCCCGTTGTACAGGCCTGCGAGCAATTCTGCGACGGCCTCTGCCTGTACGGTGTCACCTTCGGCCACGTCGACGAGCTGCAGGAGCGAATCGAGGCCACGGTCACGATCGCCGGCGCGAATCTCCGCGGCACGCTGCGCCGGGGTCTGGCCGCCGTGCGCGTTCGCAAAAAACTCCGTGATGGTGTGCTGGAACGCCTCGAGGAGGTGCTCGGGCACGTCGCTGGTAATCCGGTGTGTTTTCGGGCGGGGCGGGATGCTCATGGTGTTACCTTGCTTGTCCGGAGTGGGGGGCTTCGACCTTACATCCGTGTTCGGTGATAGAAGAGGCGACGCCGAACGACAACGTCGCATCCAGGGCTTCGAGCAGTGCAAGCCCTGAAACCATACCGCAGAAATATACGCCGCTGTAGTCAACGCCAGTGCGTTGCTGCCGTTCGCGCCAGGCCACAACCCTATGTGCCTTAGGACGCTCCAGTCCCTCGGCGCGGGCGTAAAGCGTTCAGCCTTCCAATATCTGCTCCTGATGATTCAGTTCCTGTACCGGATCGTACGACAGCTCAGGCCGTACCGGTCCTGGGTCCAGCCCCCACGGCTTCGCCGCGGGGGAAACACGCAGCCTGCGGCTGCTTGACGACCCCGGCCACGGTCTGTTTGTGCCGTACCGGATCGTCCCGGCGCTATTGCGCCTCGCCGGCGCTCTCCCCACGCCTGCTGGCGCGGGTCCCCGTGCGCCTCGATCCGGGCGCGCCGGCGCGCGCGTGACGCCTGCGGTTAGCCGGGCACAGGGCTTGGCAGGAAGGGGCTACCTTTCCGGACGGCTGGGACGGGCACGCAATTCATGCCATTTCCCGGCAGATGCGAGGCCGTACGAAATATCGCCGCCGCCCACGGTTGCCACGTCATCGCCTGTTCTGGTCAACGGCCCCAGCATGAACCGGTGCCGACGTGGATTATTCCTGACGCCGCGCGAGTTGCGCCCGCCTGAGTTCGCCAGGTGCGCCGAATTCGAAGTTATCAACAGTGAAGTTGTAGCCGTAGCGCTCGACACCCTGGCCGTCCAGGTAGTCGTTGTTCGACAGCTTCGCTTCAACGATCAACTGATCGCCCTTCAGGACGTTTCTGGCAATGACCTCGCCGCGTGAACCGAACGCAGTAAACTGGATCCGCAGCTGACGCTCTTTCGCTTCGCCGCTGCTTTCGTCGCGACCGGCATACTCGTTGGAAATCAGAGTGAATTTTGCCACCTTTGAATCACCGTGATTCGAGAGGACCGGGGTTGCAGCAACACGGCCGGTAAAGAAAAGCTGGTTCATGATGCGTACTCCTATATGTCTACGCGGGGATGGGGGCATGCGGAACATGCTGTGCTACTGGTGAATGCCGAGCGCCCGCCGGATCATAGCGCGCCTTGCGCTCGCCATGCAGTTCACCGTGGCTGGCGCCGCGCTGGTAGGCCTGGACGGCGACATTGATCTATCCGGGCAACCAGTCGGCAGGGGCGCTGAACAGCAGGATGTCGCCATCTTCATCGAACACGTCGAGACGGGCGAGCGCGGCGATACCCCGGCGCAGCGCGAGCGCGCCGTCTACGCCGTGAACCATTGTGTCGGTTGCTTCATGCATGGTGTGATCTCCGGAAGATGTCAGCAGGGCTGGACGGAACAGGCGTGGTAAAGATCCGCGTCGGCGGAGGTCGGCAGCGGGGCGCGCGGTGGCACCCGGTCGAACTCGGACAGGGCGGTCCGGGCGATTGCACGGAGTTCGTCGCGGTGCATCTCGATCGCGTGACCATCGCGGTCAAGCATGTTCGCAATGCGGGTGAGCGCTTCGGCTGACCTTGCGGCCGCGTCGGCCGACAGCGCCATGCGCAGCAGTTCGGCGCGCACTACCGACCGGTCGCCATACTGCCAGACAGCCAGCAGGGGGAAGAGGGCGGTCAGCCACGTTGGCCGGATATGAACGGTATCCATTTGATGTCCCTATCGTATTTGATGTCGTGAGAGCAGGCCCCGACCGGCGGGTCGGGGCGTACCCGTTAGCCGCGCAGGCGGCGCAGTTCGTCAGCAAGGACCCAGAGGGCGCGATTGAGTCGGATGTTCTGGTCAATGCCGGTCACGGCGCGGGTCGTGGTGGTCCGGCCATTCGCATTGCGACCACGCAAGCCGCCATTGATCATGTTTTCCTGCACGCGATTGAACGTCGTCCACAGGTCCGGAGAGCGATCCTCCATGCGATGCGGTGTCAGGAGTTGTCGTTCAGTGATGGGCGCTGGCTTGTCGTCGTCGTACCGCAGCGCAAGCGCGGCCCGCGCGAAAGCGGTCTGTTCGCCGTCGGTCAGCGCCACACCGGCCATCCCTTCGCGCTGCCGGGTCGCCGACTCGAAGCCGTCGAGCACCCTGAATGCCCCCTCGATCACCTCGCCGATCACATCGCCCTTGTGGGGCACGCGGATATCGCCAACGGTGTCTCCGCAGACCATGCCGTTCTGGCAGACAAACCGGAACATGCCGCCGATCATCTGGTAGCTGCTGGTGCCGTCGTGGCTGTTCAGAAGGATGATTTCGTTGGCTTCACGGCCAGTAATCTGGTCGGCGTGGCGCAGGCGGACCATGTGTTTGGTGTGGACGCGCTTGTCGTCAGTGCGCACTCGGGTCTGGCAGGCCATGAAGGGCTGAAAACCTTCCTTGCGCAGGCCGTCCAGTACATCGCTGGTTGGAATGTAGGTGTACCGTTCAGAGCGGCTTTCGTGCGCGGATAGCGCGAAGATCGACGGGGCAACCTCTGCAATCTCGTCATTCGTCAGCGGGCGATCCGAACGTGTGCCAACTGCGTTGCGGCTGAAGCGGTTTGCCAGGTAAGTGGTGTCCATGCTGTTCCCCAATGTCGGGATCAGCCCCAGCCCGCAGGCCGGGGCGGGTCGGTTAGTCGATCGCGCGGAGGATGTTGGCGGCTTCCACGTGATGCGCCGCGTAGGCGCGTAGCGCGTGGTAGTGGTCGGCGATCCGGTCATCGCCGCACTTCTCCAGCAGGTGGCACAAGGCAAACAGCGTGACGACGATGCCGAAGGCGTCGGCTCCCATCATGTCGTTGTAGCCGTTCATGTGCCACCGGACGTGCATTTGCCCGCACCGTTCAGGGGCCATGTAAAAGCCCCCGTTGGACAGCTGGAAGAAGTTCCATGATCCGCCGTTGTAGGCGCGGCAGAGACGGCGCGCCCAGTCGTACACCATTGCCTCACCCTGCAGGTAGTGCGCCCCAAGGTAGTGAGGGAGGAAGTTAAGGCGCAGTTCTTCCGGAACGACGTTCGACGACACCTTGAATTCGTTATCAATCACGGTTTATCTCCGGTTTCGGACCACAACGGAATGTCGGGCCACGTGTATATATTAGGTCTAAAAGACCCGCATATCAAAAATAACTCATCAATAATATCAATTACCCATAAATATCAGTTAACAATATCAATCTGAATATTCCTTGTATTGCGGTCTATAAGACCTATTATTAAGACGTGGCCCGACATTCCGTTGTGGTCCGAAACCGGAGATAAACCGTGACTGTGTCTGTTGAAAACAGAATTACCGAAACTGGACTCGAAACGAATTTCGGCAATGAAACGAGAATCGAATATGTGCCTTACGGGCTGCTTTGCAGGTCGCCGTCAAACGTCCGCAGGAAAGCCCCGACTGGAATTGAAGAACTGGCGATCACGATTGAAGCCAAAGGCCTGATGCAGAACCTGGTCGTGCACGCCATAAAGGGCTCGCGCGCGAAGAAACCGAAACTTGGCGTATGCGCCGGTCAGCGTCGTCTGGCTGCGCTCGACCTGCTATTCGCGCAGGGCAAGATTGCATCAGACCATCCGGTGCCGGTGAAGGTAGTCAGCGAGGCCGAAGCCGTTGCCGCGTCACTGCTGGAAAACCAGCATGAAACGATGCATCCGGCGGACCAGTGCGAGGCGTTCCGGATGCTGGCTGAGGAAGGCCGGAGCGTCGAATACATCGCCGCGCTTTTCAGGATTTCACATCTGATGGTACGTCGGCGTCTGAAACTGGCGAACGTCTCACCAAGCTGCTTGACCTGTTCCGCAACGACGAAATGAATATCGAGCAGGTGACAGCGCTGGCGCTGGCCGACGATCACGATTTGCAGGAGCGCGTGTGGTTGGAGGCGAGCGAGGCATGGCAACGCGAACCGCGGGAATTGCGTGCTGCGATCACCGGCACCGAGATTGACGCGAGCCGCAGCCACCTCGCCCGATTTGTCGGGCTGGACGCTTATGCGGCCGCAGGCGGTTACATAAGGCGGGACCTTTTCAGTGATGCGGAGAATGCCGGGTATATTGCCGACCCGGACCTGCTGCACCGGCTGGCCGCCGAACGGCTGGTCGCCGCGTCGCAGGAAGTCGCAGCGGAAGGATGGGGTTGGGTCGAAACGCGAACGAAGCGCGACTATGGCGAAGTCATGGCGTATGGCCGCTTGCCCTCATTTTCGCGCGAACTGACGGCTGACGAGCAGGCCGAGCTTGATGCGCTCATCGTGAAACGCGACGAGGCCGACGCAAAGCTGAACGGTTGCGAGGATGGGGAAGTGGTCGAGGATGACGAACGACGCGAGCAACTGGAACAGCAAGCGTATGCGCTGAGCGACCAGGTCGACGCGTTCGGGGAGCGGCTTGAGACCTGGGCGGACGACGACATGAAACTGGGCGGGGTGTTCATCACGATAGACCAGGAGGGGGAGCTCAACATCGAGCGCGGACTGGTCAAGCGCGAGGATGTGGCACGTGTGTATCCGGAGGAGGGCGCGAACGATGGCGAGGGAGACATGACGGCCACCGTACCGCAGGCCAAAGAAAAGCCAGTGCACAGCGAAAAGCTGTGCCGCCGTCTGACGGCGCACCGGACCGCTGCGGTGCAGGCTGAACTTTCCCGCCGCCCTGTCGTAGCACTGGCCGCGCTAATGAACCGGGTAATTCCCACCGTGTTCGACGAGCGTTATCACTTCGCTTATGCCGGGAGCGCCGTGAAGATCGACGCGCACAAATCGCGCGATTCGCTGGTGCGCGAGGCCGACGACATGGAATCGAGTGTGGCCTTTGAACAGATCGAAGCCGACCGCGCGAAATGGGTGAAACTGCTGCCGAAAAAAGTGGACGACCTGTTGCCCTGGCTGCTCAATCAGGAAACCGACGTCATGGCGAGCCTGTTCGCATTTTGCGTGGCCGCGACGCTCGACGGTATCAGCGCGACTGATAGTGCCCACCCGATCAGCGCGCTCGCCGACGTGATGCAGATTGATATGGCGTTCTACTGGAAGCCAACGCAGCAAAGCTACCTGAATCACGTCTCCAAAGCACGGATCATCGACGTGGTGAGCGAAGCCGTTTCGTTGGAATCAGCGGCAGAACTGCAAGGCATGAAGAAGGGCGATGCCGCTGCGGCTGCCGAGCTCCGGATGGCAGAAAGCGGCTGGTTGCCGGAAGTGCTGAGGAACCGTGCAATGAGCGAAACGAAGCGCGGAAAAACACGCTAACGTCACACAAAGCCCGGGCCAGGTGGTCCGGGCGACACCTGCCGGGCCGCCAGTCGCGCGGCCCGTTTTTCGTAGTGCGGATCTGAAGCTCCGTCGTCCGGCAAGCCCGTTTTCACGCGTCCAATCCGCTCCCGCATGTTGCGCGCGCCGTCGCATTCTGACGAGGAGCGCGAGTCGGCAGGTACCTCGCCGCGCCGCAGATCGTTGACAACGCCGACCCGGAGCAAAGCACAGGGGCGATCCGGTTCGATACGACCCGTTACGCGGGCGCCTTCTCCGCCGTAGCCGCTTCAGCCGCTACCCCGGCGCTGGCTTGTGTCTCCGGTTTCTTGTCATTTTCCCGCTCGGCGATGAATGCGTCGCCCCGCTTCTTCAGCGTGCGCTGCAAGTCACCGTCCGTCCTGAACTGATCGAGCGCCCACAGCAACGCGCCGGTCAGCGTGCCGCGATCCACCGGAAAATCGACCATCGGGACGATGCCGCCGAGTTCGATCAGTTCGCGCGTGTGGGCCCTGCGCTGGTTTTCGCGTCGCTCACTCAACATGCGGGCGGCTTCCGCTTTCATCGAGTCTGCCTTCTGGTTGATCTTTTCAAGCCGGACCAGCTTGTCCAGCTGGCGGGACTCCTGCGCGGTGGGAGCCGGGATCGTCGCGAGTTCGACCAGCAGGGTCTGCGTGGCCGTAGGGGACTTCAAACCCTGGATGTACTGAATGTGTTCCGTGAGCCATTCGTTCTTTGCCATCATCTTTCTCCTGAAGCAGATTGACGTTGCATCGAGCGGCAGCACAGGCCGGGCATCGGCCCTGCCTGTGACACCATTCCGGATCATGAAAAATGCAAAAGCGGCCAGCAGGGAGGGGGACGCCGCAGGCCCTGGTGAGCAGGGCGGGTCAAAGTGCGCTTCCGCGTTTCCATGCTAGCATGGAAACAGCTTATGGTAAGACGAAAGCACACCGCCCATGCCAACGTACCATCTGAGCGTCAAAGCAGGCAGGAAAGCCGCCGCTGGCGAGCACGCGAAGTACATTGCGCGGGAGGATCACTACGCCTACATTTCCCGCGGCGGCAAGTTCGAAGCGCGTGGCGACCTGAAGATGACCGAGAGCGGCAATATGCCGGCATGGGCCGCGCATGACGCGAGCCTCTTCTGGCAGGCCGCGGACACCCATGAACGGGTCAATGGCCGGCCGTACACCGAAATCGAGGTATCGATTCCGCGAGAACTGGACGACGAACAGCGCGTCGCACTGGTGCGTGAATTTGTTGAACACACGCTCGGCGAGCGCCACGCGTACACCTGGGCGATCCACAATCCGGCCGCCAGCGACGGGCTGGAACAGCCACACGCGCACATCATGTTTACGGAGCGGGTGAACGACGGCATCGCGCGCGATCCGGAGCATTATTTCAGGCGCTGGAACGCGGCGGACCCGGAAAAGGGCGGTGCCGGCAAGGATCGCTATCTGAGCAGCCGGCAGTTTGTTCGCGACGTGCGCGAAGAGTGGGCGGTCACCGCCAATCACTTTATGGCACAGGCGGGCATCGAGGCCCGCATTGACCACCGCAGTTACCGGACGCTGGGGATTGAGCTGGAACCGTCCGTCAAGGTGGGCGTGGCGCGCTATGCGGGCGAGCGTGGCGTGATGGCCAGTGTGCTGGAAGAGAATCGCCAGCGCGCTTTCCGCAACGGTCAGCGACTGCTGATCAATCCGGCGATCGGCGTCGCCGCGCTGACGATCCATCAATCCACCTTCTCACGGCGCGATGTCGAGCAGTTCGTGTTCCGCAACACCGACGGGGCGGAACAGTTCCGGCAGGTTTATGCCCGCCTGATGAATTCGAAGGAACTGCTCGCGCTCAGCGATTCCGGTCGTCAGGGCGAATGGTTCACGTCAACAGATTTGCGCGCGATTGAGTTGCGCCTGGTCGAACGCGCACGCACGATGAGTCGTACCGCTGACGGGATAGCGGGCGACGTTGTGGTGCGCGAAACGGTACGCGCAGCCCGGAAGTTCAATCCAGGACAGGAGGCCGCTTTTGTGGCGCTCGCCGGGCGTGCCCAGCTCGTGGTGGTGAATGGTGCGGCCGGGACCGGCAAGAGCTACGTGCTTGCTGCGGCGCGCGAAGCGCTCGAGGTGGATGGGTCGCGCGTAATGGGTGCGGCGCTGCAGGGCAAGACGGCGGACGACATGCAGCGCGACACCGGCATCGCCAGCCGGACGCTGCACAGCCTGCTGTCGGGTATCGAACGCGGTACGGTCACGCTCGATCCGAAAACGGTGCTGGTGGTCGACGAAGCCGGCATGGTCGGCTCACGGCAGATGGAAAAACTGCTGGGCCACGCGCAGGAGGCCGGCGCGCGTGTGCGCCTGGTCGGTGACGCGTGGCAGCTGCATGCGGTCGACGCAGGCGATGCTTTTCGCGCGGTGTCGCGCGAAGCGGGTGCCGCCGGTCAACTCGAAAGTCTGACCGGAATCATGCGACAGAAGGAGGCCTGGCAGCGCGAAGCCACGTCGGCGTTGGCCCGGCACGACGTGCAATCGGCGGTGTCCGCGTATGCGGAGCGCGGTGGCGTGCAGCTATTTTCGACCGTTGCTCACGCACGCGAGCAGCTGATTGCTAAATGGCAGGACGATCGCCGGAAAGTCCCCGGCCTGTCCCAGCTACTGTTGACACACACCAACGACGAGCGGTGCGCGCTGAATGCACGCGTGCGCGAATTGCGGCGGATCGCTGGCGAGCTCGGTGATGAACAGACCGTGCCGATCGTGGGGACGGGAGACCGGCATATTGCGATCGCCGCTGGTGAACGGATCATGTTCCTGCAGAACGAGTACGTGATGCAGGTGAAGAACGGAACGCTGGCAACTGTCGAACGGATCGATGCGGCGGGTGACAGGACAGCGGCCGGCGCCGTCCTGCAGGTGCGGCTCGATGATGGCCGGCAACTCGCGGTCAATACCGCGCAGTATGGCCATTTCGATCACGGCTACGCGCTGACGATCCACAAGAGCCAGGGGGTGACGGTCGATCGCGCGTACGTGCTGGCCACGAAGGGCATGCATGCCGAGCTGGCCTATGTGGCGATGACGCGGCACAAGGAAAAGCTGGTGGTGGCGGCTGGTCGGGACGAGTTCGCGGATGGCGAGGCGCTGATGCGCAGTCTTGCGCGCGCCGACGAAAAATCGTTCAGCGCACAGCATGAGCTGCGACCGGAGCGTGACCGCCAGCCGGAGCTGGGCTACCGGCACACGTTGAACCAGCGACGCGTCGAGTACTCTAACGCACCGCGGCCACAACGCCCGGAAAAGACCCTCAATCGTACCGTCAGGCAGTATGCCGACGCCCTCTCTGCGGCGGTGGCCGCAACCCGGGCGGGCAGGCCGGTACCGGCGAAAGATCGCGCGGCGCTGAAGCGGACGGGCGCGGAACTGGACAGGGCCGATTCCGCGATGCGTCGCGAGATTCGCCACGTGGTGGAACGGGATGATCGCGCGTGGCACGCACTCGTTGAGCTCAGCGGCGCCGCGCGGGCAGCAGCGCTCGTCAACGAGGTGAGAGCTGCGCGGGCACAGCGCTCAGGAATCAATGATGAGGCCGCCGGGCTCTCGCAACCGACGCCCGGAAGCGGAGCATCCCGACGTTTTGCCGACATGACACCCGAGGAGCGGCAGGACCGGCGCAATGAGTTCAAAGCGCAGCTCCGCGAGGCGGCGGGTCAGATGGTCGAGCCAAGCAGTTCATTGCGTGAAAGGTCAGAATCGCGCGGTCGAGGCGGTCCGGAAATCGGTAAATGACTTCGGTTATTGGAATTACAAAGTAAAACTGAAGCGCGGGATGATTTGCGGGAAATCCGGATTAATTGAACTGCTGCGGACCGGTTGGCACATTCAGGAGCACGGCTTTTTTACAACTTTTTGCGGATACACTCCGATTCCAATACCTGGACGCATAAGCCGGTGGCGTGACCACCGAAGTGAACCGCCAAACAGCTTCGCTATAATCAGACTACCTTTTCACACCTCCATTCCCAATAGATGTCCGTCAAACGAAGCCGCTCCCGGGCCAGCCAGCCACGCCGGCCGCTGACAAAGGCGCTGTTACTACCGATGGATCGTGCGTCTGCTAGCGAACAGTCCCTGAGGCTGCATCTGGCGCTGGTCGCATGTCGTGAGTGCCAGGCCAATAGTCACCTGATCAACGAACTGATGCGCGCCGTCTATCTTGCTTATTTTTTGCAACGCGCGGGCTACGGAAAGCATCCAGCCGAGCACTTCAAGGTCGCCGAGTGCGCTGTGGAGGTGACGCTGGCGCATGCACATGAGACGGGCGAATGGCGTCTGACGCCGGACGTCATCGGTGACTTTGAAGAACTGATAGCGTTGTATGACGCGCAACTTGCCCGCGCACCACTGCATGCGGTACGTCACGCCGAAGGGCTGCTCAGGGATTTTCTCGCGGGAACGGAAAGCTCGCCTATCGTCGTCGAGGAGTAACTCTCGCGCCGCTGCACCGGCTTGTGGATGTATGAGTTCAGGCTACGACATCCCTGGGTGTGAATAGTGATCGTTAGCAGCGCGAGGCCACCGCTCACCACGTTCAGATGCGCACAAGGCGGAGCGCTAACGTCGTTGAACACTTGAGCATCGGTGTTATATATTAGGAATGCTTAAAAGGTTGATCATTTGATTTGTGTCAACCTCGCTATTAATGCAAGAAAACTTATATTAAGAGTGCTATTTGCGCGCACGTTTTTCGTAAACACATCCTCACTGATCGTGGGCGCGCACCCTTGTGAGGGGGCACGTGTCCGCATCGACATGGCATCGGTAACTCTCCTTACCTTGCACGACGCCGGGGTGGGACCGGGCGTGGATCATCATTTCCCCGTCAACGCGGTGCGCGGCCCGGCAGCGATCTGCGCCACCCGACGCCGCTCCATCCGATTGTGGTAAGCAGCGTGCGAATTCGCCGGTCTGCGGCGCACAGGTGCAATCGGGAGTAGAGGCTGAGAAGAAAGTCGAAGGGGTCACGCGATATACGACGAGCGGCTTTCTCCGGGCGAAAACTGGACGACGCGCTCAAAAGCACGGGGGCGCGGCTTCGTCTTTGGTGTCCCATGCTGCCAGAATGCCGGAGCATTCGACATAGACAGCTGCCGTCAAGGGATGTCTTAGAGAATAGCCATCGATTCAGTCATGTTCTGTCGCATGTAGTCGAGAAAGCGTTTCTGGAACAACATGGTGTGCTCGTGCGCCAACTTCTCGGCCATTCCAGCGTCTTTGCGCTCAATTACCTCGATAAGTTCGGTGTGGTCGCGCCCGAGCTTGGTCGCTGTCGGCGACGTGACGGTATAGTCGAAGTGCAGGTGGAGTAGCCGCTGGCCTTCGCCTAGCAGGCGCTCGTAATAGCCAACAAAGTAGGGATTGTTCGCCGCATGCGCAATGGCCATATGGAAGGCCTTGTTCGTCTCGGACATCGCCTGAAAATCGCCGCTTTCGACCGCATGCATATAGTCCTCGTCCGCCTTGCGGATATGCTTGAGGTCAGCTTCCGTTCGATGTTGTGCGGCGAGGCGGGTGACGGCGCGCTGGATAAGGTCTAACGCCGAGATGTACTTCGGAAATTCTTCGATTTCGAACGGTGTGACGAGCGTAGTGCGATTCGGCAGAATCGTGACGAGACCTTCGCTTATGAGACGGGCAAGCGCATCCCGCACCGGCGAGCGCGAAAGCCCAAACTGAGCGGCCAGCGAAACTTCGTCCAGGGGCGCGCCGGGCTTGAGCTGCAAAGTAAGAATCTGCTTTCGCAATTCCTCATAAACGTATCGTCCGCCGTGTCTGCGGACAGTGGATTCTGTCTCCGTTCCTTTGCTCATCGTTTCACCGCCGTCGTTGTGGGCCCCCAAGGAGGGGCGCGCATTCAAGTTTATCATCGTGCGCGCTCCACCTCAGACGGCCGGGAAACCCGACCCCCACGTATCACTCAGCATGAAACCGGCGGACAGAGGGTCGTTCGGGTCGACACCAATCTGCTGGATTCCGTAAACCCAGGCGCGGCCGTGGACCCGCGGCAAAACAGCGGCCTTGCCACCGACTTCAGTCTTCCCGCGCATCTCGACGTTGAACTCGCCCCCGATGGTCGAGCGCGACTTCAGCCGACTACCAACGTCGACGAGGCCTCGGGCTGACAGCGTCGCCAGATTGGCGGAGCTTCCCGTCCCGCACGGCGACCTGTCAACGCGGCCAGGCGGAAGTGTCGTACAGGTCTGATAAAGCTCATCGCTCACGCGGTTGCGGAACATGACGTACGCGACTTCGTTTATTTCTGGAAATAGCGGGTGCTGAATCTTGATTTGCCCATTGACTACGCCCTTAAGCGCAACACCAAGTTCAGCGAGTTCTCGTGCGTTTTCCGGCGCAATCTGCAATCCGACCTGATCGACATCCACGAGCGCGTAATAGACTCCGCCGAAAGCAATATCTGCCTTGATTTTCCCGAACTTCGAGGTCTCAACGGTGAAGTCGAGCTGTTCGACGAACGAGGGCACCATGTCGAGCGATACGCCTGTGCATCGACCGTCCTTGCAGTCCGCGTGAGCGGTTACAAGACCCGCGGGGGTGTCGAGAACGACAGTTGTTTCGGGCTCTTGCATCTCCAGCATGCCCAATTCCAGCAAAGCCGTCACAACACAGATGGCGTTGCTGCCGGACATCGGATGTGCCTTGTCGGCCTGTAGCACGATGAAGCCTGCGTGAGCCTCAGGTCGGGTCGGCGGCAATAGCAGGTTCACCGACATCTGGAGGCAGCCTCTCGGCTCAAGGACAACAAGTCTTCGCAGGCTGTCGTCAACCTCGTTGATGTAGTTCATCTTGTCGAGCATTGTCTCACCGGGGATTCCGACGACTCCAGCGGTGATGACCTTTCCAATTTCGCCTTCGCAGTGTACGTCAACGATTTGCAGAGTCTTCTTCCAGCGCATGATTGACAGACCTTACTTGATGTACCAGCCCCAGGGCTTGGCACTGTCGTAACGCGTGATTTGCTTGGTTTCGAGATAGTTGTTCAATCCCCATTCGCCAAGCTCACGGCCGATGCCGCTTTGCTTGTAACCGCCCCACGGAGCTTCGGTGAAAGTGGGTTGGCTGCAGTTAATCCATACAATACCGGCGCGCAATGCTCTCGCGACGCGTTCACAGCGCGCGCTGTCGCGCGACATAACCGCCGCTGCAAGGCCAAAGCGAGAGTTATTCGCCGAACGCACCGCCTCAGCTTCGTCGTCGAACGGCCGGATGCAGACAACCGGTCCAAAGATTTCCTCATTCCAGACCCAGCTGTCAGCGGGAACGTCCGCGAACACGACCGGCTCCATGAAGTAGCCCTTGTCCAGGTGGGCAGGTCGGCCGCCACCGACCACGAGTCGTGCGCCTTCGGTCGTCCCACGCTCGACAGCCTCGCGGACCTTGTCATACTGCCCCTTGCTGACAATTGGTCCGAGGAGGACGCCGTCCTGCAGGCCATTACCGATGGTAAGTTTCTGGGTCTCCGCTTTCAGACGCCCGAGCAGTCGGTCATAGATTCCACGCTGCACGAGTACGCGGGAAGTCGCGGAGCAGACTTCACCCTGGTTCCAGAAGATACCGAACATAATCCACTCAACCGCCGCGTCGATGTCGCTGTCATCGAAGACGATAAAGGGTGACTTGCCACCCAACTCAAGGCTGATGTTCTTGATGTCGCGCGCGGCGGCCTTCATGATGCGGCTACCCGTGGGAACGCTGCCCGTGAAGGCGAGCTTGTCGATGTCGGGATGCTCGGACAGCGGCGCACCTGCGTCTGCGCCGAGCCCCGTAACAACGTTCAGGACGCCCGGCGGCAGGTCAGCAGCAGCTGCAATGTTGGCCAACTCGAGTGCTGTGAGCGGGGTAAGCTCGGACGGCTTCAGGACCATCGTGCAACCCGCTGCTAATGCCGGGGCGACTTTCCAGGCCGCCATCAGCATCGGGAAGTTCCAGGGAATGATGGCGCCGGCAACGCCGACAGGCTCTTTGCGCGTAATCGAGCTGAAGCGGTCATCAGAGAGCGTGACGGGTTTCTCAGCGCTTTCATCAAGCTGCTCGGCCAGGTTTGCGTAGTATTCGAAACAGCCTGCCGCATCGCCCAGGTCCCAAAGTGCTTCAGGAAGTGGCTTGCCGTTATCCCGGACCTCAATTTCGGCAAGCTCCTGCAGGCGGTCCCTGATGCCCTTGCCGATGCGGCGAAGAATAACCGCGCGGCCGGCGCCACTCGTCCGCGCCCACGGCCCTTCGTCGAACGCATTGCGAGCCGCCTTGACCGCAAGGTCTACGTCCTCCGCTGTCGCAGCCGCTACCTTCGCAATGACCTGTTCATTGCTCGGGTCGATAGTGTCGAAGGTTCCGTTTTTGACTGGCGCCACCCACTGGCCGTCAATAAAAAGTCGTTCGTACGATTCCATGTATTCGTCTCTTCAGGAGAAGCGGTATGCGCTGAACGGCGCGAGATTTTGCTTGGTAGGCAGTCCGGCGACCATGTCTGCGATGAGTTTGCCAGTCGTCGCGCCGAGGGTAAGGCCCAGTTGCCCATGACCGAACGCCATGAAGACGTTTCCAAGTCTCCGGGACCGGTCGATGATGGGTTTCGTGTCGGGAAGGAACGGACGGTATCCAACCCCGTACTCAACCTGCGATGTCTGCAACTCTGGCAGCACCCGCTTGGCTTTCTCGAGGATGATGTCCGCACGCTTGAAGTTCGGCTTTGCGCCGTCTCCGGCGAATTCGATAGTGCCGCCAATCTGCAAGCCCCGTGTCATCGGTGCGAAGCAGAAACCACCGTCCGCGTAAATGGTGGAGTGACGAATCTCGACGCCTGGATTTGTGACAACCACCTGGTAGCCAGCAATACCCTCAAGCGGGACGCTTACGCCGAGCGATTTAAAGAAACGCCTCACGCCCGTACCTGCGGCGACCACAACGTGTTGAGCTGCAACCCGTTCTCCATTGGCGAGCGTGACCCCGGTCGCACGACCGTTGGACTCGTCGATGCTTTTCGCTTCGGTTCGAACTCGCCGGCCCCCTTGCGCGATAAAGCTTCCGGTCAACGCGGCGATGAAACCCATCGTGTCGCTGACTGCACGCCAGTCGGGGAAGATGAGGCCATGTGAAAACTTGCCGGCAAGAGCAGGCTCAAGGTCACCGATTTCCTGCGCGTTAATGCGTTGTGACTTGAATCCAAGCGACTGGCGAAGTTCGAGGTAGGGCAATTCGTGAGTCAGTCCTTTCGGGTCGTCGAAGACTTCCAGGATGGGACGTTCGCCCATCAGGGTCTTGTCGTCACAAGCGTCGAGCAGCGGGGCATAGTCATCGTAGACGTCGTGCGTCAGTGTCGCCATGGCCTGCGCGATGTCAACAATCTTCGCGTGCCTTGCGTTCATCATGAACCGGAAGAACCACGGAATGATTCCCGGAAGAGCGCTCGGGCGAAGCGCAAGCGGCCCCTTCTGGTCTATCAGCCAGCATGGAATCTTCATGAGGATGCCCGGCTTCGACAGCGGAATGATTTCACTCACCGCCATCTGGCCGCAACTCCACTTCGCCGTGCTGTTTCCCGGGACCGCCGGGTCGATGAGCGTGACTGCGTAGCCGCC
Source organism: Paraburkholderia sp. BL6665CI2N2 (assembly GCF_004366535.1). Classification (NCBI taxonomy): domain Bacteria; kingdom Pseudomonadati; phylum Pseudomonadota; class Betaproteobacteria; order Burkholderiales; family Burkholderiaceae; genus Paraburkholderia; species Paraburkholderia sp. BL6665CI2N2. Next base: position 384,549 of record NZ_SORC01000003.1, read on the forward strand.
GCGTTGGAGATATAGCGCGCAGCACACACCAACGATACCGCCCCCAATGACGACAGCGGACTCCTCGTTGGAGGGAAGTGGGTTACGCGAAGAAAACTCGCGAGGAACTGCGTTCAATTCACATACTCCTGCAAGCTGAAGCCATGAGCGTATGGCTGTGAGTCGTCAACATAGTGGTCCGCTCGCCCCGTAATCCACGCACGTCCTTCAACACTGGGGAGGACCGCGTCCAGACCGCTTTTTAATTTTGTTGTTGCTTCCACCCGACCGGTGAAGCAACTTCCAATCCGGCTCTGATGGCGAAAAAGCTGTCCAAGGCCGACATGGCCGCGTGCCTGCCGCCGTGTGCCATCGAGTTGCCCGGAAAGAGTGCCGACGAATCGCTTCGCCGGCTTCGCGTTACGCCTGAGCGCCTTCGAAGACCTTGCGGAAGTCGGCTTTCTCTTCATCCGTGAGCGGCTGGAGGGGCATGCGGGCCGCACCAACCTTGAAGCCAGCAAGCTCACAGCCGTACTTCACTTTTTGCACGAACTTGCCAGCTTCCATGGTCGCCATGACGGGGAAGAGCGAGCGCATCACTTCCTGGGCGCCGCGGATGTCGCCCGCGGTGAACTTGCTGTAGAAATCCACGACAGGCTTCACAAAGCAGTTCGCCGGGCCGCAAATCCAGCTGCTCGCGCCCCAAAGGAAGAAGTCAAGGGCCTGGTCGTCGGAACCGCAGGATAGTTGATAGTTGTCCTTGTACTTCTCACCGATTTCGATTGCGCGGAGCAGGTTGCCGCTGCTTTCCTTGATGCCGATGACGCGCGGATGGTCCTTGAACGCCTCCAGCACACCGAAGCCGACTTCCACGTTCGTGCGAACCGGATAGTTGTAGAGAACAATGTCGACGTCCGGAACTGCCTTCAGAATCGCATCGTAGTGACCGATGAGTTCTTCCTGCGACGGCAGAGCGTAATACGGCGGAGCGATGAGAACGTTTTTGTAGCCAGCGTCGCGAACGAGTTGAACCTGTTCGATGACTTCGCGCGTGCACGAGCCGTTTGCGCCGCCAATGAGCATGCCGCGGTCACCGACGACCTCGAGGACCGTCTTGAGAATCGCGCGACGTTCGTCATGCGTCAAGGCGTAGTATTCACCCGTCGAGCCGAGGGGCACGAAGCCGTTGACGCCGGCCTTCAACTGGAATTCGAGAATGTTCGCGAGCGTGTCGTGGTCGACTGCGCCAGCTGCGTTGAACGGCGTGACGAGTGCGGGCAGGATGCCTTTCATTTGCATTTGAGTTTCTCCAACTGTTCAGCAGGTAAGTTAATAGGCGAAGCGTCTGAGAAAGCGCGATTCGATAAAGCCAACCAGACGGGTCAAGGGGAACGCCACAAGGAAGTAGATGATTGCAACTGCGGTCAGGAACTCCACCGGGCGTGCGGTTGCATTCGAAATGCTCTGGCCGACGAACATGAGGTCAGCGATACCGACCGACGAAATCAGCGCGCTCTCCTTGAAGAGGCTGACGATGTTCGAGAGCAACGGCGGGATAGCGCGCAGCAGCGCTTGCGGAAAAATCACGTAGAGAATCTTCGCTTGCGGCGGCAGGCTCAATGCGATACACGCGTCGTGTTGTTCGGACGAAATCGACTTCAGTGCTCCGCGGAAGGTTTCGCTGGTAACTGCCGCCATGTACATAGTCAGAGAAATGACCACCGACGCGTAGGGCGGAATTGCCACGTGAAACACAACAGGGAAGCAGAAGAACACCCAGAAGAGCTGAATGAGCAGTGGCGTGCCTCGGAAGAACTGCACGTAAAACGTTGTCACACCTTTGATGAACGGGTTCGTCGACATCCGTAGCAAGCTAAGAATGAAGCCGGCAACACTGCCCATAACTGCACAGCTGCTCGTGAAGGCAATCGTGATACCGAGGCCCTTGAGAAGCACGGCCCAGTAGGGGAGGATGGAAGAAAAATCGAAAGTCATCGTGAACCTCAACGCTGAACGGCCGCGTCTTGACGACGCTCAACAACATGGACCAGCTTCGAGATGGGCAAAGTGAGAGCGAAATAGATGAGCGCAATAACCGAGTACGTCTCCAAAGGACGGTAGGCCTCAGTTGCCAGGCTCTTCCCGACGTACATCAAGTCCGCTACCGCAACGATTGCCACCAAAGCGCTCTGCTGCAAGCTGCCGATACCGTTGGTCATCAGGACGGGCATTGCGTTTCGCAGCGCCTGCGGCAGCACAACGTAAATAGTCCGTTGCCAGGGACGCAAGCCCAGCGCTACGCATGCATCAAGGTGCTCCTTCGGCACTGCCTGAACTCCGGCACGATAGGCCTCTGCATTGAAGGCGGTCAGGTTCAGCCCGAGTGCCAGGACCCCCATGGTGAGCGGGTCAATGAACACGTCGAAGAGCATCGGGATGCAGTAGAAGAACCAGACAATCTGCAAAAGCGCCGGCGTGCAACGGAAGAACTCGATGAAAAGCTGTGCCGGCCAGCGAAGCAACACCAGGCGGCTCATTGCGAGCAGGCAGAGCAGGAAGCCGAAGGTGAGTCCAATGGCGTTGGACGCGATTGCCAGCTCGAGAGTCACTCGCAGTCCTGAAAGCAACTGGCCGATGTTGCCTTCGAGAAAACTGAAGTCAAAGTGATAGTTCATGGCTTCGCCTTCAGTCGAGATGCAGGACTTTTTCGAGGAATTCGCGCGTGCGGGTTTCCTTCGGCGACTTGAACATCTGGGCCGGCGCCCCTTGTTCGACGATTTTTCCGCTGGCGCAGAAGACCACGCGCGTGCCAATGTCGCGGGCAAAATGCATGTCGTGGGTCACGATAATCATGGCCATCTTCTGCTCGGCCAGCTGCATCATCACGTTCTGCACTTCGACGACCATTTCGGGGTCCAGCGCGCTCGTCACTTCGTCGAACAGCATCAGCTTGGGTTCGAGCATGAGTGCACGAGCGATTGCCACCCGCTGCTTCTGACCGCCGGAGAGCTGGCTTGGGTATGCGTTGAGCTTGCTTTCGAGACCCAGGCGAGCGAGGTACATGCGGGCTCGCTCGGTGGCTTGGGCCTTCGACATCCCTGCGGTCTTCATCGGCGCCAGGATGAGGTTGCCCAGCACGGAAAGATGGGGAAAGAGCGTGTAGTGCTGGAAGACCATCCCAATCTGCTTTTGCAAGCGCACGTCGATGCGCTTGCCGCCGCTCTTCTCACCGCGGATGTACGTCTGACCCTGGAAGCCGATTTCGCCGGATTGCATGCCTTCGAGGCCCATCATGACGCGCAGGAGGGAGCTTTTTCCGCTGCCACTGGGACCAATGATGACGAGCCGGTCGTCGGCTCGCATGTCGAGGTCCAGATGGTCCATGACGACCAGGTTCTCGCCGTAGGATTTGTAGACCTGGCGGAACTGCACGAAGTCGCCAGTGGTTTGAACGGGAAGGTCGTAGCCAGCAGATTGCCGGTTCGGATTAAGGGCCATGGTTTGAGGTGACAACATTGAAAAGTCTCCAGCAATGCGCCCCGCGGACGCTTCGATGCGGTGGTGCCACGTTCGCCGCCAGAAAGACCGAGGTCGAATCGGATGCAGTGCTGTGTGGCTAAATGTGTGCAACTATGTACACATAGTAGGAAGTCAAAATTCTCTTTGTCAACCAACAAATGCCGTGGTCAGGGAAATCCCGCACGCTTTCTTTGTACCGTTCGCGCGCTGCAGGAACGACTACTAGCGCCACGTGAGTCCGATAGTCAGTGCGGTGGGCGCTGACCCCCGTATGACTGAACAATAGTCACAGACGGGGCGACGGTTAAAGCGCCCGGTGACAGCCTTAGAATGTGCGACGTACGCCGGGTTAGAACCTGTGGCGAATGCCGAGGCGGACGACGGTTTGACGAGCGCTACCCGGTGCTTCTGTGGAGGTCGGTCCGATTGCGTAGATGGTCGCGAAGGTCGCATCGCCAGCGGCTTTCTGAAAAATTCCCATGGCAAAGACGTCAGTTCGCTTCGACAGGTTGTAGTCGAGCATCAGATTGGCTTCGTGCCACTTCGGCTTAAGGTCCCCGGTCGCTGATGCCTGTTTGCCATTCGTGAAGAAGTAGCCGCCCGAGAGCGACAGTTGGGGCGTAATCGTGTACGTGGCATTCACTTCATAGTTGTCGAGCCGGAGATAGCTCGAGACGATGGGGCCCGACGTTATTCCGTCCAACACAGTGCGTGCCCACGACGCAGCCAGTTTCAGGCTGCCGATAGTGTACGTACCGCCCGCCCCGTAAATTCGCTGCCGTCCAGCCACGAAAGGTGCGTCGGCAGTTGAAGAGACCGCGCCGTCCGTGTTTTTGCCCGGATTGTCCAATTGCTCAAAGGCCGCGGCCAGGTACAACGGACCGTTTGCATACGAGCCTCCAACGCTGAACGACCGGTTCTGCTTGAACCCGCCAGCCTGATTACTGAAGCCGTATATCGTGCCGAACGTGAGGCCGTTCCAGGTTGGGCTTGTGTACTTGACCGAGTTGTTCGTACGGAAGTCGTTGCCGATGTTGTCGCTATCGAACGGATGGCACATGTAGCCGCCGCCGTACGTCCCGCACGAAGTCAACGGATAAAGATAGTCGACCACCGGGTCGTACTGGCGCCCCATCGTCAACTTGCCCCAGTTCTGGCCGGTCGCTCCAATCCACGCGAGGCGTCCAAACATTCTGCCGCCCTGGCCCAGGTTGCCGTTCGTAACACTGAATCCGTTTTCGAGCGTAAAGATGACCTTGTTGCCGCCACCAATGTCTTCAGCACCCTTAAGCCCGAAGCGGCTCGCCTGCGGCGGTCCGTCGGATAGGGTGAACGCATGACCCCCGTTGCCGGTTTTGAGATTGCTGACGTAGTTGAACCCCGCGTCGATGATGCCGTAGAGGGTCACGCTACTTTGTGCTTGAGCAGCACTCGCGAGGAGCAATGTACTTGCTGCCGCGACAAGCCTAGAAGTCTTCATTGTGGATTCCTAATTGTAGGATGCAACGAACCTGGGTTGTCTAACGCCTTTATTCACGCAGCCTGGCGAATCACCCGCCACTGGCTGCGCTCGTCATCTGCTGATTGATGGCGACTCCCCATTCACGTCGCCAGCTCACCAACTAACCGCACTAACTGTATACAAAGCAGTGTGCAGTGAACCGATTATGTCGCCGTATTTTCGACAAGGTCAAGCCACCAAAAACACAGAATGAGGCCAGACACCCAAAAATATCGGTAAAACCATGGTTAACGATAAGCAGAATTGTCGTGGGCGTATGACAAACCGCTTGCATTGTCGTTTTATTTTCGACAAACTTCTAATCAAGCGTCGCCGCGGGCCAGCCCAAATCTCGCCTCGCAGTAGCGACATTCGCCGCTGAACAGGAATCGTGTGAATGAAAAAGCCGAACATTGTCTTCATCATGGCCGACCAGATGACTGCCTACGCGTTGTCGGCCTACGGGAATAAGGTCACGAAAACGCCCAACCTTGACCGCCTTGCCGCCGAAGGCACGGTGTTCGAGAACGCCTACTGTCCTTATCCGCTGTGTGCCCCGTCCCGCTTCGCACTGATGGCTGGAAGGCTTCCTTCGAGAATTGGCGCGTACGACAACGCAGCTGAATTCCCGGCAGCAGTGCCGACGTTCGCGCACTATTTGCGAGACGCTGGTTACTACACCTGTCTGTCCGGAAAAATGCATTTCGTGGGTCCCGACCAGCATCACGGTTTCGAAGACCGACTCACGACTGAGATTTATCCGGCCGATTTCAGTTGGACGCCGTTGACCTACGACGAAGTGGGCGACCCGGAGAAGCCGACTACGCATGTGAAGACTCAGGGTGTATCGAGCGTCGAGACAGTCGCAGATGCAAGTGCCGTCGCGCGGTCCCTGCAAATTGACTACGACGACGAGGTGGCGCGTCGAGCTGTTCAGCAGATTTATGACTGGCGCCGCTATGGTGATGGACGGCCGCTATTCATGACGGTTTCGTTCGCGCAGCCGCACGACCCGTACGTATCGACGCCAGAGTTCTGGGACCTGTACAAAGATGAGGACATCGATGCGCCTCGTGTTGCGAAGATTCCTCTCGAGCAGATGGACCCGCACAGCCGCGGACTCTTCTTCCACTACGGCCTCGACAAGTTCAACGTCACCGAAGACGTATATCGGCGGGCGCGCCACGGCTACTACGCGATGATTTCGTACATCGACAAGCGCGTGGGCGAGATTCGTGCGGCGCTGGAGGCGACAGGGATGGCGAAAGACACCATCCTGATGTTCACTTCGGACCATGGAGATATGCTTGGCGAGCGAGGCTTGTGGTTCAAAAAGAATCTCTTCAACCCGGCGCTCTCCGTTCCGCTCCTTTATTTCGACCCCCGCAAACAGGGCTTGAACCGAGTAAAGGCGCCGGTCTCGCTTGTTGACGTGTTGCCGACCCTGGTCGATATCGCAACCGGAAGCGAAGACGCAATTGTTACCCCGTTTGAGGGCAGTAGCCTTCTCCCCCTTATGTGTAAGGACGAGCCTGAGCGGGTTGTGCTCGCAGAGCACCTTGATGGCGGGACGAAAGCGCCTCGGGTGATGGTGCGCAAGGGCGACTACAAGCTCGTGTATTCGAAAGCCTATCCGCCGCAGCTTTATAATCTGGCGGACGACCCCGGCGAGCGGCTGAATCTGGCCGAGAACCCGGACTACCGTGCCGTCTTCGAGGAACTCAAGCGGATTTTGTCGAAGACCTGGGACCTTGGTCACTTGCGGGACGAGGTCGTCGCAAGCCAGCGTACCCGTCAGTTCATCTTGCGCGCATTGCAGACAGGCAAGGTCATGGATTGGGAAACATATCCCAACGCCATTCGCGAACATACGAAATTTGTCCGGCGCGGGGAGTATTTCCCGGAGGTCGAACAGCGTTCGTACCTTCGACTTCCCGACAGCGATTGAGTCGAGGAGTGGATTGCGCCCGTCGCTCCCCGTTCGAAGATTCGAAGCCAGCGCTCGCGCTGCACTGCTTCGCCAGGAATCTGTGACCAAATGAATAGCAACGTGAACGACGACGACCGCCGCGGTAAGGGGCCGAGCTCAAAAGTTGTATACGACACCTTGCGCGACGAGATTCTGAATCTTGTCCAGCGCCCGGGACGACTTCTCGACGAGGCGACCCTTGCTGACCGGTTTCAGCTCTCCCGTTCACCTATCAGGGAGGCGCTGATACGACTCGTTGGGGACGGTCTGGCCGCCGTGCTGTCAAACAGAAGCACCATTGTTTCGCCTATCGACCTTGAGGCTTTCCCCAAGTACGTGGAAGCGCTTGGCGTAGCCCACCGTCTGAACTGCAGACTCGCCGCAGAAAACCGGACAGACGATGATTTGGAGGCAATGGCGTCAACGAACGGATATCTGCTTGAGTGCATTGCGACGGAAGATTATCTGCTGGTTTCAGCGGCAAACAAGTCATGCAATATGGCTGTCGCACGTGCAGGTCGCAATCCATATCTGGCGGCGTTCTACGAGCGTTTGCTGGACGAGCGTCGACGTATGTTCAACCTTCACATCGAGCATCTCGGCAAGTCGCACCTGGCGACCCACTTGTACCAGCAGCACGACCTGATGCTCAAGGCCGTTCGCTCTGGTGAGCCCGACCTTGCGGACAATCTCGCACTTGACCAGACGCGACAGTTTCGGGAGAGCTTTCTGGAGTTCATGCGAACCGACCAGATAGCGGCCATCGACCTGGGCAAATCTGTCTATGTTCCGTGAGATGGTGAACCAGGTTAATGTTATCTGATTCGCGTCCGGCCTCTCCCGTAAAGGGAAGGACAGGGCGATAGCAGCAAGAATGATTTACATAATGTTAGGAATACTACAGTTATACCCACATTTCAAACCTGTTCTGTGCAACATCATTGTTGGCAGAATTTTCGAAGACGACGAGTCTCCCGGAGGCTGTAATGCTACGCACTTCCCCCTCGATTATCGGCGTCGCGTTCGCGGCGCTCCTTGCAGCGATTTCCTTGCATAGCCCTTTTGCGAGGGCTGACGATACTGCCGTCTGGCAGAGCGTGAAGAAGGCCGGCGTGCTGCGTTGCGGCGCGGCTACAGCCCCTCCATATGTCATGCGCGACCCGGCGACCGGGAAGTACAACGGCTTCTTCAGCGAGTTGTGCCGCGAGTTTGGCGAGAACGTTTTGAAGGTCAAAGTCGAGTTCGTCAACACGACGTGGGACAACATCGTCGCTGGCCTGCAGTCCGAGAAATGGGACCTGTCGCTTGCACTCAACGACACGCCTGCACGCCGCGAAGCCATCAGCTTCTCGAAGCCGGCTATTGATTACACCGTTTCGTTCGCCTACAACAAGAAGAATCCGAAGTTTGCGAACGGGGTCAAGACGTTGGCGGACATGGACCGAAAAGATGTGACCGTTGCGGTGATGTCTGGAACGGCGGCGGACAAGGCGATTAGCGCAGCACTCAAGCAGGCTAACATCGTCCGGTTGCCGGGCGACGACGAAGTGCGACTCGCCCTGCTATCCCGGCGTGTGGACATGGTGGCGGACCCGAGCATCACGAACATGCTACTGACGCAAGCCCACCCGGACTGGGCTGCCAGCTTCAATCCGAATCCGCCGCTCGCGCACCAGGACGTCGCCTTCGGAATTCGGAAAGACACCCCAGCGGCCGACGTTGCCGTGCTCAATACTTTCATTGAACAGCAGGTCAAGACGGGCCAGGTCGACAAACTCGTGAAGGGGGCAATCCAGCAGATGCTGGAAGCAGCAAAGTGAGGCCGCAATGCCGGCTGGTCTGTCCATGTGAACGGACCAGCCTTGGCATCACGGCGACGGAATGATTCTGGACTGGAAAGGGTCGGTTGACTGGCTCGCAACTGCTTCGCTGCGAGCCTACCGACCGCGGTCGACTTCCTACTTGGCCGTTGCAGCAAGCATTTGTTGCACGGACGACTTGACCAACTTGTCGACGGCGCCGGTTTTGACCTGGTCGTTGATAAACGAATTTAGCACCTTCATGTCACCGGCCGTCGTGTCTTTACGCACGCCGAAAGCGACCTCCTGCTGCGCAATTGCGGGAGACGGCTGGATAGCGCCGGCCCAGTCCGGGTGTGACTCCGTCAGAAGCATGTTGGTGATGTTGGCATCAGCCAGAAGGTCAGCCCGTTTGGACATTAACGCCATGCGCGTGTCGTCGTTACCAGGTAGCCGCATTATCTGAGCTTGCTTCAGCAAAGCCGAAATTGCTTTGTCCTGTGCAGACCCGGACATCACAGCAACCGTCACGCCCGGCTTGTCGAAATCGGACACGCCCTTGGCACCCTTGGGAATCTTGGGATTGTTCTTGTTGTAGGCGAACGAAACATTGTACGGCGTCACCGGCGACGAAAACGAGACTGCTTTTTCACGCTCTGGCGTGTCGTTCAACGCCATGGACAGGTCCCACTTATCCGACTGCAGGCCCGCGACGATGTTGTCCCAGCTGGTATCGACGAATTCAACCTTCACTTTCAAGACCTTCTGCCCGAAGTCGCGGCACAGGTCAGAAAAGAAACCGCTGTACTCGCCGGTCTTTGGGTCGCGCATGACATACGGGGGCGCGACTGCCGCACCGCAGCGGAGAACGCCCGCTTTTTTCACGCTCTGCCAGGAGTCGTCGGCGTGTACCGGGGCGCTGGCGACCGCAAAACCAACAATTGCGAGCGACGCGATTGCGCGAAGCGAAAATCGGGACAGCTTGAGCATTTTGAATCTCCGTTAGGGGTAAGACTCCGCGCGCGTATACACGTCTACCACACAAGTATGTGTGTTTATATGTGTGCAGCGGTGCACGCAGTCTATGAATTCAAAATTCCTTGTGTCAACAGGCGATTGCCCCAGGTCGCACAGCAAACTGATTTCACAACGCTTCCGAAGTCCGGAAAACCGCAGGGCATGCATCTTTTGTCATATGAAATATCATGCCGCGCACTCTCTTTGATGGCCGCATAGGTTTTCGCTTTGACCGTTGGCGGGCGGCGCGGGGCACAACCTTTTGCGGGCTGTTGTGGTCGGCGTTGCGGGGTATGCGTCGCGTGAGGGCCGTTGAGAAACCTCTAGACAAGCGTTGAAGAGCACGGCAGACAGAGCGTGCCGTTAGCAGAAGGGGTCAAAGCGAGGTAGGTGTAGAAGGGAGCAAATCAAGGCAATCGCATCAGGAGACCAGCATTCCAAGAAGTCGAGCCCGATAGTGTGCATCGAATCCGGCCTTGAGCCGCTTGTTCTTTATGCCGACCTTGGTGGCTTTGTCAGCGCGCAGTAGATTCGACACGATGCGGCGCCGGATCGCGAAGTTTTGTGCTGCATTGTCCACCCGGGCACGACATTGATCCTCGCCAAAGGCGACATCGAGCACCCAATGCTGTTTTCGATGGCCCAGTGAGCGCGCACCGTCTCGTTGATCCGTTTCGGGTCAGCGGGCAGGCTGTTGATGTAGTACCGCCGCTCCAGCGAAACGCGGCCGTCGATCTCGCGGGTGGCCTCAACCATCGCCACCGAACGCAGGCCGGCCCATTTACCGTCCTCATCCAGCCAGTCAATCATGTCGGTCGCAACGCACCGGCGCGTCTCGATTCTTCCGTGCACTTTCCTGCCTGTCTGACAGTGCTCAACGAAGCGCACGCTGCGCAGAGGCTGTGTGCGCTGTGCATCGAACAGCTGCACGATTGCTTCATGCAAGGCAGGCTGATTCCCGTGGGCTACTCACCTATGTGCGGGCTCAGGTTTACCCACAAAGTTGAGAGGCCGTGCTATCCGCTTTGCTTGAAGAGCTGATACAGCTTCGTAATTTCGTGAAGGACGAGAAACCCGCGCCATATGACGGTCGGTCCTGGTGGCCGGTCATGCTTACGATTCAGATAACCGCCGAGCATACCTATCCACACGATGGTTTGCTGCAGCGTCGGAACCTGCTCTGGCAGTTGCGTCGTTCGGTGGGTGTGGCAATAGAGCGCCTGCCATTCGACGGGTTGAAGCAGTACTTCGCAGCATAGCTGCGTATCAGTTCGCGCGAGCAGTGTTGCATACAGGATGTGCCACGCGATGACGGCAAACAGAGCTGTCGCTCTCACGAACCGGTCGAGCGTGCCGAACTGGCGCGCCTCGATACGGCAGCCGCTTTTGAGCACGCGATGCCACGTCTCGATGGTCCAGCGCCGTGCGTACCAGGCCAGCCGTTCGAGAACTTCATCAAGCGAGGTCGTGGGCACCGAACTCAGCAGCATCCATTCAAGCGGTTCAACGCCATCCGGGGGGTTATCTTCAATGGCGTGAATCGCAAAGACGTCAATCTCAGGCAGGCTTCGGCGGCTGGCGCGCGCTCTTGGAGAGTGTAGTCGCACGCTCGCACAACGCAAAGTCAGCCGTGCTGTGCGCTGAGGAAGTGTGCCCCTGGCTGGCACCCGCAGTTCAGTGTCGCCAAGAGGCAGGGTGGCTAGAACAGCCTCCCAAAGGTAGCCTTGCGGGTGACGCGCCACGCGGTTGTGTACTGCGCGGATCAACCAGTCCACCCCGTCGGGGCGTTCGGCGACAAATAGCTCGTACAGGTCGCTCTCGCGGTCTCCAACACAGACAAACCGCGTCTGCGTACAACGTACCTTGAGTGCCGCGAGATGGTCGATTCCTTCAAGCCATTTGTTACTTTCCTTCTGTTCGATCGGGCGCGTAACCGCAGGGGCCCTCTTGCCGAACACCTCTTGGGGGCGCACCCAGGTCTTCATGCCCAGCACCCCTAGCGGCAAGCCCTCGGGCGTGACCGCCAGCAGGCTGTGCATCAGGAAGCCTTGCTCATTGTTGCCGGTGCCGCGACCCAGGCCTTCAGTCGCGGGCAGATGCGACAGGTTGAACTCCGTTGTGTCCTGAATTGCCAGCACGACCGGCACCTGCCTCATGCGATCGAGCGTTTGTGCAATATGAGGCGCAAGGATCCCGTTTGTGTCCACCTGCTCATTATCGAAGAAGCGGTAGGCGGCCTTCAGTTCGGCTGGCTTGAGTGACTGGGGAAACGAACCCTGCGGACTGTGCGCGAGGCGGCGAGCCAACGCAACAAGACGTTGTGCAAGGCGCGCGTCCCCCAGATTCGCCTCGCTGAATTCGGCACTCGCCCAGTCGTCAGTATCGTTTCCGTCGACCAATTCCAACTGCCGTCGCGAACAGAATGGGCCAAAGTTAACATCGACGCCGACCGTTTACAAGCGATCATTCACTCCTGCCACACAAAAAGTTGTGGGGAATCCTGAGATGTGCGGGGGGTGTCCAGCAATGGACATTCCTACCGCGATAAATTTCCGCAACCGCAGCAACGCCCAATAGACCCGTGCAAAATCCACCAGATTGATTGGAGGGGCAAAATTGATGGATTTGACACATATTCGACGCGAAACATAGACTCGTCTGCATATCATTCAGGCGGGGAAGACATGAGCAACATCCACCTCCCGGCTGTAGTCAACAGTCAGGCGCCAGGGAAAAACGCGGCGGCATTCACGCTGCCTGCCATGCTGGCAGCGCGCGCGGCGCGTAACCCGAACGCGGTGCTTTTCTCGGATCGCTTAACGCACTGGACCGGCGCCGAGGCGCTCGATATCGCTGCGCGCCGTGCGGGTTCACTGGCCGCCCACGGAGTAGGGCGCGGCGACCGGGTCGCGCTGCTTTGCACGAATCGCAGCGAGTTCATGGAAATCGTGCTTGGATGCGCATGGCTCGGTGCGATCGCGGTGCCTATCAATACGGCCTCGCGCGGTTTGCAGCTCGAACACATTCTGCGCAACTCGGGCGCTCGGCTGGTCGTTGCCGAAGGCCACCTCGTCGACGCCGTTTTCGCACTCGATCCCGGCGTTCTGCCGGTCGAATCGGTATGGTTGATCGGCGAGACGCAGAGCGCGGCACCGGCTCACGGAGTTCGGTTCGTGCTGTTGCCGCCGCTGGGCGAGCCGGCCGCAGTTGCGGAGCTTGCCGACAGCGATCCGTTTGCGATTCTGTACACATCGGGGACGTCGGGATTGTCAAAGGGTGTGATCTGCACGCACGCGCAGTTCTATTGGTGGGGCAAGCATACGGCCGACTATCTCGGTGTCACGGCCGGCGACGTGCTTTATACCTGCTTGCCGCTTTTTCACACGAACGCACTGAATTTCTTCTTTCAGGCTCTGACATGCGATGCCGAACTGGTCGTCGATCGCCGCTTTTCGGCGAGCGGCTTCTTCGACGCGCTGGTCGAGACCCAGGCGACTATCACGTCCGTGCTGGGTGCGATGGTGCCGATTCTGCTCGGCCGCGCGGTGTCGGCGAACGAACGCGCACACCGGGTACGCATTGCGCTTGCGCCGGGCGTGCCGGGCCAGTTCCAGCGTGAATTTACCGAACGGTGCGGCATCGCATTGCTGGACGGTTACGGTTCGACGGAAACGAACTTTGTGATCGGCGCCGACATCGACGCGCAGCGTCCCGGCTTCATGGGCAAGCTGACAGCGGGTTTCGAAGCGCGGGTCGTCGACGAACACGATCATCCCGTGCCGGACGGCGAGGCCGGCGAACTGATTGTGCGGGCTGACAGACCCTGCGCGTTTGCGAGCGGCTACTTCGGCATGGAGGAGAAGACGGTCGAAGCGTGGCGCAATCTATGGTTTCACACCGGAGACCGCGTCGTACGCGAAGCTGACGGCTATTTCCGTTTCGTCGATCGGCAGAAGGATGCGATCCGGCGGCGCGGCGAAAACATTTCGTCTTACGAAGTTGAACAGGTTTTGCTGAGCCATCCGTCAGTTGAAATCGTCGCGGTGTTCGCGGTGCGTTCCGAACTGGCTGAAGACGAAGTGATGGCCGCGCTCGTGCTGCGCGACGACGCGACGCTGGAGCCACTGGATCTGATCCAGTACTGCGAGCCACGTCTGCCGTACTTCGCCGTGCCGCGTTTTCTCGACTTCGTGCGAGAACTGCCCCGAACGGAAAACGGCAAGATCGAGAAGTACAAATTGCGCGAGGCCGGCGTGACGGAGAACACGTGGGACCTCGAGAAATCCGGATACCGGCTCAGGCGTTCCTAGCGACACAGCCTGTCGATTGACCCCTCCACGCCATTTGCCTGCCGCGCTCGCGCGATACGAGCCGCACACGCACAGCCGTTCCACAGCATACAGATCGTCGCACCAACTCAATTTTGTGCTGCACAGCGGCACACCGGAGGCAGTATGGCTAGCACGCAAACCTTTCCCTCTCCTGACTCACGAGCCGTCAGCGGTGGGACCGATCAGAAGTCGTTGCGGCGTATCGTAATGGCGTCAGTCGCAGGTAATGCGCTTGAATGGTATGACTTCTTTCTCTACAGCACGGCAGCGGCGCTGGTATTCGGTGAACTGTTCTTTCCGAAAGGCACTGACCCGCTGATCGGCACGCTCGCCGCATTCGCGGGCTTTGCCGTTGGTTTTGCAGCACGGCCGTTCGGCGGCGTGCTGTTCGGCCACATCGGCGATCGCTACGGACGCAGGGGCGCGCTCGTGTGGACGTTGTCGATCATGGGCGGCGCGACATTTCTGATCGGCCTGCTGCCGAGCTACGCGCAGGCCGGGCTGTGGGCGCCGGCGCTTCTACTGGTGCTGCGTGTGCTGCAAGGTGTCGCGTCGGGCGGCGAATGGGGCGGCGGCGTGCTGATGATCAGCGAGTCGGCACCACCGGAAAAGCGTGGTATGTACGCGTCGTGGAGTCAGATCGGCGTGGGCGGGGGATTTGTGCTGTCGGCAGCGGTTTTTTTCGTCGTGCAGAAGCTGCCGCACGACGCGTTCATGAGCTGGGGTTGGCGTGTCCCTTTTCTGCTGTCGATCGTGATCTTCGGCGTCGGCGTCTATATCCGCTCGACGTTGCCGGAAAGCACTGAATTCGCGAAAGCCGAGGCCGCGGGCAAGACGACCCACACGCCGGTACTCGAAGCGATCCGCCGTCATCCGAAGGAATTGCTGATCGCAATGGGCCTGCGTGTAGCCGAGAACGGCGGCTCTTATATCTTCCTTGCGTTCTCGCTGGTGTACGGGAAGTTCATCGGCGTGCCGAGTTCGATCATGCTCGCGGGGGTGATGGTGTCGATGACCGTCGAGCTGGGCATGATGCTGGTGTGGGGCCGGCTATCCGATCGCATCGGCCGCAAGCCCGTGTACATGATCGGCGCGGTGGGGCTCATCATTATCGCGCTGCCGTTTTTCTGGTTGATCGACACGAAGGTGCCTGGCCTCATCTGGCTCGCTTTCCTGCTGGCCAACGGCGTCTGTCATGGCGCGATGATCGGCACCCAGCCGAGTCTGATGGGTGAACTGTTCAGCACGGAGGTTCGCTACTCGGGCATGGCGCTGGGGCACGAAATCGCCTCGGTGTTCGCGGGCGGACTCTCGCCGCTCGTCGCCACCGCGCTGCTCGCGAAGTACCACGCGGCGTGGCCTGTCGCGCTGATGCTGATGGTGATGGGCGCGATTACCGTCGTGGCGCTGCTTTGTGCGCGGGAAACAGCGCACCGCGTGGCGCGCTAAAGGGGAGACCGACCATGCAGTCACGCGACTATACAGGGGTGTTGGTCTGCGGCGGGGTGGAAGTGCCCTATCGCCGGCAGGCTCCCGAAGGCACGACAGGCGATCTGCTCGCCGAGGCTTTCGCCGCGGCCCTGGCGCAATCGGGCTTCGCCGCACATGAAGTAGACGGGCTGGGCGTTGCGTCGTTTACCCTCGCTCCAGACCACGCGATCGACGTTGCCTGGCGCCTTGGACTTTCGCCGCGCTGGTGTATGGACGATTGCCACGGCGGCGCCAGCGCGATCAACCTGTTGCAGCATGCGGTGCGCGCGATCCAGTGTGGCGACGCCAACGTGATTGTGCTCGTATCGGGGGATCGCTTCGAACCGGCGGATTTCAAACAACTCGTCGACCATTACAACCTGACGACGCGCACCTGGCTGCGCCCCCTCGAAAGCGGTGGCCCAAACGCGCTATTCGCCATGATGACGCAGTTGCACGCGCGGCGTCACGCTCTGTCGCGTGAGGATTACGGCGCGCTGTGCGTTGCGCAGCGCGCGTGGGCGTCGCGCAACCCGCAAGCGGTCTATCGTGCGCCACTAACCGTCGACGCGTATCTGAACGCGCCGCTCATAGCCGAACCACTAGGACGCTTCGACTGCGTCCCGGTGGTCAGCGGCGCGAACGCGATCGTCCTCACACGGGCGGATCTCGCGAAGCACGGCCGGCATGTCGCGGTGCGCGCGTTGCGGTGCGGCTACAACCCCGATCATCAGATGGCGGACGGACTGCAGACTTCGCTCGCGGAACTGGCTCCGACTTTGTGGCGCGACGCGGGCATGACGCCAGCCGACATGGATCTGGTTTCCGTGTACGACGACTATCCGGTGATGGTGCTTGTTCAACTCGCCGACCTCGGCTTTGCACCGGACGGGGACATGCGCGGGCTAATCACACGTATTGCGTCGGAAGCCTTGCCGGTCAATACGTCGGGCGGACAATTGTCGGCAGGGCAGGCAGGCGCGGCCGGCGGAATGCATGGGCTTGTCGAGGCCGTGACGCAGTTGCGCGGCGAGGCCGGCGAGCGTCAGATCGCGGATGCTCGGCGAGCGCTTGTCAGCGGTTACGGCATGGTCGAGTATCGCTACGGCATGTGTGCCAATGCGGTGGTGCTGGAAGTTTTCGATCGAGGCGCGCAATGAGCATAAAAGTTTTCCGCTGCACGCAATGCGGCGCCACGCTGTTTCCGGCTCGCTACCTGTGCCCGTCCTGTGGCGGCGCCGAATGGTCGGCGCTCGACGCGGAGAGCGGCACCGTGACGGCGGCGACGGTCGTCCGGTATCGAGTGGGTGCGGATAGCAGCGGCGGCGTTCCGCTGGCAAGCGTTGCCACGCAAGCCGGTCCGATTGTCGTCGCGCGCCTCGACTCGCCGGCGGAGATTGGCGATACGGTCAATCTCGCATTGGATGCACAGCACCGAATCGTCGCTCGCCGCGATTGACATGTTGCCGCGCGCCGTTTTCGCGGCGGCGCGCGGTGATACTAGCCGTTTCTTTACACCACTCTAAAAACGCAAACCGGGAATTGGAGATTTTATGAAAAAGCTGCTCGTCTATTCATTAGGTATACTATCAATATGCCAGGCTGCGCATGCGCAGAGCAGCGTGACGATCTACGGCATCATTGACAATGGGCTTACCTGGTCCAGCAACCAGGGCGGTCACAGCGCATGGCAAATGCAAGGCAGCATCTCGCAGGGCGATCGTTGGGGGATGAAAGGCGTCGAGGATCTCGGCGGCGGCAGCTCCGCGCTGTTCCGGCTCGAGAACGGTTTCAACATCAACACCGGCGCGCTCAGCCAGGGCGGGCGTGAGTTCGGGCGTCTCGCCTATGTAGGGCTGTCGAACGACGGTTACGGTACGCTGACGCTCGGCCGCCAGGGCGAAGCGATCGGCGACTATATCGGCGCGCTGTCGGCCAACGGAACGTTGCCCGGCGGGATTCTGTTCCCGCACCCGGGGGACCTTGACAACAACGGTATCGACTTTCGTCTGCAAAACGCGGTCAAGTACGTGTCGCCGACCTTCGCGGGCCTCACGGGCGTCGGAATATATAGCTTCGGTGGCGTCGCGGGCAATTTCGCCAGCAACAGTGCGAAGTCGTTCGCGTTGCAATACGCGACCGGCAACCTTCAGCTCGTCGGCGCGTACACGTCCATCGACCACCCGGCCACGGCCGTGCCGGATGGCGTATGGACCGCCTCGAACACGGTGGACGGCAACTACGGTCTCGCGGCGGGCAGCTACAAGGTGTTCGGTGTAGGCGCGGCCTATACCATGGGACCTGCGCGCGTTGCGGCGGACTGGACTCACACACAGTTCGGCAATCTCGACCCCGCCCTGGGTGCGAAGATCGGCGGCCACGTGACCTTCAACATCGCCGAAATCGTGGGCAGCTATATGGTCACGCCCACATTGCAACTCGGTGTTGCGTACAGCTACACCGAAGGCAACGTGTCCGCAACCGGGCAAGCGCCGCACTACCACGAGGCGGACGCCAGCGCGGACTATTTCCTGTCGAAGACGACCGATGTCTACGCCAGCGCGACCTATATGCGAGCGGGAGGCGGTGCGGTTGCCGACCTCGCTCCTGTGCTGGCGGCATCGAACTCAGTCAACCAGGTGGCAGTGCGCATCGGGATCCGGAAGAAATTCTGAGTTTTCGCGTGAGGAGGCATTCGCGCTAGCGTCGATCGACGACGCTAGCGCGTATCATTCGTTGGAATGAGAGCGAAGAAGGCCTGCGCTTCCACGCCTGCTCGCAATGAAAAAGTCAGCATGACCCGAGTCGCGACTCGTCGGTCATGTTGCGAAAACGACGAAATGCATTGGCGAGCCTCATTCCCATGCTGCGAATTGCGTAGAAATCAGCAAAGCGATGCCACGTGATACGGTTGCCGCACGGATATCCTGGCGCGGACAACCGGTCGGCATCATCGGCACACGCCTGTTTGCAACCAGGCGCTCGTTGTCCGATCATACGGCCCTGCAATCGCTCGGTGCGCCTACAATAACGGCGTGCGTCGGCCCGCCATTTCCCATTGCAGGAGGTCCCTGATTGGGGGCCGCCCTCGGCGTTCGGAACAGGTACGGGCGTCAATCTGTCACGCGAGTGATCTTTCCGAGCGAGGAATCCATTGTGGTGGACTTCAACGACGTTGACCTGAACCTTCTGCGTGTCTTTCAGGCGATTCTGGAGGAGCGCAGTCTGACGCGTGCCGGGCAGCGGCTAGGTCTGTCACAGCCGGCAGTCAGTTACTCGCTCGGGAGGCTTCGCTCACTCTTCGACGACCCGCTCTTCGTGCGCACGACCGGGGAGATGCTACCTACGCCCACCGCGACGGAGCTAGCGGCGCCTGTCAACCGGGCGATCTCTTCGCTGCGCGAGGTTTTCCGTCACGGCGACCGCTTTGATCCGGCCGCGAGCTGCCGGGAGTTTCATCTATCGATGTCCGATGTCGGTGAACAGGTATTTCTGCCGATTTTATGCACGAAGCTTCAGCAAACCGCACCTGCCGTCAGGCTTTCAGTACAACAGATTCCCATTGCAGATGCCGAAGAGAAGCTCAGGCTCGGACAACTGGATTTTGCGATCGGCAGCATGCCGGCGCTCAAGATAACGACGCAATACGAGCTGCTATTTCATGAGCCGTATGTTTGCATGACGCGCAAACGCGCAGGCCTGCCGCCCCGGCAGATTTCCCGAGAGAAGTTTCTTTCTTTGTCGCACGTGTCCGTTGGATCGAGCGAGAGCAGCCATCTCAACATTGAGCACTTGCTGCAAGCGGAAGGTTTGCACCGCAGCATTGCCTTACGCGTGCCTCATTTCACGGTCATCCCACAGATCATTCGCCGCACGGAATGGATGGTCGCCTTGCCGCTGCGAGTGGCGCGGCTGTTCAACGAGCACGGCGAGTTTCTCATCTATCCGATCCCGGTCCAGATCCCCGAGGTTGAAGTCACCGTGCATTGGCACGACGCTTTCGAGTCGGAAGAAGGAATCCGTTGGTTCCGCTCGCTGATTATCGAAAGCCTTCGCGAAGATTGAAGCCACACGGCCGTCATAAACGATTTTATGTCGGGTCCGAATTTGATTGATTAGGTCAACTCTCCTCCCCCGCCTATACTTGGCTCCAGTGAAAAGCGCGCTTCGGTATCGGTAAATCCGCGAGTCTCGATGAGTCGATATTTGAAGGATTGCGCCTAAGGTCCCTGTGGACATAAGCATCGCATCAATCTGGAAGGTAGAGAGACGTCATGGCTGAGCGGTCGTTTGTCGAAGAAGTGAAGAAGCTGCGTTTAGGCGCTGGCGAACTATTCAGCGGCGAGGGCATCCTCGCAGTGACCAAAGCGCTGCTGGAATCCGGGGTCGCGTACGTGGCCGGGTATCAGGGGGCGCCGATTTCACACCTGATGGATGTGCTGGCCGACGCGCAGGATATCCTCAGCGATCACGGCATCCGCTTCGAAAATAGCGCGAGCGAGGCCACTGCAGCCGCGTCGCTGGCTGCGTCGGTCACCTATCCGCTGCGCGGTGCCGTGACATTCAAGGCGACCGTCGGCACCAACGTCGCATCGGACGCACTCGCAAACCTAGCATCGGGCGGCGTGACGGGCGGCGCGCTCATCATCGTCGGCGAGGACTACGGCGAAGGGTCGTCGATCATGCAGGAGCGCAGCCACGCGTTCGCGATGAAGTCGCAGATATGGTTGCTGGATCCGCGGCCGAACTTGCCTTGCATCGTGCAGGCGGTGAAAGACGGCTTCGATTTGTCGGAAGCGAGCAATACGCCGGTCATGCTGCAACTGCGGATCCGCGCGTGCCACGTGCATGGCCAGTTCATCGCGTCGGATAATCGCCGCACTGCGTTCTCGATCAAGGATGCACTCGAAAACCCGAGCCGCGACGTCAGTCGCATCGTGCTGCCGCCCGCGAGCTTCACGCATGAGCGCGAGAAGATTCATGAGCGCTGGCCGGCGGCGGTCAAGTTCGTCGAAGAGCGTCAACTCAACGAGGTCTTCTCAGCGGACGCTGGTGAGATCGGCATCGCGATGCAGGGCGGCAGCTACAACACGGTCATGCGCGCGCTGGAGCGCCTCGGCCTTGCCGACGTATTCGGCGAATCGGAAATTCCGCTGTATGTGATGAACGTTGCGTATCCGCTCATCGATTCCGAATGGGCGCGCTTTTGCGAGCGCAAGCGTGCCGTGCTGGTGATCGAAGAAGGTCAGCCGAACTTCGTCGAGCAAAATGCAAGTTCGATTCTGCGGCAGTGCGGAGCGACGGTGGCGCTGCACGGCAAGGACATGCTGCCGCTCGCCGGCGAGTACAACACCGCTACGGTCATCAAGGGCTTGCGCGCATTCTTCGAGCGCTATGGCGTGCTCGAACCGCAACCGGTTGCCCGGAAGGTCATTCCGGTGTTGGCCGCTTCTTCGTTGCCCTCCGCGCAGGTGCCGGCGTCTGCTGAAGTCGCGCAGGCCGAAGTTGCCCTGCTTGACCCGGTCGCGGCACTCGACACCAATGTGCATGCGCGTCCGCCGGGATTCTGCACCGGCTGTCCTGAGCGCCCGATCTTTACGGCGATGAAGCTCGTTGAGCGCGAACTCGGCGCACATCATGTCAGCGCCGATATCGGCTGCCACCTGTTCTCGATCCTGCCACCGTTCAACCTCGGCGCGACGACCATGGGCTATGGGCTCGGTAGTGCAAGTGCTTCCGCGCTCAACGCGGCTGCCGACAAGCGCGCGATCTCCGTGATGGGAGATGGTGGCTTCTGGCATAACGGGCTCACGAGTGGCATCGCGAACGCGGTGTTCAACAAGAGCGACAACCTGACGATCGTGGTCGACAACAGCTACACGTCGGCAACGGGCGGCCAGGACATTCTGTCGTCGACGGCGCTCAATCCGACTCGCAGCACGGGACACGAGATCGAGCAGGCGGTGCGTGGAGTCGGCGTGAAGTGGGTGAAGACGGTGCGCCACACCTACGACCTGAAGACGATGATGGCGACGCTGAGGGAAGCGCTCACCACCAGTTCGAAGGGACCGAAGGTGCTGATCGCACAGAGCGAATGCATGCTGAACAAGCAGCGCCGCGAGAAACCGAAGACCCGCAAGGCGATTGCTGCGGGCGAGCGTGTAGTGCGCGAGCGCTTCGGTGTCGACTCGGATACCTGCACCGGCGACCACTCGTGCATCCGCCTGTCAGGTTGCCCATCACTGTCGATCAAGCCGAATCCGGATCCGCTGCGTACCGACCCGGTGGCGAGCGTGCTCGACAGTTGCGTCGGTTGCGGGCTGTGCGGCGAGGTTTCGCACGCAGCCGTCCTGTGCCCGTCGTTTTATCGCGCGGAGATTGTTAGCAACCCGACGCGCTTCGACAAGCTGCGCCAGCGCGTGCGCAATGCCGTGATTGGCTGGTTGCAACGCCGCGATGCCCAGCGCCGCGCGCGCTTCGCGTTCTGATTCAGGGAGACAATTGATGAACAACGCCCAACCCATCAAGGTTGCCGTTCTCGCCATGGGTGGCGAAGGCGGCGGGGTGCTTGCCGACTGGATCGTCGACCTCGGTGAGCACAACGGTTATTACGCACAGACCACATCGGTGCCCGGGGTCGCGCAAAGAACCGGTGCAACGATCTATTACGTAGAGCTGTTCCCGTGTGAGTCGGACGATCCGGACCACCGCACGCCGGTACTCGCACTGATGCCGTTGCCGGGCGACGTCGATGTCGTCCTCGCATCGGAGCTCATGGAAGCCGGCCGCGCGGTCCAGCGCGGTCTCGTGACGGCCGACCGCACGACGCTGGTGGCTTCCACGCACCGCGTCTACTCGATCGGCGAAAAGGCCGCGATGGGCGACGGCCGCGTCGACAGCGACGCGTTGATCGCTCACGCGAAGCAGGCGGCGAAGCGGCTGGTCAGCTTCGACATGGCAGCGGCCGCCGAGGCGACCGGCAGCGTGATCAGTGCGGTGCTGTTGGGCGCGCTGGCCGGCACGGGCGTGTTGCCGTTTAGCCGCGAGCAGTTCGAGGCAACGATCGAGCGTGGCGGCGTCGGTGTGAAGCCGAGTCTGCGCGCCTTCGACCACGCGTATCGCCGCGGCGGCGCCGAGGAGCCGGCGCAGGGCGAGAGGCCGTCAATCGTACCGCCGGGCGTGCCCAGTCATCCGGCGGTTGCAAAACTGCTCGCCCGCGTGCACGCCGAGGTGCCGCCTGAGGCGCAGCCCTTCGCGATTGAAGGCGTGCGACGTCTGATCGACTATCAGGACGCTGCTTATGCAGCGCTTTATCTGGACCGTCTTGCTGAACTGCGTAGTGCGCTGGCAGTCGACGACACGACACTGTTGCGCGAAACCGCGCGCGATCTCGCGCTGTGGATGTCGTATGAGGACACGATTCGCGTAGCGGATCTCAAGACGCGTGGCTCCCGCTTCGAACGGGTCCGGGGCGAAGTGCGGGCCCAGCAGAACCAACTGCTTGCGATCAACGAATTCATGCACCCACGCATCGAGGAAATCTGCGAAACGCTGCCCGCTGCGCTCGGCCGCTGGCTCGCCCGGCCGCATTGGGTGCATCGCCTGGTACGGCGCTTTACACGTTCGGGACGTGTCGTGACCACGAGTTCGCTGCGCGGGTATTTGACGCTGTACGCGGTGTCGCGGCTGCGAGGCATGCGTCGCAGCACGCTGCGCTACCAGCTCGAAAACGTGCGTATCGAGGATTGGCTGGAGCGGATCGTCGAAACAGCGAAGCTGAATCCGGCGCTCGCTATCGAGGTCGCGCAATGCCAGCGTCTCGTGAAGGGCTACAGCGACACGCACGCACGCGGCCTGAAGAACTATCAGACGGTGATGGCAGTGGTCGTCAAGGCGGGCGCGAGAATCGCACCCGCCACGCTGCGCGAACTGCGCGACGCAGCGCTCGCCGACGAGCACGGCAACCGGCTGCGTGAAGCGTTGCGCCGTTATGCGCTTGCATGAGCGCGCCAGGAACGTGCGGAGATTCAATCATGATTGACCACACATTTGCGCAAAAGCACAAGATTCATTTTTCGGAATGCGATCCGGCAGGGATCGTGTTCTATCCGCAGTACTTCGTGCTGTTCAACGATCTCATTGAAACGTGGATCGACACACTGCTGCCTGAAGGTTATCGCGGCGTGATCATCGGCCGACGTCTCGGCATGCCGACCGTCCATCTCGAAGTGGACTTCAAGGCAGTCAGCAAGATGGGCGAACACGTGTGGCTGGCGCTGGACGTCGAACGGCTCGGCAACAAGTCGCTCACGCTCGTCTGGACCTGTGTCGGCGAGGATGGCGTCGTACGGATGACGGCGCGGCAGACCATCGTGATGACGTCGCTCGACACCCATGGCGCGATTGAAATTCCCGACGATCTGCGAACGACGATCGGGGGGCGGCTACCCGTCTGACGCTTCCCGCATCCGGCGTACGAATGCGCGCGTGGCCGGGCGGACGGCTGCACGTGCGATAGGCAAGCAACTGAGGTAAAGAGACATGAAGATTGTATGCATCGGCGGTGGACCTTCCGGATTATATTTCGGTTTACTAATGAAATTGCAGGATCCAGAAAACGAAGTCATCGTGGTGGAGCGCAATCGCGCATACGATACGTTCGGCTGGGGCGTCGTGTTTTCCGATGCGACGATGGACAACCTGCGCGAAGCAGACCCGGTTTCGGCCGCAACGATCGGCGATGCATTCAATCGCTGGGGCGACATTGAAATCAACTTCAAAGGGCGGGCGATCCGTAGTGGCGGCCACGGGTTCATCGGCATCGGCCGCAAGAAACTGTTGAATATCCTTCAAGCGCGCTGCGAAGCGGTCGGCGTACAGCTCGTGTTCGAGGAATTCGTGCAGGACGACGAGGCGCTCGCGCAGAAGTACGACGCCGACCTCGTGATCGCGTCGGACGGCATCAACAGCTTCGTGCGCGCCAAGTATCAGGACACGTTCCGGCCGGATATCGATCAGCGCCGTTGCCGTTTCGTGTGGCTAGGCACCAGGAAGGCGTTCGACGCTTTCAACTTCATTTTCGTGCAGACCGAGCACGGCTGGTTCCAGGCGCACGCGTACCGTTTCGAGGACGGGATGTCGACGTTCATCGTGGAGACACCGGAGGAAACCTGGGAGGCGTCGGGCATCGGCGGCATGACGCAGGAAGAGGGTGTCGCTTACTGCGAGAAGCTGTTTGCCCCATACCTCGATGGTCAACCGTTGATCAGCAACGCGACGCATCTGCGCGGCTCGGCGATCTGGATTCGCTTTCCGCGCGTGATCTGCGAAGAGTGGGTTCACTGGACCGAACAGAAAGGCGGCCGCAAGGTGCCGGTCGTGCTGATGGGTGACGCCGCGCATACCGCGCACTTTTCGATCGGATCCGGCACGAAGCTCGCGCTCGAAGATGCGATCGAACTCGCGCACAGCCTGCGGAGCGCAACCGGCTCGCTAGAGGACAAGCTGACGCATTACGAGTCGCTGCGTAGCGTCGAAGTACTCAAGATCCAGAATGCCGCCCGCAATTCCACCGAGTGGTTCGAGAACGTCGAGCGCTATGCGGGTCTGGCGCCAGAGCAGTTTGCGTATTCGCTGCTCACGCGTTCGCAACGCATTTCGCATGAGAATCTGCGGGTCCGTGACCGCACCTGGCTCGAAGGCTATGAAGCATGGCTGGCTTCGCAGGCGGGTGCGCAATCCGTCGGCGAAGCCGTGCCGCCGATGCTGACGCCGTACCGCGTGCGCGGTGTCGAATTGAAGAATCGTATCGTCGTATCTCCGACCGCGCTGTACTCCTGCGTCGACGGAGTGCCGGGCGACTTCCACATCGCCCATCTCGGCAGCCGCGCGCTTGGCGGCGCGGGCCTCGTGATCGTGGAGATGACCGGAGTGTCGCGAGACGCAAGGGCGACGCCCGGTTGCCCCGGGCTATGGAACGACGAGCAGCTTGCCGCGTTCGAGCGGATCGTCAGCTTCGTGCACGCCAGCAGCAGTGCGCGCATCGGCATTCAGCTAGGCCATGCCGGCCGGCGCGGATCGGCGCAACTCGGCTGGGAGAGGGCCGACCAACCGCTCGAAACTGGTAACTGGCCGGTGATATCGGCGTCGGCGCTGCCCTATCTGTCCGGCATCTCGGCGACGCCGAGCGCGATGATCCGCGACGACATGGTCCGGGTACGAGATGACTTCGTCGCGGCCACGCGCCGCGCCGATGCGGCCGGCTTCGACTGGATCGAGCTTCAGGCCGGTCACGGCTATTTGCTGTCGTGCTTCATCTCGCCGCTCTCGAACCACCGTAGCGACGAATACGGCGGCTCGCTCGACAACCGCATGGCTTTCCCGCTCGAAGTGCTGCGCGGCGTGCGCGACGTGTGGCCGGACAGCAAGCCGATTTCAGTTCGCATCTCGGCGTCGGACTGGACCGAAGGTGGCATCGATGCCGACGACGCCGTGCAGATCGGCCGGATGTTCAAGGCAGCCGGCGCGGACATGATCGACTGTTCGTCAGGCGAAGTGACGCCGCTGCAGAAACCGGTGTACGGCCGCATGTACCAGACGCCGTTCGCGGACCGTGTGCGCAACGAAGCCCATGTGCCGACTATCGCGGTCGGTGCGATCACGGACGCGGACCAGGTGAACAGCATTATCGCCTCAGGCCGTGCGGACCTGTGCGCGCTGTCGCGCCCGCATCTGGCCAATCCGGCGTGGCTTTTGCGCGAGACCGCGAAGCTCGGATACCGGTGTGTGGAATGGCCGCGCCAGTACCTGTTCGCGAAGGATCAGATGGAGCGCAATTTTCGCCGGACGTCGTCGTGACTGTCATGGACCGTCCGACCCCTCAATACCCGTGATGAAGTGGAGCATCGATATGACTGAAAACACGTATGACCGCTATCGCGAGAGCACGGCGGGCCGCGCCGACGTCGCGGATACGCCGGAGCTCGTCGCTTACTACAGTCAGCTCGACGAGTTGAAGGCCGGCGCGCTATGGACGGTCGCCAACAAGATCGAGCCGTGGCAGCCGAAATCGGAATCGTTACCGGTGCTGTGGCGCTATCGCGATCTGCGCGAACACGTGTTGCGTTCGGTCGATCTGGTGACGCCGGAGAAGGCGGGCCGCCGTGTCGTGTATCTGAACAATCCGGGGCGCCGCGATGTGTCGGCTGCCGT
The DNA here is from genome assembly GCF_004366535.1 of Paraburkholderia sp. BL6665CI2N2. Taxonomy (NCBI): domain Bacteria; kingdom Pseudomonadati; phylum Pseudomonadota; class Betaproteobacteria; order Burkholderiales; family Burkholderiaceae; genus Paraburkholderia; species Paraburkholderia sp. BL6665CI2N2. The sequence continues at coordinate 411,345 of NZ_SORC01000003.1, forward strand.
GGGTTGGCTGTACTCGGGGCTGCAGGTGATGAATCCGGGCGAAGCGGCATGGGCGCATGCGCATTCGGCGTCGGCGCTGCGCTTCATCATGGAAGGTACGGGCGCATACACGGTCGTGGACGGCCACAAGATGACGCTTGGCAGAAACGATTTCGTGCTGACGCCGAACGGTACGTGGCACGAGCACGGCGTGGCGGCTGAAGGTTCGCCGTGCATCTGGCAGGACGGGCTCGACATTCCGCTGGTCAACGCGCTGGAGGCGGGTTTTTATGTCGTGCATCCGGATCTGCGGCAGGCGGTCACTTATCCCGTTGACGATTCGAGCGCGATCTGGGGAACCGCGAGCCTGCGTCCGCAGAATGGCGACTGGAATCAGCGTTACTCGCCGCTCTTCAAATACGAGTGGGAGCCGACTTATGAGGCGCTCACGCGCTACGCGTGCGTAACCGACGGCTCGCCGTTCGACGGCGTCCTGATGAACTATGTGAACCCGGTGACCGGCGGCCCGGTGATGCCGACGATGGGCGCAAGCATGCAATTGCTCCGCCCCGGCGAAGCGACCCGCGCGCACCGTCACACCGGCAGCTTCCTCTATCAGGTCGCGAAAGGCAGCGGCTATTCGATCATCAACGGCGAGCGCTTCGACTGGACTGAACGCGACATCTTCTGCGTGCCGTCGTGGGCGTTCCACGAACATGTGAACCCATCCTCGTCGGACGACGCATGCCTGTTCTGTTTCAACGACCTGCCGGTCATGCAGGCGCTCGGGTTGTATCGAGAAGAAGCCCTTGCCGAAAACAGCGGCCACCAAGTCGTGTCAGGCTGACCGCAACCCACTGGTTTCTTAATCATTTGTTTTGTTGCCGCCCGGAAGGTACGGCATTTACGGAGTTATTCCATGCGTCTCGTCACCTATCGTCCTGAAGTTTGCGCCGCTGCCCGCCTGGGCGCTATCGTCGACGGCGCCGTCGTCGGTCTCACGCGTTTTGGCGAAGCCGTGGGACAGCCGCTGCCGTCCGGCATGCTCGAGTTCATCGACCTCGGTCCGCAGGCGGTGCGCTCGACAAGCGCGCTGCTTGATGAGTATCGCGGCCGGTGGCCTGTCGGCACGGCCGTGCCGGTGCAGAACGTCAAACTGCTCGCGCCGATTCCGCGGCCGCGCAAAAACATCTTCGGCATCGGTCTGAACTACGTTGAGCACGTTGCCGAATCAAGCCGGACGCTCGATACGTCGAAGGACCTGCCGAAGGAGCCGGTGATTTTCTCGAAGCCACCGACGACTGTGATCGGCCCCGGCGATGCGATCGAGCACAACCGGCAGATCACGCAGCAACTCGATTGGGAGGTCGAGCTGGCCGTCATCATGGGCACGCGCGCGAAGGGCGTGAGCGAAGCGGATGCGTTGCAGTACGTGTTCGGCTACAGCGTGATGATCGACATGAGCGCACGCGATTGCCGCCGCGCGGGTCAGTGGATCTATTCGAAGGGGCAGGACACCTTTGCGCCGTTCGGTCCGTGCATCGTTACCGCCGACGAAATCCCCGATCCGCACACGTTGAATCTGAGCCTCATGGTCAACGGCGTGACCAAGCAAAGCTCGAACACGCGTCACATGCTGTTCAAGGTGCCGTCCTTGATTGCGGATATCAGCAAGGGCATTGCGCTGGAGCCAGGCGACATCATCGCGACCGGCACGCCGGAAGGCGTCGGCGCGGGGCGCAATCCGCAGGAGTGGCTGTGGCCGGGCGACGTCGTATTCGCACAGGTCGAAGGCATCGGAGAACTGCGCCATCCGGTCGTGGCGGTCTGAGCCAGCGCACGCGCGCGATCTGAGCCGGCGGGCCGCATCCGGTCGCCGCGTCCCACCCAACATCCTGATGGAGACGTCTTCCATGCTGAATCTTCCGCAATTCAAGGCCGCGGCCGTTCAGGCCGCCCCCGTGTTCCTCGACACGGACGCCACCGTCGACAAGGTTTGCGCGCTGATCCGCGAAGCCGCGGGCAACGGTGCGCGCCTCGTCGCGTTCCCCGAAGTGTTTGTCGCCGGTTATCCGTACTGGAGTTGGGTGATGAACCCAATCGACGGCAGCCCGTGGTTCGAGAAGCTGTGCAAGTCCGCCGTCGAAATCCCCGGACCTGAAATCCGCCGTATCGCGGCTGCCGCGAAAGCAAACCGTATCAATGTCGTAGTTGGGGTGAACGAGCGCAGCCGCACGGGCATCGGCACGATCTACAACACCCTCGTCACGATCAACGACGAGGGCCGCATTCTCGGCTGCCATCGCAAGCTCGTGCCGACGTGGGCCGAAAAACTGACGTGGGCGAACGGTGATGCATCGGCGCTGCGTGTGCACGACACGAGTGTTGGACCGCTCGGTTCGCTGGCGTGCGGCGAGAACACCAATACGCTTGCCCGTTTCAGCCTGCTGGCGCAAGGCGAGCTTGTGCACGTAGCGAGTTACATCGCGCTGCCCGTCGCGCCGCCGGATTACGACATGGCCGAGGCGATTCGCCTGCGTGCCGCCGCGCACAGCTTCGAAGGCAAGGTGTTCACGATTGTGTCGTGCTCGACCGTCTCGCCGGAAATCGTCGACGCGATCAGCGCATCGCATCCGCTCGCGCGCGAGCTGTTGGGGCGCCGCAATAGTGCCTTCTCCGGCGTTCTCGGCCCGGACGGCCGTGTGATCGGCGAGCCGTTGATCGACGACGAGGGCATCGTCTACGCCGATATCGATCTGTCGCGCTGCATCCAGCCGCGCCAGATGCACGACATCACCGGCCACTACAACCGCTTCGACGTGTTCGATCTGCGCGTGAACCGCCGGCCGCTCGGGCCTGCGCAATTCAACGATACCGGCAACGACGCGTGGGACTTCGACGCCGAGATGGCGGAACTCAACTCCCCCGACATTCTGGAGAGCAAGTGATGACACAGCAGCACGTTCTGCGTATCGGGCAGATTGTCCCGTCTTCGAATACGACGATGGAAACCGAAATTCCCGCGATGTTTCGCATGCGAGAACGCGACTCCGACGAGCGCTTCACGTTCCACTCCAGCCGGATGCGGATGAAGAAAGTCGTGAAAGAGGAACTGGAGGCGATGGATCGCGACAGCGACCGCTGCGCGCTCGAGCTTTCCGATGCGCGCGTCGACGTGCTCGGCTATGCGTGCCTTGTCGCGATCATGAGCATGGGCCACGGTTATCACCGCGTCTCGGAGAAGCGTTTGCATGGACGGACGGTGGAGAACGGCGCGCCCGCGCCAGTGGTGACGAGCGCGGGTGCACTGGTCGACGGCCTGCACGCGATGGGCGCGAAGCGCGTCTCGGTGGTCTGCCCGTATATGAAGCCGCTCACGAAGATGGTCGTCGACTATGTCGAGAGCGAAGGCATCGAAGTGAAGGACTATATCGCGCTCGAAATCCACGACAACCTGCAGGTGGCCGCGCAGAACCCGGCGAATCTGGTCGACATTTACAAGCGCCTCGACCGAAGCAACATCGATGCGCTGGTGCTGTCCGCGTGCGTGCAGATGCGGTCGCTGCCGTCGATCCAACGCGTCCAGGACGAGTCGGGCATTCCGACCGTCTCTGCCGCGGTCGCGACGACGTGGCAAATGTTGCGCCGTCTCGAACTGCGCGCGGAAGTGGCTGGTTGCGGCGATCTGCTGTCCGGCAAGTACTGATCGGAGTTACCCGAAGTTCCAGACTGATTTCTAACAAACAACGACTAATTGGAGAAGCCCAAAATGATGAAAGAATCGGCACCGTTGGTTAGATTGGCGAGTTATTGCACGGATGGCGTCATTGTTAAGCTGAGCCTCGCCGGCGCGGTGGTGCTCCTTGCGAGTTGCTCCGGTGGAACGGTTACGTCTGATCCTACTGTGGTTCCAGTCGAGACGGGCATGGTACAAGGGGCTCTCTCCAACGGGGTGGATTCTTTCAAAGGCATTCCCTACGCGGCGGCGCCTGTCGGCGCTCTGCGCTGGCGACCGCCGCAAGCCGCTGCCGCCTGGGCGGGGATCCGTCCGGCGACCTCGTTCGGACACGATTGCATGCAGCTGGAATTTACCGGTGACTCCACGCCGATCGGCACCACGCCTTCGGAGGATTGCCTGTACGTGAACGTGTGGCGGCCCGCCAACGCTACCACGAAGAAACTGCCGGTCATGGTGTGGATCCACGGTGGCTGCTACACCAACGGCGGGTCGTCGGTGTCGGTCTATGACGGCACCCAGTTTGCAAAGCAGGGCATCGTGTTCGTCAGTCTCAATTACCGTCTTGGCCGCTTCGGGTTCTTTGCCCATCCCGCGTTGAGTGTGGAGAACCCGACTGAATTGCATGGCAACTACGGATACATGGATCAGATCGCAGCGCTGCAATGGGTGCAACGCAATATCGCGGCCTTCGGCGGTGATCCGGCAAACGTTACGGTCGCCGGTGAATCGGCGGGTGGTGAATCGGTGCACTCGCTCATCACGTCGCCTTTAGCCAAGGGACTGTTCCAGAAAGCGATCGACGAATCGGGCAGCGGCCGTGTTAATCAGACGTATGGACGATACCTGACCACCAACACGAAAGCCATTGGCGCGACTGGCGAACAGCTTGGCACTAACTTCGCGCAAAGCGTCGGCATCACGGGCAACGACGCGAACGCTCTGGCGGCATTGCGCGCGCTGTCGGCGGATCAGGTGCTTGGCGGGCTGAACTGCACGAACATGGGTGCCCAGGCGGCGACGACCTCGGCGGGTCCGACGACACTGGGTACGCAGGCGGGGACGTTCTCCGCAGGTCCCATGATAGATGGCCAACTGGTATTGGATAACCCCGCCAACCTTTACGCCGATGGGCAATACAATCACGTATCGATGTTGATTGGCACGAACAACGAGGATCTCGGGTTCCCTGTTGCGGTCGCCAGCAAAGACGCAGCCTATGCGATTTTCGGTTCCCAGAATCTGGTGGCCGCCAGAGCGGCGTTCGATCCCTTGGGGACCGCCAGCGTCGACGACGTGACTGCGCAGATCGCGCGCGTTCAGTTGATGCACGAACCGGCGCGGTTCGTCGCGCGGGCGCTGACGAGTCAGAACGACACGGTCTACCTGTATCGCTTTTCGTATGTGGCGCAGTCGGTGCAAAGCCAGGTGAGCGGCGCGGTGCATGCAGCCGAGCTTCCGTATGTGTTCGATACGCTTTCGGCGAGCTATGGAAGTGCGGTCACGAGTCAGGACGAACAGGTCGCGCAACTCACGAACGCTTACTGGGCCTCTTTCGTCAAGGCGGGCAACCCGAACGGCGGTAGCAGTCCCGTCTGGCCTGTGTATAACGCAACCCAGGACGGGCATATTGAAGTCACCGCCGCAGGTACCGCGTCACCGCTCCAATCCGATCCGCTGAAGGCACAACTCGATCTCGTGAAGCCGCTCAACGATCAACTGACGAACAACTGACCCACCACCCGTAGTCAATCATGATCGCCCGTACGCGTGCAGTAGCTTTTTTAGCCAAGGAGATTTAACGATGCATTCCTCTCTCAGTAAACTAGCCGTTGACCTTGCTCGTGGAGACGTGCGGGTGGTCGATCTCACACAGACGCTGTCTCCGGAGTTTCCGGCGCTTCAGTTGCCTCCGCAGTTTGGGCAGGTGTGGGCGTTCAAGATGGAGACAATCAGTCATTACGACGAGAAGGGACCGGGCTGGTACTGGAACAATTTCTCCTGCGGCGAGCATACGGGCACGCATTTCGACGCACCTGTCCACTGGGTAACTGGAAAGGACCATCCACAAAATTCTGTCGATACGATTGATGCGCGCAACTTCGTGGCGCCGGCAGTTGTCGTGGATGCGAGCGCGGAGATCGCTGGGAATCCGGACTGGTTGCTCACGCCCGCTTTCCTCGCGCGTTGGGAAGAGCAGCACGGCAAGATACCCGCCGGCGCGTGGGTTCTGTTCCGTACTGACTGGTCAAAGCGTACGGAGCCGGCCGCATTTCTCAATCTGGGAGAAGATGGGGCGCATACGCCCGGTCCAACGCAGGAAGCTGTGGAATGGATGATTCATGAGCGCCACGTCCATGGCTTTGGTGTGGAGACAATCAATACCGATGCAGGACAGGCCTATTCTTGGGCTGTCCCCTATCCGTGCCATACGTTGATGCACGGCGCGAATCGCTACGGCCTTCAATGCTTGACCAACCTCGACCTCCTGCCGCCGACTGGTGCGCTTATTGTCTCGGCACCTCTAAAGATAAAGAGCGGCTCGGGTAGTCCGCTGCGTGTGCTGGCTTTGGTCGAGAATCGGGCTGATTAAGCGGAGGTGTCCGTCGGGAGCTCGTGTGGGACTGTGTGAACTTCGCCAAGACGGTAGGCGGTCGCGTACCGAAGATCTCCTGACACGACGCCTCTGCTGTTCGAGAGTGAACCATTCCGGGGGCTGGAGTCTCTATGCCGCCTCCCTTAGCGCCGCTGGTTCTTCCGCCCTCATTCCCGGAAACCAGCGAGCGAAGGTTTTCCGCAGATCGTCGTTCAGGACCTGCACGCGGATTTGCTGCAGTAGATGCGCGCCGCGCTGGGTCCAACGCATCTGCTGTTTTTTCCCAAAGCGCTTGCTGACCACATAGTTCACGGTCGACTCGACAAACGCCGTGGAAATCGTCTCGTCGTGCCGGTAGCGGTCGCCGTAGTTCGGAATGAACGCCTGGTTGGCCCCGATATAGCTGCGGAATTCTCGCACCGCCTTGAGCATTTTCGTCCTGTTTGCCGGGTTCTCTTCCAGCATCTCCAGATCGTCATCCAGGTCATCAATCCGTTGCAGGGCGTGCGGAACATTGCCGTGCCAGAGATTCCATTTGACGCTTTCCAGGCGTTTCTCCAGATCGGCCAGCCCGGTTGAAGTTTCCGGGTATCTGCCGCCGGGCTTCAGTTCCGCCGTCATCCCCTTGATCATCATGCCTCATGACGGTCAAGCGCATGGTGATGTGGAACCAGTCGAGCAGATGTTCGGATTCCGGGCTGAGATAGTGCTGCAGATCACGCACGGTGTCGCCGCCATCCGACAGAAACACGACTTGCTAATTCATTTGCAGACCCTGCGATTTCAGCACCTCGTAAAGCCGGCGCTTGGGCTTGGTGTCGTACTTGTTGACGAATGCAAACACCTTGGCGCCGCCCTCGGTCTGGACACTCTCGCCAGCAATGACCTCGAACCAACCTTCGGTTTTCGACTTCTGGTCCGAAGCATGCGCATAGCCGCCATCCAGGCCGACCGTCAAGGGTGGCCCCGGTGGCGATTGTTTCGCCCAATCGCTGGGTCAACCTTCAATGAACTGGAACTGTTCCTCGCCCACCTCACCCTCGATCCGTTCGGCAACGCGTTGCAGGTGGCGCCGCACGGACGTGGGGTTGATCTCTTCGGGGATCGGCAGGACTTCCCTCAGCAACTCAACGCTCAGCCCATAGGACATCAGTGAAGCGAACCTGGTCTCCAGAATACAGTAGTTCCGGCGCGCAATGCGTGCCCAGCGGCTCTGCCAGGGGGCTTGAACTATGGCGGCCGTGGTTCTGGCAGGGGCAGTCGTAAAGACGGGGGCTGACGAGGTTGAATTTCCCGAACAGGGTCCGATAAACGAGGGGATGCCTGAGGTCAGTCGAAAAAATCGGTCGGTGACGCCAGCCCCCGGAATGGCGCGCTCTCGAGGTACAGGGACAAATCTACCCGTCGCAGCCCTCGATTTGCACCGCAGCCACCTGAGCTAGGACTTTGCGCCTTTTCGAGTGCGCGTCGCCGCAGTGTCAGCAGGCGCCAGAAGGTAGCTCTGTACCAATCTGATCAGTTCCGGCACGAGGCGCGAGTCGTCGAGGCTGAGCGGCCCCGGATCGTTCAATGTCGCGTGCACCAACACACCGGCGACCGACTGGAACGCAAAGAGGATGCGAAGCCGCCGGGCAGTAGCAGGAAGATGAGTCAGGTGCGGGGTAAGTTGCTTTTCCATGACGACGCGAAACCGGTCACCCGATTCCTTGAACAGGTCCCACATGCTCTCCTCGGTGTGCTGGAGCGAGGCGCGCAGCACGCCTCGGTTAGACCGAAAGGTACGCACTGTGATAAGCACCATTTGCTCACACAATTCGGCAATTCCCGCACGGCCGTCACCGTACTTCTGAATGACTTCACCGATGAAAATTTGTGTCCGGATGGTTTGTAGTCGCTGCATCGTCACAAAGAATGCGAGCTTGTTTTCGAACCGTCCGTAGAACGCCCCCACGGTGGTGCCGGCTGCCTGGCACACCGCTTCAATTGACAGTTCTTCCAGGGACCGGTCCTCCAGCAGGGTGCGTCCGGCATCAAGCATCGCGAGCGCCGTGCGCAAGCTTCGACGTTGCCGCGTGGGGACAAGTTCGGGCAGCAACCCCTGGTCGAGCCAACTGGCCAGTTCCGTTAGCGCGGTGTCAGATGCAGCGGTTGTCTCGTCCGCTCGAGCTTCATCGCGCACGTCAGTGCTGCCCAAGTGCCTCATAATTTATTCCTCCGTCTGCATGCCGAGAAGTGTATCCCATGCGGAAAACCCTGATGGCGAAAAGGGTCAGCCAAGAACAGAATCAGAATTATGCATCTTTTTTGTGGGCGCCGTATGCAAGTCAGAATTATCCGGAAATTCGCGGTCGCAACCGACATCTGCGTGTTCGAACTGGTCAGTCCCGATGGCTCGGTGCTGCCGCCCTTTACCGCTGGCGCACATATCGACGTCGATCTGGGCAACGGGATGACTCGCCAGTATTCGCTGTGCAACAGTCCAGCCGACCGTAGTCTCTATCGGATCGGTGTGCTGAGGGAGGTGAATTCACGCGGCGGTTCGATCGCGATGCACGCACTTACGGAAGGTGACCTGCTGGAGATCAGCAGGCCAAAAAACCATTTTCCGCTGGCGGAAGCGGCGACGCATATCGTACTGTTTGCGGGGGGCATCGGCGTTACACCAATCATGAGTATGGCTGAGCATCTGGTAAGAGTGGGGGTGTCCTTCGAATTGCACTACTGCGTTCGCGATCCGTCTCGAGCCGCGTTCCTGTCGCAGTTGACCGAAGGACCCTTCGCGGATCGAGTCCGCCTATATTTCGACAATGCCGGAGAACAGCATCGCGCGGATTTTAAAGCATTGCTGAGGATGCCTGAGCTCGGAAAGCATCTCTACGTATGCGGGCCCGCCGGCTTTATCGACGGGGTGTCAGATGCTGCGAGGTCGGCTGGTTGGGACGGACGCAACGTGCATCGAGAATACTTTGCTGCGTCCCAGCCACCCCTGGGCACGCAGGGGATTTTCCAGATCAGGTTGGCCGGAAACGGGCGGGTGGTCGATGTCGGCGAAAACGAAACGGTTATTGAAGCGCTTGCGAAGGCGGGCGTCGAGGTGCTCACCTCGTGCGAGCAGGGGGTCTGCGGCACATGCCTGACGCGCGTCCTGTCCGGCGAGCCGGATCATCGGGACTTGTATTTGACGGACGACGAGCGGTCCGCGAACGACAGATTTCTTCCATGCTGTTCGCGTTCAAAATCACCGATGTTGGTGCTCGATCTGTGAGAGCCATCGCCGTGGGAGCTTGGCCAGACAGGGCAGGGGAATCGAGCCACGAGACCCCGCCCGATCGAGGCGAACCGAGCCCGGCATGCGGACAGTCAGCGCCCAGCTTGGGCTGCACGCGCTAGTTCTTATGGACGCGTTGGTCCTGGACTCCCCTCACCGGGTAGTGTGCGGTGATGAAGTTTTCCGGCCCAGGTTCTTCTCTTTCGAAAGCAGGTCTCGACTGAGGCGCTCCAAATGACGCGTCATCTCCTCGATGGCGGAATCGGTGTCGCGCGCTCGCAGATGCCGCAAAATAAGGCGCCGTACGGAGACGAGATCGCTGCGCGGCGCCGGGCCGAGCCGAATCAGCAACTGCCGAAAAATTTCGGACAACGAATCCACCAACATAACAATGACTTCATTGTGTGTGGCTTGCGCAATGAGGCTATAGAAATCGACGAGATGGGTCGAGCGACGTGTCAGATCCCCGCTGAGCGTCAACTGCTCAATCGAGTCAATGTCGCGCTCAATGGCGTCCAGATCGACGTGGGTCGCCCTCTTGCAGGCCAGTCGCAACGCATCGTTCATCAGCAGGATACGTGCTTCGATGATGCTGTCCGTGGTGACACGGCCGAGCAGCACCATATCCTGCACCGCCTGGGTAATGATCCCGGGGTCGCCGTGCCGGATGAAAGCGCCGCCGTTGACTCCGCGCTCGCAAGCGACCACACCCGCTACTTCAAGCGTGCGCAGCGCGTCCCGCACCGCTGTGCGACTCACACCGAATTGCTCCGCCAGGTTGCGCTCTGGCGGAAGGCGGTCTCCTGGCTTGAGTCGCCCCTCGCTCACCTCGAGTCGGATCTGAAGGCAAATATCCTCATAGGTGCGTCGCGCCCGTGCGACCTTGAACTTCGTTTGCCCGGTCACGGCGCTGTCCTGTTCGGCACTTTCCTTGACGTCGATCCCCTTCGTAGGGCGCTTTGGATTGGGCGGTTTCGCGGATGCGGTAGTCATGTGCGGTCCAGTTCGAAGCTGAGAATCATTGTCGTATTTCCAATCGACGGTTCCGGAATGGCTGCAATTGTAACGTAGGAATCTCTAGTCTATTAAGGTCATACCTTTTTTGCCATGCCATCTGCTCCGAGCTTGCCTGCAACCTGCAAGTCATTGCTGCCGTGATCACCTTCGGTCCAGCGGCGCACCATCCCAGAAAAACACCATGCCGCTGACATGCCGGCCGTTATCTGATCAATCGCCCGAGCTATCCCCCATTGACTCGAAGACGTGGCGAGACTACGATGGTCCAATATTTAAAAAGGTACGACCTTTAGGTGGCGAGTCGTTAAACCGGACTCGAAATGGTTTACTCTGAAGCGCGGAGAAGATGGATATGTCTGAATTACCAGTTACCCGAACGACGGATGCAGAAGAGCGCCGTAGCCTTGCCGTCGACCTCGAACGATTCAACTGCCGGGTCCACCAGGTTGACGACCCTCCCTTGTTTACGAGGGAACCCAAATCGAGCATGCTGCCTTTGCACTGGAGGTGGAACGACCTGGCGCCGATGCTGGAGCGTGTCGGCGCGGGCCTGAAGCTCGAGGCCGGTGGCAATCGGCGGACGTTGCGCCTGACCAATCCAGGCTTGCCGTATGGCACCACGCCGACGTTCTGGGCGTCGATTCAATACATCCTGCCCGGCGAAGTGGCGACGGCACACCGGCATACGGCCCACGCGCTACGCTTCATCATGCATGGACATGGCGCGTTCACGACAGTCGACGGCGAGCAATATCCGATGAATGAAGGCGATCTCGTTGTTACGCCGGGCTGGACCTGGCATGACCACGAGCATCGCGGCGACAAGCCGATGATTTGGCTCGATGTGCTCGACATCTCGCTGGTTCGTGCCATGCATGCCACTTTCTTCGAGCCGTCTCCTGTCGATCTACAGCCCGTATCGGAGTTTCCACGCCGCTCCTGGCAACAGTTCGGCAGCGGCATCATGCGGCCGGCGCGCGCACCAGTACGTGACGGCGTGAATCCGTTGCTGATCTACCCCGCGCAACAGGCCGAGGAAGCGCTGGCAGCGGCAAGCCATCTGCCCGCCGAACCACACAGCGACACCGAGCTTGAGTATCAGAATCCTGTGACAGGCGGCCCTGCGTTGCCGACTATCGGTACGCGCTTGCAACGTATGCGCGCTGGAAGTCGCTGTCTGCGTCAGCGTCACACCGGTAGCGTCCTTAACTATGTCATTAGCGGCAGTGGTACCACCGTCGTCGAGGGCCAGCGGTTCGACTGGCAAGCCGGCGATTTCATCGCCATCCCTCCGTGGTGCTGGTATGAACACGTGAATGGCTCGCAGCAAGCGAGCGCGACGATGTTTCAGGTCAACGATGTTCCCTTGATGAAAGCGCTCGGTCTACTCCGCGAAGAATACGCGCCCGAATAGAAATTTCCTGCTTAAGCTTAGAGAGCAAAAATGAAGATTGCCGTCTTTAATGATTATCGTGTCGGGCTGGTGGAAGGAGATTCGATTTTCGACATCACCGCTGCCATCCCCAATGCGTCCGGTGCGTGGCCCCCAGTATTTATGACCCGGGCGATTGCATCGTGGGGCGAGTTGCTGCCGTCGGTGCAGCAGGCACGCAGTTTGGCGCAACCTATTCCGTTGGCATCGGTAAGTCTGCTGCCGCCTAATCCGTGCCCGGTACATGTGGTAGCGGCGCCTGCGAACTACCGCAAGCATATTGCCGAGATGGGCAGCTTGGCTGTCACCAAAAAAGGTCGTTCGGCGCGCGAGCAGGGATTTTTCATGAAGTCGACGGCGTCGCTGACCGGGCCTGCGCGCGGCATCGAACTGCCGCGCGGGTCGGGACGCCGTTTCGATCACGAGTCGGAGCTTGCAGTCATCATCGGCAAGGTGACCCGAAACGTCACGCGCGAGAACGCATTGGCATCGGTGTTCGGATATAGCTGTCTGATCGACGTCACCATGCGCATCGAAAAAGACGTCGCCGAAGAAGAGCGCGTCATGCGCAAGTCGTTCGAGACCTTCACGCCGATCGGGCCATGGATCGTGACCGCAGATGAAGTCGGCGACCCACAGCAATTGACCAACCAGCTCTTCGTCAATGGCGAGTGCCGCCAGGAGGCCAATACGCGCGACATGATAGTTGGCGTGGCCGAACTGATCGAATTGGTGTCGTCTGTCATGACACTTTACCCCGGAGATGTGATCGCCACCGGCACGCCTGAAGGAATTGGCCCAATCAAACCCGGCGACAAGGTCAGCATTCGCATCGCAAGGGTGGGGGAAATGACGGTGGCCGTCAGGGAAACGGATGCGGTGCCGATAGTCCGTTTCGAAACCACTCGAAATTAATCAACGTTCCTTCAAAGATTGAAATCATGGCAAACAGAAAAATTCCTGTCCTGATCGTTGGCGCTGGCCCGATCGGTCTTTCCCTTGCCGGCGACCTTGGTTGGCGCGGTATCGAGTGCGCGCTGATCGAAAAGTCTGACGGCGTCATCCGTCAAGCAAAAATGGATATGGTCGGCATCCGGTCAATGGAATACTGCCGGCGCTGGGGTATTGTTCCGTGGGTCGAAAACGCTGGGTATAACCGTGAATATCCTCAGGATTGCGCATGGGTGACGACGCTCAACGGGTATGAATTCGGGCGCGAGCCGTTTCCCTCCGTGAGGGCGGAACCCTGTCCGCCAGAAAGTCCGCAAAAGCGCGAGCGTTGCCCGCAGAACTTCTTTGATCCGGTATTGCGGCGTTTCGCTGAACGTTCGCAATTGGCGACACTGCGCTACGAGACCGAATTGGTGAGCTTCTCTGAGCATGAGCAAGGCGTAATTGCGACGGTGCGGAACGTGCGCACTGGCGATAGCGAAGAGATTGAAGCCTGTTATCTAGTTGGCACCGACGGCGGCGCCAGCGCAGTTCGGCAAGCGCTTGATATTCCGATGGAAGGCCCTGTTGCGTTGACGTATACGACGAACGTCATTTTCCGTCGCGACGGCCTGGAACGATTGCATCATATGAAGCCGGCCTATCGCTACATTTTTATCGGCGAGGAAGGCACTTGGGCGACGCTGGTGGCGATAAACGGGCGTGACCAATGGCGCTTTTCCGTCGTCGGGGGTGCCGACAGGCGAAGCTACTCGAATGATGAATTGCGCGCCGCGATCATGCGGGCGGTAGGTCGTGATTTCGACTTCGAGATTCTCTCGGTCCTGCCGTGGGTCAGGCGCCAACTCGTGGCGTCGCGTTACGGTACAAAACGCGTATTCCTTGCTGGTGATGCGGCTCATCTGACTTCACCCACTGGCGGGTTTGGTATGAATACCGGCATTCAGGATGCGGTCAATCTGTCGTGGAAGCTGGAATCGAAGATCAAGGGGTGGGGTGGAGACCATATTCTCGAGTCCTACGAAATCGAACAGCGTCCGGTTGGACTGCGCAACGTTGCCGAAGCCACCGACAATCTGAAGCGCATGCTCAATCCGAGAGTGAAGCAGCCTCCAAAGGAATTATTCGACGATACGCCAGAGGGTGCGCAGGCACGGATGGAATTCGGCAACGACTATACCGAAATGATGCGCCGTGAATGGTTCAGTATGGGTATTCACCTCGGCTACATGTACGAAAACTCGCCCATCATTGTGCCCGATGGAACGCCTGCGCCACCGGATACCGTCTCGACCTATACGCAGACTGCTCGCCCTGGATCGCGTGCGCCGCATGTATGGCTGGACAAGGACGTATCGACGCTCGATCTGTTCGGGAAAGAGTTCGTCTTACTGCGGTTCGGTGACGATGCTCCGTCGGGCGAAGGGTTGGTCGCTGCGGCGCAGGAGCGTAAGGTGCCGCTCAAAGTTGTGGTGATCAATAACGCGGAAGCACAGGCCGCATACGAGCAGCGGCTGGTATTGGTCCGTCCCGATGGTCAATGCGCGTGGCGCGGCGACAGTGACCCGGCGGACCCGTGCCATATCGTCGACACCGTCCGGGGTGCAGTTGCGCGAACAAGATGACGATGCATCGTACAAAGGTTTAGAGGACCAGGTTACGGGAGTGCGCCATTCTCATGCACCCCACTTTCCGTCGGTCGAACATTGACAAGTTCGCATCGCCCGTGACAAGCCTTCTTTCCGGCGCCTGGTCTTGGTCCGACATAAACGGACGTCTGCATGTGTTTTAAATCTAATTAATCGGAGACAGACATGGTTGCCCCTTCACACTCACCCTCTCTTGAGCGGAAACCCGACCGTGCCGCACCCACGTCTGTCGCCGAAGACAAGAGCTATGTCATTCGCAAGGTCGGGCGGCGCATGATGTGGTATTTGTTCGCGCTCTATCTGATTTCGATACTCGATCGAGGCAATTTGGGCTTCGCTGCTTTTTCGATGAATCGCGATCTCGGCCTGACGTCACAAATGTTCAGCGTCGGCGTCGGCGTACTCTTTCTGGGCTATGCCATTTTCGAGCTGCCGAGCAATCTGATGCTGGCCCGATTCGGCGCGCGCGTCACGCTTACGCGGATCGCATTGCTGTTCGGCGTCGTGACGATGTCAATGGCATTCGTCAAGGGACCGATGGGTTTTTACGTGGTGCGCGCGGCGCTCGGGGTGGCTGAGGCAGGGCTGAGTCCGGGCGTTTTTCTGTTTCTGAGCTTCTGGATTCCGTCGGCGTACCGGGCCCGCTATAACGCCATGTTTTCCTATGCGGTTCCGTGCGCGTATGTCCTTGCTTCCCTGATATCCGGCGCCATTCTTCAGCTCGACGGAGTGCTCAACGTGCCTGGCTGGAAATGGCTGTTCCTGCTTGAAGGTTTGCCCGCCGTTGCCCTTGGTATTTTCGGAATCTTCTATCTGACAAATCGACCCAAAGACGCGCATTGGCTCGCAGAGCACGAACGCAAGTGGCTGCAGGAAGAGGTCGATGCGGATGTGCGCCTCGAAGTGAAGCACGATATTGGGACCGCGAGGCAGCTATTGAAAAGTCCGGCAATGTTCCTGCTTTCGCTGGCCTTTATTGGCATTTTCTGCGGCGCGGCGTCATTGGCGGTTTGGCTTCCGCAGATCATGCACGCCAATGGCGTTCCACTACGCTATATCGGCTTGATCTCCGCTGTTCCGCCATTAGCCGGCATGGTCGGCATGACCTTTCTGTGCCGGCACTCCGATCGAAAGCGAGAGCGCATCTATCATGCGTCCGCCTGCATGCTGCTGGCGGCGGTAGGTTACGGCATCGTCGCGATCTCGCACGAAGTGTTCGCTTCTCTCGGTGGCTTCATGCTTGCCAACATCGGAGTTTACTCTTCGTACGCGATCTTCTGGGCGATTCCTCAAACCTACTTTCCGGCCAAAGTCAAGCCAGCGGCGATTGCGCTGATCAGCTCGGTTGGGGCGCTGTTCGGAGGCTGGATTGGGCCGATGGTCATTGGTCACGTTCAAGACAGAATGCATGATCTCGCTCCGGGCCTTGTCGTTGTCGTCGTCGTTTTTGTTATCTCGGCGTGCTGCGTCTTGCTGGCAGGCCGCGTGTTGCGCCGGTCGACGGCCACAGTTTGACAACGACACGTGGCAACGGCTATTTGCGATAGGTTGGTGTCTGGTGCGTGACCCTTGGCCGGGGCAATCTGCAGTCCTTAGCGTGCAGTCCTGTAGCGAGCGCCACGAAGCATGTCGTATGAGCAACGGCAGCAGTAGCGCTTTCAATCGTCATCGAGCCCATTTGGATCGATGCGTTGTCCGATGGCGCAGCATGCCGCCTGTCTGGATCCGAGAACGCAGCAGCATGATCGAGTTCAGCCGAATGGCTGTGGACAATGGCTATTTCGGTAGGCAGTAGCAAAACACAGTTTAAAAAAACATAATTGGAGACGGAGATGAGTAAATCACGATTCGCGCGAACTTCACGTGTGGCTATATGCGTGGCTGTAGGGTTGATCTTTCACGCACCTTCTTACGCACAAAGTTCGGTAACGTTGTACGGGATTGTGTCGGGAGGCATCGGGTATGTGAATAACGAAGGCGGTAAATCGGTTGTCACGACGTTGACCGGCAGCTTGCAGAATAATCGCTGGGGCATTCAGGGGATCGAAGATCTTGGTGGCGGCTTGCAAGCGATCTTTGCTCTCGACAGTGCCTTCAATTCCATGAACGGCAACGCACAGTTCGGGCTGGAGTTCGGCCGGCAAGCATACGTCGGACTGAGCGGCAGCCAATGGGGCAGGGTTACGCTGGGACGCCAATTCGAGGTAAGCTTCGATTATCTCGCCGAGTATTCAATGATGGTAGCGGGTACCGGCTTGGGTGCACATATTGGTGATAACGACAATATTCTGGGGAGCGTACATTACAACAATTCGATCAAGTATCGAACGCCCACTGTCAGCGGGGTTCAGGGCGAAGTGATGTATGCGATGAGTAACGATTCCAGCTTTGCGAACAACCGCCTTTTTAGCACAGGCCTTTCCTACGAATACGGCCCATTAAAGCTGGGTGCTGCGTACTCGAACCTTGACAGACCGGGAACTGTGATCAACGCCAATGGCGCAGCCACCGTCGACTACGTCGGGGTACCATTCGTGCTGTTTCACACCAGTCCGCTTAGCTCGAAGGTGGGTGTACGAACGCAGCGTGTATTCGGTGTGGGTGGCAAATACAAGGTGGGTAATGTCACACTGGCAGCCATCGTCACGGACGTTCGCTTCACCTACCTCGACAATACTAGCCTGCATCTGACCAACTACGACGCCAATGTCGGCTGGTACGCACAGCCGGATCTCGAACTCTCGGCCGGCTATACGTACACCGCCGGTAAATACGGCGGTTATGAGCGCTCACCGCACTGGAATATAGCGCAGGTTGGGTTGGATTATTTCTTGTCAAAGCGCACTGATCTGGCACTGTTCGTCGACTATGGGACGACGCATGACGGGCAGGTCGTGA
This sequence comes from Paraburkholderia sp. BL6665CI2N2, assembly GCF_004366535.1. Taxonomy (NCBI): domain Bacteria; kingdom Pseudomonadati; phylum Pseudomonadota; class Betaproteobacteria; order Burkholderiales; family Burkholderiaceae; genus Paraburkholderia; species Paraburkholderia sp. BL6665CI2N2. Next base: position 428,871 of record NZ_SORC01000003.1, read on the forward strand.
TGTATACGATTGCGCCGTCTTCAGTGGGCGCGAATCAACTCTTGCTCGCAGCTGCGTACCGCCTAAAGTTCTAGGCGCATACCTCAGTCGTTGATCGTCCGACTTATTAATGATTCGCTTTCCTAACGGAAAGCGTTTCTCATTTCATCTGGATTATATGTGGGTTATGCTGTCTCCCATCGGTGAACTCCGCTAGCTCGGCGCCCAAGACATCTCGCTCCGCGTTTACGTCACGATTGTGAGAAATGGGGCTGCGGGACAGGCACAGTGGCGAGCCGGCAACGGCGCCTTTGCAAGCGTATGACCCTATGCGCTCCACCGGTTGTTCAACGAGCACAGTGGTTGATGACGGTCGAATTTCGTCCGTAACATCGTGCCTTGAATGCGAGCCGCCGCAACAATTTCGACCGGCTGGCGCGGCCAATCGACTTGGTCGGGTACCGGTTATTCTGTATGTTTCTTTGCCGCCAGGATCTCGATCGCGATTACTTGTTCTAGTTGATTAGTCGAGTCGGGAGCTTGCGCAGGAAGCGTAGGCTTCGCGAATGGGGATTAGGCGGCCATTGCGCCCGCGATCTGGTTGCATGCCCAGTGGCGCCCGGCAACACGAAGAACTCGCTGCGGGTGCCGCTGGGCGCGTCGATACTCGCGGCCTACGAAGAAAGCAGCTTTTCTTTGAGAATCATCTCATCCAGAATCCGATTGCATCGAACCGGACCGGCATCGGTTTCCAGCAGAACCGGCTTGGTGGTTGCCGCGGGATAGGTCTTGCGCATCTGATATTGCGCCTCGATTATCGGCTCATCCTGATTTGCGAAGGCATGTCGCCGAGCGTCCGACAGCCATTGCCTGAAGGCGATCTGGTCCTCGTCCTTGTCGAACAATGTCCCGGTGCGCGCTGCCGCAAAGTGGTACAGCGTCGTGTCCTCGGTTTCCGGTGTCAGCAGATGCGCACCTAGCACGCCGGCGCCATCGGAGCGTTCGCCTCCGGGGGGATAGGCGCCCGTGTCGTTGAGAATGTAGCACGGTGCTGCCCAACGAATCGTCGACCAGATATCGACACGAGCGCCGTCCTTCCGGTACACCCGGTCCAGCAAGCCAGTAGGGCGTACGTTTTGCTTGGGTCGGTGGACTTTCACCGTGTTGCCTTCCTGCTCAACGCGGATTTCCGCCTTGATGGTGTCGGGCCCTCCAATGACACCATCATGCAGGTATGGTGAGTGGCTCAGATCCATCAAGTTATCTGCGACCAGGCGGTAGTTGGCATTGATCCGAAGGAAGTCTCTTCGGGTAATGTCGTATCCTGAATCGTCGTTCATGAATGAGTAGTCCGGAACGAGAGAGGGGTCTGCGGGAGCGCTGCCCATCCAGATCCAGACCATCGAGTGCCGTTCGATCGCGCTATAGCTGCGGACCTTGCAGTTCGGCGAGATTCGTTCGGAACCGTGCGGGTTTCGTACGCATTCGCCGGAAGGCACGAATTCCAGGCCATGGTAACCGCATTGCACACGATCGCCAGGCAGTAGCTTCCCCAAATGCAACGGGGCGAATTTGTGAGGGCAGAGGTCGGTCAGCGCAGCGACCTCACCTGATGTCTTACGGAAGAAAACCAGTGGTTCATCAAGGATGGTTCTCGGGACAAGCTTGCCGGCCCCGAGCGTCTCCGACCACATCGCTGCATACCACGCGTTTCGCAAATACATAAACATCTCCATTGGCACAATCACTAAGCCGGACCGCGGCGTCGCCCATCCGTCAACGCGCCCCGAGCCGGGTGGGCGCTGTCGCGTGCGGCCGCCGAAGCGGCACGCGAGGTAGTTCAAGAGACTCGGGTCCAGACGGCTTTGGTGTGAAGGAACTCCTCCATATGTTCGATGCCGGACTCGCGACCATAACCGCTTGTCTTGTAGCCGCCAAACGGCACGGCCGCGTCCATTGCCTGATAACAGTTGATCCACACCGAACCGGCGCGCAGGCCACGGGACACCTTGTATGCGTTGTTGAGATCACGCGTCCACACGCCACTGCCTAAGCCGTAGGACGTGGCATTACCCCGGGAAATCGCTTCATCCACTGTATCGAACGGCATCACTGAGATGACCGGCCCGAAGATCTCGTCGGTCGCGATGGCCATCTCGTCCCGAACGCCGGCAAAAACAGTAGGTTCGACGAAATAGCCGCCGTCCAGTCCGCCCGATTTCAGCCGATGACCGCCTGCGACCAGCTTGGCGCCCTGATCGGCGCCGAGTTTCAGATACGTTTCGACTCGGTCCAGTTGTGCCTGCGATACCAACGGGCCGAGTTGCGTATCCTCGAACGTCGGATCACCTACCCGCAACGACTTCGCGAACGCGCCCAGGCGTGCCACGAATTCGTCATGAACGCTACGCTGGACAAATAGCCGGCTGCCGGCGCTGCAGACTTGCCCAGTATTGGCGAATACAGCCATCGCGGCACCCGGAACGGCGAGGTCCATATCCGCATCGGCAAAGACGATATTCGGTGACTTGCCGCCCAGTTCCAGGGACACACGCTTGATGTTGCCGGCCGACGCCTGGATGATCTTTCGACCGACTTCGGTTGAGCCGGTAAAGGCCACCTTGTCGACGTCGGGATGCGCGGCCAGGGCTGCACCGGCAGCTGCACCTCCTGGTACCACGTTCACGACGCCGGGCGGAATGCCTGCTTCCAGGCATAGCTCGCCAAACCGCAGCGGGGACAGCGGTGCCTGTTCCGCGGGCTTAAGCACGATCGTGCATCCTGCGGCGAGTGCCGGAGCGGTCTTCCAGATAGCCATGCCGAGCGGACCGTTCCACGCGTTGATGGCGCCGACCACGCCCACCGGTTCCTTAACGGTGTGGGAGAAGATGTTGCCGGGTTGGGAGTTGTCGATGGTCTGCCCGTGGAGCGCAGTCGCCAGGCCCGCGTAGTAACGTAGCAGTGCGACCGCGCGTCGCCGCTTGCCGGCAATTGAAGCCACCGGGGCCCCCATGTCCAGTGTATCGAGCAAGGCCAGTTCGTCGAAATTCGCGTCAATCAGGTCGGCTAGCCGCAACAGGCACTGCTGGCGATCGAAAGGCTTCATGCTGTGCCACGGACCGCTTTCGAAAGCTCGACGAGCCGCCGCGACAGCTATGTTGATGTCTTCCGCGCCCCCGTCGGAGACCTCCGCTAGCGCAACTCCGTTGGCGGGATTGCAGGTCGTAAACACCTTGCCGGATAGTGCCGGGACCCACTTTCCGTCGATGAGCAACAGCCGCGTGCTGCCGTTGAGAAAGGCAGGCGATAAAAGGTTTTTCATTGATGGCTCGGCTCACAAAAAGGGATGACGGCGTTCAACGCGGGCGATCGCCAATAATCGTCGCGCGCATCATGCTGCGCGTATTCGGGTAATAGTCCGAGATCGCATAATGCTGAACGGCACGGTTGTCCCAGAAGACAACCGTGTCCTTCTCCCATTGAATGCGTACCTGGAATTCGGGGGTGCGCGCCTGCCGTAACAGATAAGCGAACAAGTCGCGCGCTTGCGTCGGCGCATCTTGATTCCAAATCCCGTCGTTCACTTGCCGGTAGTTGGCGAAATGGGTCGCAAATGCCTCGTTGACAAACAGGATCTTCTCGCCCGTTTCGGGATGGGTGCGCACGACGGGGTGTTCGACGGAGGGATATTTCTTGCGCAACTCCTCTCGTCCTTCGACCGACGGCTCACGATTTCCGAATGCCACACACGTGTCATGAATCGCGCCCAGCTCGCGAATCCTGTCTTTGACCGCTTGGGGAAGTGCTTCATACGCGGTGACCATATTGACGAAGATGGTGTCTCCCCCTACTTCCGGGCATTCCACACATCTAAGAATTGAGCCCATCGAGGGCTCGCGATAGAACGAAGTATCGGAATGGAAGACGTTCTCGATACCACGGCTGTCGCTGTTATGAACGAACGTGACGAGTTCGCGGTGGTCCGGGTGGTGGCCGATAAAAGGATGCACTTCCAGATCCCCAAAGCGGCGTGCGAATGCGACGTGCTGTGCCGGCGTCAGGTCTTGCTGGCGGAATACCAGGACCTTGTGTTCGCACAGCAACCGTCGCAACGAAGCGATGTCTTCGTCCGGGAACTCGGTGGCCAAAGCGACATTTTGAAACTCAAGGCCAATGGACGGCGACAAACGCCGCCCCATCCATTTGCC